>NZ_PJRR01000025.1 GCF_002858865.1 Caulobacter vibrioides | reverse complement strand
CAATTCAACAATGTCAAAGACCCGAACCGCCTCAGCGGCCCCATCGTTTAGCGCCCGATGTCGGCGGAGGCGGCTATCTATCCAACCCCGAATTCCGTGTCAAATCGTTTTTTTCAAAACTCTCTGACTTTCTCCGCCGGTCCGGCCCGAAGGCTTTCTGCGGAGCCGGCAGCTTCTAAAGAAGTCACCGGAGCCAGTCAAGCGACTTTTTCAAAGAAAAAGCTGAGCTCTTCTGGGAGAAATACTTGGAAGCTCTTGCGAACATCTTTTGTATTTCAAGGAGCGCGGCTTCTAGCGAAACCGAATTCCTGGGTCAACCGAACTTTTCATTTTTGTTTTCCTCACCAGCCAGGCCAGATCGGAGCGCAAAAAACACCGTTGGCGCGCCATAGGAGCGCCGCGAGATCGAAGAGATTCGACTGAGGCTGCGGAGATTAGCGATCCACGTTTCGAAACACAAGCCCCGAGAGACTTAAGTTCCGGTCCGTGGCGCGCCGCCCCGAAGCGAGGGGCGGCTTCTAGGCCCCCTCCCCCGAGGCGGCAAGCGCGAAATCAGCGTTTCATCCCCATCCGCCCGCATTCCCTGTGCATGAACAACGTCATGCAAGACTTGCGCGGCGACCGCGCCTCGCTCAGAACGCGGACCAGTCTATAGAGCGCGCGCGCTATAGACCCCTGCTCGCTCGATGAAGGCGCCCTGCAACCATGCTGTCTCAGAAGGCTCGCTACGCGCTCCGCGCCATGATCGAACTGGCGCGGGCCGATACCCAGGTCACCGCCGGCGAGCTCGCCGAGCGCGCCGACGCGCCGCGCAAGTTCCTGGAAGCGATCCTGCTGTCTCTCTCGCGCGAAGGACTGGTCATCAGCCGGCGCGGCAAGTTCGGTGGCTATGTGCTGGCGCGCGACGCCGACGCGATCAGCTTCGCCGAGATCATCCGCCTGGTCGACGGCCCCCTGGCGCTGACCCCATGCGTCAGTCGAACCGCTTTCCGACGCTGTGAGGACTGTCGCGACCTGGCCACCTGCGCCTTGCGCGAGGCCTTGCTGCGTGCGCGCGACGCCACGGCTGCGGTGCTCGAAGGCTACAGCCTGGCTGACGCCGCCAACGGGGCGGGCGCAGAACTCATAGAAGGCTGACAGCGCTTCATGTTCGGATCGGACACATATAGAGCGCCTTGAAGAGAGCGCCCGACGCTGCCGTCAGGTCGCCCCCGTCTCTCTCTATATATAGACGACCAGCCTTCAGACGCCGTCGAACGTCCGTCGGCTGGCCTTAGCCCGCGGCGATATAGGCCTTCAGCCCCTCAGCCTCGGCTTGGGTCGCCTGGATCTTGTACTTCACCAGATCGCCGATCGAGATGATCCCCGCCAAACGATCGTTCTGTACGACCGGCAAGTGGCGAATGCGGCGGTCGGTCATCCGCTCCAGCAGCGCATCGATGGTCTCGTCGGGCTGAGCGAAGACCACATTGGCGCTCATGCAGCCGCTGATCGGCTTGGTAAGCGCCGCCGCGCCTTCCTTGGCCACCATCCGGACGATATCGCGCTCGGAGACGATGCCGACGACGGCTTCCTTGTCGTCGACCACCACCATGGCGCCGACCTTTCGGGTATGCAGCAGCGCCGCCGCAGCGCCGACCGTCTCCTGAGGCGAGGCGGTAAACACGAGATCACCCTTGTCTTTGAGGATCTGAGAAACCAGCACAGCATGTCCTCCCTTGTTCTTTATAGAACGAGGGTCCTCCAAAGCGGCCTTTCAATCAATGGGGCTCGACGATCAGTGCGGATCGGCGATCTGAGCGCTCGGTCCGGCCCAGCGGGCGAAAGGCCCGATCAACAGGACGCCGACCGCAAAGCCGATCAGATGGGCCTCCCAGGCGACGCCGCCCGCGCCCATGGTCAGAAGACTGCCCGTGACGGCGAGGACCAGGTTGACCACCAGCCAGCCGAGGCCCAGCGAGATCACACGCGGACCAAACATCGGTCCAAGCTGGCCGGGCGCGCTATCCATCGTGCGCGCGGCTGCGCCCATCAGGCCAGCGATCGCACCGGAAGCGCCAACCACCGGGCTCATGCCCTCAGGATGGATCGCGGCGAAGCCCACCCCCGCGATCACGCCGCAGACGAGGTAGAACAGGCAGAAGATTCCGCCTCCCCGGACATTCAGTCCCAGCACGCGGGAGACCGGCGCCCCGAAAGCGAGACCAAAGGCGGCGTTCATGATCGCGTGAATCCAGCCGCCATGCACGAACAGCATGGTGACCGCGCCGGTCCAGCGTCCTTCCCAGAACTCGCGCGGGACCAGGGCCAGGGAGTAGATCACCTCCTGGCTGGCGCCCTGCAGCAGAAGGTGCGGAATGATCACGGCCGCCGCCACCAGCAGCGCCGGCCAGGGCGCGTTCAAGATCGGCTCGGGGCGCTGGGGCTGGTCCATGACTTCTATCTAGGGGCTCGCGCGACGATTCGAACCCCGTCGCGGGGCTTAACCATTTTTTCGAGACCTTGGGGCTATCCCTCATGCTGTATCTTTTTGGCACGAGGGTTGCTTGCCGCTCCGTGTCGACAGTCGCGGAGCCTCTCATGGCCTGGCATCGGAACATCAAGACGCGTGGGGCGATGGTCGTCGCCGCCGTCACGCTCGGCGCAAGCGGCGTCGCCGCGGCCCAATCGATGTCGACCAATTCGGCTTCGTTCAACGCCGGCTATGGCCGCAGCTCGGGCCAGGAAAGCCGGATGGTCGAGTATTCGACCCGCGACGCCAACGGCAACCGGGTGGTCGTGGACGGCGTCATGCTGACCGGCTCGGACCAGAGCGTTTTCTCGTCCAGCCGCAGCTCGGGCTCGCTGGACGCCTATTCGGGCGTCGGCGCCGTGGGCGGTTACGCCGGCTCGACCGCGATCGGCAACAATCTGACGGTCATCACCCAGGGCAACAACAACACCGTCATCGTCAATTCCAGCCAGGTGAACAGCGGCAATGTCACCGCCGGCGCGAACGTCGTGAAGGGCGGTACTCCGAAATGATGGTCAAGCGCACAGGCGCGGTCCTGGCCCTGCTGGCCACCGCGGCGCTCAGCGCCTGCGGCAGCACGCCGGTGGCTTCGACGGCGGGCAACTACGCCAAGCCCATTGGCACAGCGCCGGTGACGGCCAATCCCACCGACTACTCTTCCGCGCTCGTCTGCCTGAACCAGTATGCGCGCACGAACCGTATCGTCGCCCCGCGCATCGCGATCGGCCGGATCGCCGACTATACCGGTAAGGAAGAGTCCGACGGCTCGGGCCGCAAGGTCACCCAGGGCGCCTCGCTGATGGCGGTCTCGGCCTTCGCCAAGGCCGGCATGCCGCTGGTCGAACGCTTCGACACCTCGGTGTCGGAGTTCGAGCTGAAATACGCCAACAACAAGCTGATCTCGGATCGCCCCAACCCCGCGCCCGACGCGCCGGCCGACTTCCGCAAGATCCTGGCCGGCCAGGTGCCGGGCTCGGACTTCTATGTCATCGGCGGCATCACCGAGCTGAACTACAACATCCGCTCGGCCGGCATTGACGCCTATGCCGGCGACAAGGACACCGACGGCCTGAAGGGCAACTTCCGCCGCCGCGTCTTCATCATGAACATCGCGCTGGACCTGCGGCTGGTGAACACCCGCACCCTCGAGGTCGTGGATGTCATCTCCTATCAGAAGCAGGTGGTCGGTCGCGAAGTCAGCGCCGGCGTCTTCGACTTCCTCAATGGCAATCTCTTCGACATCTCGGCCGGTCGCGGGGCGCTGGAGCCGATGCAGCTGGCGGTCCGCGCCCTGATCGAGCGCGCCACCGTCGAGATGGCCGCCAATCTCTACGGCATGCCCGGTCCGGAAAGCTGCCTGCGCTTTGATCCGTTCGGTGACGCCACCGTCGGTCAGACGGGCGCCTTCACGCCGGCCTACAACAATCTGGGAACGAACAATGCGCAGACCCGCGATGACCCGTCTCGCTGGAACGCTCGCCGCGATCCCGATATCCGTGATGCTAAGCGGGGTCGCTACTAGCCAGACGACGACGCCGAGCCCGGTTCTCAACAACCAGATCAATCTGGGCGAGATCTTTTCGGAGCAAAGCCTCAACGTCCAGACGGTGAGCGACGGCGTCACCGCCAGCACCACCGCCCAGGCCAACGGCGTCTCGGTCGGCGTGACCAACGCCGACGCCGCTGTGACGTCGAACCAGGACAATCAGGGCGTGGTCTATGGCCATAGCGTGGTCGATGTCGCCGCCAGCGCCGGTGCGTCGAGCGCGGTTCGAACCACGGCGGTCGGCAACGCCGCCGCCCTTTCGGCCTCGAACGGCACGATCTCGGCCTTTGCGGTGCAGACCAACTCGGCCGGCGTCACCGCGCGTGGCCAGGTCGAGGCCGCCACCGCCGAGGCCGCCGACCTGACCGTCTCGACCCTGGCGATGGGCAACAGCGCCGGGGTGACCCTGGACAACGGCTCGGCGGGCGCGCGGATCAGCCAGTCGACCACGGCCAACGTGCTGGCCGACGGCGGCGCGATCGTCGGCTACGTCTCGGGAACCAGCGCGGTGACCGCCACCACGGCGGGCAACAACATCAACGTGACCGGCGCCAACCAGTCGGCGGTCCGGGCGATCACCGACCAGGCCAACACCGCCGACGTGACCCAGGCCAGCAAGTTCACCGCCTACGGCAACAGCTACATGACCGCGACGGCGGCCACGGCGACGGGCAACAATCTGGCGGTCAGCAATGACGGCCCGCTGGCCGACGTGGCGGCTCACCAGTGGAACACGTCGTATGTCCGCGGTCAGGCCGAGGGCACGTCGTATCTGTTCGGCGCGGCCCAGACCACGGCCTACGCCGCGGGTAACTCCGCCCAGGTCAACAATGTCGGGGCCGAAATCGTGCTCGACAACATTCAGACCAATACGGGCGGCGGCGTCGAGGCGACCGCCAGCTTCGGCGGGCACGAGGGCTATGACGCGGTGACGACGGCGACCGCCATGGGCAATGCGGTGACCGGCTACGCCTGCTCGCGCTGCAACGGCCGCATGAGCGTGACCAACACCCAGAACAACAGCGCCGATGTCGGCGCCAGGTCCTCGACCACCGTGTCGTCCAGCGGCCGCCAGGTGACGGGCGTCTCGACCGCGATCGGCAACAACGCCAGCTTCAACGTCAACGCGCCCGGGAACTGAAGTCCCGGGCCCTCGACGCGCTGCGATCGAGAATTTGGCGTTCCTTCGGTCGCGGGCCTGCTATAGGCCCTCTCCTCCCGCGACATTCCGCAGCCTAGACCCAGTATCCAGACGATCATGGCCTCTCCCGCCCGCGCGCCCGTACTCGCCCTCAAGGATGTCCGTCTCGCCGACGGCGCCAAGCCCCTGTTCGATGGGGTGGACCTGGCCCTGGAGCCGCGCGTGCGCGCCTGCCTTGTCGGTCGCAACGGCGCAGGCAAGTCGACCCTGCTGAAGATCCTGGCCGGCCAGGGCGTCGAGGCCGACAGCGGCGAACGCGCCGTCCAGCCCGGCGCCAAGGTCGTCTATGTCAGCCAGGAGCCGGAGATCACCGGCGAGACCCTGCTGGACTATGCGACGGCGGGCGGCGCTCAGGACTACGAGGCCCAGGCCGCCCTGGCCGATTTCGGCCTGGACCCCGACAAGAGCGCCAAGGGTCTGTCCGGGGGCGAGACCCGCCGCGCCGCGCTGGCCCGCGCCTTCGCCGAGCAGCCCGACGTGCTGCTGCTGGACGAACCGACCAACCACCTCGACATCTTCGCCATCCAGACGCTGGAAGACGAACTGGCCGCCTCCAAGTGCGCGGCCCTTATCGTCAGCCACGACCGCGCCTTCCTCAACCGCGTGACCGAGCGCTGCTTCTGGCTGGAGCACCGTAAGATCCGCCGCCTGGACAAGGGCTTCTCGGAGTTCGAGGCCTGGGCGGAGTCGATCATGGCCGCCGACGCCGAAGAGGCGCGGCGCCTGGACAAGGTGCTGGAGCGCGAGAACGCTTGGCTGGCCCGAGGCGTCCAGGGCCGCCGCGCCCGCAACGAGGGCCGCCGCCGCGCGCTTCTGGCCCTGCGCGCCGAGAAGAAGGACCGCCAGAGCGAACTGCGCGGGACCATGACCATGGCCGTGGAGTCGGCCGGGACCTCCGGCAAGCGGGTGGTCGAGGCCAAGGGCGTCACCAAGCGTTTCGGCGACCGGACGATCGTCGAGAACTTCTCGACCCGCATCCTGCGCGGAGATCGCGTGGCTCTGGTCGGCCCCAACGGCGCGGGCAAGACCACCCTGGTCAAGCTGCTGCTGGGCGAGCTGGAGCGTGACGCGGGCACGGTGCAGTTGGGGACCAATCTGGAGGTCTCCTATATCGACCAGGCCCGCATGGCCCTGTCGGACAAGATCACCGTCTGGGACTTCCTGACGCCCGGCGGCGGGGACTCGATCATCGTGCGCGGCCACCCCAAGCATGTGGCCGGCTACGCCAAGGAATTCCTGTTCACCGACGCCCAGCTGCGACAGCCCGTCACCAGCCTGTCTGGCGGCGAGCGCAACCGCCTCTTGCTGGCCCGCGCGCTGGCCAATCCCACCAATCTGATGGTGCTGGACGAGCCGACCAACGATCTGGACATGGACACGCTGGACCTCCTGGAGGACCTGCTGGCCGATTTCGACGGCACGCTGATCCTGGTCAGCCACGACCGCGACTTCATCGACCGGCTGGCCAGTTCGACCATCGCTTTGGACGGCAAGGGCGGTGTCGTGGAGACACCCGGCGGCTGGACCGACCTGATGGACCAGAACCCGGACTTCTTCAAAGCCTCCAAGTCCGGAACCGCCTTCGCGCCCGTCTCCAAGGCGGCGACCAAGCCCGCCCCCGCCGCGCCGGCCGCTCCGAAGAAGAGCGCCAAGCTGTCCTATAAGGACCAGCGCCGCCTGGAGGAATGCGAGGCCCTGATCGCCAAGAGCCCGGCGATCATCGCCAAGCTTGAGGAAGCCCTGGCCGATCCGAACCTCTACACCCGCGATCCCGCGACCTTCGACAAGACGATGAAGGCCCTCGACAAGGCGCGCGCCGACCTGGAGCAGGCCGAGATGGAGTGGCTGGAGCTTGAGGAGAAGAAGGAAAATCTGGCGGGCTGACCGGACGGCGCACGGCCAAGCTCAGCGCCAAGCTGTGCGACGAAATGACACATCCGGCGATTGCTAGGCCCCTGGGGCGCGTCCGGTCTTAATGTGGGCGCCGTGACGGTCGTCTGATCACGGCGTGACCGATGCAAGGCCCTGCACAGATCTCGGGCCTGAACTGGATCAACGCCGAGGCGTGAGGCGCGGATCGCTTGGGGACAGTTTCAAGATGGCGCAGCGTATAGCGTCTCACGAGGAACGGCGGCAGACAGCGCTTCTGTTAGCGCTATCGTTCGCGGTCGCCGCCGCGATCGTGTTCAGCGAGAACCTCACCCGCACGACGCTGGGCGTCGCCGCCTTCTGGCCCGCCAACGCCTTTCTGGCCGCCGGCCTGCTCACCCTGACAAGCGTTCGCCGCCTGGTTCTGATCGCGGTGTTCGTCATCTTCCATGTGGCGGTGTGCCTGCAGGCAGGCGACGGGCCGCTCAAGGCTCTGGTTTTCGCCACGGTGGACGGACTGGAGGCCGGCGCGGTCTGGGCGGCGTTCCGCAGGTTCTGGAACGGCGCGCCTCGGGTGCGAACCCTTCGCGCTCTGGCCCAGCTGCCCGCGATCACAACGCCCATCGCGGCCGGTTCGGCGCTGATCTGCGCGACCGTCCTGCATTTCGGTTACGGCGCGCCCTTCGCCGAGAGCCTGGTGGATTGGCTCCTGCGCAGCGCCTTGGGCCTGGCTGTCGCGCTTCCGGCCACGCTGGTGCTGATCGACGCCGAACATCGGCGTTCGTTCCAGCGCCCTTGGTCAGAGAAACTGCTGCTGATGTTCAGCGTCGTGACGGTGGCCCTGCTCTGCGCGCATCCGGCTGCGGGCGCGCCCCCCGTCTTGATGTTTCCGGTGACTCTGGCCGCCGCCTACAGGCTTGGCGCACGCGGCGCGGCCCTCGCGGCGTTTCTGACGATCGGGATCATCATGCCGATGGTCATATCGGTCGGCTCTTCCTCCTTCAACTCGGCCCAGGACCCCGTCATCCAGGCCCGGACGATCCAGGTGTTCATGGGCGTCCTGTTCTACACCTGCCTGGCCGCCGGGCTGGCGTTCGGCCAGCAGAACCGGCTCAAGCGCCTGCTGTTGCGCCGCGAGCAGTTGACCCGCGCCGCGCGCGGCCGCGCTCTGGCCGCCACAGAGGCCAAGACCGAGTTCCTGGCCACCATGAGCCACGAAATCCGCACGCCGCTGAACAGCGTGCTGGGCTTTGCCCAGCTGCTTGCGGCGCGCGAGGACTTGCCCCCGGACGCTCGGCGCCAGGTCAATCTGATCGACAGCGCCGGCGCGGCGCTGCTGACCGTGGTCGACGACATCCTGGACTTCTCGCGCGTCGAGGCGGGCCAGATCGAGCTGTTGCCGGGACCCACATCGGCCGCCGCGCTGCTGCGCGACACGGTCGCGATCATGGCCCCCGAGGCGCGCGCCAAGGGCTTGTCGATGGATGTGGAGATCATCGACCCCATCGGGGTCTTGCACGATCTCGACGCCGACCGCCTGAGGCAGGTTCTGATCAACCTGCTGAACAATGCGGTGAAGTTCACCGAAGAGGGCCGCATCGACGCTCGGCTGATCATCGAACCGGGCGATATCGAGGACAGGCTGCGCTTCGAGGTTCTCGACACGGGTGTCGGGATCGAGCTCGACAAGCAGGGTCTGCTGTTTCAGCGCTTCTCGCAGACGGACAGCTCACCCAGCCGCCTGCACGGCGGCCCGGGCCTTGGACTGGCGATCGCCAAGGCGCTGATCGACGTTATGGGCGGCAAGATCGGCGTGGACAGCGTGCCCGGTCGCGGGTCGTGCTTCTGGGTGGAGCTCAGCGCCCCGGTCGCCGAGCCGGCCCCAGCGCCTGAGCCCGCGAAACCGCCGGCCCCGGGCGCGGCGCGGATCCTGATCGTCGACGACCATCCCATCAACCTCGAGATCGGCGCAGCCTTGCTCACGCTGGTCGGATACGAGGTCGATCTGGCGGAGAACGGCAAGCAGGCCGTGGAGAAGGCGGAAGCCGGCGCCTACGACCTGATCCTGATGGACATCCACATGCCGTTGATGGACGGGCTGCAGGCGACACGCGCGATCAAGGCCCTGCGCACGTCCACCGGAAAGGCGCCGATCATCGCCATGAGCGCCGACGCCCTGCCCCGCCAGGTGGAGCGCTGCTACGCCGCCGGCATGGTCGATCACGTCGCCAAGCCCATCCAACGCGAGGTGCTTTACGCCAAGATCGAGCGTTGGCTGCATCCGCTCCGCGATGGCGACAAGCCCGCCTAGGCTCGCCGGACGCGGCCGTTGCGTCTGGGTAGTTTGGGTTGTGGCTTGGAACTGCCCGCCGACACCCCTAACTTGGCCGAGGATAACGGGAGATGTCCTCGATGCAGCGCCGCGCCTTTGTCGCTCTGGGCCTGATGGCCATGCTCGCCGCCTGTTCGCCCGCGAAGAAGGAAGACGCCGCCGCCGGTCAAACGCCCATCAAGCTGGCCACCGACTGGCGCGCCCAGGCCGAGCTGGGCGGCTACTATCAGGCGCTGGCCACGGGCGAGTACAAGAAGCGCGGACTGGACGTGACCCTGATCCAGGGCGGCCCGGCCGTGAACGTGCCGCAACTGCTGGCCACCGGCGCGGTCGATGTGGGCGTCGGCTCCAACAGCTTCATCATCATGAACCTGGCCAAGGAGAACGCCCCGGTCAAAGCCGTGGCGGCCTTCATGCAGAAGGACCCCCAGGTCCTGATCGCTCACCCGGACCAGGGCATCAACGGCATCGCCGACATGAAGGGCCGCCCGATCCTGCTGTCCGACGCCTCGGTCACGGCCTTCTGGGTCTGGCTGAAGGCCAAGTACGGCTTCACCGACGATCAGGTACGCAAGTACAACTACTCGTCCGCGCCGTTCCTGGCCGACAAGCGGGTCGTCCAGCAGGGCTACGCCACCAGCGAGCCGTACCTCATCGAGAAGGAAGGCAAGATCAAGCCGGCGGTGTTCCTGCTGGCCGACAGCGGCTATCCGGCCTACGCCTCGTTCGCCCTGGTTCCCGACAGCCTGATCGCCAAGAACCCGGCCGCCGTGCAGGCCTTTGTCGAAGCCACCGCCGCAGGCTGGACCTCGTATCTCTACGGGGACCCCAAGCCCGGCGACGCGGCGATCCTGAAGGACAATCCGGAGATGACCCAGGATGTCCTCGACCAAGCGCGCGAGAAAATGCGGTCCTACGGCATCGTCAGCGCCAACGGCGGCAAGGGCGATGTGGGCCAGATGACCGACGCGCGCTGGGCCGAGTTCTTCAAGGTGACGTCCGAACAGGGCGTCTATCCTGCGGACATGGACTACAAGAAGGCCTACACGCTGCAGTTCCTGCCCAAGGGCCCATGAGCGCGCCCATCGCCAGTCTCTCCGCCGTCGAGGTCGACTACGCCCGCGGGCGCGCGCTAGGTCCGTTCGATCTGGCGCTCGCGCCGGGCGAGATCGTCGCTCTGGTGGGCCCCTCCGGCTGTGGAAAGTCCACGGCTCTGCGCCTCCTCGCGGGCCTGGAACAGCCCACGCGCGGCGCCGTCTCCCGCCTCGCAGGCAAGGGCGAGACCTCGGTGGTGTTTCAGGCGCCGACCCTGGCGCCGTGGCTTTCGGCGCGCGACAATGTCGCGCTGCCGCTGGTCCTGGCGGGAACAGGCAGGGCCGAGGCCCTGGCGGCCGCTGACGCCGCGCTCTCGAAAGTCGGCCTTGGCGCTGCGCTGAGCGCCAGGCCCAGCCAGCTTTCCGGCGGCATGGCCATGCGGGCATCCCTAGCCCGAGCGCTAGTGACACGCCCTCGACTGCTGCTGCTGGATGAGCCCTTCGCGGCCCTCGACGAGATCACCCGCCGGGCGCTGGCCGACGATGTGCTGGCCCTGGCCGCAGAGCGCGCGCCGGCCCTTGTGTTCGTCACCCACAATGTCGAGGAGGCCGTCTATATGGCGCGGCGGGTGGTGGTCATGACACCGGGCCCCGGCCGCATCGCCGGCGAGGTGGCGATCGACGGGCCGCTTCAGCGTCCTGCCGGCTTCCGCACCACCGAGACCTTCCGCACCGCCGCCGAAGCGGTGTCGACGCTTCTGGCGGCGGCCTCGGAGCGCGCGGCATGAGCCGGATCCTCGCGCCGCTGATCCTGATCACCGCCCTGCTGGCCGGCTGGGAACTGGCCTGCAAGGCCCTGGCGGTTCCGGCCTATCTGCTTCCGCCGCCCAGCGCGATCTGGGAGGCCTTGGTGGCGTCCTGGCCGCTTCTGCTCGGCTCGGCCTGGGCCACCCTGTCCACCGCCTTGCTGGCGCTGATCATCGCCAGTCTGATCGCCTGCGGGCTCGCGCTTCTGGTAAGTCTCAACGGTTTCCTCGAAGACGCCGTCCGCCCGATCGCGGTCACCCTGCAGGTCACCCCCCTGGTCGCCATCGCGCCCCTGGTCACGATCTGGGCGGGCATCGACCATCCCGAGCGCGCCGTCATCGGCCTGGCGGCCGTCGTGGCCTTCTTCCCGATCTTCTCCGGCGCTCTCAGCGGCCTGAAGTCCGTTGATCCCGACCTGGCGCGTTTGTTCGATCTCTACGGCGCCACGCCGCTGCAACGGCTGGTGCGCTTGCGCCTGCCCTCCGCCGTTCCGGCGCTCCTGGAGGGGCACAAGGTCGCCGCCGGCCTGGCCGTCATCGGCGCCGTGGTCGCCGAGTTCGTGGCGGGTTCGGGCGGCGCCCAGGGCCTGGCCTGGCGAATCCTGGAGTCCTACAATCGCCTGCAAACCGCCAAGGTCTTCGCGGCCCTGTTCACGCTGGCATTGCTGGGCGTGGTCCTGCATGCGGCGATGGAAGCGCTGGAACGTCGACTGCTGAACTTTTGGCGGGGGCGTTAGGCCAAGATTAAACGCCGCAGCCTAGGAGAGGAGTCTGACAAGACTCCGCCTGGATTGCGCCATGCGCTTCGCCGTTCTCATCGCCGCCCTTGCCTGCGCCTCTGCTGCGCACGCGGACGGCGCGCGCGAGAACCGCTACGGCCCCGCGCCCGCCCGTGCGCCGACTGCGATCGACGGTCGCGCCCCGCTCTATAACGGCGCCAGCTATGGCGGCCGCACCCTCGGTTGGACCGGCAAGCGGGACACCGCCGCCGCCACCGCTGGAACGGCGCAGCAGCAGCAGCCCTGGTGGTCGCGCCAGCAGGCGCAACCGCAAGCCCAGCGCCCGCAGGCGGCCGCCGCGACCGGTCCGGCCGGCGTCACGCCTCAGGCCCCTGCGCCCAGGGCGCCATTGCCGCAAAGCCTGTACGACACCCCGCCGCCGAACGCCCTCGGCGCGTCGGCGCAGCCCGCCGTAGCCGCCGCCCCGGCGTTCCAGCCGGGTCAGGTGGGCGCTCGGACCTACTCGGTCGGGCGTCAGTTCGGGATGTCGCCCGACCCGATCCCCGCCGCCGGCCCGTCCCGCATGGTGCTCATCGCGCCCCCTCCCGTCGAAGACGAAGAGGAGGCGAGGCCGAGCGTCCAGAACGGCGGTGAGTGGTCTGGCCCCGCCGAAAAGGATGGCGACCTGCAATGAAGTCGCGCATCCACGACCTCATCGCCCTGGCCAACGAACCCTCCAGCGCCAAACGTCGCGAGCTGCTACGCGGCGTGACGGACCTGTTCTTCCAGGGCGAAGGGTACAACAGCGTGGAGATGGGCCTCTTCGACGAGGTGCTCAGCCAGCTGGCCGGCGACATGGAAGAAGCGGTCAAGATGGAGCTGGCCCAACGCCTGGGCGAGGCGGAAACCCCGCCGCGCGGCCTGTCTCGCGCTCTGGCGGCCGACACGATCACCGTGGCCGCGCCCATTCTGCGCAACTCCCGCGCCTTGACCGACGACGACCTGCTGCACGTGGCCCGCACCCAGGGTCAGGATCACCTGCGGGCGATCTCCCAGCGCAGCAGCGTTTCCAGCGTGGTTTCCGACGCGATCGTCGCGCGTGGCGATGACCAGACGCTGGGGGTTCTGCTCCGCAACGAGGGCGCGGTCCTGTCGCGCGAGGCGCACGAGACCGTCGTCGATCGCGCCGCCGCCAACCCTGCGCTCCATGAGGCGGTGATCGACCGGCAAAGCCTGCCCGTCGACCTGTTGAACGAGATGTACTTCATGGTCGAGGCCCGGCTTCGGGATCGGATCATGGAGAAGAACGCGGGCATGGACCCCGCGACGCTGGAGGAAGCGCTGGCCGCCGGCCGCAAGCGGGTCGCCGAGCAGGACGGCGCCCTGCCTCCCGATCACGCCGAGGCCGAACGCGAGTTCCGCACCCTGCGCGCCAAGGCGCAGATCTCGCCGCAGATTCTGGCCAACATGCTCCGCGGCAAGAAGACGACGCTTTTCCTCGTCGCCCTGGCCGACATGGCGCAGGTGGACTTCCATACGGCCCGCAAGATTCTCGAGCGGCGCGAGATGGACGCCCTGGCGGTCATCTGCAAGGCCGCCGACTTCGACCGGTCGCTGTTCCTGACCTTCGCCCTGCTGATCCTCGAGCAGACCGACGACGTGATGATGCGGGCCAAGGCGTACGGCGAGCTCTACGCCAATCTGCCCCGAGACTCGGCCCTTCGCACGATCCGCTTCTGGCGTCTGCGTCGTCAGACCGGCGACGTCGCCGCCGCTTAGGGGCGACCGGGCGCAAAGCCGCCCACCTCGCGCCTTGCGTGCGCCATGCGGGACCGTCAAGGTGCGCGCCTTGTTCTCTCCTGCTCTGGATTCTCGATGATCAGCGCTTCGCGCCTGGCGATTGTCGCCGCCGCCGGTCTTTCGGTCGCTGCCTGCTCGCAACTTCCCAAACCTTCGATCCCGCTTCTGAAGAAGGACGCGGGTCAGGCGTCCGCGCCCAAGTCTCCCGACGCGCCGGCGTTGGCGGGCCCCAAGGTCACCGATCTGAAGCCGGGACAGTGGGCGCAGGAGCTTTCCGACGTCGCGCCCGATCCGGCCTGGCGCTTTGGGGTGTTGCCGAACGGCATGCGTTACGCCCTGCGCAAGAACGCCACCCCGCCCGGTCAGGCCGCGCTGCGTCTTTGGATCGACGCCGGTTCGATGATGGAGGCCGACGATCAGCAGGGCCTGGCCCACTTCCTCGAGCACATGGCCTTCAACGGCTCCAAGAACGTGCCCGAAGGCGAGATGATCAAGATCCTGGAGCGTCATGGCCTGGCGTTCGGCGCCGACACCAACGCTTCGACCAGCTTCGACGAGACGATCTATCAGCTGGATCTGCCCAAGACCGACGACGACACCGTCGACACCTCGCTGATGCTGCTGCGCGAGGCGGCCGGCGAATTGACGATCGCGCCCGAGGCTGTCGATCGCGAACGCGGCGTGGTGCTGTCTGAAGAGCGCACGCGCGACACCCCCGGCTATCGCGTCGCCATCAAGACCCTGTCGGCGCAGATGGAAGGCCAGCTGCCGCCCAAGCGCATTCCGATCGGCAAGACCGAGGTGCTCAAGACCGCCCCGGCCCAGCGGATCCGCGACTTCTATGAGGCCTATTATCGCCCGGAACGCACTGTTCTGGTGGCCGTCGGCGACTTCGACGTCGACGCCATGGAAGCCAAGATCAAGGGCAAGTTCGGCGACTGGGTCGGCAAGGGTCCGAACGGCAAGGATCCCGATGTGGGGCCGGTGGCCAAGCGTGGCCCCACCGCCAAGATGTTCGTCGAGGCGGGCGCGCCCTGGTCGATCCAGATGACCTGGACCCGCAAGCCGGACGGCCTGCTGGAGACCAAGGCGGTCGATGAGCGCGACACGCTGGAGAACCTGGGCTTCTCGGTTCTGAACCGCCGCCTCCAAGCCGTTGGCCGCTCGGCCGAGCCGCCGTTCATCGCGGGCGGCGCCTTCAAGGGCGATCAGTTCGGCGCCGTGCGCGTCACGACCTTTGGCGCGACGGCCCAGCCCGGTCGCTGGCGCGAGGCCCTGACCGCCCTCGACGCCGAGCAACGCCGCGCCATCCAGTACGGCGTCCGCCAGGACGAACTGGATCGCGAGATCGCCAGCCTGCGGGCCGGCCTCGTCGCCGCCGCCGCCGGTGAAGCCACCCAGCGCACGCCAAGCCTCGCCAACCAGCTGGTCGGCACTCTGGGCGACGGCGAAGTGGTCACCTCGCCCAGCCAGAACCTCGCGGCCTTCGACCTCTTCGTGAAGGGCCTGACGGCCGAGCGCGTCAACACGGTGCTCAAGAGCGCCTTCGTGGGTTCGGGCCCGCTGCTGGTGCTGGCTGCGCCCACCGCCGTCGAGGGCGGCGACCCCGCGATCCTGAAGGCCTATGAGGAGCTGAAGGCCCAGCCCGTCGCGCCGCCTGTCGCGCCAGGGGTGACGGTCTGGCCGTACTCCAGCTTCGGCCCGACCGGCAAGGTCGCCGAGCAGAAGGAGGTCAGCGACCTGGACGCCGTCCTGGTGCGGTTCGACAATGGCGTCCGCCTGACGGTCAAGCCGACCAAGTTCCGCGACGATCAGGTGATCGTGAAGGTCCGCGCCGGCCACGGCCTGCTGGACATGCCGTCGGACAAGCAAAGCCCGCTGTGGTCCGGCTCGGCCTTCATCGAGGGCGGCCTCAAGCAGATCACCGCCCAGGACATGGAGCGCGTCCTGACCGGCAAGATCTGGAACGCCCAGCTGGGCGTCGAGGACGACGCCTTCACCCTGAACGGCCGCACCCGGCCCGAGGACCTGTCGACCGAACTGCAGGTTCTGGCGGCCTTCGCCACCGAACCGGGCTGGCGTCCCGAGGCGTTCAACCGCATCAAGACCAGCTACGGCACGCTGCACGATCAGCTGCAAAGCACCACGGGTGGCGTGCTGGGCCGCGATCTGGGCGGCCTGATGCATGGCGGCGACCAGCGCTGGACCTTCCCGTCGCGCGAACAGATCGCCTCGGCCTCGCTGGACGACCTGAAGGCCGCCGTCGCCAATCCGTTGGCCAAGGGCGACCTGGAGGTGGTGATCGTCGGCGACACGACGGTGGACAAGGCGATCGCTGCGGTCGCCGACACCTTCGGCGCCCTACCCGCGCGGCCGGGCGATCCGCCGCTGCCCGGCGCCGAAAAGGCCCCCTTCCCCGCCCCGTCGAAAGAGCCGGTGATCCGCACCCACAAGGGGCGTCCCGATCAGGCGGCCCTGTTCATGACCTGGCGGACCGACGACCTGTTCTCGAACCTGCAACGCTCGCGGGACGTCTCGGTGCTGGGTCAGGTCATGCAACTGCGCCTGACCGACGAACTGCGCGAGAAGCAGGGCGCGACCTACTCGCCCAACGCCACGGCGACCGCCAGCGTGGTCTTCGAGGACTGGGGTTATCTGGCCGTCAGCCTGGAGGTCCCCCCGGAGAAGCTTGACGGCGTGGTGGCGTCGATCCGCAAGATCGCGGCCGACCTGCGCGACAAGCCGGTGAGCGCCGACGAGCTTGATCGGGCCAAGAAGCCGCGCATCGACGCGATCGAAAAGGCCCGCGTCACCAACGAGTACTGGGTCGGCGCCCTGTCGGGGGCTCATACCGATCCGCGCCTGCTCGACGCGACGCGCTCGGTGATCGCGGGCCTGTCCCGCGTGACGCCGGCGGACGTGCAGAAGGCGGCTCAGACCTATCTCGCCGACGAGAAGTCCTGGCTGCTGCTGGTGAAGCCGGAAGCCGCGGCGGCGACCAAGTAGAGCCAACAAAAAAGGCCCCGGTGCAAACCGGGGCCTTTCCGTTTTCTGGGACCGTCAGCGTCTAGTAGACGACGCCGCCCACGCCCCCGTCGAGGCTGAAGCTGGTCGAAAGCGTCTGACGCTCCTGCACCGTCTCCTCGCGATAGGCGGTGTAGGTTTCGGTGGTCAGCATGTTGAGGATCTTCACGCCGGCGCCAAAGCGGCGCAGCAGCGAGCGCTCATTGCAGTCGCGGGCGGGAAGCTGCGGCCGGCACGAGACGATCGCCTGACCGGCGGCGGCGCCGCGCGCGTAGTAGAGCGCCTCGCCCTTGCGGCAGATGAAGGTCTGTCCCGGCGCGCCGGTCGAGATGTCGATGTGACCGCCATACTCGGCGATCACGTACTGAAGCCGGGCGCCGGCGATGCAGCGGTAGAGTTCGCCGTCATAGGCCTCGTCGATCTCGCGATCGGGCGTGACCTGCGAGGCCGCATGCGGCACGTCGCGATCATCCAGGCAGACGGCGCGGACGATGACGCGGCGGGTGCGCGTGCGGGTCGCCTCATAGGCCTGACGACGGCGAACCTCGGCGCCCTCGACATTGAGGCCCTGGATGTATCCGGTCGCCATAGGCCCCGAATAGTAGCCGCCGTGGCCACCACCGCCGTAATAGTTGACGACGCCGCCGGCGGTCGAGCCGGCGCCGGACGTCGCGCCCGAATTGGCGATGGCCGTGGCGTTGGTGGTGGCGTTGACGATCACGGTCGAGCCGATGTTCACGTTGACGCCGGGAATATTGACGTTGTGACCGCCCCCGCAGCAGCCCGTCGGCGGCGCAGGCGGCTTGGGCGGCGGCGGCGGCGGCTTGCAGCACACCGGCGGCGGCGGGCACGCCTTGGTGCAGCCGGCGGCGTAGGCCGCGCCTCCCAACAGCAGGCCGCCCAGCATCGCCCCCAGGGCGATCGTCCATGCGCGCGTGTTCAGTTTCGGCGCCTTCATCCGGCGTTTCCCTTCACCTCGGGTCGTACCGCTTACGGTTAAGCAAGAATCGGGCCGAGGCGGCCGCCCCCCTGGATCTGCGCCAGAATGGGACGGTCGAGCCCTTGGCCCGGTTCTCCCAGCAAGCCCCGTGCGGTCGAAAACAGCCGCGCAAGGACCCGCCAGGGGACGACGATGTTCCATCCAAGCACGGAACGGTTGATAGACTATTGGCGCGCCAAGAAGGGCCAGGCCGCCCTGCCCCGCCGCGCCGACATCGATCCCGGTGAATTCCTGGAGCTTTTGCCCCAGGTGTTCGTGCTGGGCCGCGAGGGCGGCAAGCTGCCCTTCCGACTGGCCGGCGGCTTTGTGTCGGACCTCCACGCCCGCGACCTGCGCGGCCATGACGCCCTGTCGCTGTGGGCCCTGGCCCATCGCCTCGAACTGAAGAGCGCCCTGGACGTGGCCCGCAAGCGGCGCACGCCCGTGGTGGTCACCGCCGATATTCGCGCCCACGGCGTGCCGTCAGTGGGGATGGAGGTGCTGTTCGCCCCGCTTCAAGGGGCGAGCGGGGAAACCGACCGGTTCCTGGGTCTCTACCAGCCGATCGCCATGACGGCCCGCCTTATGGGCCGTCCCGCCTATGAGCTGGGCCTGCGGGAGATCAAGCCGCTGGGCGACGGCAACCAGGACATGCCGCGTCTTCGCCTGGCCACGCTGGACGGTCGCCGGATCGCTTAACGCCCCGCCGCATCCAGCGTCGCCCAGATGTCATCCGGCAAGTCCAGCCGGGCCGCGCCCATCAGGTCGTCGAGTTGTTCGACCGTCGTCGCGCTGGCGATCGGCGCAGTGATCGACGGATGGCGCATGATCCAGGCGAGCGCCACCTGAGCTGGCGAGGCGCCGACCGCTGCGGCGGCCTCGTCCAAGGCCGCTAGCACCGCCCGCCCCTCGTCGTTCCAGTAGTCGCGCAGGATGGTCCGGCCTCTCGCCCGCCCCTCCAGGTCGCCCTCGCTGCGGTACTTCCCGGTCAAGAACCCGGCGGCCAGGCCGTAGTAGGGGATGATCCCCAGCCCCTCGGCGTTGGCCAGCTCGGCCAGGGCGCCTTCGACCTGGTCACGGTCCACGAGATTGAACTTTGGCTGGATCGTCTCGTAGCGCGCCAGTCCGCTCGCCGTGGAAACATCCAAGCTGGCCTTCAGACGTGCGGGCGAGACGTTGGAAGCGCCGACCGCGCGCACCTTGCCCGCCCGGATCAGACGATCGAACGCGCTCAGCGTCTCATCCTGCGGCGTTTCGGCGTCATCCTGATGGGACTGATAGAGATCGATATAGTCAGTCTGGAGACGGCGCAGAGACTCCTCGACGGCCGCTTCGATGTTGGCCGCCGAGAGGCCTGGCCGCTTGGGCCACATCGCCACCTTGGTCAGGACCAGCACGCTGTCGCGCTTGCCGGAAGCCTTGAGCCAACGACCAATGACCGCCTCGGACTCCCCGCCCGCATGGCCAGGAACCCAGGCGGAATAGACATCCGCCGTGTCGACGGCGTTGAAGCCGCCGTCGATGAAGGCGTCGAGTAATCGATGCGACATCGCCTCATCGGCGGTCCAGCCGAAGACGTTACCGCCAAAGATCAGCGGCGCGGTCGACAGGCCCGAACGGCCCAGCGGGCGATGTCGCATGAAGGTCCCCTACTCCGCCGCCACCGCGCGGCCGTCCTCGAACACGGGCACGTCCATCGGCGCGGCCGGCGTCTTGCCGCGGATTAGGTCGGCGGCGCGTTCGGCGATCATGATGGTCGGGGCGTTGGTGTTGCCGCCGATCAGGGTCGGCATCACCGAGGCGTCGATCACACGAAGCCCCTGGACGCCCTGAACCCGAAGCTGGTCGTCGACCACCGCCATGGGATCGCCCGCCACGCCCATGCGGCAGGTGCCGACGGGGTGATAGATCGTCTCGGCCTTGGACCGGATCCAGGCGTCGAGATCAGCGTCCGACTTCACGTCCGCCCCCGGGGCGTACTCGGCGTCGCGATAGGGATCGAAAGCGGCCTGGGCGACGGTTTCGCGGGCGATACGCACCCCCTCGCGGATGGCGCGGCGGTCCTCCTCCGTGGCCAGATAGTTGCCCAGGATGGTCGGATCATCGAACGGATCGGCCGAGCGCAAACCAACCTTGCCCCGGCTTTCCGGACGCAGCTGGCAGACGTGCAGGGTAAAGCCGTCCTTCTCGACCACGACCTTGCCGTGGTCCTGCATGATGGCGAGCACGCCGTGGATCTGCAGGTCGGGGCGGTCAAGGTCGGGGCGCGACTTCAGGAAGGCGCCGCTTTCCAGGAACTGCTGCCGGCCCAGCCCCTTGCCGAAGAACATGTAGTTCATGCCCACGCCCAGCTTGTTCAGCCCCTTGTTGGCCGAATAGGCGGTCTTGAGGTTCTTGGCGGTCCAGGAGACGCAGACGTCCAGGTGATCCTGCAGATTGGCGCCGACGCCCTTAGACTCGTGGGCCACCGCGATGCCGTGCGGCGCCAGGTCTTCCGGCGCGCCGATCCCCGACAGTTGCAGGATCTGCGGCGACTGCACCGCGCCTGCGCTCAGCAGCACCTCGGCGTCGGCATAGGCGACCTGCTTCTCGCGCGACTTGCCGACCACGTACTCGACGCCGACGGCCCGGCGCTTGTCCAGGATGATCCGCGTGGTGCGGGCCTCGGTGACGCAGGTCAGGTTCGGCCGCGACAGGGCGCCCGACAGATAGGCCATGGCGGCGCTCCAGCGCTGACCATCGCGGATGGTCAGGTCGTAGGGCCCAAAGCCCTCCTGCTGATAGCCGTTGAAGTCCTTGGTGGTCTTGTGCCCCGCCTGACGGCCGGCCTCGACCAGGGTGCTGTAGAACGGGCTGTCGGACTCGCCCTTCGACACATGCAGCGGCCCCGAACCGCCGTGATAGGCGTCGCCGCCGGCGTGGTGGGTTTCCGAGCGCTTGAAATAGGGCAAGACCTCCGAATACGACCAGCCGGTCAGGCCCATCTGGCGCCACTGGTCATAGTCGCGCGCATGGCCGCGGATATAGATCATGCCGTTGATGGCCGAGCTGCCGCCCAGGCCCTTGCCGCGCGGCCACCAGAGCTTGCGGTTGTCGAGGTGCGGCTCGGCTTCCGTCCAGAAGCCCCAGTTCTGCTCGCCCTTGTCCTTGATCAGCTGACCAACCCCGGCCGGCATCTTCACCAGGATCGACTTGTTCTTGCCGCCGGCCTCCAGCAGCAGGACCTTGATGTTCGGATCCTCGGTCAGGCGCGCGGCCAGGACGCAACCGGCCGAGCCGGCCCCGATGACGATGTAATCAAAGCGCTCGCTGGCCATAGCCCCGACGCCCTCCCTCGAAGGTTATCATTGTTAAGGCAGAGATTGGTCTGGGTTTGAGCCGCGCGCAAGCGCTTGCTGAACGCGCCGCCCTCGCGCCGCGCGTTTCCGCCTTTCCGCCGTCTCCAATACGGCCTATACTACTTATGCACGAATTTGGGCGCCATTCGCCCCTACCCACTCGCCGCGACCTGGATCGCCGCGAGAACTTCTCGCGCTCATGTGCCCAGCGCGAGAAGCGGGAGCGCCGCCTTGCATCCCCCCAAGCAAGCGGGCGGCGCTCCCAACCCCTATTCGACGATCTTCAGATCGCGCGCGTAGCGCTTCCAGTTCTCGACATAGTGCAGCGCCGAGGCCTGCAGGATCATGGCGTGTTGTTCGCCGATCTCGCGGACGACCTTGCCGGGCGCGCCCATCACCATCGAGTTGTCGGGGATCTCCTTGCCCTCGGTGATCAGGGCGCCGGCGCCGATCAGACAGTTCTTTCCGATCTTGGCGCCGTTCAGGACGATCGAACCAATGCCGATCAGCGAGCCGTCACCGATCGTGCAGCCGTGAAGCATCACCATGTGACCGATGGTCACGTTGGCGCCGATGGTCAGGGGCGCGCCAAGATCAGTGTGGAGAACCGAGCCGTCCTGGACATTGCTGTTCTCGCCGATCGTAATCGGATCGTTATCTCCGCGCGCGACCGCACCCCACCAAATACTCGCGTTCTTCTTGAGAATCACGTTCCCCATCA
This sequence comes from Caulobacter vibrioides, assembly GCF_002858865.1. Classification (GTDB taxonomy): domain Bacteria; phylum Pseudomonadota; class Alphaproteobacteria; order Caulobacterales; family Caulobacteraceae; genus Caulobacter; species Caulobacter vibrioides. The sequence goes on along the minus strand of NZ_PJRR01000025.1, from coordinate 192,149 downwards.
CGCTCGCCGACGGGGCGATCCAGTATTCGCCTTGCGCGGGAAGCGTCGGCGTCGTGGCGCCCAAGGAATAGACAGTCATCCGTATGCCTCGTTTTCTTGCGCGCGATTTCCGAGTTAACGACCCGGAAACCATGATGCGCCATTGTAGTTGGGCGATTCGAGAGGGAACATTCCTCCAGCGGGAATCATTTTCCTTTCGTACCGGGCCTGGAGACAAGCGCTTCTCGCCCGCCCGCTGACGAAGACGAGGTGTGACTCTTGGCGTTTCGGCGTACAGCACCGTCTCCTGGGACTTCCCCCTTGGGAAGCGCGCCCGAGCCGCCCCGCCGCGCACGCGACTTCGTGAAAACCCAGCTCACCGCCAAGGACGACGCCTCACGGGCTCGTCCTTTTTTCTTGTCTGAATGGAGGCTTTGATGACCAAGCGAGCCCTGAAGCGGATGGCGCGCGAAGGCGCACACGAGACCGGCCAATATGACGACGCCAAGGTGCGTCGCCTGCCGGTCGATCATCGCGGTTGGTCACCCCTGCCCCAGGACGGAGCCGCGAGCGGCGACAGTCGGGACCAGAGCTACCTAAAGACCATAAAACCCAAATCGCCGGGCCAGGCGCAGCTGATGGAAGCCATCGACGAGAAGAACCTCGTCATGGCCCTGGGCCCGGCCGGCACCGGCAAGACCTATATCGCCATCTCCAAGGCCGTGGAGGCGCTGGAGGCCGGCCGCGTCAGCCGCATCGTGCTCTCGCGTCCCGCCGTCGAAGCCGGCGAGTCGATCGGCTATCTGCCCGGCGACATGGAGGACAAGCTGGCCCCCTATCTGCGCCCGCTCTACGACGCCCTGACCGATCGCCTGTCGGTCAAGCGCATGCGAGCCCTGATGGCCGAGGGCGCCATCGAGATCGCGCCGGTCGGCTTCATGCGCGGCCGCACCCTGAACAACGCCTTCGTGGTGATCGATGAGGCCCAGAACTGCACCTACATGCAGCTGAAGATGCTGCTGACGCGGCTGGGCTGGCATTCGACCATGGTGGTGACCGGCGACCCGAACCAGTCCGACCTGCTGCCCGGCATCTCGGGCCTCGCGGAAGTCGCGGCCAAGTTCGACGCGGTCCCCAACATCGCCGTGGTGCGCCTGGCTGATCGCGACATCGTCCGCCACCCGCTGGTCGCGGAGATGCTGGGCGTCCTGTGATTTCGTAACAGCACACGACACTGAAGGCTTGAGTTTGAGGCGGTCGGGCGTGCAAGGTCCGGCCGCCTTAAGCTTTTGTTGGACATGTTGATGGCCGATACGACTGCGCCGCGCACGGAACTCACCCTTCGCGGGGTCCTGCTCGGCATTCTGATCACCTTGGTGTTCACCGCCGCCCAGGTCTATCTGGGCCTCAAGGTCGGCCTGACCTTCGCCACCGCGATCCCCGCCGCCGTCATCTCGATGGCCCTGCTGCGGGCGTTCAAGACCTCGACCATCCAGGAAAACAACATCGTCCAGACGATTGCGTCCGCGGCCGGCACGCTGTCGGCGGTGATCTTCGTGCTGCCGGGCCTCCTGATGATCGGCTGGTGGGCCAATGTACCGTTCCTGCCGACGTTCGGCGCCTGCGCCGTCGGCGGCATCCTGGGGGTGATGTACACGATCCCGCTGCGCCGGGCGCTGGTGACCAACTCCAACCTGCCCTACCCCGAAGGCGTCGCCGCCGCCGAGGTGCTGAAGGTCGGCGCCGGCTCGCGCGAAGGCGCGGCTGAGGGCAAGGCGGGTCTGGCCGCCATCGGCTTCAGCGCCTTGGCCTCGGCCCTGTTCGGCGCCCTGGGCGCGGCCAAGCTGTTCGCGGCCGAGATCGCCGCCTACTTCAAGTTCAAGATCGGTGCGGCGTCGGGCGCGACCGGCATCGGCGCCTCCAGCTCTCTGGCCCTGATGGGCGCGGGTCACCTGATGGGCATCACGGTCGGCGTCGCCATGTTCGCGGGCCTGTTCATCGCCTGGGCCATCCTGGTGCCGATCCTCACCCTCGTCACCCCCATGCCCGAGGCCGACGCCGCGACCCATGCCCTGACGGTCTGGAAGAGCCAGGTCCGCTTCCTGGGCGCGGGCGTCATCGGCGCGGCCGCCATCTGGACCCTGGCCAAGCTGGTCGGCCCGATCACCTCGGGGCTCAAATCAGCCTTCGCCGCCGCCCAGGCCCGCAAGGCCGGCGGCGCCAAGCTGCCCCGCGTCGAGCAGGACATTCCGATCGGCATCGTCGGTCTGGTCTCGGTGCTGCTGCTGGCGCCGGCCGGCTGGTTCCTGGCGCACTTTCTCACGGGCGGACCGATCGCCAGCCTGACGACGCCGCTGGTCGCCATCGGCATCGGCTATCTCGTCTTCGCCGGCCTCCTGGCCGCCGCCGTCTGCGGCTACATGGCCGGCCTGATCGGCTCGTCCAACAGCCCGGTCTCCGGCATCGCCATCCTGAGCGTGCTCGGCGCTTCGCTGATGGTCGGCATGGTCGGCCGCGGCGTCATCGGCCCGGACGTGACCAAGGCCCTGATCGCCTTCGCCCTGTATGTCACCACCTGCGTCCTGGCCGTGGCCGTGGTCGCCAACGACAACCTGCAGGACCTGAAGACCGGCCAGCTGGTCGACGCCACCCCCTGGAAGCAGCAGGTCGGCCTGATCATCGGCGTGCTGGCCGGCTCGATGGTCATCCCGTTCGTGCTGGAGCTCCTGAACCGCTCGTACGGCTTTGCCGGCGCGCCGAATCTGCAGGCCATCTCGGACGAACCGCTGGCGGCGCCCCAGGCCACCCTGATCTCGACCCTGGCCAAGGGCGTTCTGGGTGGAAATCTCGACTGGGGCCTGTTGGGCTATGGCGCCCTGATCGGCCTGGGCCTGGTCGCCGTCGACGCGATCCTGCGCAAGACCAGCCACGAGCGCCTCAGCCTGCCGCCGCTGGGCGTGGGCCTGGCGATCTATCTGCCCAGCTCCGTCACCGCCCCGGTGGTGGTCGGCGCCCTCGCCGGCTGGCTGTACGAGAAGGTCGTGTCGAAAGACCGCGCCGCCGAACCGTCCCGGCGCCTGGGCGTGCTGATCGCCTCGGGTTTCATCGTCGGCGAAAGCCTGTTCAACGTCTCCCTGGCTCTGCTGATCGTCTCGACCGGCAAGGGCGATCCGCTCGCCCTGCCCTTCGCGCCGTCCGAGCACGTCGGGATGTTCCTGTCGCTGGCGGCGGCTGCGATCGTGGTGGTCGGCTTCTACCGCTGGGCCCGCAAGGCCGGCGCGAAGGCGATGGAGGCTTAGGGGCTCATGTTGAAGGTCTGGGGGCGCGGCTCCTCCTTCAACGTTCAGAAGGTGCTTTGGCTGGTGGGAGAGCTTGGTCTTTCCCACCAGCATATCCCCGCCGGTGGCGACCATGGCGGGCTCGATGAACCCAGCTTCCTGGCCATGAACCCGCATGGACGAGTCCCTGTCATCGATGATGGCGGCGTTATGGTGTGGGAATCCCACGCCATTCTTCGCTATCTAGCAGCGCGATATGGCGGTTCCGAATGGTGGCCCGCATCGCCGGTCGATCGCGCCCAAGCCGACGGTTGGATGGACTGGGCCCAAACCGCCTTACAGCGCGATTTCCTGACGGGCGTGTTCTGGGGGTGGTATCGTACGCCGGAACCCGAGCGCGACAATGACGCGATCCGGACCGCCCTCGCCGCCTGCGCCAAACATTTCCTTCTGCTCGACCAGATACTGGCTAACCGACCGTTCCTCGGCGGCGACCAGCCTGGCCTGGCCGACATTCCATGCGGGACGCACCTCTTTCGCTACTACGCTCTTGAGATCGACCGCCCAAGAACGCCCAATGTCGAGGCATGGTACGGGCGTCTGCAGGCCCGTCCGGCTTATCGAGAGGCCGTGATGATTCCGTTCGACGAAATGAAAGGCCGGCTAGCCTACTAAGCCTCGCCAGGCCGAAGAATCGTGAACATCAGCTCCCGCCGCCCCCGATAGCCCAGCGACTCATAGAGCCGGATCGCCGTCGCATTGTCGGTATAGCTGTGCAGGAACGCCTTCTCGCCGCGCGCCAGGATCCGGGCGGTCACCTCGCGCAGCAGCCGCGCCGCATAGCCCTCGCCGCGATGGTCGGGGTGGACGCAGACGCCGCTGGCCTCGGTATAGCCGTCCGGGCGCATGCGCTGGCCGGCCATGGCGATCAGTTCGCCGTCCAGCCGTACGCCGATGAAATCGCCTAGCTGATGCGTGCGCGAGAAGAACGGCCCGGGCTTGGTCAGGGTCGCCAGGGCCAGCATCTCGGGCCCGTCGACATCGCCAAGGTCCAGCATCTCGAAGTCGACCTCCCAGGCCGGCACAACCTCGACCGCCTCCATCTGCAGGCAGACGGCGTTGGAGACCACCTCGGTTCCGGGAACCGGCGGGGTCGCATCGGGCGCGATCAGGCCCACGGTCCCATGCTCGCACACCAGGGCGCCGAGGTCGGCCAGCGCCTCGGGACCTTCATCCTCCAGGCCCGCGAACAGACCGTAGTCGGGATGCATCCGAAAGGCGCGCCCGCGCCGGATGGCCAGATGGCTTTGGCGGCCCATCAGGGTCGAACAGACGGGGCGATCGAGAACGTGAAAGGTCATGGCCCCATTCAAGCGGGGCGAGGGTCGGCGATCAACGCCCGACCGGGCCGCGCATACAAGGATCGCGGCCGCCGCGCGCCCCGTCGATCACCGACAGGGCGCGGGCGAGAAAGGCTTAGTCGAGGTCTTCGCCGAGAATGGCCATTTCGAACATGAACGAGCCGTCCTCGTCCTCGTCCTGGAAGACGACGCCGATGAACTCGCCGGCGACTTCGACCTCGGCCGAGTCCTTCTGCTTGGGACGCGGCTTCACCTGGATGTGCGGGTTGCCGAAGGTGCGCTTCAGGTGCTTTTCGAGCTTGGCGACGGTTGTGGCGTCCACGGGGGGATCCTCATTGATGGCTGGGCGCCCGGGGCGCTCGTCCGCGCGAAACTAGCGCCCGCCGCGAGAACGGCAAGCCGCTTAAGGTGGAGAAGGTGTGGACGCCCGCGCCTGAAGCCCCCTCGCGGCGTCTAATCCGCCGCACATATAGTTTGGGCCCCGGCGCGTCGCGCAGCCGGGACCCAGGTCCGCCCACTAGGTCGGGGGGCGTAGAGGGGCGAACGTGATTTAAACGCCAGCGCCCGGACGCGGTTCCCGCAAACTAGTTCGCTTCGGTCAGCTTGATCTCGAACAGCTTGGGCCACAGCTTGCCCGTGACGAACAGACGATCGCCGGCGGCGTCATAGGCGATGCCGTTCAAGACATCGTCGCGGTCGCCCCGCACGCCGGCTTCCGGCAGGAGGCCGGCCAGTTCGATCCAGCCCTTCACCCGCCCGGTCGCCACGTCGATCCGCGCGATGCGGGTGGTCTGCCAGACATTGGCCAGAAGCTCGCCCTTCACCCACTCCAGCTCATTGAGCTTGGTGACCGGGACGCCGTTGTCGGTGACCTGGATCCGGCCCGTCTCCTTCAGCGTCTCGGGATCAAGAAAGCGGATGAAGGCGGTGCCGTCGCTCATCATGATCCGCTTGTCGTCGCGGGTCAGGGCCCAGCCCTCGCCGGGATAGCTGAACTCGCCCAGCGTCTCGAAGCTGTCGATGTCGTAGATAAAGCCGACCTGGTCGGTCCAGGTCAGCGCATAGACCCGGTTCTTCCAGTCGACGATGCCTTCACCGAAATAGCGGGAGTCGATGGTCCGCTCGGCCTCGATGGCGCCGGTTTCCAGGTTCCACTTGCGGATGAACGACCGGCCCTGCAGGCCCGTGCTCTCGAAGATGAAGCCGTCGCGATAGAGCAGGCCCTGGGTGAACGCCCGGGTGTCATGCGGATAGCTCTTGACGACCTTGTAGCCGCCCACCGGCGCCGGGGCCGCCAGCACGGGCGCGGCCAAACCGATGGCGGCGGCCAGCACCAGGCCGCCGAGGCGACGCAAAAGCAGTTTCACTCAGATCTCGTAGCTGGAGGTCGAATAGACCGCTTCGGCCAGGGTGTGGTCCATGGTCTTGGCGGGTTCTTCGCAGGTCGGGCAGTTGACCAGGCGTGCGGGCACGCCGGCCGCCGTGCAGTGGGCCGGCACGGGTCGCAGGACCACCGAGCCCGAGGCCACCTTGGCGTAGTCGCCGACGGTGATGTTACCCAGCACCTTGGCGCCCGCGCCCAGCAGCACGCCCTTGCCGATCTTGGGGTGGCGATCGCCGCGCTCGGCGCCGGTGCCGCCCAGGGTCACGCCATGCAGCATCGAGACGTCGTCGCCGACCACCGCCGTCTCGCCGATGACGATGCCGGTGCCGTGGTCGATGAACACGCCCTTGCCGATCTTGGCGGCGGGATTGATGTCGACCTGGAAGACCTCGCTGGAGCGGCTTTGCAGATAGAAGGCCAGGGTCTCGCGGCCCTGGTTCCACAGCCAGTGCGACACGCGGTGCGTCTGCAGCGCCAGGAAGCCCTTGAAGAACAGGAACGGCTGGACATAGCCCTTGCAGGCCGGATCGCGCTCGAACACCGCCTTGAGGTCGGCCTCGGCCGCCTCGACGATCGACGGGTCATCCTCGAAGGCGTCGGCGGCGAACTCGCGCGCCGTCATCGCCCGCATTTCCTGGTCGCCCAGCTTCCGCGCCAGCTGGAAGGTCAGGGCGTCGGCGAGGTTGTCGTGGCTGAGGATCACCGCGTTCAGCAGCGACGCCAGCGCCGGCTCGGCCTTGGCGGCGTGTTCGGCCTGGTTGCGCAGCGCGACCCACACCGGCGTTTCGGTGTCGGACGTCACCACTTCGAGATGCTTCGGCATCGGGATCTCCCTTCCCAGGCGCGAGGCCAGCATAGCGCATCCTGTTTGAAAATGCTCTAGGCCAACGAACGACGCCTTATGCGAGGATCAAAGCGGCCAGATCGGCCGGCAGTTCGCCTCGCACCGCCATATGGTGCGTTCTCAGCAACAACGCCACTGTAATTGCGTCGGGCATATGGCCTGCGGTCGCCGCGTCCAGCGCCTCGCGGAACGGCACCCGTGCGACGGCGAAGTCCTCGGTCTCGTCCGGCTCGCCCGCGGTGGGCGACAGACCCATGGCCAGAAAGCCGTAGGCGATCTCGTCGGTGACGGAGTTCGAGAGCTCCATGCGCAGGATCAGCCGCCAGTCGGCGGCTTGCAGTCTGACCTCCTCGGCCAGCTCGCGCTTGGCGCCGTCCAGTGGGTCCTCGCCGTGCGGTGCGCCGCCCTCGGGCAGCTCCCAGCTATAGTTGGCCAGGGAAAAGCGGTTCTGGCCGACCAGCGTCACCGTGCCGTCGTCGTGCAGCGGCACGATCCCGATCGCCTGGTTCTTGAAGCCGACCTTGCCGTACAGCGCCGGCCGCCCGGTGGGCGCGATGGCCTGATACTCGGTCAGGGTGATCCACGGATTGTCGTAGACGACCTTGCTGGACGAGACGCCCCATGGCTTTCCATGCGGCCTGAGCCAGGCGGGCTTGCGGTCCGGTTCGTCGGCCAAGTCGCTGATCCCCCATCTAGGCCGCCCTGCGGCCACAGGCCTTGTCGCGGCCGCCTCGCGGCCATAGGTCTGCGACTTACAACGCTTCGGAGACATCGTCTTGGCCGGTTCTGTTCCCCCCGCCCCCGAGTTTGGCCAGACCCTGCCGATCGAGGCCGCGCCCGAGGTTGTGGCCTTCCTGGCCAAGCGCCGCTCGGCCAGCGCCATGACCTTGACCGCGCCGGGTCCCAATGACGAGCAGTTGAGCGAAATCCTGCGGATCGCCGCGCGCGTGCCCGATCACGGCAAGCTGGCCCCCTGGCGCTTTATTGTGCTGACGGGCGAGGCCAAGGACGCCTTCGCCGAACGCATCGCCCCGCTCGCCGACAGCCAGGCCAATCCGACCAAGGCCACGGCGGCGCTGCGCAAGCTGACCCGCCCGCCGGTCTGTGTCGCAGTGATCTCGCGTCACATCCCGGGCGAAATCCCTGAGTGGGAGCAGCGCCAGAGCGCCTCGGCGGTGTGCCACCAGATGCTGCTGGCCGCCGCCGCCCTGGGCTGGGGCGCCAACTGGATCACCGACTGGTACAGCTATGACCCGCGCGCGACCGCGCTCCTGGGCCTGGCGGACGGCGAACAGGTGGCCGGCTACCTCTATCTCGGCACGACCACCGAGCAGCCGCAGGAGCGCCCGCGCCCCGACGTGGCGGCGATCACCAGCTACTGGTCAGCCTAGCGGGGGTCTTCAGCCCCGACCGCGATAGGGCGCAACGCCCTGATCCGGGACCCATAGCCCTTCCGGCGCGGGTCCGGTCTGCCAGAACACGTCGATCGGAATGCCGCCGCGCGGATACCAGTAGCCGCCGATCCGCAGCCAGCGCGGCTGCGCGATCTCGACGATCTTGCGCGCCACCTTGACCGTGCAGTCCTCGTGGAACGAGCCGTGATTGCGGAAGCTGGTCAGATAGAGCTTCAGCGACTTGCTCTCGATCAGCCAGTCACCCGGCGCATAGTCGATGACAAGGTGCGCGAAATCAGGCTGGCCGGTGACGGGGCACAGCGAGGTGAACTCCGGCGCGACGAAGCGGGCCAGATAGAGCACGTCGCTCTGCGGATTGGGCACGCGCTCAAGGACGGCGGCCTCGGGGCTTTCGGGCGCGTCGACGACGCGGCCCAGCTGGGTGACGTTCAGATCGGTCATCGGCGCGATTTAGGCCTCCGCGCCTCCCGAGACAAGCGCGCGGCGCCCCGCTACAAGGTCGCAAACAGATGTTCGGGAGAGACGCGATGTTGGGACGGGACTTCGAAGGGTTCACCGTGGTGGTCACCGGCGGCTCCACGGGGCTGGGTCGGGCGATCGCCGTGGAGACCGCCCGGCGCGGCGCGGGCCTTGTCGTGATCAACTTCGCCCGCAGCGCCGAGGAAGCCGAAGAGACCGCAAGGCTCGTCCAGGCCGAAGGCGCCAAGGCGGTTTTGGCGCAGGGCGACGTGTCCAGCGATGAGGATTGCCGCAAGATCGCGGCCGCCGCCGCCCCCTCGGGCCGCATCGATGCGCTGTTCAACAACGCCGGCATGACCAAGTTCGCGCCGAACCATGCCGATCTCGACGCCGTCAACGCCGAGGATTTCCTGCGGCTCTATTCGGTGAACGTCGTCGGCGCCTTCCAGATGGTCCGCGCCGCGCGGTCGCTGCTGGAGGCAGCGCCGGCGCCGGGGGCGGTCGTGAATACGTCGTCCATCGCCGGCGTGGTCGGCAACGGCTCATCGGTGCCCTACGCCGCCTCCAAGGGCGCGATGACCACGATGACGTTGTCGCTGGCCCGCGCGCTTGCGCCGCGCATTCGCGTCAACGCCGTCTGCCCGGGCTTCATCGACACACCGTGGTTCGAAAAGGCCATGGACGCCGAGCGAATCGATCGTCTTCGCGCCGGCGCGGCTGCGGCGACACCGTTGAAGGTCGCCTCCACCGCCGAAGACATCGCCGGCGCGGCCGTCTTTCTGGCGTCCCCTGCGTCGCGGCATGTCACCGGCGAGACCCTGTTGGTCGACGGGGGGCTCCACCTCGGCGGCGCAAGCCTTTCCATGCGGTAAAGACACAGCCAAGCTGGATTCGCTTTTCAGGCGCATGTGACCAAGCAGCGCCTGGATTGCAGCAAAATCGTCACACATCGCCCAAAGTTTGAGCCCTAGGCGCCCTTCTCGCTGGCGTTCACCGTCCCCCGATTGCACTTAAGGACGTGCCTCCAACTAATCAGTCGGGGACGCAAATGCGCTTACAGGCGCTGTCGGGGGCCGGGAACCAACCTGGCTGACGACACAGACAAGGGGATAGAGTTATGAAAGCCATGAAGATCGCGCTGGCCGCCGCTGTCGCCACGGTCGCCCTCGCGGGCGCCGCCTCGGCTCAAGAGCTGAAGGCCTCGTACAACCTCGGCATCACCAGCGACTACGTGTTCCGCGGCGTGAGCCAAACCCAGGAAGATCCGGCCATCTCGGGCGGCATCGATCTGTCGTACGGCATCGGCTACGCGGGCGTCTGGGCTTCGAACGTCGACTTCGGCGCGGATGATCCGACGGCTGAAATCGACTTCTACGCCGGCATCAAGCCGACCGTCGGCGACACCTCGTTCGACCTGGGCGTGCTGTACTACGGCTATGTCGACGACAAGGGCCTGACCCCGGGTTCGTACAGCTTCGTCGAACTGAAGGCCGCCGCCTCGCGCGCCTTCGGCCCGGCCACCGTCGGCGCGGCCGTGTTCTACTCGCCGGAATATGCGGGCAAGGGCGGCAGCTCGACCTACGTCGAGATCAACGCCGCCATGCCGGTCGCTGACAAGCTGACCCTCTCGGGCGCCGTCGGCAACCAGAGCATCAAGAACTACAAGGACTACAGCACCTGGAACCTGGGTCTGGCCTACGCCCTGACCGACAAGCTGTCGGCTGACCTGCGTTACCACGACACCAGCGAGCACGGCCTCGGCAAGATCTATGACAGCCGCGTGGTCGTCAGCCTGAAGGCCGCTTTCTAAGCGACTTTCCTAGAGCCCTCTAGCTTTAGATGAGATCATCTAGAGCGTTTGAGAGGGCTCTAACTGTTTGATTTTAGAGCCTGTTTATCTGGTTTAGATGGTTCCATCTAAACCAGACAGGCTCTAAGGGTAGACATGGAAGCCGCCCCGGTTCGCCGGGGCGGCTTTTTCGTATCTGCGTCAGGCGATCGGCGTCCGCGGCGGCCGCATCGCCAGCACCGCGACGAACACCACCGCCGTGACGGCGGCGAAGAGCTCAAAGGTCGGGGCGAAGCTGCCCAGTCGGTCGCGCATGGCGCCTGCGATGAACGGCCCTGCCGCTGAGACCGCGCCAACCAGACAGGTCAGCGAGAACAGCTCCAGATTGCTCTGGCGGCCATAATAGTTGAGCAGCAACACCGTCACGGCCAACACCGTCAGGCCAAAGCCCACCCCTGTCCCGATCGCATAGACCAGCATCAGGGCGGGCGTCGCCGCCTTGGCCAACGCCAGAAGGCCGATCACCAGCATCGCCTGGGCGAACACCAGCAGCCAACGCGGATCCACCCGGTCTCCCAGCGCGCCGCCTGCGAGGCGTGCGAGGGTCTGCATCAGGGCCTCGAGACTCAGCATCTTGGCCGCCAGGGCGCCGGCCGCCACGGCCGCCACGCCCGCCGCGACGCCGATCTCGGTCAGGTGCGACACCGATACGCTGGCGACCGTCACGCCGGCCAGCAGGTGCGAGAAGTAGGCGGCGACCAGGATGTAGAATTGCGGCGTGCGCAGCGCCTGGCGGACGGTCCATTCGTGCGCGGTGCGATAGACGCGCGCATTGGCGGGCGCCTGTCGCGCCGCCTGCTCGACCTCGACATCGACCTCTCGCGCGGCCGCCGCCAGCCACTGGGAGCCGCCGACCATCAGGGCGCATAGGCCGCCCACGGCGGCCGCCAGGACCGCCTGCACGATCCAGAAAGCCCGCCAGTCGTCGCCGCTGGCCTGCATCAGGCTCAGCACCATCCACGGCCCGGCGGCGCCGCCCAGCGATCCGAAGGTGAAGTAGAGGCCAAAAGGCAGGGCGCGCTCGCGAAACAGCGACGACAGCACATGCGTGCCCGGGATCAGGGCCGCCATCTGGAAGCCGACGCCGCACGCCGCCGCGCCCACATAGTAGCTGATCAAGCTCTCGGCGTTGGCCAGGCCGACGAATCCGCCGGCCAGCACCACAGCGCCCACCAGCAAGGTCCCCCGCACCCCGATCCGCCGGATCAGGATCGCCGGCAACCAGGACGACGCCCCGGTGAAGACGCCCAGCACCGAAAAGCCCAGGAACGCCTTCTCAAAGCTCCAGTTCAACTCGCCGATCATGGCCGGCAGAACCACGCCCAGCGAGCCGTAGGTCGAGGCGGTGATCAAGAACAGCAGCAGGCTGAACGCCGCCAGCAGCAACCAGGGGCGGAAGCGGGACGCGGTCACCGGCCTCCCTCCTCACCCGCAAGGCGGGGGAGGTGGCGCGCCGCGAAGACGCGGCGTGACGGAGGGGGCGTCCCCAGCGGCTGCGCCCCCTCCACCGCTTCGCGGTCCCCCTCACCCGTTTCACGAGGGAGGATGCGTTGCTCAATCATCAAAAGGTCCGCTTCAGGGTGGCCCGCCACTCGCGCCCCTTGCCGGGCAGGGCGCCGAGATTGGCGTAGGTGTCGGCGTCCGGGGTGAAATAGAAGGTGTCGAACAGGTTATCGACATTGACCGACAGAGTGTAAGGCCCCCGGCTGACGAAAGCCGACGCATTGACCACTTCATAGGCCGGATAGCGCACGGCGTTCTGCACCGTGCCCGAGGTGCGCCCCACATGGCTGGCGCCCAGCGTCGCCCCGGCCTGCCCCCAGTCATACCCCTTGCTGGTGTAGGTCCCGTAGAGGCTGAGCACCGACTTCGGCGTCAGGGTGTAGGCGTAGTCGCCGCTGCGCCCCGGCAGGCCGGCGAAGCTCCAGACCACATACGAGCCGCCATAGGCCTGGGGCCCCGGCACGCCGGCGGTGTAGGCCGGGATGTACTGGAACGAGGTGTCCGGCCCCTTGATCGTCGTGCGCTGGTTGTTGCCGGCGAAGGTGAAGGACAGCCGTTCGGACGCCAGCCAGCGCACCTCCAGCTCGACGCCCTTGGCGCGCGTGCCCTGCACGGTGGGCGGGGCGATGGCGCCGGTGATCTGGGTGCGGTTCTGGCGATAGGCCGCCAGCGAACCGATCAGGGTCCCACCCAGCAGCTGGAACTTCACCCCGGCCTCGGCGAGGTCGGAGCTGGACAGCCACGAGCCGTCGGCCACCAGACCCGGCGCGATGTCGCCGCCCTGGCTCATCTCCAGCGCCGCGGCCTTGGCGTAGCTGGCGTAGGGCATCAGGCCGATCGGCAGCTTGTAGGTCAGGCTGGCGTTCCAGGTCGCCTTGTTGCGATCGGCCGTCTTGCGGCCTGTGACCGTGTAGCTGAGGAAGCCGGTGTCCTGGCTTTCGACGCTGTAGCGATCCCAGCGCCCGCCCAGGATCAGGTTCAGCCGACCGATGTCGATGTCGGAGGTGACGAAGGCGCCGGTCTGTTTCCAGGTCGAGCGGTTGTCGTTCTCCCACTTCAGACCCACGCCGCCGGGCTCGTCGTCGAAGGGGCTGTCGATGATGTCGGTCGGCGTGGCGCCAAAGCTGATATCGCGGCGGTCCAGGGCGATCATGCCGCTGTTGTAGCTTTCGCGTCGGCGTCCTTCGAACCACCGATGCGAGCCGCCGACCAGGGTGCGGGCGCTGGCCGCGCCGAGGGTGGTCGGGAAGGCGTAGGTCAGGCGGACTTCGCTGACCTCGGCGTCGATCGCCGACGGATAGCCATAAGAGACGTAACGCTTGTTGTCCTGGCGATCGTGGAACAGCTGCAGCTTCAGCGCCCGATCCTCGCCCAGATCCTTGGCCAGGTCGAAATACAGCGTCTGGGTGTCGGTCTTCGAGAAGTCGGCCGGGCTGATATAGACCGTGCGGCGGTCCAGCTTCGTCGTGCCGACCCCTACTTCCAGCGTATGGACCGCGTCGGTGCTGAAGAAGCCGTAGTACGGGATGTAGAGCGCGCTGGCGAAGGGATAGAAGCCCACCTCGTTAGGCGTCAGGCGGCCGTTGCCGTCAGTGTCCTTCAGCGTGGTGTCGCGACCGGTGATGTAGGTGCGGTTGTCGATCAGGTCCTGGGTCAGGCGGTTCCAGCCCGGCGTCTGCACGTCGCCCCGAGAGCGGAACAGCATGCCGCCAAAGGCGGTGCTCCAGCCCTCGCCCAGATCGAAATCGGCCGACAGTTCCAGCGTCTGGTGACGCGGATAGATGCCCTTGTAGAAACTGTGGCTGTCCTCGGCCTCGCCGTAGACATAGACGCCGCCCTCAGCGCCGCCGAGGCTCACCGGCGCCCCGAACTGGGCGGTGAGCAGCTTCTTGTTGTAGCTGCCGACGGTGGCGGTGACCTCCCCTTCCGGTCCGGCCAGGAACCGGCCTTCGTCGCGGGCGGACTTGGGGATGAAATTGACCAGGCCGCCGACCTTGCCCGCGCCATAAACCGGCGTCGGCGGACCGCGCAGGATCTCGATCCGCGCCGCCCCGCCGATCGGGGTCGAATAGGTGCCCCGGTTCTCGACGCGCTTGAAGCCGCGGAAGTAGTTTTCGGCCAGGGTGCCGCGAATGTTCAGCGAACCGGGCACGCCATAGAAGCTGGCGGTGTGGGTTCCGGGCGCGACCTTGGTGGCGGCGTCCAGGGTCAGAACGCCATAGCGCTCCAGCGTCAGGTCGCTGACCAGGCTGGCCGAGCGCGGGGTCTCGATCAGAGGCTTGTCGATCCCGAACACCGTCTGGCTGGGCTGTTTCTCCAGCAGGCCCGCCTTGTCCCGCGCCACGATCACCACCGTATCGACGCGGTCGGACAACTGCGCGTCGGCCAGGGCGGGCGAGGCGGCGGCCAGGGCCAGCAGGCTGGCGGACAGAAGGATGCGCTGAGACGACATGGATCGAGCCTTCACCGCGCCGGGTAAGAGCCCCGGCGGTCACGGCTCGATATCTGGGGATGTCTTGACCTTCGTCAAAATGCCTTCTGACATTTCAGAGGGAATTATGATGAGGGTGTGACCCGAATGCTGCAGCTTACGTAAAGGGAATGATGACCCTTGGGACCGGGTGCGGAGGCCTACGATCTAGGATCGAGCGCCGGCCTCGGGCTGGACATCCAGAATCCGCAGCATCGCCCGCCGCGAGCCCTCGACGTCGCCGCTGGCGATGACCCGCGCGACCTGACGATGCTCCTCGATCTCGTCCAGCAGCTCCTGTTCGGACGCGCCGTTGAACGAGAACACCCAGAAGCGAGCGGCCTTGTGCTGCAGCGGGATCAAAATGCGGGCCAGGGCCAGATTGCCCGAGGCGCGCGCGACGGCGGCGTGGAAGCGCAGGTCCATCGCCACCAGGGCCGGCAGATCGCAGGTCCGCGAGGCCTCGTCCCCGTCGGCGAAGACGTCGTACATCGCCTGGGCCTCGGCCTTGCTGGCGTTCCTGGCGGCCAGTTGCGCACAGTGCGGCTCGATCAGCACGCGCGCCTCATAACCCTGGCGCAGCTCCACCAGGTCCAGCGGCGCGACCGTGGTCCCCGAACGGGCGCGGCGGATGATCAGCCCCTCCAGGGCCAGGCGTCCAAGGGCGTCGCGCACGCCCGCCAGACCGGTGTCGTAGTGCGCGGCCAGCGACTGCTCGTCCAAGCGAGCCCCGGCCGGCAGTTCGCCCAGGATCAGGTCCAGCAGGATGCGCTCATAGACCTTGGTCTTCTGCAGCTCGGGCGCCCAGTCTTCCAGGCCCGAGGAATTGGCGACATCCAGCACCAGACGACGTCCGGCGGGCGATTTCAGCGACGGCGAGGCCATGGAGAATCCGTGAGCGGCGGGCGCTGATAGGTAGGGTGAAATGTCAGACAGCGCCAGATGATCCTCGCTCCCAGGAAGAGCTGTCGGCTCGAAGAGACGACGGAGAGACAAGAGGCCGGGACGTGACAGCTCCCCCCCTCCGGCCGCTACGTCCAGAATCCCAGCCCACTGGATGGCCAGCGCCGCGCGAGCTGATCAGTCCGCGCCATGCCATGGGATGCATGAAGGTCCGCTTCCAGAGCAGGTGTCGTTTGCTGCTTACGACCCTAAGCGGGGGGCTGCGCCTTGCCGCCTTGTCGAGCGGAGCCGAAGTGGCCTTCCGGTCTGGCCGACTTCAGACGCCAGTCCTCTTCCAGGTTCAGGTTTCCAGACCGCTCGCCATGGTCTCGATCGCGGCGGCGATCTGCGTCCAGCCGTCGTCTGACTTCAGATCTAGTCCATTGAACCAGCGTATTTTGCGACGGCGCAAGGCGAGATAGGCGATGCCCCCAGCCAGGACGGCGCTGGCGGCGCTGAGGCGCGTCTTGTCGGCGACATCAGGAAACAGCTCGGCCATGAGCCGCAGGCCGAGCAGCTCGCGAGCCTCCTCCATTATGGCGGTCAACTCATTGCGCTCAACCAGTTCCCATACCATCAGCTCCAGCACCACCGGCCGGGCGAGCAGCGCCCGGGCGTTGCGCTCTAGGATGCGGGCGGCGCGGGCCCCGACGGGCAGCGCCAGCAGGGCCTCCACGGTGTCGCCTTCGCAATGGTCCTCGAATGTGGGGAAGAAGTCAGGGGCGAAGGCGATGGCGCGGATCAGGCCCGGAAGGTCGCCGAAGTAGCGGTAAATCAGCATCTTATCGACGCCCGCGCGGCGGCCGATCGCCGAAGGTGTCAGAGCCGAAAAGCCGCCCTCGACCAGCAAGGCCTCCGTCGCTGCGCGCAGCCGCGCCTCGGTGTGCGGCCGGTTTCGGGCAAGTCTGGCAGCCTTTGGGGGCGCATCGGCGGGATTGTCCATGGGCCCCTCATAGCAAGTCTCTTGACGGAGACAAAATTCCACTTAGTCTCCAACCAGAGACTTATGGGGAAATTCATGACGGCCTTCCTTCAGGCGCCGGCGCTCGCCCGCAACCGCTCGACTCTTCTTGTGATCGCCGCAGGCATTGTCGGATGGGTGGTGTTGAACCTGGCCGTGCTGAAGCTGGCGAACGGCTTCCTGCCCTTCGACCGGCCGAACATGGCGGGTGCGCCCTTCGGGGTCCAAATGGCGATGCCGACACTGGGCCTGATTGAGCAGCTGGCCCTGATGGGGCTGGTCTGGCTGCTGACCCGCAAGCGCGAGCCCGTCGACATGGCGGCGCGAGCTCCAGCGGTCCGTCGGGCCTGGGCGGAAACCTTGGGCCTGCTGGCCTACGCCATGGCGGCGCAGGTGGGCGGGTGGCTGCTTGGGCCGGCCTTGGGCTATCGGCCCTTCAGCTTCCACATTGCCGGCACCCTGGTGGGTTGTTCGGTCCTAGCCTCGCCCGGAGAGGCGCTGGTTTGGGCGGGTTACAACTTCTTTGCCTTCGCCCTTGTTCCCTACCTCTGGTTCCGTCGGCGCTACACGGACCGGGACCTCAATCTGATCTCCTCCAACCGGCTCAGCGACTGGTTGGTGATCGCCGCCGTGCTGATCGTGGAAAGCGCCGTGCAGCTGGCGGCCATGCCGGGGGTTTTCAAGATGAGCCCCGAGGCCTTCATGAAGGCGGCGCCGATCGCCTTCCTACTGTATTTCTTCGGCACCGTGCTGCCGACCATGGTGCTGATCTACGCCATTCTGCTGCCCCGCTATCTGAAGCTGACGGGCTCGATGGCGCTCAGCGTCATCCTGGGCGGACTGACCTACGCGCTGATGCATCTGGTGGAAGGCTGGTCGCTCTTCACCAGTCCGCGCGACATCGCATTGTCGCTGCTCTTCGTCTTCGTGAGCTATACAGGCCCGGGCATGTTCAAGGCCTATGTGACGCTTCGCACCGGCAACGCCTGGGTGCACGCCCTCGGCTACCACGCGGTCGCCCCCCATGTGATCGTCGACGCGCCCATGATCGCCAAGGTGTTCAGGATAGTGTGACAGGGGCGCCGGTGATCAGGCTGAGATCGGTATGCCGTCGGCGGCGACACCGAAGACTGCTCACAAGCCATGGCGGCCTTCACTTGCGCGCTCCTCCCCCAGAGGGGGAAAACGAAAATGCGCGGGCCTTCCGCCCTGAGGAGACGTGCACCCCTCTCCCTATGGGAGAGGGAGCATGGTCCGCCGCCCCCGCTAGGGGGAGGATTCCGCTTCCTCAGAACGCCGGCACCACCGCGCCCGCGTACTTCTGCTCGATGAACGCCTTGACCTCCGGGGTGGTCAGGGCGGCGGCCAGCTTCTTCACACGCGGGTCGTCCTTGTTGTCTGGACGGCCGACCAGATAGTTCACGTACGGGCTGGTCTTGTCCTCGATGATCAGGGCGTCCTTGCTGGGGTTCAGCTTGGCGTCCAGGGCGTAGTTGGTGTTGATCACCGCCAGATCGACCTGGTTCAGCACCCGCGGCAGGGCCGGCGCCTCCAGCTCCTTGAACTTCAGGTTCTTCGGGTTGCTGGTGATGTCGCGCAGGCTGGTCAGCGGGTTCTTGGGGTCCTTGATGGCGATGACGCCGTTCTTGGCCAGCAGGATCAGGGCGCGGCCTTCGGTCGAGGCGTCGTTCGGGATCGCGATGGTGGCGCCGTTCGGAACCTCGGCGATCGACTTCCACTTGGCCGAATAGGTCCCGATCGGCTCGACATGGACGCCCTGCAGCGGGATCAGGTTGGTGCCCTTGTCGCGATTGAAGCTCTCCAGATACGGCAGGGTCTGGAAGTAGCTGACATCAATGCGCTTTTCGGCGACCTGGGTGTTGGGCTGGACGTAGTCGTTGAACACCTTGATCTCGAGGGTCAGGCCCTGCTGCGCCAGCTTGGGCTTGATGAACTCCAGCACCTCGGCGTGCGGCACGGCGGTGGCCGCGACGGTCAGGGTGTTGGGATCGCTGGCCTTGGGCGCCTTCGGGCCACACGCCGCGACAGACATGGCGGCGAGGCCGAGGACGAGAACAGCGCGGCGGGCGACCATGAACAGCTCCACAAGACGATCTAGGCGATAGGGTTTTGCCCGCTCGGGCATGGCGAGGGAAATCAGATTTCCTGAGACGATCCCGAGCCCCTGCACCGAGATCGCTTGACGTTACGACCAAACAGGTCGCCTGGATGGGGATGGCCAAAGAAACCGTCCACATCGTGCAAGCCTATGTCGCCCGACGCGGCAAGGGGTTGAAGGCCGAACAGCAGATCGGCTGCAAGACCGCCGAGGAGGCGCGGCGCAAGGCCGAACGGCTGGCGCCGCTGCGCGAAGGCGTCGTCGCGTTCTCGGCCACGGCCGATGTCGAGCTGGGCGACTATGACGAAAACCCCGACATCCTGTTCAAGGCCGGCCGCCTGCCCTTCCCGTTCGACCAGGCCTGAACCCTAGATTTCCTCGTCCAGGTCGTTGGCGACCTCTGGCGCGCCATGGATGATCCAGCTGGCGACGAAGTCGGGCTTGTCGCCCGCGAGGCTGGTCACGCCCGCCTCGGCCTTCTGGATCGCCGAGGTCTGGGGCGGCAGGGTGTAGGTGTCGCCGTCGTGCTCGCCCAACAGGTCCAGCACGATGCCCTCGTGCTCTGTGGCGTCGATCACCACGCCGAAGAACTGCTGTCGCTCCAGCACCTCGCCCTCGTCGTCGAGGAAGGTCAGGTTCATCAGCAGGGTCTTGCCCAGCAGGGTCGCGGCGAAGGCGGCGTCCCAGTGGGAATCGGTATGAGCGTGTTCCGTCAAGTTTGTCCTGCCTTCCACCTTAAACCTACAGCGCCCTGCGTCCTTCGAGGCCCGCGACGCGGGCGCCTCAGGATGAGGGCTACAGTGCGGAGTGTTCCTCATCCTGAGGTGCGCGCTCGTGAGCGCGCCTCGAAGGACGCACCGCGTTACCGACGCGACACCTTCCGCACCACCGCATCGCCGATCATCTGCAGCACCTGCACCAGCACCAGCATCAGCACCACGGTCACGACCATGACGTCGGTCTGGAAGCGCTGATAGCCAAAGCGGATGGCCAGATCGCCCAGGCCGCCGGCCCCGACCACGCCGGCCATGGCGGTGTAGGAGACCAGCGCCACAGCCGTCACCGTCGCGGCGGCGACCAGGCCCGGCAGCGCCTCGGGCAGCAGCGCGCCCAGCACCACCTGACGCCGCTTGGCGCCCATGGCGAAGCTGGCCTCGATGACGCCCTTGTCGACCTCGCGCAGGGCGGTCTCCACGAGGCGCGCGAAGAACGGCGCGGCGCCCGCCACCAGCGGCGGGATCGCCCCGGCCACGCCCAGCGAGGTGCCGACCAGCGCCACGGTCAGCGGGATCATCACGATCAGCAAGATCACAAACGGCACCGAGCGCAGGATGTTGACCAGCAGCGACAGCGTGCCATTGGCCAGGCGGTTCTCCAGCATCTGGCCCTTGCCGGTCAGGAACAGGATCACGCCCAGCGGCAGGCCCACCGCCACGGTCAGCACCATCGAGCCGCCCAGCATGGCCAGGGTGTCGAGCGTGGCCTGGCCGATCTCGCTCCAGTCGACATTGGCGAAGGTCATGGTCGAGGCGCTCATTGGGCGGTCTCCCCGGAAAGCGCATCCACGCGCACGCCGGCGGCCTGGAACTGGGCGATGGCGGCGGCGACATCGCCGCCCGTCAGCGCCAGGGTCAGCTGGCCATAGGGCGTCTCGCGCAGGCGATGGATGCGGCCGCCCAGGATCGAATAGTCAACGCCGGTGGCGCGGGCCACCTCGCCCAGCACCGGCTTGTAGGTCGCCTCGCCCTTGAAGGTCAGGCGCACCACGCGCCCGCCGACGCCCGGCGCGGCAGTCACATCGCCCTCGGCCTCGCGCACGAAACGGCGGGCCGTGTCGCTGGCCGGATGCAGGAACACCTCTTCCACGGCGCCCTCTTCCACCACGCGGCCGGCGTCGAGCACCGCCACGCGATCACAGACGCGGCGGACCACGTCCATCTCGTGAGTGATCAGAACGATGGTCAGGCCAAGCTCGCGGTTCAGGCCCGCGATCAGGTCGAGGATCTGTTCGGTCGTCTCGGGGTCCAGCGCGCTGGTGGCCTCGTCGCACAGCAGCACCTTGGGATTGGTGGCCAGGGCGCGGGCGATGCCGACGCGCTGCTTCTGGCCACCCGACAGCTGGGCCGGATACTTGCCGGCGTGGGCCGACAGGCCGACGCGTTCGAGCAGTTCGGCCGTGCGCGCCTTGACCTCGGCGGCGGGCCGCCCGGCCAGCTTCAGCGGGAAGGCGACGTTCTGGGCGACCGTCTTGCCCGACAGCAGGTTGAAGTGCTGGAAGATCATCCCGACCCGGCGGCGCAGAGCCCGCAGGCCCGCCACGCCCAGGGCGGCCACATCGTCGCCGTCGACGATCACCTGGCCTGCGCTCGGGGTCTCAAGGCCGTTGATCAGCCGGATCAGGGTGGACTTGCCTGCGCCCGAAGCGCCGATCACGCCGAAGACCTCGCCGGCCTTCACTGACAGCGAGACCCCGCTGAGCGCGGGGTGACCGCCCTGAGCGTAGGTTTTAGAGACGTCCTGAAAGGTGATCACGCGGCCTAGTCCAAGCAGGGTTGCGGGCGGCCCGGAGCCGCGAGGCGCTCGATTTAGGCGCTCGCCGCGAAAAGGTGAAGGGAAACCGCCGGATCAGCGCGCCATCACCTGGCCGATGCTGTCCAGAAGCGCCGCGATTGTGATCGGCTTGGGCACATGCAGATCGGCCCCGGCCTGCAGCGCCTCCCTGCGATGGACGTCCATGGCGTTGGCGCTGAGCATGATGATCGGTGTGCGCTGGCCCTCCCCTTCCCGCGCCCGGATCGCGCGGGTTGCGGCCAAGCCGTCCATCACCGGCATCTGCATGTCCATCAGCACCACGTCGAAGGCTCCGGACGCCATGGCCTCAACGGCCTGGGCGCCGTTCTCAACCACCGTCACGGCCGCGCCGCACGGCTCGAGGATCAGCTGGACCACGCGCTGGTTGATCGGGTGATCCTCGGCCAGCAGCACCTTGAGTCCTTCGCCCGGCGCCGCCGAACGGGGCGCGTCGATCTCGGCGTCCGGACCCATCTGCGTGCGGCTCAACGGCAGGGTCACCCTGAACAGGCTGCCCGCGCCGGGACTGGACTGGGCCGTGATCTCGCCGCCCATCATCTCGACCAGGGTCTTGCTGATCGACAGGCCCAGACCCGAGCCGCCAAACCGGCGCGTAATGGTGCTGTCGGCCTGGTTAAAGCGCTGGAAGATCATCTCGGCCTTCTCGGCGTCGAAACCGACCCCCGTGTCCTCGACCTCGACGAAAAGGCGCGCCGCCTCGCCATTGCCGGCCTCTTCCACGTCGACGCGAACGATCACCTCGCCCTGGTCGGTGAACTTCACGGCGTTGGAGAACAGATTGCTCAGCACCTGGCCGATCCGCACGCTGTCGCCCAGGAAGCCGCCCGCCGCGGTTGGGCTGCGCTCAAGACGAACCGCCACGCCCTTTTCCTTGGCCCGCAGCCGTGTGACATCCAGGAGCCCGTCCACCAAGGCGCCCAGGTCGAAGGCCTGCGGCTGGAGGGTCATCTGGCCCGCCTCGATCTTGGAGACATCCAGGATATCCGACACCAGCCGCTCCAGGGTCTCGCCCGAGCGGCGGATCATGGCGACCATCTCAGCCTGTTTGCTCGTCAGCGGCGTTTCGTCCAGCGCGGCGGCCAGGGCGATGACGCCGTTCAAAGGCGTGCGGATCTCGTGGCTCATATTGGCCAGGAAGTCATTCTTGGCCCGGTTGGCCGCCTCGGCGGCGTCGCGGGCCTCGGCCATCTCGGCCTGGATTCGCAGCCGCTCGGTGACGTCGCGGGCGACACCGAACACCAGGTCGTCGCAGCGACGGGCGCGCCATTCCAGCTGGCAGTACGAGCCGTCCGCGCGTCGATAGCGGTTCACAAAGCCATTGACCTCATCGTCGACTTCGATCCGGTTGATCTGGACGCGTGTGCTCTGCAGATCTTCCGGGTGCAGCAACGGCAGGAACGGTACGCCCTCCAAGGCCTCGATCGGATAGCCCAGCGCCGTCTCCCAGGCTCGGTTCACCTTCACGAACCGGCCCTGCATGTTGCTGATACTCAGCAGGTCCGCCGAAACATCGAAAAAGTTCGACAGGTTCCGCGATGTCTCGAGCGCCTGTTCGGCCAACAGCCGCGCCCGCGCCTCGCTGGCCGCCAGCTCCTCCTCCGCGCGCCGCCGATCGATCGCGAACGCGGCCAGTTGCGCAGCGGCCTCGATGAAGGCGATGTCTTCCTTGTTCGGCTTGCTGACCTCGCGGTGATAGATCGCGAAGGTCCCGGCCACCGCACCGTCGGACGTCTTGATCGGCTCGGACCAGCAGGCGGCCAGGCCCGCTTGCGCCGCCAACTCCTGATAGCCGACCCAGAGCGGGCTCGACTGGATGTCATCGACCATCACGCGCCGCCCCAGATAGGCCGCCGTGCCGCAGGAGCCGACCGAGGGGCCGATCTCCACGCCTTCGATCGCCTGATTGTAGAAGGTCGGCAGACTGGGCGCCGCGCCCATCAGCAGACGACGGCGATCAGCGTCGAGCAGTAGGATGCCGCAGAGGATCGTGGGATCCTCGGCCTCCACGGCCTGCACGATAGCCTTCAGGGCCGACGCGAGGGGCTTGCCACCGGCGATGAGATTCATCGTCCGCCGAAAGGCGCGGTGGGCGGTCGTTCTTCTCATGGCGGCGTCTCCCGGACCTGACCTTGCCACGGGCGGCGCAATCGGGCGATCGGATCAGACACACTAAGCCGCTGCAGGGCCGCGACACAACGGCGCGGAGACGGCCGGCGGCCGCCTCCTCACCCTCTGTTCAATCAGCCCCGTCAGACGCGGTCGGCGACGCCTGTCTTACTTGGCGTCGCGCTTGGGCGCGTTCTTCACGTACTTGTCCATCCACTGGGCCATTTCCCACAGGGTGTGGCCGGTGGACTCCCGCGCGCGATAGCCGTGGGCTTCGTTGGGCAGGGTCACGTAGCGCACCGTCGCCCCCGCCCCCTTCAGCGCCGCATAGAAGCGCTCGCTCTGCACCGGGAAGGTGCCCGAATTGTCGTCGGCCTCGCCGTGGATCAACAGGATCGGGTCCTTGATGTTCGGGGCGTAGGTGAACGGGCTCATCTTCGTATAGGTGTCGGTCGCCTCCCAGTAGGTGCGCTGCTCGGCCTGGAAGCCGAACGGCGTCAGGGTGCGGTTATAGGCGCCCGAGCGGGCGATGCCGGCCCGGAACAGGCGCGTGTGAGCCAGCAGGTTGGCGGTCATGAACGCGCCATAGCTGTGGCCGCCCACGGCGATCCGGTCACGATCAGCCACACCCATGGCCACCACCGCGTCCACGGCGGCCTTAGCGTCGGCGGTCAGCTGCTCGATATAGGTGTCGTTGGGCTCAGCGCCGTTCTGGCCGATGATCGGGAACGCCGGATTGTCGAGGATGGCGTAGCCCTGGGTCAGCAGGAACAGGTGGCTGGAGCCGCCCGGACGGGTGAAGCGGTTGCCCTCGTCCACCGTCTGGCTGGCCACGGCCGCGTCAGTGAACTCGGCCGGATAGGCCCACATCAACAGCGGCAGCGGGCCGTCCTTGGTCTTGTCATAGCCCGGCGGCAGGTAGAGCACGCCCGACAGGGTCACACCGTCGGCGCGCTTGTAGGTGATGGTCTGCTTGGTGACGCCCGCGAACTGCGGCGCGCGGTCGGGGAAGCTGGTCAGGGCCTTGGCCTTGGCGCCCGGCGCGACGGCGTGGATGTAGAAGTTGGGCTGTTCCTTGGCGCTCTCACGGCGGGTGATCACCGTCTTGCCGGCCTCGTCGGCCAGGGCGACCGGGACCTGGTAGTACGGGGCCTGGGCCTGCCAGAGCTTGGTCACCTTGCCGTCGGCCAGCGACATGCGGCCCACGAACGGGAACTCGCCCTTGGCCGAGGCGCCGTCCCCGACCACGAACACCGACTTGCCGTCCGGGGTGAAGTGCAGCAGGTCCTCGCCGCGCGCGTCACGGCGGGTCACCGCGCGGCCCGGATCATTGTAGCGGTCCTGATAGTTGCGATCGACGATCACCCGGCCGGTCCCCGGCTTGGAGGGGTCGATCAGGATGAGCTTCTGGTTGCGGGTCTGCCACCAGCGGCTGGTGAGCAAGGCCACGTCGCCCCGCCCCCATTCGACGCCGCGATAGCGCTGCTCCAGGTCGATCAGCTTGGTCGGCGTCCCATCGAACGGCGCGGCCTGCATGAAGACGCTGTCGTGGATCGCCACCTTCTTGCGCGGGTCGCCGCCGTCCTGGGCCTCGGCCCAGACCAGGGTGGCCGGGGCGTCAGCGCGCCACGAGACCGAGCGCACGCCGGTCGGCACGGCGTCGAAGGCGGGCGGCAGGTTGTCGGCCAGCGGACGATCCACCAGGGTCTTCACCGGCTGGCCGCCGATCGTCGAGACCGCGATCTCGGTCGGGAACTGGCCGGCGGGGACGAGGTAGCTGTAGGGGCGCTTCAAGCGGTTGGTCAGCACATACTGGCCGTCCGGCGAGACGCTGAAGCTCGAGATAACCCCCGGCTTGCCCACCGCCGTCGCCTTGCCGTCGGCCAGGTCCACGCGGGTCAGCTGCGCGGTGAAGTAATAGTCGAACAGCGCCTCGTCATGGGCGTTGGTCAGGAGGTCCTGATAGGTGCGGATGGCGGCCGTGCGGCCCTTGGACTCCTGGATGGTCGGGCCGCTCGGCGTCAGGTCCTTGACCGGCGGGGCGCCGCGCCCGGTGGGTACGGCCTGAACCAGGAAGCCCGAGCCGTCCGGCAGCCAGTCATAGCCCGCGCCGAACACGCCGCTGATAGCGATGTCCGAGGCCTTGCGCGCCGTGGCGGCCTTCGCGTCCACGACCCAAAGCTCCAGGCTCTGCTTGCCGTCCATGATGAAGGCCATCTTGCCGCCGTCCGGCGACCAGCTGGGCGCCAGGAAGCGCGCGCCGGCCGGCAGGGCCACGGCCCGCGTCTTACCGGTCACGACAGGGCGTTCATCCAGGCCGAACGGGCCTCGATCGGGCCGTTATTCCGCGGATTGAGGCGATAGCCGCCCAGCCGCAGGATCGGCTCGGACACGGCGGCGATCGACGGCAGGTTCTCGCGGCCCAGCTGCGCCAGGATCTTGCGGTCGGGGCTGACGGCGATGCTGGGCGTCGGGGCGGCGTCGAGAATCTGCGCGATCGGCGCGGGCGGCGCCTGATAGCCGTCGGCGGCCAGCGCCGCGCCGGAGGACAAAGCCGCGAAGGCGACCGAGGCGGCCAGCGCGATCGCGCGGCGCCGGAAAGACGTCTGGAACATGGGGCCCTCACCTGAAGCGCGCGCCTGATCCGGCGCGTCAATCGAAGGGCATGATTATGCGGACAAGAGCCGAGAGGGAACTGTTTTTGGCCGCGCAGAAGCCCGAAACACGCCGCTCACGCACGTTTTTTTGCCGCCAGGCGCGAATTTCGATTTCCTCGACGC
This sequence comes from Caulobacter vibrioides, assembly GCF_002858865.1. Lineage (GTDB taxonomy): Bacteria > Pseudomonadota > Alphaproteobacteria > Caulobacterales > Caulobacteraceae > Caulobacter > Caulobacter vibrioides. Next base: position 166,107 of record NZ_PJRR01000025.1, on the reverse strand, counting down.
CACATCGTTTCCAGCGGGAAATGTTATCGGCCACCAGCGCCGGCCCCGCCGGAATCACGCGGGTGAAAAAGCTTCGTATCTCTCCCCCCCTCTGGGGGAGGGGGACCGCCGAACGGCGGTGGAGGGGCCAGCCGGATGAGTCAGGCCCACCGCAGGATCAGGTCAACCCGCATCCCGCCCCCTGGATAGAACCCCGCCGTTCGAGCCCCCTCCAACCGCGTTCGCGGGTCCCCCTCCCCCGATGGGGGAGGAGAAAGTCGCGTGAGATCGCCTCTCGCACCCTATGGGCCGTCAGACTTCTCCGCCCCGCCGAACGCCACCAAGCGCCTACGGGGCCTTCACCACCGCGCCGCCCTTCATCACGAAGACCGGCTTTTCCAGGGTGGTGACGTCGGCCAGCGGATCGCCGGCCACCGCGATCATGTCGCCATAGCGGCCCACCGCCACCTGGCCGACATCCTTGCTGCGGCCAAGCGCCTCGGCGGCGGTCAGGGTCGCCGACTGGATCGCCTGCAGCGGCGTGGCGCCATAGCGGACCATCACCGCGAACTGCTTGGCGTTGTCGCCGTGCGGATAGATACCGGCGTCAGTGCCGTAGACCATCTTCACCCCGGCCTTCAGCGCCTTGCGGAAGTTCTCGCGCTGCAGCTCGCCGATGTCGCGGTCCTTGCGCAGATTGTCTTCCAGGACGCCGTTCTTCTTGCCCTCGGCCTGGGTGTAGTCGGTGTTGTAGATGTCCATCGAGAAGTAGGCGCCCTTCTGGACGGCCAGCTTGATGCCCTCGTCGTCGACAAGGCTGGCGTGCTCGATGGTGTCGACCCCGGCCCGCACCGCCTCGCGGATGCCCGAGGCGCCGTGGGCGTGGGCGGCGACCTTGATGCCGGCCATGTGCGCCTCGTCGACGACGGCCTTCATCTCCTCATAGGTCAGCTGCTGCTGGCCGGGCTCGTTACCGCGCGAGAAGACCCCGCCCGTAGCGCAGATCTTGATCACCTGGGCGCCGTACTTCTTCAGCGTCCGCACGGCCTTGCGCGCCTCGTCCGGGCTATCGCTGTTGAAGGGGTTCTTCTGGTCCATCGACGGCGGGAAGAAGGTCGAGTCGCAGTGACCGCCGGTGGCGCCGAACGAGATGGCGGCGGTGACGATCCGGGGACCGGGCACATAGCCCGCATCGATGGCCTCGCGCAGGCCCACATCGTCATAGTCGGCCGCGCCGACATTGCGCACCGTCGTAAAGCCGGCCTCCAGCGTCTTCTTGGCGTTGGCGGTCTGCACCACGCTCCAGAAGCGGTCGCTGTATTCGAGGCTGTTATAGCCGCCCACCTCGGCCAGGCTGTCGAGGTGCACGTGCATGTCGATCAGACCCGGCAGCAGGGTCGCGCCGGGCAGGTCGACGGCCGTGGCGCCGGCCGGAACCGCGTCGCCCTTCTTGCCGATGCTGGTGATGCGGCCGTCGGTGACGATGACCAGGGGGTTGTCGACATACTTGCCGCTCGCCACGTCCAGCAGGCGCGCAGCGCTGACGGCCTTGATCTCGGCCGCGCTGGCCGCGCCGCCCAAGGCCAGACCCACCGCCGCGCCCGCCATCAGCGTCGCGATCTTCATCCCCATACGCATGTCATGCATTCCCTTCGAACCTGAACCCCGACGCTAGCACGCGGAACCGCGCCGTCGAGCCCCCTGCCCGCGACCGCAGGTTCGCACGAGGTCCCGGCGCGCGCCGGGCAAACAACGTCGCCCTCGACCCAACCGCAGCGATCGCCTATGGGATCACCTGCACGGGGACGTGGCGGAATCGGTAGACGCGCCGGACTTAAAATCCGTTGGAGCAATCCGTGTGGGTTCGAGTCCCACCGTCCCTACCAGCCAACCCACAGACGAGCCAGGAAGTACAGTTCTCGCCTTTGGGGAATAATCATAATAAGCTAGAATAGTCGTTTCAGACGCCCTCGACTCCGGTCAAGATAACCTTGGTCGAATTCCTCGTGCGGCCGCTCACTGTCGCTTCCCCGTGGCGTTTCGAGTTTCGTAGAATGGCTGAAGACAAGTCTCCCGATCCCGTCGACATCCACGTCGGTCGCCGTTTGCGTATGCGTCGCAAGGACCTGGGCTATTCCCAGCAAGCGCTCGCCGACGCCCTGGGCCTGACCTTCCAGCAAGTTCAGAAGTACGAAGGCGGATCCAACCGGATCAGCGCCAGCAAACTGCATGGCGCAGCCATGTTCTTGAAGACACCGGTAGCATTTTTCTTCGAGGGCCTTGAGGATCCGGAGGGTGTCGACGGCACCGCCGCCGAACTGGCCAACGAGATGGCCAGCTTCTGGTCGCTGCCCGGTGGTCCGGATCTGGCCCGCGCCTTCTCGGCCATCGAGTCGGTGGGTATGCGCAAGCACCTGCTGGATCTGGCCCGCGCGATCGCCGGCCAGGAGTAGCGATCAGGCCGGATCGGCCAAAAGCTCGACGTTCTTGGCGCCCGCTTCGGCCAGGGCCGAGATCAGCTCGCTCACCGCGGTGTCCAGCTCCGCCGCGTCGCGGCCGCGCAGGACGAGGTTCGCGCCATAGACATCCGGCGGCGCGAAGAACGGATAGCTGCCCAGCGACATGTCCGGGTGGGCCTTGGCCACCGCTTCCAGCGGCGCGGCGATGACGCCCTCGCCCGTGCCGGTCACCCGCACTGTCTTGGCCAGCACCACAGCGCCGGTGCGCAGGCGCGGACCCACATCCTCCAGCATGCCGCGCATGATCGCCGGCACCCCGGCCAGGACGAACACGTTGTCCTTCTGGAAGCCGGGCGGCCCCTGCACGGGGTTCTTCACCAGGCTGCCGCCCTCGGGCACGTGCGCCATGCGGCGGCGGGCGGCGTTCGGCTCGCCCCAGCGCTCGCGCAGCATGGCCATGATCTCGGGATGCTCGGGCGCGGTGACGCCAAACGCCTTGGCGATCGAGTCGGCGGTGATGTCGTCGTGGGTGGGGCCAATGCCACCGGTGGTGATGACGTAGTCGTACCTGGTGCGCAGGGCGTTCACCGCATCGATGATCTCCTGCTCGACATCGGGCACCACGCGCGCTTCGCACAGATCCACGCCATAGGTCGCCAGATACTTGGCGATGGCCGAGAGGTTGGTGTCCTGGGTGCGGCCCGAGAGGATCTCGTCGCCGATGATCATCACGGCGGCGGTTACACGATCGACCATGTCTTTCTCTCCCAGGGACCGCCCTCGCCCTTCGACAGGCTCAGGGTGAGGGCTACTTCAGTCGGTTCGACCAGAAATCCTCATCCTGAGCTTGTCGAAGGACGAGGATTTCCGCAAAGCCAAGCGACTTCTCTCAGCCCGACTTAGGCCTCGCATGCTGCTGCCGCAACCGCTGATCCATGGTCGTCTGGTGAGCCGCTACAAGCGGTTCTTCGCCGACCTCGTACTGGACGACGGCCAGGAGATCACCGCCCACTGCCCCAATCCGGGGGCCATGCTGGGGGTGAAGGACGCAGGCCAAGGCGCCTGGGTCTCATGGTCGGACGATCCCAAGCGCAAGCTGGCCTACACCCTGCAGATGGTCGAGCAAGGAAACGCGCTGGTGGGGATAAACACCCTGCTGCCCAACAAGCTGGTGGCCGAGGCCCTGGCGGCGGACGCCCTCCCCGAGCTTACAGGCTATGCGACGATCAAGCCCGAGGTGAAGTATGCTGAGGCCAGCCGCGTCGACTTCCTGCTGACCCACCCGGACCGACCGCCCTGCTGGCTGGAGGTCAAGAACTGCCACTTCTCGCGCACCCCGGGCCTGGCGGAGTTTCCTGACTGCAAGGCGCAGCGCTCGACCCGGCACCTGGAGGACCTTTCCGCCCAGGTCCGCGAGGGCCACCGGGCCGTGGTGCTGTTCGTCGTCCAGCGCGAGGACTGCGAGACCTTCAGCGCCTGCGCGGAGCTCGACCCGGCGTTCGCGGCGGGGCTGGACGCGGCGGCGCGGGCGGGGGTGGAGGTGCTGGTCTATGCGTGTGAGATGGGGACGCAGGCGGTGCGGATCGCGCGGCGGATTGACCTGAAACATCGAGATTTCTAAACCTTAGCGCGAAACATTTGGGGGAGATTTTCTTGAAAGCGCTTGCTGGCCTGGCTCTTATCGCTACCGCTCTTGCCTCGGTCGCCTGGGCCCAAGGACAAATCCAGGATTACAGCAAGTATTGGCTTTCAGCATCGACAGCCAAGAAGGTGCCGTTTTTCGAAGATTATATCCGCGTGGCGCGCTTTCGAGCCATGCCCGCGCATGGCGATCCAAGTTACGTAGCCACCTTCAAAGCCAATCAATTGACCTGTATCGAATCCGGCAACTTGGACTACGTCCTTCTCGACACCATCGTCAGCAATTACTATGGCTATGCTCAATTCAAATGCTTACGCCCGGAAATGGTTACCTCAATGGCTATTGAGCGCGTATGCCAGCCCTACCTGAAGCGGGACCCCGAGTACAACTTGCCGCCGCTTCCGGCACCCTGTCCTAGCAGTTGACACCCGCTACGCCCCACCTAACAGCGATTTAAGCTGCATTTCGCGCCCGCTGAGCTACCCCTTCTGGAGGCTCGCGAAATGGGGATCGCATGAGGAAGATCGTTCTGGCGCTCGCTGTCGCGGGGCTGGCCCTCGCGTCGTGCGGCCCATCCGACCCCGGCAAGCCCGAGGGCGGCTTCATCATCGGCCTGCGGGCGGTGTTTGCGTTCAAGACCTGCACCAGCAAGCTGGAGGAGCGGTTCGGTCTGAAAGAGATCGCCGGCGTCACCTCCAACGACATGGACCCCCAGCCCACCGGCCGTCCGGGCGAATGGGACGTCAAGTTCACCGCCGACGTCACCGAGAAGGAAAGCGGCCGGGTGACGCGCTACAAGGGCGTGTGCCGCGTGCGCCGCGACCAGCCCACGACCCTGGACGCCAGCTTCGTCAAGGAACTCAAGGCGGGGACCGACGTCGTACGGCGGGTCCGCCCGGGCTGAGGGTTTCGAGCCGAAAGGTCGCGGCCAACAGGCGACGTCTATTGAACTTTTATGCTATGATCGCGACATAGCCCCTTGTAGCAGACCCCTTCGCCGCCCTTCGCGGCGACGCGCGCCCGAGCAAAGCATGACCCTGGATAACGCCCTCGAGATCGAAGCCGAGACCCGCACGGGTCAGATCAAGCTGCACAAGGCCGAGGACTTCGAGGGCATGCGCAAGGCCGGCAAGCTGGCCGCCGAGTGCCTGGACATGCTGATCCCGCACGTCCAGCCGGGCGTTTCGTCTGACGAACTGGACCGGTTGGCCCGCGAGTTCATTCTGGACAACGGCGGCCTGCCCGCCTGCCTCTACTATCGCGGCTATCCCAAGACCGTCTGCATCTCGCGCAACCACGTCGTTTGCCACGGCATTCCCGGCGACTGGGCCCTGAAGGAAGGCGACATCGTCAATATCGACGTCACCGCCATTGTCGACGGCTGGCACGGCGACACCTCGCGCATGTACGGCGTCGGCGAAGTGGGCCCCCGCGCCCGCCGCCTGGTCGAGATCACCTATGAGGGCATGCGGCGCGGCCTCGAGGCCGTGAAGCCCGGCGCCACGCTCGGCGACATCGGCCACGCCATCCAGTCCTACGTCGAGGCCCAGCGCTGCAGCGTCGTGCGCGACTTCTGCGGCCATGGCCTGGGCCGCGTGTTCCACGACGCCCCGAACATCCTGCACTTTGGCCGCCCCGGCCAGGGCGCGGTGCTCAAGCCCGGCATGTTCTTCACCGTCGAGCCGATGGTGAATCTGGGCAAGCCCGCCGTGAAGGTGCTGAACGACGGCTGGACCGCCGTGACCCGCGACAAGTCGCTGTCGGCCCAGTGCGAGCACTCGATCGGCGTGACGGAAGACGGCTATGAGGTCTTCACAGCCTCGCCCGCCGGGCTGTTCCAGCCGGCGATCCTGGGCGGCTGATCGCGTAAAACGCGCATTTCTACGATAGACAATCGGGCTGTTGTTCGCGATCCTGCGGACATGACCGAGGCTGAGAAGCGCAGGCGATTTCGTCGTTTTGCCGGGTGGTTTTACCTCCCGATGATCGCGGGGGCGTCGCTTGTTCACAACGCACTGAAGCTGCGCGACGGCGAGATCGCCACGGCGGAGTTTCTCTGGCTGTCCACGATCTTCGTGCTCGCAATCTTGGTCGGCTTATTGATCCCCTGGGCGGAAGACCGCCGCCTTCGCCGCCTCGCCGAGCAAAGGCGCGCAACGCGTCGCCCGCCGCTGAGCCTGAACGTGTGATGCGAAAGCGTGTCTATGCGCTGTTTGCGTGGGTGGTCATCCCGAGCCTTTGGTTAGCGCTGGTCGGCTGGACCTTCATCCAATGGCGTCGCGGTGAAACATCCTACGAACAGTGGGTGACGACGGCCGGCACAGTCGCGATGTTGTGGTTCTTCTCCGCTGGCGTCCCCCTCATCAAAACGATGCTGGCGCGCCAGAACCGGACGCCGTCGGCGTATCGTCCCACGCGCTTGGAGGGCTGATCCCCCAATCCTCCCCCAATGGGGGAGGTGTCCGCGCAGCGGACGGAGGGGAAGTCTTGCTGACCTTGTCCCTCCCCCTCCGTCGTCTCTGCGAGCCGACGCCTCCCCCATTGGGGGAGGATTTAGCGCTAGACAACCTGAGCGATAAGCCGCCTACTCTTCGCGTAGAGTCGAGGGCGGCATGGTCAGTGTTTCTTCCCTGGCGATCTCCGACGGCGCGGCGGATGAGCAGGCCGCCCCCGCCGCCAAAACCCTGCCGCCCAAGCCCGCCCGCAAGTCCGCCCACGCCCATCATCTGGGCCACCGCGAACGCCTGCGTGAGCGGGCCGCCAAGGGCGGGTTCGTCGCCCTGCCCGACTATGAGCTGATCGAGCTTTTCCTGTTCCGCACCTTCCCGCGCGGCGACGTCAAGCCGCTGGCCAAGGCGCTGCTGACCCGGTTCGGCTCACTGGACGGGGTGCTGGGCGCGACGGTCGAGGAGCTGCGCACCGTGCAAGGCGTCGGCGAGGCGGCGGCCATGGATCTGAAGCTGCTGCACGAAGTCACGCTGCGCGCCGGCCGCGACAAGATCGCCAAGCGGCCGGTGATCAGCTCGTGGAGCGCTCTTTTGGCCTATGTCCGCGTGGCCCTGGCCAACGAGTCGCGCGAGCAGTTCCGGGTGCTGTTCCTCGACAAGAAAAACCAGCTGATCGCCGACGAGGTGCTGAACCGCGGCACGGTCGATCACGCCCCCGTCTATCCGCGCGAGGTGATGCGCCGGGCGCTGGAGCTCTCCTCCAGCAACATCATCATTCTGCACAACCACCCGTCGGGCGATCCGACCCCCTCGCGCCCCGACATCGACATGACCAAGCAGATCGTCGAGGCCGGAAAAGCCCTGAAGATCGCCGTGCATGATCATTTGGTGGTCGGTCGCGACGGCGTGGCCAGCTTCAAGGCGCTGGGGCTGATGTGACCTTGCCCTGTCATCCCGGCCGCAGCGCAGCGGAGAGCCGGGATCGCAGCAAACGCTCAGTTTTTCGGCGGTCCCGGGTCTTCGCCCGGGATGACACGGCTTTTAGGCCCAATGCTTCCTGCGTCCAGCTTGACGCCTGAACTCTAAACCTTGAGCGTCGCGGCTCCCAGTTCGTCCGGAGTCCGCCCATGCGTCGCCTGCTCACCGCCCTGCTTGCCTCGACCGCCCTGCTCGGCGGCGTCGCCGACGCCCAAGCCCAGACCATGACCAAGGCCAAGAAGCCCGAAGCCCCGCCGGCGGTGTCCAAGGCCGACAAGGCGCTGCACGACAAGTTCCTGACGCTGGACACCCACCTCGACACCCCGACCCACTTCGGCCGGCCCGGCTGGGACATCGCCGACCATCACGAGGTCGAGCACGACTTCAGCCAGGTCGACCTGCCGCGCATGAACCAGGGGGGCCTCGATGGCGGATTCTTCGTCGTCTACATCGGTCAGGGCGAGCTGACGGAGAAGGGCTACACCTACGCCCGCGACTACGCCCTGCATCGCACGATCGAGATCCGCGAGATGCTGGCGGCCAACCCCGACACGTTCGAAATCGCCCTGACCTCGGACGACGCCCGCCGCATCGCCAAGGCGGGCAAGAAGTTCGCCTTTGTCAGCATGGAAAACAGCTGGCCCGTCGGCGAGGACCTCAGCCTGGTCGAGACCTTCTACAAGGAAGGCCTGCGGATGGCGGGGCCCGTCCACTTCCGCAATAACCAGCTGGCCGACAGCTCGACCGATCCCAAGGGCAAGATCTGGAACGGCTATTCGCCGCTGGGCCTGCGCTGGCTGGCCGAGGCCAACCGCCTGGGGATCGTCATCGACGTCAGCCACGCCAGCGACGACGTCGTCGACCAGTCGGTGGCCCTGTCCAAGGCCCCGATCATCGCCTCGCACTCGGGCCCGAAGGCGGTCTATGACCACCCGCGCAACCTCGACGACGCGCGGATCAAGAAGATCGCCGACGCCGGCGGGGCCATCTGCATCAACTCGATCTATCTGACCGACACCACGCCCAGCCCCGAGCGCAAGGCGGCTCTGGAAGCCCTGGGCCGCGCGCCCGATATGAAGACCGCCACGCCCGAAGCGGTGAAGGCCTATGCCGACAAGCGCGCCGCCATCGACAAGGCCCACCCGGCGGCCCGTGGCGACTTCGACCTCTACATGAAGAGCATGCTGCACGTCTTGAAGGTGGCCGGGCCCAAGGGCGTCTGCGTCGGCGCCGACTGGGACGGCGGCGGCGGCATGGACGGCTTCGAGGACATCACCGACCTGCCCAAGATCACCGCCCGCCTGAAGGCCGAGGGCTATTCGGACGCCGACATCGAAGCCATCTGGAGCGGCAATGTGCTGCGCATCGTCGACGCGGCCCAGGCCTATGCGAAGAGCGTGGCGAAGTAGGCGCGCTCCAATCCTCCCCCGCTAGGGGGAGGATTTAGAGGCCGTCCGCCGCCCCTCCCAAACCCGCCACAGCATCAACGCCACAAACACCGCGCCGTAGATGATCGGCGGCCGGTGGTCGGCCTTGACCAGCAGGTAGTAGTGGGCCACGCCCAGCGGCACGATCAGATAGACCAGCGTGTGTAGCCGGCTCCACGCGGCCCGTCCCATGCGGATCACCCAGCCGTTGGTCGAGGTGATCGCCAGCGGGATCAGCAGCACAAAGCCCAGCATCCCCAGGGTGATGAACGGCCGCTTGAGAATGTCCTTCCACAGCTGGTTCCAGTCAAAGAACAGGTCAATGCCGACATAGGCCAGCAGATGCAGGGCCACATAGGCGAAGGCGAACAGGCCGACGGTGCGGCGGAACCGCATGAGGCGGGGCATCTTCAGGATCCGCGCCGCCGGCGTGATGGCCAGGCCCACCAGCAACAGCCGCAGGCCCCATTCACCCAGCTCGCGGATCAGCTTGTCGATCGGGTTGGCGCCCAGCTCCCCCGCATAACCGCGCCACGCCAGCCAGGCCAGCGGCGCAAAACAGGCCAGCCAGACCAGGCCGTAGACGAGGGTGTCCTGGAGCTTGGAGGGGCGTTTGCGAACGGAACTCATAGCATCACCCAACGCGTGTCATCCCGGCCGCAGCGCATCGCGCGGAGAGCCGGGACCCAGGGGGTGACGAAACGCCGTGCGCGCCGCCCCTGGGTCCCGGATCGTCCCTTCGGGCCGTCCGGGATGACACCACCATCAATAGAACCGCTTCAGGTCCATGCCCCGGTACATGTCCGCCACCCACTCGCCATAGCCGTTGAAGGCCAGGGTCTCGCGGCGGCGGAACTCGCCGATGCGGCGTTCGGTGGCCTGGGACCAGCGGGGATGGTCCACGGCCGGATTGACGTTGGAATAGAAGCCGTATTCGCGCGGGGCCAGGACGTTCCAGGACGTCACGGGCTGCTTCTCCACCAGGCTGATCCGGACAATCGACTTGATGCCCTTGAAGCCGTACTTCCACGGCACGACCAGCCGCAGCGGCGCGCCGTTCTGGTTGGGCAGCACGTCGCCATAGAGGCCCACGGCCATCAGGGTCAGCGGGTGCATGGCCTCGTCGATGCGCAGGCCTTCGCGATAGGGCCAGTCCAGCGTGTTCCAGGCCTGGCCCGGCATTTCGGAGGGCCGCATCACCGTCTCGAACGCCACGAACTTGGCCCTGGAGGTCGGTTTGACGCTGGCCAGCAGGTCCTTCAGCGGGAAGCCGACCCAGGGAATGACCATCGACCAGCCCTCGACGCAGCGCATGCGGTAGATGCGCTCTTCGAGCTTGTTCTTGCCGATCAGATCCTCGATGCCGACCGTGCGCGGGGCCTCGCAGGCGCCGTCGATGCGCACCGTCCAGGGACGCGGCTTGAACTTGCCCGAGTTTTCGGCCGGATCGCTCTTGTCGACGCCGAACTCATAGAAGTTGTTGTAGGTGGTGATGTCCTCTTTCGAGGTCGGCTTTTCGGTGGTCGAGAACCCCCGGCTGTAGGTCAGCCCCGCCTGGGCGTGGCTCGCCGACGCGCCGGCGACGCCCAGGCCCGCGACGCCGGCCATCAAGGTTCGGCGCTTGAGATAGAGGCTGTGGTCGGTGACGTCGTTGTCGGTCAGGTCAGGGGCGTGGCGGATCAGCATGGGGACGCTCCGAGGCGGCATACGCCCGTGATACGCAACAACCCGGAGTTTGGTTACGTCGCGGAGCGATTATTCCTCGCCCCGACGCGGCTGCCTTGGCGCATAGACCTCTGACAGCCCCTGGGCCAGAGCGGCCCGCTCCTGAGGCGAAAGGGTCGCGGCGAAGGTGGCCAGGGCGGTCTCGACGTTCCCCCGCGCCTGGATTTCCAGATCGCGCGCCGTCGCCAGCCGACGCGAGACCTCGGCCGCATCAAATCCGGGCGAGGCCAGCGCCGCCAGAGCGGCCCGGCGTTCAGCCCGCGCACGCTGGGTGATCGGCATGTTCTTCTGGTTGGCGGCGCGCAGGGCCTGGCGCAGACCTCGACGGTTTTCCGGCGACAGGGCTTCGCCGGCGGTCCACAGCGGCGGGCGGGCCGGTCGATCGACGGAGCCCGGGCTCTGCGCCTGCGGGGCCACAGGCCTGGCGGCGCGTTCAACGGCTTGGCGGACCGGCGCTGCGGCCAGGGCCGGATCCGGCTGACGCTCGGCCGGGGTCGTCATCGCCGGGGCCGCGGACGGCATGGGCGAGGTGGAAGCGACCACGCTGGCGGGCGGAGTCGACAGGCGCACATAGGTCACCCCTGCGACGCCCCCGATCAGGAAGACGTTCAGGGCCCCCGACGCGATGAGCCCGATCAGCAGCGGACGCGGAAGGCTCATAGCGCGGAAGACTCCTCAAGGGCGTCCTGCAGGTCGTTGGAGACGTCGGCCGCCGTGACCACCTCGGCTTGGCCGGCGGGCGCAAGGACGGCGGGCGGCTGGATGTGGCCGCCGATCGCGATCCCGGCCAGCACCCCCGCCAACGCCGCCGCCGACAGGCCGAAGGCGGCGGAAAGCCCCGTGATCCAGCGGCGCGTAGCGTTCGGCGCGCGGGGTGCGGCGGCGATCAGGCGGCCCAGCAACGCCGCGTCCAGGGCCTGGGCCGGCGCGAGATCCAGCAGGCGATCCAGCTGAGAGGCTTCGGTCAGAACAGGCGACAGCCGATCGGGATCGGCGGCGAGCAGCGCGCGCGCGGCCTCACGCTCGCCCTCGGGCCAGCGGGCGATCTCACCGCCAAAGGTCTGCGCCAGCGCCTCGAAGCGCGCGACAGACATGCTGGCCGCCGTCATCAGCAGGCCTCCTTCATCACTCTTCGCCTCGCGCCAGATCCGCCAGCGACGCCTTCAGCGCCCGACGCCCTCGCGAGAGCAGACTTTCCAGCGCCTCGACGCTGATCTCCATCAACCCCGCCGCCTCGATATTGCCAAGCCCCTGGTGGTGGCACAGCACGATCGCCTCGCGTTGACGCGCCGGCAGAGCCGCCAGCGCCGCCTCGACGCGCCGCGACAGGTCTGCGCCCAGCAGGCCCGCATCCGGCGCGGGACCGGTGTCGACCTGTTCCGGCGGCGTATCCGTGACGACCTCCCGCTTGCGACGCAAGCGGTCGTAGCAGAGATTCAGCGCCACACGGTGCAGCCAGGTGTCGAAGCGGGCGCCGCCCGGCTTCCAGCCCCGCGCCTGCTTCCAGGCGCGCAGGAATGTCTCCTGGGCCACGTCCTCGGCCTCGCCCGCGTCGTTCAGCATCCGCCGGGCCAGCGCAAGAATGCGCGGCAAGCGCCGGTCCAGCAGGGTTCGTACGGCGGTCGGGTCGCCCCGTCCCACCCCCGCCAGCAAGGCTTCGTCGGGATCGTTCCCGTCGGAGACCAAACCTCAGCTCGCCGCGCACGTCGTCATCAGACTCCGACCTTGGCCCCGCCGCCCCTGGCGCTCAACTCCTCAAGCGTCAGAACGCCATCATTGTTGGCGTCCATCCGCTTGAAACGCATGGCCATCACGGCGTTAGCCTCGGTCCTGGAGAGCGCGCCGTCCTTGTCGGCGTCGAAGCGCGCGAACATCCGCGGACCGCGCTTTCCGGCCTTCTCGGCCTTGGCGTCGGCCTCTGGGTTCTGCTTGCGCAGACTGGCGAACTCGTCCGGCGAGATCTTCCCGTCCTTGTTGGTGTCGAGGCGCGAGAACATCTTGTCGCCGTTCTTGGCCTGGAATTGCGCCAGCGTCATGCCGGTCGGTGCGGGGGTCTGGGCCAAGGCCGGCGCGGCCAGGGTCAGCAGGGCGCCGGCCGCGATCAGGGTGTGTTTCATCATCAGACGCAAGGTCTCCAAAAGCTGGACAGCCCATCCCATGGAGCGTGAAACGTGGGACGTCGGGGATTCCGTCGCGGGTTGGTCGAGAAATTCCGAGCGCCCCCTCCGTCACGCGGCTGCGCCGCGCGCCACCTCCCCCGTTTCACGAGGGAGGAGGATGACACTCCGCCCTCCTGCCCCGCTTGCGGGGGAGGTGGATCGGCGCGAAGCGACGAGACGGAGGGGGCGTTCGCCCTACCCCTTCACCACCGCCTCATAGGCCGCCCGGGCCTCGGCCTTGGCCTTGGCGAGCTTGGGCTTGAGCGACTTGAACTGGGCCACGCCGCCCGCCTTGGCCAGCAGGGCCTTGAAGGCCTTGGGCTCGACCTCGACGTCAGCGCCGTCTTCCAGCGCCACCTTGATCAGCTGCGAAAGGTCCTGCTCCAGCCGCCAGGCCGCCTCCAGTCGGCTCAACGCGCCCGCGTCAGCCAGGCCCGCCTCGCGCAGCGCCGCCAGCGCCTCGCCGGTGTTCTGTCGCAGCGGCCCGTCCGCCGCCGCATGGGCCAGTTGCAGGAACTGGGCGGCGAACTCGATGTCCACCAGGCCGCCGGGGTCGAGCTTCAGGTCCCAGTCGCCCTTGCCCGGCCGCTCGCGCTCCATCAGCTGGCGCATCTCGATGACGTCGGTGACGGTCTTCTTCCACGCGCGCGGACGCCGCAGCGCCGCGGCGATCGCCCCCTCGGCCCGCGCCTTGAACTCCGGCGAGCTGGCCCACACCACCCGCGCCCGGGTCAAGGCCAAGAGCTCCCAGGTCTCGGCCTCACGCTCGTAGTAGTGCTCGAAGGCCGCGAAACTGACCGCCACCGGCCCCTTGGTTCCCGAGGGGCGAAGCTTCAGATCGACCTCGTACAGCGTCCCCTCCCCAGTCGGCGCCGACAGGGCCGAGGTCAGGCGCTGGGTGAGGCGGGCGTAGAAAACCTCCGCGCTCCAGTCCTTGAGAGTCGACATGCCGCGCGGATCGTCGGCGGCGTAGAGGGTCATCAGATCAAGGTCCGACTTGGCCGTCATCTCCCGCGAGCCGGCCTTGCCCAGCGCCACCACCGCCACCTGGCCGGGGAAGGCGCCGCCGATCCGCTCGACCTCGGCCAGGGCGGCCGGCGCCAGCCCGCCGATAATCAGGTCGGCCAGTTCGGCGAAGGCGCGGCCGATGTCGCGGGCGTCGGCGGTCCCGCTCATCACCCGCACGCCGATGCGGAAGCTCTGGTCGCGGAACAGGCGACGCGCGGCGTCCATCGCCCCCTCGAAATCCTCCGGATCCCACGGCGCGATCGCCGGGGTCTCGATCGGTCCGAAAAAGGTCGGGTCCAAGAGCGCGTCCAGCGCGGTCGGCCGCTTGGCCATGGTGGCGGCCAGGCGCGGGGCGAAGGCCATGACCTCGACGATCAGCTCGAATAGGCGCGGCTGGGCCAGAAACAGCGACTGGATCTGCACGCCCGACGACAGGCGGCTGAAGAAGTCGGAAAAGCGGTTGAACGCCTGGTCCGGCGCGCCGGTGGCGTTGGCGGCGTCCAAGAGGCGCGGCGCCAGGCGGGTGAACAGCTCTCGCCCCCGCTCGGTGCGGGTGGCGGCGATGTGGCCATGGTGCCAGCCCCGGATGGTGGCGGCCACCCGCTCGGGGCTGGAAAAGCCCATCCGCTTCAGGGTGGCCAGGGTCTCTGGATCGTCCTCGACGCCGGTGAACACCAGGCTGCCGAAGCGCGAGGACAACGCCTCCTCGCCGGCGAACAGGCGGCCATAGCGCAGGTTCACGCCTTTCAGCATCTTGCCGACGGCGGCGTCGAACACCCGCAGATTGCCCTCGCCCCACAGGGCCGCGACCTTCTTGCGCTCGACGTCGGACTCCGGGAGCTTGTGGGTCTGGTCGTCGGCGATCATCTGGGCGCGGTGCTCCAGCGCCCGCAGGTCCTTATAGGCCTGCGTCAGCCAGGCGGCGTCCTCGGGCGTGACGTGGCCGGCGGCTGACAGGGCCTGGAGCGCGTCCAGCGTGCGGGGGCTGCGCAGGTCCGGCTGGCGGCCGCCCAGGATCAGCTGCTGGGTCTGGACGAAGAACTCGATCTCGCGGATGCCGCCCCGCCCCAGCTTCAGGTCCGCGCCCTTGGCGGTCAGGCGGTCGTCGACCTTGTAGGTGTGGATCTGGCGCTTGATCGAGTGGATGTCGGCGATGGCCGCAAAATCGAGGTTCCGCCGCCAGATGAACGGCTGCAGGCCCTCCAGGAACGCCGCGCCCTTGGCCGCATCGCCGGCCGCGATCCGGGCCTTGATGTGGGCCGCCCGCTCCCAGTTCTGGCCGACGCTCTCATAGTAGTCCATGGCCGCATCGACCGGCATGGCCGGCGGGGTCGAGGACGGGTCCGGGCGCAGGCGCAGGTCGATCCGGAAGACATAGCCGTCGCCGGTGCGCTCCTGCAGGATGCGGCCCAGATGGTTGGCGATCCGCACCGCCACGGCCTGCGGTTCGTGCCCTTCGGCGACCGGCAACTTCTCGGGCGCGTAGAAGATCGAGAAGTCGATATCGCTGGAATAGTTCAGCTCGAACGCGCCGTGCTTGCCCATGGCCACGCAGAAGAGGCCGGGCGCAGGCCCCGCCGCCCCGTCTCCGACATGGGTCAGGGCGCCGCGCGACACCTCCTGGCGGACCGCCTGGGCCAAGGCCGCGTGCAGGACCGCGTCGGCGAAGCGCGTCAGGGCGCCGGTCACCTGATCCAGGTCCCAGACGCCGCCGAGGTCGCTGATCGCGGTCAGCAGGTGCAGGTCGGCCTTCAGCTCGCGCAGCCCCCGGCGCGCGGTCTCGAAATCCGGCTCGGCGGCCACGGCCTCGGCGGCGGCCAGGATGGCGGCCAAGGTTTCGCCAGGATCGCCGCCCAGGATCCTCGGCAAGCGCTTGCCGTCGCGGCGCGCCAGGCCCGCCAGATAGGGCGAGGCGGCGAACACCGGCGCCAGGCTGCCCCAGGCCGCGTCGACCTGGCCCATCGCCTCGCCGGCCCGCTTGGCGATCGCTTCATACGCCCGCTCAGCGGCCTTGGGGTCCAGGACGGGGCCGCAGGGGGCGAGGCGATCGGCGAGCTTGCTCATGGCGCCACGGTGGCCTGCGTTGCGTTTTCCGACAAGCGATGCGCGAGACTGGCGCTTGACGTTAGAAATTACAGTTGTAACCATTGAACCTCAGAAACGGCCAGGACCGCCTGCGACCATGATCGAGCTGTTCGCCCTCGCCCTGATCCGGGCCCAGATCGCCGCCGCCGCCGCCGTGTTGCTGGTGCTGATCCTGCGGCCGTCCGCGCGCCGGCTTTTCGGCCCGCGCCGCGCCTATGGTCTGTGGCTGATCGTGCCGGCCGCCGCCGCCACCGCGTTCTTCCCCAGCCTGGCCGACACCATGAACATCGGCGCGCCCACCCGGCCGCTGGGCGCCTGGGCGCCGAAGCTGGTGGTGCTGTGGCTGGCCGGCTGCGCGATCGCCACCGCCGTGCTGGTGCTGCGCGAGCGCCTGTTCCGCCGCCGGGTCGATCAGGGTCGGGCGGGGCCTGCCGTGATGGGCGCCCTGTGGCCGCGCATCGTCCTGCCCGCCGACTTCACCCAGCGCTTCGACGCCCGCGAGCGGGACCTGATCGTCCTGCACGAGCGCACCCACATCCAGCGCGGCGATCCGATCGCCAATCTGTTCATCGCCGGCGCCGGCGTGCTTTGCTGGTGCAATCCGATGATCGCCCTGGCCCAGCATTTCATCCGCATCGACCAGGAGCTGGCCTGCGACGCCACCGTGGTGGCCCTGCGCTCGGACATCCGCGCCGACTACGCCCGGGCCCTGATGAAGGCCCAGATGAGCGGGAGCGTCTCGCCCCTGGCCTGCGGCTGGGCCACCCACCCGCTGATCCTGCGCGTCTCGCTGCTCAGCCGCCGCGAACCCAGCCTGCACCGCGACATCGCCGGCTTTCTGACCATGACCTTCCTGGCGATCATGGCCATGGTCGTGGTCTGGAGCGTCGCCCCGCGCGGACCGGACTATCGTGACCTGCGACCGGGTCTGGCGCCGCAGATGGACCCCTTTACCGGCGCGATCACCTGGGTGCAGGGGGAGTAGGGCGGCGCGTCGGTGCGTTAGCGGAGGCGCTAACGGTGTGTTCGGGTTCCTCATAGCCCCCGTCATCCCGCGCTTCATGCGCGGGACCCATGGTTCAGCTTTCACGCGAGGGGACGACGACGCTCCGCACCTGCGGCGGACGAATGGGTCCCGCGCATGAAGCGCGGGATGACGGCGGAGTGGAGTTTTCGAATGGGGGAAGGTCGGACGCTCACTGCGTCCTTCGAGGCTCGCCTTCGGCTCACACCTCAGGATGAGGAACACTGTTGCTGAACACATCATCCTGAGGTGCGCGCTCCTCAGCGCGCCTCGAAGGGCGCAGGGACGCCCCCTCCGTCTCGCTGCGTATCCGCAGCGATCCACCTCCCCCGCAAGCGGGGCAGGAGGGCTGCCATTTCCTCCTCACCCGCACAGCGGGGGAGGTGGCGCGCGGCGAAGCCGCGTGACGGAGGGGGCGCTCCTGGACCTAAGCCCCCTTACTCCACCCGCGGCAGCACCAGCGCCACGCGCAGGCCAGGGCCCATGCCGTTGTACTCGCCCGGCCCCTCGGCCAGCTCCAGACGGCCGCCGTGCGAGGTCGCCACGGCGCTGACCAAGGAGAGGCCAAGGCCCGCACCCGGTTCGCTGCGGCTGTTCTCCAGGCGCACGAAGCGCTGGACCACACGGGCGCGGTCTGCCTCGGGCACGCCGGGGCCGGTGTCGGTCACCGAGAACTCCAGCTCGCCCGACGAGGTGCGCCGCGCGCGCAGCATGATCGCGCCGCCCTCGGGCGTGTACTTGATGGCGTTGTCGAGGATGTTGGCCAGGGCCTGGGCCAGGAACTCGCGATTGCCCTTGATGGTCAGGGCCGGGACGATCTCGGCCTTGAAATCCAGGCCCTTGTCCTCGCACGACAGCTCATAGAGCTCGGCCATGTCGCCGGCCAGTTCCGAGGCGTCGAACTGGCGCTGGTCCGGGGCCGAGCCGGCCGCCTGCAGGCGGGCGATGGCCAGCACGGCGTTGAAGGTCTTGAGCACCCCGTCGGCGTCCTGCAGCGCCGTCTCCAGGGCCGCGACGGGATCGCCCTTGCCGTTCTCGGCGTCGATCAGGGCCACCTCCATGCGGGCGCGCAGGCGGGTCAGCGGCGAGCGCAGATCATGCGCGATGGCGTCGCCCGCGTGGCGCAGGCCGCCCATCAGGCGCTCGATCCGGTCGAGCATGTCGTTGAGGCCCTCGGCCAGCTCGTCATATTCATCGCGCGTGCCCCGCACCCGGGCGCGGGCGTGCAGATCACCGCCACGCACGGCGTTGACCACGTCCACCAGGCCCTGCATCGAGCGGCTGACATTGCGGCTGATCAGCACCCCGCCGGCCATGCCCAGCAGGATGACCAGCGCCCCCGCGCCCCACAGCGCCCGGACGATCTTGCGGACATAGGCTTCTGAGGCGTCGACATCGGCGCCGACGAACAGGATCTCGCCATTGTCCAGGCGCTGCTGCACGCCGCGCGCGGCGGCCTTGACCTCAGCCCCATCGAGATCGGTCTCGGTGACCTTGAAGCTGGCCCACTCGGGGCCATCGCCCGTGAAACCGGAGACCGGCGACTCCTCGATCGAGCCGGAGATCCGCTTGCCGTCCTTGTCGGCCAGGAAATAGAGGAACGGCCGCTCGCTGGTGGCCCGCTCGACGATGGTCTGGTTCAGCGCGTCGACGCCGCCCTGGCGATAGGCCGCCTCCAGGCTCTCGAACTCGCGGCTGATCTCAGCCTGAGCGCGGCGGTTCACCTCGCCGGCCGTGGCCACATAGATGTAGCCCAGGAAGGCGCTGGCGGCCGCCGCGAACAGGGCCAGGAAAAGCAGGGTCAGCCGGAACGGCGTGGTGCGGAGAAGGCGCGGCAGACGCATGGGTCTCAGGATTTTCCCCGCAAAGCCGAACCCAGATCACGGCGTCCGTCGATAATCCGCATCACTCTCACGTCATCACTCACCAGCTTGTAGACGATCGTCCAGGGCGACACCGGAAGGGTCATGATCTGATGCCCCTCCAGATCGGCGCGCTGTCGCCCCAGTCTTGGAAAGTCACCAAGACGAGCCATGGCGGCTTCCAGTCGTCTCAACTGAGCCACGGCGACCTCCACACCATTGTTGAGGCAGATGTCGAAGAAGATACCGTCAAGATCGCGCGCGACCCTTCTCGCCCTGAAGACCCGCCCCGCCACGTTCAAGATCAGGGCTTGAGGTTCAGCCTGCGGATTCCTTCCGCGATGATCTCGTCAAAGCTGCGCTCGTCGTACTCGCCCCGATCGAATTGGGCCTGAGCTTCGTCCAACGAGGCCACGAACGCATCGCGGTTGCGCTCAAGCCACGCGTCGAACTGAGCCTCGCACTCAGCCTCCGACATCGAGGCTTCAAAAGCGCCATCCGGTTGCGCTACAGGCTTGGCAGGCTTGTTCATGATCTGATCCTACCACGCCGGCGGCGGCTCGCCTACGGATCCAGCCGGTAGCCGGCGCCGCGCACCGTCTGCAGCATGGCCCGGTCGAAGCCCTTGTCGATCTTGCTGCGCAGGCGCGAGATGTGCACGTCGATGACGTTGGTCTGCGGATCGAAGTGATACTCCCAGACCTTTTCCAGCAGCATGGTGCGGGTCACCGACTGGCCGGCGTGGCGCATCATGAATTCCAGGAGCTGGAACTCGCGCGGCTGCAGGTCGATCTCCTTGCCCTGACGATGGACCGTGCGGTTGATCAGGTTCATCTCCAGCTCGCCCACCTTCAGGGTGGTGGCCACGGCGCCGGTCTCGCGGCGGCGCGACAGGGCCTCGACGCGGGCCATCAGCTCGGGGAAGGCATAGGGCTTGACGAGATAGTCATCGGCGCCGGCCTTCAGGCCCACCACGCGGTCATTGACCTCGCCCAGGGCCGACAGGAACAGCACCGGCGTCTGATCGCCCTCGCGACGCAGGGTTTCGACCACCGTGACGCCGTCCATCTTGGGCATCATCCGGTCGACGACCAGCACGTCCCAGCCGCCCTTCTGGGCCTCGGCCAGGCCCGCCTCGCCGTCCGGCGCGTGGGCGACGTCGTAGCCGGCTTCCTTGAGCCCGTGCGCCATGGCGCCGGCGGCTTCCAGGTCGTCCTCGATAATCAGAATGCGCATCGCAAAAGCCCCTCATGCGCCAGACGCGGTGGTGGAACCTCGGACGTTCCCCCGATTCCGCGCATCACGCGATAGTCGTCAGGGTTGATAGCGTTTTCGACGACCGCCGTAACTTAAACCTTCGACAGGTACGAAAAAGCCCCGCCCAGGACAGTCCTGGGCGGGGCCATTTCGTTGAAAGACGGATCCGCCTTACGGCGCGATCTTCAGCGGGATGAAGACCGGACGGTTCTGGCGGACGATCTTGACCAGCACGCTGGCGCGGCCGGCCTTCTTGGCCGTTTCCACCGCAGAGGTCACGTCGGCGACGCTGGTGACCGGCGCGCCGTTGATGTTGGACAGGACATCACCCTTGGCCAGGCCCTTCTCGCCCGCGTCGCTGTCGCCCTTCACGCCGATGATCAGCAGGCCCTTGATGTCCGGCTCGATCTTGTAGGTCTGGCGCGAAGCCGCATCGATCGGCCCCAGGGTCAGGCCCAGGGCGTCGACCTTCTGGCTGGCCGGCTTGTCCGGCGTCGGCGCGGCGCCGTCCTGGCCCTGCTCGTCATCCGTCACCGCCAGGCTGCTCTCCGAGGGACGCGTGCCCGACTTGACGTCGACGATGCGCGGCTTGCCGTCACGGATGATCGAGACCTTGATCGTCTCGCCCGGACGGGCCTTGGAGACCTCGCGGGTCAGTTCACTGCTGTCGCTGATCTTGACGCCGTTGACGGCCACCAGGATGTCGTCCGGCAGCAGGCCGGCCTTGGCGGCGGGACCGCCCGGAACGACAGAGGCGACGATCGCCCCCTTCACATCGCTCATGCCCAGGGCTTCAGCCATCTCGGCGTTAAAGGCCATGATGCTCACGCCGATATAGCCGCGCACGACCTTGCCGTTTTCGATCAGCTGCTTGGCGACGCCCTCGGCCACCTCGGCGGGAATGGCGAAGCCGATGCCGACCGAACCGCCCGACGGCGAGTAGATGGCGCTGTTGACGCCGATCACCCGGCCATAGATGTCGAAGCTGGGACCGCCCGAATTGCCGCGGTTGATCGGCGCGTCGATCTGGATGTACGGCACGAACGACGAGGTGGTGTCGTTCAGATTGCGATCATAGGCCGAGATGATGCCGGCCGTGGCCGTGCCGCCCAGACCGAACGGGTTGCCGATGGTGATCACCCAGTCGCCGACGCGCGGCTTGGCCTGGTTCTCGAAGTTGACGAAGGTGAAGTCCTTACCCTTGGCCTTGGGGTCGACCACCTTGATCACGGCCAGGTCGGTGCTCTCGTCGCGGCCGACCAGCGTGGCCTTCAGCTCGCGGCCGTCCTTAAGCACCACCTGGATGTCGTCGGCGTCGGCGACGACGTGGTTGTTGGTGACGATGTAGCCGTCGGCCGAGATGAAGAAGCCCGAGCCCGCCGATTGCTGCTTGGGCGTCGCCGGCGTGTCGCCGTCGTCTTCCTGTTGCTGGCCCTGCTGCCCCGGCTGACCGGGGCGGCGCTGACCGCGCGGCACGATGTCGAAGCCTTCCAGGCCAGGGATGCGCAGCGACGGCGCCTGGGCCTTGGAGGTCACATTGATCTGGACGACGGCGGGCGAGACCTTCTCGAAGATGTCGGCGAACGACATCGGCGCGCCCGGCGGCGGCGCGAAGGTCGGCGCGCTGGCGGTGGACACGCGGACGACCGGGGCCTGGGCCGCGTCGGCCGTCCCCATCCGCATGCCCATTCCGGCCAGGGCCGCGCAGGCCACGCTCGCGCCGGCGACGGCGCCCACAATGAAACCCGACTTCCTAGCGGTCATTCTCGTCTTTCCTCACCCACGCCCTGCGGACGTGGTCCCTTAACGTCATCCGCGCGCCCGGCGCGCGGCCCCGATCTCTTTGAGAACCTAGTCGCGGTATTTAAAGGTGCAATGGTTCTCGAATTATCTTTCCATCATCCGGAAGGCGCTTCTTGCGGCGCTATTTCGGCGCAATCGTGTCAATCGCCTTCGAGAAGGCGCCGAACGCGCGCCTCCTCGTCCTGCGACAGCGCCGGTTCAGGCGTCTCGCGGCGACGCAACAGGCCCGCCATCAGAACACCGCCAACCAGCAACACCACGACCGGCGCCAGCCAAAGCACGGCGTTTCCCATGGAAAAACGAGGCTTTAGCAGGACGAACTCGCCATAGCGCTCGACCAGGAAGTCGCGGATCTGCGCGTCGCTGCTCCCCGCCTTGACCTGTTCGCGGACAATTTGCCGCAGATCGCCGGCCAGCTGGGCCTCGGAGTCGTCGATCGACTCGTTCTGACAGACCAGACAGCGCACTTCCTTGAACAGCGTCCGGGCGCGAGCCTCCTGCGCCTGGTCGGGCAGACGTTCGGACGGATCGGACGCGCCGGCCGTCAGGGCGACCGCCGCCGCAGCGATCAACAGAGCCCGCAACCGCTTCACGACACCACCTCCCCGGTCCGTCGTCCCACGCCCAGGCGCACGCGGCGGTCCGACAGCGAGACGATCCCGCCGATGGCCATCAGCAGCGGACCCAGGAAGATCAACCGCACCCACGGGTTCACATAGGCCCGCACCAGCCAGGCCGGCTTGCCGCCCTCGCCCGCCCGGCGCTCGCCCATCACCACATAGATGTCGTCCAGGCCCTTGGCGCAGATGGCGACCTCAGACGTGGTCTGGGCCCCCGTCGGATAGAAGCGGCGCTCAGGCTGGGCGCGGCACACCTCGGCGCCGGCCTTGTTGGTGACGGTGATGATGCCGCGCTCGGCCAGATAGTTCGGCCCCTCGATCGTCACCACATCCGTCAGGGTTACGGTATAGGCGCCCAGCGGCTGGCTGCCGTTCAGGCTCAGGGCCTGAGCCGCCTCGACGCGCCAGGCGGTCTCGAACGAGGCCCCCAGCACGAACACGCCCAGACCCGCATGGGCCAGGGTCGTGCCCCAGGCGCCGCGCGGCAGGCCGCGTGCCCGGCGAAGGCTCTCGGCGAAGGGCGCGCGCGCCAGCTTCAGGCGCTCGGCGATCTCGAGCAGCGCGCCGCCGATCAGCCAGAAGCCGACCACCAAGCCGCCGCTGGCCAGGGCCTTGCGCGGCTGCACCACGGCATAGGCGATCAAGCCCAGCAGGGCCGCCAGGGCCAGCACGACCCACAGCTTGCGCGCCACGCCCTTGGCGTCGCCGCGCTTCCAGGCCAGCAGCGGCCCGGCGGGCAGCACGGCGAAGGCCAGGATCATCAGCGGCGTGAAGGTCAGGTTGAAGAACGGCGCGCCCACCGACACGGCCTCGCCGTCCATGGCCTCGCGGATCAGCGGATAGAGGGTGCCCAAGAGCACCACCGCCGTCGCCGTCGACAGCAGGATGTTGTTGAGCACGATGGCGCTCTCGCGGCTGATGGGGCGGAACTGGCCGCCGCGGTTCAGGCTGGGCGCGCGCAGGCCAAACAGCAGGAACCCTGCGCCGGCGGCCACGCCCATCATGATCAGCAGCAGGACGCCGCGCGTCGGATCCACGGCGAAGGCATGGACGGAGGTCAGCACGCCCGAGCGCACCAGGAAGGCGCCCAGCATCGAGAAGGTGTAGGCCGCCAGGGCCAGGAACGCCGTCCAGCCCGGCAGCGCCCCGCGCCTTTCTGTGACGATGGCCGAGTGCAGCAGAGCAGCCCCGATCAGCCAGGGCATGAAGCTGGCGTTCTCGACCGGGTCCCAGAACCACCAGCCGCCCCAGCCCAGCTCGTAATAGGCCCAGAAGGCGCCCAGCGTGATGCCGACGGTGAGCATGCTCCAGGCCGCCAGGGTCCAGGGGCGAATCCAGCGCGCCCAGGCCGCGTCGATCCGGCCTTCGATCAGGGCCGCCATCGACAGCGAATAGACTACCGAGAACCCGACATAGCCGATGTAGAGAAACGGCGGGTGGAAGGCCAAGGCCCAGTCCTGCAGCAGCGGATTGAGCGACTTGCCCTCAATGGGGGCCTCAAGCAGCCGCGCCAGCGGGTTCGACGCCAACACAGTGTAGGCCAGGAACATGACGCCCAGCGCGCCCTGCACGGCGATGGCGTAGGCGCGCAGGCGCGGCGGCAGGCTGTCGCCGAACACGGCCATGGCCGCGCCAAAGCCGGTCAGCACCACGCACCACAGCAGCATCGAGCCCTCGTGGCTGCCCCAGGCGCCGGCCACCTTGTAGAGCATCGGCTTGTCGGTGTGGGAGTTGGTGGCGACGTTGGTCACCGAGAAGTCCGACGTCACGAAGGCGTAGATCAGCGCCGCGAACGAGACCAGCAGGGCCACGAACGTCGCAATCGCCGCGCCCTGGCCCGCGCCCGCCAGCACCGGCGAGCGCCGCGCGCCGCCCACGGCCGACAGGCCGGTCTGGGCGACCGACAGCATCAGAGAGAGAATGAGCGCGAAAGCGCCGAGTTCGACGATCATCGAAATACTCCCCTTCTCCCCTTGCGGGAGAAGGTGGCGCGCAGCGCCGGATGAGGGGTCGCGCGAGACTCGCCGGACAGGGCTTTCAACCCCTCATCCGACCCGCTGCGCGGGCCACCTTCTCCCGCAAGGGGAGAAGGAATACGACGAGCGATCATGGCTTCTGGCTCCCATAAGCCGGCGCATCCGCGCCCTCGCCGCGCCACTCGCCCTGCTCCTTCAGCGCCTTGGACACCTCGCGCGGCATGTAGCGCTCGTCGTGCTTGGCCAACACCAGCTTGGCCTCGAAGACGCCCGCTGGATTGAAGCTGCCCTCGGCGACGATGCCCTGGCCCTCGCGGAACAGGTCCGGAAGGTCGCCGTGATAGACAACCTTGGCCGTCGCCTTCTGGTCGGCGATCACGAACTCGACATTGCCGTCGGGATACTTGACCACGCTGCCGTGCTGGACGAGGCCGCCCAGCTGCACCTTGCGCCCGGCCGACACCTTGGCTTCCTGGGCCTGGGCCGGGGTGTAGAACAGCGAGATGCTGTCGCGCAGGCCATACAGCGCCAGGCCCACGGCCAGGGCCAGCACCGGCGCGATGGCCAGCAGGATGGTCAGGCGACGGCGCGCCTTGCGGGATTGGGGCCAGAAACTCATGGGTTCGTCGTCTTGGCTTGAGCGGGCGTATCGGCGGCCTGACGCAGAGCCGACATCACCTTGGGCTGATCCTTGAAGAGCGCCGAGGCCGTCGCCAGGGCCGCGTCGCGCTTGGCCGTCTCGCCCAGCACGGCGTAGGCGCGCACAAGGCGCACCCAGCCGTCGGGGTCGTCAGGCGACTGCTTCAGACGCTGGGCCAGGCCGTCGACCATGCCGGCGATCATGCCCTGGACCTCGGGATTGGCGCTCTCGGCCGCCGGCTGGGGCCCCGGCAGCTTGCCGGACGCCTCGACCTCGGCGATCTCGGCGGCCAGCGACTCGCGGCCCTGCGCGTTCGGCGCCAGGCTGGCCAGCAGGCCGCGCCAGTCCGACAGACCCGCGGCGACCTCGCCCTCGGCGATGCGGGCGCGGCCCAGATAGTAGCGGGCGCGGACGTCGGCGGCGTCGACCTTCAGCGCCTGGCCAAAGGCGAGCTTGGCGTCGGGACCCACCTGCCCCTCGGCCTGGATGACGAAGGTCTCGCCCAAGAGGCTCCAGATGTCGGCCCGCTTGGGGGCGATACGGACGGCCTTGCGCAGCGCCTGTTCCGCGCCGGCCATGTCGCCGGCGGCCGCGCGGGCCTTAGCCATGAACACCAGCGGCTCGGGATCGTTGGGCCGTTCGGCGGCCACGCCTTCGAGCACGGCCGCGATCTTGGCCGGTTCCAGCGTCGCAGGATCAGCCGCGCGCCAGGCGGCCACGCGCTTGGCGAAGGGCTGATCCGGCAGTCCGGGATAGCCGAGCACCAGATAGAGCCCGACGGCCGACGCACAGGTCAGGCCCACAGCGGCGACGGCGGCCTTGCGCGGACCGGCGCCGTCACGGCTCCAGCTTTCGGCCTGGTCGGCGGCGGCCAGCAGACCGCGGCCGGCTTCGGCGCGGGCGGCCTTCAGCTCGTCTTCGGCCAAGAGGCCGTCCAGGGCCAGGCGCTCGACCTCGGCCAGACGGCGACGGTGCGGCTCCAGCCGGGTCTCGGCGTCGTCAACGGCTCGGGCCTGCGCGGCCCCGCGCAGCACCAGCCCCGCCGTCACCACCGACAGCCCCGCCGCAGCGATCCAGAAAGCGATCATGGCCGGGTGTTAGCTTGTTCCGGCCGTCGCCGGGAGAGGAAAAAGCGCTTAAGGAGGCCCGCGCCCCGTCATTCTGGGGCGCCTGTCGAGGAAGGCTCCATGACGGCGATCCTGTTGGTCCCCGGGCTTCTCTGCTCGGAGGAGATCTTCGCCCCGCAACTGCCCGTGCTTTGGCCGCGCGGCCCTGTGACGATCGCCAACACCCTGGCCGGTGACAGCCTGGCCGAAATCGCCACCCGTATTCTCGCCGACGCCCCGCCGACCTTCGCCCTCGCCGGCCTTTCGATGGGCGGGTACCTGGCCTTCGAGATCGTTCGCCAGGCGCCGGAGCGCGTGTCGCGGCTGGCGCTGATCTGCACCTCGGCCAGGCCCGACACGCCCGAACAGGCCGCAGGTCGGCGCAAGATGGTCGCCCAGGCGCACAAGGTCGGCTTCGAGCGGTTCTGCGCGCTGGGGGCCGACGCCCTCACCCACCCCAGCCGCAAGGGTGATCCCGCGCTCAACGCGCTGAGCGCGCGCATGGGCCTTGCGGTGGGCCTGGAGGGCTTCGCGCGCCAGACCGAGGCCGTGATCGGGCGGCCCGACAGCCGCCCCCTGCTGGCGTCCATCGCCGTTCCAACCGCGATCATCGTCGGCGACGCCGATCCGCTGACGCCTAAAGCGCTCTCCGAAGAGATGGCCGCGATGATCCCAGACGCGCGCCTCGTCATCGCTGAGGACTGCGGCCACGTGATCACCCACGAACGCCCGGACGTGGTGAACCCGGCGATGGCGGCCTGGCTGGGCGTATAGCTAAGCCGCGATGGCGGCCGCCGCGCGGCGGCGGACGATCTCGGCGGTCTTGTCGTCGCGGGTGTAGGCGATGAAGCTGGCGGCGATGTCGAGATACTTCACGGCCACGGCGGAATCGCCGCCCTCGCCGGTCCGCGCCACGTGCAGCACGTCCTCGATATAGGGGTCCAGACGGGCGTTCAACTTTTCCAGGACCTTGGTCCGTGAACTGCCGTAGCCGGCCTTGTCGGCGCAGGCCCGCAGCTCGGCCACGAAGGCCAGCGCGGACTGGGCGCGACGGATCATCGCCTCATCCGGCGCCTCGATCAGCTTGGCGACGCCCCGCGCGCCCTTCTTGGCCAGCATCGAGATCGGCCGGGTGGGCAGGGCCTTGTCCAGTTCCTTCTCGGCCTGATCCATGCGCAGCTCGCAGGCCTTGGCCATCGCCTGCTTCTGGCGCGCCAGGCGCTTGCCCCACGGGCCGTCCTTGGCGATGTCGACCGACTGCTGGATCTCGACCATCTGCAGCTGGACCTTCTGGGCGGCCTGGGCGGCCAGGCGGCCGGCCTTCTCGCCGTCGGCGAAGCTGAAGGACTCGATCAGGGCGATCGTCTCCTCGATCTCGGTGAGGATGCGCTCGCCGAACTGCGACACCTCGGACGAGGCCAGATACCGATCGGACGGTCGGTCCATGACCGCCGAGATCACGCGCATGATGCGCCAGTCGTCGGGCAGGTGCGCCGACAGAATATCGAGCAGCAGCGGGCCGGCGTCCTCGCTGATCCGACAGGCGTCGCGATAGGCCAGGCGCGCGGCGGCGGCGCGCTCGTCCGACATGCGGCTGACCCATTCCGCAAGCTTGGGCAGGCATCCGCGCGTCAGGGTGGACAGCTGCAGGCACAGCGCCAGTTGCTCGGGGTCGCACAGCGAGCGGACGCTGTCGAACGCGGCGTTCTCCGGGTCGCGCAGACCCGCCGCGGCCAGCTTGCACAGCTCGTCGAACACCTCGGGCGAGCCCTGCTCCAGGTCCCAGGGGTTGCAGCGCGCGGCGGCTTCCTCGACCCGGGCGGCGGCGACGGATTTCAGCGCGCGCCACAGGCGCGACAGGACCGGCGCGGGGAAGGAGACCTGGCTGGAGGCGCGCCTGGCGCAAAGCGGCACGATCGGGGCCAGGACGTTGTTACGCACGAAGCGATTGGCGGTCTCGTCCTCGACAAGACCGCGCACGGACGCCAACGCTCCCTGGCTCCCGGCGCCGGCAAGGGCCAACTCAAGGCTGCGCAGAGCCGCATCCGGCGCGGTTTCCACCAGCGTCTGGATGATCTGCAGTTTATGCGCAGCGATGGCGGCCATGATCCCCCGTGCCGGATCGAGACTTCCGACAAGCGTCAACCATGTTCGAAACGAGGTTAAGGATTTCCGAAACGACGCAAAAAACCTGCGCGTCCGCGCCTGGGGTCTGCGCCCGAAAAGTGTTGTCCACCGCAGGTTTAGGTAACCGATAACGTGTTACGCCAGGACCCTGCGCACCTCATACCGCCACAACCAGGAGTCAGGATTCGGCGCAGGGCAGATCAAGGCTCACCCGCAAGCCGCCCAGCGGGGATTCACCCAGTTGCACCGAGCCGCCATAGGCGCGGGCCAGCTCGTCGACGATCGACAGGCCCAGCCCCGATCCCGGCGCGTTCTCGTCGAGCCGTTGCCCACGCTTGAGCGCCTGGGCCCGCTCGTCGGGCGTCAAGCCCGGACCATCGTCGTCGACGGTCAGGGTCATGCGCGCCTCGCCCGTTCGGACGGCGTCGACGCGGATCTTGCCACGACACCACTTGCCGGCGTTCTCCATCACATTGCCGGCCAGCTCCATCAGGTCCTGCTTTTCGCCCTGGAAGCACAGGTCCTCAGGGCAGCGCCAATCGATCTCCACGCCTCGCCCGTCAGCCTTGTCCTGGAAGATCCGCTCCAGGGTCACGGCCAGCTCGTCCAGGATCGGCTCCACCGGCGTGCGCTCGCCGCTGGTCTGCGAGCGGGCGGCGGCGCGGGCGCGGCGCAGGTGGTGATCGACCTGCTCGCGCATGGTCTGGGCCTGGCGGGTCACCACCTCGGCCAGTTGCCCCGGCTGCTGGCTGGCCTCGGTCAGCATCACCGACAGCGGCGTCTTCAGCGCATGGGCCAGGTTGCCGACGTGGGTGCGCTGGCGCTCGACGACCTCCTGGTTGTGAGCCAGCAGCGCGTTCAGCTCGGCGGCTAGGGGCTCCAGCTCCTCGGGATAGCGCCCGTCCACGCGCTCGGCCTTGCCGCGGCGGACATGGGCCACCTCGCGGCGCAACTGAAACAGCGGCTGCAGGCCAAAGCGCACCTGCACCACCACCGCCAGGATCAGGCCGCCGCTCAGGATCAGCAGGGCGAAGGCGGTGATGCGCACAAAGCGGCCAGTGTCCGCGTCGATCGGCGAGCGGTCCTCGGCCACAAGGAAAATCACGGGCGTGGCATGGCCGGGCAAGCGGGCTAAGAGCCCCCCGGCACGCAGCCGCGCATCCTGCGGGCCCCGCAAATCGAAATAGATAGTCTTACCCGGGGCGGCGATCAGCCGGTCCAACTGAGCAGACGGGAGCATCAGGTCGCTGTCAAACAGCGAGCGCGAGCGGTCGATTACTCTTAGCGAGCCGTCGCCGGTCGAGTCGAAGATTGTCCAGTAGCGGCCCGAGTAGGCTCGAGTTGCGCGAATGTCGGTCAGGAACGGCGCCTTAACCAGCCCATCCTCGACGCTGGTGTTAGCGTACATGTCATCGATCAGGATCGATAACCCCTGGTCGAAGCGACGCACCTGAGCGTCGCGGAACTGGGTGTTCACGAAAACGCCGGCTCCGGCGACGACCAGCAGAGTCCAGATGCCAGCCGCCACCACCAGTCGAAAGACGAGCGAGCGATGGCTCGGGACGATCATGCTCCAGAGACGCGCCAGGACAGGGACGCGCGTGGCCTTGCTCACGCCGCGTCTTCGCCCGGCAAGGCCGCGAGGCGATAGCCAAGGCCGCGCACGGTCTCGATCCGGTCCGCGCCCAGCTTCTTGCGCAGGCGGCCGATGAACACCTCGATGGTGTTGCTGTCGCGATCGAAGTCCTGGTCGTACAGGTGCTCGACCAGCTCGGTGCGGCCGATCACCCGGCCCTGGTGCATGATCATGTAGTGCAGCAGGCGGTATTCCAGCGAGGTCAGGCGCAGCGGCTCGCCATTGACGCTGGCGCGGGCCGCGCGCGGGTCCAGGCGCAGGGCCCCGCACGACAGCGACGGCGCGGCGTGACCGGCCGAGCGGCGCAGCAGGGCGCGCAGGCGGGCCAGAAGCTCCTCGGTATGGAACGGCTTGGCCAGATAGTCGTCGGCGCCCGCGTCGAAGCCGGCGACCTTGTCGCTCCAGGCGCCGCGGGCGGTCAGGATCAGCACCGGCGTCGTGACATTGCCGCGCCGCCAGCGCTCCAGCACCGACACGCCGTCCACCTTGGGCAGGCCAAGGTCCAGGATCACCGCGTCATAGGGCTCGTTCTCGCCCAGATACTGGGCTTCCTCGCCGTCGGGCGCGTGGTCGACGGCATAGCCGGCGTCGGCCAGGGCCAGCTTCAGCTGACGCGTCAGGTCGGGATCGTCCTCGACGAGCAGGATGCGCATGACGTGAAGTCCTTCCTAGCCGCCGCTCAGGATCTGGCCGGTCTGGGCGTCGACGATGAAGTCGATGCGTCGGCCGTCGGCCGCGGCCCAGCGAACCCGGTAGTTGTCGCCTTCGAGGCCGGCGTCCAGCACCCGGCCCGGCACCCGGCGACCGATCATCTCGATCACCCGCGACAGCGGCACCAGCCGTCCCGACTGCACGCCGCCCCGCGCCTGGTCCTGCTGCTGACGCCAGTCGGCGCCCAGCGAGTCCGGACGGCGTTGCGCGAAGGCCGCATCCGGAAGGACGGCGGCCAGCGCGGCGGCGACGATGAGGGCGCGGATCGGTTTCATGCTGACCGGTCTAAAGGACCCCGGCTGAATGGAGGCTGAACGTTCCGGTTATGAACGGCGCGCGGCGTTCTGTCACGGGGCGGAACGTCCGGCGGCGAAAGCGCCCGCCGTCCGCCCGCTTTCGCGCCTCAGGCCCAGGCCAGCGCGCCCGGCTGCGCGGCGCCGCTCCAGCCCGCATCGCCGTCCTCGCTTTTGGTCGCCCCGCTCCCCGGACGCCGGAAGCGGCGTCCGCCCTGGCGGCCCTGTCCCGAGCGACGGACGCGCGCGACGAGCCCGCGACCGAACTGGCCCGGCAGCGCCTTGATCCGGTCACCCAGTCCTTTCAGACGGGCGCCGTTGGCGGCCAGTGCGATCGCCGCGAACAGGTCGATGAAGGCCGCAACATCGAAGGCCATGAACCAGACCGCGACTTCAGGCAGGGCCATGCCGAGCAGGATCGCGCCCTCGACTTCGAATAGGACGACCACAAGGGTGGAGACCGCCAGCAAGGCCAGCAGCAACACCAGGCGCGCCGGGGTCAGTCCCGCCAACACCTTCGCCGGCCAGTCGACCAGCCACCGCCTCAGCCCCTTGCCCAGCGCCGTCTCCGGGCAACCGACAATGACCAGCAAGGCCGCGCACAGCATCAAGACGAACATGAAAGCTCCCGTCGGCCGATCGCGCCACGGTCTTCAGATGGGGCGGCGGTCCGGCGGATCAACGCTGTTGAGAGGCCGCCGATCAGACATCCAGCAGCGCCTTGAGCTTGGCCCGCACCTCCGCGAGCACCGCAGGCGGCGCCACGGCCTTTCGCGTTGAGCGGCGTCACCAGACCTCGTCGATGCTTTTCAATCCCCCGCCTACCGCCTGAGCTCCAGCCGCAGCGTCGCGCCGATCTGATCCCGCCAGCGCTCGTCCACGCCGGCCGCGTCGGCGAAGGTCGGCCAGCGCATCACGGCCGCCCGCACCTCTTCAAAGATCCGGCCGACATGACCGCGACTGATCGAGGCGGTTTTCGCGCAGGCCTCCAGATCGGCGAAGTCGAACCCGTCCCGCTT
Organism: Caulobacter vibrioides; assembly: GCF_002858865.1. Taxonomy (GTDB): domain Bacteria; phylum Pseudomonadota; class Alphaproteobacteria; order Caulobacterales; family Caulobacteraceae; genus Caulobacter; species Caulobacter vibrioides. Next base: position 134,124 of record NZ_PJRR01000025.1, on the reverse strand, counting down.
GCCGTTGATCGACATCTGGTGGCGCGAGGTCCATTCGCCGTCCGGATTGTAGCTCCAGGTGATGTCGAAGGCCGGTGACAGGCTCCAGCGTCCTGCGCGGTCCATCAGGAAGGCGATGTTCTTGACGTGGTCGTCCTGGTTTCGCGCCAACACGTTGAAGACCATGCGCCGGAACTGCTCTTCCAACTGCGCCATCGGCAGGCCCATCCGCCGCATCGTGAACAGGGCCTGTTCATAGGAATTGGCGACGGGATCGTTGAAATCCAGATGGGCGATGGCGGCCAGCGACTGCATGTGCAGCTTGCCGCCGCCGTCCAGCCGGTCGAAGCGCTTGCTCATGAAGTGGCGACGACCGCCCTCCTCCAGCAAGCGACTCTCGGCGACGTCGATTCCCGCCGCCGCCGCCATCTGTCCATAGGCGTGCTCGACCGCGCCATAGCCCTTGGGGTCGGCCAGTTCCTTGTCCCGGTTGCCGGAGACGCCGTCGAACTTCAGCAGCCAGTAGCCGAAACCCGCGCCCGCCTCGACCTGACCGGAGCGCACTTCGTTGGTTGCCGGGTTCCAGGCGATCACCGCCTTGGCCCGCGCCCCGCCCGCCGAGGTGCCGACGCTCAAGATGTCGCGCAGGGCGTCGGCCTTGTCCGCATCGGCGAACGAGGCGCGCAGGTCGTGGCGATGGGTCAGCACCTCCGAAGCCAGGGTCACCAGGGCGTCGATGTCGATCTTGCTGGAGACCCGCCGACGCGGCCCCGCCATCGGCGAGAACTCCAGCGCCCCCATGCCCCGGCGGCCGGTGTAGCAAAGGCGCTCGACGGCGTTGAAGCTCTCGGGGCTGCGACCTTGCGTGGCCAGCCAGGCGTCGATCAGCACATGGCCGTACTTGTCCGGCAGGGCGTCGGCCAGCATGCCGGGCAGGCCATGGAAGCTGCGCGGCGGCAGATCGGGAAAGCTGAACACGCCGGCCTTCAGCGGCATCATCAGCGGGGCGGGCTGGATTCCGCTGGCGATAAAGCCCGGCTCATAGGCGAAGACCGCCGTCTGGGCGCCGTCTTCCAGCGACACCGCGCCGATCCGGCTGCCCCACAGGCGAACCTCGGCGACGGTGGTCATTTTTCATCGCCCCACACCCAAGGCGCGCCGCCGGTCTCGGCGACGCCGGACGCGCGGGCGTTGCGCACTCTTGAGCGGCCGGTCTTGGCCTGTTTCAGCAGGTCCAGCGGATTGGCGGGCGTCTCGGGCAGCAGGCGCTCCAGCCCCTCCAGCCGGTCCAGGGCCCGCAGGCAGCGCACCAGATTGGTCAGCTGGGCCGAGGCGCCGTCTTCCAGACGCTCGACGGTGCGCTTGGACACGCCGGCGGCCTGCGCCAGCTGAGCCTGGGTCAGCCGCCGCTCCAGCCGCGCCGCCACCAGACGCTGACCCATCTCGGCCAACACCGCCTCATCGGACAGGAGAGATTCAAATTTCATAAATCGCCTCTTGTGGCGATATATATCAACTTAAGGCCCCATATCGTCAAGTCTGTCGATATAGGAGAGCTCTATTTTTAGCTCTAAAATTCGCCACTTCTGGCGATTTAAGGCGCAAAATAGCTAAAAGTCGCCAGAGATGACGACTTTTAAAACCCGCCCCTACTTCCGCTTCGGCGTGTAGGGCTTCTGGGCGCGCCAAGCTTCGGCGAACTTTTCGAGGTCCTGGTCGACGGTCTCGGGCAAGGTGACCACCAGGCGAGCCAGCAGGTCGCCGCGCTTGCCCTTGCCGTCGGGCATGCCCCGGCCCTTCAGGCGCAGGGTCTGGCCGCTGTTGCTGCCCTTGGGCACGGCCAGCATGACATTGCCGTCGGGCGTCGGGGCTTCGACCTTGCCGCCCAGCACCGCGTCGGGGATCGAGACCGGCAGGTCCATGACCAGCGCCTCGCCCTCGCGGCGATAGATCGGGTGGGGCTTGATGGCCAGCTCGATCAGGGCGTCACCCTGGCCGCCGCGGCCCGGCGCGCCTTGGCCTTTCAGGCGCAGGGTCTGACCCTCCTGGGCGCCGGTGGGGATGGTGACGTCGATCGTGCGGCCGTCCGAGAAGGCCACGCGCTTCTTGCCGCCCTTGATGGCGTCTTCCAGGTCGATGTCCAGCCGCGCCTTGACGTCGGCGCCCTTGGCTGAGAACCCGCCGCCCGCGCCGCCGCTGAACGGCCCCCGCCCCGCGCCGGCGCCGCCGCCGCCGCCGCCGAACATGCCGCCGAACAGATCCGACAGGTCGATCTCGGGTCCTTCGTTCGAGCGATGGAAGCCGCCCTGGCCAAAACCGCCGGCGTTGAACGGGCCGTTGCCCGGCTGGCCACCGAAGCCGCGCATGGTCTCACGGCCGTCGGCGTCGATCTGGCCCAGGTCGAATTTCTTGCGCTTTTCGGCGTCGCCGACGATGTCGAACGCGGCGCTGACCTGCTTGAAGCGCTCTTCGGCCTTCTTGTCGCCCGGGTTGGCGTCCGGGTGATACTGCTTGGCGAGCTTGCGGAACGCCTTGCGGATCTCGTCCGCGCTGGCGGTGCGGGTAACGCCGAGTTCCTGATACGGGTCGCGCGCCAAGGAAGGTCCTCTGAGTTAAGCGGGGGGCTTGGGTAACCCCCTCCATCTAGGACGTCCAGCGTGGCGCGCAAGCCCTTATGTGGCATTTTTACCACAGACTTGTGCTGGCGGGCGCGCCCCAGCCGTACAGGGACGCGCCCTGGACTACCTCCAGCCGGGCGCCGGACGAGGGCGCGTCGGCCGCGCGCATGGCGGCGGTGTAGGTGAAACCGGGCGTTTCCACCTCGGCCTCACGCAGTACCGCGGCGCCGTCCAGCACCCGCACGCGATAGCGCTCGACGCCCTCGGCCAGCGGGACCTCGCCGTCCCAGACATCGCCGCCGACGCGGGCGCGGCGGATCCACGAGACCGACAGATCGCCGCCGATCGAGCGTTTGCGCAGATGCGCCGGGGCCAGCGGACGCAGCGCCCGACCCGTCCAGACGGCGCTGATCTGCGTCATCCCCGCCCCCGACGGCGGACCGCCCGCCGGGGCGGCGCGGACCATCAGGGTCGTTCCCCGCTCGAAGGCCGCGACGCTGATCGGGACCACCGCCTCGTCCAGCAGCACCACCGCCGCCCCGGCCGGGATCACGCCTTCGCTCGCCGCTCCGTCGCGCTGGCCGCGCAGCAGGCCCGACAGCCGCCAGACGTCCGGCGCGATCAGTTGGGCGGTCTGGAAGGCGATCACCTCCCAGTCGCCGGACGGCGCGCGGATCGCCAGGGCGTTCCCCCCCGCCAGCACGGCGGCCAGCGGCGCGGAGGACAGGCTCGCCCCCTCGATCCGCACGTCCAGGCGTGCGGACCGGTCCAGCCGATGCGGCGAGGCGGGCGCAAGGTCGGTCAGGGTGAGCCCCAGCGTGGCGGGCGCGGCCAACCGGGCGCGGACCGTCAGGGTCTCGACGCCGGCGCCTGCATGCACGTCCAGCGGCCGCCAGGGCTCGGCGGCGGCGGCGACCAGCGGCCGCGCGTCGTCGGCCAGCGCGCCGTCCGACGGCAGGTCCAACACGTGCAGCACCGGCGGCGAGGCCGGCTCGCGCGGCGGCGCGGGCGTCCAGTCGATCACCGCGTCCACACCCTGGCTGCGCAGAACCGGCGCGAGGTTGGCGCGCGGGCGCTCGTCGAGATCCAGGCGCTGGATTCGCCAGGTCTCCGCATCCAGCGTCACCCGGTCGCCGGCCTCGAACCGCAGCGCCGCCGAGGGCGACAGCCGCACGATGCGCGTGCGCCGCGCGGCCGCGTCGGCGTCCAGCATGCGGCGCGCCACGGCGGCGGCCTCGGCCGCCGACAGCACGATCGGCGCATCCATGTCACGCGTCCCCTCCCCCGCCTCGCGGCGGACGATCAAGGCGCCGACCTGATAGTCGCGGGCGGCGTCCAGGAAGCGCAGGCGCAGGGCCTCGGCGGCGGGGTCGAGGGTCCGGGTCTCGCGCTCGGCCGGGCCGTCCTCGGGCAAGACCAGATCGTCGGGTTCGATCGCCGCCACCGCCCGCCCCGTTCGCGACATCATCCGCACCTGGTCGCCGCGCTCGACCGGATCCAGGGCGAAGGCCTCGGTCAGGGGCGACAGCGCATCGCGCAGGCGCATGGGCCGATCAACGACATAGCCGCCCACGGCCCCGCCCGCCTCGCCGGGGTCGAGCGCCACACCGGCCCGCGCGCCCAGGGCCTGGATCAGCTCTGGCAGCGGCGCGATGCCGGCCCGACCGGTCAGCCAGTGACCCAAGAGCCAGGCACCGCCGTCGCTCCAGACATCGGCGCGGGCGGGAAAGTCCGGAAACGGCCGCGCGTCCCAGCACCAGGCGCTGGCCGCCTCGATCATCGGCCCGCCATACAGCGGCGAGACCGGATTGGCGCTCGGCTCATCCAGCCAGGCCAGCACCGCCTCCAGATAGCGCCGCTGGCCAAAGTCGTCGCGCTCGCCGCTCGAATAGGGCGGCAGGAAGCTTTCCGAGCTCTTGGGGTCGATGAAGAGGTTCGGCGAGTTGCTCCCCTTGTCCACGGCCGGGCAGCCGAACTCGGTCAGGCGGATCGGCTTGGACCTTGGAACCCAGGCCGTGGGCGTCGCCGACCGCACGCCGCCCGGCCGGTCGTGGTGCGGCTGGCTCCACCACGACAGCAGGTCCTTGGGCCGGAACATCCAGGCCTCGCCATGGGCGCCGTCGGTGATCGGGGTGCGGACCTGGGCGTCGCGGTCGGCGCCGCCGGCGTAGAACCAGTCGAAGTCGGCCCCGCCTGTCAGGCCGGCGCGCAGATAGGCCGGATCGTGCGGACCGTCATAGCCGGCCATGGCGTCCAGATGGTCCTCGCCTTCGCGCCAGTCGGTGACCGGCGGGTACCAGTCGACGCCGACGAAATCGAGATTGGGATCGGCCCACAGCGGGTCGAGGTGAAACACCGCATGGCCCGAACCGTCGCGGGGCTGGTGGCCGAAATACTCGCTCCAGTCGGCGGCGTAGCCGAGCTTGGTGGCGGGCCCCACCACCGCGCGGACATCGGCGGCCAGGGTCTTCAGCTTGGTCACGGCCGGATAGGTCCCGCCCGGTCCCCGCGTGGTGGTCAGGGCGCGCAGCTCCGAGCCGATGATAAAGCCGTCGACCCCGCCCGCCTGGGCCGCCAAGGCCGCCTGGTGCAGCACCATCCGGCGCAGGCCCCATTCGCCGTCGAAGAAGGCGGCCACCTGTGCGCTCGCCGCCGCCGTCCCCTCGGCCGAGGGCGGATCGCAGGCGATGCGGCCGCGCCACGGATAGGCCGGCTGGCCCGGCGGGGTGTCCATCAGGATGAACGGATACAGCGTCACCTTCAGGCCTCGCCGCTTCAGCTCGGCGATGGCCTGCACCACCACCGCGTCGGCGGGCGTGCCGCCATAGGCCGGCGCGCCGTCCTTCAGCGAAATCAGATGCGCGCCGCTGCGATCCACGCCCGCGACGCTCCAGGTCAGGGGCAAGGTGTCCTTGGCCGCGCCCTCGACGCCCGGCTTGATCTGGCACTGGCCGCAGCGCAGATCCGTGCCGAACCAGGCGACGATCAGGGTCACGTGATCGACGTTGGGCAACTGGGCCTGCAGTTGGTCCAGCGCCACCATCAGGTCGGGACGGCCTTCGGAATTGTGGACGCTCTCGCTGGCGGTGCGGGTCAGGCCCTCGCGGCGCAGCACCGCTTGGGTCGCATAGACAAACTCGCCCGCGCCGGGGATCAGGCAAACGCCCTTCAGCCGTTCCTCCAGCCCCACCGTCCCCGGCGGGCGCGGCCGGCGGAAGACCTCGAACGACAGCTGCGGCGGGCGATTGCCGAACGCCTCCAGCGGCAGATCCTCGAACACCACATAGGCCACGCCGCGATAGGCCGGCGCCTGGCCCTCGATCGCGGCGATCAGCGGGTCGGGGGCTTGGTCCTCGGTTCCCAGATGGACGCGCATCGTCACGGCCGACAGGTCCATGACCCGCCCGTCGGCCCAGACCCGGCCGATCCCGTCGATCGGCCCCTCGGCCACGGCGACGGCGAACGACAGGCTGTAGGCGTAGGCGCTCGTCTTCTGCCCCTTGGAGCCGCCCACCCGGCCCTCGACCCGTTTCTCGCGAAACCGCGCCGCCCAGATCACCTGACCGCCGACCCGCGCGCGACCGAACACGCACGGCAGCGCCGCGCCCTCGGCCGCGCCGGTCAGGCGCAGCTCAGGAATGCGCGGTCCGACCTGGCGCGCCGGCGACAGGGCGCTGATCGCCGCCTGGTCGATCAGACCGCCGACGACGGCGCCGGCCACGGCCCCGATCGGACCACCGATCGCCGAGCCGACGCTGGAGAGGATCACCTGGGCCATATGAGCATTTCTCCTCCGATTTCCCCGGCGAAGGCCGAGGAGGTCGAGCGTTTGCCTCGGTGCGTCCTTCGAGGCTCGCCTTCGCCTCGCACCTCAGGATGAGGAGGCTTTTTTGCTGAACACCTCAGCCTGAGGTGCGCGCTCCTGAGCGCGCCTCGAAGGACGCAGGGCGGCAAGACGCAGTCGGGTGTTTGTTGGGAAAGGGTGGAAACCGAAACGCCGCCACACAGCGTTCGCGCCACCAGCGGCCCAGCGCGCTCTCGACGCAGGCCCGGCCCCAATAGGCGTGGATGATGCGGTCGGGCGCGGCCTTTATCGCGCAGTGCTTGGCGGCCGCGCCGGGGGCCATGCGGAAGACGAGCACGTCGCCGGGCAGGGCCTGCGACACCGGGATCGCCACCAACCAGCGCCTGAAGGCTTCCAGCAGCGGCTCGCCCACGCCGATCTCGGCCCAGTCGGGACGATAGGGCGGCGGCGGCTCGGGCTCCTGCCCGTACAGCCCCCGCCAGACGCCGCGGATGAGGCCCAGGCAGTCACATCCCGCGCCGAGGGTCGAGGCTTGGTGGCGGTAGGGTGTGCCGAGCCAGAGGCGGGCTTGGACGACAACCAAATCCTCCCCCCAGCGGGGGAGGTGTCGGCCCGCAGGGACGACGGAGGGGGAAGAGGCCGGGCCAGGAGACCTTCCCCCTCCGGCCTTCGGCCACCTCCCCCTCTGGGGGGAGGATTTGGGACAGGCGTCCGCCGCTTCACCCAGAACAATCCTCCCCCTCTGGGGGGAGGATTGCGCGCCCCCGCCGCTCATCGCCGCCCGCCGTCGTTGCGCTCGCCCTCGACGGGGTACAGCGTCAAAAAGTCCTCGCCGGGCGAGGTCGGAAAACCTCGGAAGTTCACGCTGTTGCCGAACACCCCGACACAGGTCGCCCAGCGCTTGTCGCAGGTCGCGCCCGGCGCGGGCGTGATCCCGCAGCGGACATCGCCCAGGCGCGCGTCGCACAGCCTTGTGAAGGTGCGGCCCGCCACCCGCTCCAGCGCCGCCAGCGGCCCCGCGAGCGTGGCGGTGAAGGCCTCGCCCTCGCGGGTGACCGAGGCGATGGTGGCGGTCCACAGCGAGACGCGGCGCGAGGGTGCGCTCCAGTCCACGCGCAGCGCCTCGACCCGCGCGCCGTCATAGAGGCCGGCGGCCAGATCGGCCTCCGCGATCCCCGCCTCGTCCAGCACGCCCAGCACCGCGCCCTGGCCCGGCGCATAGCCGACGCTGTTTTCGGTCGCGCCAGGACTCCAGCCGCCGCCGGCCCGGCAGGTCACGCCGTCGACGACGAGATCTTGGTCATGATCGGTGAAGCCCAGCCGGGTTCCATCGGCGCGGGTCAGGATCCAGACGTGACACAGGCGGGCCTCGTCCAGGCCTTCGGGCAAGGCGCGCATCAGACCAGCACCTCGACCAGCGAGCAGGCGGTGACGCGGGCGGCGGCGAAGCCCTCCAGGGTCACGTCCAGCCGGTCGAGATCAAAACGCACCGGCGTGTCGAACGCAAAGCCCGCCGTCACCGCCGCCCCGGCCGGCGGCGCGGTGTTCAGGGTGATGAGGCCCGTCGTGACATCCACGGCGAAGGCGCCCGGCGCCAGGACGACGCCCGCCACCGCCACCGTCACCGTCCCGGCGACCGGCTTGGTTATGGTGCGGGCCACCGCCTCGCCGCCCGCGCCATAGGTCTTGCGCAGTTGAAAGGCCTTGCGGACGCCGTCGCCGGTCCCGATCGCCTGGTCGCCCGCCGCCGGCTGAACCGACGGCGCGCACGACTTGAAATCGGCCGGATCGCGGAAGCGGAAGCCGTGGAGGCGCCCGCGCCGCGCCTCGAAAAAGGCGACCAGTTCGGCGATCTCGTCCAAGGGGCGCGGGGCGGTGGCGATCAGATAGCGGCGGCGGCTCTGGCTCCAGGGACTGGTGCGCCGCTCGTGGCCCGAGGCCAGGCTCACCACCTCGGTGCGCCGCTCGATCCCGCCCGTGCAGCCGAACGCCAGGCGCGCGGGCAGGCGCGCCTCATGGAACTCGCTCATCAAGCGATCCTTCTGGAAAGTCGAGAAAAGGTTTGAGGAAAAGCAAGACGGCGCTTAGTCGACGCCATTAAGACGACGTCATGACCCGCTTTTCACTTCTTGCGCGGGACATCGGTCTCTAGGTTAGGGATCGAGATTGGAGACCACGAAATGGATTGGAAGACCCTGTTCCTGTCGCCTGAGGGCCGCATCGGCCGGCAGTCGTTCTGGGTCGGCTGGCTGATCCTGCTGGGCGTCAACGTCGTGGCCAGCTGGATCCCGTTCGTCGGAACCCTGATCATCCTCGCCAGCATCTACGCCAGCGTCTGCATCCACTCCAAGCGCCTGCACGACATGGGTCAAACGGGCTGGTGGCAGGTCCTGCCGTGGGTCCTGGGTCCGGTGCTGGTGTTCGGCGCCGCCATCTCGGTGGGCGTGATGCCGGCCATCGCCGCCCTGACCAACGGCGAGCCGGAGGTGTCGGCCCTGACCGCCCTGGTGGGCCTGTTCGTCTCGATCTTCATCGCCTTCGCCATCTGGCTGGCCTTCACCCTGTGGGTCGGCTGCAGCCTGGGCCAGCCGCGCGAGAACAAGTACGGCCCGCCGCCGATCAACCCGACGGCGGTGACGGTGTAGCGGATCGAAGAGCCCGCGCGCCCACGCTTGTCCGCCGAAGAGCTAGAGCGCGTTAGGTTTAAGTGTGAGCGGTTAAACCTAACGCGATCTAAGTCTATGAATTAGAGCCTGTTTATCTGGTTTAGATGGGCCATCTAAACCAGACAGGCTCTAGGGGGCCCGACGGGCGTCGCGCTTGCCTGACCAGCTGATGAACATGGTGCAGCGCTCGCTCAAGCAACCGTCGAGATGCGGCTGCTCCCCGGGCTGGAACCAGTAGCTGCCAGGTCCGAGCGGCTTGGCGCCGGCCCCCTCGCCGGCCTGGGCGTGGGTCATCACGCCCTCGAGCACGACGAGCCGATAGTCCGACGAGTGGACGTGGGGTACGCCTTGTCCACGGGAAAAGCGCATCAGCATGTCGGACGGACCGGTGGCTGGATCACCGCGCAGAACGGCCATCTGAGGCCCATTCGGATTGCCTGGATCTAAGGGCGCGAAGCGGGCGTCGTCGATCGCGAGGGTTACGGGCGCCGCCTGCACGGCCATGGCCAAAAACATCGGCGTCCAAGCCATAGCCCGCCTCATCGCAAAAAAGACGCCACGACCATACAACGCGTCGCGCTGCTGTCTATGGTTGCCCTGAGCCCAGGCGCTTCGGGCGCCCCTACAGCCCCCGCGCGCCCAAACTGACCGCCCGCGCCAAGGCCTGGGCGATCTGGGCGTCGGAGCGGATCAGGCCCTGAGCCTCGCCGCCCTGGACATTGACCGTCACCGACACCCCGCTGTTTCCGACCGGCTCGATGTTTCCGGCCGAGGCCGGGCGAAACAGCTCCGGCCCGCGCTCGCCGACCAGATAGGCGCCGCCGGGCAGCACCGGGCCGCCGTCGGCCCGCGCTCCGGCGAAGGTCTTGCTCAGGGCCTCGCCCAACCCGCCGCCCTTCAGCGCCGCTCCGGCCGCGCCCAGCATGGCGCGGGCCAGCTCGGCCAGCGACACCTCACCGTCCGAGGCCGCACGGGCCAGGGAGCGGACAAGCGACGCGCCCGCGCGAGCGAAGGCCTCGTCGATCGAGCGGGCCGCGCGCTCGGCGGGGGCTTTCAGGCTCTCCAGAGCAGCGGCCGCCTCGGCGGCGCGGGCGGGCACGGCGGACAAGCCTTCCTGGTCGAAACTCATGGTGCGGTCTCCTCGTCGGGATAGCGGGCGAGCAGATCCTGCAGGCCCGCGCGGTTCAGGCACGGCGCGTCCGGCGCCTGCGTCAGCGCCCGCCACTCCTTCAGCGACAGACGCCAGAAGGCCTCGGGCGGCAGGCCCAGCGACAGGGCCAGGCGCAGCGGCGCGGCCCAGCTCATGCGCAGGCGGCAAGCGCGGCGGCGAGGGCGCCGGCGGCCTCAGGCACGGTGGCGCGCGCGGCGATCTCAGGCGCCTCGCCGCCGCCCTCCAGCAGCGCGGCCAGGATGGCGGACAGCTCGGCGGCGCTGAGCGTGGCGATGCGGTCGGGCAGCTGCGACCAGTCGGCGAGGTTCAGCGCCGCCTCGATCCGGGCCAAGGCGCCGAGTGTCAGACACAGCCGACGCGGCGCGCCGGCCAGGGTCACGACGACCTCGCCGCGGGCGGGGTTGGGGGGGAGCATGGGGGTCACTTTCGCAAATCCTCCCCCCAGCGGGGGAGGTGTCGGCCCGCAGGGACGACGGAGGGGGAAGAGGCCGGGCCAGGAGAACTTCCCCCTCCGGCCCTTCGGGCCACCTCCCCCTCTGGGGGGAGGATCTAAAGCGCCGTAAAGCTCACCGCCCCGGCGCTGGCCAGGCTGAGCGCGAACACCGCCTCGCCGTCGTGTTCGCCTGCGTATTCCAGGGCCGCGACGATGAACGCCCCTTCCAGCTGGCCAAAGTCGGGGATGATCAGCCGCCAGACGCGGGCCGACTGGTCGAAGAAGCTGGTGCGCACCTGGGCGTCGGACACAGCGTCGCGGAACACCCCCGAGCCCGACACGGCCACCGACTTGACCCCCGCCCCGGCCAGCAGCTCGCGCCAGCGGCCGGTGCTGTCGCTGTCGGTGATGTCCAGGGTCCTGGCGTTGAGGCTGATCGTGCGGGCGCGCAGGCCCGCCACGGTGTGGAAGGTGGGCGTCGGCGCCCCGTCGCTGATCTTCAGCAGCATGTCCTTGCCGGCTTGGGCGGCCATGGGAGGCTCCTTGTTCTAAAGGGTCTCGGTCACCGCCCGCACGCGGACGATCCCGAGGGTGGTTTCGCGATCGGCGCCGGCGAAGACGTCGGCATAGGGCACGCGCAGGTTCACCAGGCGCCGGCCGACAAGGCTGGGCCGGGCGTCGTGCAGAGCGGCGCGGACGGCGGCGACCAGGGCGCGGGCCTCTTCGGGGCCGCCGAAACGGCTGGCGCAGGTCAGGGTCAGCAGGTGCTCGATCCCCTCCCCGCCGACGCCGCCGACCGCCCGGCCCTCGGCGCGGGTGACGACGACACAAGGATAGGTCGGCAGGCGGGGGCCGGCGCCATACACCCGCTGGCCGGCGATGGCGGTGACGGCGGGCGCGGCCTTCAGCGTCGCGACCAGGGCGTCGATCAGGGGCTTGTCGCTCACAGCCGCGCCTTTCGGTAGGGGGTCAGCCACGGCTCGACGAGGGCCAGCGACGGCTCGCCGGTGTCTCCCAAAGACGAGCGATGCTCGTAGGCGTGGGCGGCCAGGATCAGCACCGAGAGGCGCAGCGGCGCGGGGCTCGTCGCGGTCAGGGCGACGCCGGCGACGGCCCCGACACGCGCCTCGGCCGCGTCGATCAGCAGGGTCAGCAGCGCGTCTTCCGAAGCGTCGGACACGCGCAGAAACGCCCTGGCCTCGGCCAGGGTGAGGGCTTGGGGCATGGGGGGATGTCCTTGAAAATCCTCCCCCAAGCGGGGGAGGTGTCGGCCCGCAGGGACGACGGAGGGGGAAGAGACAGGCGCGCCAGCCTTCCCCCTCCGTCCGCTTCGCGGACACCTCCCCCGTCAGGGGGAGGATTGGATTACGACGCCGCGAACTTCAGCAGCTTCACCGCATCGAAGTTCTGCACGCCGCCGCCGACGCGCTTGGTGGTGTAGAACAGCAAGTGCGGCTTGGCCGAATAGGGGTCGCGCAGCACCCGCACCCCGGCGCGGTCGACGATCAGATAGCCCTTTTCGAAGTCGCCGAACGCCACCGACAGGCTGTTGGCGGCCACATCGGGCATGGCCTCGATCTCGGTGACCGGGAAGCCCAGCAAGCTGGCCGACTGCCCCGGCTGCAGCGCCGCGTTCCAGATGTAGTTGCCTTGGGCGTCCTTGAACTTGCGCACGGCGCTGACCGTGCGGCGGTTCATCACGAAGCGGCCGTTCTGGCGGTACTGGGTCCTGGTCGCGTAGATCAGGTCGATCAGCCTGTCGGTCGGATTGCTGGCGGTCCAGCCGCCGGCGACGCCCGTGGCCAGATAGCCGACCTGGCCCCAGGTGTACGACGCGTCCGGCGCGGCGGTGTAGGCCAAGAGGCCCTTGGGCTTGTTGACCCCGTCGCCGGTGACAAAGGCCGTGGTCTCCTGGGCGGCGAAGGCGTCCTGCACCTCTTCGGCCAGCCACTCGTCGATGCTGACATAGGCGTCGTCCAGCAGGGCCTGGGTGGCGGCCGGGCTGGCGTAGAGCTCGCCGGCCGGGAAGTCGATGACGTCGAGCGTGGGCGCCGTGGTCTCGGGCCGCGCGGCGGTCTCGGCCACCCAGGCGGCGGCCAGACCCGTGGGCGACACCGGCTTGCGGAAGGTCCCCGCGCCGATGGTGCGCACCTGGCAAATTTCTCGCATGGGGCTGGTGGCCGCAAGGCGACGCAGGATCAGCCGCTCCAGCTCCGGCGGGGCGACATAGCCGCCGGCCGTGGCCACGCCCGCCGACAGACCCTTGGCTTCCAGCAGAGCGGCGGCCGTCTCGCCGGTCTTCACATAGCGGTCGAAGGCGGCCTTGCGCTCGTCCACATGCGCCACCGGCGCCTCGCCGCCCAGGGAAGGCCTGCGGGCGTCGCTCAGCATGCGGTCCAGGCGGTCCTGAGCCCGCGAAACGGCCTCGTCGATGCGGCTGACCTTCTCCTCCAGCAGCACGTCGGCCCGCTTGGTTTCGATGGCGGCCAGGCGCTGATCGTTGGCGGCCTTGAAGGCCTCGAACGCGGCCAGCACCTCATGCATCATCGCGCCCGGCGAGGCCGGGGCGTGTTTGGTCTCTTTCATGGAGTTCTCCGAAGAGGATGACCCTTCTCCCCTTGCGGGAGAAGGAGGGACCCGTCGGCCGCATGGCCGGTGGGAGGATGAGGGCGCGCGCCGGCGGCGCCGGGAGACCCCTCATCCGGCCGCTGACGCGGCCACCTTCGCCCGCAAGGGGAGAAGGAAACTTGGCTTGGCCGCCCATCCGGGCGAAGCTGGCGAAATGACCGACCACGCCACACCCAACCTGCCGTCCCGCGACTTTGAGACCACCGCCCGCTTCTATGCGGCGCTGGGGTTCGAGCAGGGCTGGCGCGACGATGGCTGGATGATCCTGGAGCGCGGATCGCTGACGCTGGAATTCTTCCCTTATCCGGATCTGGATCCGGCCAGCAGCGCGTTCAGCTGCTGCCTGAGGCTGGACGACCTCGACGGCTTCTACGCGGTGTGCAAAGCGACCGGCCTGCCCGAAACGACCCTCGGCTGGCCTCGCCTGCACCCGCCCCGCGACCTGGGCCCGATCATCATGGCGGCCCTGATCGACCCGGACGGGACGCTGCTAAGGCTGATCGGAAACGACGCTTAACCGCGCGCCCGGCAGCATCGGAAACGTCACCACCGACACTTCCCAAAGCTCCACGCGCTTCAGCACGCGCAAGCTCCCGTCCTGCCGCGCCTTGACCTGGCGAAAGCCGATGGAGAGGCCGTCCAGCGCCCCGGCCTCGACCAGGGCGGCGACCAAGGTCCCGCGCGGGGTGGTCCGCAAAATCCGGCCGCGCACGAACAGCCCCTTGGCGTCTTCGAAGACCTCGTCCCAGACGCCGATCGGCTCGGCCTCGTCATGCTGGTGCAGCATCGTCACGGGCGCGCCGGCCGCCAGGCTCTGCGCAAAAGCGCCGGCGGCGGTGACGTCGTCATTGAGGTCGCGGGTCCAGAACAGCGAGGCGTAGCCCTCGATCTTCAGGTCACCCGTCATGGCCGCGCTCCAGATGGGCCTCGATACGGATCAGGCTCTGGCGGGCGGCCTCGGCCTGGGCTTCCAGGCGGGCCAAGCGCTCGGCGACCGGGGCCTGGGCTTCGAGGCGGCGCTGCATCTCGTCGATCCGCGCGGCGGCCTTGCCGGCCCACAGCAGGGCGGCGGCGGCCTGCAGGAACACGGTGACCAGCACAGCGGCCGACACCTGGCGGTCCAGCCGCCAGCGGGTGGGTTGAGTCATCAAAACCTCTTGCGACTTGCCCCCTCCGCGCTGACGCGCTCCTCCCCCGGAGGGGGAAGAAGGAGGCTCCTTCCGCCCCCTCCGGGGGCGGACGACCGCGGAGCGGTCAGGTGGGGGCCAGCGGAGCCGGCCGACTAGAGCTCATGACCTGACTTCGTCAGCCCGCGAGCTCTAATTCTTTGTCTTGACGCATTTTTCTTCACGCGAACCGGAACCACTTCGCTCGAAAAATGCTCACTGCTCCAACCCCGCCAGCCGCCGCCGCTCGGCGTCGGTGAGGAAGCTCGCCGCCTGCAGCCGGCTCCACAGGGCGTCGCGTTCGGCCGACAGGGCCGGGACGGCGTCGAGGTCGGGGGCGATCGTCGCACCGGGGACCTTCGCCCCCAGCCAGCCGGTCAGGGCCCGCGCCGCGCGCTGGGCCAGCGGGACCACCGTGCCGCGCCAGAAGGCGGCGTTGGCCTCGCGGTAGTTGGCGTAACTCAAGTCGCCGGGGATACCGAGCAGCTGCGGCGGCACCCCGAACGCCAGGGCGATCTCGCGGGCGGCGGCGTGCTTGCCTTGCGTGAAGTCCATCTCGGCTGGGCTCAGCGACATGGCCCGCCAGTCGAGCCCGCCTTCCAGGAGTAGCGGCCGCCCGGCGTTGGCTTGGCCCGAATGGGCGTTGGCCAGCTCGGTCTTCAGCCGGTCGAACTGCTCGTCGGTCAGGCGGTCGCCGGCGTCTTTGCTCGAATAGACCAGCGCGCCGGAGGGCCTGGCCGAATTGTCCAACAGCGCCTTGTTCCAGGCGCTGGAGGCGTTGTGGACGTCGATCGCGAAGGCGGCCGCCTCCAGCGGCGAGAGGCCGTAGTGATCGTTGGTCGGATTGAACAGCTTCAGGTGCAGCACCGGCAGCCAGCCGTCGCCGTCGCGGCCGATCCGCACCGTGCGCCCGGCGGCCTGATAGTCATAGGCCAGCGGCCAGCCGCGCGGTCCGGGAACCACGGTCATCCGGTCGGGGCGCAGGGCGTAGAGCTCGCTGGGAGCGCCCTCGCCCGCCGCCTCCAGATAGGCGTTGCCGGCCACCTGCAGGTTGCCAAAGAACGCCTCCATCAAATCAGGCCCGCCCTGTTCGGGATTGGGCCGGTCCAGCAGGCGTTTCAGCGGATGATCATCGGCCCGCCGGCCCTCGACAAACACCGCCAAGGGCGTGGCGGCCGCAGCCTCGGCGATCATCCGCACGCAGCGATAGGCCACCGGGTTCTTAGCAAACCCCTCGGCGGCCAGCGCGCCATAGTCCCTGGGCGTCCATTGCGGCCGCCCGCCGGTGGTCAGCGCGATCAGCCGCGCGGCGCGGGAGTCCTTGGCCTCAGGCGGGCGCGGTTTGGAGAAGAGCATGAGGATGCGCTCCGGGGGGATGGAGTTGAGAACGAAGAGGGAACAATGTAGGGTGGTGGGGAAGGCGTAGATCAACTCCTCCCCCTAGCGGGGGAGGTGTCGGCGAAGCCGACGGAGGGGGACGTGAAACGACCCGAGAAACCTTGCATCGCCCAGGCAAGGACACTGCGACGCCAGATGTCGTTGCCCGAGGTGCTGTTGTGGAACGGCCTCCGAGGCGGACGCCTCGATGGCCTGAAGTTCCGCCGCCAGCATCCGATCGGGCCGTATGTGCTCGACTTCTATTGCCCGGCCGCTCACCTGGCGGTCGAAATCGACGGCTGGTCCCACGCGACGGCGGATCGTCCTGAGCAGGACGAGATCCGCGACACGCGACTGGCCGAAGGCGGCGTCCGTACGCTGCGGATTCCGGCGAGCGAAGTCTTGCGGTCCGTGGACGATACGTTGGCGACTATCCTAGAGGCCGCGCGTCCGTGGAAATAAAATCCTCCCCCCAGCGGGGGAGGTGTCGGCCCGTAGGGGCGACGGAGGGGGAAGAGGCCGGGCCAGGAGAACTTCCCCCTCCGGTCCTTCGGACCACCTCCCCCGCTGGGGGGAGGATTTGGAACAACGCGAACCTCAATCCTCCCCCAGAGAGGGAGGATCTTGATCACTTGAGCCCTCACAGCGCCCTAAGCCGCGGCCGCCTCACCTCGCCCAGCATCAACTCGCTCACCGCCCAGACGAGCGCATCCGCGCGGTCGGGGCTGTGTTCCAGGTCGCCCGAGCCCAGGGCCATCAACTCCTCCTCCAGCGCCACGAACGCGCCGCAGTGCAGGACCCGGCCTTGCTCGTACAAGGCCGCCACCGGCTCGGCCCGCGCGCGTTTGCCGATGCTGGCGCGGACCAGTTTCACGCGGCACGGCGGATCGGCCTGGGCCAGCACCGAGCGGACCATGTCGCCGCCCTGGTTGGCCTCGGCCACGAGGGCGTCGGCGGTCCAAGCCCGCGCGGCCGCCACCGCCCGCCCCGCCCAGCCGGCGGGAGACAATCCCCGCGCGGTCTCGTCGGCCAGGACGAAGGCGCGGTCGTCGCGGCGGCCGACCACCACGATGCCGCAGGCGTCGCCCGTGGCGGTGGCGGGCGGGTCGACGGCCACGACCACGCGGTCCAGGCGCGCGGGCCGCGCGGCGCGGCACCTCGCCAGGTCCTCGGCGCGGAAGAGGCCACCGTCGGTCTCGACGACGACGCCGTCCAGCTCCTGAGCCGCCAGACGCGTGCCGCCGTAGAGGCTCGCCAGCGTCCGCAGGAAGGCGGGCGCCAGGTTGCCGGCGTTGGCTTGGGTGCCGGCGCGGGTCAGGGCCACGCCGGGCTCGGCCATCAGGGTCTTGAGCGCCCGATGCGGCTTGGGCGTGGTGGTGACGACAAGGCGCGGGTCCTCGCCTAACCGAAGCCCGAAGCGCAGCATGGCCAGGGTCTCGGCGGGTTTCGGCCAGGCGCAGAACTCGTCGGCCCAGGCGGCGTGGAACTGCGGCCCGCGCAGCGACTCCGGGTCTTCCGCCGAAAAGGCGTAGGCAGTTGCGCCGTTGGGCCAGACCAGGCGCCGACGCGAGGCTTCCCAGCGGGGGCGGTACGCCGGTCCGCCCATGGCCTTGAGGCCAGAAGGCCCCTCGATCATCACCTCGCGGACGTCGTGCAGGGTGGGACCGATCAGCGCCTGGCTCGGATAGGCCATGGCGTTCCAAGTGATCCAGCGCGCCCCGGCGAAGGTCTTGCCCGCGCCGCGCCCGCCCAGCATCAGCCAGGTGGACCACGGGCTGAACGGCGAGGCGAGCTGATGGATCAGCGGCTCGGCCAGGGCCGCGCTAAGTAGGCGTTGTTGATCCTCGGGGGTCAAGGTCGCCACCGCCGTCGCCAGCGCCCTCATCATCTCGACGCTTGAGTTCGAGGAGCTCAGCGAAGCGAGTGAAGCGGGCGACAAGAGCGGCCTGAAGTTCTTCGGGGTCGTCCGGTATGCCGTCATGCATGGAAGCCTCGTCGTCATCGGCCGCCTCGTCGGCGGCGGGTTTGGCTTTGGGCTCAGGGACCATCGTCGCCACCGCCTTGACCGATCGTGCGAAGACGCCGCAGGCGCGGGCGTCCTTCTCGATCTGGGCCCGTTCGGCAGGGTCGGTGGAGACTTCGAAGGCGGCGATGAGCGCATCCATCTTCGCCTGGAGGCGGGTCTGCAGCGTCGCGCTCCAGTCCCGGACCTCGTCGCTTCTTCCGGCCATGACACAAAGATACGGCGCCAGCGGGCGCGGATGATTGGCGGGCGCGTAAAAGTGACAAGCCGCTGATTTCGCGAGACTTCGCCTGGCTTATTCAGAGCGTTCAGGCCCGCCGATCCCCATAGTCGAGGCCCCTGACGGGCAAGCGCGCCGCAAAAACCGGCCTGCTGGGGGCGCCCGATCGGCTATCCTCGCGCCGGCGCGCATGGACATGTCATGTTAGCGCTCCCATATAGCGGCTCCACACCATAACCAGCAGGACGACCATGGCGCATCTGACGGGCGAGCTTCTGATCGGCGGCGAGCGCCGCTTGGGGACCCACGGCGAGATCAAGGGCGTCAATCCGGCCACGGGCGAGACCCTGGAGCCGGCGTTCGGCGGCGCGACCACGGCTGATGTCGAGGCCGCCTGCGCCCTGGCGGCCGAAGCGTTTGGGCCCTACCGGTCCCTGCCCTACGAGACCCGCGCCCAGTTCCTGGAGTCGATCGCCGAGCACATCGAGGCCATCGGCGATGATCTGATCGTCCGCACCATGGCCGAGACCGGCCTGCCGCGCCCGCGCCTGGAAGGCGAGCGCGGCCGCACGGTGGGCCAGCTGCGCCTGTTCGCCGGCGTGCTGCGCGACGGCGGCTTCCTGGAGGCTCGCATCGACCCGGCCATGCCGGACCGCAAGCCCCTGCCGCGTCCGGACCTGCGCCTGCGCAACGTACCGCTGGGCCCTGTGGCCGTGTTCGGGGCATCGAACTTCCCGCTGGCCTTCTCGGTGGCCGGCGGCGACACCGCTTCGGCCCTGGCGGCCGGCTGCCCGGTGATCGTCAAGGCGCACCCGGCCCACCCCGGCGCCTCGGAGCTGGTCGGCCGCGCCATCCAGGCCGCCGTCGCCGCCTGCGGCCTGCCCCCGGGCGTGTTCGCGCTGATCCATGACAGCGGCTATGAGGTCGGCCAGGCCCTGGTCGCCGACGCGAGGATCAAGGCCGCCGGCTTCACCGGCTCGCGCCGCGGGGGCCTGGCTTTGATGGCCATCGCCCAGGGCCGCCCCGAGCCGATCCCGTTCTACGCCGAGATGAGCAGCATCAATCCGGTGATCCTGCTGCCCGCCGCCCTGAAGGCGCGGGCCGACAAGATCGCCCCAGACTTCGTGGCCGCCCTGACGCTGGGGGCCGGCCAGTTCTGCACCAATCCCGGCCTGATCCTGGCCATCGACGGTCCCGAGTTGGACGCCTTCGTCGAGGCCGCCGGCAAGGCCGTCGAGGTCGCCCCGGCCTCGGTGATGCTGACGCCGGGCATCTGCCAGGCCTTCGCCCACGGCGTCGCGGCCCTGACCGACGCCGCCGAGGTCACGACCGTGGCGCGCGGCGTCCCCGGTCCCGACGGCAGCCACACCGGCCGCGCGGCCCTGTTCAGCGTCACGGCCGCCGACTTCCTGGCCAACCCGCACCTGCACGAGGAAGTGTTCGGCGCGGCCTCGCTGGTGGTGCGCTGCGCGGGTCAGGCCGAGCTCGAGGCCGTCATCGCCGCGCTCGAGGGCCAGCTGACCATCGCCATCCACATGGACGAAGCCGACCACGGCGTCGCCGGCGCCCTGCTGCCCGCGCTGGAGCTGAAGGCCGGCCGCATCCTGGTCAACGGTTTCGGCACCGGCGTCGAGGTGGCCCCCGCCATGGTCCACGGCGGCCCGTTCCCCTCGACCAGCGACGGCCGCACGACCTCGGTCGGCACGCTGGCCATTGCGCGCTTCCTGCGTCCGGTCAGCTACCAGAACCTGCCCGAAGCGCTGCTGCCGGCGGAGCTGAAGACGCAGAACCCGCTGGGCGTGGTGCGGCGGGTCGATGGGGTGGTGAAGCTGGGGTAGTCAAACACAAGAACCGCTCTCCTCCCCCACCGGGGGAGGGGGACCGGCGAACGCCGGTGGAGGGGCCAGCCGAACGGCATAGCCCCTCCGGCGATTTCAGAACTCGGCTGATCCGCCGGCCACAGGATGTAACGCCACCGCACAGGGCCCCTCCACCAGCTTCGCTGGTCCCCCTCCCCCAGAGGGGGAGGAGAAACAAGTCGGCCTCTTCAACGCCCGACTGCGGGAGACTTGGCCCTGGCGAACACCTCTCCTCCCCCACCGGGGGAGGGGGACCGGCGAACGCCGGTGGAGGGGCCAGCCGAACGGCATAGCCCCTCCGGCGATTTCAGAACTCGGCTGATCCGCCGGCCACAGGATGTAGCGCCACCGCACAGGGCCCCTCCACCAGCTTCGCTGGTCCCCCTCCCCCAGAGGGGGAGGAGAAATCACTCGCTCCCCCCTCTAGTGCCCCCCGGCGCTCGGCGGCTTGGCGAACTTGGCCACATCCGCTTCCGTCACCGGCTTGGCGTAGCTGTTGCCGAAGTGGGTGCGGACATAGGTCACCGCCTCGGCCATCTGGGCGTTGCTGAGCGAGCCGGCGAAGCCGGGCATGGCGCCCTGGCCGCGCGCCACGACCATGATCGGATAGGCCGCCCCGGCCAGCTTGGGGTTTGAGGCGAGGCCCGGAATGGTCCCCGCCCCGACCGCGCCCTTGGCGTCGGCCATGTGGCAGGCCTGGCAGACCGCGCCATAGACCTGCTCGCCGGTGACGGGCTTTTCGACCCGCACCACCCCGCCGGCAGAGTCTTGTGCAAAAGCGGGGGCGGCCATCAGGGTCGCCGTCAGCAGAAGAAGCTTACGCATGTCAGGGCTCCCGATCAGGCGCTCAGGGCGCGTTTGTGCAGGCGGGTGATGGCGTCGAGGGACGACAGCAGCGCCCCCTCCATCCAGCAGCCGACGTAGGAGGCGTGCTCGCCGGCCAGGACGATCCGGCGGTCCATGGCCACCAGGGTCTGGTAGTGCTGCTTGCGCGTCTCCTCGTTCCAGCGGGCGCAGCAGCCCAGGGTCCAAGGCACGCGGCTCCAGGCCACCGAGGCGCCGGTGCGGAACTCCTTGCGGTAGCTCTTGGGGTGGATCACCGAGCCTTGCGCCAGGGCCACCTCGATCCGCTGCTCGGGCGTCATGCCGGCCAGGCGGAAGGCGCCGAGGTCGCGGGCGAAGGCCCCCAGCAGCACGGCCGGACCGTCCTGGAACAGGTTGTTGTTGGGATAGGAGATCAGGCCGATCTCCTGGTCGGTGAAGCTGTGGCCACCGTAGATGTCGTCGTCCTCCTCCCAGAAGCGACGGTTCATCTCCAGGCCCATCTTGACCTGACCGGAATAGGGCACGGCCTTGATCGCGGCCATCATCTCGTCGGTGACGGCGAGATCCATCTGGCCGAGGATCCCCAGCGGGATCGTACAGACGCACCAGTCGCCCTTGGCCTCGGTGACCTTGCCCGTGACGGTGTCGGCGTAGGTGACGACCACGCCCTTGTCGTCCTGGGCGATCTTGCTGACCTTGGCGTTGTAGGTGATCAGACCCTCGACCTGTTTGGCGAAGGCCTTGCCGATCATGTCCATGCCGCCCACCGGCTGGAACATGGTGGTCTGCATCTCGTGGTTCATGAAGAAGCCCATCGAGGTCCAGACCTGCGGGTCCAAGACGTCGTGCAGGCTGTAGAGGTCGTCGGACGGGATCGGCGCGCCGTCCACCCCGCCGCCGCCGGGCCGCTTGAAGCCCCGGTGCGACGAGGTGCGCAGCGAGGCGGCGTACTTGTAGTCCTTGTCCAGCATGCCCCAGCCCTTCAGGGCTTCCAGCAGGCGCTCGCGGTCCTCGGGCGTGACCGCGTCGTCCAGGGCCTTGGCGTTGACCGACTTGGCCAGGAGCTCGGCGATATTGCCCTCGAAGTCGGCGGCGGCGGCGTTGAAGCGCACCGGCTTGCCGCCGAAGGCCTGGGACGAGTGGATCCAGCCCGAATGGTTGAACTGGATGAACGGCTCCAGGGCCACGCCGAACTGCTTGCAGTAGTGCAGCAGGGTCCGGTGGTGGTGGGGAATGCGCCAGGGGCCGGGGTTGAAGTAGTTGCCGGCCGCATAGCCGACCTTCTGGGTCGCGCCGCCCAGCTCAGTGTAGGTGTCGCCGCCGCGAAGCGACCAGTTGCGGCCGCCGGGGCGGTTCTGGAACTCCAGGATCTGAACCTTGTAGCCGGCCTTGCGCAGCTCGAACGCGGCCAGCAAGCCGGCCAGGCCCGCGCCCAGCACGACGACGCTGGCGCCGGGCCGCGCGCCTTGCAGGTTGGGCGGGCCCGGAAAGCGCGTCTCGGCCGCGTGGCCCAGCGAGGTCATGGCCTGGTAAAGGGCCGCCGTGCCGCCGACCTTGGCGATGGCGGAAAGAAGCTGACGCCGGGTCGGCGTGCGAGCGCCCGATTGCATGAAACTGATCCCCACCGAACCGCCGTACAAGGCGGTGCGGGCCTAGGGGCGCACGGGCGGGCCGGCCGGCGCGAGTCCCGGCGCCGCAATGCGGCAAAGCTTGTGAGCGACGCGCCGAATTATCGGCGCCCGGAGCGTTAGGGTGCGCGCGAAGTGGGCAAAGCCCTCTCGCCCCCTCAGTGCGGCAGCGCGCCGTGCAGCACCAGGGCGGTCACGGCCGCGCGAGTCTCGTCCATGAACGTCCGGTCGGACAGGCTCTTGCCGCTGAGCGCCCGCACCTGGACGGCGAAGTCGGCATAGTGCTGGGTCAGGGCCCAGATCGCGAAGATCAGGTGCGGCGGATCGACGGGCGCCAGCTTGCCCGCCGCGACCCAGGCGGCGATGACCGCGCACTTGGCCTCGAACACCGCCTTCAGGGGACCCGACAGCACGGGCTTGAGCAACGGCGCCCCGCGCAGCATCTCCAGGGCGAACAGGCGCGAGACCTCGGGGTGGTCGCGGCTCATCTCCAGCTTGGCGGCGATCAGGGCGGCGATGGCTTCGGCCGGATCGTCGGCCTCGGTGAAGCGCCCCAAGGGCGAGAGCCACAGCGCCAGCCCCTGCTCCAGCACCGCCAGATAGAGGGCGTCCTTGGACGGGTAATAGTACAGCAGGTTGGGCTTGGAGACCCCGGCCGCCTGGGCGATGGCCTCGACGCTGGCGCCCTCGGGTCCCAGACGGGCGAAGACGGCCAGGGCGGCCTTGAGGATGGCGGCGCGGCGGGCCTCGCCGGCCCGTTCTCGCGGACCCGGCGGGCGGGCCCCGCCGGCCGCCCCGCCGTCGCCGGCTTCGCCCACGCTTTGGGCGGCCTTGACCAGCTTGCGGGCGCCGGACGCCCCCTTGACGGCCGGACGCGCGGCGGCCCCGCGCGGCGGCTTGACGGTCTTGGCGATCGGGTCGGCCATGGCCCCTCAGATCTGGACCATTTGGTCAAACTTGGACCGAACGGTTCGGATTGCAACGTTACGCGAGATGGTATTCCATGCCTGTCGCAAATCACAAGGAGCCGCGTTGATGAGCTCTCCGATCACCCCGCTCTCGCCTGGCTGCGTCATGCTGCCGGCGCGGCCCGAGCCCCTGCCGGTGGACCCGAAGACCACCGCGGTGATCGTCATCGACATGCAGAACGCCTACGCCTCGCCCGGCGGCTATCTGGATCTGGCGGGCTTCGATATCTCGGGCGCGGCCAAGGTGATCCACGAGATCAAGGGCGTGCTGGAGGTGGCCCGCAGCGCCGGCATGACCGTGATCTATTTCCAGAACGGCTGGGACGACGGCTACGTCGAGGCCGGCGGCCCCGGCTCGCCCAACTGGTGGAAGTCCAATGCGCTGAAGACCATGCGCGCCCGCCCCGAGCTGCAGGGCAAGCTCTTGGCGCGCGGCCAGTGGGACTATGAGCTGGTCGACGATCTGACGCCCCAGCCGGGCGACATCCGCCTGCACAAGACACGCTATTCGGGCTTCTTCAACAGCCAGCTGGACAGCGTGCTGCGGGCGCGCGGCATCCGCCATCTGGTCTTCACCGGCATCGCCACGAACGTGTGCGTCGAGTCGACCCTGCGCGACGGCTTCATGCTGGAATATTTCGGAACCGTGCTGGAGGACGCCACCCACCAGGCCGGCCCCGACTTCGTCCAGAAGGCCGCCCTGTTCAACATCGAGACCTTCTTCGGCTGGGTGTCGACCACGGCGGATTTCAAGGGGACGTTCGGGCAGTTGGCGCCGAGTTGAGACGCCGTGCGTCCTTCGAGGCTCGCCTTCGGCTCGCACCTCAGGATGAGGAAGACTGAGCAAGCCGTACTGAACACCTCATCCTGAGGCGCCCGCTCCTAAGCGGGCCTCGAAGGACGCAGGGCCTAAACCAACGAGAGAGACCCCCATGCCCAAGACCGTCATCACCCCGCCCGGGACCCAGACGCCCATCGCCCCGTTCTCACCCGGCACGATGGCCGACGGGGTCGTCTACGTCTCGGGCACCCTGGCCTTCGACAAGGACAACAACGTCGCCTTCCCCGGCGACGCCGAGGCCCAGACCCGCCAGGTGCTGGAGACCATCAAGTCGGTGATCGAGACCGCCGGCGGCACGATGGAGGACGTGACCATGAACCACATCTTCCTGACCGACTGGGTCCACTACGCCCCGATGAACAAGGTCTATGCCGAGTACTTCCCCGGCGACAAACCGGCCCGCTACTGCATCCAGTGCGGCCTGGTGAAGCCTGGCTTCGTGGTCGAGATCGCCTCGGTCGCCCACGTCGGCAAGAAGTAACCGCATGACCACCGGAACCGTCGACGGCCTGCACTACGAACTCCATGGCGGACCCGTCGCCGGGCGCGAGGTCGTGCTGCTGTCGTCGGGCCTGGGCGGCTCGGGCGCGTTCTGGGCGCCGCAGATGCAGGCCCTGACCCAGCGCTGGCCGGTGGTCACCTATGATCATCGCGGCACGGGCCGCAGCGTTCGCGACCTGCCGCCCCGCTACACGCTCGCCCACATGGCCGATGACATGGTCAAGGTCATGGACGCCCTGGGCCTGGCCAAGGCCCATGTGGTCGGTCACGCGGCGGGCGGCAATGCGGGGCTGCAACTGGCGCTGG
Source organism: Caulobacter vibrioides (assembly GCF_002858865.1). Lineage (GTDB taxonomy): Bacteria > Pseudomonadota > Alphaproteobacteria > Caulobacterales > Caulobacteraceae > Caulobacter > Caulobacter vibrioides. The sequence goes on along the minus strand of NZ_PJRR01000025.1, from coordinate 109,110 downwards.
ACCATCCGGATCGCCTGGGCAAACTGGTCGTCGTCAACGGCTGGAGCCGGCCCGATCCGCACATCCGGCGCTGTTTCGACACCCGCCTCCACCTGCTGAACGACACGGGTCCTGAGGCCTACGTCCACGCCCAGCCGATCTTCCTCTATCCGGCCGACTGGATCTCGCGGAACCACACCCGGCTGATGGCCGAGGAGGCCCACCATGTGGCCGCCTTCCCGCCACGCGAGGTGATGCTGGCCAGGATCAACGCCCTCCTGGCCTTCGACATCGACGCGCGGCTGGAAGAGATCACGCACCGGGTGCTGATCAGCGCCAGCGCCGACGACATGCTGGTGCCGATGAGCTGCTCCCAGCGCCTGGCCGGCCGCCTGCCCAACGCCGACTTCCAGCAGGTCGCCTGGGGCGGGCACGGCTTCACCGTCACCGATCCGGAGACCTTCAACGAGGCTCTGGTGAGTTTTCTGGAGGGGGCGTGATGAAGCGTCCTCAAATCCTCCCCCCAGCGGGGGAGGTGGCGCGAAGCGCCGGAGGGGGAAGTGCTGCCGCCCCTGCCGCTTCCCCCTCCGTCGTCTCTTCGAGCCGACACCTCCCCCGCTGGGGGGAGGATTTCCCATTTTCAGAAGGTCCATAATCCCATGCAGGTCGGCGTCTTCATCCCCATCGGCAACAACGGCTGGCTCATCTCCGAGACCTCGCCGCAGTACATGCCCAGCTTCGAGCTGAACAAGGAGATCACCCAGAAGGCCGAGAAGTACGGCTTCGACTTCGCGCTCTCGATGATCAAGCTGCGCGGGTTCGGCGGCAAGACGCAGTTCTGGGAGCACAATCTGGAGAGCTTCACCCTGATGGCGGGTCTCGCCGCGGTGACCTCCAAGATCAAGATCTTCGCCACCGTCGCCACCCTGACCATCCCGCCGGCCATCGTGGCGCGCATGGCCTCGACCATCGACTCGATCGCCCCCGGGCGCTTCGGCGTGAACCTGGTCACCGGCTGGCAAAAGGCCGAGTACTCGCAGATGGGCCTCTGGCCCGGCGAGGCGCACTATACCGACCGCTACAACTATCTGGCCGAATACACGACCGTGCTGAAGGACTTGCTGGAGACCGGCGTTTCGGACTTCAAGGGCCAGTACTTCACCATGGACGACTGCCGGGTCAGCCCGCACCCCAAGGAGACCAAGCTGATCTGCGCCGGCTCGTCCGACGAGGGCCTGGCCTTCACGGCCCAGTACGCCGACTACAGCTTCGCCCTGGGCAAGGGGACCAACACCCCGACCGCCTTCGCCTCGGTCAATCACCGCCTGGAGGCCGCCGCCGCCAAGACCGGCCGCGACGTCCAGTCGTTCATCCTGTTCATGGTGATCGCCGACGAGACCGACGAGAAGGCGATGGCCAAGTGGCAAAAGTACCGCGACGGCGCCGACCAGGAGGCCCTGGCCTGGCTCACGCAGCAAGCCGCCCCCAACGCCAAGGCCGGCGCGACCACCAACACCCAGCAGCTGGCCGCCCCGGAATCGGCGGTGAACCTGAACATGGGCACGCTGGTGGGCAGCTATGAGAGCATCGCCCGGATGATGGACGAGATCGCGCAGGTGCCGGGCACCGCCGGCGTGCTGCTGACCTTTGATGACTTCGTCCAGGGGGTGGAGGATTTCGGGACGAAGATCCAGCCGCTGATGAAGAGCCGGGGGTAGCTGGAAAATCCTCCCCCTAGCGGGGGAGGTGTCGGCTCGAAGAGACGACGGAGGGGGAAGAGGCCGGCTCAGCGGGACTTCCCCCTCCGGTCCTTCGGACCACCTCCCCCGCTGGGGGGAGGATTTCAAATCAATCCACCGACAGCATCCCCTCCAGCTTCAGGCGGAACACCAGGGTGCTGTCAGGCGGGATCTCGCCCATGTCGCGCGAGCCGTAGCCCAGCTCCGGTGGGATGAAGAGCGTCCACTCGTCGCCCACCTTCATCAGCGGCAGGGCCTCCAGCCAGCCCCGGATCAGGCCGTCGGCCGGCATGATCGCCGCCTTGCCGCGCGCGAAGCTTGAGTCGAAGACCGCGCCGTTCAGCAGCTTGCCCTCGTAATTGACCTTGATGATGTCGCCCAGCTTCGGCGAGGGGGCGTCCTTGGGGCCCGAGGCGATGACCTTGTACTGCAGGCCCGACGGCAGGCTGACCACGCCCGGCGCCTTGGCGTTGTTGGCGAGGAAGGCCTTGCCCGCGAGGGCGGCGGCCGAAGGGCCGGCGTTCAGCTGCGGCGGGGCCGAGGGCGTGACCTGGGCATGGGCGGCGCCGGCGGCGGCGAGAGCGGCCGTGACGGCCAGGGAAGCAAGAAGGCGCATGGGTCTTTCGAGGTTCGATTCCGGTGGCGGCACCGTAGCCATCCTTGACCCGAACTTCGCGGCGAAAATGTGCGCGCCCCCTCCGTCACGGCGCGTATCCGCGCCGTGCCACCTCCCCCGCAAGCGGGGCAGGAGGGAGCCAGTCCTCCTCACCCGTGAAACGGGGGAGGTGGCGCGGCGCGCAGCGCCGTGACGGAGGGGGCGCGCACCAACCCACCCGTTCAGGGCCGACAAAACGCCCCACAGATACCGCTAACAATTTCCGCCCGACCCGCCACTTTCGATATTGATCTTACAAGTGAGCCGCGGTCATCTGACCTCACCATGCATCGCCTCACCCCCGCCCTCGCCGCCCTGCTCCTGGGCCTCGCCGCCACGTCCGCTCACGCCGAGCCCGCACCCCGGATCGCCAAGATCGACGGCGTCCAGCGCCTGCTGGTCAATGACAAGCCGTTCCTGATCCTGGGCGGCGAGCTGGGCAATTCCTCGAGCTCGGACCTGAAGGACCTGTCAGGCCACTGGGCGGTGATGAAGGCGGCCAACCTCAACACCGTGCTGGCCCCGGTCGCCTGGGAGCAGGTCGAGCCCGTCGAGGGCAAGTTCGACTTCACGGTTCTGGACGGGATGATCCAGCAGGCCCGCGCCCACGACATGCGGCTGGTCTTGCTGTGGTTCGGGGCCTGGAAGAACAGCATGTCGACCTACACCCCGGCCTGGGTGAAGCGCGACCCGGCCCGCTTCCCCTACGCCCGCACGGCCCAGGGCAAGGCGGTCGAGATTCTCAGCGCCTCCTATCCGGCCACCCGCGACGCCGACGCCAAGGCCTTCGCCGCGATGATGGCCCACCTGAAGGCGGTGGACAGCCAGCAGCGCACCGTCCTGATGGTCCAGGTCGAGAACGAGATCGGCATGCTGCCGGAGGCGCGCGACCGCACCAAGGCCGCTGAGGCCGACTTCAACAAGCCCGTGCCGGCCGCCGCCCTCAAGGTGCTGAGCGGCCAGATCAAGGGCAAGAAGACCGGGACCTGGGAAGAGGTGTTCGGCGCGTCGCTGGCCACGGACGAGCTGTGGCAGGCCTGGACCTTCGGCCGCTATGTCGAGGCGCTGGCGGCGGCGGGCAAGAAGGCCTACGACCTGCCGTTGTTCGTCAACGCGGCGCTGCCGCGTCCGGGCGCGGTTCCGGGCGGCTATCCCAGCGCCGGCCCCCTGCCCCACCTGATCGACCTGTGGCGGGCGGCCGCCCCGTCCTTGGACATGCTGTCCCCCGACATCTACTACCCGAACTTCACCGAGTGGATGCCGCCCTACGATCGGCCCGACCAGCCTTTGTTCATCCCCGAGGCCGACCAGGCCGGCAAGACGCCCGCCCCGGGCAACGCCTTCTGGGCCATCGGCGAGCATGACGCGATCGGCTTCTCGCCGTTCTCGATCGAGCACCTGCCGCCCGAGGGCGTGAAGACCCTGGGCGCGGCCTATCGCCTGCTGGACCAGCTGACGCCCCTGATCACCACCCACGACGGCGGCAAGACCATGCGCGGCTTCCGCGCGCCGGTGGCCTATGACGGCACGGTCGACCTCACCCCGCGCAAGGCCAGCTTCGGCCCCTGGGACTTCACGGTGACCGTGGTCGATCCCTGGACGCCCAAGGACCGCCAAGACTACGCCGCCCACGGCGGCCTGGTGATCCAGACCGGTGCGGACGAGTTCATCGTCGCGGGGCGCGGGATCACCATGACCTTCGCCACCCAGGACGGATCGGTGGGCCTGGAGACGGTGCGCGAGCTGCGCTTCGAGAACGGCCAGTGGGTCGACGGCCGCTGGCTGAACGGCGACCAGACCCACCAGGGCCGCCACATCCGCCTGCCGCCGACCGAGTTCGGCGTGCAGCGGGTGAGGTTGTATCGGTACAAGTGACCCCTCTCCTCCCCCATCGGGGGAGGGGGACCGCCGAACGGCGGTGGAGGGGCCAGCGGCGGCGCGGCCTCTTCTTGCCGGATCAAGACTGGTGCGGGCTTACGCAGACGACAGGGGGCTCACCACCGCTCAGGGCCCCTCCACCGGCGTTCGCCGGTCCCCCTCCCCCAGAGGGGGAGGAGAAGTTGCGCCGCCCCTACTCCTCCACCCCATGGGCGTAGACGCCCAGCATGGTCCCCACGAACCCGCCGGCCACCTTGGTGCTGAGCGTCGTGGCGTCCGCCCCCGCCTTCAGCACCTCCCACTGACCGGGCTTGGCCGCGTAGGCGAAGTCCATGGTCCCGCCGCGCACGGCGATCTTCAGGTCCAGGCCCTGGCCCGGCTTCAGCGCCACCGGCGCCTGCGCCACCACGACGCCGTCCAGCGGGTCGTCCTTGCCGGTCCGCTTCTCGACCCGGACCACGGTCTGGCCGCCCGCGCGCGAGAGGCCCACGAACCAGTAGAAGTCGTCGTTCTGCACCGCCACCAGGCCCGCCTTGTCGCCGTCGGCCTTGGGGTCGAAGCGGACGGTGGTGCTGACGCTGGCGTTCATGTGCTGCTGGCGGCGGGCCCAGATCGAGGGCTGCTCGTGGCCGCCCAGCCTGTCCTTGCGGGCCTCCAGGCTGAGCGTCCCGTCCTTGACCGACCACCAGCGCTTGCTGGGGATGCGCATGGTCATCCAGCTCATCGGCAGTTCGGGACCTTCGAAGGTCTCGGCCGCCTTGAACGGGCCCGCGGTCGGGGCGGTCTTCAGCGCCGGCAGCTTGGGCGCGTCGGCGACATGGGGGATGGTCTTGCCGTTCTCCAGGATCACCGGCCAGCCGTCCTTCCACACGACCGGCAACAGGAAGGTCTCGCGGCCGGTGTTGTAGAGATCATCGCCATAGGGGCGCACCGCCAGGAAGGTCGCCCACCACTGGCCGTCGGGGGTGTCGACGATGTCGGCGTGGCCGGCCGAGGTGATCGGCAGCGGCCGGTCGCGCGGCAGGTCGCGCTGGGTGAGGATCGGATTATTCGTATACGGAACATAAGGCCCGGTGACCGACTTCGAGCGCAGCACCACCTGGCTGTGGCCCTCGGCGGTGCCGCCCTCGGCGGCGGTCAGATAGTACCAGCCGTCCTTCTTCAGGATGTGCGGCCCCTCGGGCCAGATCGGCTTGGTGGCGGGATCGACGCCCTTGTCCAGCAGCAGCGTGGCCGGACCGATGGTCGTCTGGGTCTTGGGGTCGTATTCGTGGATCCAGAGGGCGCGGTGGCCCGGATATTCGGGCGGGCCCGGCGGTCCGTCATTGTTGACGATCCAGACGCGGCTGTCGTCGTCGAAGAAGATCGAGGGGTCGATGCCGCCCACCTTGGGCAGCCAGACCGGATCCGACCACGGCCCCTTCGGGTCCTTGGCGGTGATCAGATAGTTGCCGCCGCAGTCGACGCAGGTGTTGAGGATGTAGAACACCCCCTGATGCGCCTGGATCGCCGGGGCGAACACCGCGCGCGACAGACCCAGCCGCTTGAAGTCCAGCATGCCGGGACGGTCGATGGCGTTGCCGATCTGCTCCCAGTGGACGAGGTCGGTGGAGTGGAAGACCGGCAGGCCCGGGAACCAGGCGAAGGTCGAGTTGACCAGATAGAAGTCCTTGCCCGCCCGCGTCACGCTGGGATCGGGATAGAAGCCTTGAACGACCGGGTTGCGGTACTGGCCGGGCCCCGCCTTGATCGCGTCGGACGGATCAGAGCCCTCGTAGACGAAGTTGCTGAACTGGGCCGTCCTGGGCGCGGCGATCGCGCTGGAGGCCATCAACGCCAGGGCCAGGGCGGTCAGGGTGGGTCGGAACATCGGAACCTCCTGATAATGAACACTATTTCCGTGTCATCCCGGACGGCCCGGGAGGGCCGATCCGGGACCCAGGGGGTGACGAAACGCCGTGCGCGCCGCCCCTGGGTCCCGGCGCTTCGCGCTGCGCGCTACGGCCGGGATGACACGGGATTTTCTGTGAGGGAACGATCCCTACCGCGCCGGCGCGGCCTTCAGCGCCGCGGCCACCGCCTCGCGCAGGGGCTTGGGCTGATAGTTGTCGTCATAGAGGGTCGGGCGCTTGGGCTGGCCGTCCTGGCGCGGCCAGCGGCCTTGCAGCCACGAGTACTTGTCGACCAGACCCCAGGCCAGGATCTCCTTGGTCTGACGATAGCTCAGCATCTGGTCCAGATAGGCCTTGGCGTAAGCCGCCACCGCCGCATCGCGCGGGCCAAAGTCGTAGGGCAGCCCTTTGTCGTGGACGTCGAACTCGGTGACCATCAGGTCATAGCCCATGCCGGTGACGTCGTTCAGGAACGCGGTCCACGCCTTTTCCTGCGGCTTGCCGAAGCCGGTGAAGCTGTCGGCGTTTTCGGCGCCGATGTGGCTCTGCACCCCCAGGGCGTCGACCGGCGTCCCGCGTTTCTTGAAGCCTTCCAGCAGCTTGAGCACGCCGTAGCGGTGCTTCTCGTTGCCGGCCTCCTGGCTCATATAGTCGTTATAGACGAGGCGGGCCTTGGGCGCGGCTTCGCGGGCCACGTGGAACGACAGGTCCAGCACCTCTTCCTTGCCCATGGCGTCGGAGAGGAAGGTCGAGCGGATCGAGCCGTCGGCCGGATCGACCGTCTCGTTGACGACGTCCCACGAGATCATCTGGGGATAGCGCCGGCACAGGGCCTGGATGTGCTCGGTGACCATCTTGGCGGCGGCCTCGGCGGGCTTGGCCCCAAGGTCATAGCCCTTCACCCAGTTCGGGAACCACTGCGGATGGTGCCACAGCAGGGTGTGGCCGCGCAGGGCCTGGCCGTTGGCCTTGGCGAAATCGGCGATGCGGTCGGCGCGCTCGAAGTCGAAGCCCTGGGGGCCGCGCGCGCGCAGGACATACCATTTCAGCTCGTTCTCATGGACCAGCACGCCGCACTCGCGGGCCAGGATCTCACGATACCGGGCGTCCTCGAAGGAGCCGGTGATCGACCCCTTGGGGCCGGCGCCGACGGCGCTGCCGAACGCGATCCCCTTGGCCTTGGCCAACTCACGCAACGAGGGTCCTTCGGCGGCCAGGGCGGGGCCCGCCAGGGCGCTGGCGGCGCCGGCGGCGAGAAGGTCGCGACGGGACAGGGTCATGACACGCGCTCCAAGAAAAACGCGCACCGTTATGAGGGACGATGCGCGTGAAAAAGTTGGCAGGAGTAACCGAGCCCCGCCGCGGACCTCCGAAACGGAAAGAAGGCGTCGACGAAACTCTTCCGCGATCCCCGGCCCGAGGCGAACGCCTCAGGCCGGGTTTCATCGGAACTAGAAGCTGGCGCGCAAGACGAACGTGTAGCGCCGGTCGTTCATGAACCACGAGCGGCCGGTCTTCAGCAGGTCGCTGTTGAGGACCTGGGTGGCGCGCGTGGTTTCGTTCAGCAGGTTCACGCCCTGGACGCCGACCTTCATCTTGTCGTTGATCGTGTAGAAGAACGAGCCGTCCAGCTGGCCGGTCGCCTCGTTCATGATCGGGGCGTAGGGGATGATGACGTCGCGGACGGTGAGCAGGAAGTCCGAACGCCAGCTGTAGGCCAGACGCGCCGAGACCTTGTTCTTCTCGTAGATGACCGCGAGGTTGGCGTTGTACTTCGACAGGCCCTGCAGCGGCAGCTTGCTGGTGTCGACCGTGGTCACGCGGCCGGCGCCGACATCGGGGTCGGTGGCCGACAGGGTGCTTTGCGGCACGCCCTTGCTCTCGATGTAGCTGAAGTTGGCGTTGACGCCGAGACCGTCGAAGGGCTTGGGCAGGAAGTCGTAGAACTGCTGGTAGCCGACTTCGAAGCCCTTGATCTTGCCCGTCTGATCCGAGTTGCCCGGCGTCGTCACCAGGGCGCTGAACGTGGCGCCGTTGTTGGTGAACGGCAGACGCACCGTCGTGTTGGCGGCGACGTCGTTCAGCTCCTTGTAGAACAGAGCCAGCGTCAACGAGCCGACCGGCGCGAAGTACCATTCGACCGAGGCGTCGACGTTCTTCGAGGTCGTCGGCTTCAGGTAGGGGTTGCCGACCGTGACGTTGCCGGAGGGCTGACCGTTGGTGATGCCGTCGAAGTTCGTGTTCAGCGACAGGTTATAATAGTTGCGCGTCAGGCCGATGTCGGGCGGCGTCATCGTCTTGGACAGGCCCAGACGATATTGCAGACCGTGCGGGGCCATGACCTTCAGGTTGAGGCTGGGCAGCCAGTACTCGAACGAGGTCTTGACCGAGCTCGGCACCGTGGCGCCGTTCTGCCAGGCCCGAGCGGCGGCGCGGACCTGCGGGGTCAGACCGCAGAACGACGAGGGCACGAACGGAGCCTTCGGCTCAGGGCGACCCTGCCATTCGGTGAATTGAGCGACGCACTCTTGGTCCGTGGACAGGCCCGTCGCGATCGGGAAGGCCAGGAAGCCGTCCGACTGGCGCGTCGTCTTGGTGTAGCGCAGGCCGACATTACCGCTGATCTGCAGGTCGCCGCTCTCGCCCTTGAACCGGGTCATGAGATAGGCCGACTTGGTGACCTCGTTGACGGGGTTGATTTCCTGCGGACGGAACGGCGTCCCCGGGATCACGCCGCAACGCTGGGCCGAAGGCACCCAGTTCTGCGGGCAATTGCCGGCGAGACGCGCCCGCCACTCGTCACCGACCGACAGGGCGAACTTGGAAACCAGATCGTAGTTGTCGGCGGTGTTGCGGCTGAAGAACAGGCGTCCGTCACCGACCGGCGAGGCGATCTTGCCCCGCATGAAGTTGTCAAAGCCGTACAGCTCGACCCGGCCGACGCTGGTGTCGCCGCCGGCCACGGCCGGGTTGCCGTTGATCGGATCGTCGAACCAAACCGGGCCGTTGTTGCCCCAGATTTCGCTGAGGGCGCCCCAGTTATAAGACGAGAAGCGGGTCGTCTGATCCCGCTCGGACCAGCGAACGCCGGCCTTGACCGAGTCGAACCAGGTGTCGTTGTGGAACTTGTATTCGACGTCGATCTTGGCGGCGTCTTCGGTGCCGTCCGACTTCTCGAAGTGGTCCATCGCCGAGCGCCAGAAGCTGTTGTAGGCGGCGGCGAGGTTGCCGTTGGCGCCCCGCGCGTAGGACGGGCAGTTGTTGTTGAACGGCGCGCAGTTCGACGGCGTCGTGCCATTGCCCGGCGCGGTGAAGTTGACCTCCGGCAGCTTGTTGCCGTTCAGCGTGATGGCCGCGTTCTGGAAGCTGGAGCCCCAGATGCCCATGCTGAGCGCATCGACCTTGGAGTCGACGTGCTGGGCGTCGAACTGGACGCCCCAGTGCTCGTTCGGCGTCCACCGGAAATTGAAGCCGTAGTCGGTGGTCTGGTTGGTGTTGTTTTCGTCGCGACGGATGTTGTTCGACTGCAGACCGTCGATCGGCGTGCGCGGATCGGACGTGAACTGGTCGGAACGCCAGCCGGTCGTGCCGGTGATGACGCCTTTGGTGAACACGCCGTCTTCGTCGAAGCTGAACGTCGTGCCGGCCGCCGGACGCGAGTCACCGTTGCCGGCGACGTTGTCGGTGGCGATTTCGATGGCGCGCTCGGTCCACCGGGTCTGCGACTTGGAGTTCAGGTACTGGAACGCGGCCTGCATCGTGCCGTCGTTGCTCTTCCACTGCAGGGCGAGGGCCTGGCCCTGGCGCTTGCGGTCGTTCTCGGTCGAGCGCATCGCCGCGCCGCGCGGGAACCACACGCCCCGGGTTCCGTTGCCGCAGTTCGAGACGGCTTGGCCAAGGTTGGTGCGGCAGCCGAAGTTCGAGATCTGGATGGCGTCGTTGCGGCTGGACAGCTCGGAATGCACGAAGCTGGCCAGGACGCCGACTTGACCGATGTTGGTTTCGAAACGGTCGCTGTAGAGGAACGAGTAGGTCGGCTTCCAAGCCTTGACGAGGTCGCCATAGCTGGCTTCCGCCGACATCGACAGGATGCGCTTGTTGCTGTCGAACGGCAGGCGGGTGCGCAGGTTCACCGTGCCCGAGATGCCGCCTTCGATCATGTCGGCCGACGGGCTCTTGAACACGTCGACGCCGCCCATCAGCTCGGCCGGAACGTCGGCGAAGCTGAGGATGCGGCCGTTGTTGGCGGTGAAGGTGTCGCGGCCGTTCAGCTCCGAACGGATGAAATTCAGGCCGCGCACCACGACGCCCGAGCCTTCGACCGAGAAGTGGTCAGGGTCGACGCTGGCGGCGAAGCGGTTGATGGCCACGCCCGGAACGCGCTGCAGCGCTTCGGTGACCGAGCGGTCCGGCAGGGCGCCGATGTCTTCGGCGGTGATCGAGTCGCCGATGATTTCCGACGACTGCTTCAGCTGCTGGCTGCTCTTGAGGCTCTGCTTGATGCTGGTGACGATGACTTCGTCGACCGTCTGGTTTTCGCTTTTCGCGGTCTGCGCCATGGCCGGCGCGCCGACGACCAGCGCGCCCAGCGCCAGCATCGAGGCTCCGTACTTCAGTCGCGTCGTGAAGGAATTGCGTCCGCCCCCGGCGGACAGCCTGTTGGCCGTGCCCATTTAATCCACCTCCCCATTTGTTGTCGGTAGCAAGGTAGCGCTACCATTGATCATGTTACCGTGACCATTGTGGTCAGATCACACGACTGACCACCTGGCGTCAAGCGTTGTCACAAACGCCCAAGTCGTTTAGCCATAAGGAATGGGAACGTTACCATTTGGGGTAGTGGCCGCCGCCCGCACACGGGCTCGCGCGCCAAAGCCTCAAATCCTGGTCACCTCCCCATTCGTGGTCAGGCCACGCAATGTCCGGATTCTGAACGTCCGGTAACAATAACGATGACAACGCCAGACAGCGTTGTCAATTTCTGGATTGAAAGACGGCCGTCGTTTTGAGGGGGCCGGGCATCGGGGGGAAGGCAGGATGGGGACCCAAGCGGTCAAGCCGTGGGCGGCGTGCGCGCCGGTTGGGGGCATGCCCTTTTCTATCCCCAGCGCCCGCCTCTAAGGTCGCGTCATGGACCCTATCCGCAAGATCGTCATCGTCGGCGGCGGCACGGCCGGCTGGATCAGCGCCTCGGGCCTGGCCGCCGTTCTCAAAGGTCTGCCGATCACCATCGAGCTGATCGAGTCCGCCGAGATCGGCACGGTCGGCGTCGGCGAGGCCACCGTCCCGCATATCCGCTATTTCAACGCCCGGCTCGGCCTCGACGAGGCCGACTTCATGCGCAAGACCCAGGCGACCATCAAGCTGGGCATCCAGTTCTGCGACTGGGGGCGCAAGGGTGAGGCCTATATCCACCCCTTCGGCGCCTATGGCCACGCGATCGACGGCCTGCCGTTCCACCAGCACTGGCTGGCGGCCCGGGCGCGGGGCGAGGCCGGGCCCATCGAGACCTACAGCCTGCCGATCATGGCCGGCCTGGCGGGCAAGTTCGCCCCGCCCTCTTCTGATCCGCGCTCGCTGGGCTCGACCTTCAACTACGCCTACCAGTTCGACGCCAGCCTCTACGCCCAGTACCTGCGGGCCTATTCCGAGGCGCGGGGCGTCGTCCGCACCGAGGGCAAGATCACCAGCGTTCAGCAGCGGCCTGACGACGGCTTCGTCACCAGCGTCACCCTGGAGGACGGCCGGGTGGTCGAGGGCGACCTCTTCATCGACTGCTCGGGCTTCCGGGGCCTGTTGATCGAAGGCGCGCTGCAGGCGGGCTATGAGGACTGGACCCCGTGGCTGCCGTGCGACCGGGCCGTGGCCGCGCCCTGCGCGTCGGTCGAGGCGCCCACGCCCTACACCCGCGCCACCGCCGACAGATTCGGCTGGCGCTGGCGCATCCCGCTGCAGCACCGCGTGGGCAACGGTCATGTCTATTGCTCCAGCTATGTCAGCGACGACGAGGTCGCCCGCGCTCTGGTCGAAAACCTGGACGGCGAGCTGCAGCAGGACCCGCGCTTCCTGCGGTTCGTCACCGGCCGCCGCAAGAAACAATGGTTCAAGAACGTCGTCGCCGTCGGCCTCTCGTCAGGCTTCCTGGAGCCGCTGGAAAGCACCTCGATCCACCTGATCCAGGTGGCGGTCACCACCCTCTTGGAACTGTTCCCGCATCGCGGCTTCGACCCGGCTGATGAGGACGAGTACAACCGGGTGATGGACCTGGAGTTCGAGCGGATCCGCGACTTTCTGGTGCTGCACTATCACGCCAACCAGCGCGACGACTCCCCGTTCTGGATCGAGCGCCGCGAGGGGCCGATCCCCGACAGTCTGGCCTACAAGATGGCCCTGTTCCGCGAGCGCGGCGCGGTCGTCGGCTACAAGGACGGCTTCTTCCTCGAGCCCTCGTGGCTGGCGGTCTATTTCGGCCAGAACATCCTGCCGCACGGCCATGATCCGCTGGTCGCGGCCAGCGATCCGGCCCGCACGACGAAGATCATGGCCGACCTCGCCGCCGCCGTGACGCGCACCGTCGACGCCATGCCGACCCATGAGGCTTTCCTGCGCGCCATGGCCGAGATGAGGACGCCGGCATGAGGCGGGTTCTGATCGTCGGCGCCGGGATCGACGCCTGGATGACCGCCGCCGCCCTGGCCACGGCGACCAGGGGCCTGGCCGAGGTGGTCGTGGCCGAGACCGGCCCGCCGCCGGTCGGCCGCATCGCCGCCCTGCCCTCGCTGCAGGGCCTGCACGCGCGGCTCGGGATCAGCGAGCCGACCCTGGCCCAGGCGACGGAGGCCCGGCCGCGCCTGGCCGCCCGCTATGGCGACGCCATCGAGCCCTTCGGCGAAACCGGCGTCGGCATCGACGGCGTGGCCTTCCACCACTACTGGCTGGCCGCCGGACGTGCGGGACCGCTGACCGACTGGAGCCTGGCCGCCCTGGCCGCCGCCCGCGGCCGCTTCGCCCCGCCCAGCCCCGACCCGCGCTCGCCGCTGTCGACCCTGAGCTACGGCCTGAGCCTGGACGCGGCGGGCTATGCCGCGCTCCTCAAGCGCGTCGCCCTGGCCGCTGGGGCCAAGGTCGTCGAGGGCCGTCCCGACGCTGACCTCAAGGTCGACGCCTCGGGCGGTGAAAGGCTGCTGGTCGCGCACGAGCCCTGGACCGACTGGAGCGCCTGGCTGCCCACCGGCGTCGCGCTCGCCGAGGATGGTCTGATCTCAACGTTCGCGCCCGCGCCGGCCCGGACAGGGCGCATCATCGCGGCCATGACCGGCGACACCATCGCGGTCGGAACTGCCTATGGCGCGATCGGCGCGGGCGACGGCGGCGACCTGCATCTGCTGCAAGGCGACGTCTCGCGCCTGATCGCCCTCTTCCCCACCGGCCCGGCCGCCGTGGCCGAGTACAACCGCCTGGCGCAGTCGGCCCTGGAGCGGGCCCGCGACATGGCCATCCTGCGCTGGGGCGACCTGTCGAACCCGCCAGAGCCCCTGGCCCGCAAGATCGAGCAGTTCCAGAGCCGGGGCCGCGTGGTCACCTATGACGACGAAGCCTGGCCCGAGAGCGCCTGGATCCACGCGATGCTGGCGCGGGGGATCATCCCCCAGCGCTGGGACCCGCTGGCCGATCGTGTGAGCGCCGAGCGCACGCGCGAGATGCTGAGCCGGATGAAGGCCATGCTGGGCCAGACGGCGGAGGCCATGCCGCGTGCTTGAGCGCCCCCTCCGTCTCGCCGCTTCGCGCCGATCCACCTCCCCCGTTGCACGGGGGAGGACGCCCATCCTCCTCACCCGCAACGCGGGGGAGGTGGCGGGGCGCGGATACGCGTCACGACGGAGGGGGCGCTGCGCGGCCACACATGACATGAGCCCCGCCCCATGACCCCCGCTCCCATCCGCAGCGTCCTGATCGTCGGCGGCGGCACGGCCGGCTGGATGACGGCGGCCGCCCTGGCCAAAGCCCTGCCCAAGACCATCACCGTCACCCTGGTGGAGTCCGAGCAGATCGGCACGGTCGGCGTCGGCGAGGCGACGATCCCGCCGATCAACACCTTCAACCAGGTCCTGGGCCTGGACGAGGCCGCGTTCATGCGGGCCACCAAGGGCAGCTTCAAGCTGGCCATCGAGTTCGTCGACTGGATGGGCCCCGGCCACCGCTACCTGCACCCGTTCGGCGGCTTTGGCCTGGATATCGAGGCGCTGAAGTTCCACCAGGTGTGGCTGCGCGCCCATCACGAGGGCTGGGCTCCGCCGATCGACGCCTTCAACCTGTCGGCCCAGGCCGCGCATCTGAACCGCTTCGCCCCGCCGTCGAAGGATCCGGGCCAGGTGCTGTCGAGCCTGAAATACGCCTTCCACTTCGACGCCGGCCTCTATGCGAAGTTCCTGCGCGACTATGCCGAGCCGCGCGGCGTCACCCGCGTCGAGGGCAAGGTCGCCGGCGTCCAGCAGCACGGCGAAACGGGCTTCATCACCGGCGTCACCCTGGACGATGGCCGGGTGCTGGAGGCCGACCTCTTCGTCGACTGCTCGGGCTTTAGGGGCCTCTTGATCGAGCAGACCCTGCAGGCCGGCTATGATGACTGGAGCCACTGGCTGCCCAATGACCGGGCCGTGGCCATGCCGTGCGTCACCGGCGGTGATGGCCTGACCCCCTACACCCGCGCCACGGCCGATACGGCCGGCTGGCGCTGGCGCATCCCGCTGCAGCACCGCACGGGCAACGGCTATGTCTATTCCAGCCGCGACATCAGCGACGAGGACGCGGTGGCCCGCCTGCGCGCCACCCTGGACGGCGAGCCGCTGGCCGAGCCCAATTTCCTGCGCTTCCAGGCCGGTCGCCGCAAGGCCGCCTGGGTCAAGAACGTGGTCGCCATCGGCCTGTCGTCAGGCTTCCTGGAGCCGCTGGAAAGCACCTCGATCCACCTGATCCAGGCCGGGATCACCAAGCTTCTGGCCCTGTTCCCCGACCGGGGCTTCGACCCCGTGGAGATCGCCGAGTACAACCGCCTGACCGCCCTGCAGGTCGAGCTGATCCGCGACTTCATCATCCTGCACTTCAAGGCCAACGCCCGCAGCGAGCCCTATTGGGTGCGCGCCCGCCAGATGGAGATTCCCGAGAGCCTGCAGCGCAAGATCGACCTCTTCGCCGCCTCGGGCCGCCTGTTCCCCTCGGACCTGGATCTCTTCGCCGAGGCCAGCTGGATCGCAGTGCTGCTGGGCCAGGGGATCACGCCGCGCCGCCACGATCCGCTGGTCGACGCCTTCGACGAGGCCTTCCTGAAGAGCCAGCTGTCGCGACTGGCCGGGCTGATCCGCCAGACGGCGCAGGCCCTGCCGACCCACGAGCAGTTCATCGCCCGCTACTGCGCCGCCCCCCACGCGTCTCGTCCCGAGTTCAAGCCATGACCCAAGACCACCGCCTGCGCCGCGTCGTCATCGTCGGCGGCGGCACCGCCGGCTGGATGACCGCCGCCGCCTTGGGGCGCTTCCTCAAGGACGGCTACACCCAGGTGACCCTGGTCGAGTCCGAGGCCATCGGCACGGTCGGGGTCGGCGAGTCGACCATCCCCCAGATCAACATCTTCAACCGTATGCTGGGTCTGGACGAGAACGACTTCGTCCGAAAGACCAAGGCGACCTTTAAGCTGGGCATCGACTTCGTCGACTGGCAAAGGATCGGCCACACCTACCACCACCCGTTCGGCCCCTACGGCGTCGACATGGAGGGGGTGTCGTTCCACGCCTATTGGCTGAAGGCCCGGGCCATGGGCCTGGACGATGATCTGGGCGCCTACAGCCTGCAGACGGTGGGGTCGCGCCAGAGCAAATTCATGCGCCCCAACGGCCAGGCCAACTCGCCGCTGGGCCAGATCGCCTACGCCTTCCAGTTCGACGCCGGGCTCTATGCCAGGTTCCTGCGCGAGTATTCCGAGGCGCGGGGCGTCACCCGCCAGGAGGGCAAGATCGCCTCGGTCCAGCAGGACGGCCAGAGCGGTCACGTCACCTCGGTCACGCTGGAGAGCGGTCAGGTCATCGAGGGCGACCTCTTCATCGACTGCTCGGGCTTTAGGGGCCTGCTGATCGAGCAAACCCTGAAGACCGGCTATGAGGACTGGTCGCAGTGGCTGCTGAACGACCGGGCCGTGGCCATGCCCTGCACGCTGGGCGGCTCGATGGCGCCCGTCACCCGCGCCACCGCCCGGCCGCACGGCTGGCAGTGGCGCATCCCGCTGCAGCATCGCCTGGGCAACGGCTACGCCTATTCCAGCCGGCATGTCAGCGACGACGAGGCCCTGGCCGACCTCTTGAGCCAGCTCGACGGCGAGCCCCTGGCCGACCCGAACCTGATCCGCTTCACCCCCGGCCGCCGCAAGAAGAGCTGGAACCGCAATGTGGTGGCCATCGGCCTGTCGGCAGGGTTCATGGAGCCGCTGGAAAGCCAGTCGATCTATCTGATCCAGGTGGGGATCTCGCGCCTTCTGGCCCACTTCCCCGACCGCCATTTCCGGCAGGCCGACATCGACCGCTACAACCGGACCATGACGTTCGAGTACGAGAAGATCCGCGACTTCATCATCCTGCACTTCAAGGCTACGGCCCGGAACGACACCCCCTATTGGGACTATCTGCGCGAGATGCCGATCCCGGACTATCTGGCCGACAAGATCGACCTCTTCAAAGGCTCAGGCCGGGTGTTCCGCGAGAACGACGAGCTGTTCAACGACACCTCATGGTTTGCGGTGTTCATCGGCCAGGGGATCTATCCGGAGAGCTACGACCCGATGGTCGACTGCATGGACGAGAGCCTGTTCAAGGCCCGCATGGCCGAGATCAAGGCCGTGATCGCCAAGTCCGCCGAGGTGATGCCGGGGCATATGGACTTTATCCGCGACAACTGTGCGGCGGAGGGGTGAGGCCCTCTCCCCTTGCGGGAGAGGGTGGCCCGCGTAGCGGGTCGGGTGAGGGGTCGCGCGGCGAGGCCGAGAAACCCCTCATCCGTCGCCTCCGGCGACACCTTCTCCCGCAAGGGGCGAAGGGTCACTTCAACACATTCAGCACCGCCAGGGTCATGGCCTCCACCCCCGTGCGGATCGTCGGCTCGGCCACGGGGGCGAAGTACGGCGAGTGGTTGACCGGCAGCTCACGGCCCTCGGCCTTGGCCTTGGCGACCTCGGCGGGGTCGGAGCCGCCGATGGCGAAATAGACCGACGGCACGCCGGCCAGCACGAATTCCGAATAGTCCTCGGACGCCGAGCCCGGCTTGTCCTGCGCCACGGCGCGGGCCCCGAAGGCGGCCTTGAACACCACCGCCGTGCGATCGGTCAGGGCCGCATCATTGACCACCATCTTGCCGCCTGCGGTCAGTTTCAGGTCGGCGGGCGGGGCGCCGGCCATGTCGGTCACAGCCTTCACCGTGCGGCGCACCCCCTCGAGGATCTTCTCGCGCACGGCGTTGTCCTGGGTGCGGATCGTGCCGCGCACCCGGGCCTTGTCGGGGATGATGTTGCCGGCGCTGCCCGCCTGGATCGAGCCGACCGTCACCACGCCGAACGCCGAAGGGTCCTTCTCGCGGCTGATCACGCTCTGGACGTCGACGGTGAAGCGGGCGGCCATCAGCACCGGGTCGATGGTGGCCGAGGGCATCGAGCCGTGCCCGCCCCTGCCGTTGAAGGTGATGTCCAGGCCATCCGAGGTCGAGGTCAGGACGCCGGCCTTGTAATAGACCTCACCGGCCGGGCCCGAGCCGACGTGCAGCGCAAAGCCGTAGTCGGGCTTGCCGCCGATCTTGTCCCACAGACCGTCGTCCAGCATGGCGCGGGCCCCGCGAACCGTCTCCTCCGAGGGCTGGGCCACGAAAACGAGCGTGCCCTTCCATTTGGCCTTCATCGCCACCAGCTGGCGGGCCGCACCCACCCAGGCGGCCATGTGGATGTCGTGGCCGCAGGCATGGGCGACGAAGACCTTCTCGCCGTTCCAGGTGGCGGTCGCCTGACTGGCCCAGGCCAGGCCCGACTTTTCCTGCATCGGCAGGCCGTCCAGCTCGGTGCGGATCAGCACCTTGGGGCCCTCGCCGTTCTTGAGCACCGCCACCACGCCGGTCTTGCCGACGCCCTCGGTGACGGTGAAGCCCAGGGCCCGCATCTGCGCGGCCAGCTTCTTGGCGGTCTCGACCTCCTGGAAGCCGAGCTCGGGATGGGCGTGGATGTCCTTGTACAGCGCCTCCAGCGCCGGATAGTCGCGGTCGAGCTGGGCGCTGATCACCTTCTGCGTGGCGGGCACGTTCAACGGCCCGGCCTGGGCGGCGGTGGCGATCAGCAGGGCGAGAGCCGAGGCGGCGAACAGGGACTTCATGGAGGGTCTCGGGTTTCGTGAGTCGCAGGATCGACGCACATGCTCGCCACCTCCGCCACCCCTGACAGAAATATCCTGTGTCATCCCGGCCGAACCCCGGCGAAAGCCGGGGGTAGAGCCGGGACCCAGGGGCGGCCCGCACGGCGTTTCGTCACCCCCTAGGTCCCGGCTCTTCGCGCTTCGCGCTGCGGCCGGGATGACACGGGAGGATTGCGAGAAATACAATCTCAGATTACATTTTCGCGATGCGCTCTTACTTCGTCTACATCCTCGCGAGCGGACGGAACGGCACGCTCTACATTGGCGTCACGGGCGATCTCGCGCGGCGTGTCTGGCAGCACCGCGAGGGCGCGCCGAAGGGGTTCACCGCCAAGTACGGGGTCACCAAGCTCGTCTGGTACCAAGAGTTCGCGGAGATCAGCGACGCCATTCTCTACGAGAAGCGCATCAAGCGCTGGCGGCGCGCCTGGAAGCTGGAGTTGATCGAGGCGGAAAATCCGCAATGGCTCGATCTGTACGAAACGCTGAACAACTGGCCCATCGTGTCATCCCGGCCGAAGCGAAGCGGAGCGCCGCGACCCAGGGGCTGCGGGAGCGCCGCGCTTGCCGCCCCTGGGTCCCGGACAAGCGCTACACGCTTTCCGGGATGACACAGCATCCCCTAGCGGGGTCGCGCATAGGCGGCGATGCGGGCGTGGGCGCGGGCCACGGCGTTGCCGGCGGGCGCGTGATGGCCGGCGCGGGCTGGTTCGGGCCGCGACGCCGGGCGCGAAACCACATGGGCGCGGAAAGGACTGGCGGCCTGGATCAGGCTCTCGGCCTCCTCGATCAAGCGGCCGGTGACCGCCGCGGCCTCGTCGACCTGGTCGGCATGGGTCTGGGCGATATCGTCGGCCCGGTCCACCGCCTCGTCGACGGCGCGCAGGCCATGGGCCTGCTCCTGGGCGGACTTGGCCAGGCCCGACACCAGACCGTCGATCTGGGTGATCCTGGACGCCATGCCGCCGAACGAGGCCGAGGCGGCGTCCATCAGCCGCGCGCACCGCGAGACCTGCGCCGAATTGGCGGCCGTCACGCCCTTGATCTCTCGCGCCGCGCCCGAGGCCCGCTCGGCCAGGACGCGCATCTTGTCAGCGACGACGGCCTGGAAGGGCCCCGCGCCCTCCCCGCCCCGCGCGCCCTCGACGTCGGCGATCAAGGACAGGACATTGGCCTGCTGAGCCACCTCGTCGAACAGGGCGGCGGCCTGGCTGATGCGCAAGGCGCTCTGCTCGACCTCCGCGATCGACCCCACCGCCTCACGCACCGAACGGCGGGCGCTGGCGGCGTCGATGCGCAGGCCGGCGGCGGCTTCGGTGACGCGGCGCAGCCCGTCCACGCCCCGCCCGGCGGCCGCGCCCACCTTCTGCAGCGCCGCCCGCGCACCGTGCAGATCCAAGGCCTGACGCCCCGCGCCGCGCGACAGATGCTGCGAGACGCGCGCCACCTCGTCCGAAGACTCGCCCAGCCCGCCAGCCGCCATGGAGATCTCGTCCATGACCTGGCCCAGCTTGGTCATCGCCGCGTTGAACTCGTCGCGGACGTGGCCATAGCGCTCGCTGAACACCACATCGACGCGGGCGGTAAGGTCGCCGGCCGCCAGGGCCTTGAACTGCTCGGACAGCACGGTGATCACCTGATCCTGATCGTCGGTGCGGCCCGGCGCGATCACGGGGCGAACCACCTCGATCTTCAGCTCGCTGACATCGGTGGCGAACAGGATGACGCGCTTGAGCTTGCCGGCCGTGTCGAGAACCGGGCTATAGGCGGCCCTGACGCGAACGATCGAGCCCTCCTTGCCGAACAGCTGGGTGGTCTTGGTGATCGGCTCGCCGCGATGCAGCGCGCGCCAGAATTCGCGGTACTCATCGCTGTCGGTCTCGCCCTCGGCCAGGAACAGGCTGTGGGGGCACCCGACAATCTCCGGAGACGCGTAGCCGGTCAGGCGCTGGAACGCGCCGTTGGCGCGGACGACCGTCGCATTGGGCCGCAGTTCCAGCACGGCCTGCGACCGCTCCATGGCCTTGGCCAGGCTCTCCAGTTCCTTCAGGCGGCGCGTCTCGGCGCGACGCCGTCGGGCGATCTCTTTGAACCACATATCCCCGAGCCCCCCGCTCGCACGCCGCGCCCGCAACGTATTAGGTTAATGAGGTCGAGCAAAACGGCTAACATAGCATTAACGTCAACAATAACGCACCTGCACTCAAGTACGACCATGCCGCGAAACGATGAATTTCGATGCATACAATACCGCCTAAAGCAATAACAGAGCGGCGAATCGCGTTAAAATCTCCGCTATCTATTAAAGAAGCACGCCGCAGTAACAAAGTTATCCGAAATATATCCTTGGATTTATCAATTCTATTTGGAAAGATTCACGACCATTTCAACTCTGTGATATTTGTCACAAAGCCGAAGCAACGGACAATTTGTCGCACAGAGACCTCCGGACGCTGAGCAACGCTTTCCCAAACCCGAAACCGGTACGGCCGAGCGATCGATTTGTGCCCGAATTATAATGGTTCGCGGAACAAAAAATGCCGCTCAGATCCCCGGGGCGAACGGAAAACCCAAAGCTTTATAGTACTCTAGCGTGTGATTGGGCGCAGGCTCGCCGGCGGGCAGCGGGCGTTGCGAGAAGCTCCCGAACCAGGCGATCGAGGCGTCGCGCCACCACTGGGCCTCAAAGCGCTGGATCTTCAGGTAGTCCGACACCTCGCGGTGGCGCCGGGCGTCGACATAAGGCGCCAGGCCCGCCCAGGTCTTTTCCATGCCGTCCACATAGGCCACGCCGCGCCCGTAATGCTTCACCAGGCCGTCCCACAGGATGTCGCCGGACTTGAGGCGATAGTCCCAGGGCAGGTGGTGGAACCACAGCAGGTCCTTCTCGTCGACGCACTTGAGATCGGCGTAGCAGGCGCCGACGGCCGGCGCGTACTGGGCCGTGGCGTTGCTGCCGGTGGGGGTGCGGTCAAAACCGATCCCGGTCTCGCTGGCCTTGGCGTAGTAGACGCTGGTCCAGTCGGCGCGCGGACCGCCGCTGACCCAGGGACCGGGGCCATAGTGGTGCCCCTCGCCCATCTGGTGGTGCAAGCCCAGCGGCGTCATGTAGTCCACCGCCGCCTCGCGCGAGCCCATCATCATCGACACGACCGGCGTCACCAGGCGCGGGTCAGCGCCGAAGGTCATCCTGGTCCAGTCCTGCGCGATCGCCTGCGTGCCCGCCTCCGGGTCCCAGGCCAGGCGCCCGAAGACGTACCAGTTGGCCTGGTCGAACTGCGAGCCGCTCCAGTTGCGGTCGCTGCCGATATTGGCCACGCCCGCCATGGCGGTCAGCTTGCGGCCGTCCAGCGACCCGTCGATCACCTTGGCGACCGTCGAGCCCTTGCCCTTGGCCATAGTGTCCGAGGCCAGGGTCTCCTCGAACATCGGGCCGAGGTAGACGAGGTGGGTCGAGAAGCCGAGATATTCCTTGGTGATCTGGAACTCCATGCCGAGGTTGGTCTTGGGCATGGCCCCGAACAGCGGGTGGAACGGCTCGCGCGGCTGGAAGTCGATCGCGCCGTTCTTGACCTGAATGATCACGTTGTCGCGGAACTGGCCGTCGAACGGCTTGAACTCGTTATAGCCCTGCTTGGCGCGGTCCTCGGGCTGCTCGTGCGAATAGACGAAGGCGCGCCAGAAAACGACGCCGCCATGAGGTCCCACAGCGTCGGCCAGCATGTTGGCGCCGTCGACATGGGTGCGGCCATAGTCCTGCGGACCGGGCTGGCCTTCGGAATTGGCCTTCACCAGGAAGCCGCCGAAGTCGGGGATGGTCTTGTAGATCTCGTCGGCCTTGGCCTTCCAGAACGCCCGCACCGCCGGGTCCAGCGGGTCGGCGGTCTTGAGGCCGCCGATCTCCATCGGCGAAGAAAAGCGCGCGGTCAGATAGACCTTGATCCCATAGGGCCGGAACGTGTCGGCGAGCGCCGCGGCCTTGGCGATAAAGGGCGCGGTCAGGCTGTCGGCCTTGGCGTTGACGTTGTTCAGCACCGTGCCGTTGATGCCGAGCGAGGCGTTGGCGCGGGCGTAGTCGACCATGCGCGGATCCACATGGCCGGGCAGCCGCCACCAGTCGAAGATCGACTGGCCCGAATAGCCACGCTCGACATGGCGATCGAGGTTATCCCAGTGGTTGAGCATCCGAAGCTTCACCTTGGGGACGGACGTGATGTCGAGCTTGTCGACCGACTGGCCGGTCTGGATCAGCGACAGATAGCGGAACACGCCGTAGAGCACGCCGATGTCGCGGTTGGCGGCGATGACGGTGGTGGCCTTGCCGCCGACCGTCACGGTGCGGATCAGATAGCCCTCCTCGCCCAGCGTCTTCAGGGGCAGGCCCAGGCCGGTGATGGCGGGCGTCGCGCCCGACGCGAGCAGGATTACGCCGTCGCGCGACCCGGCGGGCGCCGAGGCGGGCTGGCCCACCAGGCCCGTCAGGCCGCGCTCCAGTTCGGCGCGGGCCACGGTCAGGGTCGGGGTTTCGGCGACCGGCGCGATCGCGGCGGCGCGGGCGGCGTAGGCGACGCGCGCGCTCTCGGCGACCGGCTTGTAGCGGAGCCACAGGTCGTAACCGTCCTCGGCCCGCGCGGCGGGGGCCAGCAGCAGCAGCCCCAGGACCAGCGCTAGAAAACGCATCGTTCACTCCCTTGCGATGTTCACGTGAACATTCTTGTGTGGCCCCGAAGAAGGTCGGGACACCGAGTCATAGTGGTCAGACCACCCGGTTGACAAGCCTAATGGTACCGGTACATCGATAACCGGGAGGCGGTTGGAGCGCTGCGCGACAAGGCGCGGGCTTTGGCTTTTGACCTCCGGCTCAGTCCAGCCTCTGCACAAGGTCGAAGCATCCTCCATGCCCAAGATCATCGCCGCCAAGACCATCGTCACCTGCCCGGGGCGTAACTTCGTCACCCTGAAGATCATGACCGACGAGGGCGTCTACGGCCTGGGCGACGCCACGCTGAACGGTCGCGAGCTGGCGGTCGAGGCCTATCTGACCCAGCACGTCATCCCCTGCCTGATCGGCCGTGACGCCCACCAGATCGAGGACATCTGGCAGTACCTGTATCGCGGCTGCTACTGGCGTCGGGGCCCGGTGACCATGGCCGCCATCGCCGCCGTCGACACCGCCCTGTGGGACATCAAGGGCAAGATCGCCGGCCTGCCGGTCTATCAGCTCCTGGGCGGCGCCTGCCGGGCCGGCGTCATGGTCTATGGCCACGCCAATGGCGAGACGATCGACGAGACCCTCGACAACGCCGCCGTCTACGCCCAGCAGGGCTACAAGGCCATCCGCCTGCAGACCGGCGTACCCGGCATGAGCGGGACCTATGGCGTCTCCAAGGACAAGTTCTTCTATGAGCCGGCCGACAGCGACCTGCCCAAGGAGACGATCTGGTCGACCGAGCGCTATCTGCGCAGCACCCCCGCCCTGTTCGAGGCCGCGCGCGAACGCCTCGGCGATGACCTGCACCTGCTGCACGACGTCCACCACCGCCTGACCCCGATCGAGGCCGCGCGCCTGGGCAAGGACCTGGAGCCCTACCGCCTGTTCTGGATGGAGGACGCCACCCCGGCCGAGAACCAGGCCAGTTTCCGCCTGATCCGCCAGCACACCACGACCCCGCTGGCCGTCGGCGAGATCTTCAACTCGATCTGGGACTGCAAACAGCTGATCGAGGAGCAACTGATCGACTACATCCGCGCCACGGTCGTGCATGCCGGCGGGATCACCCACCTGAAGAAGCTGGCCAGCTTCGCCGACCTGCACCATGTGCGCACTGGCTGCCACGGCGCCACGGATCTTTCGCCGGTCTGCATGGGCGCGGCCCTGCACTTTGACCTGTCGATCCCCAACTTCGGCGTCCAGGAATACATGCGCCACACGCCCGAGACCGACGCGGTGTTCCCCCACGCCTACACCTTCAAGGACGGCATGCTGCACCCCGGCGACGCCCCGGGCCTGGGCGTCGACATCGACGAGGACCTGGCGGCGAAGTACCCCTATCAGCGCGCCTATCTGCCGATCGCCCGCCGCCTCGACGGGTCGATGCACGACTGGTGAGCGTGGTCTGACCTCCGCGACAATGCGCGCGAAAAATGAGGCTCATCGGCGCGGTAGGCCGTGATAGAGATTGGCGCTTTCCCCCGCCCTGGGGCGTGTTTCTGCGCCTGCTCAAGCCCGATCGCCATGTCTGACAACGTCAAGCTCTACCGTAAGATCGCCGACTCCGTGGCCGACGACATCGAGGCCGGGCGCTACAGGCTGGGCGACCGCCTGCCGACTGAACGGGAGCTGGCCGAGCAGTTCGGCGTGTCGCGCCCCACCCTGCGCGAGGCGATGATCGCGCTGGAGATGCTGGGCATGATCGAGGCCCGCCACGGCCTGGGCATCTATGTCACGGCGACCGCGCGCCCCCTCGCGCCGTCGCCGGAGATCGACTTCGAGATCGGCGCCTTCGAGCTGATCGAGGCCCGTCGCCTGTTCGAGGGCGAGGCCGCCGCCCTGGCCGCCACCTCGATCACCGACGACCAGATCACGGCGCTGGAAGGCCTGCTGACCCGCATGCACGAGGAAGAGGAAATCCGGGGCGAGGACGCCGACCGCGAGTTCCACCTGACCATCGCCCGGGCCACCGGCAATGGCGCGATCATCGCCACGATCGAGACCCTGTGGGACTGGCGCAACCGCTCGCCGCTGGCCCGCAACATCCTGGCCCGCGCCCGCGGCATGGGCCTGGAACCCCGCATCGCCGAGCACCGCCGCGTCGTCGACGCCCTCAAGGCCCGCGACCCCGCCGCCGCCCGCCAGGCCATGCGCGACCACCTGGAACGCGTCATCGACCACCTGCTGCACGCCACCGAGACCGAAGCGGTCCAACGCGCCCAGGAAGAAACCAACGCCCGCCGCAGCGCCCTGGCGAAGCGGGTGGCGATTTAGGGCAATCGCGCCCCCTCCGTCACGCCGCCTATCGGCGCCGCGCCACCTCCCCCGCAAGCGGGGCAGGAGGGGTGGAGCGGCTTCCTCCTCACCCGTGAAACGGGGGAGGTGGCGCGCGGCGAAAGCCGCGTGACGGAGGGGGCGTCTCATGCCACCACTCCGCCATGCCGAAGCTCCCCCCTCTCCAGCCTGATTCCGACCAGATGCTGCACC
The DNA here is from genome assembly GCF_002858865.1 of Caulobacter vibrioides. Classification (GTDB taxonomy): domain Bacteria; phylum Pseudomonadota; class Alphaproteobacteria; order Caulobacterales; family Caulobacteraceae; genus Caulobacter; species Caulobacter vibrioides. The sequence continues at coordinate 83,332 of NZ_PJRR01000025.1, read as the reverse complement.
TGGACGCCCTGCGCATCGTCGGGGCGGTGATGATCGTGGTGTTCCACTTCAACAGGTTCATCAACCTGGACGGCCAATGGCAGTGGGCGGACGATACGATCAAGACGTTCAGCCTGATCGTCGACCTGTTCTTCTTCATCTCCGGCTATGTGATGGCCGCGATCTATACCGGGCGGCTGACCAGCTTTGCGGCCTATCGCGACTTCATCCAGAAGCGCGTGGCCAGGCTCGGGCCGCTGCACTGGGCCACCATGCTGGTGTTCATCGCCGTGGCCGCGGCCGGCGCGGCCGGCTGGGTGCAGGACCGCGATCCGCGCCGCTATGACGTGGCCTGCATCGTGCCCAACATCGTCTTCGTCCACGCCTGGGGCGTCTGCCAGTCCCAGACCTGGAACTTCGCCAGCTGGGCGATCAGCGCCGAGATGGGGATGTACCTGGCCCTGCCGCTGATCTTCCTGCTGACCGCGCGCGGGCCGTGGATCACGCTGGGCGTGGCCCTGGCCTCGGTCGCCATCATGCTGCAGACGCCGCACGGCGACCGGCCCTTCCACCAATGGACCTGGGACTATGGCGTGCTGCGCGCCGTGCCCGGCTTCCTGATCGGCATGGCCGCCTTCCAGCTGCGCGACCGGCTGGCCAAGATCCCGCGCCCCAACCTTCTGATGTGGCTGCTGCTGGGCGGCTATCTGATCATGTCGTGGGCCGGGGTCGAACGGACGATCCTGCTGTTCGTCGTCTACGCCGTGGGCCTCTTGGGCGTGGCCGCCGACGCCAAGGGCGCGCACGGCGGGGTCAGCCGGCGCCTGGCGCCGTGGGCGCAGCTGTCGTTCAGCCTCTACCTCCTGCACCCCATCGCCCTGAAGATGGGGCTGGCCTGGGTGGGCCTTGGGATGTGGAACCTGAACGGCGACCTGATGCGCCTGTGGGTGCTGTTCTGGGTCGTGGCCCTGTTCCCGATCGCCTATCTGTCGCTGGTGTTCTTCGAACGCCCGGCGCGGGACTGGCTGGCGAAGGTTGGGAAGAAGGCGGCTTGAGCGCCCCCTCCGGCCCTCCGGGCCACCTCCCCCGCTTCGCGAGGGAGGAAGAAGCCGCCTCCTCCTGCCCCGCTTGCGGGGGAGGTGGCGCGCGGCGTAGCCGCGTGACGGAGGGGGCGCTTTAGCGCGCCATCCCATCCACCCACGCCGGCAGCTCGCTGATGCTGCCCAGCTCGACATAGCGCGGATGGCCCAAGGGTGCGTCGGCGGCCTCGTGGGACCAGACCAGCGGATACGGGATCAAGGCGCCCCAGCAGCCCGCGTCCAGCGCCGGCAGGACGTCTGACCGCATCGAGTTGCCGGCCATCACCGCCTGCTCCGCGCCCGTGCCGTAGCGGTCAAAGACCCGGCGATAGGTGTCAGCGTCCTTTTCGGACACGATCTCGACGGCGACGAAATAGTCGCCCAGGCCCGACGAGGCCAGCTTCTGCTCCTGGTGCAGGAGGTCACCCTTGGTGATCAGGATCAGGCGATAGCGGTCCGACAGCGCCGAGAGCGCGTTCTCGACGCCCGGCAGCGGCTCGATCGGCTCGGTCAGCATCTCGCGGCCCACGGCCAGGATCTCGCGGATCACGCGGGTGTCGACCTGGCCGTCGGTGACCTCCAGCGCCGTCTCGATCATCGACAGGGTGAAGCCCTTGGCCCCGTAGCCATAGACCCGCAGGTTGCGCTTCTCGACGGCCGTCAATTGGGCCTCGATCTTCTCGGGGTCGCCGTGCTCGGACAACAGCTCCAGGAAGCGGGCGTGGGACAGGCGGAACAGGCTCTCGCAGTGCCACAGGGTGTCGTCGGCGTCGACGCCGACGGTCGTGATCGTGCTCATGGCGACAGGCATAGCAGGCGCTCAGGGGACGGTCCTCGGGGAATTTGCGCCTTGGCGGTTGTGGTCTCTCGCCGGGAGCGCCAAAGACTGGAGAGGGAGCAAACAACCGCGCGCCATGACCGATCTCGTCACCAACCAGGCCTGGACGCTCATCGACAACGGGCGAGCCGCCGACGCCCTGCGCCTGACCACGGGCCCCGTCGCCCTGCCCCAGGCCTCGGCCGGCCTGTTGATGGCCCATGCTGCGGCGTTGAAGGCGCTAGGCCGGACCGAGGAGGCCCTGGCGTTCAACCGCCGCGCCGTGGCCCGCGCCCCCGGCGACCGCTTTTCCTGGTACAATCTGGCCGCCACCCTAGGAGACCTCGCCCTGGACGACGAGGCCGAGGGCGCGGCGCGCAAGACCATCGCCCTTGGCCTGGATGTTCCCGAGGTGCGGCTGGTTCTGGGCAAGGCGCTGCAGGGCCTGCACCGCTATGACGAGGCCGAGGCGACGTTCGTCCGCGCCCTGGCGGCGCGGCCGAGCGATGCGACCGTCCACCTGAATCTGGCCCAGCTGCGCTGGATGCGATCGGGCCGCAGCGACGAGGCGCTGGCGCCGCTGGATGCGGCCATCGCCCGCCATCCGGCCGACGTCACCCTGCGCACGATCCGCAGCAATGTCCTGACCTTCGCCGGCGACCATGCCGGGGCCGACGCCACGCTGGAGGACGCGCTGACCCGCGCGCCGGGCGATCTGGCGGTGCGCATCGCCGCAGCCCGCGCGGCCGGCGCTGTGGGCGACCGCGCCCGGATGCTGGCCCATGCCCGCGAGGCCGTCCGCCTGGCGCCAGGGGCGCTAGAGAGCCAGACCGTCTTGTGCGAGGCCCTGCTCGCCGCGGGCCAGGCCGACGCCGCCGCGCAGGTGGCCGAGACCCTGGTCGCGGCCGCGCCCGACGACCAGTACGCGCTGGTGCTGCGCAACACCGCCTGGCGGATCACCGGCGATGCCCACGGCGATCTTTTCAGAGACTACGCCGCCCTGGTGCGCACCGATCAGCTTGAGACGCCCGAGGGCTGGGACAGCCTGGACGCCTTCCTCGACGCCCTGCGCGACCGGATGCTGGAACTGCACGACCTGAAGACCCACCCGCTGAATCAGTCGCTGCGGGGCGGCAGTCAGGTTCCGTCGCTGGACCGCTCGCGCGATCCGCTGGTGCAGGCCTTCTTCGCCTGCGCCCGCAAGGCGGTGGCGCGCTATGTCGAGGCGATGGGCGCGGGCGAGGATCCGATCCGTAGACGGCGCGCGTCGGACTTCGCCTTTGCGGGCGGCTGGTCGGTGCGGCTGCGGTCCGAGGGCTTCCACGCCGACCACGTGCATCCGCGCGGCTGGATCTCGTCGGCCTTCTATCTGGACCTGCCCGGCCGGTTCGACGATGCGACCACGCGCGCCGGCTGGCTGCGCTTTGGCCGCCCCGGATGCCTGACGGAGCCCGCCCTCGAGGCCGAGCACTTCATCAAGCCCGAGCGCGGAACCCTGGCCCTGTTCCCCTCGTGCCTGTGGCACGGCACCCAGCCGTTCACTGACGCCGACCACCGCCTGACGATCGCCTTCGACGTCGTTCCGCGCTGAGGCGCCCCAAACCACCCAAAAGAAAACCCGCCTCAATCGCTTGAGGCGGGCCTTCAAAACCGGGTTTCCCCGCCGCCGAAGCGGCGGGGAAGTCTCGATTAGTAGCGCAGGCGGGCGTTCAGGAAGAACACGCGGCCCAGCACGTCGAACGTGGCGGGGTAACCGCTGTTCGACGGCGAGGCGTTGCCGCCGAGGATCGGATAGGCTTCCTGGGTCAGGTTACGCACGCCGCCCGTGAAGGCGAGGTTGTCGTTGACGTTCCAGTCGGCCGACAGATCGAAGTAGTTCTTGGCGCCGATACGCTCGACGGTGAACCGGCTGGCGGGGTTGTCGTCCAGCATGTCGTCCAGGTGGCTCCAGACGATGTTCACGCCGAACTGGTTCATGGTCCAGTTCAGGGTCGAACGCAGCTTGTGGCGCGGCAGCGGGTTCACGCCGTTGCCGAAGCAACGCGAACCGAACTTGTCGGCGCACTTGATCGGAGCCGAGATATCGTCCGGCTTGATCGTGAAGTCCCAGGTGTTGGTGTACAGCGAGCGGATCGTCACCGAACCCCAATCCGGCAGACCCAGGTTTTCCAGGTTCGTGCGGTAGGAGACGCCGATGTCCAGGCCCGAGGTCGTCCACTCGGCGACGTTTTGGTTCGTCAGCGAGATGTAGTCGATCGAGCCGTTGGCCAGACGGTTGATGGCCTGGCAGTACGGCGAAGCCGGGTTGCCGTTGACCAGCGTGCCGTAGCAGACGTTCATCACGTTCGCGGCGCTGCCGCCGAACGAGGCGATGGCGTCCGAGACCTTGATGTCGAAGTAGTCGGCGGTGATCGAGAAGCCCGGCAGCCACGACGGGGTGTAAGCGAAGCCGGCCGTGAAGGTCTTGCCTTCTTCCGGACGCAGGTTCGGGTTACCGCCCGACAGGGTCTGGGTCTGCTGGTTGGCGTTGATCAGACCAACGACGCTGGCCGAGACGCCCGAGTTGATGCAGGCCTGACGGATAGCGGCCGTCGGAGCGCCACGCGCCGAGCAGGGGTCGGTGGCGGTCGGGAAGCCGTTGCTCTGCGGCGAGAACAGTTCACCCACCGACGGAGCGCGGATCGCCTTGTTGTACGAGGCGCGCACCATCAGGTCGTCATAGACCTTCCACGAACCGGCGACCTTGTAGGTCTGAACCGACTTCGACTGACCGGTGTAGTCCGACGTACGGCCGGCCAGTTCCAGGTCCAGCGACTTGACCAGCGGCAGGTCCTTCAGCAGCGGGACCAGCACTTCGGCGTAACCTTCGTACACGTCGAAGCGGCCGGCGACCGCCGGGCTGGCGTTGAAGCCCGTCAGGTTACCCGTGGCCAGGTCTTGGCTGGGGTTGAAGGCGAACTCTTCGGCGCGGTACTCGAAGCCGACGGCGAAGCCGATCGGGCCGGCGGGCAGCGAGAACTGGTTCTCGGTGTCACCGTTGATCGTGAAGCCGCCGTACATCTGCTCGTAGTCTTGCGACGAGTTGATGCGGGTCTTGATGAAGTTGGCCGCAGCCGCCGACATCGTGCCTTGACCGAAGATGTTCACCGGGACGCAGCCGCCCGACGGATCGGCGCAGCCGGTGCCGGCGGCGTTCAGCAGCAGGCCTTGCTGGATACGGACCAGGCTGGTGTCACCCAGCAGCGAGTTGCTGCCGTTGGTGTTGCCGTACTGGTAGTAGACGTCGAAGCCGCCGTTGATGAAGTCCAGATCGCCCTTCAGGCCCAGTTGCATCTGGAAGCCCGAGAAGTTGAACGACGAGACGCGCGGACCCACGTCGCTGAGACGCTTGTTGAACACGCCGGTGACGGTGTCGAACAGGCCGTCGCCGTCGGTGTCGACGTCGGTGTAGGTGCCGGTCGCCCAGGGGCTGGACGTCGGGATCGAGTAGGCCGTGGTCGAGCCCAGGCCGTTCAGGGCGGTCTTAGCGGCCGCGGTCAGGAACGGGTTGTTGTCCAGCGTGAAGCGGAAGATACGGTTGCCGACCGGGGTCGGGGCCAGCTGGGTGACGACGCGCGAGTTGACGAAGTTACCCTTGGCGTAGGCGGTCAGGCCCGGCTTGATCTCGTAGCTGGCCAGCGAGGTGACCGAGAAACGCTCTTGCGGGGTCTGGACGTAGTTGACCGGCGCGAAGTTGTAGGTGTCGACCGTGTCGTCATAGCGGCGCACGTCGCCGTTCGACAGGAACAGGGCGGAGTCCGCAGAGGTCGGGGCGCGGCCCAGACCCGTCAGGTTGATGACCCGACCGCTGACAAACGGATCGACGCGGCCCGGCTCGATCGAACCCGAACCCGACGGGACAAAGCCGGTGCGAGCGGCGTTGTCGCCCCAGGCGCGGGACAGCATGCCGCCGCGCTGACCTTGGGTCAGGGCTTCGCGCTTGTTGTAGCCGAGGCTCAGGACGACGTTGCCCTTACGATCGGCGAAGTTGGCGCCCATCGTCAGGTCGGCCGAGTAGATCGGCGCTTCGCCCTTGTCAGTTTCCGAGTAACCGGCCGAGAACTCGAGGCCCTCGAAGTCGTTCTTCAGGATGAAGTTGACGACGCCCGAGATGGCGTCCGAACCGTAAACGGCCGAGCCGCCGCCCGACACGACGTCGATGCGCTTGATCAGGGCCGGCGGGATCAGGTTCAGGTCGACGGTGCCGGTCGACGTGGTCGGGGTCTGGCGCTTGCCATCGACCAGAACCAGGGTGCGGGCGGTGCCCAGACCGCGCAGGTTGACCGTGGCGGTGCCGTTGCTGCCGTTGTTGACGGTCGAGGTGATGCCCGGAACGGCCTGCGGCAGCGTGTTCAGCAGGTTTTCGGTGTTCACAACGCCCGACTGCTTCAGTTCCTTGTCGCCGACTTGGGCGATCGGGCTCGAAGAGGTCAGGTCGGCGCGCGCGATGCGCGAACCGGTGACGACGATTTCTTCGACCTGGGCCGGCTCTTCAGCCTGTTGCGCCCAAGCCGCGGCGGCCGGCAGCATCACGCCGCACAGGACGGAAGACGCCAGCAGGCGCTTTCGACGGCTAACAAAACCCAACAAATTCCACCTCCAAAAACATGGCGTGGCGTCGCCTGAAACGACGCGAACGCTCCCCCCCGGTTCTTAACGAACAGGGCATTGGGCGCAGGAAGGCTGTGTCAGGGGCATGGGTCAATCGCGCCTCGCGCGGGAGACGCAAGAAATCTTCGCCAGTGTCTCAAATGCGACACATTCGCGCAACCAAGCGCCCTAACGGGATGAAAAGGCCAACAAATTTTCAGCAAGCAGCGCGGGAAAATGGCTACAGTCTTGTGACATTCGGCCGTGTTGACGAAACGTCACGTGCAAGACACCGCGACGCCGGGGAGCGACACACGCGCGCCTCGACTAGGGAAATTTCTGCCAATTCTAAAGAACCGTGAAATTCCGACGCCGATTGCCGAGGCGAACGAGGTTCCTCGATCGGTGGTAACGCTAACCTTCGCGTGAATACATGTTCGCAGCCCGTGTACATGTTCGCAATTCGAAGCCGCCGCCAGATCTAGGCTCGGCGACCGGAAAAAGTCGCAGGCGGTTGCGCCGCGAGAAGAAGCATCGCTTGAATAGCCGCGCGGCGACGTTGCGCCGCCCGCCTGTCGCGTATCCGAGCTCGAATGCCCCAGCACCCGCCCCTGAGAATCAACACCGACCTGCCGATCGAGGCCTTCGCCGAGCGGTTCGCGCAGGACGGCTATGTGCAGATTCCCGTCTTCCTGGCGCCCCAGGACGCCGAGACGGTCGCCGCCCTGCTGGAGCCGCTGACCTGGAACATCGTCGCCCCCGACGAGGCGTCCGAAACCCTGGTCATCACGCCTGAGGTCATCAAGAAGTTCGGCGAGGCCCAGGTGCGCCAGTTCCTGCAGGGCGCCCTGAAGCGCGCCGCCCGGGGCTTCTCGTTCGTGCACATGTCCTATGCGCTGCAGGACGAATATCTGCGCGCGCCGCAGACCCCGGTCCATCGGGCGACCGAGTTCCTGGAAAGCCGCGCGTTCCTGGATTTCGGCGGTCTGGTGATCGGCGCGCCGGACGTCACCGGCGTGCGGGTCCAGGCCTCGTACTATCGCCCCGGCGACTTTCTGACACTGCACGACGACAGCCATCGCCAGGACCACCGCCTAGCGGCCTTCACCCTGGGCTTCACCCGGCGCTGGCGTCCTGACTGGGGCGGCCAGCTGCTGTTCCACAACGCCGAGGGCGATGTGACGCGCGGCTTCGCGCCGGGCTTCAACGTGCTGACCCTGTTCAAGGTGCCGACCGCCCATTCGGTGGCCCAGGTCGCCAGCTATGCCGAGGCCAAGCGCCTGTCCCTGACCGGCTGGCTGCTGGGCGATAAGAACGCCGCCTGATGAGGACCTCCGACATGCTCGCCCCCGCCCTCGCCGCCGCTCTGGCCCTGACCGCCGGCGCCGCCCTGGCCCAGACCACGCCCGAACCCGATGTCATCAAGGCCCTCAAGGCCTGCAGCGCGATCAAGCCCGACGGCGAGCGCCTGGCCTGCTACGACAAGGCCGCTCAGTCGGTGACCAAGGCCCAGGAGACCGGCGAGGTCATCATCATCGACAAGCAGACGGCCCGCGCCGCGCGCCGCCAGGCGTTCGGCCTGGAGCTGCCGACCTTGTCGATCCTGGATCGCGGCGCCGACAAGGCCGAGACCGAGACTCTGGAAGCGGTCGTCAAGGCCGCGCGCACCGACGCCGAAGGCCGCCTGGTGGTGACGCTGGAAGACGGCGCGGTCTGGCGCCAGATCGACCAGGAGATCGTCGGCAAGCCGCCCAAGGCGGGGAGCACCGTCGAGATCCGCAAGGCGGCGATGGGCAGCTATCGGATGAAGATCGGCGCCCAGCCGGCCATCCGCGTGCGCCGCAGCGAAGCCGGCCCGGCGCGCTGAGCGTACAAAGTCCTCATCCTGAGCGCGTGTAGGGATGAGGATTTCAACAGGGCCGGCGCCCTAAGGACTGGCGCCCAAAGCCTTGGATTTAGGCCGCCCCCGCCCTTCGACGAGCTCAGGGTGAGGACGGCTGTCCACGTCGGTTGGTACAAAATCCTCATTCTGAGCTTGTCGAAGGACGAGGATTTCCAGCCGGCCTCGCGCCGAAATCTTGGCGACGAAGCCTTTTCCCCGGGGGAAGGCACGTTTGCAGCCGGATCGGTAGCGAAATGCGTCACGCGTGCAAACGTCGCGCGCTGAAACATTACATCTGAGAAATATTTGACCTCAGACGCCAGTCTGCGTCAGAACTTCGCTCGCGTGAGATTCCGGCCGATCCGGAACGGGCGAGACCGTGCCCCAATCGCGGGCCACTGGGAGGAGAGACCTTGGATAGACGACAGTTCCTCGCGGCCTGCGGCATCGGCGCCGGGGGCGTGCTGCTGCCGGGCTTTGGCCAGGCCATCGCCGCCGAACAGCTGATCGAGACCATGGACGTGGCGGTCAAGAAGCGTCTGGCCGACGCAGCCCTGACCGCGGCCAAGGCCGCCGGCGCCAGTTATTGCGACGTGCGCGTCGGCCGCTATCTGCGCCAGTTCATCCTGACGCGCGAGGCCAACGTCCAGGGCGTGACCAACACCGAGTCCAGCGGCGTGGGCGTGCGCGTCATCGCCAACGGCGCCTGGGGCTTTGCGGCCACCAACAACATGTCGCCGGAATCGGTGGCCCAGACCGCCCGTCTGGCGGTGGCCATCGCCAAGGCCAATTCCAAGAACCAGACCGCGCCCGTCCAGCTGGCCCCGACCAAGGGCGTGGGCGAGGTGAAATGGGCCACGCCCATCCGCCGCAACGGCATGGAAGTGTCGCTGCAGGAGAAGGTCGACCTTCTGATGCGGGTCAACGGCGCGGCCCTGAAGGCGGGCGCCAACTTCGTCAATTCCAGCCTGTTCCTGATCAACGAGCAGAAGTACTTCGCCAGCAGCGACGGCTCGTTCATCGACCAGGACGTCCACCGCGTCTGGGCGCCGTTCACCGTCACCGCGATCGACAAGGCGTCCGGCAAGTTCCGCTCGCGCGAGGGCCTCTCGGCCCCGATGGGCATGGGCTATGAGTATCTGGACCCCAAGGCCGAGGATAAGGTCCTCTCGCCCAACGGCATCATCAGCTACAACAAGTCCTACGACATGGTCGAGGACGCCCAGGCCGCCGCCGTCCAGGCGCGCGAGAAGCTGACCGCCAAGTCGGTGAAGCCGGGCCGCTACGACCTGGTGCTGGACCCCAACCACCTGGGCCTGACCATCCACGAGTCGATCGGCCACCCGCTCGAACTGGACCGCGTGCTGGGCTACGAGGCCAACTTCGCCGGCACCAGCTTCGCCACGCTGGACAAGCGCGAGTCCCGCTTCCAGTACGGCAACGAGATCGTCAACGTCTTCGCCGACAAGGTGCAGCCGGGCAGCCTGGGCGCCGTCGGCTTTGACGACGAAGGCATCAAGACCAAGAGCTGGCCGCTGATCCAGGGCGGCAAGCTGGTCGACTATCAGACCACGCGCGACCAGGCCCACATCCTGGGCAAGACCGAGAGCGACGGCTGCTCGTACGCCGACTCCTGGTCGACCGTGCAGTTCCAGCGCATGCCCAACGTCTCGCTGGAGCCGGGCAAGAAGCCGCTCAGCCTGGCCGACATGATCGGCAACGTCGAGAACGGCATCTACATCCTGGGTCGCGGCTCGTTCTCGATCGACCAGCAGCGCTACAACGCCCAGTTCGGCGGCACGCTGTTCTACGAGATCAAGGACGGCAAGATCACCCAGCCGCTGGAGGACGTCGCCTATCAGATGCGCACGCCCGAGTTCTGGAACGCCTGCTCGGCGATCTGCGACGAACGGGACTACCGCCTGTTCGGCTCGTTCTTCGACGGCAAGGGCCAGCCCAGCCAGGTTTCGGCCGTCAGCCACGGTTCGTCGACCACAAGGTTCGACGGCATCAACGTCATCAATACCGCGCGCTCGCTCGGTTAAGCGGATCGAGGGAGACACATCATGGGTATCATGACGGAAGCCGAGGCCAAGACGATCCTCGACAAGGTCCTCAAGCTCTCGACGGCGGACGAATGCACCGCCCAGCTGACGGGTTCGATCGAAGGCAATATCCGCTTTGCGCTGAACAACGTCTCGACCAGCGGCGTGGTCAGCGACACCAATCTGGGCGTCTCGGTGGCCTTTGGCCGCCGGGTCGGCACGGCGTCGACCAACGACTTCTCCGACGCGTCCCTGGCCCGTGCGGTCAAGCGCGCCGAGGAGCTGGCCCGCCTGGCGCCGGAAAACCCCGAGTTCGTGCCCGCGGTCGAGAAGCAGGTCTACAAGCCCAGCTCGACCTTCAGCGCGGCCACCGCGGCCATCACGCCTGAACAGCGCGCCGAGATCGCCATGGCCTCGATCGCGCCCTGCCGCGCCAAGAACCTGATCGCGGCCGGGTTCCTGAACGACGAGCAGAGCTTCGTGGCCTTCGCCAACAGCAAGGGCGCGTTCGGCTATCAGCGCTCGACCGACATGGACTACACCTGCACCGTGCGCACGGCCGATGGTCGCGGCTCGGGCTGGGTCGCGCGCAGCCTGCAGGACTCCACCAGCTTCAAGCCGGCCAGCGACATCGAGATCGCCATGCGCAAGGCCAGCGCCTCGGCCGAGGCCCAGGCCCTGGAGCCGGGCAAGTACACGGTGATCCTCGAGCCGGCCGCGGCCTCGGGCCTGATCTCGTTCATGTTCAACTTCTTCGACGCCCGCCAGGCGGACGAGGGCCGCAGCTTCCTGTCCAAGAAGGGCGGCGGCAACAAGCTGGGCGAGCAGGTCTATGACCCGCGCGTGACCTTCATGTCCGACCCCTGGCACCCCGAGCTCGCCGTGCTGCCGTGGGACGCCACGGGCCGCGCCCGCGAGAAGATGGCCATGGTCGAGAACGGCAAGATCGCCAACCTGATCTACACCCCCTACTGGGCGCAGAAGCAGGGCAAGCCGGTGGTCGGCCGTCCGGGCAACATCATCATGTCGGGCGGCACCAAGTCGACCGCCGACCTGGTGCGCGAGACCGAGCGCGGCATCCTGGTGACCCGCACCTGGTATATCCGCATGGTCGATCCGCAGACCGTGCTGCTGACGGGCCTGACCCGCGACGGCACCTTCTACATCGAGAACGGCCAGCTGAAGTATCCGCTGAAGAACTTCCGCTTCAACGAGTCGCCGGTGATCATGCTCAACAACATCGACGAGCTGGGCCGCCCCGTGCGGGTCGGCGAAGGCATGCCGATGATGATCCCGCCGATGCGGGTGCGGGACTTCACCTTCACCTCGCTGTCGGACGCCGTCTGACACACACCCATGGCCAGTCGTCGCGTAACCCGTTCGGAGTGTCTGCGTCTGCTGGCCGGTGGTGCGATGGGAGGTTGGCTTGCCGGCCTCCCATCGGCCTCCCAGGCGGCTCTCAAGGCGGCTCCCGCCTATGATTTCTGGTTCACGCGCCTGCGCTATGACAGCGGCGACTGGGACGTCGACCAGCGCATGCCCGCCAACATCCTGACCTCGCTGGTCGACTACACCACCCTGCGGGTCGATCCCGAGGAGCGCGTCGTGCGCCTGTCGGACCCGGCCATGCTGACCGCCCCGTTCTGCTACCTCGCGGGCCACAAGCTGGTCGAGTTCAGCCCCGCCGAGGCCGAGAACTTCAAGACCTATGTCCGCAACGGCGGCTTCGTCTTCGTCGACGACTGCAACCACGACATCGACGGTCTGTTCGCCAAGTCGTTCGAGCGCCAGATGGCCAAGCTGTTCGGGGCCGACGCCCTGAAGAAGCTGCCCAACGACCACCTGATCTACCGCAACTTCTTCAAGTTCGACGGCCCGCCGACAACCAGCTTCGAGCTGAACGGCTGGGGCGACGATCTCGTCCACGACTATCTGAAGGGCATCGAGATCGGCGGGCGCCTCGGGGTGCTCTACAGCAACAAGGATTACGGCTGCGAGTGGGATTACGACTGGCGCAACAAGCGCTTCCTGGCCGATGACAACACCAAGTTCGCGGTCAACATCGTGCTCTACGCGCTCACCGCATAACTGGCCGCCTGATCGCCTTTTTCTCTGTTCGGATCGCTTATGACCAAGACCCCCACCGAAGCCGAGATCGCGGGCAAGCTTCAGCGTCTTTCCGAGCTGCGCGCGGCCATCGGCCAGGCCATTGTCGGCCAGGACGAGGTGGTCGAGCAGCTGCTGATCGGCCTCCTGGCCGGCGGCCATTGCCTGATCGAGGGCGTGCCGGGCCTGGGCAAGACCTTGCTGGTCCGCACCCTGGGTCAGGCCCTGTCGCTGGACTTCCGCCGCGTGCAGTTCACCCCCGATCTGATGCCCAGCGACATCCTGGGCACCGAGGTGCTGGAGGAGGACCACGGCACGGGTCATCGCCACTTCCGCTTCCAGCAGGGGCCGGTGTTCACCAACCTGTTCCTGGCCGACGAGCTGAACCGCACCCCGCCCAAGACCCAGGCCGCGCTCTTGGAAGCCATGCAGGAGCACCAGGTCAGCTATGCGGGCGTCACCCATGCGCTCAGCGAGCCGTTCTTCGTGCTGGCCACCCAGAACCCGCTGGAGCAGGCCGGCACCTATCCCCTGCCCGAGGCCCAGCTGGACCGCTTCCTGCTCAACATCCGCGTCGGCTATCCGACCGCCGAGGAAGAGCGGGCGATCCTCGCCTTGACCACCGGCGGCGCGATTGAGCCGCCCAAGGCCGTGATGACCGGCGCCGACATCGTCGAGCTGCAGAAGTGGGTGCGCCAGGCCCATGTCAGCGACGGGCTGCTGACCTGGATCACCAGCCTGATCCGCGCCACCCGCCCTGGCCCCGACGCGCCGAGCGCCATCCAGGACTATGTCCGCTGGGGCGCCGGCCCCCGCGCCGGCCAGGCCCTGGTGCTGGCCGCCAAGGCCCGCGCCCTGCTGCACGGGCGCCTGGCCGCCACCCGCGAGGACGTCACCGCCCTGGCCGCGCCGGTGCTGCGCCACCGCATCCTCTTGTCCTTCGCCGCCGAGGCCGAGCGCAAGACGACCGACGACGTGGTCGCCGCCCTGCTGGCCGCCCTGCCCGCCCCCGCCCGCGACTGATCCAGCGCATGTCGCCCTTCGACCTGCCGCCGGACCTGCGCACCCGCCTGCGACGCCTGTCGCTGGCGCCGCGCGCGGCTGCGGTGCTGGTCGGCGACGGCGCCCACGCCAGCCGCAATCGCGGCGGGGCCATGGAGTTCGCCCAGTACCGGGCCTATGAGCGCGGCGATGACCTGCGGCGGATCGACTGGAAGCTCTATTCGCGGTCCGACAAGTTCTTCGTCCGCGACGCCGAGCGCGAGAGCCCGGTGGCGATCTGGATCGTGCTGGACGCCAGCGCCTCGATGGCCCAGGCCGATCTGGCCCGCCCGACCTGGACCCGCTTCGACGCCGCCCGCCGCCTGACCGCCGCCCTGATCGAGATCGCCCTGTTGCAAGGCGACCGCTTCGGCCTCGTCGTCGCGCAAGAACGAGGGCCGCTGGTGCTGGCCCCGTCGGGCGACCAGCGCCAGCGCGACCGCATCCGCCTGGAGATCAGCCCGCTGCAACCCGGCGGCGCGCCGCACTGGGACCGGGACCTCAAGACCCTGGGCGAGCGCATCGCGCCCGGCGATCTCGTCATCTTCATCACTGACGGCTTCGACGAGGCCTGCGTCGCCGCCGCCGAGCGCCTGGCCGCCTCGGGCCGCGACGTGTCGTTCGTCCAGTTGCTGACCGGCGACGAGCGCGACTTTCCGTTCGACAGCTCGCTGCGCTTCCGCGACCCCGAAAACCGCGCCGAGCTGGCGGGCGATGGGCGCTCCCTGCGCGCCGATTTCCTCAAGCGCTTCGGCGAGGCGCGGGCCGCCCTGCGCGCGCGACTGGAAGGCCGGGGCGTGCGGTTCGCCGAGCACTTCGCCGACCAGGATCCCGACGCGCCGATCCAGGCCCTGGCCCGCGCGGCGGCGGTCCGATGATCCCCGCCCTGCTGCTGCCCGCCGCGCTCGCCGCCCTGCTGGCCGTCGCGGTTCCGCTGGCGATCCACATCGCCCGTCGCACCGAGACCAAGACCATCGACTTCGCCGCCCTGCGCTGGCTGAATCCGAACCCCAAGCCCGTCCAGCGCCTGCAGTTGGACGAGCGCCTGCTGCTGGCGGTGCGGGTCGCGCTGATCGTGGCGATCGCGCTCGCCCTGGCGCGCCCGGTGCTGCGGCCGTCCGGCGATGAGCGTCCCGTGGTCGCCATCGCGCCGGGGATCGACGCCGCCCAGCTTGCCGATGACGGCCAACGCCGCGTCTGGCTGGCCCCGGACTTCCCCAGCGCCGACCGCGCCGCCCCGGCGACGACCGCCGACCTCGCCAGCCTGATCCGCCAGCTCGACGCCGAGACCCCGGCCACAACCCCGCTGACCCTGGTCGTGCCCCAGGCCTTCGACGCCGACGGCGCGCGGCTGGTTCTGTCGCGTCAGGTCGTCTGGCAAATCGTCCCGGCCGCCGCGACGCCTGGCCCCAAGCCCCAGCGAACGCCGCCCAGCCTGGTGGTCCGCTACGCCGCCGAGCGGGCCGAGGCGGTCCAGTATTTCCGCGCCGCGGCGGGCGCCTATGCCGGGCCCGACCAAGCCCCCGCCTTCGAGGCCGCGCCCGTCGACCAGCCCCCGCCCGCCAAGGCCAAGACCCTGATCTGGCTGTCGGGCGCGCCGCTGTCGGATGGCGCCCTGGCCTGGATCGAGCGCGGCGGCGTCGTGCTGCTGGCCCACGACGCGCCCTCGCCCGTTGAGGGGCGCAAGACCGTCGCCTGGCGCGACGCGCTGGCTGAGCCACTGGCGCTTGAGGGCCGCTTTGGCCAGGGCCGCGTCCTGCATCTGACCCGCCCGCTGGAACCCAAGGCGCTTCCGGCCCTGGTCGAGCCGGACTTCCCCGACCGCCTGTGGACCCTGCTGGACCCGCCGCCCGCCCCGGCCCGCGTCGCCGCGCAGGACTACACACCGACGGTCGGCGCGGCGGGCCCGGCGCTGGCCTTCAATCCGCACCCGATCGACCTGCGTCCGTGGCTGGCGGTGCTGATCGCGGCGCTGTTCGCCGCCGAGCGCTGGCTGGCCACGCGCCGCAAACGCCCGGTGCTGGCATGATCGCCGCCCTCGCCCACCTGCCCCGCGCCGCCCGGCTGCGCGTGGTGCTCGACACCCTGGCGATCGGCGCCCCCGCCGTGCTGGCCGGCGGCGTGGCGGCCTGGCGGGTTGCGGGACCACTAGGAACCCTCGCCGTCGGCGCGGCGGGTCTGGGCGCTACCGCCTGGACCGCCTGGAAACGCACGCAGCGCTTCGACCGCACCTGGCTGACCGCCGCCCTCGACGCCCAGGCGCCGGGGCTGGAGGACAGCAGCGACCTCCTCTTCGCGCCGCCCGAAACCCTGACGGGCCTGGCGGCCCTGCAGCAGGCCCGCCTGCGCGAGCGGCTGAAAGAGGCCGCCGCCCTCGACCTGCGCCCGGCCTGGTCGCGGCGGGCCATCGCCGCCTCGGTCACCGTCAGCGCCATTGTCATCGCCGCCGCCGCCCTGTGGCCCGCGCCGGGCGGCCCCGGAAGTCGCCATGCCGCCGACGCACCCGCGCCGCTGGCCGCCCCGCACCTGACCGGCGCGCGGCTGCGGATCACCCCGCCGGCCTATACCGGCCAGCGAGCGTTCGAGCAGAGCAGCCTCGATGTTCGCGCCCCCGCCGGATCGCAGGTCGCCTGGAGCCTGGGCTTCCTGCCCCATCCCGACGCCGCCACCCTGACCCTGCCCGGCGAGATCGCCCTCTCCCTACGGCGCGAGGGCGGCCGCTGGACCGGCGCGCGGGCCTTCGAGCGGTCGGCCCTCTACCGGATCGAGGCCCCCGGCCTGCCCCGCCAGCGGCTGCACCGGCTGGAGATGATCCCTGACACAGCGCCGGTGGTCCGCGTCGTCACCCCGACCACCGCCCTCTCCTTCGTCGAACCGGGCCAGGCCCGCTGGACCCCAGTGTTCGAGGCGCGCGACGACTATGGCGTGGCCGCCACCGCCACCCTGAAGATCACCGTCACCAAGGGCGAAGGCGAGAACATCACCACCACCGAGCGGACGGTCCCGGTGACCGGCCAGGGCGAGGCGCGGCGCAAGCGTTTTTCGCTGTCGCTGGACCTAGCCCGCGAAGGCCTGACGCGCGGCGGCGACCTGATCGTCCAGCTGATCGTCCGCGACAATCGCCAGCCCGCCGCCCAGACGGTCGAGGGCCCCAGCGTCATCCTGCGCTGGCCCACCGCGCCGCCGCCGGTCGACGGCCTGGAGGGCATGGCCCGCAAGATCCTGCCGGTCTATTTCCGCAGCCAGCGCCAGATCATCATCGACGCCGAGGCCCTGCTGGCCCGCAAGGCCCGCCTCTCGGCCGACAAGTTCATGGACAGCGCCAACGGCCTTGGCGAGGACCAGGCCCAGCTGCGCCTGCGCTATGGCCAGTTCATGGGCGAGGAGGCCGAGGGCGGCGGCGGCGGGGTGGGCCTCGCCCTGCCGACCAGCGACGCGCCCGCCCTTGATCTGCCGACCAATGACGGTCCCGCCGCCCCGGCGGCCAAGGCCGAGACGCACGATGACCACCACGATCACGACCATGGTCCGGGCGACGGCCACGACCACGGCGAGGCGGAAGAGGGTTCGCCGCTGGGCGACATGGACAAGCTGCTGGCCCAGTTCGGCCACGCCCACGACACGGGCGATGCGGCCACCCTGTTCTCGCCCAGCACCCGCGCCACCCTGGCCCAGGCGCTGGACGCCATGTGGGACTCCGAGCGCGCCCTGCGTCAGGGCCAGGTCAAGGCCGCCCTGCCGCACGCCAACCGGGCTCTCGTCTTGCTGAAGACCGCCCAGCAGGCGACGCGGATCTATCTGGCCCGCACCCCGCCCAAGCTGCCGCCGATCGACCTGTCGCGCCGGATGAGCGGCAAGCGCGACGGCATCGTCTCGGGGCGTCTGGCGCCGCTGGTCCGCGACCCGGCCGACAGCCCGGCCGTCGAGGCCTGGCGCGCCCTCGGCCAGACGGGTCCGGCCGCCGCCCCGCCGAACCTCGACGCCCTGACCCGCTGGGTCGGCGCCAATGCCGCCCGCCTGCCCGACGCCCTGTCGATCAGCGCCGCCATCGACACGGTCCGCAACGAGCCCCAGTGCCAGGACTGCCGACGCAAGCTGCGCGCCTTGCTGTGGACCGCGCTGGAACGCCCGACGCCCGGCGTTCAGCGTCGCGCGCCCGTCGATCCGCGCGGCCGGCTCTATCTGGACGCCCTGCGATGACCGGTCCTTCGCTGCTGGCCCTGGCCGTGATCGTCGGCGCGCTGGTCGTCAGCCTGACGCGCCTTGCCCTGCGCCGCCGCGCCGCCGCCGCGGCCGAGCGGGGTCCGACCTGGCGCTTCGTCGCCCTGGCCGGCTTGCAGATCGCCGCCGGCGCCCTGTTGTGGCTGACCCTGTTCCCGCCCCAGGTCCTGACCGCGCCGGGACGGCTGGTGGTGCTGACCGACGGCGCAGCGGCGCGCCTGCCCGCCGCCGGCGACGTGGTCGTGGCCCTGCCCGAGGCGACCCGCGCGGCGGGGGCGATCCGGGTTCCGGACCTGGCCACCGCCCTGCGGCTCTATCCCGAGCCCGGCCGTCTGCGGATCGAGGGCCATGGCCTGTCGCCGCGCGACCGCATCCCGCTGGACCGCACCGCGACCTTCGCCCCGCCGGCGCCGCCCAAGGGGATCATCGCCCTGGCCCTGCCCGCCCCCGTCGCCCCCGGCGCCCGCTTCACCGTCGGCGGCGAGATCGGCGCGCTGCAGGCGGGGGTGGTCGAACTGCTGGATCCGGCCGGGGCCGTGGTCGACAAGGCCGAGGTCAAGGCCGGCGCGCGCTTTAGCCTGTCGGGCGCGGCCCGCGCGGCGGGGCCGGTGCTGTTCGACCTGCGCCTGCGCGACGCGGCCGGGCGACAGGTCGAGCATGTCGAGATCCCGGTCGAGGCCCGCGCCCCGATCAGTCCGCGCGTGCTCGTTTTGGCCGGCGCGCCGAGCGCCGAGACCAAGTATCTGCGCCGCTGGGCCCAGGACGCGGGGATCGCCCTGAACCTGGAGGTCTCGCTGGGCGGCGGCGTGCAGCTGGGCGACGCGCCGGTGGCCCTGACCCGCGCGACGCTCGACGCGGTGGACCTGATGGTCATCGACGATCGCCGCTGGGAGGCGCTGAGCCGTCCCGAGCGCGCGGCCATCGACGGCGCCGTGCGCGGCGGGATGGGCCTGGTTTTGCGGCCCAGCGGCCCGCTGTCAGACGCCGTGCGCCGCGACTGGGCTAGCCTTGGCCTGCCGACGGCCGAGACGGACAGCCTGCGCCCCGTGCGGCTGAACGGGCCCAACTCGGACGTCAACCGGTACGACATCCTGCCGACCACCTCGGGCGGCGTGCAGCTGGTGGTGACCAAGGACGGCCAGCCCCTGGCCGCCTGGCGCGCGCGGGGCCAGGGCCGGGTGGCGCTGTGGACGGTGGCCGACAGCTACGCCCTGGTGTTGACCGGTCGCGCCGACCGCCATGGCGAACTGTGGAGCGAACTGGTCTCGGCCATAGCCCGTCCCGGCGAGGCGGCGGGCGTGCAGGTCGAAGGGTTGGCGCGGGCTGGTCAGAGGGTCGCCCTGTGCGGGGCGAAAGAACGCCTTGCCGTGATCGAGCCCGATGGGGCGACGCGGCGGCCGCTGGTCGATCCGCGCGCCACGCCGGGATCGTGCGCGGCCTACTGGCCGGCGAGCCCGGGCTGGCGCACGGTCGTGGACGGGGATCGCCGCAGCGCGCTGTACGTCCAGCCCGCCGACGCGGCCCCTTCGCTGGCGCAAGCGCAGGCGCGGGCGGCGACGCAAGCGCTGGTCGAGACGGCGGCGACGGGCCCGGCGCGCGCGGCGCGTCATGCGCCGGGGTCGCCCTGGCCCTGGGCGCTTAGCCTGCTGGCCGTGCTGGGGATGCTGTGGTGGCTGGAACGGCGCGCGCCGCGCCGGTGATCCTGACCTAGAGGGTCAACACCACGAACAGCACCGCACTGACCGGAATCGCCGCCGAAAGGACCATGTGCAGAAGGGTTTCGCCGACCGTCATGGCCGAGCGAGCGGACGGGGAAACCTTGACCGGGGATGGGTTGGCGGCGGTGGTCATGGACGATGCTCCTTGCACGACCAAGCTTGCCCGGAAGGTGTTAACGAAGCTGAATCGGGAAGCCCTAACGGCTTGCGACAAGTTGTCCGCGAGCCCTCCTGAGCCCCTCAAAAGAGGCTGATCTGGCGCCGGGCGTAGCAGGCGTCACGGACGCCGCCCCCCCAAAAAATCGGCGCGCTCCCGGGGGAGGGAAGCGCGCCTAGCAACGCCGTGACAGCCCGGAAAAGCAGGGCCGCGCGGGCGAGCCTAAGTACGCCCGCCGGGCCAGATGGGCGCGGCGCCGACGGGCGGGGGTAGACCGTTTAGAAGCTCATCCGCAGGCCCAGAACATAGGTGCGGCCGGGCTTGTAGTAGGTGAAGGTCGCGTTGTCGTACTGGAAGTAAGAGCGCAGCGACTCGTTGGTCAGGTTGGTGACATTGAAGGTCACCTGCGGGGCGTTGTTCAGGCCGAAGATCTTGCCCAGGTCATAGGTCGAGGAGAAGTCGGTCTGCTTGTAGTCGTCCGAGAACAGGGCGGCCGCAGCGATGCCGTTCTGGTTCAGGCCGCTGACCTGCGAGCCCTTGCGATAGACATGGCTGACCCGCAGGCTGATCCCGTTGTGCTCGTAGTAGCCCGTCAGGTTGTAGGTGTACTTGGCCACGCCCAGCGCGGTGGCCGGACCATTGCTGGTCTGGTCGACGATGGTGGCGTTGGCGTTGACGCCCAGACCCTCGACGCCGAAGCGGCTGGTCAGGAAGTCCAGCGGCTGCACCCACTGGAACTCCAGGCCGTTGATCGTCAGCTTGTTGGGCACGTTGATCTGCGACTGGACCTGCACCTGGGCCTGGGTCGGGCCGCCGCGCGAGTTGACGGCGGTCTTCTGGGTGTCGTTCAGGGTGTCGTAGGTGATGCCGTACTGCGCCAGGAACGAGAACGGCTGGGTGGTCACCTGGTTCTGGGTGAAGCCGGTGATCGACTTGCGGAACGCGTTGACCGCGACCACGCCTTCCTGGCCGGTATAGAACTCGAAGCCCAGGTCGATGTTCTTGGAGAAGTAGGGCTCCAGGGCCGAGTTGCCGATCGTGGCCTGGTCGGCCGACGGCGCGCCGAAGCTCACCCCCGGCAGCTGGGCCGACGGATCAGGTCGGGTCATGGTCTCCGACACCGCCGCGCGGGCCACCGCGCGCTCGCCCACGTCATAGGCGATGCTCGCGGCCGGCAGCCACTTGGAATAGGTGTTCTCGGTGTAGACGAAGTTGGTGATGTTCGGGTAGCGCGCGCCGTCCGGCAGGGCGCCTGAGGCCGGGGCGTTGCGCGGGTCGGCCACCGAGACGCGGCCGCCGATCGTCTGCTTGGTGCGGACATAGCGGACGCCGACATTGAAGCGCAGGTCGCTGTCCAGCACCTGGGTCACGCCGTTCAGCTCGGTATAGGCCGCGCTGTTCTTCTCGTTGATATAGCCGCCGCTGGCGCCGGTGTTGGAGCCGCCCGATTCCGGCGTGTTGTCGTGGAACTGGTCGTACTTGGTGGCCTGCTTGACCTTGTCCCAGTCGACCGTGACGAAGCCGGCGGGGCCGGGCTTCAGATAGCCGGACAGGCCCGCGGTCGGGATCAGCGAGCCGCCATAGGTGAGCGTCCCGGTCTGGCCCGCCGTATAGCCCGTGCCGTAGCCCGGATAGGTCGGATAGCCGGCCGGCGCGGCGCCGGGCTGGTTCAGGCCCTGGCATCCCGGCTGGCTGTTCGGCGAGGGCAGGAAGATGCTGGGATTGTTGCCGCAGGTCGCGTTCTGCCAGGCCTGGCTGTTGTCATAGCCGCGGATGGTGCGCGAGATGTCGTCATAGTTGGCGCCGACCTTCAGGTTCAGGGCCTCGTCGCCCCAGGTCAGCGCGGCGCGCGCGCCCTTGGTCTCGTACCAGCGCTTCTCGTCCTGCATGTTCACGCGACCGCCGGTCCAGATGAAGTTGGCCGGGTTGTTCAGGTCGACGCTGCTCTTGATGGTCGGGATGCCGGTGGGGTTGGCGGTGTACTCAACCGTGGTGCCCACGCCCAGGGCGGTGACCGGACCGAAGGTCGGGCTTTCGCGGTGGAATTTGCTCTTGGTGTAGTTGGCTTGGGCCTCGAACTTCAGCGTGTCGTTGATGCGCCATTCGCCGCCCGGATTGATCCCCCACAGCTCGGTCTTCTCGAGATAGGGGCGGAATTCCAGGAAGAAGTTCGAGTTGGCGTAGGTGCCGGAGGTGACGGTGCAGCCCGCCGAGCAGTCGGCCTTGTCGTACTTGGTGTTCAGCGGGATGACCGCGCCGTTGCGGACGATCCACATGATGTCTTCGCGGACCAGGTCGGTCTTCTTGTAGCCGTACATCCCGTCGACATAGAAATTGACGTTGTCGTTGGGACGCCATTCGAGGCTGCCGACCAGGTTGATGCGGTCGCGGTTGCCGTACGAGGCCGAGGGACGGCCGATGCGCGGCAAGAGGCCGTTGTCGATCTGCTGGATGGTGGCGCCGGGGTTGTTGGCCAGCAGGAACGCGCGGTCGATGACCGTGCCGGCCACCAGGCCGCCGCCCGCGCCGACCGGCACCGTGCCGGGGATCGTCCAGTTGCCGCCGCCCGTGGGGTTGCAGCCGCTGGTCGCGCCGCACTGGGCCGCCGACAGGTTCGGGTTGGTGTAGCCGATGGTCTCGTAGCCGCGGGTGTCGGTCTTCAGGCGCTGGCCCGAGATCCCGAACAGGACGCCGAAGGTGTCCCAGGTCTTGCTGGCGATCAGCGAGCCCTTGCCGCCCACACCGGCGCCGTCGGCCTTCACGCCCTGGACGTTCATGGTCAGGGACTGGCCGGGGCGATCGAACGGCCGCGCCGAGCGCATGTCGATATTACCCGCCGCGCCGCCTTCCAGCAGGCTGGCCGAGTAGCTCTTGTTGACCGTCAGCTTGGTGAACAGATCGGTCGGGAAGAACGACAGGTCCACCGAGCGGTCGGTGCCCTGCGCGTCGGTCACGCCCGACGAGGCCACGGCGATCGAGGCGCCGTTCAGCGTCACATTGGTGAAGTTGCTGCCCAGACCCCGGATGGCGACATTGGCGCCTTCGCCGGTGATGTCGCGGGTGATGGTGATGCCGGGAATGCGGTTGAACGACTCGGCGATGTTGGAGTCAGGGAACTTGCCGATGTCCTCGGCGAAGATCGCGTCGGCGAAGCCGGTGCTCTCGCGCTTGGCGACCGTCGATTGCGCCAGGCTCTTGCGATAGCCGGTGACGACGATCGCATCGACGGTGTCGTCGGCGGCCGGCGCCGGCGTGGTCTGAGCGTGCGCCTCCACGGCGATCAGGCCCGACAGCATCGTCGCGCTCAGCAGCGCGGCGCGGCGCAGACGCGCGCCAAAAGCAGTATTCCGCATTGAGTTCCCCTTCCTCCCGAGAGCCCGCTTGTTGACGAGCAGCCTTGCTTCTTGGCGCCACCCAATCTGGTAGCGCTACCAAACCCTGTCGTGAAACTATGCGGCCTGTCAATAGGTCTGACGTCGAGGTCAGACCTATTGACAGGCAGGGATCAGACGCCCTCGCCGCTGAAATCCCGTGGAAAAATGGAACTCCAGAGCGCCGAACGGCCGGAAAACGCCTTTTGAGGCGGAAGGTTGTCGCGCCGCAGGGCCGCGACGATCCGGGCGCGGATCAGACCGGATGCCGGACCAATTACCCTGACCAATGGTGAGATAAGGGTGTCGCCCTCACCCGGACTGTCCAGACCATTTTGCCGTGGATCGGCGGGTCAGGGCCGTCCGGCCGGCGCGCCCTCGGGGGTCGGAGACCGTCGATAGACGCCGTGCCCGCGGGTGATCCGCCGCAGCGAGGCCGGGTAGCGGTGCAGCTGGCTTTCGGGACGGATCGGTCTGGCCACCAGCCCGCCGCCGCAGTCGGGA
Source organism: Caulobacter vibrioides (assembly GCF_002858865.1). Lineage (GTDB taxonomy): Bacteria > Pseudomonadota > Alphaproteobacteria > Caulobacterales > Caulobacteraceae > Caulobacter > Caulobacter vibrioides. Next base: position 59,783 of record NZ_PJRR01000025.1, on the reverse strand, counting down.
CACAGGTCCTCGAAGCGCTCGGCGCAGGCCGCGCAGAAGGTGTGCTCGAAGGTGCAGATTCGGGCCGCGTCGCTGCCCGGCGGCAGATCGCGGTCGCAGCACTCGCAATTGGGACGCAACTCGAGCATGGGCCGTCCTCCCGTGATCGTCGCGCTTCGATAGCCCCTAAGCCTTGCACCATAAGGGGTTTGGACGCCCTCAGGCGAGGGTCCGTGTTCGCCGATCACGGGAATGTGGCGCCCTGCGAGAATCGCGTGAACGCGAGGGGTTGACCCCCTCCCCCCCAGGCCCTAGACACCGCGCCGTTTGCGCGGCGGACGGGCCCAAAGCCCGTCCGCTTTCTTGCAAGAAGACGCCCCGACGCGCGGGGGCCGGACGGGGGTTACCCCGGGTCGGTCTTTTTGCGAAAATGACCGCCCAATTCCGGGCCAAGCCGCGTTCAGGAGCGCTCCATAGAATGTCCCAAGACCTTCTCCCCGGCGTGACTGGCGTTCTGGCCTTGGCCGACGGCACCATCCTGCAAGGCGTGGGCTGCGGCGCGGTCGGCGACGCGGTCGGCGAGGTGTGCTTCAACACCGCCATGACCGGTTATCAGGAGATCCTGACCGACCCGTCCTACATGGCCCAGATCGTGGCCTTCACCTTCCCGCACGTCGGCAATGTCGGGGTGAACGGCGAGGACGTCGAGCAGATCACCGGCGTGGCCGAGACGGCCGCCCGCGGCGCCCTGTTCCGCGACGTGCCCACCGTCCAGGCCAACTGGCGCGCCGATGGCGATTTCGACGCCTGGATGAAGGCGCGCGGCGTGGTGGGCCTGGCGGGTGTCGACACCCGCGCCCTGACCCGCAAGATCCGCGAAACCGGCATGCCGCACGGCGTCATCGCCCATTCGCCCCACGGCCAGTTCGACCTTGCCGCCCTGGTCGCCAAGGCCAAGGCCTGGGCGGGCCTCGAAGGCCTCGACCTAGCCAAGGACGCCTCGACCACCCAGACCTTCACCTGGGACGAGGGTCTGTGGTCGTGGCCGGAAGGCTACGCCAAGCTGGACAAGCCCAAGTACGAGGTCGTGGTCATCGACTACGGCGTCAAGCGCAACATCCTGCGCGCCCTGGCCCATGTCGGCGCCCGCGCCACGGTGGTGCCGGCCTCGACCAGCGCCGAAGACATCCTGGCCCGCAACCCCGACGGCGTGATGCTGAGCAACGGCCCGGGCGACCCGGCCGCGACGGGGGAGTATGCGGTTCCGGTCATTCAGACGCTGGTCGCCAGCGGCAAGCCGGTGTTCGGCATTTGCCTGGGCCACCAGATGCTGGCCCTGGCCCTGGGCGCCAAGACCGTGAAGATGGAACAGGGCCACCACGGCGCCAACCACCCGGTCAAGGACCTGACCACCGGCAAGGTCGAGATCGTCTCGATGAACCACGGCTTCACCGTCGACACCGCCTCCCTGCCCGCCCCGGTCAAGGAGACCCACGTCTCGCTGTTCGACGGCACCAACGCCGGCATCGCCCTGGACGGCAAGCCGGTGTTCTCGGTGCAGCACCACCCCGAAGCCTCGCCGGGTCCGACCGACAGCCTGTACCTGTTCGAGCGGTTTGCGGGCCTGATGGACGCGGCGAAGTAAGGCTAAACAACGGAAACCCCTCTCTCTTTGAGAGAGGGAGGGGCCCGCGCCGCAGGCGCGGGAGGGTGAGTGGTTACGCCGACTGCCGGTGTGGCCTGGCCTTGCGTGCGCTGTCACCGCACCTGCCCATCAGCGTGTTCCGGCGGATCACGCCCAAGTTGACATTCTCAGATCTTCCCGCACCCTCAGATTGCGCCCGCGCTGGGCGGGATCAGGCTTGCGCCCTGCCGTGGATCGTCGCGTTCGCCTTAAACGACGCAGAAGCCGAGGGTTGGTTGAATGAACAGCTCGGTGGGAAAGTCCCTTCGGACAATCCTCAACTTGGATCGCCCTCTGGTGGTCTTGATGAGCGTAAGCATCGTCATGGCGTTCGGCTACCAGTTGGGGAAGGACGCCGCGAAAACCGATAACCAACAGGACCGCCTCGCAAGACGCGAAGCGCCGCAATGACAGTCTCAACCTGTTCGAGCGGTTTGCCGGCCTGATGGACGCGGCGAAGTAAGGCTAAGCCCATGAAATCCCTCTCTCTTAGAGAGAGGGAGGGGCCCGCCGCGCAGCGGTGGGAGGGTGAGAGGTTAAAGCCTCACCGACCGAAGCACCGCCAGGATCTCGTCCGCCGTACCACCCGGATCGGCCAGGACCCGTTCATTTCGGAACCTGAGAACCAGGTAACCGAACAGCGCCAACGCCTCTGTTCGGCGATCATCATAGTCCTCTCGCCCTTCGTGGACAGGACCATCCAACTCCACGATCACCTTGGCCGCCTCGCAAACGAAATCCGCGAAGTAGCGGTCGATTGGGACCTGACGCAAAAACCTGTACCCGCCCAGACGGCGGTTGCGGACAAGGTTCCACAGGACCTTCTCCGCCAAGGTCTGGCCTCTGCGAAGACGACGGGCGACAGCGGTCTTGTCCATCCTAAGAGACTGCTCCTAGCTGAACACCACCTTAAAGGGAGATTGGCGAGGCTTCACGAAAAAGGTGAAACCTCTCACCCTCCCACCGCTCCGCGGCGGGCCCCTCCCTCTCTCTTAGAGAGAGGGATTTTTGTTTTTTGACCTCCGCTACGTCACCCGCGCCTATCCTCTCGAAAACGGGAGGACGCGGGGATGATCGACGACACCGATTTCACCGGCAAACGGGTGCTGGTCGTCGGCGGGTCCAGCGGGATCGGCAACGGGATCGCGCACGCGTTCAAGGCGCGCGGCGCGGCGGTCGCGGTCTGGGGCACGCGGGCGAGCGCCGGGGACTATGATCCGGCGGAAGGCTCTGACCTGACGGGCCTCGCCTACGCTCAGGTCGATGTCGGCGATCCCGACGCCATCGAAGCCGCCCCCGCCCCGTTCGACACCCTGGACGTGCTGGTGCTGTGCCAGGGCACGGTCGTCTACAAACGCGGCGAGTTCGAGCGCCCCGGCTGGGACCGGGTGATGGCGGTCAATCTCGACAGCCCGATGCACTGCGCCCGACGCTTCAAACCGGCGCTCACGGCCAGCCGGGGCAGCGTCATCATCGTCAGCTCGATCTCGGGGCTCTCGGCCAATATCGGCAATCCGGCCTATGCGGCGTCCAAGGCCGGGGCGATCAGCCTGACCAAGACCCTGGGCCAGGCCTGGGCGCCCGAGGGCGTGCGGGTCAACGGCCTAGCGCCGGGCCTCGTCGAGACCAAGCTGACCAAGGTCACCACAGAGAGCCCCGAGCGCCTGGCCGGGGCCCTGGCCGCCATCCCGCAGCGCCGGATGGGCACGCCCGCCGACATGGCCGGGGCGGCGCTGTTCCTGGCCTCGCCGCTGGCGGCCTACGTCACCGGCCACACCCTGGTGGTCGACGGCGGCCTGTCGCTCTAGCTGGGAAAGATCATGAAGACGCCGATCCACGCCCAATCCCGTGTCATCCCGGAAGCCTCGCAGAGGCTATCCGGGACCCAGGGGCCAAGCGCACTGCGGCTCCCCCTGGGTCCCGGCTCTGCCCCCGGCTTTCGCCGGGGTTCGGCCGGGATGACACGGAAGATGACCGTCGACGGAGCGTGTCCCAGCCTTTTCGGAGCAATCTCATGAAAGCCCTGCGCTACCACGGCGCCCGCGACGTCCGGTACGAGAGCATGGACGATCCCACGCCCCAGTCGGACCGCGACGCGATCGTCCAGGTCACCGCCTGCTCGATCTGCGGCTCGGACCTGCACATCTATCACGGCCATGGCTTCTCGGAGGATCTCGGGTTCTGCGTCGGCCACGAGGCGGTCGGCGAGGTGGTCGAAGTCGGGCGCGGCGTCCAGCGGCTGAAGGTCGGCGACAAGGTCATGCTGCCCGCCGCGGTGGGCTGCGGGCGTTGCCGCTCGTGCCTGGCAGGCGTGATCCAGACCTGCGAGAACGGCCAGGGCGCCTGCTATGGCCTGTCGGCGCGGCTGCAGGGCTCTCAGGCGGAAGCCGTGCGCGTGCCGGCCGCCGACATGAACGCTGTGCCCGTGCCCGACGGCGTCTCGATGGATCAGGCGCTGATGATGACCGACGCCCTGGCCACCGCCTGGTTCGGGGCCCGCAACGCCGAGGTGCGGCCGGGCGCCAGCGTGGCGGTGATCGGGCTTGGCCCCATCGGCCTGATGGCGGTCGAGAGCGCCTATGTGATGGGCGCGCACGTCGTCTACGCCGTCGATCCCCTGCCCGCCCGCCGGGCTTTGGCGGAGGAGGCCGGCGCCATCGCCCTGCATCCCGACGAGGCCCTGGCCCGCGTGCGCGAGGACACCAAGGGCCGCGGTCTGGACTGCGTGATCGAGGCGGTCGGCGGCGAGGCCACGGTGGATGCGGCCCTGCGCCTGGTGCGGCCGCGCGGCGTGGTGTCGGTGATCGGGGTGCAGCAGGCCAAGCGCTTCGCGTTCCCGCTGGAGCGCGCCTTCGGGGCGGGCCTGACCTTCCGGGTGGGAACCTGCTCGGTGCCCGAGGAACTGCCGGCGCTGTTCCCGCTGGTGCGCTCGGGACGCCTGCGGCCCGAGAAGTATATCAGCCACCGCCTGCCGCTCAGCGACGGGCCTGAGGCCTATCGCCTGTTCGAAAGCCGCGAGGCCGGCGCGCTGAAGATGGTGCTGACGCCGGGGTGAGGCCTGTTCCCTCTCCCCTTGCGGGAGAGGGTGGCCCGAAGGGCCGGGTGAGGGGTCGCGCCGCGCTGTCCGGACAGGTCTTTCAACCCCTCATCCGTCGACTGCGTCGACACCTTCTCCCGCAAGGGGAGAAGGGGGAGCGGCGCAGGCTTCAAGGATCAGCCCCAGGACGCGGTCGGGGTTGTTGAGTTCGTCGTTCTTGAACCTCAGCACACGGAAGCCCTGCCCGGCCAGCCAAGCGTCCCGTTGCGCGTCACGCGCCTCATCGTGATGCGGCCCGTCGGCCTCGACGATCAGCCGATGGCGCAGGCAGGCGAAGTCGACGACATAGCGGCCTATGGGCAGTTGCCGGCGGAACTTGAGGTCATCAAGGCGACGGTCTCGCAACAGCCGCCACAGCACCCGTTCCATCGCGGGCGCGTCACGACGCAGACGTCGCGCGAAGTCGAGTTGTCGAGACCGCTCCACCACAAATGGAACAATACAGGAACATTCGCAAGCTGCAATGGGGGGGCCGCCTCCCGCAAGACTAGGGGGCAAAGCGGGAGGCGGCGACCGGACGCCCGCTGCAATGGGGGGCGCTGGCAGGCGTCCGGCGGGCGGAGCCCATCGCCCGGACACATGTCCGGAAGGGATGGATAGGCTCGAACCCGATCTCAATCGTTCTCGGCGCTTAGACCTTCATGTCGAGCAGGGCGCCGGTCATCTTGTCGGCCGTGCGGACCACCGCCGCATTGGCCTTGAAGTCGGTGGACGCGCCGATCTGCTCGACGCGCTCCTTGGCGTAGTCGACGTCGCGGGGCTCGGCGTTCTTCTCGGCCTGCTGATCGCCGGCGGCGACGCGCTGGGCGCTGGCGCTGAGCCGGTCGGCGGCGGCGAGCATCCCCGAGGCGGCGATGGATAGGGCCTGCATGGACAATGTCCTCTCTGCTTACCCAAGGTTATCCGACAGGTTGGGTTAAGCCCTGGCGAGGAGAGATGGTAAAATTCACGGCTCGGTCATGTTTTTTGCCACGCGTTAACCTCCAGGGCCTTGGATACGCCGCCGCAGAGGGGTGTGATCTGCCGCCGCCCGGGCCTCTGGCGGCCGGGGCGTGCGAGGCTTGCCGCGCGCGCGGAAGCGCCTGGCGATAACGCCGGTCTTCGCGCCAAAACCTGCCCAAGATTACAAAACGTTCAGACTCCCCCGTCTCGACAAGCTGTCACAGGCTCGACATGGTTCGCCGCCGTCGCGGACTTGGGGGTCTGCGGTGCGGGGATTGGGGCGGTCGCGCCTCCAACACCAAACATAATTTTGGCTACACGCCCGAGGAGCGTCTCAAGTCATGTCGTTTATGCGTCGCGCCGCGCTCGCCAGCGCCGCCCTGCTCTTGGTCGCGCAGCCGGTCCTGGCGGCCACGCCGCCCAAGCCGGTCGCCGTCCAGAAGGTGGCCCCGAAGGCGGTCAAGAAGGCCGCGCCGGTTTCGGACTTCACGCCGTCGGCCGACATCATCAAGACGCACATGGCCTTCCTGGCCGACGACCTGCTGGAAGGTCGCGAAGCCGGCACGCGCGGCTATGACATCGCCGCCAAGTACGTGGCCGCTCAGTACGCCCTGCTGGGCGTCAAGCCGGCCGGCGACAACGGAACCTATCAACAGCGCGTGCCGCTGATCTCGTTCCGCCCGGCCGGCGAGGGCGCCATGACGGTGACCGGCGCCGACGGCCAGACCGTGGCCCTGACCTTCGGCGAAGACTTCCTGCCCACGCCCCAGGCCCAGGCCGCCGACCTGACGGTGGAAGCGCCGGTCGTGTTCGTGGGCTATGGCGTGGTCGACGCCACCCGCAACCGCGACGACTATGCGGGCCTGGACGTGAAGGGCAAGATCGTCGTCATGCTGGGCGGCGCCCCGGCCTCGATCCAGACCGAGGAACGTGCCCACCTCAGCAGCCCCAACACCAAGCGCGCCGAGGCCGAAAAGCGCGGCGCGATCGGCGTGATCACCCTGTCGACGCCCAGCGGTGAAAAGCGTCGCCCGTTCAAGGCGGGCGTGGCCGGCATGAAGAGCTGGCGCGTGGTGTGGCGCAACGCCCAGGACGTCGGCGCCATCCGTGCGGCGGGCACGCCGTCGCTGGCCTCGCTGAGCCAGGCCGGCGCGGCCAAGCTGTTCGCCGGCGCGGCGGGCTCGCTGGAAACCGCCATGGCCGAGGCCGAAAAGCCGGAAGGCGCGGTCAAGGGCTTCGACCTGGCCACCAAGGTCAAGATCGAACTCAAGACCGAGATCCAAAAGAGCGAGAGCAGCAACGTCGTCGGCATGATCGAGGGTTCGGACCCGACCCTGAAGGCTCAGACGATCATCCTGTCGGCGCACCTGGACCACATCGGGATCAAGCCGAACGCCAAGCCGGGCGAAGACGCCATCAACAACGGCGCGCTGGACAACGCCTCGGGCATCGCCACCCTGCTGGAGGTCGCGCGCGGCTTCAAGAACAGCAAGGTGCGCCCCAAGCGCTCGATCGTGCTGCTGGCCGTGACCGCCGAGGAAAAGGGCCTGGTGGGCTCGGACTACTTCGCCGTCCACCCGACCGTGAAGAAGGCCGACATCGCGGCCAATGTGAACCTGGACATGCCGGTCCTGCTGTACCCGTTCAGCGACGTGATCGCGTTCGGCTCGGATCGCTCGACGATCGGCGAGGTGGTCAAGCACGCCGCCGGCCGCGTGGGCATCGGCGTCTCCCCCGACCCGCTGCCGGAAGAAGGCTTGTTCACCCGCTCGGACCACTACCGCTTCGTCGAGCAGGGCGTGCCGTCGGTGTTCCTGATGACGGGCTTCCAGAACGGCGGCGAGAAGGCCTTCACGACGTTCCTGAAGACCAACTATCACAACCCCGCCGACGACCTGAAGCAGCCGATCGACTACGCGGCCGCCGCGCGCTTTGCGCTGGTCAACTACGAGATCGCCCGCGAACTGGCCAACACCCCGGTGCGTCCGACCTGGAAGAAGGGCGACTTCTTCGGCGGCGCCTTCGCCCCGGCCGGCCACCCGTCGGCGGCGAAGTAGGCATTTGGTGTGTCATCCCGGAAGCCTCGCAGAGGCTATCCGGGACCCAGGGGTTGCAAGAGCGCTGTGCCCGCCGCCCCTGGGTCCCGGCTCTCCCCCCGGCTTTCGCCGGGGTCCGGCCGGGATGACACGGTGTTTTGGTGGACGAGCTGGATTGACCCCGCCGCCGCCCCGCGCGATTTCTAGTCGCCTCTTCAATCAGGACTGATCTGTTGACCGCCCGCACCGGCGCCTACCTGAAGATCGGCGTGATCGCGCCGGCCCTGATGGTGGCCGACGTGTGGCTGGCCCAGCAGCTGTTCCCCGGCTTCGACGCGGGCGCGCAGTTCATCAGCGAACTGGGCGGACCCGAGGCGCCGATGCCAGAGATCTTCAACTACGGCATGGTCATCGCCGGGATCGCGGGTCTGTTCGCCGGCGCGGGCTTCGCCCATGCGCTGGAGCACGCCGGCGGCCGGCGGGTGGTGTCGGCCTTTGCGGGCCTGTTCGTGGCCCTGACGGGTCTGGGCGCGATCTTCGCCGGCATCTTCCACTGGCCTGATCCGATGCACCGCGCCTGCGGGGTGGGGCTGGGCATCCAGTTCGCCCCGCTGTTCGCCGCCTGGGCGCTGTGGGGTAAGCCCGACTATCGGCGTCTCGCCCAGTTCTCGCTGGGCTGGTTCTTCGGCCTTCTGCTGGTCTTCGCCCTGCTGACCGGGGTGTGGAACGTGCGCACCGGCTACGATGTCGGCTACTGGCAGCGCGGGCACGCGTTCCTGGGCCTGCTCTGGCTGGCCATCGCCGCCTGGACGCTCGAAAGAGGCTGGCGCGCGGCGGTGATGAGCGAGATCGAAACCGCCTCGGCCTGAGGCGGCGTTCGCGCCTTAGAGCCTGTCTGGTTTAGATGGAACCATCTAAACAAGATAAACAGGCTCTAAAATCAAATACTTAGAGCCCTTTCAAGCGCTTTAGATGATTCCATCTAAAGCTAAAGGGCTCTAGGCCGCCCGCCGCGCCGCGCCGCGGCCCAGGCGGAACCGCCCGACCAGCGACATCAGCCGCGCCCCCTGCCCCGCCAGGGCCTCGTCGGCCGCGCGGGCCTTCTGGACCATGGTCAGGTTCTCCTGGGTGAAGCGCTCGATCTCCGAGACCTCGGTGTTGACGGCGGTCAGGTCGCGGGCCTGGTCGCGGAGCGACTCGGCGATCCGGCTAGCGGCGGCGTCGATGCCGACGATCCGGCCCGCCACCCCGTGCAGGGCCGCGCCCGTGCGTTCCACCAGCGCCACGCCGGCCTCGACGCGGGCGCCGGACTCGCTGATCAACCCCTTGATCTGGCGCGCGGAGTCGGCCGAGCGCTGGGCCAGGGCCCGGACCTCTTGCGCCACCACGGCAAAGCCCCGTCCCGCCTCGCCCGCGCGCGCGGCCTCGACCCCGGCGTTCAGGGCCAGCAGGTTGGTCTGGAAGGCGATCTCGTCGATCAGGCCGACAATGTCGCCGATGCGACGCGAGGAGGCGTCGATCTGGCCCATGGTCTGGGCGGCCTCGCCCACCACCGCGCCGCCCTGGTCGGCCTCGCCCCGGGCCGAGGCCACCAGGCGTCGGGTCTCGTCGGCGTCGGCGGCCGCGCCGCCCATGGCGCCGGTCACCGCGTTCAGCGAGCCGGCGGCCCGCTCCAGGCCCTGCGCCTGACGCTGGGTGCGGCGCGCCAGTTCGCTGGAGCTCAGCGACAGCGTGTCAGCGGCCGAGCCGATGGCGTCGGCGGCCTCGGCGATCTCGCCGATCGCCTGCTCCAGACTTTCGACCGCGGTGTTGAAGTCGCGGCGCAGCGGCTCATAGACCGGCGCGAACGGACCGGCGATGCGGCGCGACAGGTCCCCCGCCGCCACGGCCGCCAGGGCCTCGCCGACCTGGCTGACCACGTCGGTCTGCTCGTCGATCGACAGGGTCAGGGCGGCGGCGCGGTCGCGGTCGGCGTCAGCCGCCCGGCGCAGGCTGTCCTGCTCGTCGCGCAGGGCCTGGGCGCGGGCCAGTTCGACCCGCAGGGTCTCCAGCGCCCGGGCGATTGAGCCGATCTCGTCGGCGCGTTCGGTCTCGGCCACCGCGCGGTCATAGCGGTTTTCGGCCAGGCCCTTCACCGTTTCGCGCAGGGCCAGCAGCGGGCGGGCGATAACCGTGCGCGAGACCACCGCCAGCACGCCGAGCGCCGCAGCCAGCAGCAAGAGCCCCCCGACCGCCAGGCCCAGGGCCAGACGATGCGCCGGCGCCAGCAGGGCCGCCTCGCTGACGTCGACGACCATGGCCCAGGTCGCGCCCGAGGCCAGGCGCACCGGCGCGACCAGGCGTTGGGCGGTCCGGCCGTTCAGCGTCACGCCCGACACCACGGCGGGCTTGCCGTCGGCCATCACCTGGCGAACCACGTCCAGGCCGGGGTCAGCATAGGGCTTCATACGCAGCGCCACGTCCGGGTGCGACACCCACAGACCGCCCGGCGAGACCAGCATGGCGCGGCCGTCATTGAAGGGCTTGAGCGCGCTCAGCCGCGCGGCGATGTCGTCCAGGGCCAGGTCCGCGCCCATCACGCCGATCACCCGGCCGTCCGCGATCACCGGATGGGTGATCGAGGTCATCAGGACCTGCTTCTGGCCGCCGCCGTCGGCGACATTGTCGGAATAGGGCTCCATCACGGCCGGGCGGCCGCTGTTGAAGCTGGTCTTGTAGAAGTCCTCGCCGAACTCGCCGTCCTCGCCGCCCGAGATCGCCAGCCCCTGCCCCTCGCGCACCCAGTAGCCGATAAAGCGGCCGCTGGCGGTCGAGCCCAGCGCGGTCTTGCCGGCGAAGGCGGCGTCGTCGCCCAGCACATTCGGCTCGAACATCAGCCAGCCGCCCAGCATGGCGTCGGCGGCGTGGGAGACCGGCTTGAGCTGGGCCATATAGACCGCGCGGTCCCGCTGGCCCGCCTCATAGCTGGCCGCGAACAGCGCCGCTGAGGATCGCACCACCGCGTCGGCGGCGTCGAGGTCGTTCTTGACGCCCTGGGCGCTCTCGCCGGTCATGCTGGCGGCGTAGCGCTCGGCCAGGTCTCGAACAGCGTCATTGCTGCTCCAGGCGATCAGCAGCGAGGCTGCGATCAACAGCGCGCCAAGGGCCCCGCCCCCGGCCGCCATCAGTTTCCCCGCCAGAGATAACCGCTTGAACGCACCGGCCATCTTCACGCCCCCAAACTCTACTGTGGCGAGAGAAGGCATGGTAAATCTTGCTGAACCTTGAACGTCGGGCCATCGTTCAGGGGCGCAGGATAAAAAAGGCTCGCCCTAGATGATCATTGTTCACCATCTTAACAATTCGCGGAGTCAGCGGGTGCTTTGGCTCCTCGAAGAGCTGGGCCTGCCCTACGAGATCAAGCGCTATCAGCGCGACGCCAAGACCATGCTGGCGCCGCCGGAGCTCCGGGCGATCCACCCGCTGGGCAAGTCGCCGGTGATCACCGACGGCGACACGGTGCTGGCCGAGACCGGCGCCATCGTCGAGTACATCATCGCCATGTACGGCGGGGGCCGACTGACGCCGACGGCCGGCACGCCCGAGCGCCTGCGCTACACCTACTGGCTGCACTATGCCGAGGGCTCGGCCATGCCGCCGCTGTTGATGAAGCTGGTGTTCACGGCCCTGCCCGCCCGCGCGCCCGGCCTGATGCGCGGCGTGGTCAAGTCGATCGCCGCTCGGGCCCTGAAGGGCTTCGTCGATCCGCAGCTGAAGGCCCATATGGACTACTGGGAGGCCGAGCTTGCCAAGTCGACCTGGTTCGCCGGCGCGGAGCTGACCGGCGCCGACATCATGATGAGCTTCCCGCTCGAAACCGCCGCCCAGCGCGCCGGGGCCGCCGAGCGGCCAAGGATCAAGGCGTTCCTCGAGCGTATCCACGCCCGCCCCGCCTATCAGCGCGCCCTCCAGCGCGGGGGACCGTACGACTACGCCTGACGCCTGGCCGAGGGCGGGCTGAGCTCAGAAGCAGGCACGACACAGAGTTGCACGGCGCCGAAATTCCCATAACATCGTTCTTCGCGATCGCGCGGGGGCACGATGGATTTCGAGAAAGCGCTCAGCTTCGCGGAGAAGTACTCGCGAGAGTACTTGCTCTATCTGCTCGACTTCTTCCGCCGCAAGCGTGGCGATCTGCGGACAGATGTCGAGCAGCCCGAAGGCAAGATCGTCGTCTATGCGATGATCAGCGCCTCGATCGGCCTGTTTCTCAGCTACAAATTCGTGTCCGGTGTGGACCTTACCGCCCAGGCCTTCTTCATCGAGCTGTTCGTGAAGTTCGCCTACTGGCTGGCGATCGCCCTATTTCTCCACCTGATCCTGCTGGTGACGCGAGCCCAGGCGGCGTTCATGACGGCCTTGCTGGTCACCTTGACCGTAATGCCCGTCGCCTACGCCCTGGGCGGCTATGCCGCGTATCTGATGAACAAGCTGTCGTGGTTCTGGGTCGACCTCGACGCCAACGCCAAGGCCCCGAGCAACGACGCCAATTTCGGCGCCGTGCTCACCCAGCACGACTACGCCTATTTCGGCGCCGTGCTCACCCAGCTGGTCATCGCCTTCATCTATTTTCCCCGCTTGCTCAGCCGCGACGGCGCCTTGGCGCGGTGGCGGGTGGCGGTCGCGTCGGTGGGCGTGTCGCTGTTCATCATCATGGTGCAGCTGGTCGCGCTGGCGGGCCAGATTGAAAGGCACAAGGTATGAAACCCCTCCTCATCACGCTCACTGCCGTGCTGATGGCGGCGACCTTTCCAAGTTCCGCAAGGGCCGAGACCGGGTTTCAGAAGCTGGGCCGATGCTTCGCTGACCTAGTCGCCTGCTTAACGCCGCCGCGACGACCGCCGCCAGCGCCGCCGCCCGCACCGGATAACATCCCGCCGCCGCAACCCCTTCCACCAGCTCCGCTGCCTCCGCCGCCTCCGGCGCCTCCACCGGCGTATGAGGCGCGCGAGTTCATCGTGTACTTCCCGTTCGACAGCGCCGTGTTGGACGAATCTGGCCAGATCGTCCTGGTCGCAGCAGCCAACTACGCCAAGTCTGGCAACGCGACGCGGATCGTGGTTGTCGGCCATGCCGACACCGCAGGACCCGACGCCTATAACATCGGGCTCTCCGAACGCCGCGCCAAGGCCACTGCCGACACGCTGGTCAATCTGGGGATCTCGGCCTCGACCATTGCCGTGGATTGGAAGGGCGAAAGCGCACCCGCCGTGGCCACCGGCGATGGCGTATCCGAGCCGCTGAACCGTCGCGTGACGATCAGCCCCAACTTCTGACGCCCGAACTCTGCGCGCAGGTCCAGCGGTGAAAGCCCCTGGACCTGCGACCAAGCGCCTCCTTTCTACGAAATTAACCGTCCGAAAAGAGTGGCCACCCATAACATCCACATGGACTGTGCGGTTAATCCGTCGGTCCGGTGGAGATCGCGCCCTGTGAGCACGCCAGTCCCAAGGACCCGCCGTTTCGCTGCGGTCGTCGGGCCGCTCGCGTTCTCAACCCTGGGCATCATTCTGAGCCTTTTCGCGGCGGTGGCTGTCGACGCCCAGCCGCGCACACCCGGCCGCGTGGCGGCGGTGTTCCCGCCCTGGTGGGACGACGCACGCGTAGTCGCCAGCGCCGGAACCGCCGGCGACATCGCCGGGGCCGGCGGCGCGTCCTTCATCGTCATCCTGCGCGGCGACCCCGCCACGCTGAACCAGCGCGCCCGGACCGCCGGCGCGTGGCTGTTACTGGATCCCGCCCTCGCCGGCGCGTGCGCGCGTCCGGCTTCGGAGCCTGTATCGTCATGAACGTCACCTTCTCCAACCTCGACGCCCAACGCCAGATCGGCGGCAAGCTGATCATCGCCCTCGCCTGGCTGCTGATCCCGATCGTGCTGGGCGCGCGCCTGGCCGTGCAGGCGCCCATCCTGGGGCTCTCGATCGCCGCGGTGCTGGTCGCCACGGGCGCGACCCTGGCCTGGAAGTTCGCCGGCGGGGGATCTGGCGGACGCGCCATGGTGGGGGTCGCGCTGATGGCGCAGGTCTCGCTGCTGGTCGCGGCCCTGGGCGGTCACGCCTGGCAGGCCGACATGCACATGGCCTATTTCGCGGCCCTGGCCCTGCTGGTCGTCTATTGCGACTGGGTGGTGATCGCCGCCGCCGCCGCGACGGTGGCCGTGCATCACCTGGGCCTGTCCTATCTGGCGCCCAGCCTGGTGTTTCCGGGCTCGGCCAATCTGGGGCGGGTCATCGTCCACGCGGTGATCCTGATCGTCGAGGCCGCCGCCCTGATCGCCGTCGCCGCCAGCGTCAACAACATGTTCGCCATCGCCAATACGGCCCGGTCCAAGGCCGAGGACGCCGTGGGCGAGGCGCGCGCGGCCAATGACGCGGCCGAGGACGCCCGCCGCTCGGAGGAAGAGACCCGCGCCCGCAACGCCGCCGCCCGCGAGCGCGAGGAAGCCCAGCGCGACAACGCCATCGCCGCCCTCGGCCAGGGGCTGTCGCACCTGGCGCGGGGCGACCTGACCCTGCGCCTGACCGATCGCTTCGCCGAGGCCTATGAGCCCCTGCGCGCCGACTTCAACACCGCCGCCGGCAAGCTGGCCGACGCGCTTTCGGTGATCGAGCAACGCGTCAGCGGCGTGCGCGCCGGCGCCGACCAGATCGCCGACGCCGCCCTCAACCTGTCGCGCCGCACCGAGCGTCAGGCCGCCAGCCTGGAAGAGACCGCCGCAGCGATGGACGAAATCACCGCCACCGTCGGCCAGACCGCAACGGGCGCCAACAAGGCCGCCGACGTCGTCAGCCGCGCGCGCGAGGACGCCCGCCGCTCGGGCGAGGTGGTCGAGCAGGCGGTGTCGGCCATGACCGGCATCGAGGAGTCCTCGCAGTCGATCAGCCAGATCATCAGCGTGATCGACGAAATCGCCTTCCAGACCAACCTCCTGGCCCTGAACGCCGGTGTCGAGGCCGCCCGCGCGGGCGAGGCCGGCCGGGGCTTCGCGGTCGTGGCGCAGGAGGTCCGCGCCCTGGCCCAGCGTTCGGCCGAGGCCGCCAAGGAGATCCGCGCCCTGATCTCCAACTCGACCCAGCAGGTCGAGACGGGCGTCAACCTGGTGGGCCGCACCGGCGAGGCGCTGGAGCGCATCGTCGCCCAGATCGCCGAGATCGACGGCCTGGTCCGCACCATCGCCGCCTCGGCCCAGGAACAGGCCAGCGGCCTGGCCCAGATCAACGGCGCGGTGAACCAGATGGATCAGGTGCTGCAGGAGAACGCCGGCATGGTCGAAGAGACCTCGGCCGCCACCCAGACCCTCAACACCGACGCCGCCCAGCTGGCCGATCTGGTGCGCCAGTTCGACCTGCCGCGAGGCCATATCGAGCTGTCCCAGCGGCGGGTCGCCTAGGACGCGGCGCGGCGCCCTTTCGCGCCGCGCCGTCGGATGCTCAAGCTTGGCCCCCTTGCGTTACCGGAACCGGGCGCCTATCCTCCCAGCCCCCGGTTGTGCGCGCCCGCGACTGGAAGATCTTCCTCCCAAGGCGTCCGAGCTAAAATCCGCAATGGAAAAAGTGCCGATGACCGTCGCGGGGTACCAGACCCTCGACGAAGAACTGAAGCGTTTGAAGACCGTCGAACGACCGGCCGTAATCGCCGCGATCGCCGAGGCGCGCTCGCATGGCGACCTGTCGGAAAACGCCGAGTATCATGCCGCCAAGGAGCGTCAGGGCTGGATCGAAGGCCAGATCGCCGAGATCGAGGACAAGATCGCCCGCGCCCAGGTCATCGACGTGACGAAGCTCTCGGGCAAGCAGGTCAAGTTCGGCGCCACCGTCTCGGTGGTCGACGAGGACACCGAGGAAGAGGCGCGCTACCAGATCGTGGGCGACCACGAGGCCGACGTGAAGTCGGGCCGCATCTCGCTGTCCTCGCCGCTGTCGCGCGCGATGATCGGCAAGGAAGTCGGCGAAGTGGTCGAGGTCAACACGCCCGGCGGCGTCAAGGCCTATGAGATCCTCAAGGTGGAGTGGCTGTAAGGCGGTTTCCCGCCTCAGCAACGCCACAAGTTGGGTTCAACGGAGCGAGGCCGCTAGCTTAGCGGCCTTGTTTCGTTTGCTGTTCGCCCTTTCGTGCTTCCGGGACCGATGATTTGACTAAGGCCAACCCGCCCCCGTCGAAGACCTCGCCGCTCAAGGTGTGGGCGGTGTCGGACGGTCGCGCCGGTATCGAGGCCCAGGTCGTGGGCCTGGCCGAAGCCATTTCGCGCCTCGCGCCCTGCGAGGTCACGGTCAAGCGGGTGGGCTGGCAGGGAAACATCGGCCGCCTGCCCTGGTGGCTGAACCTCTTGCCCAAGCGCTGGCTGACGCCGGAAAGCGGCCTGCCCGCCGGTCGCAATCCCGACGACTGGCCCGACCTGTGGATCGCCGCCGGCCGCGCCACCCTGCCCCTGTCGATCCGCGCCAAGCGCTGGTCGGGCGGCAAGAGCTTCGTGGTCCAGATCCAGGACCCGCGCGTGCCGCCGCACATGTTCGACCTCGTGATCCCGCCCAAGCACGACCGGATGTCGGGCGACAACATCCTGCCGATCACCGGCTCGCCGCACCGGGTGACGCAGCAGCGCCTAGCCGCCGAGTACGAGGCCTTCCAGGATCTGATCGAGCCCCTACCCCGGCCGCGCGTGGCGGTGCTGGTGGGCGGCAAGTCCAAGGCGTTCGACCTCTCCAGCGAGCGGGCGGCCCAGATCGCCCATTCGATCCAGATCCCGCTGGAGCAGGACGGCGGCAGCCTCTTGATGACCTTCTCACGCCGCACGCCCGAGACGGCCCGCGCCCTGATGACCGCCCGCCTGCGCCACCTGCCCGGCGTGGTCTGGAACGGCGAGGGCCCCAACCCCTATTTCGCCTTCCTGGCGGCCGCCGACTACATCCTCGTCACCGAGGACTCGACCAATATGGCCACCGAGGCCGCCTCGACCGGCAAGCCGGTGTTCGTGCTGAAGATGGACGGCTCCAGCCTGAAGTTCCGCCTGTTCCACGAGGAGTTGGAACGCCAGGGCGCGGCCCGCCCCTATGGCGGCGCCTTCCACGGCTGGACCTACGAGCCCGTCAACGAAACCGACCGCGCCGCACGCGAGGTGCTGGCCAGGATCGGGGTGGAGGTCGCCGAGCCGGTCGCAGAGCCCGAACCGGCCCCGGTGGAGCAGGCGAAGGCGAAGGCGAAACCCAAGCCCAAGGCGCGCCCCGGCGCCGAGGCCAAGGCGCCGACCGAACCCGCCGCGCCGAAGGTTCGCAAGCCGCGCGCGGCCAAGCCGAAGGCCTGATTTTCTTGTCAGGTCGCGGAGGCGCCCTCGCCCTTCGACAAGCTCAGGGTGAGGACGACTGTTGATCCCGGCTCACTCAAAATCCTCATCCTGAGCCTGTCGAAGGACGAGGATTTCCGCGCCGCATCACGCTTGATTTCAACGCCCTAAGGCAAAGGGAAAGCCGCATTGGGGTGAGGGAGAGACCCTAGCCCTCGCCGCCCGGACGGGTCTCCAGCGCGGCGCCGAGCGTGGCGAACAGGCCCTGGATGCTGACGGGCTTGGCCAGGTGCAGGTCCGCGCCGGCCTCCAGGCAGGCGCGCACCTGATGGGGCATGGCGTTGGCGGTCAGCGAGATGATCGGCGTGCGGCGCGCCTGCGCCTCGCGTTCGCGCCGGCGGATTTCGGCGATGGCGGCCAGGCCGTCCATGACCGGCATCTGGGTGTCCATCAGCACCACGTCATAGGCGTGCTTCTCGAAGGCTTCGACGGCGGCCTGGCCGTCCTCGGCCACCGTGACGTCGGCGGCGTCCGCCAGCATCAGGCCGATCACCTTCTGGTTGGTGGGATGGTCCTCGGCAAGCAGCACCCGCAGGCGGCGATCCAGCGCCAGCTCGCCGGCCGGATCGGCGGACGCCGCCGGCGTGCGCTGACCATCGGCCAGGAACAGGGCCTCGAAGACGAAGGTGGCCCCCTCGCCCGGATGGGCCACGCAGGAGATCTCGCCGTCCATCAGCCGAGCCAGGCGCCGGGCGATCGGCAGGCCAAGCCCGGTGCCGCCGACCTTGCGCGTCACCGAACCATCGGCCTGCTGGAAGCGCTCGAACAACCGGTCGGCGCTGTCCTCGTCAAACCCCTCGCCGGTGTCCTGGACGCTGACGGTCAGGTCGATCCGCCCGTCTTCGGCGACAAGGGTCCGGGCCTCGATGATCACCGAGCCGGCGGTCGTGAACTTGACGGCGTTGCTGGTCAGGTTGGCCACGATCTGGCGCACCCGCAGGGCGTCGCCCAGGACATGGTCGTGGAAGTCGTCGGCGAAGGTCAGCCGGAAGACCAGCCCCTTGCTCTCGGCGACGGCCTTGAACACGGCGACCGCCGCGGTGATCGCCTCGCGCAGGTCCAGAGGGTCGCGCGACAGCTCAAGCCCCCCGGCCTCGATCTTGGACAGGTCGAGAATGTCGCTGAGCAGCAGGTTCAGCGCCCGGCCGGAATTGAGGATCACCTCCATCATCTCGCGCTGGGCGTCGTCCAGGGCGGTGCGGCTCAGCACCTCGGCCATGCCGATCACGCCGTTCAGGGGCGTGCGGATTTCGTGGCTCATATTGGCCAGAAACTCGCTCTTGGCGACGCTGCCCGCCTCGGCCTTCTGCAAGGCCTCGGCCAGGGCCGCAGCGCCGGCCTTGCGCTCGGTGATGTCCTCGCAGATCACCAGCAGGTGGCGGCGGCCGTCCTCGCCCGGGATGGCGATCTTGCGGGTCTGCAACCAGCGGCGACCATTGTGGGGCGTATCCAGCGGCTCTTCGTCGATGGTGACCAGCTTCCCGCTTGCGATCACCCGGCGGTCGTCGGCGGCGAAAGCGTCGGCCTGCTCCTTGGGAAAGAAGTCGTAGTCGCTCTTGCCCAGGAGCTCGGCGCGCGGCACGCCCAGCTGATTCTCGGCGGCCCGATTGACCAGCAGGAAGGCGCCCGTATCGCCGTCCTTGACGAACAGCATGGCCGGCGTGTTCTCGACAATGGTGTCCAGAAAGCTGCGGGCCGCCAGGGCCTGGGCCTCGCGGCGACGCAGGTTGGTGAGGTTGGCGCAGGTGGTGATCAGCCCGCCGGCGGGCGTGCGCCGGCTCTCGAACCGCAGATACTCGCCGAACTCTTGGCGAATCTCTTCGATACGATCCAGCTTGCGCCGGCCCAGCTGGTGGGCGAGCCAGGCCGCGCGATCGCCATTGGCCTCGGGAAAGCGCCCCGCCGCCAGGCCCGCCAGCAGCAGGCTCTCGAACGTGGCCCCCACCGCCAGGGTGACGCCCCACTTGGACCACAGTTCGCCGTACCGGGCGTTCCAGATGACGCAGCGATCCTCGGCGTCGAACAGCGCAAAGCCTTCCGGCGCGGCTTCGAACGCCTCTTGCAGCGCGGTGTCGACGGCGTGTGTGTCCACAAGAGTAGCGGCGTTCATGAAGCCTCACGGAGTGTGCGACCGGCTTAAAAAGCGCACAAAGGAGCTTAACGAGGTTGAACGCAGCGCCTTGAAGCGGACGATGCGGCGATTTGTCCCGCGCCGACGCCCCACCGCACACGCCGCACGCATCGCGCCCGCCACGGCCAAACGGCTCGCCCTTGCCAGCGCCCCCGAACCCGCGCGAAATCAGCGGATGATCCTCGCCATTCTTCAGGCCCGCATGAGCTCCACCCGCTTGCCGGGCAAGGTGCTGATGCCGATCCAGCGCCAGCCGATGATCGTGCGGCAGATCGAGCGGGTGGCCCGCTCCAAGCGTATCGACAAGCTGGTGGTCGCCACCTCCGACCGGCCCGAGGACGACGCCATCGAAGCGGCCGTCCGCCGCGAGGGGATCGCGGTGTTTCGCGGCTCGCTCGACAATGTGCAACAGCGCTTCATCGGCGCGCTGGACGCCCATCCGGCCGACCACGTGGTGCGCCTGACCGCCGACTGCCCGCTGGCTGATCCCACCCTGATCGACGCCACGATCGACCTGTGCCTGTCGAAAGGCGCGGACTACGTCAGCAACACCCCCGAAGGCCACGCCCACCCCAAGGGCACCGATGTCGAGGTGATGACCGCCGCAGCCCTGCGCCGCGCCGCCGCCGAGGCGACCACCAAAGAAGCCTTCGAGCACGTCACCTGGGACCTCTGGAACCAACCCGAGCGCTGGACCTGCGCCTGGCTGCCGTGCTTTCCCGACCAGGGCGCGGTGCGCTGGACGGTCGACCGGCCCGACGACTACGCCTTCGTCGCGGCGGTCTATGACGCCCTCTATCCGACGAACCGCGCCTTCACCTCCGACGACATCCGCGCCTTCGTCGCCGGCCGGCCGGACCTCTTGGACTACGGCGGCGACCGGCGGGCATGAGCTTGCGCATCGTCTTCGTCTGCGCGGCGGGCCCCAGCGTCGGCGGGGGCCACGTGATGCGGTCCCTGACCCTGGCGCGGGCGCTGGCGGCGCGCGGGGCGGCGTGCGCGTTCCTCGGCACGCCCGAGGTCGCGGCGGTGCTCGACGCCTTCGGCCCCGACATGGCCCGCACGGAGACGACCGAGCCCTTCGACGCCGTGGTCTTCGACAGCTACGCGCTGACGGCCGACGACCACCGCAGGATCGCGGCGGGCCGCCCGACCCTGGTCATCGACGATCTGGCCGACCGGCCGCTGGCCGCCGATCTGGTGCTGGACGCAGGGCCCGCGCGGCGGGCCGAAGACTATGCGGGCCTCGTCCCCGCTCACGCCCGCCTACTGCTGGGTCCGAACCACGCGCCGGTGCGCCCGGCCTTCGTCGCACTGCGCGAGGCCGCCCTCGCCCGCCGCGCGCAGCAAGGTCCGGTGCGGCGGATCCTGGTGTCGCTGGGCATGACCGATGTGGGCGGTATCACCGGCCGGGTGGTGGCGCTGCTGGCGCCGATCCTGGGCGACATCACGCTGGATCTCGTCGTCGGCGCCGGCGCGCCCAGCCTGCCGGCCCTGCGCGCCCTGGCCGCAAAGGACCCGCGCCTTGTGCTGCACATCGACGCCCAGGACATGCCGGTCCTGGTGCTGGCGGCGGACCTGGCCATCGGGGCCGGCGGCTCCACCACCTGGGAGCGCTGCGTCCTGGCCCTGCCGGCCCTGACCCTGATCCTGGCCGACAACCAAATCGCCGCCGCCCGCGCGCTGGAGGCGGCCGGCGTGACCCCGTGCCTGGACGTGAACGCGGCGGACTTCGAGGCGGCCTTTGCGGCGTTGGCGCAGGCGCTGATCGGTGACACGGGCCGCCGCGCGGCGTTGTCGGCGGCCAGCGCGGGCGTGTGCGACGGGCGGGGGGCTGAGCGAGTGGCGGAGGCGTTTTTGGGCGTGCTTTAAGCGTAAAGCAGCTCTCATCGCCCCACCCGGTGTCATCCCGGAAAGCGCGCAGCGCTTATCCGGGACCCAGGGGGTGACAAAGCGCCGTGCGGCGGCCCCTGGGTCCCGGCTCTACAGCCCGCAAGCGGGCTTCCGGCCGGGATGACACGGTAATGTTGTTGGGCTGCGTAGGCGCCGTCCTCAGCCCGAGCTTGTCGAGGGGCGCTTGCTCACCTGCGACAACCCGCCTCGCACCACACCCTCATCGTTAACAGGTTGTTCGCTGCTTCGGCCCGATTCTCCGGGCCACCATGCGCGCCCTGCCCGACATCCGCGGTCTGAAATATCCGGACGAGTTCATCGCCCGGCACTTCTTCAAGCGTGGCCTGCACCAGCGCACCGGCCGGGTGGTCGAGCTGGGCGGCGGGACGGGCAACAATCTGTCGCTCTACGCCGCCTATGGCTGGGACCTGACCAATGTCGACTATTCGGCCGCCGCCCTGGCCGATTGCCGCTGGAACCTGGGGGACGATGTCACCCTGATCGAGGCCGATCTTTCCAAGGGCCTGCCTGACCTCCCCGGCGCGCCGATCGACGTGCTGCTGATCCCCAACCTGCTGTGCTACCTGACCAGCGCCCAGGCCACGGCGGTGCTGACCGCCGCGCGGGCGCGCCTGGCGCCCCGCGCCGAGGTCTTTGTCCGCACGCGCCTGATCGACGACTTCCGATGCGGCAAGGGCGTCGAGGAAGAGCCGAACGGCTGGCGCCTGGCCACGCCCGAGACCGGCGAGGCGGGGCTGTTCAACCTGTTCTACACCGAGGACGGCCTGGTGCGCCGCCTCGTCGACGAGCTGGGCCTCGTCGATCCCGTCGCCCTGAAGGTGGCGTTCGACAACATCCAGAACGGCGTGTTCGTCTCGCCCAACAGCGACCTCGTGGTCTGGGGCGCGACGGCGTGAGCGGCCCCCGACGCATCCGGATCATCGGCGGCGGCCTGACCGGCGTGCTGGCGGCCTTCGAGGCCCATCGTATGGGCTGGCGCGACATCGTCCTGCAGGAACGCTTCGAGGCCCTGGGCGGCGTCGCCCGGCCCAAGCTGATCCACGGCCGCGAGATGCGCGACGGCTGCGTCTATTTCGGCGGCGAGACCGATCCGATCGTCCAGACCCTGAGCGCCCACGGCGCGCGGTTTGAGACCTTCGACAACCGCTTCGGCTCGATGAGCGCCGACTTTGCGGGCCGCCGCGTCTTCACCTGGGACTTCGGCGGGCCGGCGGTCGACTGCCCGGCCTACAAGGTCAAGGCCCCCGCCGACGACAGCCTGGCCGCGCGCCTGGCCGCCTATCCGCCCGAGATCGCCGCCACGCTGGAGGACTATGTCCGCTGGCACCTGGGCGCTGATCCGGCGCTGGTGCACGGCGATGCGGTGATCCCTATGGCCATCAACCGGGTGTTCCCGGCCGCCGCCGACCTGACCGCCCTGGCCCGCGCCAAGGCGACCGATCCGTGGACGGATGAACTCTACGCCATCCCCCGCGCCCTGTCGGGCCGCACCGCCAACCTGGTGGCCAGCCTGCCGGAAGGCGGCTTCGCCAAGCTGTTCGACGGGCTGCAAGCGGCCCTGACCAAGCTGGGCGTCAAGGTCGAGACCAACTGCCTGGTCCCGCCGCGCCAGTTGATGGCCGAGACGGCCGCCGACGAGACCATCGTCTGGGCCGCCAACCCGACGCCGCTGTTCAAGCCGATGGGTCTGGCGACGCCCGCGCTCGTGAAGAAGAGCTTCTTCACCTATGTCTTCGAGGTCGAGGCGTTCGACGGCCCCTGCCCGGTCTATGTCCAGAACTTCACCGCCCAGGGCGCGACCTTCCGCGCCTATCTCTACGAGAGCGGCGGCGCGAAACTGGTGGTGGCCGAGTGCGTGCGCGAGGCGGATCTGAAAACCCTGCCCGGCGAGCTGCGGACCCTGTTGTCAGGCTTTGGCGCTGCGACCCTGGGCCCGATGGTCCATGCCGACGCCCAGCCGCGCTGGATCTATCATTCGCTGGAGGCGATCGCGGGCCTCAAGGCCCTGCGCGCCGAGCTGGCCGCCCGTTTTGGCGACCGCTTCATCCCCGGCGCCTGGGAGCCCTACGCCAAGGCCGCCAAGCTGGCCGAGGTCAACGCCGCCCTGG
Source organism: Caulobacter vibrioides (assembly GCF_002858865.1). Lineage (GTDB taxonomy): Bacteria > Pseudomonadota > Alphaproteobacteria > Caulobacterales > Caulobacteraceae > Caulobacter > Caulobacter vibrioides. The sequence continues at coordinate 36,513 of NZ_PJRR01000025.1, read as the reverse complement.
CCCGCGCCCGCGACCTCGCCGCGCCCGCCGTCGCCAAAGCCGGATGACCGCCGCGTCGCCTCCCCGGACGGCGGCGATCATGCAGCCGACCTATCTGCCCTACCTCGGCTATTTCCAGCTGATGGCGGCGGCGTCGGTTTTCGTGTGCCTGGACGACGTACAGTTCGCCCGCCGCTCGTGGCAGTCGCGCAACCGCATCCTGACCGCCCAGGGCGAGCTGATGCTGACCGTGCCGGTGAAGAAGCACGACCGCGACACGCCGATCCACGCCATCCAGATCGACGACAGCCAGCCCTGGCGCGACAAGCACCTGGCCGCCATCCGCCACGCCTATGGCAAGCGGCCGTTCTTCGCCGAAGGCTGGGCCTTCATCTCCGAGCAGCTGGCCCGCGAGCGCGACGGGGGCCTGGCCGACCTGACCTGCGGCCTCACCCAAGCCGCAGCGGCGCAGCTGGGGATCACGCCGGATTTCGTCCGCGCCTCGGACCTGAAGGCGCCCGGCGCGCGGTCCGAGCACTTGCTGGCCATCTGCCGCGCGGTCGAGGCGCAGGCGTACGTCTCGCCGATGGGCTCGGCCGACTACATGGAAGAAGACGGCGTCTTCGAGGCCGCCGGCTTCCCGGCGCGGTTCCAGCCGTTTCGGATGGTGGAATACCCGCAGGCAACCGAACCGTTCACGCCCTATATGGGCTTTGTCGACGCCCTGATTAATGTCGGCTGGGCCGGGATGCGGGCGCTGGTGGCGCCCTAGCTCGATTTCGCACCGCAGCGTCGCCCGACGTGATAGGCTGACGGTGAGGCGTTACGAACCGCCCCCGACCAAACACCTCCCGGCCCCTTCCCCTATGATCGCGGATCGCGGCCAAGGCTCCCCGCCTCCGGGGAGCGCTTCCTGACTGCCCGAAATCGACCCTCACGTCCCCTGGCCGGACGCGCGGCGACGCGCCGCTTCCTATCGCGGAGCGCCGCGCGCGCGCGTTCGCCGCTCCAGCAGAAATGACCCGCCGATGAAAACCTATCCGGGCACGCGCCCCTCCGGCCCAAAGGGCCTGAACGATCCCCGCTCGACCGGCGGTCAGCCGCCCCGGCCCCGCCCGATCGATCCCGACGCCCTTCGGGGGACCAAGACTTGAGCCGGCCGCCCGCGATCGACACGCGCCCCGCCTCCGCCCCGCCCGCCGTTCCCGCCCAGCGGCCTGGCGATGTGATCGCCTATCTGGTGCTGGTTCACCGCTATCCTGCGCAGTTCAAACGGCTGTTTCGGGCCATCCACGATCCCGACAACTACTATCTGGTCCATGTCGACAAGAACTCTGGTCCGGCGCTGCAGGCCGAGATCCGCGACTTCCTGGCCGCCTATCCCAACGCCGCCGTGCTGGAGAGCAAGAAGGCCCTGTGGGGCGGCTACAGCCTGGTCGACGCCGAGCTGCGCGGCATGGAGACGCTGCTGGAGATGGGCCGGGACTGGGATTTCTTCATCAACCTGTCGGGCCAGGACTTTCCGCTGATGACCCAGAAGCGCATCCGCGCCTTCCTGGCGCAAAATCGCGGCCGCGAGTTCATCCGCGTGCTCGATCAGGCCCGCATGCGGCCCGACACCATGGGCCGGGTGCTGCAGCATGTGGTCGAGCTGAAGGGCCGCATCGTCGACACCCTGGTCACGCGCCTCTTCCTGGACGGGGCCACCCCCTATATCGGCACCCAGTGGAAGATCGTCAGCCGCGCCTTCTGTGACTTCGTCTGCCACGACCCGTCGGTCGACCGCTACAAGGCCTTCTACCGCAACACCTTCATCGCCGATGAGGGCTTCTTCCAGACCGTGATGATGAACACCGCCGTGCACGGCGAAATCATCAATGACGACAAGCGGTTGATTGACTGGATCCCCGACGGCGACATCAAGCTGAGGCCCCGCACCTTCGTGGCCGCCGACGCCGCCCAGCTGACCGCCGGCGCCGACCTCTTCGCCCGCAAGTTCGACATGCAGGAGGACAGCGAGATCCTCGACCTCCTGGAAGCCCATCTGCGCACCCAGGACGCGGCCAATGTGGCCGTAACGCCGGAGATGATCGGGGCGCGGCTTCTGGAGGAGGCTTGACGGGCATGGACTGGGGCGGGCGCAGGCTGGAGCGGTCTTGATCTTCGCCACGCCGCCTATCGGCGCCGCGCCACCTCCCCCGTTTCACGGGTGAGGAGGAATGCCCCCCCTCCTGCCCCGCAAAGCGGGGGAGGTGGATCGCTGCGGATACGCAGCGAGACGGAGGGGGCGTTGAGAGTCAAAGGTCCGCTTTCCACCCGGAGCGGACAGCTCGCAAAATCCTCCCCCCAGGGGGGAGGAGGCCGAAGGCCGGAGGGGGAAGCACCGCCGAGCCGGCCTCTTCCCCCTCCGTCGGCTTCGCCGACACCTCCCCCGCTAGGGGGAGGATTGGTGCGCCATCCCCCCTAGCGAACACTGTTCAGATCGCCCATCTTCCCCGCAACAGGGGAGAAAACCGCACATGGCTCAGTCAAAATCCGTCGTGATCACCGGGGTCTCCACCGGCATCGGCCATGCGGCGACCAAGGTGTTGATCGGCAAGGGCTTTCACGTCTTCGGCAGCGTCCGCAAGGCCGCCGACGGCGAGCGGCTGAAAGCCGAGTTCGGCGACGCCTTCACACCGCTGATCTTCGACGTCGTCGACGAGGCCGCCGTGCGTGCGGGCGCGCGGCAGGTCGAGGCGGCGCTGGGCGGGGCGACCCTGGCGGGCCTCGTGAACAACGCCGGGATCGCGGTGGCCGGGCCGCTGCTCTATCTGCCGGTCGAGGAGTTCCGCTATCAGCTGGAGGTCAACCTGACCGGGGTGCTGAACGCCACCCAGGCCTTCGCGCCGCTGCTGGGGGCGGGCGACGCGCGCCGGGGCCCGCCGGGGCGGGTGGTCAACATCTCGTCGGTGGGCGGCCGCAACGCCAATCCGTTCATGGGCCCCTACTGCACGACCAAGTTCGGCCTGGAGGGCTTTTCGGAGTCGCTGCGCCGCGAGCTTTTGCCGTTCGGCGTGGATGTGGTGGTGGTGGCGCCGGGCGCGGTGGCCACGCCGATCTGGGACAAGGCCGACCAGGTGGACGTGACCCGCTACGCCAACACCCCCTACGCCAAGGCGCTGGAGCGGATGCGCGGGTTCATGCTGAGCCTTGGCAAATCAGGCCTGCCGCCCGAGCGGATCGGCGAGACCATCGCCACCGCCCTGACCGCGCCGGCGCCCAAGGTCCGCTATGTGGTCTCGCCCTCGCCGATGCAGGTGCTGATGACCGAGATCCTGCCCAAGCGGACGATCGACAAGGCCACGGGCAAGCGGCTGGGCTTGATCTAGCTCAGGCTCCTCCCAGGGCGCGCCAGGCGACATAGCCCGCCGTGGCGACGATCATCACGGCGAACAGGCGCCGCGCCAGCAGGGCGCGGGCGGCCAGGCGCGGTGCGAGCTTGGCGCCGATCGCCACGCCGGCGGCGCCGCCGGCGATCAGGGCCAGGAACAGCCGGCCGTCCACCAGGCCCGAGGCCGCGTAGCTGAGGCTGGTGGCCGCGCCGAACATCGTGACAGAGACCAGCGACGAGGCCGCCGCATTGGCCAGGGTCATGCCGGTGGCCGCCATCAGGCCCGGCGCAATCAGAAAGCCGCCGCCGATGCCGAAGAAGCCCGCGGCCAGGCCCGTGGCCGCGCCGACCGGCACCAGCCGCATCGCCTTGGCCGGATCGATCTGCACGTCGGGATCACCGGGCGAGCCGGGCGCGCGGAACATCGACAGCCCCACCGCCGCCATGGCCAGGGCGAACCAGACCAGCAGATGCTGGCCGTTGACCGCCTTGGCCAGGTGCGCGCCAAGCAACGACCCGACGAGGCCCGGCGCGCCGAAGGTCAGGGCGCAGGGCCACTTGACCCGCCCGGCCTTGGCCTGGGCGAGGAGCCCCACGGCGGCGTTGACCGCCACAGCGGCCGCCGAGGTGCCGATCGCCACGTGCGGGTCGCGCACGCCGACGACGTACAGCAGCAGGGGCGTGGCCAGCACCGATCCGCCGCCGCCGAACAGGGTCAGCAGCAGCGCGACCAGCGCGCCGCTCAGGGCGGCGGTCAGCAGCGAGATGTCCATGGCCTCACGCCACCGCCGGCCGGTTCCACGGGGCCAGGGCCAAGAGTCGGGCCATGCCGCAGAAACCGGTGGCGCCCGCAAAGGTCAGGCCCGCGCCGACGAAGCCGGCGAGCCCGAAGAACAGCGGCGAAACCAGCAGACCCAGCGCGACGCCGATCAGAACCAGCACTCCGGCCCCGATCTGCACCTGGCGCATCATCTCCAGCGGCGCCTTGGCGTTGTGGTCGACCGGCAGGCCGGCGGCGTCCCAGGCGTCGAGACCGCCCTCGACCACATAGGCGCGCCCGCCGCAGACCTGGGCCAGGCGCTGGCCGTTGGCACCGGTGCGCATGCCGGTGCGGCAGGTGAAGATCACCTCGCGGGCGTCGGGCAGGCCTAGCCCCTGGCTTTCGAGGGTGGACAGCGGACGCGACAGCGCGCCGCGCGCACGGCGGCGGGCGAACTCGTCGGGCTCGCGGATGTCGACCAGCACGGCCCGGCCATCGGCCAGGCGTTGGGCGGCGTCGTCAGGTGTCAGCGGAGTGGTCGTTTGCGGGGTCATGAGAGGCGCTTTCGGCTGGAGGGCAAAAGATCTCGGCGAGGGTCGCCACCACCTTCAAGGCGGCGGGGTCGGCGATCCGGTACCAAACGGTCGTGGCCTCGCGGCGCGCGGCCACGACGCCCTCGTCCCGCAGCACCGCAAGGTGCTGGGAGAGCGCCGATTGCGACAGGCCGACAAGGGGCTGGATCTGCCCCACCGACCGTTCGCCCTCGGCGAGCTGGCAAAGGATCATCAACCGCCGCTCGTTGCTCAGGGCGCGCAGAAGCTTGGCGGCTTCAGCGGCGCTGGCCTCGAACTGGCTGACAGGGAAACGCGTGAGATCGAACATAAGCGCCATATATTAGCTTGTACTAAATTAGCAAGTCCTTATATGAAGGCCGTGCTGCAGAAAGGCTCTGACCATGCGACCCGACGTTCAAGCGTTTTTCGACACCGCGACCTTCACCGCCAGCTATCTGGTGGTTGATCCGGCCACCAAGACCGCGGCGATCATCGACCCGGTGCTGGATTTCGAACCCAAGGCGGGCAAGCTCTCCACCACCTCGGCCGACGCCCTGCTGGCGGCCGTGCGCGACCAGGGCCTGCATCTGGCCTATGTGCTGGAGACCCACGCCCACGCCGATCACCTGTCGGCCGCCGACCTGATCCGCCGCCAGACCGGCGCGAAGATCGTCATCGGCGCGAAGATCATCGAGGTCCAGAAGGCCTTCATTCCCGTGTTCGAGGCCGATGTGACCGCCGATGGCGGGGTGTTCGACGTGCTGATGGAGGAAGGCGACGTCCTGCCGCTGGGCCAACTGTCGATCGCGGCGCTGCACACGCCGGGCCATACGCCGGCCTGCCTGACCTACCGGATCGGCGACGCCGCCTTTGTCGGCGACACCCTGTTCATGCCCGACTACGGCACCGCCCGCGCCGATTTCCCCGGCGGCGACGCGCGCACGCTGTATCGCTCGATCCAGAAGGTGCTGGCCCTGCCCGACGAGACCCGGATCTTCGTGGGCCACGACTATCTGCCCGCCGGCCGCGACACGTTCCACTGGGAAACGACGGTGGCCGAGGAGCGGGCCCGCAACATCCATGTGGGCGGCGGCGCCCAGGAGGACGACTTCGTGGCCATGCGCCAGGCCCGCGACGCGACGCTCGCCGCGCCGACCCTGATCCTGCCGTCGCTGCAGGTGAACATCCGCGCCGGCGCCCTGCCCGACCCGACGGCGGCGGGGAACGTCTTCCTGCGCCTGCCGGTGACCTGGGCGGCTTAACCCACCATCGACCAGTCCAGCGGCTCGCCGCGGGCGAGGTCGCGGGTGGCCTTGCCGGTCAGCACCTTGTCGAGATCGGCGGGCGGCAGGCCGTTGCCGGGGCGGACCGAGCGGACATTGGCCCGCGTCAGGGGCTCGCCGGCCTTGACGTCGGCGGTGACGTACAGCGAGCGGCGGAAGAGCAAGGACGTGGCCTCCGAGCCCAGCACGTCATAGTGCGCGCGGCCCAGCGCCGCCCAGGCGTTCTTGGTGTCGTCCACCAGGGCCTTGAACTCGGCGGGCTCCAGGCTGAAGGCCGCATCGGGGCCGCCGTCGGCGCGGGCCAGGGTGAAGTGCTTTTCGACCGCGCAGGCGCCCAGGCTGACCGCCGCCACCGAGGCGGCCGTGCCCGGCGTGTGGTCCGACAGGCCGATCGGGCAGCCGAAACGCGCGGCCATATCCGGGACAGTACGAACGTTCGCGTCAGCGAAGGTGGCCGGATAGCTGGACACGCAGTGCAGCAGCAGCACGCCCGGCGCGCCGGCGGTCAGGGCCGTATCGAGCGCCGTCTGCATCTCGGTCAGGTTGGCCATGCCGGTCGAGATGATCAGCGGCTTGCCCTTGGCGGCGGCGTACTTGATCAGCGGCAGGTCGACGGCCTCGAACGAAGCGATCTTGAAGGCCGGCGCGCCCAGGCTGTCGAGCAGGTCGACGGCGGTCTCGTCAAAGGGGCTGGAGAAGATCGTCACGCCGCGCTGGCGGGCGCGCTCGAAGATGGCGGCATGCCATTCGAACGGGGTATGGGCCTCTTCGTAGAGCTCATAGAGCGTCCGGCCGTCCCACAGCCCGCCGTGGATCTTGAACTCGGGCCGGTCGACATCCAGCGTGATGGTGTCGGCGGTGTAGGTCTGGATCTTGATCGCGTCGCAGCCGGTGTCGGCGGCGGCGTCGACCATGGCCAGGCAGCGCTCGAGGCTGCCGTTATGGTTCCCCGACAGCTCGCAGATCACATAGGGCGAATGGTCGGCGCCGATCTTGCGGCCATTTATCTCGATAGAAGGCGGGATTTCGGTGGAGGGGGCGGACATGGGGGCGCTCGCTTTTATCCCCAGAACATTAACCTCGAAATCGTAGACGAGACGTCAACCGAAATACAATCTAGGGAAGTTTTGGAAGGCCGATACGATTTCAGCGCAAGGCGCGGAGGTTCATTGTCGAAGGGCGACAAGCTTTTGCAGGCGATGATGCGCAATCCCGCAGGCGATTGGCGCATTTCCAACGTCGAGGTCGTCTGCAGACAATACGGCCTAAGCTGCAGCCCGCCCACAGGCGGTGGCTCACACTATCGGGTTTCTCACCCTAAACTCTTTGAAATTCTTACCATTCCAGCGCGCCGCCCGATCAAGCCGATATACATCAAGCAGCTGGTAGCCTATATTGAGAGAATAGTGAGGCCAGCGAATGATCCGTAGGCGCAACTACAGAATCGTTCTCAAGACGCTGTCTGTCGAAGACGGCGGCGGCTACCTTGCGACGGTTCCAGATCTGCCTGGGTGCATGTCGGACGGCGCGACCGAGGCTGAGGTTCTCACGAACATTGAGGACGCGATCGCCCAATGGATCGATCACGCCCTGTCTGAGGGCCGCAAGATTCCAGAGCCCGATAGGCACTATCGGTACGGGACTTAAGCGCCCCGTCCCTTCACGCTGAGATCGGCGCTTCCGTTCAATTCGGGATTCCGCCGACGTGCCGTCAATCGCAGCCGCCACCGCCGCCGTCTGCGCTGCAGTCGCCGCCAGAGGTGCTGGAGCCGCCGTCGGCGACCACGCCGCCGTCGCCGTTGTTCTTGGCCTTCTTTTCCGCCGCCGTGCTGGCCGCATGAGCCATGGCGCCGAGGCCGCCGCCAAACGCGACGCCCAGGCCAAGGCCCAGGGCCAGATTGTCGAGCGCGACACCCAGGGCGACGCCAATCGCGATCCCCGCGCCCATGCCGATCGGCAAGCCCGCCTTCATACCATACCCCTCAATCCGCCGACCCTTTGGGTCAAGACGGAACCCTCTAAAGCTACAGGGCTCTAAGTGTTTGATCTTAGAGCCTGTTTATGGGGCTTAGATGATTCCATCTAAACCCGATAGGCTCTACTCGATGATCGGCTCGCCGCGCGGTCGCGCGTCGTATTCCTTCTTGCCCTGCCAGGCCGAATAGCCGGCGACCATCACGAACATGGTCACCAGACCCAGGCCCACCAGCACGTCGCCGAACCAGACATTGGCCAGGCCCGCGAACAGGGCGACGATACCCACGCCCAGTAGAACGCCGAGCTTCATCAGGTTTTCCTCCCGTGGCTTATGTCGCCACTGCGGAGAATCCACACTATATCTCCGCCCATGTCCACGACCCCTCCCCGCGAAACCCGCTGCCTGATCATCGGATCGGGTCCCGCCGGCTATACCGCCGCCATCTACGCCGCCCGCGCGCTGCTGAAGCCCGTGCTGATCGCCGGCATCCAGCCCGGCGGCCAGCTGACCATCACGACCGATGTCGAGAACTATCCGGGCTTCGCCGACGTCATCCAGGGTCCCTGGCTGATGGACCAGATGCGCGCCCAGGCTGAGCATGTCGGCACCGAGTTCGTCAGCGACATCGTCACCAGCGTCGACCTGTCCAAGCGCCCGTTCGCCGTGAAGACCGACAGCGGCCAGGACTGGATCGCCGAGACGATCATCATCGCCACCGGCGCCCAGGCCAAGTGGCTGGGCCTGGAAAGCGAAGCTAAGTTCCAGGGCTTTGGCGTCAGCGCCTGCGCCACCTGCGACGGCTTCTTCTATCGCAACAAAGACGTCATCGTGGTCGGCGGCGGCAACACCGCCGTGGAAGAGGCCCTGTTCCTGACCAGCTTCGCCAGCAAGGTCACCCTGGTGCACCGCAAGGACGAGCTGCGCGCCGAGAAGATCCTGCAGGAGCGCCTGCTGGCCCATCCGAAGATCGAGGTGATCTGGGACAGCGTCATCGACGAGGTCCTGGGCCAGACCGACCCCATGGGCGTCACCGGCGCGCGCCTGAAGAACGTCAAGACCGGCGAGACCCAAGAGGTCGCCGCCGACGGGGTGTTCATCGCCATCGGCCACGCGCCGTCGTCGGAGCTGTTCGCCGGCCAGCTGGAAACCGGGTCCGGCGGCTATCTGAAGGTCAAGCCGGGCACGGCCGCGACCGCGATCGAGGGTGTCTACGCGGCCGGCGACGTCACCGACGATGTCTACCGCCAGGCCGTCACCGCCGCCGGCATGGGCTGCATGGCCGCCCTGGAAGCCGTGCGCTTCCTGGCCGAAGAAGACCACAAGGCCGCCCACCACCCGATCAGCCACGCCGAGGCCAACAAGATCGGGGTTTGGTGAGGGTTTAAGCCGCAAATCCTCCCCCCCCCCCCGCGGGGGAGGTGTCGGCTCGAAGAGACGACGGAGGGGGAAGAGGCAGGGCCAGCAGCACTTCCCCCTCCGGCCTTCGGCCACCTCCCCCGCTGGGGGGAGGATTTCAATTCAACGGATTGAGCAGACTCGGCGGCCGGGGCTTGGGCTTTGGCGGCGGAGGCGGCGGCGCGGGCGGGGGCTCGGCCGTGGGCGGCTGCGGGCCTGAGACGGCTTCCAGCGCCTTGTTGATCCGCGCGATCTCGTCGGCGGTCGGAATCCGGCGGCCGGCCACCGTGCCCTGCACCGTCACCCGCTCGCCGGTCGGCGAGTTGGCGTCCGGCACGGCCACCAGCTTGGCGTCGGGCAGGACCAGGTTCGAGACCCCCAGCATCTGGGCCGCCGCTCCGGTGGCGACCGGCGTCGCGGCGGCCGGCGTCGTCTGGGCGGCCAGCACCTCGGGCGGGGCGGCCTCCAAGGTGCGCGGATCGGCGGCCATCAGGATGTCGGCGCTGACCGTCTCATTGCCCGAGTAACGCCCGCGGAACGCCTGCAAGGTCCCGGACGGACCGGTCCAGCGATAGAAGATATGCTGGCCAAACTGCCTCAGCTTGACCAGGGTCGGGGCCCAGTACGGCGAGACATAGTCGGCGTGATAGTGGGTGGCCACGCCCACCGGCTTGAACACAAAGCCGCTCAGGGCCCGCTTGGCCACGGCCTGGGCGTTGGCCCAGATCGCCGGCACCGGCTCGCGCGCCAGCGAGCCGTCGCAGGCGAAGCTGAACTGGCAGCCGGTGGTCCGCGCCGCGCCTTCGTAGATCACCCCGCAGATCGACTTGGGATAGCCGGGATGGCGCATGCGGTTGATCACCGTCTGGGCCACGGCCATCTGCCCCTCGCCGGGCTCGAACCCCGCCTCGTAATAGACCGCCTGGGTCAGGCACTGCAGCGCCCTGGCGCGCGCGTCGGCCGATCCGGTCAGGACGAACGGCTTGGCGACCTCAAGCTCCCCGCCGATCGTCGGGCGCAGCGAATTGATCAGCCGCGCCGCGTCGAAATCAGGATCGCGGTCGCCCAGACGCGGGATATCGTCGAGGCGGATCACCTCCCAGCCCGGCACGCGCCCCCAATAATCCGTATGCGGAAGAGGATCATGGCGCCGCGCCAGGGCCAGCATGGCCGGGTCCATATTGGCGACATAGCGCTTGAGCCCGCGTTCGCTGAAGCTGGCGGTGACGCGCATCAAGCCGGCGTCCCGACCCGTTCCGGCCGGCACGTAGTAGGTGGCGCACGCTGAAAGACCGCCCACCACCCCGAGGGCGGCGACGGCCTGCCACGTTTTCCGTTGGATCCGAGCCCCCGCCCGCACTCGGGATGGCTACTTTAGGCCGAGCGTGGAGCGCAGCATCCAGGCGTGCTTCTCGTGAGCCTGCAGGCGCTGGGTCAGAAGATCGGCGGTGGCTTCGTCGCCGGCCTCGTCGGCGATGGGCATGGCGTCCCGCAGGGTGCGGATCACGGTCTCGTTGTCGGCCTTCAGCTCGCCGATCATGCCTTCCCAGTCCTGCTCGGGATCGCCGTCCTTGAGGCTGGAGAGGTTACCGAAGGCGGCGTAGCCCTGCGGCGCCAGTTCGCCCAGGGCGCGGATGCGCTCGGCGATCGCGTCCAGCGCGGCCCATTCCTCCTGGTACTGCCCTTCGAGCAGCACGTGCAGCGACTGGAAGTTCGGCCCGCGAACATTCCAGTGATAGCCATGCGTCTTCAGATACAGAGCGTAGCTGTCGGCGAGCACCTTGTTGAGCGAAGCGGCGATATCGGTGCGCTGTTTCGCGGTCAGCCCGGTGTTCAAAGCGGCGGCCATCATGATCTCCCGTGTTGCGCGTCTTAGGTAAGCGTGTCCATCCTCTTGGCAAGACATCTTTGCCGGGAGCGGGGATGGAGAAGAAAGACAATCCAATCCGCGCCGTTGACGACCAAGGACGTATCCACGCGCTGATTAGCGCCTGGCTCATCCCTCCGGTTCCGCCACCAGCGTGGCTGTGCGCGATCGCGTCGATCATCGGTGTGGCCATGGCCATCCTGATGCGCGTCGGCCTGCTGGGCCTGAGCAGCGGCGTCGGGGCGACCCAGCCCTTTTTCCCCGCCATCATGCTGGTGACGCTCTATGCCGGATGGCGCTGGGGGATGATCCCCACGGTCGCCGGCGTCGTCTTCAGCTGGTGGCTGTGGGGCGGACGTCATGATGAGCCGCTGAACAGCGACGAACTGTCGAGCATCGTCATCTATCTGATCTGCGGCCTGATGGTCGCAGCGGTCGCCGAAGGGCTGCGCGGCGCCATGCGGGGCCTGGCTGCGGCGCGCGCCCAACGCGCCAATGTCGAGGCCAGGCTGCGGGTCACCCAGGCGGCCGCCGGGGTGGGGCCCTGGGACTACGACCTCGCCACCGGCGAGCTCTACCTGTCGCCGGCGGCGCGACGGAACCTAGGCGTCCCAGAGAACGCCGACATCCTGCTGAGCGACCTGCCGCGCTTTGTTCATCCCGACGATCGCGCGATGACCGAAGCCGTCGTCTTCGGCGCGCTGAACGGCCTGACCGACTACGAGGTCGAGTATCGTCTGGCCGACACCAGCCAGGGCGAGCGCTGGGTGCACGGGCGCGGCGAGGTCATGCGCGACGACGCCGGCCAGCCGGTGCGGATGATCGGCCTGAACTTCGACGTCACCAACCGCCGCCGCGCCGAGGCCGAGGTGCGCGAGAGCGAGGCGCGGTTCCGGGCCCTGGCCGACAGCGCGCCCGCCCCCATGTGGGTGACCCGGTCCGACGGCGTCCGGCAGTTTGTCAACAACGCCTATGTCGCCTTCGTCGGCGTCGACTATGACAGCGCCCTGACCCTGGACTGGCGAACCCGCATCTTTCCGGAGGACCTGCCGCGCATCCTCAAGGAGCAGGTCGCGGGCGAGACCTCCCGCCGGCCCTTCAGCCTCGAGGCGCGCTACCGCCGCGCCGATGGCGAATGGCGCTGGCTGAAGTCATTCTCGCAGCCGCGCTACGATCCGTCGGGCGCGTTCGCCGGCTTTATCGGCATGGCCTTCGACACCACCGAGGCCAAGCAGGCCGAAGCCAAGCTGACCGGCCTGAACGAACTGCTGGAAGAGCGGGTGACGGCCGCCCTCGCCGAACGCGACGCGGCCCAGGCCGCCCTGCTGCAGTCGCAGAAGCTGGAGGCGATCGGCCAGCTGACCGGCGGCGTGGCGCACGACTTCAACAACCTTTTGACGGTGATCATCGGCGCGTTGGACGTGGTCGAGCGTCACCCAGACGACGCGCGCCGGCGCGAGCGCATGATCGGCGCGGCCCTGGCGGCGGCCAAGCGCGGCGAGAAGCTGACCCAGCACCTGCTGGCCTTCGCCCGCCGCCAGCCCTTGAAGCCGGAGATCTGCCGCGTCGACGGCCTGATCGCCGAAAGCGAAGGCCTGCTGAAGCGGGCGCTGGGCGACGCCTATACCTTCCATCTGCGCCTGGGCGCGGGGGTTCGCAGCGCCCGCATCGACGCAGGCCAGTTCGAGGCCGCGCTGCTGAACCTGGTGGTCAACGCCCGCGACGCCACCCCGCCCGGCGGCGAGGTGAGCATCGAGTCCCGTCCGGTCACCCTGGATCGCAAGGAAGGCGATCTGGAGCCCGGCCAATATCTGCGCGTGGCCGTGCGCGACACGGGGACGGGCATGGACGCGGCGACCATCGCCCGGGCCGTCGAGCCGTTCTTCACCACCAAGCCGCCCGGCGAGGGCACCGGGCTTGGCCTGTCGCAGGTCTATGGGTTCGCGCGCCAGAGCGGCGGGTCGGTGCTGATCGAGAGCACGCCGGGCCAAGGGGCCACCGTCGCCCTGCTGCTGCCCGTCAGCGCGGGGGACGCCGCCAGCGAAAGCCTGCCGCGCGTCGACCATATCCGCGCCCAGACGCCGTCGCGGGTGCTGCTGGTCGAGGACGACCCGCAGGTCGCCGAGCTGGTCGACGCGATGCTGAACGACCTTGGCCACTCGGTCGTGCGCGCCGGCGGGGTCGACGAGGCCCTCTCACGCCTGGAGCAGGACGACGGCATCCAGCTGGTGCTCAGCGACGTGATCATGCCGGGCGGCAAGAGCGGCGTGGACCTGGCCGAGGCGCTGGCCGCCAGCCGTCCGGGCCTGCCGGTGGTGCTGTGCTCGGGCTATACGGGCGGCGACCAAGGCCGGGCGCGGGCGGGCGGCTGGCCGTTCATCAGCAAGCCGTTCTCGCTGGAGACCCTGGCCCAGGCCCTGGCCCAGGCGCGGCCGCACTGACGGTTCAGCCCGGATCCGCCTGAAATCCTCATCCTGAGCTTGTCGAAGGACGAGGATGTCAGGCGCGATCGCCCAACAGCACCTGGCGAATGTCGCCCTTGCTCCGTGACAGGGCGATCAGCAGATAGATCGACAAGAACAGCATCCCGCCGAACACCGCCAGCACGCCCAGGCCCAGGGCGGCGGGGCGGAAGCGGCCACGCCACGACACCCACAGGCCCGAGAGCAACAGAAAGCAGAAGAAATCCAGATTGAACTGCCCCGGCCAGCCCATGGCCGCCATGTCGCCGAAGAAGATCGGGACGAGGTTCCAGCCGTGGTTGGCGATGGTGACGCTGGTATAGCCGACGATGACGACCAGACAGGTCAGCAGGAACAGGCGAAACGGGATCATCGGACGGTCTCCTTCGACAGCGTGGTGAGGCGGGCCTCGAGGAACAGGCAGCGGGCGGTCATGGCCAACAGGCCGATCGAGCCGCTGGCCAGCACGGCCAGCATCCAGGGGATCGGCCGCATCCCCACGGCCCGGGCGCGCGGCAGCAGCAGCGCGGTGGCGGTTCCCGCCGCCAGCAGTAGATCACACCAGATCTGCGCGCCCCACGGCCCGCGCAGGTGCTCGTTCCAGAAGCCGAGCGGCCCGGCCTTGGCGACGACATCGACGGTCAGGGCCAGGAAGATCACCGACAGGGTCGCGGGGATCATCCAACTCCGCGGGCCGAGCTTGGGCTGCAGCGCCATGATGAGAAAGGCGGCCAGCAAGCCCAGGGCTGCGCCGGCGGGCAGGATGGCGTACACGGACTGGGGCATGGGAACCTCATGTAGCGTTCGCTACATGACTAGCGTATTGTAGCGGTCGCTACAACTGGAAAGGCGGCATGAACGTTCGGGACGAACAGCGCGAGCGGGTGATCACAGCCCTGGCCGAGCACTTGCTTTCCACGGGCCTGTCGCAAGCCAGCCTGCGCCAGCTGGCGGCGGCGGCCGGGGTCAGCGACCGGATGCTGCTGTACTATTTCGCCGACAAGGCCGAGGTCCTGGCCCTGGCGATGCAGAGCCTGGCCGGCGGCATGGCCGCTCAGCTCGAGACCGCCCTTCCCGCCGACCAGCGCCTGTCGCAGGCCGCCCTGACCGCCAAGGCCGCGCGCCTGGTGGTGGATCCGGTCTTCAGGCCGTTCATGCGGCTGTGGATCGAGGCCATCGCCGCGGCCGCGCGCGAGGAGCCGCCGTTCGCCGAGATCGCGCGCCAGATCGGCGAAGGGTTCCTGGTCTGGATCGAGGCGCGCCTGGACCCAGCCCAGGTTCCCGATCCGCCCGGCGCGGCGGCGACGATCCTGGCCCTGCTGGACGGCCTGGCCCTGCTGGAGGTCTGCGGCGGCGAGGACCGGGTCCAGAGGGCCGTGGCCGCGCTGGAGGCCGCAGGTCTGGGGTAGAGGCCGCTTTCGCTCAGACGCGCGCGGGCCCATATCTCGACCATGGCCACCGCGACCGCCCAAGACCCGCGCCTGACCGTCTGGTTTGACGGCGCCTGCCCCTTGTGCCTGCGCGAGATCGCCCTGATGCGTCGCCTGGATCGCCGGGGCGCGATCCGGTTCCTGGACGTCACGGACGGCGAGACCACCTGCCCCATCGATCGCGCCGAACTTCTGGCCCGCTTCCACGCCCGCGAGGACGGCCAGCTCTTGTCCGGCGCGGCGGCCTTCGCGGCCATGTGGCGCGCGATCCCGGTGCTGCGGCCCTTCGGCGTGATCGCCCGCGCGCCATGGGCTCTGAAGATCCTGGAAGCGCTCTATGTCCGCTTCCTGCGGGTGCGCCCGCGCCTGCAGCGGCTGGCGGCCCGTCGATAGCCTATTCCGCCGGCTCCATCGGCGTCGGGTCGCCGTCGTGCGAGATCAGGACGGCCAGCCACCGCAGATCGTCGTACTGGGCCAGGGCGTACATCAAGGCCAGGGTCAGCGGGATGGCCAGGAAGGCGCCCGGCACGCCCCACAGAACGGTCCACATACCCACCGCGATCAGACTGGCCGCCGGATCGATGTTCTGGCTGTCGGCCTGCATCTTGGGCAGGACCAGATTGCCGACGATCGACGACACCACCTGGATGCCGACGAAGATCGCGATCGCCGGCGTCAGGGTGGGAAACTGCAGCAAGGCGAACAGGGTGGGACCCACGCTGCCGGCCAGCACGCCCAGCACCGGCAGGTAGGCGAAGAGGAAGATCACCAGGCTCCAGAACAGGGCGCTCTCCAGCCCCACGGCCCTCATCACCACCCAAGACCCGAAGGCGATCATCAAGCCGGTGATCGACTGGACATACATGTAGCGCTCGACGCCCGAGAAGCTGCGCTCCAGCACCATGGCCAGGCCCTGGCCGCCGCGCGAGGCGACGATCTGATCGATGCGCTTCTCGATCATCGGCTTGGACAACAACAGGAAGAACAGGAAGATGAGGGTCAGGCCCAGGCCCGCCGAGGCGTTCTGCACGCTGGTCAGAAGCCCGTCCGCCAGGGGGCCCAACTCGACCTTCTGAGCCAGGGCCGCCAAGCTCATCACGCCACCTCCCGGAAGATGGATCAGCGCCAGGAGTTGGTCGATCCGGGCCATCATGGCCGGCATACGCTCGACGATGCGCGCCCCGCCTCCGATCACCACGGCCATGCTGGCCACGATGATCCCGCCGACGATCACGGCCGTGATCGCGAACACCATCCACGGCCGCGCCTTGGGCAAGAGCCGCACGACCCGGTCGCTGAGCGACGTGATCAGGATGGCCAGGACCAATGCGAGGGTGAACGGCCAGAGCACGGCGCTGAACACGTACAGCAGGCCCGCCGCCACGGCGAAGTTCACCAGGAACGAAGCGCCCGTCTTGCTCACTTGGCCCCCACGCGGAAATCCAGGGCGGACCTCGCCCTCAACGAGGGGGCTCTAGCATTTCCGCAAGGGAAAGCGCTACCGCCAGGCGTAGTTGAAGCTGACGCTGATCCGCTGCTCGTCGGCCTGGTTGGGCGTCACCTCGTGGCGCAGCCAGCTCTCCCACATCAGGATCGCGCCGGGCGAGGGCTTCACATAGACGAACGGCTGCAGGCTCTCAGGCGCGTTCGCCTCGCGGGTCGGGGCGGCCATCATCATCGGCAGGCGCGGATCCTCGAACTTGATGGCCGAGGCGCCCGGCGGGATGGTCACATAGACCGTGCCGGAGATGACGCTGTGGGGGTGGATGTGGCCGGTGTGCTGGCCGCCGGGCTCCAGGATGTTGATCCAGAAGCTGTCCATCACCAGCTTGCCCGCGCCCAGATCGAAGCACAGGTCCTTGGCGAAGGCGGCCGCGTGCTTGTCGAGCTTTTTCTTCAGCTCGGCGAACAGGCTGTCGCGCATCGGCAGGTCGTTCAGCGAGGCGTAGGAGGTATAGCCCAGATACCCCTTGCTATAGGCCCAGGCCTGACCGGCCTCGTCCTCCTCGGCGATGGCGACGCAGGCGTCGTGCAGGTCGTCGATGAAGGCGTCGAAGCCCTTCTCGCCGGCGAGAGAGGCTTCATAGAGCGGGGTGACGAACAGGCTGCGCGGGGTCATGGGGCGCGTCATAGCGCCGGCGGGCGTTGACGACAAATCACAGATGGAACATCATGAGAACATGGCTGACGGTGACCTCATCCTGAAAATCGATCCGGAACTCGCCGAGCGGCTGAGGGCTCGCGCCGAAGCCGCGGGCCAGAGCGTGGAGGCGTATGCTCGAGACGTCCTCGGGCGCGACGCCGAGCAATCGGGCGTCGCGGAACGAGAACCGCGTTGGGACGCCCCCTTGGCGCGCTCTCCTGAAGACGACCTCGACCAGGATTCCGAGGCCTATGCCGACTATCTCGACCGGATCTGCGACGAGGCCGAGCGGACCGGTGGCGTGCCTTTCGAGGTCTTTCGAGAGCGCCTGCGCAATCTCGGCCAGCGCCGCTAGTTCATGTATCGGGTCGTCGTCACCCCGGCGGCCATGGCCGATGTCGACCATCTGGAAGATTGGCTGCTGGCGAAGGACGCGCGCTACGCGCTCGATCTCAGCGATGCGCTCGGCGCCGCCGTGGATCGGCTCCTCGACTATCCCCAGCGCGCGCCGTTGAGCCGCGATGGCCGCTATCGCGAGTTTTACGTCGCCTTCCACTCGAACCAGTACGTGATCCAGTACCGCGTGCGCGGTGACCGCGTGGTGATCGCCCGCATCCGACACAGCCTTGAACGTCGCTGAACGCCCCGGACTCGCCTATATCTGCCCCCGTGACCGACACTCCCTCCGCCTCCGACGCTGAAGCCCTTCCCCGCCAAGCGGCTCCCCTTTGGGGCGCCGCCCTGATCAAGGACGAGGTCACGCGCCTGCCTGATGCGCCCGGCGTCTATCGCATGATCGGCGAGGCCGATGAGGTGCTGTACGTCGGCAAGGCCAAGAGCCTGAAGAAGCGCGTCGTCCAGTACGCCCAAGGCCGCTTCCACACCAACCGCATCGCCAACATGGTCGACGCCACGCGGGCCATGGAGTTCATCACCACCCGCACCGAAGCCGACGCCCTGCTGCTTGAGATCAACCTGATCAAGCAGCTCAAGCCCCGCTTCAACGTGCTGCTGCGCGACGACAAGAGCTTTCCCGAGATCGTCATCCGCCGCGATCACGACGCCCCGCAACTGCGGAAACATCGCGGCGCCCACACGATCAAGGGCGACTATTTCGGACCCTTCGCCAGCGCCTGGGCGGTGAACCGCACGCTGAACACCCTGCAGAAGGCGTTCCTGCTGCGCTCGTGCAGCGACAGCGTCTATGACAGCCGCGACCGGCCTTGCATGCTCTACCAGATCAAGCGCTGCGCGGCCCCCTGCACCGGCCTGATCGGCAAGGACGACTATCAGGCCCTCGTCGACCAGGCCGAGGCGTTCCTGCGAGGCAAGTCCCGCGCGGTCATGGCCACCATGGCCAAGGCGATGGAAGAGGCCGCCGAGGACCTGGAGTTCGAGCGCGCCGCCAGACTCCGCGATCGGATCCGCGCCCTCTCGGCCGTGGCCCAGGAGACCCAGATCAACCCCGAAACGGTCGAGGAGGCCGACGTCGTGGCCCTGCACGTCGAGGGCGGCCAGGCCTGCGTGCAGGTGTTCTTCTTCCGGGCCGGCCAGAACTGGGGCAACCGC
Source organism: Caulobacter vibrioides (assembly GCF_002858865.1). Classification (GTDB taxonomy): domain Bacteria; phylum Pseudomonadota; class Alphaproteobacteria; order Caulobacterales; family Caulobacteraceae; genus Caulobacter; species Caulobacter vibrioides. The sequence goes on along the minus strand of NZ_PJRR01000025.1, from coordinate 17,720 downwards.
GCCTACTTCCCCCGCATCACCGGCGCGGCGGATGAGAGCGAAGAGGAAGGCGTCACCGAGGAGCAGCGGATCATCACCGCGTTCCTGGGCCAGTTCTATGACGACAAGCCGATCCCCCGCCTGATCCTGGCCAATGTCCAGCCGGCCGAGAGCGAGCTGCTGTCTGAAGCCTTCGCCCTGAAGAGCGGCCGCAAGGTCGAGATCGCCGTGCCCAAGCGCGGCGAGAAGGCCGATCTCGTTCAGCACGCCCTGACCAACGCGCGCGAAGCCCTTGGGCGAAAAATGGCCGAAGGCTCGGCCCAGACCAAGCTGCTGGCCGGGGTGGCCGAGGCCTTCAAGCTGGACGCGCCGCCCGAACGGATCGAGGTCTATGACAACAGCCACATCCAGGGCACGAACGCCGTCGGCGGCATGATCGTGGCCGGCCCCGAAGGCTTCATGAAGGGCCAGTACCGCAAGTTCAACATCAAGAGCACCGAGCTCACCCCCGGCGACGACTACGGCATGATGAAGGAGGTGCTGCGCCGCCGCTTCGCGCGCCTCGTCAAGGAAGAGGAAGAGGGCGACGACGCCAATCGGCCCGACCTCGTCCTCGTCGACGGCGGCCAGGGCCAGCTGGACGCGGCGATCGAGATCATGGCCGATCTGGGCGTCGACGATATCGCCGTGGTGGGCGTCGCCAAGGGTCCCGACCGCGACGCCGGGCTGGAGCGGTTCTTCATCCCCGGCCAGACCCCGTTCATGCTCGAGCCCAAGTCGCCGGTTCTGTATTACCTGCAGCGGCTGCGCGACGAGGCCCACCGCTTTGCGATCGGCGCCCACCGCACCCGCCGCAGCATGGACCTGAAGAAGAACCCGCTCGACGAGATCGAAGGCGTGGGTCCGGGCCGCAAGAAGGCCCTGCTGCACGCCTTCGGCTCGGCCAAGGGCGTGGGCCGGGCCAGCGTCGAGGACCTCGTCAAGGTCGACGGCGTCAGCCAGGCCCTGGCCGAGCGGATCTTCGGGTTTTTCCGGAAGGGGTGAGGCCTCCCCTCACCCCGTGTCATCCCGGCCGCAGCGCGTAGCGCGGAGAGCCGGGACCCAGGGGGTGAAGGATCGCCGTGCGCGCCGCCCCTGGGTCCCGGATCGCCCCTACGGGTCGTCCGGGATGACATGGGATTTTGGGCTGAGCCCTTAAGCCGCCACGCTCGCCGCAGCCTTCATCCGCCGGAAGGCCGCGTTCAGGTTGGCCAGGGCGTGGGCGAAGGGCGTGCCGTTGCGCAGCGCGCGCTGGGCCTCGACGGTGGCGCCGCGCTGAGCCAGCTCGGCCACCTCGCCCGCCCGCAGGTGGAACTCGCGGTGGGCTTCCAGCAGGTTCAGGAACGCGTGGTTCCCCGCCCAGCGGCGCGAGCCCTCGCCATGCAGCCAGCAGCCGGTGGGGCACAGTCGGTCGGACTTCAGCTCGCGAGCGTCGAACGACCGTTGCTCGGAAATCGCCGCGCCGAGCGTCTCGCGGATCAGGGTGTGTTGGTGTGCGTGTTCAAGGAAATCCATGGCCAAACCTTCCGGTTCAAACATGGGTGAGTTTTTGAGATAACTTGGTTTCCGAACGGTTGCCGAACCCGCCGCCTATCCACAACTTGAGGGCGGTTTTCCCCGGTTTGGGGAGGACGGGGCGCCGGAAGGACGACGCTCTCCCCGGCCGCCATTTGACCCTCCCCTCCCCTCCCCCCAGGGAACCTTCGCCGCTGCGGGCCGTTGTTAAGGTCGCCGAGGAGGCGCCCAGATGGACCAGCAGACTCAGAAGAGCTTCGAACGTGACCTGATCGCCTTGATCCCCCACCTGCGGGCCTTCGCCCGCTCGCTGTGCGGCAATGCGGCGATGGCCGATGATCTGGCGCAGGAGGCCGTGGCCAAGGCCTGGGCCAGCCGGGGCAGTTTCACCATGGGCACCAACATGAAGGCCTGGACCTTCATGATCCTGCGCAACCAGTTCTATTCCGACAAGCGCCGCAGCTGGCGCTCGGTGGCGCTGGATCAGGAGATGGCCGAGCGCACCCTGGTGGCCAACACCAATTTCGACAGCGCCATCGCCCTGGACGACCTGCGTCAGGCCATGTTGATGCTGCCCGAGAACCAGCGCGAGGCGCTGATCCTGATCGGGGCCGGCGGCTTCTCGTACGAAGAGGCGGCCCGGATGATCGGGGTGGCCATCGGCACGGTGAAGAGCCGCGTCAGCCGCGCCCGCGCCGAGCTGGTCCAGCTGTTCGAGACCGGCCACTACCCCCGCGACGGCAAGCCCGCGGGCCAGGCCATGGCCTCGATGCTGCGCGATCTGGAACGGTTGGCGGCATAAAGCCCTTTAGCTTTGGAGGGAGCCATCCAGAGCGTTCAAAAAGGGCTCTAGATGTTTGATCCTAGAGCCTGCTCACCCCGTTGAGAGGGTTGCGTCCAAACGGGGCGGGCTCTGGACGCCTCCGTTTCGGCGACAGCCCTCCCCGGTCACCGTGTGACGATTGATCTTCCCCCCACGCCCCGGCGGCGATAGGGTTTCCGTCACGGGGGCTCGCAGGGTGAGACGGCCGCCGGGAGGGCGAACTCCATGCAGGCGGCTGGAGGGTACGTTTTCGTCTTCACGCTGATGGGCGTTGCGCCCGTCGCCCTCAGCGCGCCCGCGTTTCTGACCCTCTATCGCTACAATGCCGGCGCGCCGCACTTCCGAGACTGGGGCGTGGCCTACGCCGCCCTGACCGGAGCGATCGGGTTTGGCGCGCTCAGCCTCTGGGAGCCCGGCCCGGTCCTCCTGCCGGTAGTGGCCAGCCAGACCCTGTCACTGGTGTGTCTGGGCCTGTTCTACTATTTCCATGCCGTCGGGAGCCTTCGTTATGTGAAGGCGGCGATGGTCGAGTCGCTGGCCGCCATGGTCTCGGTCGCCGCCCTGGCCCTGATCGTCATCTTCAACGCCGTGTCCCCCGACTACGGTCTGATGATGTCGTCGATCGTCCAGCTGCTGGTCTATTTCTGGGAAGGCGCGATCCTGCGCCGCGAAGGCCTGCTGGGTCGCGCCTTCTTCTACGCCTGTATCGGCCGGGGCCTGCTGTCGGTCTGGCGCCCTTTGGCCATCGCGGACTTCGACAGCCTGTTCCTGTACACCACCCTGGCCCTGGCCTTAACCTCGGCCTCGACCCTGCTGGTCATGTTGCTGGCGATCGAGCGCGAGCATGGCCAGCTGGAGGCCGCCAACCAGCGCCTGATCCTGCAGAACGCCCTGATCGGCCGCCAGGCGGCGACGCTGCAGCAGGTGGCGGTGGACCTCAGCCGCGAGCAGCTGCGCGCCGCCCAGGCGGAGAACGCCCGTCGCGACTTTCTCAGCGGGATCAATCACGAGTTCCGCACGCCCCTGAACGCGGTGCTGGGCTTCGCCTCGGTCATCATGGGCGCCAAGAACACGCCCGCCAATGTGCGGCAGTTCGCCGGCGGCATCCACGAGGCCGGCGAGCGCATCCTGGCGCACTTCGAACAGATCCAGACCGTCAAGGCGCTGGAGCAGGCGCCGGCATGGACGCCGGAAGCCATTGAGGTTCCTGACCTCCTGGCCTCGATCAGAACCTTCGCCGAGAACCATCCGCTGGCGGACGGAATCGATCTGCGGATCGAGGACAGCGGCGAGGTGCTGGCCGTCCATGCCGATCGCGCCAATCTGGAGAACGCCTTGCGCCAGATCGTGGACAATGCGGTGCTCTACACGCCGCCGGGCCAGCCGGTCATCGTCGCCTGCCGACGGGGCGCGGCCGACGCGGCCGTCATCGAGGTGATGGATCGCGGGCCGGGCTTTGACCCCAATGTCGACTTTGAAAAGCCCGTGCCGTTCACGCGGGGCAGCTCCCATGCGGGCCTGAACAAGCCGGGCCTGGGCCTTGGCCTGTTCATCGCCCGCAACCTGCTGGAAGCCAGCGGGGTGACGCTGGAGCGGCGCGATCATCCCGAGGGCGGGACGATCATCACCCTGGCCCTGCCGGCGGCCATCGCCGAAGCGCCGCCAGACAAGCCGGCCAGGACGTCACGCAAAAAGACCGCCTGACGTTCCAAGCCTCTGAAACAACGCTTTTTCCGATCGGATCGGTGGGTCAGGCGAGAGCAGAGCCTAGAGCCCCGCGCACACCCCGCAGAACGCCGCGATATCCCCCTCGTCGTGATAGACCGACAGCCCCACCCGCAGCACGTCGTCACGCACGTCGACCACCACGCCCTTGTCGGCCAAGGCGTGCTTCCAGGCGTTGGCCTGCGGATGGCGCAAGGCGATGAAGCGGGCTTGCGGGCCGTTCCCAGGCGGGTTGAGCACCACCGCCTCACGCAGCGGTCCGGCCTGGCCCGCCGCGATTCTGTCCAGCAAGCTGACCTGAAGGCCGCGCACATGGGCCGCGACGCCGGCCGTGGTCAGGCCCTCGGCCTCGATCATCGCGCCCGCCGCCACGAAGCGATAGAGGCCGGTGGGGTCGAAGGTGGCGCCCAGGAACCGGCCGGCGTCGGTGACATAGCCGACCCCGCCGGGCGGGCCTTCCAGGTCGCCGAACTCGGCGTACCAGCCGGTCAGCACCGGGCGCGGCCCAAAGCCCGCCGGGGCGTGCAGGAAGGCGCAGCCCTCCCCCGCCATCGCATATTTATAGCCGCCCGAGACGTAGAACAGCCGATCGGCCAGCGCCGACAGGTCGGTGGGGATGGCGCGAAAGCCGTGATAGCCGTCGACCACCACCCAGGGGCCGTCGGGGCGCGCGCGGTCCGCCAGCTCCCAGACGCGGTCGAAGACAAGGCCGGTCTTGAAGAACACGTGGCTGACAAAGATCAGGTCATGCTCGCCCGTCCGCGCGGCGGCCAGGAACCGCTCGGCGAATTCGGGCGCCTCGGCGTCGATCAGGGTCAGGGTGATTTCGCCGGACTCGACCCAGCGCTGGGCCTGGCGGCGGAACGAATGGAACTCGCCGTTGGTCGACAGCACCCGCAGGGGCCTTGGCCGCGTCATCGCCGAGACCAGGGTGGCCAGGAGCAGGTGGGTGTTGGGCGCAAAGACGATCGTGTCGCTGGACGGCAGGTTCAGCTCGCGCGCGACCAGGGCTTGGGCGGCCGGATAGACCTGGCCCAGGGCCTTGTCCCACTTGTGGTCGGCCAGGACGGCGGCGTCCTCCCAGGCCTCAATCTGAGCGGCCAGGGTGGCGTCGGGCCACAGGTGGTGGCTGTGGGCGGCCATATGCAGGCGGCCCGGCGCCGCGGCCAGGGCGCGCGAGAACAGGTCCTTGCGCGCGGCCATCAGAGCTTGGTCCTCAGCGACCACAGCTCGGGGAAGGCGCGGCGGCGAAGCGTGCTGGCCAGATAGCCGACCCCGTCGGTGCCGCCGGTGCCCGGACGCCCGCCGATGATCCGCTCGACGGTCAGCACGTGCTTGTGGCGCCAGGTGACCAGGGCGTCGTCCAGATCAACGAGCTTCTCGGCCAACTGATAGAGCTCCCAGTAACGCTTGGGGTCGCGATAGACCTCCAGCCACGCGGCCTCGACCTCGGGTGAGGGAACATAGGTCTGGCTGAAGTCACGGTGCAAGGCGGCGTCGGGCACGGTCAGGCCATGGCGCGGCAACTGGGCGATGGCCACGTCGTACAGGCTGGGCGACTCCAGGGCGCTCTTCAGCATGGCCAGGGCCTCGGGCCGCTCGGTGTGGAACTTCAGGAAGCTCTGGTCCTTCAGGCCCAGCAGGTATTCCAGGGCCCGGAACTGGTGCGACTGGAAGCCCGAGCTCGTGCCCAGATCATCGCGGAAGCTCAGGTAATCGGCCGGCGTCATGGTGGCCAGGATGTCCCACGACAGGGTCATCACCGTCTGGATCCGCGAGACCCGCGCCAGGGCCTTGTAGGCCGGCTCGACATCGCCGCCGGCGATCAGCTTCAGGGCCAGGGCGACCTCGTGGAGGATCTCCTTGAGCCACAGCTCCTTGGTCTGGTGGATGACGATGAACAACAGTTCGTCGTGCCGGTCGCTCAGCGGCTTCTGGGCCGAGAGCAGTTCGTCGAGCGCGAGGTATCGCGCGTAGGTCATGTCTTGCGCCATGCGGAAACCTTAGGCGGCGTCGCTCGGCACATTGTCCTCGTTTGCGCGACGAGGGTCGAGCGCGTTAGAACATCGTTCTGGAAATCTGGAGCCTGACAGAACGATGGCCGCCCTCAGCCGCATGGATCTTTCCATCCTCCGCATCTTGGAGGCCGACGCCCGCATCTCGTTCGCCGCCCTGGCCGAGCGGGTGGGCCTGTCGAAGTCGCCGTGCTGGTCGCGCGTGCAGGCGCTGGAGAAGCAGGGCGTCATCACCGGCTACCACGCCCGCCTCGACGCCAAGGCGCTGGGCAAGGGGCTGAGCGTCTACGCCCTGGCCACCGTGGAGTTCGCCCGCTACGAGGCCTTCGAAGCCGCCGTGCTGCGCCATCCGGCGATCACCGACTGCCACTCCACGGCCGGGGCCGGCGACTATCTGCTGCGGATCGTCGCCGCCGATGTCGAGGACCTCGACCACCTGCTGCGCAAGGAGCTGAGCCAGATGCCCGGCGTGCAGCGCTACACCACCACCGTCTGCATGAAGGCGATCAAGGAAGGCGGGCTGGTGACGGCGGGGCTCTAGCCGTCCGAATCCGCGTGCTCGCCGAGGCCCGCCCATCGCGCCGGGACGTGCGGCAGCGTGCCGCCCTCACAAGAGTCAATGTAAGCACTTGTTAAACCTGATTTTTTACCACGCCTAAGCGCGACTGTAGGACACTGACCGCCTCGAAAGACCCAGAAGGGGTCCCAAGGGTGGATCATGACCAACGGCCGTAACCTCTTCGCCGCATGCGGCGCCCTGGCCCTGCTGGCGGCCGGCGTTGCGACCCCGGCCCTGGCTGACGACGCCCTGACCCTGAAGGTCGACTACATGGCCGACGTGGCCGGCGTCGTGCGTGGCGGAACCGCCCACAAGGCCCGCGTGCTCGACAATCTGAAGGTCTCGGCCGATGTCGACCTGGAGAAGGCCCTGGGCTGGTCGGGCGCGACCTTCCGCATGTCGGCCCTGAACAATTCCGGCGCCATGCCCAATAACGACGCCGGCTCGCTGCAGGGCGTCAACAATATCGAGGTCTCCAAACAGCGCGCACGCCTGTTCGAGGCCTTTATCGAGCAGAGCTTCGGCGACGGCCAGGGCTCGGCCCTCGTGGGCCTGTATGACGTCAACAGCGAGTTCTACGCCAATGAGAGCGCGGGCCTGCTGATCGCGCCGGCCTTCGGCATCGGCTCGGAGCTGGCGGCCACCGGCCCCAACGGCCCGTCGATCTTCCCCTCCACCGCCCTGTCGGCGCGCCTGCGCTGGACCACCAAAAGCGGCGGCTATGTGCAGGGCGCGGTGATCAACGCCCATGCCGGCGTGCCCGGCGATCCGGGCGGCGCGGATTTCAGTTTTGATCACGGCGTGCTGGCGATCGGCGAGGCGGGCTGGAGCGGCGCCGGCAAGCTGGCGGTCGGCGGCTGGGCCTATTCCAAGCGCCAGGACGACTGGCGCGACGTCACCGCTGTGGGCGATCCCGTCCCGCGCCGGGCCTACGGCGCCTATGTGCTGGCCGAACGCCGGATCAAGGGCGGCGAGGATGAGCCGGGCCGGATCACCGCCTTCGCCCGCGCCGGGGTTTCCGACGGCGTCACCAGCCCCTTCCGGGGCGGCTGGCAGGCCGGCATCCTGATCGAGCAGCCGGTCGCGAGCCGTCCGGCCAGCCAGGCCTCGTTCGGGATCAACCAGGCGTTCCTGTCGCGCCGCGAGCGGGCCAACGGCTGGGACGCGGGGCTGGACACCGGCCGCACCGAGACGGCGCTGGAGGCCACCTATGCCGACACCTTCGGCCCCATCACCCTGCAACCGGACCTGCAGTACGTGATCCGGCCGTCCGGGAACCGCGACGCGCGCAACGCCGTGGTGGCCACCCTGCGAGTGAAGGTCGGCTTCTAGCTTCCTCTTCCCCCTGGGCGCGCAACACGGCTAAACCAGCATTATGGTTGAGCTCGTCGCGCCCCCCATATCGCCCATCCCCGTCACCACGCGCTCGCGCGTGGGCAAGACGCTGTCGATCGTGGCCCCCTGCTACAACGAGCAGGAGGTGCTGGACCTGTTCTTCGACCGGATCGACGCCGAGATGGCCAGGCTGGGCGTCGCCTACGAGGTCGTCTGCGTCAATGACGGCAGCCGCGACCACACCCTGGCGGTGCTGCTGCGCCGCCATCAGCGCGACCCGCGCATCAAGGTCATCAACCTGGCCCGCAACTTCGGCAAGGAGACCGCCCTGTCGGCGGGGCTGGACGCGGCGACCGGCGACATGATCGTGCCGATCGACTGCGACCTGCAGGATCCGCCCGAGCTGATCGGCCAGTTCCTGGAGGCCTGGGAGGCCGGCGCCGATGTGGCCTATGGCGTCCGCGTCGACCGCACGTCCGACGGCTTGCTCAAGCGGGCCACGGCCCAGGGCTTCTACCGGGCGTTCAACAAGCTGTCCGACGTCGACCTGCCCTACAACGCCGGTGACTACCGGCTGATGGACCGGCGGGTGGTCGAGGTGCTCAAACAGCTGCCCGAGCGCAACCGCTTCATGAAGGGCCTGTTCGCCTGGGTCGGCTTCAACCAGGTGGCCGTGCCCTATGTGCGGCCCGAGCGCGCGGCGGGCACGACCTCGTTCCGCTACTGGAAACTGTGGAACTTCGCCCTGGACGGCATCACCTCGTTCAGCAGCGTGCCGATCCGCATCTGGAGCTATGTGGGCCTGATCGCGGGCGTGCTGGCCTGCGGCGTGGCGGGGATGATCGTGGTGCGCACCCTGCTCTTCGGCCGCGACGTGCCCGGCTATCCGTCGCTGATGGTGGTGATCCTGATGAGCTTTGGCCTGCAGATGCTGGCCATCGGCTCGCTGGGCGAATATGTCGCCCGCATCTATCAGGAAGTGAAGAACCGGCCGCTCTATGTGGTGATGGACCGCTACGGGTTCGACGCGTGAGCGTCAGCACCCTCCTGACCCCCGCGCGGCGGGACTTTCTGGTGTCGGCCCTGCGCTACGGGGTGGCGGGCGTGTTCAACACCCTGGTCGGGTTTTCGATCATCCTGGCCCTGGACCTGGGCCTGGGCCTGGCTCCGCACCTGGCCAACGCCATCGGCTATGCGATCGGCGTCTGTGTCAGCTTCGTGCTGAGCAAGGTCTTTGTCTTCAAGGCCCGCCAGACCGCGCGCGCGGCCCCGCTGCGCTACGCCGTCGCCGTCGCCGCCGCCTTCGCCCTGAACCAGGGCGTGCTGACCCTGGCCACGCGGGTCCTGCCCGAGGGCGCGCTGTGGAGCACGACGGCGCAGGGGCTGGCGATCGCCAGCTATACGGCCGCGCTCTTTCTGCTCAGCCACTTCTGGGTCTTTGCCCACACGCCGAATTCCGGCAAGGACGCCTGATGGACCGCCTGATCTACGACCGCATCCGCGACCTGGAAGCCGACCACTGGTGGTTCGTGGGACGACGCCAGATCCTGCGCGGCCTGCTGCGGCGTATCGGAACGCCCGCCGGGGCGAAGATCCTGGAGGTCGGCTGCGGCGCCGGCGGCAACGTGCCGCTGCTGCGCGACTTCGGCGCGGTCACCGCCCTGGAGCCCGATGACGAGTCCCGCGCCTACGCCAGCCAGCGGCTGGGGCTTGCGGTCGACACCGGCCTGCTGCCCGACGGCCTGCCCTATGCGCCGGAGAGCTTCGACCTGGTCTGCGCCTTTGACGTGGTCGAGCATGTCGATGACGACGCCGCCTCGGTCCAGGCCCTGGCGAGGCTGGTCAAGCCCGGCGGCGCGATCCTGACCACGGTGCCGGCCTATCAGTGGATGTGGAGCCACCACGACGTGCTGCACCACCACAAGCGGCGCTATCGCCTGCCGGCTTATCGCGCGCTGTTCGAGGCGGCGGGGCTGACCATCGAGACGGCCACCTATTTCAACACCCTGCTGTTCCCGCTGGCGGCCGCGCAGCGCACCGTCAAGCGCCTGCTGGACGACAAGAGCGCCGACGACGCCATGCCGCCCAAAGCGCTGAACAAGGCCCTGGCGACCGTGTTCGCGCTGGAGACGCCGCTGGCGACGGGTCCTGGCCTGCCGTTCGGCCTGTCGATCGCGGTGATCGCGCGCAAGGCCTGAAGCTGAAGGATCAGGGGGCTGCGGATACGATCCGCATCGCCTCCAGCCCCGCGCCCATCAGGCGGTTGTCCGCGCCCAGGCCCAGCGAGGCCGGCGTCTGGGGATCCTTGGTGTCAAACACCACGCGCACCACGCCGCTCCGCAGCGTCTCGGCCGGCAGCAGCAGCCGGTAGTCGTGGCGGATCGCGTTCTGGCGGTTGAAGGTGAAGGTTTCCGACGCTCCTCCGGCCGAAACAGTCACCGTGCGCGTCGAGGTCTTGAGCGGCAGGAAGGCGAAGGTCGCCACCTCCAGCACCGCGCCCGGCAGGCTGGCTTGCGCCTCAGACAGCCGCATCTCGACCACGGCTTGGCGCCCGTCGGCCCAGACGCCGCCCGCCTCCGGCGCGCTCCAGCCGGTGCGCAGCGCGCTGACGCCCGATCCGCCGGCCTTGAACAGCAGCGACGGCGGCTCGACGCAGGAACCGACCACCACCACGACCAGGCCCAGCGGCGCGCCGGAGCGGCAGCCGGGCTTGTCATAGGCGTCACCGGCCAGGGTGACGATATAGGGCACGTCGCCCGGACGGTTGGGCCGCCCGTCATCCAGCAGGCTCAGCACGTTGCCGCCGTGGGCCGACTGCAGCATGCCGATCGTGCCCATATAGGTCGCCACGGCGGGAACCTGGCTGGCCGAGAACATCACCTGCTCGCCATGCAGGCCGCGCGTCAGCCGCACCTCGCGAACGTCGCGCAGCACCGCAGTGACCTGGGGCACCTCATAGACGCTGGGGCGCAGGAACACGGCCAGCATCACCAGCAGCTGGGCCGCCAGGGCCGGGACCACGCCCAGGCGCGCGCTCCAGCCGGACTTCTCCTCGAACGCCGCGCCGCGCACGCCCAGCACCGTCATCCCCCACAGCGGGATCACAAAGACCAGCAGCGTGCAGACGCCGAAACCATGCTTGAGCACGGCGTATTCCGAGCCCTCGCCGCGCAGGGCGTAGAGGGCGTACTGGGCCAGCATCGACACGCCGGCGCCGGCGCCCAATGCAGCCAGCAGCACGGCCGCGCGCGTCGGGCCGGCGTCCTCCTCGACAGCGGCCGGCGGACGTAGGGCCTCGATGAGGAAGATCCAGGCCGACAGAACCACCAGCAGGGCCGACAGGCCCGCCAGACCGTTCAGGGTCATCGGAATGGCGAAATGGATGCTGCCGTTGTTCACGGCCATCCAGCGCATGCTCCAGAAGAACGGATTGCCCACAAGGCCGGCGGCGATCAGCAAAAGGCCGCCCAAGCCGATCCAGTCGATCCGGCGGGCGTGGATCATGTCGCGCAGCACCGCCAGGCCCAGCATGGCCATCAGCGCGCCGCACAGGCGCAGGGTCGGCACCAGGTGGAAACAGCCGCACAGCAGCACCATGGCCGCGCCATAGGCCGCGAACATCGGCCGCGAGCGCGCCAGCACGACCGCGCCGCCGGCCACGCCCAGCGCCGCCACCGCCTCGCCGACCATCTGCGGATAGAAGAAGTTGCGGACCAGCTCGGCGCCGATCACGCCGCGCAGGGCATAGACATTGATCAGAGCCAGAGCCGCGCAGATCGCCAGATAGGTCAGCGACACGCGCCGCGCCTGATCGAACAGCACCAGCCAGGCCACGCCCGCCGACAGGACCCCGGCCATCAGCAGGGCGTTGATCTCCGACCACCCCAGGGTCGCGAACAGGCCCGCGAACCGGTGGCTGAGCTTGGGATAGGCGACCATCTCGGCCATCCACTCGTGCCCGACGGCCGGCACCAGGAACGCGCGCCGCACCACCTCCATCACCTGCAGGTGGTAGGAGGCGTCGACAGACAGCGACAGCATCCGGTTCGTCGATAGCACCGCCGCCAAGACAAGGCACCACAGCACGATCGCGCCCGCGCGAACCCAAGCCGTCTTGTTCCCGAACATCCGAGTTACGCCCCGATCGATTCCACGTCGCCCCACGCGCGGACCCCGATTACTAGCAGCAAAGTCGTCGCTGAAAAGCCCGCGCCTCAGGGTTGCGCAAGAGCCCCAAGGCCCCACATCCCAAGGCATGACCGAAGCCAAGGCCACACTGATCCTGCTTGCGGTGGCGGTCCTGCTGATCCCCTTGGGCGTCTGGGCGATCCGGGCGGCCAAACGCTCGCGCAGGGCGCTGGCGCCGCTGGCCGGGATGGTTGCGCTGCTCGGCTTCTTCCTCACTGCGGATCCGCCGCCGCCCCCGCCGGCCGAGACCGCGACGCCCCGGCCCGACGCTGAGGACGAGGACGACAGCGGCGAGCCGAAGGACTGAAGCCGACTTCCGCTAGAGCCCTTTAGCTTTAGATGGAATCATCTAAAGCGTTTGAAAGGGCTCAAAATGTTTGATTTTAGAGCCTTGTTATCGCGTCGAAACGATTCCGTTTTGACGCGCAAGGCTCTGGCGCGCAGGTCTGGCTTGCGCCAGGCTGCGCCTCAGGGAGGCCGCGCCATGACCAACTTCATCCAGGTGACGCCGTTCCTGCACGTGCCGGACCTGGAGGCGGCGCTCGTGTTCTTCGTCGATCTGCTGGGCTTTGAGGTCCCCTATCGCCAACCCGGCTATGCCTATGTCCACCGCGAGACCGTGGGGTTTCGCCTGTTGCAGGCCGACGAGGCGACGGTCACGCCCAGGGGCGCGGGCGGCTTCGCCTACTATATCGACGTGCGCGATGTGGACGCCGTGGTCGCCGAGCTGACCCCGCGCCTGGCCGCCCTGCCGCCGGAGGACGTCCACGGGCCGGTGGACCAGTCCTATGGCCAGCGCGAGTTCATGATCCGCGCGCCCGACGGCGGGCTGCTGGTGTTCGGCCAGGCGATCGACGATTAATTACGATTGTAATTAATTTAGCCTTGTAAAATCCGTAAGCCCCGCCACTCTCCCGCCGATGGGGAGGGACACGACATGGCCGCCTTGGATTTTGGAGCCCGGCGCCGACAGACCTCGGCGGCGGCCCTGGTGTTCTCAAGCATCGCCGTCATCGGCGCCCTGGGGGCGGTCGTGGTGACCGGCTTCGACGTGGCCCGGTTCGAACGCGACAACGCCACCCTGCCGCCGCCCTCGCCGGAACAGGCCGCGCGCTATGCGCCGCTGGCCCGGACCAACTGGCGGATCGCCCACGCCAATCTCGAGGCCCGGCTCAAACAGGCCAGCCCCCTGGAGCTGGGCGCGGTGTGGTCCACCCGCACGGGCCGCATCTGCGGCCTCGTCAACGGCCGGGGCAGCTTTGGCGGGCTCACGGCCATGGCGCGGTTCTACACCGTGGACCAGCAGCCGGTGTTCCACCGCGACATCGACCACCTGAGCTTCCAGCACGCGTGGTTCCAGTGCCGGCGCGACCCCTATGTGATGCTGAACCAGGGCACGATGGAGCCGGGCTTCTGCGGCACCGAGCTTGGCCGCCGGCGGTGCTATGCGGTGAAGAACGGGGTGCGGGTGGAGTGAGCGAAAGCGCCCCCTCCACCGCTTCGCGGTCCCCCTCCCCCGTTGCACGGGGGAGGATGGTATTCCTCCTCACCCGCATCGCGGGGGAGGTGGCGCGCGGCGCAGCCGCGTGACGGAGGGGGCGCTCCTTCGGCAGGTGAGTGCGTGCGCTGTGTCAGGGCGCGCAACGCAGCTTGAGGCCACGTCCCCTTCTCCCCTTGTGGGAGAAGGTGTCGCTGAAGGCGACGGATGAGGGGTCGCGCAAACGCAAACCGCCGCGACAGCGGTGAAGCTGTCGCGGCGGCTCTGATCTTCAACCCCTCATCCGGCCCTGACGGGCCACCTTCTCCCACAAGGGGAGAAGGCGTTCTACTCCGCCGCGTAGCTTTGCAGCGGGCGCACGTCCAGGGCCTCGGCCGGGGCGCCGGCGATGGCTTGGGCGGCGGCCAGGGCGCCGGCCGAGGTCGTGTAGTACGGCACCTTCATCATCAGGGCCGTGCGGCGGATCTCGAAGCTGTCTTCCAGGGCCTGCTTGCCTTCGGTGGTGTTGAACACCAGCTGCACGCCGCCGTTCTTCATCACGTCGACGATGTGCGGACGGCCTTCCAGCACCTTCTTCACATGCTCGACCTGGACGCCTTGGGCCGCCAGATAGGCCTGCGTGCCCTCGGTCGACAGCACCTTGAAGCCGGCCGCTTGCAGCAGGCGGACGGGCTCGACGATCCAGGGCTTGTCGCTTTCCTTGACCGAGACGAAGGCCGTGCCCTTGGTCGGCAGCTTGACGCCGCCGCCCAGCTGGCTCTTGGCGAAGGCGCGGGCGAAGGCCGGGCCCATGCCGGTCTCGCCGTCGCGCTTCCAGTCCAGGCCCATGACCTCGCCGGTCGAGCGCATTTCCGGGCCCAGCACCGTGTCGACGCCGGCGAAGCGGGCGAACGGGAAGACCGCTTCCTTGACCGCGATGTGGTCGTAGGGGACGTCCTTCAGGCCAAAGCTGGCCAAGCTCTCGCCGGCCATGATCTTGGCGGCGATGGCGGCCACCGGCTGCCCAATCGTCTTGGCCACGAACGGCACGGTGCGCGAGGCGCGCGGGTTGACTTCCAGCACATAGATGCGCGGGTTGTCGCTGTGCGGCTCTTCGATGGCGAACTGTACGTTCATCAGGCCGCGGACGTTGAGCGCCAGAGCCATCTGCACCGTCTGGCGCTTCAGCTCCTCGACGGTCTCGGCCTTCAGCGAGAAGGGCGGCATCGAGCACGCCGAGTCGCCCGAGTGGACGCCGGCTTCCTCGATGTGCTCCAGCACGCCGGCCACGAACACGTCCTTGCCGTCGCACAGGGCGTCGACGTCGACCTCGGTGGCGCGGCTCAGATAGTGATCCAGAAGGATCGGGTGCTCGAGCGAGATCTCGCCGGCCCCGGCGATGTAGCGCTCCATGGCCTCGTGATCGCGGATGATCTCCATGCCCCGGCCGCCCAGCACGTAGGACGGACGCATCACGAACGGGAAGCCGATCTTGTCACCCTCGGCGCGCGCTTCGTCCCAGGTGCGGGCGATGGCGTTTTCCGGCTGGGCGATGTTGAGGCCGTTCAGCAGTTGCTGGAAGCGCTCGCGGTCTTCGGCCAGGTCGATGGCGTCGGGGCTGGTGCCCAGGATCGGCACGCCGGCCTCTTCCAGAGCGTGGGCCAGCTTCAGCGGGGTCTGGCCGCCGAACTGCACGATGACACCGGCCAACGTGCCCTTGCTCATTTCGACATGCAGCAACTCCAGCACGTCCTCAGCCGTCAGCGGCTCGAAGTACAGGCGGTCGGAGGTGTCGTAGTCGGTCGAGACGGTCTCGGGGTTGCAGTTGACCATGATCGACTCCACGCCGATCTGGTCCAGCGCAAAGGCCGCGTGGCAGCAGCAGTAGTCGAACTCGATGCCCTGGCCGATCCGGTTGGGACCACCGCCCAGGATCACGGCCTTCTTGGCGGCCGACGGGTCGCTCTCGCACTCGGGGATCTGGCCCAGAGCCCCGAACTCGTAGGTCGAGTACATGTAGGGCGTGGAGGCCAGGAACTCGCCGGCGCAGCTGTCGATACGCTTGAACACCGGGCGCACGTTCAGGGCCTGACGCGCGGCGCGCACGGCCTTTTCGGTGGAACCGGTCAGCTTGGCCAGGCGCGCGTCCGAGAAGCCTTGCGCCTTCAGCTCGCGGAAGCCTTGGGCGGTCTGCGGCAGGCCGCCGGCCTTCACCCAGCCTTCCTGGCGGACGATCTCGGCGATCTGGCGCAGGAACCAGGGCTCATAGCTGCAAGCCGCGTTGACCTCGTCCACGGTCAGGCCGTGACGGAAGGCCTGGGCGATGACGCGCAGGCGGTCGGGGGTGGGCACGCCCAGGGCGCGGATCACCGCTTCCTTGCCGTTGTCGGGATCATCGGCGCCGGCGATCTCGACCTCGTCAAAGCCCGACAGGCCGGTCTCCAGGCCGCGCAGCGCCTTCTGGACGCTTTCCTTGAAGGTGCGGCCGATGGCCATGACCTCGCCGACCGACTTCATGGCCGTGGTCAGCAGGGGCTCCGAACCCGGATACTTCTCGAAGGCGAAGCGCGGGATCTTGGTGACGACATAGTCGATGCTGGGCTCGAACGAGGCCGGGGTCGCGCCGCCGGTGATGTCGTTCTTCAGCTCGTCCAGGGTGTAGCCGACGGCCAGGCGCGCGGCGACCTTGGCGATCGGGAAGCCGGTGGCCTTCGACGCCAGGGCCGAGCTGCGCGACACGCGCGGGTTCATCTCGATGACGACCATGCGACCGTCGGCCGGATTGACGGCGAACTGCACGTTCGAGCCGCCGGTCTCCACGCCGATCTCGCGCAGCACGGCGATCGAGGCCGCGCGCATCCACTGATATTCCTTGTCCGTCAGGGTCAGGGCCGGGGCGACGGTGATCGAGTCGCCGGTGTGGACGCCCATCGGGTCGATGTTCTCGATCGAGCAGACGATGATGCAGTTGTCCGCCTTGTCGCGGACGACCTCCATCTCGTACTCCTTCCAGCCTAGGACGCTCTCTTCGACCAGCACCTCGGTGGTCGGCGAGAGGTCGAGGCCGCGCTCGACGATCTCTTTGAATTCCTCGACATTGTAGGCGATGCCGCCGCCGGTGCCGGCCAGGGTGAAGGACGGGCGGATGATCGCCGGCAGGCCGACGAACTCAAGGCCTTCCATCGCTTCTTCCAGCGTGTGGCAGGCGCGCGAGCGGGGCGATTCCAGGCCCAGCTTGTCCATGGCGTCGCGGAACTTCTGACGGTCCTCGGCCTTGTCGATGACCTCGGCCTTGGCGCCGATCATCTCGACGCCGAACTTGGCCAGGGTGCCGTCGGCTTCCAGAGCCAGCGCCGTGTTCAGAGCGGTCTGGCCGCCCATGGTCGGCAGAAGGGCGTCGGGGCGCTCCTTCTCGATGATCTTGGCGACCATCTCCGGCGTGATCGGCTCGATATAGGTCGCATCGGCCACGTCCGGATCGGTCATGATCGTGGCGGGGTTGGAGTTGACCAGAATGATCCGGTAGCCCTCGGCCCGCAGCGCCTTACAGGCCTGAACGCCCGAATAGTCGAACTCGCAGGCCTGACCGATGACGATCGGCCCCGCGCCGATGATCAGGATCGAGGAGATGTCTGTTCTCTTGGGCATGGCTAACTCGCGCAAAGACACGGTCGCGCACAACCACGCGCCCGCTGTCGACCATCTTGCAGGTTAAGGCGCCCGTGTAGAGACGGAGTCGGTTTGGCGCAACCCCGCATGTTGGCGCAGGGTTAAGGGGGCGTCGCTGGGCTGGTGCGCGCGACGCTCGCAGGAGCCTCGGAGCGGACCTTGGCGTCGTCGGAGAGGGGTGGGTTGCGGCCACAAGGAGTCCCTCTCTCATGGAGAGAGGGAGGGGCCCGCGCCGCAGGCGTGGGAGGGAGAGTGGGTAGGCGAAGCCCGTAGACGATTCTGACGCTGTGCTGATCTATGTGCCGGCACGCCGGCTGACGGCGTAACCACTCACCCTCCCAAGCTTCGCTTGGGCCCCTCCCTCTCTCTAAGAGAGAGGGTTTTTGCGCGACGTCC
>NZ_PJRR01000024.1 GCF_002858865.1 Caulobacter vibrioides | reverse complement strand
CCCCAGGGTCGTTTTCACTCGCCCGGCGCTCGACCACCGCCGGGTCGCTGGGGCCGAACAGCAGCCAGGCGTCGTCGAACGCTTCGCCCTCCTCACGCTCGACCCGCATCATGGCGGCCAGCCAGCCGGCGCCGGTCATTCGCAGAACCATCGTCGTCTCCTTCGCGATGATGCATTTGAGAATGAATTGCAAAAAAGAGTCTGGCAAGGCCCTTAAGGGCTCGCGCGGCGCCGGGCGGCAAGGGTTGCTGGGGAAATATTCTCGACAGAATTCGCGATCTGGAGAAATCAGCAAAAAGACCTGCGACGGTATTTCTCTTGATATCCCCAGAAAAATCCTGTTTATGGTTGTATCGAATTCGCTGCCGCTCGGCCTGCTTTTCCTTGCTCCTGGACCAGGAGCGCCGGACGCGCCTACCGAACTTCCAACGAAATTTGATCGTCGACCGGGCGTTCCGGACGACGAACACCTATGCCTACAAGGAACATCCCCATGGCGACTGGAACCGTGAAGTGGTTCAACTCCACCAAGGGCTTCGGCTTCATCCAACCCGACAACGGCGGCGCGGACATCTTCGTCCACATCTCGGCCGTTGAGCGCTCGGGCCTCGGCTCGCTGAACGAAGGTCAGAAGATCTCGTACGAGCCCGAAGTCGACCGCCGCAGCGGCAAGACCTCGGCCGGCCAGCTGCAAGCGGCCTAAAGCCCGCAGCGAGCCCTACGGGTTCGAGACTATGACAGGCCGGCGCTTGCGCCGGCCTGTTTTCGTTTGGGGCAATTCCCTTGCAGGCGCGCGGCGGCTAATCATCGCTCGAGCCGTTTCGGAGACGCTTTCCATGCGGGCCTTTCGCGTTCTGGCCGCCTTGATGGTCGGACTTATGCTGTCGGCCTGCGGGACGGTGTCGCGCGAAGCCTTTACGGCGCAGGATATCGGCGCGGCCGCGCCGCAGGGCCTCTCGGACGTGCGGTTCAGCGCCGCCGACCCCGCTGCGGGCCTGAAGTTCGCGCAGGAGGTCCACGACCATACCGCCGGCCGCAAGGTCAATGTGCTGGCGATCTCGGGCGGCGGCTCGAACGGGGCCTATGGAGCGGGCATCCTGGTGGGGTGGACGGCGGCGGGGAACCGCCCCGACTTCGACATCGTCACCGGCGTCTCGACCGGCGCCCTGACCGCGCCCTTCGCCTATCTGGGCAAGGACTGGGACCGCCGCCTGACCGAGGCCTACACCAGCGACGCCGCCGATCGGATCCTGGAAAAGCGGGGGCTGGACCTGTTCTTCAATCCCAGCATTTTCCGCAACCACGCCCTGCGGGATCTGGTTGCCAAATATGTCGACCCGCCGCTGCTGTATGCGATCGCGGTCGAGCACGCCAAGGGGCGGCGGCTGATGATCGCCACCACCAATCTCGACACCGAAGAGACCATGATCTGGGACATGGGCGCGATCGCCTCGCGCGGCGACGCGGCGGCCCTGCAGCTGTTTCGCGACGTCCTGGTGGCCTCGGCGGCCATTCCGGGCGTCTTTCCGCCGATCCTGATCGAGGTCGAAGGCGGCGACCGCAAGCTCTCGGAGATGCATGTCGACGGCAGCGTCACGACGCCGTTCTTCGTCGCGCCCGAGACCTTGCTGCTGTCGATCCTGCCCGGTCGCGACCAGACGGGGCCGGGCGAGGTGTCGGTGATCGTCAACGGCCAGATCGACGGCGGCTTCGGCTTCACCAAGGGCGACACCCTGTCGATCCTGGGGCGCTCGTGGATCGCCATGAGCAAGGCCCAGTTGCGCACGCACCTGACGGCCAACGCCGCCTTCACCCGGCGCAACGGCGGGGTGTTCCGCTACACGGCCATTCCCGACCACGCCAAGGGCGATTTCTCGGGCCTGGACTTCGCCTCGGAAGGCCGCCGGGCGCTGTTCACGCTGGGCTACGACCTGGGCAAGTCCGGTGGCGCGTGGGCGGCGCCGGCGGATCCTTCGGCGGAGGTCGAGGGGGCGGCCCCTAGCCCCAGCCCGGCGGCGGCGGGCCATTGAGGTCGGCCAGCTGCGCGGCCAGGGCCTTCTGGAAGGCCGGCCGGGCCGTGCAGCGGTCGCGATAGGCGACCAGGGTCGGGGTCTCCGCCAGCATGGCGTCCGGCGCTTGGCGCAGCACGTCGGCCACCAGAAGATCGCCGGCGGTGAAGGTCTCGCCGTCCAGATAGGTCTTGGCGCCCAGCCGCGCGGCCAGCTGACCCAAGCGCTGGCACACCCAGCGCTCGACCTTGGGCCGCGCGCCCTCGGTCCAGGCCTGGCCGGCGCTGAAGATGTTCAGCTCGGCCAACTGCAGCAGCGGGACCTCCAGCGTGTTCAGCGCGCAGAACATCCAGCCGATCGCCCGGGCCCGGGCGGCCGGATCCCTGGGCAGCAGCCGCTCATCCTGCTCGGCGATGTGCAGCACGATCGCGCCGCTCTCGAACAGCTGGACCTCGCCGTCGTCATAGGCCGGCACCTGGCCGAACGGCTGCTTGGCGCGATAGGCGGTCTTGTCCTGGTGCAGCACGGTCTCGACCGCATAGGGCCGGCCCAGCTCCTCCAGCGCCCAGCGAATCCGCAGGTCGCGCACCAGACCGCGGGCGGGCGGCGGAACCCAGTTGTAGGCGGAAATGACGGGGGTCATGGCGCGGTCTCCAGATAGGCGACGCGCCGACCATAACCCGGACGCCGCCGCTCGTCGCCTTCGCCCCTTCGATCTGCTTGGGACGGATGGGGGAGGGGGGGGTTCTGGAGGGATACTGGAGATTGCTAGCGACCCTCGGC
>NZ_PJRR01000023.1:2500-5617 GCF_002858865.1 Caulobacter vibrioides | reverse complement strand
AGTCCACTGGGTGCGGGGACAGGATTTGAACCTGTGACCTTCAGGTTATGAGCCTGACGAGCTACCGGGCTGCTCCACCCCGCGTCAGGGTGTTTGGTGATTGTGGGGAAGGGTTCTGATGGACTTGTTTGATTTTATATCCTTTTGGCGGACCTGGCGGCGACCTACTCTCCCGCGCCTTGAGACGAAGTACCATTGGCCCAGGGGGACTTAACGACCGAGTTCGGAATGGGATCGGGTGGGGAACCCCCGGCATAGCCACCAGGTCAGCGAAAAGGATATCATCCAGCCTCTTGTGAGGCCGGAGATTGTGAAGAAGACATCAGTGTCTGAAGTAGAGCCATGCGTTTGCATGGGTTTGACTGAAGAACGATCAAGCCTATCGAGCTATTAGTACCGGTAAGCTCCATGCGTCACCGCACTTCCACACCCGGCCTATCAACGTGGTGGTCTTCCACGGCTCTCAGCGAGACCTTGTTTTGAGGTTAGTTTCCCGCTTAGATGCTTTCAGCGGTTATCTATTCCACACTTAGCTACCCTGCTGCACAGCTGGCGCCATGACAGGTCCACCAGAGGTGTGTCCATCCCGGTCCTCTCGTACTAGGGACAGATCCTCTCAAGTCTCGTACACCCACGGCAGATAGGGACCAAACTGTCTCACGACGTTCTGAACCCAGCTCACGTACCACTTTAATCGGCGAACAGCCGAACCCTTGGGACCTGCTCCAGCCCCAGGATGTGATGAGCCGACATCGAGGTGCCAAACTTTGCCGTCGATATGGACTCTTGGGCAAAATCAGCCTGTTATCCCTAGAGTACCTTTTATTCGTTGAGCGATGGCCCTTCCACGCAGGACCACCGGATCACTATGGCCGACTTTCGTCTCTGCTCGACTTGTCAGTCTCGCAGTCAGGCGGGCTTATGCCATTGCACTCGACGACCGATTTCCGACCGGTCTGAGCCCACCATCGCGCGCCTCCGTTACACTTTGGGAGGCGACCGCCCCAGTCAAACTGCCCGCCACGCCATGTCCCGGACCCGGATAACGGGCCGCGGTTAGACGTCAGCAACAATAAGGGTGGTATTTCAAGGATGGCTCCACTCGAACTGGCGCCCGAGTTTCATAGCCTCCCACCTATCCTACACATGTTGCTGCTAACGCCAAGGCGAAGCTGCAGTAAAGGTTCATAGGGTCTTTCCGTCTGACCGCGGGAACCCCGCATCTTCACGGGGAATTCAATTTCGCTGAGCCTATGCTGGAGACAGTGGGGAAGTCGTTACGCCATTCGTGCAGGTCGGAACTTACCCGACAAGGAATTTCGCTACCTTAGGACCGTTATAGTTACGGCCGCCGTTTACCTGGGCTTCAATTCAGAGCTTGCACCCCTCCTTTTAACCTTCAGGCACCGGGCAGGCGTCAGACCCTATACGTCGCCTTGCGGCTTCGCAGAGCCCTGTGTTTTTGATAAACAGTCGCTACCCCCTGGCTTGTGCCACTCTCATCTGGTTGCCCAAAAGAGAGTCACGCTTATCCCGAAGTTACGCGTGCAATTTGCCGAGTTCCTTCAGCATAGTTCTCTCAAGCGCCTTGGTATACTCTACCTGCCCACCTGTGTCGGTTTCGGGTACGGTCTCCGTTGGAGTTATTTCCAGGGACCTGTTCACTGCCAGGAGCAATCCAATAAGCCCTGACAATTTACCAGATCCGTCACTTCCAACTGGTTCAGGAATATTCACCTGATTCCCATCGACTACGCCTTTCGGCCTCGCCTTAGGGGCCGACTAACCCTGCGCAGATTAGCTTTACGCAGGAACCCTTGGGCTTTCGGCGAGAGGGTCTCTCACCCTCTTTATCGCTACTCATGTCAGCATTCTCACTTCCGATACCTCCAGCAAGGCTCACGCCTCACCTTCATCGGCTTACGGAACGCTCCGCTACCGCGTGCACAGAGTGCACACCCATACCTTCGGCGACTGGCTTTAGCCCCGTTACATTTTCCGCGCAGGTTCGCTTGACCAGTGAGCTGTTACGCTTTCTTTAAATGATGGCTGCTTCTAAGCCAACATCCTGGTTGTCAAAGCAAACCCACATCGTTTCCCACTTAGCCAGTACTTGGGGGCCTTAGATGATGGTTAGGGTTGTTTCCCTTTTCACGACGGACGTTAGCACCCGCCGTGTGTCTCCCGGATATTTCTCTTGGGTATTCGGAGTTTGATTAGAATTGGTACAGCTCGCGCCGCCCGCATCCATTCAGTGCTCTACCCCCCAAGGAATTCGTCCGAGGCACTACCTAAATAGTTTTCGCGGAGAACCAGCTATGTCCAGGTTTGATTGGCCTTTCACCCCTATCCACAAGTCATCCGAGAATTTTTCAACATTCACCGGTTCGGTCCTCCAGTAAGTGTTACCTTACCTTCAACCTGCTCATGGATAGATCACCTGGTTTCGGGTCGTCATGCGACGTACTTATTCGCCCTATTCAGACTCGCTTTCGCTGCGCCTACACCTAACGGCTTAAGCTTGCACGGCACATGAAGTCGCTGACCCATTATACAAAAGGTACGCCGTCACCACGCGCGGTGGCTCCGACTGCTTGTAGGCTTCCGATTTCAGGTTCTGTTTCACTCCCCTTGTCGGGGTGCTTTTCACCTTTCCCTCACGGTACTTGTTCGCTATCGGTCATTGAGGAGTACTTAGGCTTGGAGGGTGGTCCCCCCATGTTCAGACAGGATTTCACGTGTCCCGCCCTACTCGAGTCTGTCGCTATTTGACGCTTACGGGGCTATCACCCACTATGGCTGTGTTTCCCAACACATTCAGCTTTATGTCACGACAGCACTGGCCTGGTCCCGGTTCGCTCGCCACTACTACGGGAGTCTCGGTTGATGTCCTTTCCTCCGGGTACTGAGATGTTTCAGTTCCCCGGGTTTGCTTAATGAACCCTATGTATTCAGGTCATTATACCTTGTCTGATCAACCGATCGTCGCTCTGCCCGGAGGCAAAGCAAAGTCGGGTGACCATAAAGGTGGGTTTCCCCATTCGGAGATAGCCGGATCAAAGGGTGCTCGCGCCTCCCCGGCTCTTATCGCAGCGTGCCACGTCCTTCATCGCCTCT
>NZ_PJRR01000022.1 GCF_002858865.1 Caulobacter vibrioides | reverse complement strand
GGCCGCCGCCGCGCCCGCCGAGGCCGCGCCGGCTCCGGCCGCCGCCGCCCCTGCTGAAGCCGCGCCTGCGCCGGCCGCCGCTCCGACCATCGAAGACAAGATGGACAAGGGCGACAACGCCTGGATGCTCACCTCGGCCCTGCTCGTCCTGCTGATGATCCTGCCGGGTCTGGCGCTGTTCTACGGCGGCCTCGTCCGCGCCAAGAACATGCTGTCGGTGATGATGCAGGTCTCGACCGTCGCCCTGATCGGCTTCGTCGCCTGGATGCTCTGGGGCTACAGCTTCGCCTTCACGGACGGCGGCAGCTGGGACAAGTTCGTCGGGGGTCTGGGTCGCGTGTTCCTGAACGGCGTGACCCCTGCCAGCAACGTGGCGACCTTCTCCACGGGCGTGGTAATCCCGGAACTGACCTTCATCGCCTTCCAGTCGACCTTCGCGGCGATCACCGCCGCCCTCGTGGTCGGTTCGCTGGTCGAGCGCATGAAGTTCGCCGCCATCGTCGCCTTCGCCATCCTGTGGCCGCTGCTGTCGTACTATCCGATCGCGCACATGGTCTGGTGGTGGCCGGGCCCGAACGCCATCGCCCTGGCGCCTGAAGATACGGTCAAGTCGGGCCTGCTCTGGGGCTTCGGCGCCCTGGACTTCGCCGGCGGCACCGTGGTGCACATCAACGCCGGTATCGCCGCGCTGGTCGGCGCCCTGATCCTCGGCAAGCGCCAAGGCTACGGCAAGGAGCCGATGCCCCCGCACTCGCTGACCCTGACCCTGGTGGGCGCTGGCCTGCTGTGGGTGGGCTGGTTCGGCTTCAACGCCGGCTCGAACCTGGAGTCGAACGGCTACGCCTCGCTGGCCATGGTCAACACCTTCATCGCCACCGCCGGCGCGGGTCTGTCGTGGATCCTCGTTGAGTGGGTCACCCGCAAGAAGCCGTCGGCCCTGGGCCTGGCTTCGGGCATCGTGGCCGGCCTCGTCGCCGTGACCCCGGCCGCCGGCTTCGCCGGCCCGATGGGCGCGCTGATCCTGGGCCTCGTCGTCTCGCCGATCTGCATCATCTTCTGCTCGGTCGTGAAGAACGCCCTGAAGTACGACGACAGCCTGGACGCCTTCGGCATCCACGGCATCGGCGGCATCGTCGGCGCCATCGGCACCGGCCTGGTGGTCAACCCCGCCTGGGGCGGCGCCGGCGTCGTCGACTACACGAGCTGCGGCAAGGACGGCGACCTGTCGACCTGCGACACCGCCGTGTACGACATGGGCGTGCAACTGATGGCGCAGCTGAAGGCTGTGGGCGTGACCATCCTGTGGTCGGCCATCGCCACGGCCATCGTCTTCTTCATCATCAAGCTGGTGATCGGCCTGCGGGCTGCGCCGGAAGCCGAAGAAGACGGTCTGGATATCTCCGAACACGGCGAACGCGCCTACCACAGCTAAGGCTGGGGCCAGGCTCAAAGTCGAAGGGCGCGGAGGGAAACCTCCGCGCCCTTTCTCTTTTTGGCCATGCCGACTGCCTAGATCCGTCGCGCCGTCACGATCGGCACGACCGGATCGAGCATCTGACCCTCCATGACCGGATTGATCGCCTTGCCCGGCGTCGGCAGGTTCAGGATCTTGCGGACGATCTCCATGCCCTGCACCACCTGCCCAAAGGCCGCGAAACCGAGATTGTCCCCCTCCCCGGCCGGGTTGGCGTCGAGATAGGGCGCGTCACCCACGCAGATGAAGAAGTCGCTATCGCCGGTGCCCGGCGCCTTGCGCGCCAGCGACAACGTCCCGTCGACATGCCGGAGCCCCGTCTGGGTCGTCGGCTCATGCGCGATGGGCGGCAGCAGCCTCTTCGGATCCCCCTGCAGGCCACCTTGGATCAACCCGTAATCCACCGCGCTGGGCGCCTTGGCTGCGCGCCAGAAGCTCGAACCGTCATAGCGCTTCTCGTCCACATAGCGCAGGAAGTTCGCCACGGTCAGCGGCGCCTGTCTTGCCTTCAGCGCGATGATGATCGGACCAAGACCGGTGTCGAGGCGGACCAGAACATCGCCCGCGCCCGGCACGATCGGTGTCGCGGGCAGGCTCAAAATCTGCGCCGAGGCCAGACCCGGCGGGACCGCGAAAACGCCGAAGGCGGCCAGGACGTCACGGCGCTTCATCATCGTCTCCTCAGCTCAGGCGGCAGCGCCGCACCCACCAGTCCGGACGCATCGTCTCCAGGCGCTCGGCCAGACCTTCGGCCTCGATATCGCTGGCGCAGAGCGCGAAACAGGTCGCACCCGAACCCGACATGCGGACCAGCAGACTTTCCGGCTCGCCCCGCAGCACGTCCAGCACCTCGCCGATGTGCGGCTCAAGCCTCACGGCCGGCGCCTCCAGGTCGTTGCGTGTCGCAAAGGCCAACCAGGCGGCGGCCTCCTCAGCGCTCTCCAGATGGTCGGGCATGGGGGGCATGGCGGCGCCGTCTGGGTGCACGCCCGCGTCATAGGCGCGATAGACCGCGCCGGTCGGCGACGGCGCGCCGGGATTGACCAGCACTGCGTTCAACTCGGGCAACCGCGGCGCCGGCGACAGCCGCTCGCCTCGCCCTTCTGCGATAAGGGCGCGCGCGCGCAGACAGGCCGCGCCGTCCGCGCCAAGGCTCGCAGCCAGCGCCTCCAGATCGTCATCGGAAAGCGCCGGGGCCAGGGCGTCACGCAACAGCTTGAGCGCCGCACCCGCGTCGCTGGAGCCCCCGCCCAGGCCCGCAGCGATCGGCAAGTGCTTCTCCAGGATCAGCCGATAAGGCGGAACCGGACCGCCGAGCCGCCTGTGGAAAGCCTGGCCTGCGCGGACCACCAGATTGTCGCCGCCGGCGGGAATCTGATCCCCGAACGGCCCGGACGTCTCGAACGCCGGCGCGTCGGCGGGCTGGAGGTTCACCCGGTCGCCGACATCGGCGAACACCATCAGGCTGGAGATGGGGTGATAGCCCTCGCCGTCCGGCCCGCCCACGTGCAGGAACAGATTGACCTTGGCCGGGGCGAACGCTGACAGCCGCATGATCTCGTGACTCAAGGCTAGGACAGGCCCAAGCCGATAGCTCAGTTGTGGGCGATCGTCGACTTGGTCGCCGGCGTCGAGAGGCCCAGGCCGTTCTTCAGCTTGTCCTCGGAGTCGGCCTTCTGCTTGTCGGTCGGCTCCAGGCTCAGCACACGCTGCCACTGGAACCGCGCCTCGATGGTGCGACCAGCCTTCCAGTAGGCGTCGCCCAGGTGGCCATTGATGTCGGGGTCTCCAGGCTCAAGCTCGACCGCAGCTTCCAGCTTCTCGATCGCAGTCTTGTAGTCGCCGAGCCGGAAATAGGCCCAGCCCAGGGAGTCCATCATGGCGCCCGACTGCGGCCGCGCCGCAACCGCCTTCTCGACCATGGCCAAGGCCTCGGGGAGACGCTCATTGCGGTCGATCCAGGAATAACCCAGGAAGTTCAGCAGATCCGGCTCGTCAGGATTGACCTTCAGCGCGGTCTGCAGATCCTTTTCCGCCTCGGGCCAACGCCCGCCTTGCTCCAGAGCGATCGCGCGCATGTAGAGCAGCCGCCAATCGGGGGCCTCGGCCTCGCGGGCGAGGAGCAGATCCAGCACCGCCACCGACTCGTCCCAGCGGCTGCTGGCGCGCAGCAGATCGGCCAAGGCCACCGCCGCGTCGCGATCGTTGGGCGCCGCCGTCAGCGCCGCGCGGGCCACATCCAGCGCCTTGGTCTTGTCGCCCAGCGCGCTCCAAGCCCAGGCGATCTTGCTCTGCGCCGAGGCGTAAAGCGGCGCTCCCGCCGGCACGCGCCCGTAGGCTTCGATGGCGGCCTGGTGATCATCGCCCTGGTTCAGAAGGTCGCCGACCAGGATCCAGGCCTCGTCGCGGCCAGGATCCAGACGCAAAGCCAAGCGCAGATAGGCCAACGCAAACTGGTTCTGCCGCTCTCCGGCGAAGGTGGCCGCGCACGCGATCAGGCCCTCCGCCGCGCCCTGGCGCAGGGTCGGGGCGGGCGGCGGGGCGCTTCGGGCTGCAGCGCGCGCGCGTGCGCGCAGCAGACCTGTATCGTTCGGGGCGGCGCGAAGCGCGGCGTCATAGAGCGCCAGCGCATCGTCATAACGCTTGCGGCGCTCGAGAAACGCGCCGTAGTCCAACGTGAAGATGCTGGCCGTTGCGGCGTTGGAGGTCAGGGCCTTGTAGTCGGTCTCGGCCTCATCATAGCGCTTGGCGCGTTCGAACAGCCGCGCCTGACCCTGCTGACCGAAGTACTGCACAAGCTTGTCGTTACGCAGCACCGGCTGGACGATTGCGCCTTCCTTGTCGCCTGCGGCGGCGGCTGCCCAGGGGCCGAGCAGAGCAACGGCCTGTTGATGCGGGAAGCCAGGGGGATCGGACTTCAGCAGGCCTTGCGCCTCCTTGCCCTTGCCGAGGGCCAGCGCTTCGACCACGCGGGTCAGGACGCCCAGGCGCCGGATAGCCTCGGTCCCACCCGCCTCGGTCGGGGCGGCCGCTGCGGCGCGGCTGATCTCGCCAGACAGAAGGAGTGCGGTGAACGACCGCTCGGCGATCACGCCGGGATCCTCGCCCAGCACCGCCGCCGTCCCGAAGTAGGTCGCCGCCTCCTTGGAATTGCCGTCGCGCAACGCCGCCTGCCCCGCCAGGAACTGGCCGTAGGACGTCCGCGTGTCGAAGAGCGAGTAGTTCTGGCCGACAGGGCCGCGCATCGACACCTGCGCGGGCCCGGAGGCGCAGGCGGCCAGGGCCGAGACGGATACGCAAGCGAGCAGAACTTTGAGACGCGTCATGCCGCCACCCTCGGAGGTTTCGAGGCGGTCCGCAAGAAAAAGCCTCCCGACCTGAGGGGCGGGAGGCTGCTTCGTCACATGTTCGGATAGTTCGGGCCACCACCGCCTTCCGGCGTGGTCCAGACGATATTCTGCGACGGGTCCTTGATGTCGCAGGTTTTGCAGTGGACGCAGTTCTGCGCATTGATCTGGAAGCGCGGATCACCGCCCTGCTCATTGTAGAGCACTTCATAGACACCGGCCGGGCAGTAGAGACGCGCCGGCTCGCCGTACTTGGGCAGGTTCACCTGGATCGGCACCGAAGGATCCTTCAGGCGCAGGTGGGCCGGCTGGTCTTCCTCGTGGTTGGTGGCCGACAGGAACACCGAGCTCAGCTTGTCGAAGCTGATCACGCCGTCGGGCTTGGGATAGACGATGGGCTTGTAGTCCTTGGCGAGACCGGTCGACGCCGCGTCGGTCTTGTCATGCTTGAGCGTGCCGAACAGACCCAAAGCGCCGCCCGTGAGGTGATTGACCCACATGTCGGCCATGCCGAGCGCGCCGCCAAGCGCCGTGCCGAACTTGCCCAGCAACGGCTTGGCGTTGCGGACGATCTTCAGCTCCTTGGCCACCCACGACTTGTCGTAGGACGTCTGGTAGGCGGTCAGCTCGTCGCTGGCGCGGCCGGCCTGCACCGCCTCGAAAGCAGCGTCGGCGGCCAGAATTCCGGTTTTCACGGCGTTGTGGCTGCCCTTGATGCGCGGCACGTTCACAAAGCCCGCCGAGCAGCCGATCAGAGCGCCGCCCGGGAAGGTCAGCTTCGGCACCGACTGATAGCCGCCCTCGGTGATAGCCCGCGCGCCATAGGCGATGCGCTTGCCACCTTCCAGATGCGGGCGGACCGTCGGATGCTGCTTGAAGCGCTGGAACTCGTCGAACGGCGACAGCCAGGGGTTCTTGTAGTTCAGGTGCACGACGTAGCCGATGGCCACGTAGTTGTCCCCGAAGTGGTACATGAAGCTGCCGCCGCCGGTCTGGTCATCCAGCGGCCAGCCGGTGGTGTGCTCGGCCAGGCCCGGCTGGTGCTGCTCGGGCGGAACTTGCCACAGCTCCTTGATGCCGATGCCGTACTTCTGCGGCGACTTGCCTTCATCCAGCTTGAACTTGGCGATCAGTTGCTTGGCCAGCGAGCCGCGCACGCCCTCGGCGATGAAGACATACTTGCCGTGCAGCTCCATGCCGGGCTGATAGTCCGGCTTCTTCTCGCCGTCCTTGGCGATGCCGACCACGCCGACCACCACGCCCTTGACCGAGCCGTCGTCGTTCCAGACGAGGTCCGAGGCGGCGAAGCCCGGATAGATTTCGACGCCCAGCTCCTCGGCCTTGCCCGCCAGCCAGCGCGTCAGATTGGCCAGCGAAGCGATGTAGCAGCCGTGGTTGTGCATGAACGGCGGCATGGCGAACATCGGCAGGCTGAGTTCGCCTTGCGGGCCCAGCAGCTTGAAGCGGTCCTTGGTGACCGGCGTCTCCAGCGGCGCGCCCTCTTCCTTCCAGTTGGGGAAGAGTTCGGCCAGGCCCTTGGGGTCGATCACCGCGCCCGAAAGGATATGCGCGCCGACTTCCGAGCCCTTTTCGAGCAAGGCCACCGAAATCTCGGTTCCGGCCTTGGCGGCCATCTGCTTGAGACGGATCGCCGCCGAGAGGCCTGCGGGACCGCCGCCGACGATGACGACGTCGTATTCCATCGACTCGCGTTCGAGGTCTTCGCTCATGGGATCTCCCGGTGAGGCCCTACGGCCGCTCTTATGACTGTTTGAATCACAGCTTATCCGAACGTGACGCGGGGGTGGTCAAGCACCTAGCCGGATTTTTTGCTGCAGCGCAGCGTGGAGACCGGCGACAATCCGAGTTAAGACGGTCGCATGAGCTTCGCCGTCGATCAACGCGCCGTCGAAAGCCTGCTGGCCTTCTGGGCCGACGCGGGCGTCGAGGCCCTGTACGCGGAAGCCCCGATCGATCGCCTGGCGGAAGGCGCGGCGATGCTGCGCGCCAAGAGCCTGCCTCCCCCGCCGCCGCCTCCGGTCGCTCGGCCTGGCATGGCCGTGGTCCGCTCGCCCGACATCGCCTCGGCCGTCGCCGCCGCCAAGGCCGCAGCCGCCGCTTGCAACGACCTTGAGAGCCTGGCCGCCGCCATCGCCGCCTTCGAGGGCTGCCCGCTCAAGCACCAGGGCGCCAAGCAGGCCGTGTTTTCACGCGGGGTCGGCGACGCCCCACTGATGATCATCGGCGAAGGTCCCGGCGCCGACGAGGACGCCCAGGGACAACCGTTTGTCGGGCGCGCGGGCAAGTTGCTCGATCGCATGCTCAAGGCCGCCGGTCTCGAAGGGCGGGCGTTCATCACCAACACTGTGTTCTGGCGTCCGCCCGGCAACCGAACGCCGACTCCGCAGGAGCAGGCCACCTGCGCGCCGTTCGTCGAGCGGGCCATCGCGCTGGTGAAGCCCAGGATGTTGCTGCTGGCGGGCGGCGCCTCCGCCAAGGCCATGCTCAAGCGCGATGAAGGCATCCTGACCATGCGCGGGCGCTGGTTCGAGTGGGTGTCCGAAGACCAGTCGCTGGAGCTTCCGGCCATGCCGACGCTGCACCCCGCTTTCCTTCTGCGCACGCCGGCGCAGAAGAAGAAGGCCTGGCAGGACCTGCTGACCCTGACCGAGCGGCTTGATCGGCCCGACCGCCCGCACTAAGGTTTCAGCAACCAGTCGGAACGGAGACGCGCGCCTGTGGGGGAGCGCGTATTGCTTTTGCAGCTGTGGGCTCGCCTTCTGGCCGTTTTTTCGGCCTTCGTGTTGTCCGCCACCGCCTTGGCAGCTCACGCCAGCGGGCTTGAGCCCCTGTCGCCCGATGACGTCCGCTATTATCGCGCGGCTTTCACCGCAACTGACCGGGGCGACTTTGACTCGGCCGAGGCGGCCTTCGCCAATACCCGCGACCGCAGCCTGGCCGGACGGCTCGTCTTCGCCAAGATCATGCATCCGACCCGCTATTCGGCCTCCTACGCCGAGTTGACCCGCTGGCTGGACAGCCATGGTGAAGAGGCCGGCGCCGACCGCGTCTACAGTCTCGCGCTGAAGCGCAAGCCCAACAGCAAGCGCGCGGCTGCGCCGCCGGTCCCTACCCTGTTCGTCGCGGACGAAAGCGGTCCCCCGCCAGCGGACAAGGGTCGCGCCGCGCGGGAGGCCTACTACTCCGGCGATGTGAAAGAGGCCCTGGCCTTGGCCATCGCCGGCGGCGAGCGTTGGATCGCCGGGCTTTCGGCCTACCGACTGGGCGACGCAGCGCAGGCTCAGCGCTTCTTCGAACAAGTGGCCGACGACGCCCATGAAGACGAGTGGCTGCGCGCCGCCGGCGCATTCTGGGCCGCGCGCGCCGCCAGCCGGCAGGGTGACGGCGGTCAGGCGCGAGACCTCCTGCTCAAGGCCGCGCACGCGCCCCACACCTTCTATGGCATGATCGCCGCACGGCAGTTGAACCTGGCCGGCGTGCCTGTGACCGAGCCACAGGAAGATGCGATCGCCACGCTGATCTCGCGGGCCGCCTATGTCGGGCCCGACACCGAGTCGCTGAACGCCCTGGTCACCGCCGATCCTCGCGCCCGCCGCGCCGCCGCCCTGGCCCAGATCGGCCGCTGGCGCGAAGCCGGCGAGGAACTCCGCGCCGGGCTTTCGCTCGCCGAAACAGAGTCGCTACGCGCCGACTGGACCACCTTGGCCCTGGCGCTGAACGCCAAGGCGCCGCTGAATGCGGGACGCCCGGTTCGGCGCGTGGGCGGCGAGGACTATCCGCTGCCGCCCCTGGACCCGATTGGCGGGTTCACGATCGACAAGGCGATGGTCTACGCCCTGGTCCGTCAGGAGAGCCGTTTCGATCCCCTCGCCGTCTCCAATGCCGGCGCGGTGGGCTTGATGCAGGTGCGCCCGACCTCGGCCGCCGACGTGGTCGGCGATGACAAGCTGCGCACCGACAACACGCCGCTGTTCGATCCGGCTTTCAACCTGCGGGCAGGCCAGGACTACTTTACCTGGCTGATGGACCGTGGCCTCAAGAGCCCGGACGTCCTGCGCGCCGTGGCGGCCTACAACGGCGGCCCGGCCACTCTGAACCGCACCCTCGCCCAGTTGGGCGCCGACTGCGACAGCTTGCTGCTGATTGAGAGCCTGCCCTTCAAGGAAACCCGCAACTACGTCGAGAAGGTGATGGCCAGCTATTGGACCTATCGCCAGCTTATGGGCGCGGAGAACAAGACGCTGGATGCGGTGGCCAGCGGCGCGCGGACCGTAGACTTCCGTCTGGATCCGCAGGTTCAGATGCCGACCACCATCGACCAGTTGATGGCGCAGCTGCCCTAGAGGCTCCGACGAGCGGCCCTGCCCGATGGATCAGTAGCGGATCGCCTTGGCCTTGAGGGCTTTGGCCAGCGCCTTCTCGTCAAGCGTCCCAGCGGCGGGCCAATCCAGACGTCGCAGCAAGACGCCGTGCATCTTGGACGCCAACCGCCCGAGCAGTCCGCTCGGTGCGACCAGAGACGCCGCTCCGCCAGCGCCGCCGGCCAGATGTCGCTCCACCGGCTCGCGCCAGCCTTCGCGCAGCACGGGCGCTGCGCGCAGCGTCAGGATCCAGTCGCCCCGCGCCGCCGCCACCGCCGCCGCCAGACGGTCCGCAGTATCGCCCTCGACGCGCACCAGCCGCGCGCCGCTGTCCTCGGCCAAGACCGCAACCCCTGGCTCGTCGCCCGCGACCAGAACAACCTCCTTGACCAGCCCGTCGACCGCAGCGGGCACCAGCATGGCCATCTGGGCGGCGAGGCCAGGCAAGTCTTCTGAAGCGATGAGAACGACAGAGATCATACCCCTGCTTCGCCAGACCAGGCCGCGCGGTCAAGAGCGTCGGAAGGCCGGCTAGAGCATTTCACGACCTGACTGCGTCAGGCCGTGAGCTCTAATCTTTTGCCTTGGCGCATTTTTCTTCACGCGAACCGGAACCACTTCGCTCGAAAAATGCTCTAGCCAAAGAGATCCATCTGCGGGCTGACCGGACGCGGCGGTTGAAACTGGCTGATATCGAGGGCCGTCCAGGGATGGTCCAGGCCGTAGCGTTTGACGGCAAGATGAAACCGCTGCCGCAGCACCTCGGCGACAGGACCATCGCCCACCATCCGATCCCCCCAGGCCGCGCGATAGACCTCGCCCGACCGGATCTGGCGGACCAGGGACATCACCTTGCGCGCGCGGTCGGGATAGTCGGCTTCGAGCCATTCCTCGAAGAGCTGGGCGATCTCGCGCGGTAGCCGCAGCGCCACATAGCCCGCACCGCGCGCCCCGGCCTTGGCGGCGGCCTCGAGAACCGCCTCGACCTCATGATCGTTGAGCCCAGGGATCGCCGGAGCGAACATGACGGTGACGGGGACGCCCGCCTCGGTGAGCCTGCGCACCGCCTCGATGCGTTTGCCGGGCGTGGCCGCGCGAGGCTCCATGCTGCGCGCCAGGCGGCGATCCAGGGTCGTGATCGAGATCGCCACCCGCGTCAGGCCCCGCGCGGCCATGCGGCTCAGCACATCCAGGTCCCGCAGGATCAGCGCCGACTTGGTGATGATCGTGAACGGGTGGTTGTAGCGCTCCAGGGTCTCAATGACCTGGCGGGTCACCCGCAACTGCTTTTCATCGGGCTGATAGGGGTCGGTGTCGCCGCCGATATGGATCGTCGCGGGCTTGTAACCGGGCTTGGACAGCTCCTTGGCCAGCAGTTCGCCCGCTTGGGGCTTGAAGAAGATCTTGCTCTCGAAATCCAGGCCCGGAGACAGGCCCAGATAGGCGTGCGCCGGCCGCGCGTAGCAATAGATGCAGCCATGGCTACACCCGCGATAGGGGTTGATGGAGCGATCGAAGCCGACATCAGGGCTCTGGTTGCGGGCGATGATCGTCCGCGACTTCATGGGCTGAAGCTGAGTTAGAATCTGTGCGGGCTCCGCGTCCTCGCCCCACCCATCATCGAACACGTCTCGAACCAGAGACTCGAAGCGTCCCGTCCGGTTCGATTTCGCGCCTCGCCCTCGCGCGGCGGGCCCAAGTTTCGCTGCCTCAGCCATGGCGAGAGAATGCGCGATTGATGCGAACATAACAAGAACATATTCAACAGCAGCGCCCTCGTGTTCAGACCCTGGTCGCCATCGTGTCCAGATACTGGCGGATGTTCGCCGCCTGCGCCGCCGTGCCGGCCAGCGCAATCGCGCGGTCGAAGGCCTTACGCGCCTCGACCGTGCGCCCCGCTTGCATCAGGAAAGCTCCGCGGGCGCCGTGATAGTGAAAATAGGCGTCGAGCCGCGCGCCCAAGGGCTCGATCATTTCCAGAGCGGCGTCGGGGCCCCGCACCTTCGCCGTCGCCACCGCCCGGTTCAGCGTAACGACGGGCGACGGCTGCATGATCTCCAGGGTGGCGTAGAGGCGATCGACGCCCGCCCAGTCGGTGTCCTCAGCCCGCGCCGCGCGGGCATGCAGCGCGGCGATCGCCGCCTGCACCTGATAGGGTCCCGGGGCTTTCTTGAGCATGGCCTTATCGATCAGGGCCAAACCCTCATCGATCATCCTGCGGCTCCAGAGACTTCGATCCTGGTCGTCGAGCAGGATCGCCGTGCTGTCGTCACCGAAGCGGGCGTCCGATCGCGAATGCTGCAACAGAAGCAGCGCGGTCAGGCCCATCATCTCGGGCTCGGATGGAAACAGTCGCAGCAGCAGGCGCGCCAAGCGGATGGCCTCGTCGCAAAGACCGCCCTTGGCCTCCAAGGCCTTGCCGCTGGCAGAGTAGCCCTCGTTGAAGACCAGATAGATCATCGCCGCCACCGCCGCGAACCGCTCGGCGCGCTCGATAGGCCCCGGCGCTTCGAACGGTGCGCCACCGACGCCAATCCGGGCCTTGGCGCGCGTGATGCGTTGCTCCATCGCCGCTTCACTGACCAGGAAGGCCCGGGCGATCTCGCGCACCGACAGGCCCGAGACGATCCGCAGCGCCAGCGCGATCTGCTGGGTGGCCGGAAGGTCCGGATGGCAACAGATGAACAACAGGCGCAGGACATCGTCGCGATAGTGCGAACTATCCAAGCGCTCGGCGGCCTCGGCCTCGGCGTCCTCCAGATCGGAGAGCAGCTCCTCGGGCGGCAAGGGCGCGTTGCGGCTGGTCTTGCGGACCGCGTCGATGGCGGCGTTTCGACCGACCATGATCAGCCAAGCGGTCGGATCGCGGGGCGGGCCGTTCTTGGGCCAAGCCTTCAGGGCGCGCAGGCAGGCGTCCTGAAAGGCCTCTTCGGCCGCGTCCATGTCGCGGAAATAGCTAAGCAGCGCCGCCATCGCCTGGGGGCGAGCGGCGGCGATCGCGCCCTCGATCCAGCCGAAGTCGGTCACGCGCCTGCGGGACCTGGCTGGAACATGGCGATCGGACGGATCTCGTAGGAGCCGCCGGGATTGGCCTTGCCGAGATCCTGGGCGACCTGCAGCGCGCCATCGAGGGACTCGCAGTCGATGACGTAGAAGCCGAGCAGCTGCTCTTTGGTCTCGGCGAAGGGACCGTCCAGCACCAGGGGCGGTTCGCGATCCTTGCGCAGGGTGGTCGCCGCCGTGGTCGGCATTAGGCGCGCGACGGGCCCCAGGCGCCCCTCCTCGGCCAAGCGCTGTTGGACCACGCCCAGCTTCTCCATCACCGCCGCGTCCTCTTCCTTGGACCAGGCGCAGACGACGTCTTCGTGGTTGTAGCAAAGAATGGCGTAGAGCATGGGCGGTCCTCTTCTCCCGTCACAAGGACGACGGACTATGGCGTCTTCAGACAGCGGGCAGGAAGATTTTTGGGTTCAGGTCCCGAGGGCGCGAAGGCGACGACGGACGGGCTCGTCATAGACCTTAAGCACCACCCATGACCCGAGGACGATCAGCAGCACCCCCGTGATCGCGAAGCCGGCGGGATAGCCTTCGCCGCCCAGGGCGCGGTACGCCCGCAGCAACAGCTCCCAGCCGAGCCAGTGCAGCGCATAGAGCGGATAGGAGATCGCGCCCGCCGCCCGGCAGACCTGGGCCGCGAGGCCATCGGGATCGCGACGACCAGCCAGAACCATCAGCGGAAAGACGACGCTGACGCAGGCGAAGTCGTAGAGCCAGTTCAGCGGCGTCCAGGGCGCGCAGACCACCGCGCCGAGAAGGAGCGCCAGCGCCCAGACCGGCGCTGTCCAGGTGACGAAGGCCTGGATGCGATAGCAGCCCCAGCCCAGCAGGAACGCGAAGATGGTGCGCAGAAAACTGATGACGAAGGTGCCGCGATCCCAGCCCGTCAGGACGCCGCCCATGCCGTGGGCGACATAGAGCATTACCGGCAGCAGGAGCACGACCAGCAGGACATGTCCCAGCACACCCAACCGGCGCAGCGGGAACCACGCCGCGCCGACCGCCAGCTCGAAGAACAGCGACCAAGCCGGCGGATTCAAAGGAAAGAGCGGCGAGAAGCCGTTCTCGTCGATCCAGACCCGCGGGATCATCAGCAGACCCAAGGCCAGCCAACCGGGTACGGCCTCGCGATTCTGGATGATCACGGCGGCCCCGCCCAGCATGGTCAGGACGATCAGCGGCCACAGGCGCACCAGGCGCTGGCGCATGAAGCCCAGCCAGGTGATGTCGCGTCGGCCATAGGCGTGGGCCAGGACGAAGCCGGACAGGCAGAAGAAGAAGTCGACGGCCAGGTAGCCGTGCGGAACCAGCCAGGGACGGCCCGTCCAACTGCCGACATGGTAGAGCAAGACCCCTATGGCGGCGATGCCGCGCAAGCCGTCCAGGGCCTCGTACCGTCGCCCCGCCTGGTGACCTTGCAAACCCAATCCCTCGCGCCCGCCCCTGCTTAGCCGGGCCGCAGCGCCGATGGCAACTCAGCCACCC
Organism: Caulobacter vibrioides; assembly: GCF_002858865.1. Classification (GTDB taxonomy): domain Bacteria; phylum Pseudomonadota; class Alphaproteobacteria; order Caulobacterales; family Caulobacteraceae; genus Caulobacter; species Caulobacter vibrioides. The sequence goes on along the minus strand of NZ_PJRR01000022.1, from coordinate 82,277 downwards.
GGCTTCACAAACAGCATGGCCTTGGTGAGGAAGGCGCAATCCTGGTCGAGCAGCCGCAAACCAGCCTCGGCGAAGAGCGCTTCCAGATTGGTCTCGGCGTAGCTGCTGTAATAGGGCTCGTGGAAGTAGACGGGGAACGCCTCCAGCAGCCGCGCGAGGTCGGGTGTGTCGGCGGGCTGCACCGAGTCGACCAGCACCAGCACGCCGCCGGGCTTGAGCACCCGCGCCAGACTGGCGGCCACGACGGGACGAACCCGCGGCGGCAGCTCGTGGAACAGATAGACGCACGTCACAGCGTCCAGGGTGGCGTCGCCGAACGGCAGCGTCTCGGCCTTGGCCTTGACGCCGCCGACCGCCGTCCGCTTGCGCGCCTTGGCAAGGTAAGCCTCGGAAAGGTCGAGCCCCGCCAGCGCCGCGCGCGGGAAGGCGGCGCTCAAATCCTTGAGAAAAGCGCCGGAACCGCAGGCCACATCCAGGATCTTGGCGTCGCGATGATCGCGCCCGCGCCAGTGTCGCGCCAGCAGCGAAAGGCCCCGCCGGCGCATGGCCCCCGCCGTGCCTGAGAACAACGCCTCGACCTGTGCGTCGTAGCGCCCGGCGCTCTCGGCGGTGAACCAGCCTCCCGACTGGTAATGGAAGTTCTGGCGATAATAGTTTGGATAGACAGAGGGATCCGCCGCGTTACGCACCTCCGCGCCGTCGCCTCGGCGGCGACGCTGGTCCACTTCGAAGGCGTCGACCAGAAAATCCACCGCCTCGCGCAGCGCGGCGGAAGGACGGATCGGTCCGTCCTCGATCGCCGGATAGAGCCCGGCGGCCACGTCGCGGGCGTCCTTCTCAAAGGCTTCCAGATAGGCGCGGCGCAGGCTGCCGGGCACAGGCGGCGGCGCAGCCGGCGTGAACCGCCGCGCTTGCGGCCCTTCAGTAGGCCGCGTCAGCGAGCGCGCCAGACCGCCCGTCGCCGTCCACCACACGGCCTTGACCGCCGCCTTGGCGCCCTGGCCGACCGCGTCTATCGCAAAGGCCGTGCGCGTGCGTGCGCGGGTGGACTGATCCATCGCCCCCTACCGGGTGAAGACTCCGACCAGCTCAATATGCGGCGACCAGACGAACTGGTCCACCGGCGTCACCCTCACAAGCTTGAAGCCGGCGTCGACCAGCACCCGCGCGTCCTTGGCGAAGGTCTGCGGGTTGCACGACACTCCGACCACCTTGGCGACCTTGGACTTGGCGATCTCGACCGTTTGCTCGGCGGCGCCGGCGCGCGGCGGATCGATGACCACGACGTCGGTCTTGGCCAGCTCGGTGCTGAGCACTGGACGCCGCACGAGATCCCGCGCCTCGGCGGTGATCGGCTTGAGCCCCGGCGCCCCGCCGATCGCGGCCTTCAAGGCTGTGACGGCCGGCGCGCTCATCTCCGCGGCGTAGACCTGGGCCACCTCGGCCAGCGGGAAGGTGAAGGTGCCGACGCCGCAGTAGAGATCCGCAACGCGGCTCGCGCCCTGGGCCTCGGCCACCGCCAGCTCGACCATCGCCTTCTCGGCGGCGGGCACGGCCTGCAAAAAGCTTCCGGGCGGCAGGGCGACCACAGCCTGCCCAAGCTTCACCAAGGGCTGCCGCGCGCCATAGATCGTCTCGCCCGCCAGAGTGACACGGGCAAAATCGCCTTCGCCCGCCGCCATCGCCGCGCGCATGCGGGCGTCGGCCGACAGCCCGCCACTTTTCCGCTCCACGCCGGTGATGTCGATATCGAGGCCCGTGGCGGTGAGCGTGACATGGAGGGTCGGCGCCGACTTCGGATGCTCCAGGAAGGGTTCAGCCAAACGCGCCAGGGCCGGCAGCGCGGCCACTAGGCGCGGATCGGTGACGGGACACTCTTCGATCGACACGAGGTTCCACGAGCGCCGCTCCTTGAAACCGAGGCGCGCCCCCTGCCCCTTGCCCCCTTTGCGAGCATGCAGCGCCACGCGACGCCGCGACGCCGGCGGCGCCGCGAAGGTCGGGAGGATTTCGGTCTCAAGGCCCTCCATCGACAGCTGCAGCCGAACCTGTTCGGCCTTCCAGGCGCGATAGGGCTCAGCGGCCCAGTGCTGAAGCGCGCAACCACCGCAGACTCCGTAGTGGCGGCATGCCGGCGCGACCCGTTCCGGACTCGGCGCCAGGATCTCGACGACCTCGCCGCGCGCGCCGTCCATTTTTGCGCGGACCACCTCGCCCGGCAGGGTCAGGGGAACAAAGGCCGGCTTGCCGTCGGCGGTGCGCGCGAGGCCGTCGCCCTGGGCGCCGATGGCGTTGATCGTCAAATCTTGCATGCGCCGTCCATACCCCAAAACCCCGGCCGCGGCGCGCGCTCCTGCGGTTTTTTGCATGCAAGCGTCAAACCGCAGAAGCCTGTCAGGCTCCGTTCATGTTGGCTGCGTCACAAAGGGCGTCAACGGATGAGCCAAGGCGCACGTCGTTCAGCGGCGGCCTTAAGAAAGACAGGTTCTCTCATGACCATGATCGCGAACAAGAACAGGACCTCCAAGATGAAGACCGTTCTGGGCGTGACCGCCGCCCTTGTCTGCGGTGTGCTGACTCCGACCCTGGCCTCGGCCCAGGCTTACGGCTCGCAAAGCTATGGCGGCGCCTATGACCGCCAAGGGTACTACTACGACCCCTGCCAGCGCTCGACGACCCAGCGCGGCACAGGCGGTGGCCTGGCCGGCGCAGGGATCGGTGCGGCGATCGGCAGCGGCGTGGCCGCCCGTGGCGCCAAGACCGAGGGCGCGGTGCTGGGCGGCCTGCTCGGCGCGGTCATCGGCTCCAGCATCGGCAAGAACTCGGCCGCCTGCGCGCCGGGCCGCACCCCGCAACCGCGGACGGCCCACAACGGCTACTATGAAAGCCAGACCTATCGTTCGGGCGGCTATGACGACGCGCGCCGGGACGCCGCTCGCGACGCCTATTACGACCGTAGCTATGAGCGCAGCTACGAGCGCTATGACGGCTATCAGGTCGACAACCGCTCGCGCGCCGACGCCAATGGCTGCACCCTGGCCGAGAGCCCGATCTATCTGCCGGACGGCCGCGTCCAGAAGCGCTTCGTGCGCGTCTGCCCGGACTCCAATGGCAAGTATCAGGTCGTCGACTGATATCGACGACCGCTTGTGGAAGACGATCGGCCGCCCTTCTTGGGCGGCCGATTTCGTTTCAGGCCGACCTAAAGCTTGGTCGCCCAGACCAGCCGTTCGATCTGCCCTTCCCCGCCTGTGATCGGACTTTCAGCGAGGCCGCGCACCGACCAACCAGCGGCCTCCAGGAACGCGACGATCTCCCGTTCTACACGCGCGATCACGTCAGGATCCTTCACCAGTCCGCCCTTGCCGACATGTTCGCGCCCCGCCTCGAACTGCGGCTTGATAAGCGCAACCAATTCAGCGCCCCGAGTCGCCAGATGGAGCGCCGCCGGCAGAGCCTTGGTGAGCGAGATGAAGCTGACGTCGCTGACGATCAAGCCCGGCGGTTGGGCGATCCGATCGTCATCGAGACTCCGCGCGTCCACTCCCGAAAGATCCGCCACCCTGTCACTGGCCCTGAGACTGGGGTGCAGTTGATCGCGTCCGACATCGACCGCGAACACGAATGCGGCTCCCCGCGACAAGAGCACCTCGGTAAAGCCTCCCGTCGAAGCGCCGACGTCAATGGCGACCCGCCCCTCGACAGCAATGGGCCATGTATCAAGCGCATGGACCAGCTTCAGCGCGCCACGCCCCACCCAGGGATGGGCGGCCTCGGCGGCGATCTCGGCGTCCTCATCGACCTGCTCTGACGGCTTGGCGACAACCCGTCCCGCCACCGACACACGACCCGCCTCGATCGCCGCGCGCGCCTTGGCGCGGCTGTCGAAGACGCCCCGGTCGACAAGCAGCTGGTCGATACGCTTCCTGGCCAAGGCCTCTTCCCCGAAAACTCGAAGCAGGGCTCTAGCACAGGCTTGCGGCGCAGGTCTCTTCGGGGTCAACTGAACGGCGATCACCGGCGCGAAGACGTCGGTCCTGTTGGGAGGAAATCCATGCGTTTCAGCCGCCGTGGCCTGATGGCCGCCTCCGCCGCCATCGCCGCCGCGCCTTCGGCCTTCGCCAAGCCCAAGTCGTCCGCCGCCCCCGCGCCCTGGACTCCGGACGCGACCGAGATCGCCGGCCGCATTCGCCGCAAGGAGATCAGCGCCGCCGAGGCTGTCGAGGACGCCATCCGCAAGGTCGAGACCCTGCAACCGCACGTCCAGGCCGTCGTCGACTCAGACTTTGAAAGGGCGCTCGCCAAGGCCAAGAGCGGCCAACTGACGGGCCCCTTCGCCGGGGTGCCCTTCCTGGTCAAGGATCTGGACCCCTACAAGGGCATACGCACCCGCTACGGCACCCGGGCAACCTTGGGCGCCAAGCCCGACACCGAACAGACGCCCTATGTCGATGCGTTCGACGCCGCCGGCTTCGTCACAATCGGCAAGTCGTCGACGCCGGAGTACGGCTTCCTGCCGACGACCGAGCCGATGGGCTTCCTGCCCACCCGCAACCCCTGGAACGTCAAACACTCGTCCGGCGGCTCTTCCGGCGGCGCCGCAGCCGCAACGGCCTCGGGCATGGTGACGATCGCTCACGCCAGCGACGGCGGCGGCTCGATCCGCATCCCCGCCGCCAACTGCGGTCTGTTCGGTATGAAGCCCTCGCGCGGGCGGATGATCCCCAACCGTCCGACCAGCCGCGGTATCGACCTCTCGGTGTCGCACTGTGTCTCCCACAGCGTGCGCGACTCGGCCGCCCTGTTCGCCGCCTCGGAGCGCACGGACGCGGGCGCGGCGTTCAAACCGGTCGGCGTGGTCACCGCCCCGCTGAAGCGGAAGCTCAAGGTCGGCCTGGTGATGAACACCGGCACCGGCCTGACGCCGCATCCTGAGGTGCAGGCCGCCGTCAATAACGCCGCCAAGCTGCTGAAGGATCTGGGCCACCGGGTCGAGCCGACCAACTGGCCCATGGACGGCAATCAGTTCGGCCAGGACTTCACCGTGCTGTGGGCCAGCGGCGCGGCCGAGCTGGTGGCGGGCATCGGCAAGGCCATGGGCCGCAAGCCCGACGCCAATGTGCTGGAACCCTTCAGCCTGGGCATGGCCGAATTGGTCAACACCCTGCCGCAAGGCGCGCTGCAGGCGGCCATGGAGCGCCTGAACGCCACCATCAAGGCCTATGACACCTGGCTGACCAAGTACGACGTCATCCTGTCGCCGGTGCTGGGCAAGCCGCCGGTGGAGCTGGGCTATGTGGCCGGCTGGGTGCCGTTCGAGGAACTGCAGGCGCGCCTGTTGGCCTATGTCGGCTACACCCCGGTGCAGAACGTGGCCGGCGCCCCGGCCATGAGCGTGCCGCTGCACTGGACGGCCGATGGCCTGCCGGTCGGCGTGCAGTTCGCCGGTCGCGCAGGCGATGAGGCGACCCTGTTCGCCCTAGCCTATCAGCTGGAGGCCGCCGCGCCCTGGGCGCACCGCAAGCCGCCGGTGAGCGCTTAAGCCGGGTCAGAGATCATCGACGGACACAAAGAAGGAGCGCCCAGCGATAGCCGGGCGCTCCTTTTGTCTTTCCCGTGGCGCCGAAAGCCCGCTCAGCAGCCGCCCCGCCCCGTGTCACGGACATGATCCAGAATGTCCGCCAGAAGGTCGAAATCGATCTTGTCGGGCTTTTTCCAGCGTACGCAGCCCCCGCCCCGATCGACGCCGGCCAAGCGTTCGGCGAAGGCGTCGAGGGCCGCTCGGCCGGGATAGATGGCGATGTGCTGCTTTTGGCTGTTGAAGGCCACCAGGGGGGACTTCGGATCGCCGTAGGCCGGCATGCCGAAGGCCATCACCTCGCTGTCGGCGCCGAAGCGCTCAAGGCACAGGGCGCGCAAGCGGTCCAGAGCCGGGCGGCGTTCGGGCGCGACCTCTTGCATGAAGTCGTCGACGTTCGCCGCCCTGGACTGGACCATCGCCCTACCCCTCCACGAACACCTTCTTGAGTTCGTTCTTCATAATCTTGCCATTGGCGTTGCGCGGCAAGGTCTCGGGCCAGAACACCACTTTCACCGGCACCTTGAAGGCCGCCAGGCGATCGGCGACGAAGGCGCGAAGTTCGGCCTCCGTGGCTTCCGCACCCGGCTTCAGGGTGACGACGGCGGCAGGCTCTTCGCCCAGAGTCTTGTGCGGAACGCCGACCAGGGCGGCGTCCATGACCGCCGGGTGGTCGTAGAGGCAGTTCTCGACCTCGATGCAGTAGATGTTCTCGCCGCCGCGGATCAGCATGTCCTTGGCGCGGTCGATGATGAAGCAGAAGCCTTCGGCGTCCAGGCGGGCCAGATCGCCCGTCCGCACCCAGCCGTCGACGAAGGTCTGGGCGGTGGCTTCCGGCTTGTTCCAATAGCCCCGCACGACCTGCGGCCCCTTGCACCACAGCTCGCCGACCTCGCCGATCGGCAGCTCGCGATACGGCGCCTCGACCGTCATGATCTTCAGATCGGTGACCGGCACGGCGGGACCACAGCTGTCAGGACGGTTTTCATAGTCCTCGGCCGAGTTGCTGGTCGCCGTCGCCGAAGTTTCGGTCATGCCCCAGCCATTGCCCGGCGAGGACTTGGGCCAGATCTCCTTGATCTTGCGGACCAGCTCCGGCGCCGACGGCGCGCCGCCATAGGCGACGGCTTCGATCGAGGAGAGATCGTAGTTGGCGCGATTGGGATGCTCGATGATCTGCCAGGCGATGGTCGGCACGCCGCCCATCTGGGTCAGCTTCTCGTCCTGAATCACCTGCATGGCGCGCTCGGGATCCCACTTGCGCATCATGGCCAGCTTGGCGCCGGCGAACAGCGACGGGTTCAGCACCGCGAAGCAGCCCGTCGCGTGGAAGAACGGCACCGACAGCAAGGCGCCCTTCTGCGGCGCGCTCGGATCGGGCTGGGGCGGCGCCTCGCCCCGGCGCAGGAAGGCGCGCGCCCCGGCGGCGGCGGCGGCGAAGATGTTGCTGTTGATGTTGCGGTGGGTCGCGATCGCGCCCTTCGGCTTACCCGTGGTGCCCGAGGTGTAGAAGATCGTGGCGTCGTCATCGGCCGTGATCGCCACAGTCGGCAGCGGCTTCTCGTCGAGCTTGGCCCAGTCGTTCGCGCCGCCGATCTTGGACTCCAGCGGGATCACGTACGGATGGGTGATCTCCTCCTTCGCGCGGCTGACATAGACGCGCTTGAGGTCTGGACAGTTATGCAGGTGCTCGCCCATGCGCTCGTAGCGCTCGACATCGACGATCGCGACCTTGGCGCCGGAATCGATCAGGCCGTACTCCAGCTCCGGCCCCGTCCACCAGGCGTTCAGCGGCGTGACGATCGCGCCGAGCGAGAGTGCGCCGTAGAAGGCCACCGGCCATTCCGGCAGGTTGCGCATGACGATGGCGACGCGATCGCCCTTCTGGACGCCGAACGATTCCAGTTCCGCCGCCATATGTGTGACGGCGCGATAGAAGGCCTCGAAGTTGACCCGCTCGTCCTCGTGAACCAGGAATATCTTGTCGCCGTGGGAGCGGCCCATCAGCAGGGTCTCGCGCAGGGTCGGCGGCGCGTTCTTCCAGGTGCGGGTCTTCACGCCCCGGATCTCGACCTCTTCCATCTCGCCCGGGGTTCCAGGCTGTGTGATCAGCGCATAGGCCTGCTGGACGGACATGGCGGGCCACGGAACGGACGCGGGGGCGGCCTGGGTCATGATGCTTACTCTCCCGGTATCGTGTCGCGCCTTGTTTGCTGAGCGCGTTCAGGGACCAGAGAGCACAGCCGCAGGCGCGATGCAAACGTCCGTTTGACCCTAGGAGAACATTGATAAGTTAGAAGCACAAACTGCGGTCGCCGCCCCGCTTCAGGGCGCCAAGAAAAAGGGCGGTGCCTCAGATGAGACGCCGCCCTGACTCCTTGATCGAGCGCCCGGTTAGCCGACCGATTCCAGGCGGCTCAAAGCCGCTTCAAGCTTGGCCTTGGCGGCTTCCGCCTCAGCCAGACGCTCGCGGTTCTCCTCGACCACCTCTTCCTTGGCGCGCGCCAGGAAGTCGGGATTGCCGAGCTTCTTGTTGACCTTCTCGATCTCGCCGGCGTGGCCGGCGATGTCCTTGGTCAGGCGCGCCTTCTCGGCGGCGACGTCGATGAACTCGGCCACGCCCAGGGCGCCGGTCGCCTCGCCCATCACCACCGGCGCGGAGCCGGCCGGCGCAGCATCGGCCTCGCGAACAGCGTCCAGGCGCGCCAGGGTCAGAAGCAGATCGCGGTGACGGGCCAGACGCGCCTTGGTCTCAGGACCGGCCCCGACGATGGTCAAGCCCGGCTTGGCCGACGGCGGCACGTTCATCTCGGCGCGGATCGAGCGGATCTCGCCCACGGTCTCGACCAGCCAGCCGATCTCGGCCTCGGCCTCGGCGTCGATCCAGTCGGCGGGAAGCTCGGGCCACTTCGCCGAGATCAACATGGTCTCGCGCGCCGGACCGAACTCGGCGGTCTTTTCCCACAACTCCTCGGTGATGAACGGCATCACCGGGTGCAGGAGCTTGAGGATCACGTCCAGCGCCCAGGCCGCGGTGGCGCGGGTCTCGGCCTTGGCGGCGGCGTCATCGCCGTTCAGGATCGGCTTGGCCAGCTCCAAGTACCAGTCGCAGAAGACGTTCCAGACGAAGCGGTACAACGCCCCGGCCGCCTCGTCGAACGACGGAGCCTCCAGGGCCTTGGTCGCCTCGGCGACGGTCTTCACCGTCTCGCCGCGGATCCACTTGTTGATCGGCTGCTCCACCGTCGCGGGATCGAAGCCCTCGACGCGGACGCACTCGTTCATCTGAGCAAAGCGCGAGGCGTTCCACAGCTTGGTGCCGAAGTTGCGATAGCCCTCGATGCGCTGCTTGGAGAGCTTGATGTCGCGCGCCTGACCCGACATCGCCGTCAGGGTGAAGCGCACCGCGTCGCAGCCCAGTTCATCGATCAGGATCAGCGGATCCATCACGTTGCCCTTGGACTTGCTCATCTTGGCGCCCTTCTCGTCACGGACGAGGGCGTTGATGAAGACCTGCTTGAACGGGGCCTCACCCATGAAATGGATGCCCATCATCATCATCCGGGCGACCCAGAAGAAGATGATGTCAAAGCCCGTGACCAGGGTGCTGGTCGGGTAGAAGCGTTCCAGGTCCGAGGTCTTCTCAGGCCAGCCCAGGGTCGAGAACGGCCACAGGGCCGAGCTGAACCAGGTGTCGAGGACGTCTTCGTCCTGGGTCAGCTGGACGTCAGCGCCGAACTGAGCGCGGGCGGCGGCGTAAGCGGCCTCCTCGCTCTCTTCGACGAAGATCGAGCCTTCAGGACCGAACCACGCCGGAATCCGGTGGCCCCACCAGAGCTGGCGCGAGACGCACCAGGGCTCGATGTTACGCAGCCATTCGAAGTAGGTCTTTTCCCAGTGCTTGGGCTCGAAGACCGTCTCGCCGGTCTCGACGGCCTTCAGGGCCGGCTGGGCCAGGGTCTTGGCGTCGACGTACCACTGGTCGGTCAGGAAGGGCTCGATGACCACGCCCGAACGGTCGCCGTGCGGGACCATGTGCTTGGTCTTCTCGATCTCCTTCAGCCAGCCCTCTTCCTCGGCGCGGGCGACGATGGCCTTGCGCGCGACGAAGCGGTCCATGCCGACATACTCGGCCGGAACGCTGTCGTTCAGCTTGGCCTCGACCGTCAGGATGTTGATGGCCTCCAGGCCCGCGCGCTTGCCGACGCCGAAGTCGTTGAAGTCGTGCGCGGGCGTGATCTTCACCGCGCCCGAGCCTTTGGTCGGGTCGGCGTAGTCGTCGGCGACGATCGGGATGCGCCGGCCGACGATCGGCAGGGTCACGAACTTGCCGACCAGGCCCTTGTAGCGCTCGTCGTCGGGATGGACCGCGACGCCGGTGTCGCCCAGCATCGTCTCCGGACGCGTCGTGGCCACAACGATGTAGTCGCGGGTCTCGAACTCGGTGGCCTTGCCGTCCTCGTCGAAGGCGATCGGGTGCTGGTAGGTCACGCCGTCGGCCAGCGGATAGGCGAAGTGCCAATAGGCGCCGTCGACCTCCTTCTGCTCGACCTCAAGGTCGGAGATGGCGGTCTGGAACTGCGGGTCCCAGTTGACTAGGCGCTTGTCGCGATAAAGCAGGTTCTGCTTGTAGAGTTGGACGAACACCTTGCGGACAGCGGCCGAGAGGCCCTCGTCCAGGGTGAAGCGCTCGCGCGACCAGTCGCAGCTGGCGCCCAGGCGGCGCAGCTGGTTGGTGATCGCGCCGCCGCTCTCGGCCTTCCATTCCCAGACCTTGTCGACGAAGGCTTCGCGGCCCATGTCGCGGCGGCCGATATTGCCGGCGGCGGCCAGCTGGCGCTCGACGACCATCTGGGTGGCGATGCCCGCGTGGTCGGTGCCCGGCAGCCACAGGGCGGCCTTGCCGCGCATGCGGTGGAAGCGGGTCAGCACGTCCTGCAGCGTGTTGTTCAGCGCGTGGCCGATGTGAAGGCTGCCCGTCACGTTCGGCGGCGGGATCACGATGACGAACGGCTCGGCGTTCGGATCCTCGGCGGGCTTGAAGGCCCCGGAGGCCTCCCAGGCGGCGTACAGGCGGGGTTCGACGGATTGGGGATCGAAGGTTTTTTCGAGCATGGCGGAGCGGATATGCCATCTGCGGCCCGCCCGGGAAACCGGCGGGCCTAGGTTTTCTGAAGGATTGGGCAACGAAAAAGGCGGCCGCCGCAGCGACCGCCTCGATTTTCCGACGGTTCGGAAGTTTTAGGCGCCGCGTCCCCGAGAGATACGCTGCACTTCTTCCTCAACCTTGGTCTCGACGATGCGCGGCAGGTTCTGGTCCAGCCACTCCTTGAGCAGCGGGCGCAGCAGCTCGCGTACGACGTCTTCCAGCGTCCGACCGTCCTTGGGCATCAGCAGGGCCGAGCTCAGGCTGCCGAAGGCGCTCGCCGCGGCCGAAGCGGCCGAAACGCCGACCAGCTGCTCGGCGACTTCGTCGCGATCAAACACCGGAGCCGCCGGCGGCGGCGTGTAGGCCGGTTCCGACTCAGGTTCCGGCGGCGAATAGACGTCGATGTCGCCGACAGTCTCCAGCGGCGGCAGCTCGGGCTCGGGCGCGATCGGATCCGTCAATTCCAGAACCTCGTCGTCGAACGACACCGGTTCAGGTTCGGGTTCCGGCGGCGGCGGGGGCGCCGCTTCGGCCGCAGGCTCCGCCGGCGCGTCATCCTCCGAGATGATGCGTCGAATGGAGGCGAGGATTTCCTCCATTGTAGGTTCTTGAGACTGATCGGACATGTGCGGGGCCGTCGTAAAGAGGTACGAATCCTTGCGCGCCTTGGGGCGCGCTTAGCCGCGATGGTGCAGACTTACGCGTGTTAAGCAAGCGCAAGTCCGCGCCTGGGCGGAATCGACGCGGATCAAACCTACTTCGAGCCGCTCGGGGGCTTGGTGGAAGCCGCGCCGACGCTGTCGATCGCCTGCACCACCGGCTCCCACGGCACCCAGCCCACGCCGCGCGTCACGCGGTTGTAGGAGGTTTTCGGGTCATAGGCGGCGGTGTTGGAGGCGAGCTTGGTCACCTCCAGTTGGCCCATGGCCTGCAAGACCACGGCGGAAGCCAGGTATTCGTCGCGACGGGCCGAAACCAGCGCCAGTTCGGCGTTGGACAGCTCCAGCTGGGCGTTCAGAACGTCCAGCGTCGTCCGCAGGCCGACCTGTTGCTCCTGACGCACGCCTTCGAAAGCGATGCGGGTCGCTCGAACCTGCTCCTCGTTGGCGACCAGACCGGCGCGCGACGCCAGCAGATTGCTCCACGCGTTCGAGACTTGCTGGATCGCGGTGCGCTTGGCGCCTTCGACGGCGCTGCGCGCAGCGTTCTCACGTTCATTGGCCGCCCGGACCTGCGACGTGGTCAAGCCGCCGGCGAAAAGCGGGATCGAGGCCGTGATCGCGCCCGAAACGGTGCGCGAATAGTCGTCAAACTGGCTGCCGACGCCAGAACGACGCGTCGCATCGTAACCCAGCGAAGCGCGCGCCGAGACCGTCGGTCGATAGCCCGCCTTGGCGACGGCGACACGCGCGGCGGCCGCCTCTTCATTGAACTTCGCCGAGGTCACGCCAGGATTGTTCGTCTGGGCGGCCTCGAAAGCCTGGTCGACGCTGGCGGGCAGCAGTCCGGCCAAGCTCGGCTCGGGAGCCAGTTCGCCGGGCGTTTGACCGACCACCGCAGCGTAGGAGGCGCGGCTGACTTCCAACTGGGCCTGGGCGCCCGACAGGCTGGCCTTGGCCGAAGCCAAGCGCGCCTGAGACTGGGCGACGTCCGTCCGGGTGATCTCACCCACGTCGAAGCGAGCGTTCGATTCTTCGAGCTGGCGCTGCAGAACCGCGACGTTTTCCTTGGCGATGCGCAGGCGTTCCTGGTCGCGGCGCACGTCGACATAGGCCTGGACGACGCTGACCAGCACCCCCTGCTCGACCGCGCGAAGACCTTCCCGCGCAGACAGCACGTCGGCTTCAGCGGCGCTGACGCCCGCGCTGGCGCGACCGCCGGTGTAGAGCGGCTGGATGATCGAAAGCGCCGCGCTGCTGCCAGAGAGCTTCACATCCGCGCCGGCGCTGGCCGGATTGGTGTTCGCCCCCGTGATATCGGCGGTGGCGCCCACGGTCGGGCGGAAGCCGGTCTTGGCTTGCACCACGCCTTCGTCGGTGATGCGGGCGCTGGCGCGCTGTTGCTGCAGCGTCGGATTGGTCTGATAGGCGAGCGCGATCGCATCGGCGAGAGTCTCGGCGTTCGCGATGGAGAAGGACCCGGCCAGAAGACCAGCGCTGCAAGCGGCGGCCAGCAACCCGGCCCGTCGACGGTTCGACATCAACATTCTATCCCCAATCACGCGAAGCTCGCGCCGGCCACAATATGATCGCGTGTAAGTCGCTCCGCCAGTCGTCGCCAGTTAAGCTTTTTTCACGCAAACGTTGCGACGGTCCATCGGGCCCAGATCGTCAGAAGCTGAAGCCCGTCTCAGCCTCGAAGCCGGCGAGCAGCGGCGGCGAAGCGTCGAACGCGGCGCGACGGCCGACGCCGTCCTCGGCGCGCAGATAAATCGCGGCGCGCCCCACAGGACCCGTACGCTCGACAACGCCCAGGCGACCGCCATGAGCCAAGGCGTCCTGCCAGCTCTTGGGCGCGACGGCGACGGCGCCTTCGCATACGATGACATCGTAAGCGCCGGCGGGGACCGTCTTCAGGTCCTCGCCATCGTGGCGCGTGACCGAAAGACCCATCTTTTCCAGGACGGCGGCCGCATAGGGCGCAGCGATGGCCAGGACGGTCTCGCCTTCGCGCGGCTTCAGCGCTTGCAGCAGCTTGCCGACCTCACGCGGGCGCAGAAGCCAGCGACCGGGGGCGTACTCGATGTCGGCGTCGGCATAGGCCAGATAGGCCTTCGAGGCCGGCACGACGCTCTCGCGCGCCACGACGCGCAGCGCGTCCTGCAGCGGCAGATCGGTCACGTCGGCGGTGCGAATCTGGCTCTCGACCATGTTCAGCCGCGCGGCGGCGAAGTCGGTGCTCATGGAATCCCTCGAAGGACTAGACTTTCGAGCAGGCTTATAGGTCCGCCCATCATCTAAACGCAATGCGATCCCCGGGCTCATCGCTGCGAAGCCCGCGTACTCGAGACTGGAAATGCATCACAGCGCGCGAAGCGAAGACACGTAGAGGTCGATTCTAGGGCGCGAGATCTCGCTCCGCCCATCTTGTCACCGAAGCTTGGTTGATCAGCGCTACGCGAGGTTGGATAAAGGGTTCATCGTCGACAAGATCGATGACGGGGGAAGTCGCTCGTAGCACGATGAATTGGGGTTCTGCCATGCATGGTGCGCCGATGGTGATCGCCCTCGCGCTGGTCGCTCTTGTGCTGATCTACTTCCTGCCGTGGATCGACGAAAAGCTAAGGCGCGCTTACGGCCGATGGCGTCGCAAGCGGCGTGAGAGACGGCAACAACGAATGCGATGAATTCCGCGCCGCGTACGGCGAGTTCGGGCGAGTGGCTCCGCGGGTAGGATTCGAACCTACGACCAGCCGGTTAACAGCCGGCTGCTCTACCACTGAGCTACCGCGGAACAGGTCGCTCTCGAAAGAGCGGGCGTGATAGCCGCCTCGACGAGTCGACGCAAGACGACAAAATGCGCCCACGCACGCGATTTCGCACGCCCTGTCAGGCGATCGATAAGTCGACGATTTCAGGAAGGTGAGAGTGGCTCCGCGGGTAGGATTCGAACCTACGACCAGCCGGTTAACAGCCGGCTGCTCTACCACTGAGCTACCGCGGAACAGGTCGCTCTCAGAAGAGGCCGCGTGATAGCCGCCCCATTGCGCCGATGCAAGCGCCTTGTTCCAAAAAAAGCAGCCCGGCTTTGCGGCCGGGCTGTGGAAGTCAGTGATGGTGGGTGCCTTCAAAGAAGACACGATGAAAATCCGCCCGTTATGGTTAACGATCCCCTAATTCTTAACGCCAGGACCAAAAGGTCGCAGGCACGGCGAACGCCCTCAGAGCCGGACGGGAATCTGCAGGCCGCGCTGGACGGCTGGGCGCTCCAGGCCCGCTTCCAGCCAACGCGGAACGTGCTTCAGACCGCCGTAACCGACGAGGTCGCCCGCCTCGTAGAAGCCAACCAGATTTCGGACCCAGCCGAGGGTGGCGATGTCGGCGATCGTATAGTCATCGCCCATGATCCAGGCGCGTTCAGCCAGCCTGCCCTCCAGCACGCCCAGTAACCGCTTCGACTCGGCGACATAACGCTCCAGCGGCCGCTTATCCTCGTACTCGCGGCCAGCGAACTTATGGAAGAAGCCCAGTTGCCCGAACATCGGACCGATGGCGGCCATCTGGAAGAATACCCACTGCAGGGTCTCATAGCGCGCGGCTGGTCCCGAAGGCAGGAACTTGCCGGTCTTCTCCGCGAGGTAGACTAGGATGGCTCCGCTCTCGAACAGCGCGATCGGCTTTCCCTCTGGACCATTGGGATCGATGATCGCGGGGATCTTGCCATTCGGGTTGAGCGACAAATACTCGACGCCCCAGGTCTCGTTCTTGCCGATATCGATCAGGTGCGGCTCGTAGGGCAGCCCCGTCTCCTCCAGCATGATGGAGGCCTTCACGCCGTTGGGTGTCGGCAGCGAATAGAGCTGGATCTGGTCGGGTCGTTCTGCGGGCCAGCGCTGGGTGATCGGGAAGACTGACAGATCGGGCATGAAGGGACCTCGTGGAGAACGCGGACGCGTCGCTCCCATCTGGCGACCCGCCAGCCGCTTTTCCAGAGCGCCCCTAGACGGGGAGAACCAACAGGCCGCGCCGGCGTAGATCAGCGGACGGCCAGATCGACACCCAGAAGATCCGGCCGCCCGCGCGTGCGCGGACCTACCAGGCCCCGACGTTCGGCATCGAAACCCACGGTTCGGCTGGCGGCAGGTCGCCGTCCTGCAGAAGCTCAATCGAGATATTGTCGGGTGAGCGCACAAACGCCATGTGACCATCGCGCGGGGGACGGTTGATGGTCACTCCCATGTCCATCAGCCGCTGGCAGGTCTCGTAGATGTCGTCGACCCGATAGGCCAGGTGGCCAAAATTACGACCGCCGCCGTATTCCTCGTCGTCCCAGTTGTAGGTGAGTTCAACCAGGGGAGCCTTACGCGCCTTGGCGAGCTCCACGTCCTCCGGAGCGGCGAGAAAGACCAGGGTGAAGCGGCCCTTCTCGTTCTCCGTGCGATACATCTCCTGCAGCCCAAGCCCCTCGCAGTAGAACCGCAGCGAGGCGTCGAGATCGCGGACGCGGATCATCGTGTGCAGGTAACGCATGGCGGATCTCCTGGAAGGCGGCTCACGCCGATATAGGCATAGCCCCGCGTGGGGCAAACCCTAAACCGTCTCGCGGTCCCGCGTCTGACGACGCCAGAGCGCGGCGTATTCGCCGCCGGCCGCCAACAAGGCCTCATGGCGACCGCGCTCAACGATCTTGCCCCGGCGCAGCACGACGATCTCGTCAGCGTCGGCGATGGTCGACAGCCGATGCGCGACGACCAGGGTCGTCCGCCCCGCCCTCGCCTTGCGCAAGGTCGCCTGGATGGCGGCTTCGGTACGGCTGTCGAGCGCGCTGGTCGCTTCGTCCAGGATCAGCACTCGCGGCTCCGCCAGCAGAGCGCGCGCGATCCCGACACGCTGACGCTCGCCACCCGACAGCTTCAGACCGCGCTCTCCGACCTTTGTCGCCATGCCTTCGGGTAGGCTTCGAATAAAGTCACCCAGTTCCGCCGCCTCGGCGGCCGCCCAGACCTCGGTTTCACCCACCTCGGGCCGTGCGAAGGCGATGTTGGCCGCCAGGGTGTCGTTGAAGAGGGCCACGTCCTGCGGCACCAGGGCGACGGCCCGGCGAAGCGAGCTCTGCTTCAGAGCCTTCAGGTCATAGCCGTCCAGCGTCACCCGCCCCGACTGAGGATCGATCATCCGCAGGGCCAGCCGCACCAGGGTGGTCTTGCCCGCGCCCGACGGGCCCACGATGGCCACAGTCGAGCCCGGCGCGACGGTCAGCGACACCTCGCTCAGCCCCTCGGACCGCGCGCCGTGACGGAAAGAGACCGCTTCGAACGCCACCGCCCCGCCTCTATGGTCGGCGCACGGCGGCAGGTCCTGGGCGTCCGGAGCGTCGGCCACGTCGGCGGCCTGCCGACGCAGGTCCAGCATCGCCTCCATGTCGATCAGCGACTGGCGAATTTCGCGGTAGGCGAAGCCCAGGATGTTCAGCGGCGCGTAGAGGTTGATCAGGATCAGTACGGCCGCCGTGACGTCGCCGGGCCCCATGCGCCCGTGCGCGGCCTCGGATCCGGCCAGCACCGCCATCACGCCCAAGCCCACACTCATCACGCCCGACTGAACGAGATTCAGGAGATTGAGCGACTGGGTCGCCTTGATATTGGCGCGTCCATAGGTGTCCAGCGCGCGCTCGTAACTGGCGACCGCCCTCGCCTCCCCACCGAACGATTTCACGGTCTCGTAGTTCAGAAGCGCATCGACCGCGCGGCCGGCCGCCTCGGCGTCGGCTTCATTGAGCGCCCGACGGTGGCCGATCCGCCAGTCCGAGATGGCGAAGGTGACGTAGCCGTAGATCGCGACCGTCACCAAGGCCACAGCGGCGAACCGCCAGTCGTAGGCCTTGGCCAGCACCACGGCGGCGAGGATCAGCTCGATCCCTGTGGGGGCGAGGTTGAACACCAGACCCCGCAGCAGAAAATCCATCGACCGCGCGCCACGATCGATAACCCGCGAGAGCGAGCCGGTCCGCTTGGACTGATGAAAATCGATCGACAGCGACAGGGCGTGCGCGAAGGTCTCGACCGCCGCGCGGGTCTGGGCCGCCTGGGCGACCGGCGTGAAGATCGTGTCTCGCGCCTGGGGCGCCGCCGCCGAGATAAATCGCACCAGCGCCCAGCCGATCGCCAGACTCGCGAACGCCAGGGTGACCGTCACCGCAACGCCCTGACCGACGGAGAGCTGGTTCACCGCCTGCCCCAGCATCAACGGCGCCAGGACGCCGAGCACCTTGCCGGTAAGCGTCAGAAGCAAGGCGACGGTCAGGCGCCAGCGCAAACCCGGCGCCTGGGATCGCAGCACCAGTTGGAGCAGGTCGCTCATCGCCTTCCAGAAGCGGATCGGCTGGTCGGCCTTCGCGATCGCGCCGGCGACCGCCTCGCGTCCAGGAGACGGCGGGCCGCCCAGCCCTCTCATCGCCCATCCCTTCGGATCAGCAAGGTGGTCTGTACGCCGCCGCCTGGCGTCACCCAGTCGATGCGCCAACCGGTCGGAACGCGCTCGGCGCGCACGGGACCAGAGTTCAAGGCCAAGGGCGGCGTGGCCGCGATCGTCACCTGATCCTCGCCCCCTTCGCCACCGATCTGGATGTCGTGAGGGCCGCGGGACATCGGATCCTTCATCGCGATGAAGAAGCGGCCTTTGTCATCGGCGCGCCCCCCGCCGCTGACGACCCGGTCAATCCGGACATTGAGGCCCGCGCCCGGCGCAGCGACTCCCGACACCACCGCGCCGCCGGCCCTGTCGATATCGACCGCCAAGATCCGGGGCGCGCTGGACGCGGGAGCGAGGCGCCATGCGCCCGCGCCAGCCCGCAACAAGGCCACCTGCCCCTCTTCCGAGACCATGACGTAGCCTTCCGCCTGCACGGTCCGGCCATCACGGGTCATGGAAAGGCCGAACAATCGAACGCCAGGCTGGATGGGAACAGCCACGCTCCACCGCCCCTCGGGGTCCGCCTTGCCCAGCACGACCTCACCGTCCGGAGAGCCCAACCGGATATCAGCCTCTGGCAGCGCAGCGCCCACCAAGGTCACGCGGCCGCCCGCGCGCTGCACGCTTTCCAGCGCTGGAGGCGGAAGATAGCCGGCTTCGGCGCTATCGATCTTCTCCGTGCGCTTCGGGTCGCCCTGTCCGCCCGGGTCGCAAGCCGCCAGCAGCGTCGCCGCAGCGACGACAAGGATCGACGGCTTGAAACCCCGGGAGCGAATCCTGATCATGCGGCCTCAAATAGGAACGAACCGGTGGCGCGCGATCCCCGCGCGCCATTGTCTTGTGTGGAGTGGACGACGATGTCCGACGAGTCCAGGCGCCTGAGCGCCGTGTGCGTCTATTGCGGCTCATCGAACGACGCCGATCCTAGCTACATCGCTGCCGCCTTCAGTATCGGCGAAAGCTTCGCCAAGGCAGGCCTGAAGCTCGTCTATGGCGGCGGCGGCGTCGGCCTGATGGGGGCCACCGCCCGAGGTGCTCACACGGCCGGCGGCGCGGTGCTGGGGATCATTCCAAGCTTCCTGCGCGGCCGCGAACAGCCTTTCGACGACGTAGAGACCGTCGTCGTCGACAACATGCACGAACGCAAGATGATGATGTTCGAGCGATCTGACGCCTTCGTGGTGCTGCCCGGCGGCATCGGCACCCTGGAAGAAATCGTCGAACTGCTATCTTGGCGCCGTTTAGATCTTCACCAGAAGCCGATTGTGTTCCATAACCCCGGCGGTTTCTGGGATCCGCTGTTCGTCCTGATCCGTCACACGATTGATCAAGGGCTCACCCCACCCGATCTGGCGAACGCCTGGCGCGCGGTTGAGCGGGCCGAGGACGTCACCCCCGCCCTTCTGGCCTGGGATGCAGAAATCTACCAATCGGGCGCGCCAGACACGCTTCGGCGCTTGACTTAGTTTTCAAAGAAAACGAACTATGCCGAAAGGTGCGCGACGTTCCCGATCGCGCGCTCATGCGCCGGAACTCCCATCCGGCGCGGGGATAGGAGACTGTAGGAATGCGTACCGCTATTTTCGCGGGCCTGTTGGCCTGCGCGCTCGTCACGCCGGCGTTCGCCGCCGACACCGAAAGCGCATCACTCAAGCTGAAGACCCCGGCCACGAGCGAGTCGTTCATCCACGACGGTTCGGCTTGGCGCTGCACGGGCGATGTCTGCACCACCACCAAGGCCCGCTCGCTGCCCGCCGCCCGCGCCTGCCGCAAGCTGGCCGCCCAGGTCGGCGAACTGACTGCGTTCACCTATCGCGGCGCAGCGATCGAAGGCGACGCCCTGACCGACTGCAACACGGCCGCCAAGAAGGGCTGAGACCCTCTCTGAAGGCGACGATGCAAAGGCCTCCGCCTGCCCGGCGGAGGCCTTTTTCGTATCGCGAAAGCCGGCCTATTTGCGCCCCGACTTCGACGACGGGGATTTGGGCGGCTTCGAACTCTGCCGACCACCGACCAGCATGCCGCCCAAGAGGGCGAACGACAGCATCGCGTGGTTCATCTTCGATACGTTCATGGCGGCGTCTCCCAGATAGTGCCGTGAGGACCAGGAGACGCGCGCGGCTTACAGGGGCTCTCACCCTCCTAGTCGTCAGCGCGTCGTTGGGAAGAATGCGCTCAATAAGCGTCTCCGCAACCGTATTTCATCCGTGTAAAGATCATATCCGCATGCGGACGAGTCGCCGCCAGACACCTGAAACGACGTCAGCTTTTAATCCGTAGACGGCCTATATGGGCGAACGCCTTGTCGTGCTTGGCGGGCGATGAAACCCGCGTCAGCTGATCCTGAGGCGAATGGTTCAGGAGCATGGTGCATGAAAAAACCGCCCGCGTCGCCATGACGCAGGCGGCTTCAACACTTGAACCTGTTGGTCCGTAGACGCCCTTAGGCGGCCGCGTCGAACGACAGGGATTCGTAACGCTTCAGATGATGATCAACAGAGCCGAACAGGCCTTCGATCATCGTCGCGCGCTTGAAGTAGTGACCGATCGCCAGTTCGTCGGTCATGCCCATGCCGCCATGGATCTGGATGGCGCTTTGGCCCACGAACTTGCAGGCGCGACCGATGCGCACCTTCATGGCCGAGACGGCCTTGGCGCGTTCGGCGGCGCTCTCGCCAACCTTGATCGTCGCCATGTAGGTCATCGACACCGATTGCTCGACCTCGATGAACATGTCGACCATGCGGTGTTGCAGCACCTGGAAGTTGGCGATGGCGGTGCCGAACTGCTTGCGCTGCTTGGCGTAGTCCAGAGTGCCGTCGTGCAGCTTGCGCAGCACGCCCACAGCCTCGGCGCCGACGGCGGCGATGGCCTCGTCCATGACCTGTTCGACCAGGGCCAGACCGCTTTCCGAGATCAGGGCCTCGGCCGGGATCGAGACGTTCTCGAAATAGACTTCCGAGGCGCGGTTGCCGTCGACCGTCGGATAGTCGCGCGTCACGACGCCCGGCAGGCTCTTGTCGATGATGAACACGCCGACGCCGCCGGCGTCGCGCTGGGCGCCGCCCGTGCGAGCCGTGACGATCAGGTGGGTGGCGAACGGCGCGCCGACCACGACGGCCTTGTGGCCGTTGAGAACCCAGCCCGAGCCGTCCTTCTTGGCCGTCGTCTTCAGGTCCTGCCAGGTGTAGCGGGCCTGGGGTTCGGCATAGGCGAAGGCGATGGTGGTCGAGCCACCGACAATGCCCTCGATGACCGAGGCCGCGCCGGCGTAGCCCGAGTGCTTCATGAAGCCGCCGCCGATCACCACGGTGCCCAGATAGGGCTCGATCACGAGCGCCTTACCGAACTCTTCCATGATGATCATATTGTCGATGGCGCCGCCGCCCAGGCCGCCCAGCTCCTCGCTGAACGAGGCGCCGAGAATGCCCAGCTCCTCGGCGAAGGCCTTCCAGTAGTCGGCGCGCCAACCGGCGTCCGAGCTGACGATCTTGCGGCGGGTGTCGAAGTCGTACTTGTCCTGCAGGAAGCTCGCGACGGAGTCGCGGACCATCGACTGCTCTTCGGTGAAGTTGAAATCCATCCCTGGGTTTCCGTTCTTTTTGATTGTCATCCCGGCCGCAGCAAAGCGGAGCGCCGGGATCGTCAATGTCGGTGAATTGGGTGGTCCCGGGTCACGCCTCCGGCGCACCCGGGCTGACAGCCCGCGTTAGAGGCCCAGCACCATCTTGGCGATGATGTTGCGCTGGATTTCGTTCGAGCCGCCGTAGATCGACGTCTTGCGGACGTTGAAATAGGTCGGCGCGGCGCGGTGCGCGAACTCCGGACCGATCGGATGGGCGTTGTCGCCGTCCTTCGGGAAGCCCCGGAAGTAAGGCGCGCCGTAGTGACCAGCGGCCTCTAGCGCCAACTCGGTCAGGCGTTGCTGGATCTCGGTGCCCTTGATCTTGAGCACGCTGGACTCCGGACCCGGCCCGCGGCCCGCGGCTTCGCCGGCCAGGGTGCGCAGTTCAGTGTACTCCAGCGCCGTCAGGTCGATCTCGAGCTCGGCGACCTTGCGCTTGAACATCGGATCCTTGATCAGCGCGTCGCCGTCGTCGCTCAGCTCGGTCGAGGCGATCTGGCGGATCCGCTCGATGCCGCGCTTGGAGCGCGCCACACCGGCGATGCCCGAGCGCTCGTGAGCCAGCAGGAACTTGGCGCAGGTCCAACCCTTGTTCTCGTCGTAGATGCGGTTCTCGACCGGCACCTTGACGTTCTCGAACCAGACCTCGTTGACCTCGTGCTCGCCGCCCAGGGTGATGATCGGACGCACGGTCACGCCCGGCGACTTCATGTCGATCAGCAGGAACGAGATGCCTTCCTGAATCTTGGCGTTCGGGTCGGTGCGGACCAGACAGAAGATCCAGTCGCCGTGCTGGGCCATGGTGGTCCAGGTCTTCTGACCATTGACCAGGTAGTATTCCTTGCCGTCATCGCCGGTGAAGCGCTCGGCCTTGGTCTTCAGGCTGGCGAGGTCGGAACCCGCGCCCGGCTCGCTGTAGCCCTGCGACCACCAGATGTCGCCCGACAGGGTCCCCGGCAGGAAGCGTTCCTTTTGCTCGGGCGTGCCGAAGGTGTAGATCACCGGGCCGACCATGTTGATGCCGAACGGCAGGATCGGCACGCAGTCGGCGCGGGCGGTTTCTTCCGACCAGATATAGCGCTGCACCGAGGTCCAGCCCGGTCCGCCGTACTGGGTCGGCCAGGCGGGGGCCACCCAGCCCTTGTTGGCGAGAACGCGGTGCCAGGAGAGGAAATCCTCCTTGGCCATCTCCTCGCCCTCCTCCTGCTTGTCGCGCAGCCCGGCCGGATAGTTTTCGGCGATAAAGGCGCGGACCTCGTCGCGGAAGGCGAGGTCCTCGGGCGAGAAGTCGAGATTCATGGCGAGCTCCCGTTCAATCGACCCCTCGGATGGGGGTCGTTATTGCGTTTCAGGGAGCATGATATGGCTCGAACGGCCGTTTGGAAAGATGACGTTAGCGTCAACGGAAGCGAATATTATCCGCGTTCACTTAGAGGCCCCGCGAAACCGCCTATCGGACCTCGCAGGCCAGCTTGACCAGCGCCAGGGCCGAGACGCCACCAACGCCCTCTTCATCCTCGACACCGAGGCTCAAGAGCGGCTGCTTTCCCAGCTTTTCCAGCAGCTTGGCATGTCCCCTCGCCGGACTGACATGGGCGGCGAGGCAATGATCGATGGCGGTGGGCTCGACCGCCTGGACAATCGCGGCGGCGGCGCAGGCGGCATAGCCGTCCAGCAGCACCGGCGTCTTCTGCACACGCGCGGCCAGAATGGCGCCGGCCACGGCGGCGGTTTCACGGCCACCGAGTTGACGCAGGATCTCAAGCGGGTCATCGCCCATGCCCTCTTCACGCGCCCGGGCGACCGCCGCCGCGACCGGCTCAGGATCGCTTGACCAGTCGGAAGCCTCGCCGCCAAACAGCGCCAGACAGACGGCGGCGGCGGTGCGTGCAGGCTCCGCAGCGATGACGCCGGGGATCAGCAGATCAGGCTGCTTGGCCAGAGCCTCCATGCCGAACGCCATGGTGGCGGCCGCCTCCTTCTCGCTCATCGAGGCCTTGCTCACCATGTCCGGCGAAGGCCGATCGATCGCCAGGTCGAAGGCCTCCAGACCCGCGCCCTGGACACCGGCCAAGCGAGAGACGGTGGCGCCGCCGGCCGCGATCGCCTCCAGGCGCTCGCGCGCCCACCCGCGCGGACCCACACCCTGGCGCGCGCCGGCGTACAAGGCCACGACGGGTCGATTGACGGCCGGCGGCGTCTTGCCGGTCCAGGCGGTCAGCCAGGCGGCGATCTCGGCGAGCCGCCCGCCCTGCTCCAGCGCGGGCGTCGGCCCGGGCTGCGGCGGCGAGCTCGCGAGTTGGCGGATATCGGCGAAGGGAGAGACAGTCTGATCGGTCATGGAGCGGACTTAAACCGCTCGCCGCCCAAAGCAAGCCCCAGCCCCAAGCCCTTGCGCACCTGACACGGACCGGAGATGTTTGGACCATGACGACGAACGCCCAGCCACCTCGCCCCATCGTGACGCCTTGCGTGAAGGTTTGCGCGGTCGACGGCGCCTCGGGCTACTGCCTGGGCTGTCGCCGCACCTTGCCGGAGATCGCGGCCTGGGCCCGGCTCAGTGACGATGAGCGCGCCGCCATCATGGCCGCCCTCCCAGAACGCCCTGACCCGATGATCGCGCTGACGGCCGCTGCGCAAGCCGGGCGCTGACGTCACTCCCGTGATCAGACCTCGAATAGCGCCGCGAGATCCGTAGCGCGCCAGGCGCCCTTGGCGAGACCCTGCGTGCGCGTTGAACGTCGTGGAGTAGTAATCGCGAGGTCGCGCCATGCCGAGCCAACACCGACAAAAATATGCCGTCCAAATTTAGCAAATATAGATCGCAATACTAATCTTGTTACCATATTGGTAACCAACATTCAGAAATTGACGTTCCGATTCACAGATTAAAAACGCATCGCTGCTATTCATCTGGCTAACGATCGCAGAAGCGGTCTCAAAGCCTACAAGGCAGGGTGTCTTCTATGTTGAGGTTTGCGGCGATCGCATTGGTGGGAGCCCTGTCGGCGGTCGGCGCCGCCAAGGCTGTCGTCTCGCTCGACGATCTGCGCCATCCGGAACTGCGTGCGCCTTCTGCGGCGACCGCCACCCTCGGCGGAGCCGAAGGCGGCGCGGCCCAGCTGAGCAAGGACAGCGACGGCCACTTCTGGGCCCAGGGCAATGTCGACGGCAAGGCCGTTCGCTTCTTGGTCGACACCGGCGCCACCGCCGTCTCGCTAAGCCTGGCTGACGCCCAGCGCCTGGGCATCGACACCAGCCGCCTGACCTATGACTACAACGTCATCACGGCCGATGGTCGTACGCGCGCCGCCGCCGTGAAGCTGGCCAGCGTCTCGATCGCCGGCGCGCGCGTTCGCGACGTCGATGCCCTCGTCATCGAGAAAGGCCTGGAAAACTCACTTCTGGGCATGAGCTATCTGGGCCGCCTGTCGCGCTTCGAGGCCACCCAGACCTCGCTGATCCTGCACCCTTAGCCTGCTAGGCCGCTGGGGCTGACCGCTCTTCTCGAGACGCCAGCGCGGCGCGAACGGCGTCGAGCGCCCGATCCACTACGTCCAGCCCTGCGCCGGACTTAACGCCCTCGACCGTCAGGATACGGCGCCAGGCCCGGGCGCCGGGCAGGCCGTGGAAAAGGCCCAGCATGTGCCGGCTCATTGCCGCCAGATGCGTTCCGGCCGCCAGTTCCCGCGCCAGATAGGGCCGATAGCGCTCGACGGCCTCGAAGCTGTCGACGTCCGCGACATCCAGCCCGAACACGCGCCGGTCGACCTCTCCCAGCAAGCCCGCCTCATGATAGGCGGCCCGCCCCAGCATCACGCCGTCCACGCCATTGGCCAGATGCTCCAGCGCCGCATCGACGCTGGGCACACCGCCATTGATGGCAATGGTCAAGGCGGGACGTTCGCGCTTCAGACGGTAAACCAGCGCGTAGTCGAGGGGCGGAATGTCTCGGTTTTCCTTAGGCGACAGGCCCTGCAGCCAGGCCTTGCGCGCATGAACAACAAACGTGTCGATCCCCGCCGCCGCAGAGCGATCGACCAGCGTGAAGAGGCTCTCTTCGGGATCCTGGTCATCCACGCCGATCCGGCACTTCACCGTGGCGGGAACCCGTACGGCGTTCTTGATCGCCGCCATACACTCAGCGACCAGATCCGGTTCGCGCATCAGGCAAGCGCCAAAGCGGCCGCTTTGCACCCGATCCGAGGGGCAGCCGACATTGAGGTTCACCTCGTCATAGCCGTAGTCCTCGGCGATCCGCGCGGCCTGAGCCAGTTCGGCAGGATCCGACCCGCCCAATTGCACCGCCACCGGATGCTGGCCAGGGTCATAGCCGAGCAGCTTGTTTCGATCGCCATGCACCACCGCACCGCTCGTCACCATCTCGGTGTAGAGCAGCGCCCGCGACGACAGCCCGCGGTGCAGCGACCGACAGTGTCGGTCGGTCCAGTCCATCATCGGGGCGACGGAAAATCTATGAGCTTGATATTTCAGGACTTTACCCACGGAGAGACAAGGCTTTATGCGATACTAGGAGCATGAGGAAGCGCGCCAGACTGGCGGCGCTTCAACCCGCCCCCCTTCCGCGCGCCGGTTTTGCACGGATCACAGCCGCCCTTGTAGAGCAAAAGTCCGGAAATTGCCGCGAGCCGCTGTGTCGCAGAAGGGGGACGTTCGGCCTTCGCAAGGACGCAAAGGGCCGATGCGACCAATGGGCGGGTTCTGAGCTCAGACGCTCATGGCCCTGCTCCGGGCGCCGTCCACGACACCATCGCGCGAAGGCCGCCCAGATCCCCGCGGTCCATGCTCAACACCGCGCCCGAAGCCTCTGCAAGATCGCGAACGATGGCCAGCCCCAGACCGTGGCCTGGCCCGGCCTCGTCCAACCGGGCGCCGCGCGCGAGGGCCGCCTCCGCGCGGCCCTTGTCCAGCCCTGGTCCATCATCCTCGACGGTCAGGACTGCGCCCTGCCCCACCACAGCGCCTGAAATCCTGACTTGGCGGCGAGCATGACGGGCGGCGTTCTCGATGAGCGCCCCCAGCATTTCGGTGACCACGTCTTCAGAGGCCGGCGCCTTCAGATCGGCCGGAACATCAATATCGAAGATCAAGCGCTCGCCATCGGCGGTGCGTTCCAGAACGGCCACGAGGCGTTCTGCGACGGCCAGAGGCGCGGTCTCGGCGGCGAAGATGGCCTCTCGGGCGGCGGCGGCGCGAGCTCTGGCCAGCTCGGCCTCCAGCGCCGCGGCGACCGCGGCGATGGCGGCGTCCAGACCATCAGCGGCTGCGGCCGCGCCGTCTTCGCGCGCGCGGCGGCTCTGGGCCGACAGAGCGGCGAGCGGCGTTTTGAGACTGTGGGCCAGGTCGCCGGCTCGTCGGCGTGCACGGGCCAGATCAGCCTCCCGCGCTTCGGCCAAGGCGTTGATCGCCTCGGCCAGCGGCGCGATCTCGCGCGGATGATCGAGCGACATCCGGGCAGAAGGGCTTTTGCGTAGGCGAGTAAGATCCGCGCGCACGCGGGTCAGGGGCGACAGGCCCAGCACCACCTGCAAGGCTGCGGCGCCCGAGAGGACCGCCCAGAGCCCCCCCAGAAAAATGGCGAGTTCGCGACCGAACTCGCGCCGGGCGGCGCGCAACACCTTTTCGTCACTGGCGACCTGGATCAGCACGGCCGGACCGTCGCGGTCCGGTCGCACGCTGCGCTCGACCAGGAGGACGCGATCATCAAACGGCCCGGCGGCGATGCGCGAGGACCAGCCCTCAGCCGGCGCGATTTGCGGCGACTTTAGCGCCTGATCCCACAGGGAGACCGACCGCTCGCTGCCAGAGGTTGTCGAAACCTGCCAGTAGAAGCCGCCAGCGGCTTTCGACAGCCGCGGATCAGACAAGGTCGCGTCGATGACCGGCGCGCCGTTCGGCTCCAGCCGGAGACCCGCGACCAGCACCTGACCCGCGCGTGTCAGGTCGGCCGTTTCCCGACGCACGATATGACGCTCGAAAAGCCAGGTCATGGCCAGCCAGGCGACCGCCAGGGCCGCCAGGATCGCCAGCATGCCGCCGACGATCAGTCGCCATCGCAACGAGCCGCCGCTCACGCCGTCCCGCCGGCCAGCAGGTAGCCAAAGCCTCTGCGGGTTTCGATAACGTCGGCGCCGATTTTGCGGCGAAGGCGCGCCACCAGGGCCTCGATGGCGTTGGTGTCGGCGGTGTCGGCGACGCCGTAGAGCTGTTCGGCAAGCTCACCGGCCGAAACAGCCCGTCCGGGGTTGTGCGCCAGGCAGTCCAGCAGCCGGAACTCAAGCGGCGACAAGCGGATCGGCGCGCCGTCCAGGGTGGCGGACATGCGCCGCGTATCCAGGGCCAGTCGCCCCGCGCCGATCACGGGTGACGTGCGGCCCGCCGCACGGCGCACGAGGCCACGCGCGCGCGCCAGCAGTTCGCCCATCTCGAAAGGCTTGGCCAGATAGTCGTCGGCGCCGGCCTCGATGCCTTCGACCTTCTCGGTCCAGTCGCCCCGCGCCGACAGGATCAGCACCGGGAAGGCGCGGTCATTGGCCCGCCAGCGCCGAAGCACCGACAGACCGTCAAGACGCGGCAGGCCCAGATCCAGCACGACAAGCGCGTAATCCTCGACCTCGCCCTTGAAGGACGCGTCCTCGCCATCGCGGGCGATATCGACCACGAAGCCCGACGCGCTCAGCGCCTTGGCGAGGTCTGGGCCCACGACCGGATCATCCTCGACGACGAGCGCGCGCATCAATCGTCCTCAAGCTTCAGGGTCGCGCCGGTCTTGGCGTCGAGTTCCAACTCCCGGACACGTCCGTTCTTGGCCAGGATCTTGAGATCATACTTCAGGCGGCCGGGGCCGGCTTCCTCCAGCTCGACCTCGATCACTTCGCCAGGCGCTCGTTCGGCCGCGATTGCGAGAATACGGGTCAGGGGCAGCACTTCCCGGCGCAGCAACGCCTCGCGGGCGACATCGTGGTCTCTCTTCTTGTGCGCCTTGTGGTCGTCGGCGGTTGCGCTTGTCGCCAAGACGGCCGCGGCGATAGCGACGAGGGCGACAAGGGCGACGGGGAAAGATCGGGACTGGGTCATGGCGCTTAGGATTCCACAGGCATCC
Organism: Caulobacter vibrioides; assembly: GCF_002858865.1. Classification (GTDB taxonomy): domain Bacteria; phylum Pseudomonadota; class Alphaproteobacteria; order Caulobacterales; family Caulobacteraceae; genus Caulobacter; species Caulobacter vibrioides. The sequence goes on along the minus strand of NZ_PJRR01000022.1, from coordinate 53,672 downwards.
TGACACGCTCCTGACGCATCGCAACGCCCGAACGCTGACACCGCGCCATCGCCGGTAACCAGGCGCTGAACATCGACAAGAAAAGGCCCCGGACGCGCTTCGTCCGAGGCCTGAGGTCGCGCTCGCAGGCGGCGCTATCGTTCGGGGAGGCCCCGAAAACCGTCACCGCATGGTGGGGATGACAAAGCTCTGGTCCAGCACCGCCCCGCCCTTGGGCCAGCGCTGGGTCACGGTCTTGGTGCGGGTGTAGAACCGCACGCCGTCCATGCCGTATTGATTGAGGTCGCCAAAGCCCGAGCGCTTCCAGCCGCCGAAGCTGTGATAGGCCACCGGCACGGGGATCGGGACGTTGATCCCGACCATGCCCACCTCGACCTGGTCGGCGAACTCGCGCGCGGCGTCGCCGTTACGAGTGAAGATCGCCACGCCATTGCCGTACTGGTGGCGCGAGGCCAGCGCGATCCCCTCCTCCAGACTTTCGGCGCGGACCATCTGCAGCACCGGGCCGAAAATCTCGTCGTGATAGGAGCGACTGGTCGGCTTGACGTGATCGAACAGGGTCGGACCGACGAAGAAGCCTTCCTCGTGGCCCTGCAGCGAAAAGCCCCGGCCATCAACGACCAACTCGGCGCCTTCATCGACGCCCATCTGGATGTAACTTTCGATGCGCGCCTTGTGGGCGGCGCTGACCACCGGTCCGTAATGGGCGTCCGGATCGGTCGAGACGCCGACCCGAAGGCCGCCGATGGCCGCGACCAGCTTCTCGCGCAGGGCGGTGGCGGTCTTCTCGCCGACCGGCACGACGACCGGCAGGGCCATGCAACGCTCGCCGGCCGAGCCGTAGGCCGCACCGATAATGTCGGCCACGGCCTGATCGAGATCAGCATCGGGCATGACCAGGCCATGGTTCTTGGCCCCGCCCATCGCCTGGACCCGCTTGCCGGCCGCGCCGGCGCGCTGGAACACTGACTGGGCGATATCCGAACTGCCCACGAAGCTGACGGCCTTGATGTCCGGATGGTCGAGAATGGCCTCAACGCAGTCCTTGTCGCCGTGGACGACGTTCAGAACGCCGGGCGGCAGGCCGGCCTCGATCATCAACTCGGCCAGACGCACCGGCACGGAGGGATCACGCTCAGAGGGCTTCAGGATGAAGGCGTTGCCTGTCGCGATAGCCGGGCCGAACATCCACATCGGGATCATGGCCGGGAAGTTGAACGGGGTGATGCCCGCTACGACGCCCAATGGCTGACGCATCGAATAGACGTCGATGCCGGGACCCGCGCCCTGGGTGTACTCGCCCTTCAGAAGATGCGGGACGCCGCAGGCGAACTCGATCACCTCCAAGCCCCGCTGGATGTCGCCCTTGCTGTCGGCGATGACCTTGCCGTGCTCGGACGACAGCAGCGCCGCCAGTTCGTCCATATGGACTTCAAGCAGGCGCTTGAACTCGAACATCACCCGCGCGCGGCGCTGGGGATTGGTCGCGGCCCAGGCGGCTTGAGCGACCTTGGCGTTGGCGATGGCCGTGTTCAGTTCGCCGGCCGAGGCCAGGGCCACCCTGGCCTGGACCTTGCCGGTGTTGGGGTCGAACACCTCGCCGAAACGGCCCGAGGCTCCGTCGACCTTCTGGCCGCCGATGAAATGGGGAATGTCGCGCATCACGCGCTCCTCTCGTCGTTCTGGGGCGGCCGTTCAGGCCTGGCGCATGATCCAGTCGTGGGCGGGGTCATTGCGGAAGATCCACTTCCGGTGCGGGCCGGCCATGACGTTCAGATAGTAAAGGTCGTAGCCATGCGGCGCGCCGACCGGGTGGTAGCCGCGGGGCACCATCACGACGTCCCCGTCTTGCACGCAGACCGTTTCGTCCAGGCTTCGGTCGTCGGTGTAGACGCGCTGGAAGGCGAAGCCCTGGGGCGGGTTCAGGCGATGATAGTAGGTTTCCTCCAGCGCCGTTTCCTCGCCCTCCGCCGCGGTGTCGTGCTTATGAGGCGGATAACTGGACCAGTGGCCGCCTGGGGTGATCACCTCGACCACCAACAGGCCATCGGCCGGCGCCGTCTCGGGCAGGATGTTGCGGACAAAGCGCGTGTTGGTTCCCCTGCCCCGCGTCTCGCGTGGCATATCGCGCTCGGCGATCAGCCGCGCTTGGCCGCCCGGCTGGCCCGGCGCGCTGCACAGCGCCACCTCCACGTCACTGACAGCCGACACCGAGAAGGCGATGGCGGCCGGCACATAGACCGCACCCGGCGCCTTGTCCTCGAACACGCTGGCGCGACCACCGATCGCGCCGAAGGAGACGCCCTGGGCCGAGACTTCGGCGGTTCCGCTCATCACCACGACGCAGGTTTCGCGATCGGGATCACCGCCCTCGAAGACCGCGCCGGCCGCCAGCTTGACGACCTGGAAGCCGACATGGGTCCAGCCGGCCGAGGCGGGCGTGACCTCGAGCACCGAGCCCGTCGCGTCGGGCGCATGGGGGCGAACCAGCAGCTTGCTCATCACGCCGCCCTCAGGCCCGTTGCAGCGGCTTCCTTTTTGAGGGTCGCCAAGCCCATCTCGCCGTACTGGCGCGGATTGGCGATGGCGGGATCCTGTTCGGCCTCGACGATGATCCAGCCCGAGTAGTTGATCTCGGCCAAGGCCTGCATCACCGCCGCGTAGTCCAGGCCGCCGTCGCCGGGCACTGTAAACATGCCTGCCAGCACGCCATCCAGGAAGCTGCCGCCCTTCTGGCCGATCACCGACTGGAAGACCTCGCGGCGGACATCCTTGCAGTGGACATGGGCGACGCGCTCCGGATGGGCGCGGATCAGCGCAACCGGGTCGACCCCGCCCAGCGCCGCGTGGCCGGTGTCGACTGTCAGGCCCACCGACGGGCCGGTTGCGCTCAGAAACGCCTCCAGGTCCTGCGGCCGCTCGACCACTGTGCCCAGATGATGGTGATAGGCGAACTTCAGACCCTGGGCGGCGATGTAGTCCGCCACCTTGGTCAGACGCGCGCCGAACAGCGTCCAGCCCTCGGCGTCCAGCCGCGGCGTGGCCGATAGCGCCGTGTCGCGCGCGCCGTGGATCGCGTTGCTGGTCTCGGCATGGATGAACACCGTACAACCCATCGCCTTGAGCAGGGCCAGATGCGGCTGCAGGGCGGCGATTTCGTCCTCGGCCGAATGGGGCAGAAGATTGCCGCTGTACCAGCCGCCGACCAGGTCGAGGCCGTAGCGGTCGAGCAGCGGCTTCAGCACCGCCGGATCGCGCGGGAAAACTCCGCCCAGCTCGACGCCTTCGAAGCCGATCGCCTGGCAGTCGGCCAGCACGCTTTCCAGGGGCGTGTCCCCGCCCAGCTCGGGCATGTCGTCGTTGATCCAGGCGATGGGGCTCACGCCGAAACGGATGGTCATGGGTCAGTCCCCTGTACGCTGTTGCTTGATCTTCAGGTCGTAGTCGGCGCGCGCGGCGTTCACGCTGGGCCGCACGGAGACCTCGGGCACCGCCACGTCCCACCAGGCGCCGCCCTCGGTCGTCGGCATGGGGTCGGTGTCGATGACGACGACATAGGTCCGGTCGCTGGCCTTGGCGCGCTGAAGCGCGGCTTCCAGGCTCGACAGATCGCCCACCTTCTCCGAGCGCGCACCCAGGCTGGCGGCATGGGCGGCGAAGTCGATGTCGGGCAAGGTTTCGTGCAGCGTGTCGGCCAGCAGGTTGTTGAACGCCGCGCCGCCGGTCGCCGCCTGCAGGCGGTTGATGCAGCCGTAGCCCCGGTTGTCGAGGATCGTGACGATCAGCTTGGTCCCCAGCATCACCGAGGTGGCGAGTTCGGAGTTCAGCATCAGATAGCTGCCGTCCCCGACCATCACATGCACCTCGCGGTCGGGTTCAGCCATTTTCACGCCGACCGCGCCGGCGATCTCGTACCCCATGCAGGAGAAGCCGTATTCGACGTGGTAGCCGCCCGGCATGCGCGTGCGCCAAAGCTTGTGCAGTTCGCCGGGCAGACCGCCGGCGGCGCAGACCACCACACTGTCGTCGGACGAGGCTCGCCACACCGCGCCCAACACCTGGGCGTCGGTGGGCAGAGGCCGCGTGTCGGCCCTGGTGCTGGCGTCGAAGATCGCGTTCCAGGCCGGCACGCCGCTGGTGGCCAGCTCGGTCCAGGCGAACGGCGCACGCCAGCCGTCCAGCCGCTCGGCCAAGGCCTCCAGCACCGCCAGGGCGTCGCCGACGACGCTGGTCGCTCCATGCTTGTGCGCGTCATGAGGCGCGACATTGACCTGGACCAGCTTGCGCCCCTCGGCGCCGAACAGAGCTCGCGAGCCCGTTGTGAAGTCCTGCAGGCGCGTGCCCAGACCGATCACCAGATCAGCCGCTTCAGCCGCCGCGACCGAGGCGGTCGTACCGGTTACGCCGACGGCGCCCAGGTTCAAGGGATGATCCCAGGCCAGGCTTCCCTTGCCCCCTTGGGTCTCGACGACCGGCAATCCGGCGTCGTGCGCCAGATCCGCCAGGGCCGCCTCGGCGCGGGCGTACAGCACCCCGCCCCCGGCCACGATGAGCGGACGCTCAGCGGCCTTGATCAGGCCGACCAGATCATCGAGCTCCCGAGGATCGGGCTGCGGCGCGCGAATGCGCCAAACCCGCTTGGCGAAAAAGGCTTGCGGATAGTCGAAGGCCTCGGCCTGGACATCCTGACAAAAGGCCAGCGTAGCCGGTCCGCAGGTCGCCGGATCCAGCATCACGGCCAGCGCCCGCGGCAGAGCATCCAGGATCTGTTCGGGCCGCGTAATCCGGTCGAAATAGCGTGAGACCGGCTTGAAGCAGTCATTGGCGCTGATCGTGCCGTCGCCGAAGTCCTCGATCTGCTGCAGCACCGGGTCGGGCCGGCGGCTGGCGTAGACGTCGCCGGGCAGGAACAGCACGGGCAGCCGGTTCACATGGGCCAGGGCGGCGGCGGTGACCATGTTGGTCGCACCCGGCCCGATCGAGGTGGTGCAAACCATCGCCCGCTCGCGCCGGGACTGTTTGGCGAAGGCGATGGCGGCGTGGGCCATGCCTTGCTCGTTGTGGGCGCGATAGGTCGGCAGGACGTCGCGAACGCCGTGCAAAGCCTCGCCCAGCCCGGCGACATTGCCGTGGCCGAAGATCGCCCAGACGCCGGCGAAGTACGGAACCTCGCCGTTCGAAGTCTCGACGTGCTGCGCCGCGAGCCAGCGTACGGTCGCCTGGGCGGCGGTGAGACGAACCAGAGCCATTCTACGCGGCCTTTTCCACGGAGCCTCGGAGGCGACGCCAAGCGTCGACCAGCACCTTGAACTTCGCGGCCAGCGCCGTCACGGCCGCGTCATCGTCGATCTGGTTGGACAGCCAGGCGCGGGCGACATCGTAGAAAATCGTCCGGCCGACCGCGAAGCCCTTCACGATCGGGAACGGCGCGACCACCTCGAACGAGGCCACCAGCTCGGCCTCGGGCGCCGACAGCCCCAGCAGGACCACGCCCCGGCAAAGCGGATCATTCTCGGCTATGGCGATCTCGATCTCGCGCCAAGCGTCGGGATCGGTCAGCGGCTCCAGCTTCCACCAGTCTGGACGAATGCCCAGGGCGTAGAGCCGGCGGATCGCACGCGCCACAGTCCTGCTGTCGCTGGACATGCCGCGCGGCAGGATCAGCTCAAGCAACAGTTCATGACGGGTCTTGCGGCAGGCGTCGGCCAAGCGCAGCAGTTGCCGCTCCTGGCGCTCGCGCAGGTCGCTCTCGTCGTCAGGGTGATAGAAGGCCAGGCACTTGACCACCTGGTTCAAAGGCCATTCCAAAAGCTCGGTCGCCACGTCGGCGGAGCACTCGAACTCCAGGGGCCTCGACTTGGGCAACTCGATGGGGCGCGCGATCCAGTAGTCGTGGTCGGCGGCCTCGGCCAACGCCTCGAACCCGAAGCGGCCGTCCAGCAGCATGCCAAACCGCGTTTCATCTCGCCCTGCAACCATCTTGACGGCGCGCAAGGCAAGGCGCTTGAAGTCCGGAATGCGCTCTGCGTCGCCGCCGGTCTCGGCGATCAGATCCTCGAACTGACTGCGATGATCGATCGCCAGGACGGTCAGCTCGTCATAGACACGCTCGCGGGTCGTGGCCCAGTGGATGTGCTCAAGCTCGGCGTCCTCGCGCAGACGGAAGGGACGCTCCCGCTCGGAGAGGAAGGCCTGCAGCTCGATCCAGGTCGGCATGGCCGGCGTACAGCCGTGGCGCGAGACCACGATAGCGCCACAGGCGTTGCCCCACTCGCAACAGGTCTCGACGCTCTCATGCCGCAGCCAGCCCCGCAGGAAACCGGCCATGAAGGCGTCGCCCGCGCCAAGCACGTTGAACACCTCGACCTTGAACCCGCGCGCGCTGACCCCCTCGTCCAGGGTGTCCGGAATCGCGCCCGGGAACGCGACACAGCCTTCGGGGCCACGCTTGCAGACCAGCAGGGCGTCAGAGGCCTTCCGGATCGCCCGGAGCGCGGCGATCGTGTCGGTGGAACCGCCCAGGATGTGAATCTCTTCTTCGGTGCCGACGATCAGATCGCACAGCGCCACCACTTCCTGCAGCTTTGCGGTGACCTGCTGGTTCTCGACGAACCGGTTCTCGCCGGCGTCCTTGCCGGTCAGGCCCCACAGCACGGGGCGATAGTCGATGTCGAAGGCGACGCGCCCCCCCGCAGCCTTCACGGCGCGAGCCGCCTTGAGGCTGGTCTCGTAGACGTTGGGCTGCGAGAGGTGCGTGCCGTTGATCAGGACCGCGCCTGCCTGAGCAAACCAGGCCTCGTCGACATCCGACGGCTCAAGCGCCATGTCGGCGCAGTTCTCGCGATAGAAGATCAGCGGGAAGTTCACGCGGTCGCGAATGCCCAGGATCACCAGGGCGGTCAGACGATCGGGATCAGAGAGCACGCCCGCAACGTCGACGCCCTCGCGTTCCAGTTGCTCGCGGATGAAACGTCCCATGTGATCGGCGCCGACCCGGGTCAGAAGACCGGTCTTCAAGCCCAACCGTGCGCCGCCGGCGGCGGTGTTGGTGGGGCTCCCGCCCAGGTACTTGGCGAACGACCCCATGTCCTCAAGACGTCCGCCAACCTGCTGGCCGTAGAGATCGACGCTCGAACGGCCCACCGCGATCAGATCAAGGGTCTTTGCGTCCTGGGCCATTCCGGTTCCACGTCACTCTGCGACCGGCTCCCCACCGGCGATAATGTAACGCATATTCCAGGCCTGAAATGCTTGCAATATGCATTTCATTTTCCAGCAGCGATGGAACATATGGTCCAGTGGGATTGCTATCCCGCCTTCTGGGCCTTGCGTTCTTCCTTCCCGGCTTCGAACGCAAAGCCGATCACGAGCGCCTGGGCCAGACAGATGGAGGCCGCCAGGGAGCGGAACGTGCGCACCTCGGATTCGCGGACATGCAGCACCAGTTCGGCCGGCTTTGCGATCGGACTGACGAGGCTGTCGCTGATCGAAAGGATCTTGGCGCCGCGCTGGGTAGCCATCTCGGCCGCCATCACCGTCTCCTCGGCATAGGGATGATAGCTGACGGCGATCAGGAGATCCTTGGGCCCGATGGTCTGGACCTGCTGCTTGGTGAGCCCGGCCACGCCGTCGATGAACAGCGTGCGCTTGTTGGCCTGTTGCAGCGAATAGGCCAGATAGGACGCAACCGGGAACGAGCGGCGGAAGCCGGCGACATAGACCGTTTCGGCCTTGTCGATCAGAGAAACGGCCTTGGCCATGTCGGCGGCGCTGACCGTCTGGCCCAGGTTCTGCAGCGCCAGCGTATTGCCTTCCACGAACTCGGCCAGCACGTCGGCGCCGCCCTGGGGTGTCATGGCGACGGCCTCGTTGAAGTGCCGCACCCGCTCGCTGTAGCCCAGTCCGGCATGGCCCGACAGCAGGCCGTCGCGGAACAACCGCTGCATCTGGCTGGCGCCGGGATAACCGAAGGTCTTGGCGAACCGCACGATCGCCGAGGGCTGGACGCCACAGCGTTCGGAGATCACCGCCAGCGTCTCCAGCGCCAGCTCGTTCGGCTCGTCGAGCACATAACGGGCGATCTGCTGCAGGCGTTTGCTGAGCGAATCATAGCGCTCAAGGATCGCCGCTCTTAGCTCCTCGGCGCTGGCCGGCGGGCTCGCAGCCGCAGTATCTTCGCTCATCTTCGCCCCGACATAATGGCTCCAGTTTTAGAATATCTGTTCCGCACCCCAACACAAACGCCGGAAACTCGACGAGCCGTTCCGCTTTCCATCTAGAAGGAATTTTTGTTCCATATTAGATCGGAATGGAACGCGCCCCTATCCGACTCTCTGCGTACAGGTTTCCCATGCACGACATCGCCATTTTGGGCGCGGGCCGCATCGGCCGCATCCATGCCAAGAACGTCGCCAGCCAGCCGGGCCTGCGCCTGAAATACGTGGTCGACCCGGTCGCTGCGGCCGCCGACGGCCTGGCCGGCGAAACCGGCGCGAGCGTCGCCGACCTGGAGACGGCCTTGAACGATCCGGCGGTGGCCGGCGTCATTGTCGCCAGCTCGACCGACACCCACCTCGACTACAGCCTCAAGGCCATCGCCGCCGGCAAGGCGGTGTTCTGCGAGAAGCCCATCGACCAGGACCTGGCCCGCGCGCGGTCGGCGTCAGGCGAACTGGGGGGTAAGGGCGTGAAGCTGTTCCTGGGCTTCAATCGCCGTTTCGATCCGAACTTCCAGGGCCTCAAGGCGCGCCTGAGCGCCGGCGTGGTCGGCGCGCTGGAGACCGTGCACATCACCAGCCACGACCCGGCCCCGCCCCCGGTCAGCTACGTCAAGGTCTCCGGCGGCCTTTTCAAGGACATGGCGATCCACGACTTCGACATGGCCCGCTGGCTTCTGGACGAACCGGTGAGCGAGGTGTTCGCCGCGGCCAGCTGTCTGGTCGATCCGGCGATCGGCGAGGCGGGCGACGTGGACACGGCCAAGATCCTGCTACGCACCGCATCGGGCAAGATCTGCATGATCAGCAACAGCCGCCGCAGCGGCTACGGCTATGACCAACGGATTGAGGCGTTCGGGTCCAAGGGTCTGGTTCGCGCCGATAACGTCATGGAGAGCACGGTCAGCATCTGGGGCGAGAACGGCGCCGCCAGCGACGCCTTCCAGAACTTCTTCCTCGATCGCTATGCCGAAGCCTACCGTCGCGAGATGGCGCACTTCGCCGAGATCATTCGGGGAGAAGCCCTGCCCTCCGTCGGCTATGTCGACGGCGTCGAAGCCCTGGCCTTGGCGGAAGCCGCCCGCCTGTCCGCCAAGACGGGCCAAGTGGTGAAGCTCTAGGTTCGTCTTCGACAGACAAGACCCAACAAAGGGAGCGCCTCCAAGGCGCTCCCTTTTTTGCTGCGAAGGCGCCGCGCTAGGCATGGCTGGGCGGCGCCCAGCAAACCGCCGCTGTCATGAATGCGTTTTGAAGCTTCGCCATAACGCGCCTTGGGTATCCGGTTCGGAACGCGGCGCTTTCGTTGACCTCTGGCTACGGAGAATTCTCCATCCCAAAGAGGGTGTGGCCCAAAGAGGGTGTGGCCCAAAGCGGGTGTGGATTTCTCTTCGCGCCACCCGTTTCGTCAGCCGGACGTCAGGTCCAGACGGCTAAGCCAGCTGCGAGACATGAAAACGAGGGGCTCCGCCATGACACGACTGAAACTCGCCGCCAGCCTGCTGGCGCTGCTGACCGCCGCGCCGGCGCTGGCTCAGACCACGTCGCCTGCGGTGTCAGTCGCCGGAGCAACCGCCCCAACCGCTCAGGGCGGCGCCAACGCCGTGGCCCTGTTGCGCGACCCGACCCATCCCGCCAAGAGCGTCATCGCCGTCAACGCCAAGCTGGGCGGCCTGGAGTTCTACGGGCTGGATGGTCAGCGTATCACGGCGGTTCCCGGCGGTGAGATCTATGCCGTCGACACCCGTGAGGACGGCCCGCGCGCGCTCGTCGTCGCCCTGGATCGACAGGCCGGCCGCCTTCGCCTGTTCGCGCGGGACTACGCCAGCGGCGCCATCGCGGCGGTGGACGCGCGTCCGCTCCAACTCGGCTATTCCGGCGAGGGCGTCTGCCTCCATCGCAGCGGTCGCGATGGCGCGCTCTACGCCTTCGCGCTGGGGGGCGAAGGGCAGCTGGATCAATGGCTGCTCTACCCCACCGCAGACGGCAAGCTGGACGGACGTGTCGTTCGCCGACTGCATCTGTCGTCTGAAGCAAAGTTCTGCGTCGCCGATGACGCCAGCGGCGCCCTCTATGTCGCGCAAGAGGCGGTCGGCGTCTGGCGCTACGACGCGGACCCGGAAGCGGACCCGGTTCCAACCATCGTGGACATCAACCGCCTGGGTCACTTGGCGGGCGAGGTCGCGGGCCTGGCGTTGATCAACGGCGGCAAGGGCGCGGACTATCTGATCGCCGCGAACGCCGAGGCCGGTGACTACAACGTCTATGATCGCAGCGCCGGCGACCGCTTCATCGGCGCCTTCAAGGTCGAGACGAACGGCGCCCCGGCGATACAGGAGCCTTCGGGCCTGTTCGGCGTGCGTGCGCCGATCGGAGAGCGGCTGCCCGCCGGCGGCCTGCTGATCGCCGACGACCGGAACGTCGGCGCCAACAGCAAGATCCTGTCCTGGGCCGACATCGCCGCCTCTATGAAGCTGGCCCTGGGCCAGGACACGCCCTCGGTCGAGCCCAGCAAGGTGGCCCTGGTCCAGGCCACGATGGAGACTCAGCCGGTCGCCCATGACGGCGACGCCGCGGACGACCCGGCCATCTGGGTTCATCCCACGACCCCGGCCAAGAGCGCCGTCATCGCCACCGACAAGAAGGGCGGCATGCTGGTCTATGATCTGTCGGGCAAGCAGCTGCAGTATCTGCCCGACGGCAAGATGAACAATGTCGACCTGCGTGACGGCTTCAAGCTAGGCGGCAAGGCCGTGACGCTGATCGCCGCCAGCGATCGGACCCACAAGGCGATCGCGCTCTACACGATCGATCCGGAGACGAGGCTGCTGACCAGTGTCGCGGACGGCGTTCAGGCCAGCGGCCTCTCAGACCCCTACGGGCTGTGCATGCACCGCGACCGCAAGGGCGACATGTCGGTGTTCGTGAGCGATCCCGACGGTCTGGTCCGGCAATACAGCCTGACCGCCACGGCCAACGGAAAGGTCAGGGCCAAGGCGGTCCGCGACCTCAAGTTCGACACCCAGACCGAGGGCTGCGTCGCCGACGACGAGACCGGCGCGCTCTACATCGCCGAGGAAGATGTCGCGCTCTGGAAGCTTGGCGCCGATGCGAGGAGTGGTCCGGCGCGCAAGGCCATCGCGCGCGTCGCCGATAACCCTGCCCTCAAGGACGATCTGGAAGGGGTCGGCCTCTATATCCAGCCCAAGGGCAAGGGCTATCTGATCCTCTCCAGCCAGGGCAACAACACCTATGCGGTGTTCCGCCGCGAGGGTGACAACGCCTATGTCGGCAGCTTTGCGGTCACGGCCAACGGCGATACGGACGTTGACGGAATCTCCGAGACAGACGGGCTGGACGTTTCCAGCGCCTCGCTGGGCGCGGGTCTGGAGATGGGCGCCTTCGTCGCCCAGGATGGCCGCAACATCTCCCCGCCCGAGGCCCAGAACTTCAAGCTCGTGCCCTGGTCAAAGATCAGCGCCAAACTTGGTCTGCCGTAAAATCACCGGAAGCCAAGCCTGACCGGTCTCCGTAACCTGGTCTCACCCAGACCGTTACGGAGGGCGGCGAGCATCGCGGCTCGAAGAGCCTCAACGCCTGACACAGCCTTGAATGGAGGCGCCGCCCAAGGACTCGCACCTTGCGTGGGTCGCCTTCAAGGCAGGCCGAAGTGTCGCCGTGTTTCCGACAGACGCCAAACGCGACATCCAGTAGGTGGCAAAGAACAAGCTGGCGCCATATCTGTATGCTCGGCGCCGCTATCGATGGAGACCCGGGTGAAGCCTCTGTTTTCCACCCGCTTGACGGTGGCGTTCGCGTTGATGGCGTCGCTCGCCCTGGCGCAGGGCGGCTTGGCGGCTTGGATCGCCGACCGGGCCGAGCACCAGGTGCTTCGGGGACGCGTCGCGGGCGATCTACAGAGCGCGTTCTGGGAACTTTCGGCGACGAAACAGCGGCTCCGCGCCTGGTCTCTTCGCGCCCTGATCGGGGCTCCCCACGCGCAGGGTGACGGCGAGATGCTGCGGCTGCGCATGGCCGATGCGATCGTTCGCCTGCAGGACCTCAGCGCACGGGCCGAACAGATGGACCGGGCGATGGGCATCGAGTCGCGCGAAGGTCCGGAACGGGACGATGCGCTGAAGCTGCTCTCCCAAAGCGTGGTCTCCCTGCGGGAGCCCATCGCCGAGATCAATCGTAGCGGCCCGGCTCAGGACGTGCCGACGGCGTGGGCCGCGATCGAAACCGTCTTCGACAAGGGCGCGGGTCGCGATCTGCGAGAGATGCTCAACGAGCGCATCCGCGACGAGGCTGAGATTCTCAAGCGAACCCGAGAAACGGCCGACCTCTATCTGGAGCGGGTCAAACTCTTGAGTTGGTCGGCTGCGGGCACGCTGAGCCTGATGGCGATCATATTGGCCGTCTATTTCATCCGGGCGCTTCGCCGACCGCTTGCGGCGATGTCGGACGGCGCCAAGGCCTTCGAACAAGGCTATCTGGACCACCGCATGCCGGAAGGCGGATTTAGAGAGTTCTCGCACCTTGGGGCCAGCATGAACCACATGGCGGCGGAACTCTCGGCGCGGCGCGAACAGGAGGCCGAGTTGCGCGCCAGCCTGGAGGTCCAGGTCGCCACCCGCACCGAGGAACTGGAAGCCGCGCTGGCCGAACTGCGTCAGGTCGAGGCGCGACGACGGCAATTGCTCGGTGACATCAGCCATGAGCTGCGCACGCCGATGACGGCCATCCGGGGCGAGGCCGAGGTTACGCTGCGCGGCCGCAAGTCGCTGGATGACTATCGTGAGGCGCTTCAGCGGATAACCCTCGCGTCGGGTCAGATGGGCGCGCTGATCGAAGATCTTCTGATGATGGCCCGCAGCGACGCAGAGCTGCTCCACCTCAACCTGACCGACATGGACCCGAGACAGGCGCTGGAAGAGGCCATCGCCACGCTCTCGCCGATCGCTCATGTCCGCGAGGTCGAGCTTCGGATCGGCATAGACGACGGCGCCGTGCGCGTGGCGGCGGATGGCCAGCGCCTGCAACAGGTCATGGCGCTGATGCTGGATAACGCCATCCGCTACTCTCACCCTGGTGGAACCGTTGAGATCGTCGCCGGCGTGCCTGACGACGCGCCGGGCTCGTGGCGTCTGGAGATCAAGGATCAAGGCATCGGTATCAACGAGGCCGACCTGGTGCGGGTGTTTGAACGCGGCTTCCGCTCGGCGGCGGCGCGCGCCCATAGAGCCGACGGCACCGGCCTTGGCCTGCCCATCGCCAAGGCGCTGACCGAACGTCAGGGCGGCAGCCTGACACTGCACAGCCAGACAGGCCATGGGGTCAGCGCGATCCTAACCCTGCCCTGCACGACCAATGCTTGCCTCGAAGGAGCCCACTAGATGCACATACTGGTGGTGGAGGACGATACGCGCGTCGCAGACTTCCTTGAGCGCGGCTTGAAGGCCGAAGGGTACAAGGTCCGCGTGGCGCGAGACGGTGTGAGCGGCCTGGAGGCGGCCCGCGACCTGGACGCCATGCTGCGTGAGCTGGATCAGCGCGGCGTGATCCTCTTGGACCTGATGCTTCCGAAGATGACCGGCATGGAAGTCTGCCAGACCCTTCGGGCGTCCGGTGTCTTGACGCCAGTCCTGATGCTGACCGCCCTGGGGGCCGTCGATGACCGCGTCACGGGCCTGAGAACGGGCGCTGACGACTACCTGGTCAAGCCGTTCTCCTTCGAGGAGCTCCTTGCCCGGATCGAAGCGCTGCTGCGTCGATCGCGGGATCAACGGGCGCCCGCCAATCGGACGCTGAAGGCCGGAAACGTCGAACTGGACCGGACGACCATGCGCGTCTCCCGCGACGGCGAGGAAGTGGTCCTGACCGCCCGCGAGCTTGCGCTCCTGGAGCTTTTCCTGTCCTCGCCGGGACGGGTTCTGAGCCGCGAACGCATCCTCTCCAACGTCTGGGGCGTGGACGAGGACCCCCTGACGAACGTGGTCGATGTCTATGTCCGTCGACTGAGGGCCAAGATCGATCCCCCTCTCGCGTCGTCCTTTATCACCACGGTGAGGGGCCTGGGATATCGGCTCGAGCCCGATCCCGCGAAAGTCCCGATCGGCGCCTAGAGCCTGTCTGGTTTAGATGGAACCATCTAAACCAGATAAACAGGCTCTAAAATCAAACACTTAGAGCCCTTTCAAACGCTTTAGATGATTCCATCCAAAGCTAAAGGACTCTAGAGCCTGCCCTGTTTCTACGGAACCCCCTAAACGGGGTAAGCAGGCTCTAGCAGAGCCCTTTAGCGCGCCTTGCGGCGATTACACGCTTCTCGATCAAGTTCTGACGGCGTGCTCCGATCGCGTCGCTACGCCTGCGCCTAAGCTCATTCCCACTGTTCTCCACAAAAGAAGCCCGCGCGGCTGAGGGACCGCGCGGGCTAGACAAGGGGATTAGAAGGGGTGTGGGGGGATTACTTCGCCGTGTAGGGCAGCGAGGAGTGGTGGACAACGATGCGGATCGCGCCGTCGTCGGTCTTCTTGAAGGCCCAGGTCTTGTCGACCGTCGTCACATTACCGTTCTTGTCGGTGATCATGACATTGCCGGTGGTGGTGGCGACATCGCCGTGAATCTGGATGGCGGCGTTCTTGATCGCAACCGAACGCCAGCCTTGCAGAGCGAAGCCCTTGTCGTTCGGATAGTTCGGGTCACCGCCGACGAAGTAGGCCAGCGCGCCGTCCTTGGTGGTGCGGAAGGTCTGCGGGGCCATGGTCAGGGTCGGCTTGAACAGCACGGGGCCCAGGTTGTAGCCGTAGGCCTTGTCGAGCACGGTGCTGGCCAGGGCCTTGGCCTTGGCTTGGCCGCCGGCCTCATGCTCGCGGGAGATCGCCACCAGAGCCTCGCCCCAGGCCTTCTGAGCCGCCAGAACTTCGGCTTCGGTCAGAGCGCCCATGTAGGTCGAGCTCGCCCAAGCGGCCGGAGCGGTCGCAACCGCCGCAAAGAGCGCACCAGCGGCGATGATAGAGCGAGGGGTCATGTCTTTCTCCTGATCTGCATGAAATCTGCGTGGCGCCGAGCGCCGTGAGAGCAGGTGTAAGTTCCGCCAGTGAACCTTAACTGTCGCGCGGATGAACGGCGCATTACAGAGGCGCGCAGAGGGCCGGATCCACCTACGGAATTGGGCCGCGCTCCCCAAGGGGAGCGCGGCCCAATCATAGCCTCTAGGAGGCGCTAGACTGTTCTAGCTGAGGCGACACGATCGTCCGTTCGCGTATCAGCCCATGTTCACCGCAGAGGGGTCCTATTCGCTAGAACTGCAGATTGATCGAGACGGCTGCAGCGTGAACGACCGCGTCTGGGCCCGTTCGATAGGCGCGCTGATGCAGATACCCGGGCTCCAGCGTCACGGTCTTGGAGATCGGCACAGAGACGCCGGCAAAGCTCCGCAGAAGGTGCAGGCCGTCGCGCTGCCCCCAACCCGTCTGATTCAGGCCGACGAAGGCTTCCGTCCAGGCCACGCCACGAACGCCATCCTTGAGCGGCGTCGTCAGGCGGACTTGCTGGCGGATCCGCCAGCCTGCTCCATCCCGTCCTTCCACCCAACGCTGCTCAAGCCGCGTTCGGCCGGTAAGGGTCGTCCCCTTCCCGTCGCCCGCGACCCGAAAGGCCATTTGCTGCCAACCGCGATGCTCGTGGGTGGTAGGACGCCCCTGGGGCGTGGTTCGGACATAGGCATAGCCAAGCGAGGCGGTCGTCGCGCCGTCCAGCCGCCAGCCGATCGACGGGCGGATGATCGTCTGACCCAGGCGGCTGGCGTCGTCGCTGAAGCGCGCCTGCACGTCCATCGCCAGCACCCTCTTGGC
The DNA here is from genome assembly GCF_002858865.1 of Caulobacter vibrioides. Classification (GTDB taxonomy): domain Bacteria; phylum Pseudomonadota; class Alphaproteobacteria; order Caulobacterales; family Caulobacteraceae; genus Caulobacter; species Caulobacter vibrioides. Next base: position 37,600 of record NZ_PJRR01000022.1, on the reverse strand, counting down.
GTCCAGCGACCGCGATGCATTGACGATCGACCACATTTGGCCGTCCTCGTCCGCAGCGTAGGCGGTACCGGCGCTGGCGAGCGCAAGGCTCGCCAGCGTCAGACCAAGGGCGGCGCGACGGCCGCGTCCCTGGACTAGAAGCGCCATGCCACACCCGCGCTGGCCACCCACGGGTCAAGCTTGTGTTTGGTCTCGAGCACGACGCGATCTCCGGCGCGGAACTGCGCGGTGGTGTCGACGAAATAGCGCTTCACGTCAATGCTGAGGCCGACCGCCTTGCCGGGCAGCGGGATGTCAACGCCCGCTTGGAGAGCCGCGCCCAGTTCACTGGACAGGCCCACCTTGGTCGCACCCAGAGCGCGGGCGCTGGCGCCGACCTTCTCGCCGAACACCATGAAGTAGGCCGGACCCGCGCCGACATAGGGCTTAACGCCGCTCGAAAGCGGGAAGTGGTACTTCACCGTCACCGTGGCCGGGATGACCTCGGCGTTGTCGACGAGCGCCGCACCGTTCAGCGGGCCGCTGCCCCGAACGTCGTGCTGGGTGAGGCAGCAGATCGTCTCGACCGAAACCCGGGGCGAGAAGAAGTATTCGGCCGCCACGGTCGGGACCCACGCGTCCTTGGCGCGGGTGTCCGCGCCCGCCGGCAAGCGCAGCTGATCGACCTTCACCTTCGTGATGGCGCCGTCGACGGCAACCTTGGTCGCGAAGGCCTTGATCTGGAATTTGCCGCTTTCGGCCGCGCTCGCGCTCCCGGCGGCGGCCATGGCCAAGATCGACGTGGCGACCGCGACGAATGTCCCTTGCTTATTCATGAGTTCCTATCCTTGGGGATCGGGCCTGCGCCCACAGGACAAGAGCTAGAGGCCCGCCGTGAACCGAGGCTGTCTGCTGGATGAACGGCTGATTACAGCGCCTGGGTGTCCAGCTTCGAGGCGCTCCCTCCCCTGCGCCTCAACGCAAAACGAGAGCGAGATCCGCTGAAAGGCGCCTGTCGACGGTCAGATGATCGTCATGCCGCCGTCGACGACGATGATCTGGCCGGTGATGTGGCCGCCGGCGTCGGAGGCCAACAGGAGCGCCGGCCCCATCAGGTCAGTGTCCCCGCCCAGTTTGCCAAGCGGCGTCTGGCGCAGCATGTCGTCGCCGTGCTGGCCCAGGGTCGTCATGGTCATCTTCGAGGGGAAGTAGCCTGGCGCCACCGCGTTGACCCGGATGTTCCTTGGTCCCCACTCCGCCGCCAACGCCCGGGTCATGTTGATCACCGCACCCTTGGCCGTGTTGTAGGCGATCGTGCCGAGCTGGCTGTGATGGTGTCCCTGCAGTCCCTCGATCGAGGCGACGTTCACGACCGCCCCCTTGCCCTGCTTCAGGAACGCCTCGCGGGCGACGGCCTGGGTGAGGAGGAAAAGGCCGGTGACGTTCAGATCCATGACCTTGTTCCAGCCCTCAAGCGGATAGTCCTCGGCCGGCGCACCCCAGGCGGCGCCGGCGTTGTTGACCAGAATGTCGATCCGCCCGAAACGCTCGAGCACGCGCGCGGTCAGGTCTTGCGCTGAGCCCGCCTGCCCGAGATCGGCCACAAGGCCCACGGCGGTGCGCCCTTCGGCGGTCAGGGCCGCGACGGCGGCGTCCAGTTCGCCCTGCTTGCGGGCGACCAGCGCCACCGCTGCGCCATACTCCGCCAACGCCCGGGCGATCTGCAGACCAAGACCCCGCGAGCCCCCCGTCACGATCGCCACCCGGCCCGTCAGGTCAAAGAGCTTGTGCAGGGGCGATGACATCTGGGTCTCCAAAGAAAGGACGGGCGCGCGCCATGTTCGCGGACCGCCCTCAGGCCGAGGCCGGGGCGGTCGCATTGGCGAAAAGTCTGGCATGCGCAAATGGGCTGCGGAAGCACGCCCCGACGTCAGCCGCGCGCCATACCTTCGCGCCCGGCCTTCCTCAGGCCTCGGCGCGACCGTAGCCGACGACCTTGACGATCTCCCGAGCGTCGTAGGCGTCGCTCTCGCGCGGCGTCGGCCCCTTGCCGAACACCACCTCGATCGAGCGCGCATAGGCCGGCCCTGGGCCGAGGTTGAAGCTCGTGCCCAAGCCAACGCCGATTCCGCTGTGCCGACCAAAGCTTGCCGACCCACCACCGACCGACAGGCGCGGCCCCGATCCGCCGCCGCTCATGGTCGTCGAGCGGTCAGCGATGCGGAACCAGTCGTAGCCATCCCGCAGCGCCAGCTCGGCGGCGCGAAGCAGCGCATAGTCCGCCACCTGGGCTTCCGGCGCGCCGGCGCCGCCCTGGAAGGTCACGCGATAGCGGCCGGTCTCGAGCCGGTACTCGGAATAGCCGACCTCAGTCTGCGCCCCGACCGCGGCCCGATAGACGGTTGGCGTAGTGGCGCAGCCGGTCAGCAACAGCGCGGCCAGGCCAGCGGCGATCAGGGGTCTTGCGGTCTTCATGGCGGAATACCTCTTACGCCTGCTCAACGGACGCCGGTCGCGGCTGTTCCGGGACCGGCAAGCCCAGCGCCTCCAGCATGCTGACAAAGTCGGGCGGAAGCGGGGCCAGGATCTTTCTCTCGCCCCCCAGCGGATGCGGGAACGCCAGACTCGCAGCGTGCAGCATCAGGCGCGGCGCGGGCACTCCGCCCAGCATCAGCGCCCCGCCGTAGCGGCTGTCGCCGGCCAGCGGTCGGCCGATCGAGGCCATATGGACGCGCAGTTGGTGCATGCGGCCGGTGTCCGGCGACAGCTCGACCAGGGCCGCCAGACCATTGTGCGCCAGGGTCCGATAGCGACTGCGCGCCGTCTCCGCATCCGGATGATCGGGCTCACAGACCCGCATATAGGCCTCGCGCCCGATGGACTCGCGGCGCAGCGGGCTGTCGATCATGCCGCCCTTGGGCTCGGGCGCGCCGGCGACGATGGCCAGGTAGCTCTTGCGGAACCGCTTGGCCTCCAGCGCCTTGCCCAGCATAGCGGCCGCCGGCTTGGTCTTGGCGGTCAGGATCACGCCCGAGGTGTCGCGGTCCAGGCGATGCACCAGCTTGGGCCGAGGCCGGTTGGGCCGCGCGAACGCCCAGAGCAAGTCATCAAGGGTATGGGCCTTGATCCTTCCGCCCTGACTGGACAGACCCGCCGGCTTGTTCAGCACGATGATCGTCTCGTCCTCGTACAGCACCCACGATTGAGCCGCCGCGATCTCGTCGGGCGTCAGGGCGATGGGGGTTTCGGAGGCCTTGGGCTTGGCCTGGGCGGGAGGACGGCGGAATTTCGGACTGCTCATTTGCCGTCCTTACGCACCTTGCCCCAGGCTTCCAAGCGCTCACGCACCTTGGCCTCGGCGCCAACCGGCTTGGGCTCATAGAAGCGCCGGCGCTCCATGCCGTCCGGAAAATAGTTCTGGCCCGAGACCCCGCCCTCGACGTCGTGGTCATAGGCGTAGCCGTCACCATAGCCGAGCGACTTCATCAGCTTGGTCGGGGCGTTCAGGATGTGCGACGGCGGCATCAGGCTGCCCGTCTCCTTGGCCGCGCGCCGGGCCGCCTTGTAAGCCGTGTAGACGGCATTGGACTTGGGCGCGCTGGCCATGTGGACGACGGCCTGGGCCAGGGCCAGCTCGCCCTCGGGCGATCCCAGAAAGTCGTAGGCGTCCTTGGCCGCGGTCGTCAGCAGCAGACTCAGCGGATCGGCTGCGCCAATGTCTTCGGACGCCATCCGCACCAGGCGGCGGGCGATGAACAGCGGGTCCTCGCCGCCCTCCAGCATCCGCGCCAGCCAGTAGAGGGCCGCATCGGGATCGCTGCCGCGCACCGACTTATGCAGGGCCGAGATGAGGTTGTAGTGCTCCTCGCGGTCCTTGTCGTAGGCCGGGCGGCGCTTTTGCAGGAACTGGCCCAGCTGTGTTGGATTCAGCGGCGTGTCGGTCCCGATCGAGAACAGGGTCTCGGCCAGGGTCAGCAGATAGCGGCCGTCGCCGTCGGCCATGGAGACCAGGGTCGAACGCGCCTCGGCGTCGATCGGCAGCGTGCGACTCTCGGCGGCCTCGGCGCGTTGCAGCAGACGCTCCAGCGACGCCTCGGTCAGCCGCTTGAGCACGAACACCTGGCAGCGCGACAGCAACGCGCCGTTCAGCTCAAAAGAGGGGTTCTCGGTCGTGGCCCCGACCAGGGTGACGATCCCCTCCTCCACGAACGGCAGAAAGCCGTCCTGCTGGGCGCGGTTGAAGCGATGGATCTCGTCGACGAACAGCAAGGTGCTCTGCCCCGCCATCCGGCGCGCGCGGGCCTGCTCGAAGGCCTTTTTCAGGTCCGCGACGCCTGAGAACACCGCCGAGATCTGCTGGAACTCGTAGCCGCCGGCCTTGGCCAGCAGGCGGGCGATCGTGGTCTTGCCGGTGCCTGGCGGTCCCCACAGGATCATCGAGGCCAGACGGCGGGCGGCGGCCATGCGGCCGATCGGCCCCTCAGGCCCCAAAAGATGCTGCTGCCCCACCACCTCATCGAGGCTCTGGGGCCGCAGCCGGTCGGCCAGAGGAGATGGCGCATGGGGAGTCAGGCCGGCGGCCTGAAAGAGATCGGACATTCGACTCTTCTAGAGCGTGGCAGGCAAAAATGTGAGCGGTTTCGCCGCCCGCCACGCTCCAAGAAAGAGGGCTGTTCTTCAATAGAGGAACAGCAAGCCGCCGGGGCGGCTCCAAACCTAGAACTGCGCCTGGATCAGCTGGCCGCCACGCTCGATGGTGACGCTCCAGCGGCCGGCGCGGCCGGCGATGGCCGAAGCGAGGTCAGCCACCGTGTTGATCTGGCGACCATTGACGCTGCGCACGAAGTCGCCGGGTCGCATCCAGTTACCGGCGTAACCCGGGCCGATCTTGGTCACCAGCGCACCGCGCCCGGCGAACGGATCCACGCCCAAGTCCTGGGCGACGGCCGGCGACAGGTTCATCACCGTCGCGCCGTTGAACGGGTTGTTGCCGCTCAGCGTGCGCTCATCGCGAGCCGGCGTCTCCGGTGCGGCGTCGGCGCGGACCGTGATGGTCAGTTCGCGGTCGCCGCGACGGATCTGCATCGGCACGCGGTCGCCGACCTTGTGGGTTCCGATCGCAAAGGCGCCGCCGCCTTCGTCGTTCACCGGCTGGCCGTCAATCGACAGGATCACGTCGCCTTCCTTCAGGCCCGCGCGCTCGGCCGACGAGCCCGGATAGACCTGGGCCACCAGCACGCCGCGCGGGGCGGTCATGCCCAGGCTCTTGGCGATTTCGCCGGTGACGGCCTGACCCTTCACGCCCAACCAGGGGCGCACGATGCTGTGCCCGCCGCCCAGCGCGGCGTTGACCACCTGGCGCACAACGCGGGATGGGATAGCGAAGCCGACGCCCGACGATGAACCCGAGCGCGAGATGATGAAGGTGTTGATGCCGACCAGATCACCGTCCATGTCGACCAGCGGACCGCCGGAATTGCCCGGATTGATCGCCGCATCAGTCTGGATGTAGCTGCCGAAGTCCGCCGCGCCGACGTCGGTGCGCGCCAGGGCCGAGACGATGCCGTTGGTGACGGTCTGACCCACGCCGAACGGATTGCCCATGGCCAGCACCAGATCACCGACCTCCAGCTGCTCCTGGTCGTCGATGGCCATGACCGGCAGCTTCTCGCCCTTGGTGTCGATCTTCAGCACCGCGAGGTCCGCGCGTGGATCATCCAGCAGCACCACGGCCGGGAACTCGCGGCGGTCGGCCAGCTGGATGGTGATGTCGCTCATCCCGTTGATGTTGTGGTGATTGGTGATGATCACGCCGTCGGCGCGGACGATCGCGCCTGAACCCAGCGAGCTTTGCACCTGCGAGCCGGCCTGCCCGCCACCCATGAAGAAGTCCCAGAACGGATCGACGCGACGCTGGACCAGGCGGCGGCTGGCGACATTGACCACGGCCGGCGCGGCCTTCTTCACCACGGGCGAGAACGACTGTTTCATCGAGGCCGCGTCGGCCGGAACGCGACGGGTCGGCTGAGGCATGTCCGGGATCGACTGGGCGTTCGACGGGCCGGCCGGGTTCGAGCAGGCGGTCAGCAGGACGAAGACGGGCAGCAGGGCGCGAAGCTTGCGCATGTTGGTCACGAAGGACTCCTAGCGGTTCGCCGAAACCTCAGCCCAGCTTTCGGGCGAGTCTAAGGCGACGAAAGGTCGAGGTTTGGCCATGCCCAAAACCGTCAAGCCGGCTGGGGTTCCGGCGCTGGGGCGGGCTTGGCCTTGGCATAAGCTAGGAGGGTCGCCGCCAGCATCAAGACCGCTGCGATCAGGATCGGCAGGCCCGGCAGGTGCAGCGTCGCGTCATGGCGGACCGCGAAGGCGAACGGGATCAGGAACAGCGGCGGGCCGATGATCGAAGCGATGCCCATCATCGCCGCATTGGCGCCTTGCAGTTGGCCCTGCTCGTTCGGACCGACCCGGCGCGTCATCAGCCCCTGGAGGCCGGGCTGGATCAAGCCGGAGAAGGCGAAGATCGGCAGACCGGCCAGGTACAGCAAGCTCGTCGGCGCCAAGGCGTAGATCGAAAAGCCCAGGAAGCCTGCAAACAGCCCGATCAGCAGCACGCCGCGCTCACCCAACCGCTTCACCGCAGGACCGACGACGAACGCCTGGATCAGGATGCTGGCGATCCCGCTGGCCATCAGGGTCAGGCCGATCGTCTGAGGGCTCCAGCCATAGCGGAAGCCCATGTAAAGCACGAAGACGCTGGGCAGCACATTGTGCGCCAGCTGGAACAGGAAGCCCACGCCCGCCAGACCCATCAGGCCCGGATGGTGACGCAGCAGTTGCAGCGAGCCGATCGGATTGGCCTTCTTCCAGTCGAAGCGCGGCTGGCGACGCTCGGGCGGCAGCGACTCCGGCAGCACGAAGAAGCCGTACAGCCAGTTGGTCAGGGCCAGGGCTGCGCAGACCAGGAACGGCGCGCGGTGGTCGAACTCCCAGAGCCACCCGCCCAGCGCCGGGCCGAAGGTGAAGCCGATCCCGAACGCCGCGCCCATCAGACCAAAGCCCTTGGCCCGGTTCTCCGGCGTGGTGACATCGGCCACATAGGCGCTGGCGGTCGAGAAACTGGCCGCCGTCATGCCGTTGAAGATCCGGCCGATGAACAGCCACCAGAGGTTCGGCGCAAAGGCCATGAACAGAAAGTCGATGCCGAGACCAAAGATCGAGGTCAGGATCACCGGCCGTCGGCCGAAGCGGTCGGACAGCAAGCCCAGGATCGGCGAGCAGATGAACTGCATCACGCCCCAGGTGGTGGCGAACAGCACGTTCCAGTCGGCCGCCGCGGCCGTGTCGCCGCCGCCGAACGCCTTCACCAGGTTCGGCAGAACCGGGATCATCACGCCGAGCGACAGCACATCCAGGATGGCGGTGACGAAGATGAAGCCCAGGGCGGCCTGACGCCGTCCGCCCGTGATCGTCGTGTTCATGACAGCCCCTCGTCGCCCGCCCCTAGGTGGACGCTGTTGGCCCGCGCCGCAAGCCCGGCCAGAAGGTTGCGCCACCATTCCCCATGTCGGGCCAGGAAAGCCGCATTGGGAAAGCCATGACGCGCCACGTGCGGCGCAGGCACGCTGTCCCAGCCGCGATGCTCGACCGTGACGCGGGTCCCCTCGCCCACCGCTTCGAAACGGACCTCGACCTCGGTGTTCATGTCCGGGGTGAAGGCGGCCTGACGCCAGCCGAACACCAGTCGCGCGCCGCGCTCCCAGACGCTGACGACGCCGACCTCGAACACCTTGCCATTGGGCAGACGCTCCACCAGCCGGCCATCCTCGAAGGCCATCACGCCCGGCGAGCGCGGCGTGAAGGCGAACAGCCCATTGGGCCGCCACCAGACGGCGATGTCATCGACGAAGGCGTCGAACACGACCTCGGGCGAGGCGGCGATGCGAAGAGACACAACAATTCGAGAGCTCACCGCGCCTTGCTCTCCACATGCGCCTTCAGCGCCGAAAGCTGATCGACCCAGTGCTCCTCGGCGGCCTCCAGCCAGGCCTTAAGCTCGGCCATCGGCCCGGGCCGCAGGCGATACACCCGCACCCGGGCGTCGAACTCGGGATGGCTCTCTTCAACAAGGCCCGACTGACGCAGAGCGCGCAGGTGTCGGCTCATGGCCGGAGCGGTCAGGCCCAGGCTCTCGGCCAGCTCGCCGGCCCGGCGCGGCCGCTCACGCAGCAGATCGACCGCGCGCCGACGATGCGGATCGGCCAGGGCCGCCAGGGTGCGGTCCAGGGCCTCGCTCACCCCTTGGCGACCGTAATCTTGAGGCCGCTGCGCCTTTCCATCTCCTCGACGGAGACTGTCTCCACATCGGCCGAGACGGTCCAGAGATGACCTTCCAGGTCGCGACAACGATAGGTGCGCGCGCCGTAGAACTGGGTCGCCGGCGGCTCGACGATCTCAGCCCCGGCGGCGGCGGCTGTCTGACAATGGGCGTCGACGTCGCCTTCGATATAGATGTGGATCGTCTGGGTGGTCTTGCCGCCGATCGAGGCGGGGCTGGCGTGGGCAGGGCTCCACTCGCCGCCGATCATCACGCGGGAGGCGCCATGGCTCATCTCCGCATGGGCGACGCTGGCGTCCTCGCCCTCGATCAGGAACACCAGTTCAAAGCCAAAGGCCGCTTCCAGCCAGGCCAGCGCCGCCTTGGGATCGCGATAGGTGACGGCCGAAATCAGGCCCGCGGGATTGGACATGCGCCATTCCTTCTCAGTCGGTGAAATATTTAACGCACATCGAAACTAATTTCGCAACCCCACCGGATCGTCAGCGGTAATCCTCCAGGATCATCGCCGCGCCCTTCTCGGCGATCATGACAGTCGGCGCGTTGGTGTTGCCCGAGGTGATGGTCGGCATCGCCGAGGCGTCGATGACACGCAGACCCTCGACGCCACGCACGCGCAGCCGCGCGTCCAGCACCGCCAGGGGATCACCATCCGCGCCCATGGCCGCCGTACCGACCGGGTGGAAGATCGTCGTCGCCAGCGCCTTCGCGGCGGCAAGCAGCGCCGCGTCGCCGTCCACCTCCGGACCGGGCCGGAACGCCTCCGGCGCATAGGCCACCAAGGCCGCCTGCCCCATGATCCGCCGCGCCCACTTCAGGGACTCGACGGCCACGCGGCGGTCCTCCTCGGTCGCCAAGTAGTTGGGATCGATCCTTGGCGAGTGCTCCAGGCCCGGCCCGGAGAGGGAGACCGCGCCCCGGCTGCTTGGACGCAGGTTACAGACACTGGCGGTCACCGCGCCGAACCGGTGCAGCCCCTCCCCCCAGCGGTCCAGGCTGAGCGGTTGGAAATGGAACTCCAGATTGGCGCTTTCGTACTCAGGCCCCGAGCGGCAGAACATCCCCAACTGCGACGGCGCCATGGTCAGCGGACCCGAGCGTCGGAGCAGATAGTCCAACCCCATGCCTGCCCGGCGGAAGAGGTTGGCGTAGTCGGTGTTCAGCGTCCTCACGCCGCTGACCTTGAACACAGGTCGGATCTGCAAATGGTCCTGCAGATTGGCCCCGACGCCTGGCAGATCGTGAACCATCGCCACACCGGCGCGTGACAGGGTCTCGCCGCGCCCGATCCCCGAGCGCTGCAGGATCACGGGCGAACCGATCGCGCCGGCCGCCAGGATCAACTCACCCGACACGCTGGCGGTCACCGCCGCTCCACCCCGACGCCCACGCAGGCCCCGCACCCGCTTGCCGTCGATAATGAGCCGCTCGACCTCAACGCCCTTCACCAGCCGCAGGTTGGGACGCGACAGGACGGGCTTCAGAAAGGCCGTGGCTGTGCTCCAGCGGCGCCCGGCGCGCTGGTTGACCTGGAAGTATGACGAGCCCGCGTTGTCGCCGCCGTTGAAGTCGTCGACCTGGGCGATACCGGCCTGCTCGCCCGCGCGACGGATGGCGTCCAGCACATCCCAGCGCACGCGCGGGTGCTCGACGCGGTACTCGCCGCCGGCCCGATGATGCTCGCCGCGCGGGTCGATGTGGTCTTCGTGCTTCAGAAAGTAAGGCAGCACGTCCGACCAGCCCCACCCGACCAAGCCGCGCTGGCGCCAGCCGTCATAGTCCCGAGCCTGGCCACGCATATAGATCATGGCGTTGATCGCCGATGAGCCGCCGATCACCTTGCCGCGCGGATAGGCCAGAACCCGTCCGTCCAGCCCCGCCTGCGGCGTGGTCTCCAGCATCCAGTCGGCGCGGGGATTGCCGATCGCGAACAGGTAGCCGACCGGGACGTGAAACCAGATCCAGTTGTCGTCGCCCCCCGCCTCCAGCAGCAGCACCCGCCGCCGTGGATCAGCCGACAGGCGATTGGCCAGCAGACATCCCGCAGAGCCGGCGCCGACCACGATGTAGTCGTAGTCGCCCAGATGAATCGCTTCGTCGCCCACGCTTGACCGTCCTCCCGGGGCGAGACTGCCGTCCGCCGGGCCGCCTGGAAAGCGACTTGCGGTCCGCCCCTATCGAAGCGCCTCGCGCACGACCTTCAGCGAGCCGTCGGTCTTCTCGGGACGAACCCCCGTCACCTTGGCCAGCAGCGCATAGACATCCACATTGTCGAACGTCGGCAGAGCGACACCCGACTTGAACGAAGGGCCGTGGGCGACGAACACCGCCTGCATGGTCGGGTCATAGGGGTCGAAGCCATGCGCCCCGCCGTCCTTGCCGTCCCATTCGCTCGGCTTCTGCCTCGCCGCCTCGGTGGTGGTGTACCAGCCGGTTTCCGACAGGCAGACGATCGCGGGAACCCGCGAGTTTCGACCGTAGTGGAAGCGCGCCGGGATCCGGTTCTTTTTCCAGCAGGTCATGTGCGGCAGGGGCTTGGAGAGGAACGCCGCCTCGACCGCCTTTCGCTCGCCGGGCATGGGCGAGAACGCGGTGACCGCGCCGGTGGTGACCAGCCGGATCTTCGAGACGTCGACAAGGTCGTCCAGCACCACGCGATTGGCGGCCGGTAGCGGCGCCATGCCATGGTCGGCGACGATGACGATGTCGGTGCTCTCAAAGCGTCCCCGCGCTTTCAGCCCCGCGACCAGCCGCCCCAGCGCAGCGTCCACCGAGGCGGCGGCCGCGCGCACCTCGGGAGACTCCGGGCCATAGTGGTGACCCTGGGTGTCGACGATGTCGAAATAGAGGGTCGAGAAGGCGATCGGCGGACCATCGGCGCTGTCCAGCCAGTTCAGCACCTGATCGACCCGCGCATCGCCCGGCATGGTCTGGTCGAACTTGACCCAGCGCGAGGGCCGCACCCCGTCGATCTCGACCTCCGAGCCCGGCCAGAACATGGCTGCGGCGCGCTTGCCCTGCTGCTCCACCGAGACCCAGAACGGCTTGGCCTGGCTCCACCACGCCGGATCCAGGCTCCGCATGGTGAATTTCTCGGCCGAGACGCTGGGGTCGACCATGGTGTTGGCCACGATGCCGTTGCGGTCCGGGCGCTTGCCGGTGATCAGCGTGTAGTGATTGGGAAAGGTCACCGACGGGAACGAGGGTCGCATGGCCGCCCGGGCGCCGTTCTCGGCCAGGGCCTTCATCACCGGGGTGTCGCCACGATCCAGATAGTCGGCGCGGAAGCCGTCGATCGACACCAGGATGGTCAGGTGCGGCGCCTTTTCCCGCGCCGCCGCCCCGTCGGCGGCGATCATCAGACCCAAGGCCAGAACCAGGGACAGCAGGCGGCGCAGGATCATCTTCGGGCTCGACTTGGAACGACGGTTCCAGCGGTCATCCATGGCCCAGATTGCAGGCGTATGACGACCGGCGGTCTCCGAGGCATGACACCCTCTTAACTTGGCGTGGGCGGGCGCGCTCGCCATAGTCTTCGCGTCGAGTCGACTCAGGTCGGCGTCCGGAACCGCTCCATGTCGATCGCCCTGGAGGCTGTGGGCCTCACCAAGACGTATGGGGCGGTGCGCGCCCTCGACGACTTCTCCATCGCCATCCCCGCCGGCGGCGTGTTCGGGATCCTGGGTCCCAACGGCGCCGGCAAGAGCACGTTGTTCCGGATCGCCCTGGGTCTGGTGCGGCCCACCAGCGGTTCGGCTCGTCTGTTCGGCGCCGCGCCCGGCGACATCACCGCCCTGCGCAAGGTCGGGGCCATGATCGAGACCCCGCGCTATCCGCCGTATCTGACGGCGCGCGACACCCTGAAGATGCTGGCCCTGGAAAGCGGCAAGGCCGACGCCGACATCGGCGGCTGGCTGGAGCGGGTCAGCCTGACCCACGCCGCCGACCGCGCCACCAGCGGCTTCTCGGTCGGTATGAAGCAGCGCCTGGGCCTGGCCGCCGCCTTCCTGACCAAGCCCGAGCTCGTCATCCTGGACGAACCGACCAGCGGCATGGACCCGGCCGGTATCCAGGAGATCCGCGCCCTGATCATCGACCTGGCCAAGATCGAAGGCGTCACCGTCATCCTGGCCAGCCACCAGCTGGACGAGGTCAAGCGCGTCTGCGACCGCGTCGCCATCCTCTCGCGCGGCAAGGTCGTGGCCGAAGGCGGCGTGGCTGAACTCACCGCCGGCGAGGCGCGCCTGCGCCTGACCCTGACCTCTCCCCTCGCCCCAGCGCTGGCGGTGCTTGGCGATCGCGGCGAGGCCGATGGGCCCGACGCTGTTCTGGCCGACATCCCCCGCGCCGAGGCCCCCGCGCTCATCCGCGCCCTGGTCGAGGCCGGCGTCGAGATCGTCGAAGCCCGCTGGCGCGAGGTCGACCTCGAAGGCGTCTATCTGAAATCCCTGGGCCAGACGCCGACGGCCGCCACCGCCGAAGGAGCCGCCTGATGCTCGCCGACGCCATCGCCGCCGAACGCTTCCGCCTGCTGCGCGACCGCGCGGCTGTCTTCTGGGGTTTCTGCTTCGCGCCGCTGGTGGGCTTTGCGCTCAGCATCGGCGGGGACCTGTTCCTGCGCTTTGTGATCAAGAAGCCGATCCCCGGCCTGACCATCGGCCTGATCGACCAGGTGCTGAAGGCGCTGTCGAACGGCGCCTCGACCTTCGGCGCGCTGTTCCTGATGATCGGCGCGGCGGCCATCCTCGCCGGCGACTATCGCTGGGAGACCTGGCGGCTTCTGACCCCGCGCAACACCCGCCAGAACCTCTTGCTGGCCAAGCTGATCGTGGTCGGCGAGGCGGTGTTCTGGAGTCTGCTGCTGACGGCGATCCTGTCGGTCTTCGCCGGGGTGATCGGGGCCGGGATCAACGGAAAGGCCCTGACGGTGTCGATGGCGGGCCGCAACCTGTTCGACGTGATCGGCGTGCTGGCCATCACCTGGCTGGAGGCCATGACCCTGGCGGCGCTGGCCGCCTGTGTCGGCGTGCTGTCGCGCTCGACCATGGGCGTTGTGATCGCGTGTCTTGGCTTCCGCTTCGTCCAGACCATCCTGGCCAGTTCGCTGCAGATGATGGAGCAGAACGAGGCGCCGAGCTGGAAGCTGCTGGCCCTCCCCGTCTTCGACGCCGACCTGCTGCGCGCGGCGCTGCTGGCGCCGGACCAGGTGGGCGCGGCCGGCGGCTCGGCGGGGGTGGCGCTGGTTGTGCTGCTGGCCTGGGTCGCGGCGCTGACGGCCGGGGCGGTGTGGCTGTTCCGACGGCAGGATCTGACGAAGGAGTGAGGGCCCCGGGCCTGGTGGAAGTGGACCTAGTCTGGCTCCACATTGGACGCTGAGCCCCCATCCCTCCCCATTCACCGGCGGAGGGGCGCGTTTCATCACCCTCACGCGATCACTCGCTGAAGTCGTGGAAAGGGCTGCGGAGCGCCGGGCGACGCCCGGATTTTGAGTGTTGAATACCGTTTCGACGAAGCCGCAACGCTCCGCGCAGCCGTTATCCGCCAGCCTCCCGTCAGGTGGCCCTGTTCAGGCCTTACCGGGACCTGGGCTCCTCGGTTTCCCGAGGCTCCCAGCGGTCGGAGAGGACGAGCCAATACAGGCTAAGACACATCCCTTTATCCCCAACCACGCCGACGGCGGGCGGGTCTGGCCAGCAACCAGATCCCCGGACCGCTCGAGTATCCCCCTCGAACCTGTCCCCGCTCGACCGCCCCCCGCCGCCGCAAATGGTCGCTGGCCATGCGCCCCTTCCTCGCGACGAGGTGGGATCAGTATGGGGGCGGTTTCGTGGGCGATGCGTCGATTTTGGATCGACCCGTTGTTGAGAGGACTAACGCGTTGATTATGTTGGGCCTGGGGAGCGACGCCGCTCGTAGCGCATCGGGTATTGGGGCGCAAAGCGCTTACGCTTTGCAGCGGACGTCGCCGATGTCGGTGAAGGGTGGAAGCGGCCACAAGGAATCCCTCTCTCATGGAGAGAGGGAGGGGCCCGCGCCGCAGGCGTGGGAGCGTGAGTGGGTCGGCGAAGCCCGTAAACGATTCTGACGCTGTGCTGATCTATGTGCCGGCACGCCGGCTGACGGCGTAACCACTCACCCTCCCAAGCTTCGCTTGGGCCCCTCCCTCTCTCTAAGAGAGAGGGTTTTGCGCGACATCATCTCAGGGCCGAAAGCCGTCTCCAGCCTCCCGCAAGAAACCGGACACGCCCGGCGACAGGTCGCCGCCCAAACGAAAAAGGCCCCGGATCGCTCCGGGGCCTTCTTGCTCAGCTTGCGCTGAAATCTCTTAGTCTTCGGCGTCGTTGACGTAGACCGGACCCGAGTCCTTGCCCTTTTCCGAGACGTCGCGATCGACGAACTCGATGACGGCCATCGGGGCGTTGTCGCCATAGCGGAAGCCGGCCTTCAGGACGCGGATGTAGCCGCCCTGACGCTCCTTGTAGCGCGGGCCGAGAACCGCGAAGAGCTTGCCGACTTGTTCAACGTCGCGAACCGAGCTGATGGCCTGACGACGGGCGTGCAGGTCGCCGCGCTTGGCCAGGGTGACCAGCTTTTCGACGATCGGACGCAGTTCCTTGGCCTTGGGCAGGGTGGTGACGATCTGCTCGTGCTTGATCAGCGAGGCCGACATGTTGGCGAACATGGCGGTGCGGTGAGCCGAGGTGCGGCCGAGTTTACGGTGAGCCTTACCGTGACGCATTTTGTATCTCCTGGGCGATCAGCCCGAACGGCGCAAAACCAGTGAGCGCCTGATTGTCACCAATCCTGGTCCGTCCCGACCGGGTCAGAGCGAAGCGCCGGGGCCCTCGACCGCGTTTGCGGCTTCAAAAGGCCCAGGCCGCCCTCCGAAAAAGGCGGCCCGGATTAAGCGCGTTAGGCTTTGAAGTCTTAGATTTGGTCTTCGAACTTCTTGGCCAGGTCTTCGATGTTCTCCGGCGGCCAGTTCGGCACGTCCATGCCGAGGTGCAGACCCATGCCGGCGAGCACTTCCTTGATCTCGTTCAGCGACTTGCGGCCGAAGTTCGGGGTGCGGAGCATCTCGGCTTCGGTCTTCTGGATCAGGTCGCCGATATAGACGATGTTGTCGTTCTTCAGGCAGTTGGCCGAACGGACCGACAGTTCCAGCTCGTCGACCTTCTTCAGCAGGGCCGGGTTGAACGGCAGTTCCGGCTTGGACTCGTCGGCCGACTTGGCCTTCGGTTCCTCGAAGGTGATGAAGATCTGCAGTTGGTCCTGCAGGATCCGGGCGGCGTAGGCCACGGCGTCCACCGGAGTGACGGCGCCGTTGGTTTCCACTTCCAGGATCAGCTTGTCGTAGTCCAGCGACTGACCCTGACGGGTCGGCTCGACGCGGTAGGCGACGCGCTTGACCGGCGAGTAGAGAGCGTCGACGGCGATGAGGCCGATCGGCGCGTCTTCCGGACGGTTGCGGTCGGCCGGGACGTAGCCCTTGCCGTTATTGACCGTGAACTCCATGCGCACCGAAGCGCCGTCGTCCAGCGTGCAGAGCACGTGGTCGGGGTTCAGGATTTCGATGTCGGCCGGGGTTTCGATCTGACCAGCGGTCACCGGGCCGGGGCCCGTGGCGCGCAGGGTCATGCGCTTCGGACCTTCGGCGTGCATGCGCACGGCCAGTTGCTTGATGTTCAGAACGATGTCGACGACGTCTTCACGGACGCCTTCGAGCGAGGAGAATTCGTGCACCACGCCATCGATTTGGATGGCGGTGACGGCGGCGCCTTGCAGCGACGAGAGGAGAACGCGACGCAGAGCGTTGCCGAGCGTCACGCCGAAGCCGCGCTCGAGCGGTTCGGCGACGATACGGGCCTTGCGAGTCGCATCGGCGCCGGTTTCGATTTGCGGCTTCTCAGGACGGATCAGCTCGTTCCAGTTTCTTTCGATCACGTGGTCGGGTCCCTTGAACGCGGCTCGCCGGCCGCGGTTTACGCAGCCGGCGAAGGAAGATTGTGGTCTAAAAAGTACTAGACGCGACGACGCTTGGGCGGACGGCAGCCGTTGTGCGGGATCGGCGTGACGTCGCGGATGGTCGTGATGGTCATGCCCGCGGCTTGCAGAGCGCGCAGGGCCGATTCACGGCCGGAACCCGGACCCGAAACGTTGACTTCCAGCGTCTTCACGCCGTGCTCGGCAGCCTTCTTGCCCGCGTCTTCGGCGGCCATCTGCGCGGCGTACGGGGTCGACTTGCGCGAGCCCTTGAAGCCCATCATGCCGGCCGAGGACCACGAGATCGTGTTGCCCTGGGCGTCGGTGATGGTGATCATGGTGTTGTTGAACGAGGCGTTCACGTGCGCCACGCCCGAGGTGATGTTCTTGCGTTCGCGACGTTTAACGCGAGCCGGTTCCTTGGCCATCGGTCAGGCTACCTTACTTCTTCTTGCCGGCGATCGGCTTGGCCGGACCCTTGCGGGTGCGGGCGTTCGTGTGGGTGCGCTGACCGCGGACCGGCAGGCCCTTACGGTGACGCAGGCCGCGATAGCAGGCCAGGTCCATCAGACGCTTGATGTTCATCGAGTTCTCGCGACGCAGGTCGCCCTCGACGGTGTAGTCACGGTCGATCGTCTCGCGGATCTGCAGGACTTCCGCGTCGGTCAACTGATTGACGCGACGGGCTTCCTCGATGCCCACCTTGGTGATGATCTCACGAGCCGACTTTTGGCCGATGCCGTGAATGTACTGAAGCGCGATCAGAACGCGCTTGTTCGTCGGGATGTTGACGCCTGCGATACGGGCCACGTCTAATGTTCTCCTAGTCACGCACTAAAGACGCGAACGGCGCGCCCGGCCGGATCAGAGACCCAAACCGGCGCGCACGGATCGCGCCCTTTCGCGGAAGCGCCCCGTTATAGGGATCGTTTCGCTTCCGTCAACAACTGAATCCGGGAGACATCCCCCGAATTCGGGCTTTCTTAATCGACGAGGCTCGCGCGACCAAAGTCACGCTCTCCTTGAAGATGGAGTCCGTCTATCGCTGCGGGATAATCATCCTGCAGCGACGGGCTCCAGTGCGCTGTCGATCGACGCGGCGACCGCTTCGACGGTCCCCATGCCATCCAGTTCCGTCAACTTGCCCTGCCCTTCATAGTAGGGCAGCAGCGGCGCGGTCTGAGCGTTGTACGCGGCCAGGCGAGTCACGAAGACTTCCGGATTGTCGTCGGGCCGTCCCTGCTCTTCGAACCGCTTCTTGATCCGCTCGATCAGGGCGGGCTCGTCTACCTTGAGTCGGAGAACGACGTCGATCTTCTGACCGCGCGCGGCGAGCATTTTATCCAGAGCCTCGGCCTGGGCGACCGTCCGCGGGAAACCGTCGAAGATCGCGCCGCCGGCGGCTTCGGCTTCGGGCAGGCGGTCTTCGATCAGGGCGATGACGATCTCGTCGGTCACCAGCTCGCCACGGTCCAGCACGCCCTTGACGCGCTGGCCGAGCTCCGAGCCTGAGGCGATGGCCGCGCGCAGCATGTCGCCGGTCGAGAGCTGGACCATGCCCCGCTCCGTGACCAGTCGCTTGGCCTGGGTCCCCTTCCCCGCCGCCGGCGGGCCGAACAGGATCAGATTCATAAAAGCCCCTTCGCGCGTCGCCGAGTCTGCGCCCGGCTGTCTCCCGGAGCAGACCTAGAGCCCCGGCAATAAAAACGGAAGCCGGTTTTGTGACAAACCGGCTTCCGACGCTTGTAATAAAAGTGAAGCCGGCCTTAGCGGCCGCGTCCGCCGCGCAGCTTCGACTTCTTGATCAGGCCCTCGTACTGGTGGGCCAGCAGGTGCGACTGGATCTGCGCCACGGTGTCCATGGTCACCGTCACGACGATCAGGATCGAGGTGCCGCCCAGCGCGAACTGGGTGGAGTTCATCGCCATCATCACAAACTCCGGCGCGATACAGACCGCCGTGATGTAGGCCGCGCCGATCACCGTGAGGCGGGTCAGGACATAGTCCAGATACTCCGCGGTGCGCTTGCCCGGACGGATGCCCGGCAGGAAGCCGCCGTACTTGCGCAGGTTCTCGGCCGTCTCGTCAGGATTGAACACCACCGAGGTGTAGAAGAACGAGAAGAAGATGATCAGCAGCGCATAGAGCACCAGGAACGCCGGCTGCCCGTGCTGCAGCGCGCCGACCATAGCCGGCAACCACGAGGCCCAGTTGGGCAGGTTCGTGGTCTGAACGAACTGCAGGGCGGTCGTCGGCAGCAGCAGCAGCGACGAGGCGAAGATCGGCGGGATGACGCCCGCGGTGTTGATCTTCAGCGGCATGAACGAGCTTTCGCCGCCGATCATGCGATTGCCCTGCTGGCGCTTGGGATAGTGGACCAGCAGACGACGCTGCGAGCGCTCGATGAAGACGATCGCCAGGATGGCGGCGATGCCCCCGAACACCACCAGGAACAACGGCATGTAGTTGTTGTTCGACTGCGCCTGGGTCAGCATCTGCATCAGCGAAATCGGCAGGGTCGCGACGATGCCCGCGAAGATGATCAGCGACACGCCGTTGCCGACGCCGCGGCTGGTGATCTGCTCGCCCAGCCACATCAGGAACATCGTACCGCCCGTCAGCGCCACGATCGTCGAAACGATGAAGAAGGTGTGGCCGACGCCATCAGCCACCACGCCGGGCTGAGCCGCGATACCGATCGCGATCGAAGCCGATTGCACCACGGCCAGAATGACAGCCAGGTAGCGCGTGTACTGGTTCAGGGTCTTGCGACCGGCCTCACCGCCTTCCTTCTTCAGCTTCTCCCACGGCGGATACACCGTGCCCATCAGCTGCACGATGATCGAGGCGCTGATGTAGGGCATGACGTTCAGCGAGAAGATCGCCATCCGCTCGACGGCCCCGCCCGAGAACATGTCGAACATGCCCAGGAGGCCCTTGCTGTTCTGGCTGAACAGCGACGCGAAGGCGGCCGGATCAACGCCCGGGATCGGAACGTAGGTGCCAAGGCGGTAGACGATCAGGGCGATGATCGTGAACCAGATACGCTTGTGAAGTTCGGTCGCCTTCTGGAACGACGCGAAATTCATATTGGCTGCGAGTTGTTCGGCGGCCGAGGCCATTCAGATCCCCACGACTCAGGAGCACGATCGTCGAAAGCCAATATCGCTTCGGCGTCGATCACGCTCTGAAATAAGGTTTCCCGGATCACGCTGATCCCAGGAGAGCGCCACAAATAGGTGAGGCCCGCCGCGATGTCACGGCGAGCCTCGAAATTCTGTCATCCCGGTCGAAAACGCGGTCCCGACAGCGCCAGGCGCTCAACGGGATGACATATGCCTTTAGGCTTCGGCTTGCGCCTTGGCCTTCTTGGTCACGGTGACCGAACCACCGGCGGCCTCGACGGCCTTGATGGCGGCTTCGGTCGCCGAGTAGACGGTCAGCTTCAGGGCGGTCTTGATTTCGCCCTTGGCCAGCAGCTTCACGCCGTCGAGTTCACGACGGATGACACCGGCGGCGATCAGAGCGGCGGCGTCCAGCTCGGCGCCCTTCTTGATCTTGCCGGCTTCGACGGCTTGTTCCAGGCGCCACAGGTTCACTTCAGCGAACTCCAGGCGGAAGGGGTTGTTGAAGCCGCGCTTCGGCATACGCATGTGCAGCGGCATTTGACCGCCTTCGAAGCCGTTGATGGCGACGCCCGAGCGCGCCTTCTGGCCCTTCACACCGCGACCGGCGGTCTTGCCCTTGCCCGAACCCGGGCCGCGGCCAACGCGCATGCGGCCCTTGGTCGAGCCTTCGCGGGGAGCCAGTTCGTTCAGCTTGGTCATATGTGCCTCTCCTTGGAGATCTGCGCCCAGCCAGGCGGCTGGACTCGGCTTTGAAAAACAGAGCGCGGTTAAAACCCCAAAACGCGAGAAAACTCAATGGGGCGAATGCGCGAATTCAAACGAAAACCACCCCGGATCGCTCCGGGGTGGCGTATTCGCATCGTGTAGAAGGACTACTCGACGATTTCCAGCAGGTGCTGGACCTTGCGGATCATGCCGCGGGTCGAGGGGTTGTCCTGCAGGGTCGAGACACGACCCACGCGGTTCAGACCCAGACCCACGAGCGTCGCGCGCTGGTCCTTTTCACGACGGATCGGGCTGCCGGTTTGGCGAACCGTAACGGTCTTAGCTTCAGCCATGACTTAGCCCTCGATGGCTTCCGGCGCCGAAGCGCCGTCGGCGCGGCGGCCGAGGATGTCGCCAACCTTCTTGCCGCGCTTGGCGGCGATCTGGCGGGGCGACGATTGCACCTTCAGGGCCTCGAACGTGGCGCGAACCATGTTGTACGGGTTCGAGGAACCCGTCGACTTGGCCACGACGTCCTGGACGCCCAGGGTTTCGAGAACCGCGCGCATCGGACCGCCGGCGATGACGCCGGTGCCGGGAGGCGCCGCGCGCATCATCACCTTGCCAGCGCCCCAACGGCCAGCGCCGTCGTGGTGCAGGGTGCGGGATTCGCGCAGCGGAACGCGGATCATCGTCTTCTTGGCTTCTTCGGTCGCCTTGCGGATGGCTTCCGGCACTTCACGCGCCTTGCCATGACCGAAGCCGACGCGGCCCTTTTGGTCGCCAACGACCATCAGAGCAGCGAAGCTGAAGCGACGACCACCCTTCACGGTGGCGGCGACGCGGTTGATGTGGACGAGCTTTTCGACGATGTCGCTGTCGACCCGCTCTTCGGGGGCGTTGCGGTCGCGACGGTCACGGCGTTGACCGCCCTCACCGCGCTGTTGTTCACCACGAGCCATTTTCGTTCCCTTAGAAGTTCAGGCCGGCTTCGCGCGCGGCGTCGGCCAGGGCTTTCACCCGGCCGTGGAAGATGTAGCTGCCACGGTCGAAAACGACGTCCTTGACGCCCTTTTCAATGGCGCGCTCGGCGACGAGCTTGCCCACAGCGGCGGCGGCATCCTTGTCCGCGCCCTTGCCTTCGGCTTCCAGAGTGGAGGCCGACGCCAGGGTCACGCCGCGTTCATCATCGATGACCTGGGCGTAGATGTTCTTCGACGAACGGAAGACCGACAGACGCGGACGACCGTTGGCGAGGCTCTTGAGGCGGGTGCGAACGCGCTGAGCGCGCTTGGCCGCCGATTCACGAGGAGAGAGCGCCATGGCTTACTTCTTCTTGCCTTCCTTGCGGCGAACCTTCTCGCCAGCATAACGCACGCCCTTGCCCTTGTAGGGTTCCGGCGGACGAATGCGGCGGATCTTCGCGGCAATCTCACCAACCGCCTGCTTGTCGATGCCGGCGATCTTGATTTCGGTTTGCTTCGGCACCGCGAAGGTGACGCCGGCCGGAGCCGCAACGTCCACATCGTGGCTGAAACCGAGTTGGAGGCTCAGGGCGGTGCCCTTCATGGCCGCGCGGTAACCGACGCCGACCAGTTCGAGGCTTTCCTCGAAGCCGACGGTGACACCGTGCACCATGTTGGCCACCAGCGTGCGGGACAGACCCCACATGCCCTTGGCGCGCTTCGTGTCGACGCGCGGAGCCAGCAGGAGCTCAGCGCCCTCTTGCTTGACTTCGACTTCGTCGGCGATCGTCCACGACAGTTGACCCTTCGGGCCCTTTACCGTGACCGTCTGACCCGCGAGCGTGACTTGCACGCCCGAGGGGATTGCGACGGCTTTCTTACCGATACGTGACATGCTCTTTCCCTCCCGCGCCTAGTAGACGCGGCAGAGGACTTCGCCGCCGACATTAGCGTCGCGTGCAGCGGTGTCCGACATGACGCCCTTCGGCGTCGACAGGATCGAGATGCCCAGGCCGTTCTTGATCGGCTTCAGGTCCTTGATCGAGGAGTAGACGCGACGGCCAGGCTTGGACACGCGGCTGATCTCAGCGATCACGGGCTCACCGTCGAAGTACTTGAGCTCGATCTCGAATTCGGGGAACGCGCCGGGCTTCTCGACCAGCGAGTAGCCGCGGATGTAGCCTTCGTCGGCCAGCACGTCCAGGACGCGGGCGCGCAGCTTGGAAGCCGGCGTCGAGACCTTGGACCGCTTGCGTTGGGCGGCGTTCTTGATGCGAGCGATCATATCGCTCAGGGGATCGTTCATCGACATCTGATCGTCCTCACCAGCTCGACTTGACGAGGCCGGGGATCTGGCCTTGCGAACCCAGTTCGCGGAGGGCCACACGGCTCATCTTGAGCTTACGGTAATAGGCGCGCGGACGGCCGGTGACTTCGCAGCGATTGCGGATGCGGATCGCGGCGCTGTTACGCGGCAGCTTGGCGAGCTTGAGGCGAGCCTCGAAGCGTTCCTCGAGCGGCAGGGTCTCGTCGTTGGCGATCGCCTTCAGCGCGGCGCGCTTCTCGGCGAACTTCTTGACGAGGGCCTTGACGGCTTCGTTGCGGTTGACGGCGCTTTTCTTGGCCATGGTTTCTTTCCCTTCCCGCTCTTAGTTCACGAACGGGAACTGGAATTCCTTCAGGAGAGCCTTGGCTTCCTGGTCGGACTTCGCAGTGGTGCAGACGATGATGTCCATGCCCCAGATCTGTTCGATCTGGTCATAGTTGATTTCCGGGAACACCAGGTGCTCCTTCAGGCCCATGGCGTAGTTGCCACGGCCGTCGAAGCTCTTGCCGTTCAGACCACGGAAGTCCTTCACGCGCGGCAGCGCGATCGTGACCAGGCGGTCGAGGAATTCGTACATACGGTCCTTGCGCAGGGTGACCTTGGCGCCGACCACCATGCCTTCGCGCAGCTTGAAGCCGGCGATCGACTTGCGGGCCTTGGTGGCGACGGGCTTTTGGCCGGCGATCGCCTGCAGGTCCTTCAGGGCGGTCTGAGCCTTCTTGGAGTCAGCCACAGCTTCGCCGATACCCATGTTCAGGACGATCTTGTCCAGCTTGGGGATCTGCATCTCGTTGGTGTAGCCGAACTGCTCCTTCATCGCGGCGCGGATGCGCTCGCGATAAACGGTCTTCAGCCGGGGCTCGTAAGCTTGATCAGCCATTGATCACCTCGCCGGTCGTCTTGGCGACGCGCACCTTCTTGTCGCCTTCGATCTTGAAGCCAACGCGGGTGGGCTTGCCGTTGGAGTCCACGACGGCGACGTTCGAGACGTGCAGCGCGGCTTCCTTGTTCTTGATGCCGCCTTGCGGATCGGCTTGGGTCGGCTTGGTGTGACGCGAAACCATGTTCACGCCTTCCACGACGACCCGGTTGTCCTTCGGCAGGACTTGCAGGACCGAGCCTTGCTTGCCCTTGTCCTTGCCGGCCAGAACGACGACGCGGTCGCCCTTCTTGATCTTAGCGGCCATTACAGCACCTCCGGAGCGAGGGAGATGATCTTCATGTGGTTCTTGGCGCGCAGTTCACGGGGAACCGGGCCGAAGATCCGCGTGCCGACCGGCTCGCTCTGCTTGTTCACGATCACCGCGGCGTTCTTATCGAAGCGGATGACCGAGCCATCCTTGCGCTTCAGATTTTGATTCACCCGAACGACGACGGCGCGAAGCACGTCACCCTTCTTCACGCGACCGCGCGGAATGGCTTCCTTGACGGAGACGACGATGACGTCGCCCACGCTGGCGTAGCGACGGCCTGCGCCGCCCAACACCTTGATGCACATGACCCGGCGAGCGCCAGAGTTATCGGCAACTTCCAGGTTAGTTTGCATCTGGATCATGGTCTAAACCTTCCAGATTAAGCCGAAGCCTTGGGAAGCACTTCCCAGGTCTTCAGCTTGGACTTCGGAGCGCACTCGATGATGCGGATAGCTTCACCGGCCTTGTACGCGTTGGCTTCGTCGTGCGCGTGGTACTTTTTGGACTGACGCACGATCTTCTTCAGAACGGGGTGGACGATGGTCCGTTCGACCTTCACCACCACGGTCTTGTCGCCCTTATCGGAGACGACGACCCCTTCGAGGATACGCTTGGGCATATCGTTCTCCTTAGGCCGCGGCCTTGGCGCGCAGCACGGTCTTGATCCGCGCGATATCCTTGCGGATCTCGTTGACGCGGTGGGTCTTTTCGACCTGGCCCGTGGCGGCCTGGAAGCGCAGGTTGAACTGCTCCTTCTTCAGGCTGATCAGGGTGTCGGCCAGCTGGTCGGGGGTCATGCCCCGGATTTCAGCGATCTTCATGAGCCTCAGGCCTCCTGAGCCACGCCCGCATCGATGCGGGTGACAACACGGGTGCGGATCGGCAGCTTGGCGGCGCCAAGGCGGAGCGCTTCACGCGCGATATCGTCCGGCACGCCGTCGATTTCGAACATGATGCGGCCCGGAGCCACGCGAGCGGCCCAGTAATCCACGGCGCCCTTACCCTTACCCATCCGGACTTCCGCCGGCTTGCCGGTGACCGGCACGTCCGGGAAGATACGGATCCAGACGCGGCCTTGACGCTTCATCTGGCGGGTGATGGCGCGACGGGCGGCTTCGATCTGACGGGCCGTGATGCGCTCCGGCTCGACGGCCTTCAGGCCGTACGAACCGAAGTTCAGCAGGGTGCCGCCCTTCGAAGTGCCGTGGATGCGGCCCTTGAACTGCTTGCGGAATTTGGTCTTCTTCGGAGACAGCATGGCGATCTAATCCTTAGGCGCGATCGCGACGGTCACGACGGTCGCCCCGGTCGGGACGATCACCACGCTCACGTCCGCCACCTTCGCCGGCGGGGCCGGACTCGGTAGCCAGACGCTTGTCGAGCGCCATCGGATCATGCTCGAGCACCTCGCCCTTGAAGATCCAGGTCTTCACGCCGATGATGCCGTAGGTGGTCTTGGCTTCGGCGAAACCGAAGTCGATGTCGGCGCGCAGGGTGTGCAGCGGCACGCGGCCTTCGCGGTACCACTCCATGCGAGCGATTTCAGCGCCGCCCAGACGACCCGAAACGTTGATCCGGATGCCCTTGGCGCCGAGGCGCACGGCCGACTGGATCGAGCGCTTCATGGCGCGACGGAACGCGATACGGCGCTCCAGCTGCTGAGCGATGGACTCGGCGACCAGCTGAGCGTCGGTTTCCGGCTTGCGGATCTCGACGATGTTCAGGTGGACTTCGCCCTCGGTCATCACCGACAGGTCCTTGCGGAGCTTGTCGATGTCAGCGCCCTTCTTGCCGATGATGACGCCCGGACGGGCGGCATAGATCGTCACGCGGCACTTCTTGTGCGGACGCTCGATGATGATGCGCGAGACACCAGCTTGGTACAGGCGCTTCTTCAGAGCGGCGCGGACCGCGAGGTCTTGGTGCAGCAGCTTGCCGTACTGGTTGCCGTCGGCGAACCAACGGCTGTCCCAGGTGCGGTTGATGCCGAGCCGCAGCCCGACCGGATTGACTTTCTGACCCATTAGGCGGCCTCACCCAGTTCGCGGACCACGATCGTGATCTCGGAGAACGGCTTCTCAACGCGCGTCGCGCGACCGCGAGCGCGGGGCGAGAAACGCTTCATGATCAGGTTCTTGCCCACATAGGCCTCGGCCACGACCAGGGAGTCGATGTCGAGGTTGTGGTTGTTCTCGGCGTTCGAGATCGCCGAGTACAGCGCCTTGCGGACGTCCTGAGCGATGCGCTTGTGGCTGAACTCGAGCTCGTTGAGAGCGCGCTGGACGTTCAGGCCACGGATGGACTGAGCGACCAGGTTCAGCTTGCGCGGGCTGGTGCGCAGGGTGCGCACCTTGCACATCGCTTCGGCGGCCGGCAGGCGGCGTTCTTGCTTCTGCTTGGCCATGATTACTTCCTCTTGGCCTTCTTGTCGGCGGCGTGACCCGGGAAGTTCCGGGTCGGCGCGAATTCGCCGAACTTCATGCCGACCATGTCTTCCGACACGAGCACGGGAACGTGCTTGTGGCCGTTGTGCACGCCGAAGGTCAGGCCGACAAATTGCGGCATGATCGTCGAGCGACGCGACCAGGTCTTGATGACGTCCTTGCGGCCCGACGACAGAGCGGCATCGGCCTTCTTCAGGAGGTACCCGTCGACAAACGGGCCTTTCCAGACGGAGCGGGTCATGGCTTAGCGGCCCTTCTTCGCTTTGTGGCGCGAGCGGATGATGAACTTATCCGTGGCCTTGTTGACGCGGGTCTTGGCGCCCTTGGTCGGCTTACCAGCCGGGGTCACCGGGTGGCGACCGCCCGAGGTCCGGCCTTCACCACCACCGTGGGGGTGGTCGACCGGGTTCATGGCGACACCGCGGACGTGCGGGCGACGGCCCATGTGACGAGAACGACCGGCCTTGCCGAGGTTCTGGTTCATGTGGTCGGGGTTCGAAACGGCGCCGACGGTGGCCATGCACGTATCGAGCACCATGCGCAGCTCGCCCGAGTTCAGGCGGATCTGGGCATAGCCGGCGTCACGACCGACCAGCTGGGCGTAGGCGCCAGCCGAACGGGCGATCTGACCACCCTTGGCGGGCTTCAGCTCGATGTTGTGGATGATCGTACCGATCGGCAGCGTGCGCAGCGGCGAGGCGTTGCCCGGCTTCACGTCGACCTTTTCAGCCGTGACGACTTCGTCGCCGGCCTTCAGGCGTTGCGGGGCCAGGATGTAGGCCAGCTCACCGTCGGCCTGATACTTGATCAGGGCGATGAAGGCGGTGCGGTTGGGGTCGTACTCGAGACGAACGACCGTAGCCACGCCTTGCTTGCGGCGCTTGAAGTCGACCAGACGGTACAGGCGCTTGGCGCCGCCGCCGCGGAAACGGACCGCGATACGGCCATTGCCGCCGCGACCGCCCGACTTGGTCAGGCCTTCAACGAGCTTCTTCTCGGGGCGACCCTTGTGAAGTTCGCTGCGGTCGATCAGCACCAGGCCGCGCTGGCCGGGGCTGGTCGGGTTAAATTGCTTCAAGGCCATGTCTTAGAGCCCCGTCGTGATGTCGATCGACTGGCCTTCGGCCAGGGTCACGATCGCTTTTTTGACGTCGTTGCGACGACCCACGATACCGCGGAAGCGCTTGGTCTTGCCCTTGGTCACGATGGTGTTGACCTTGGTCACCTTGACCTTGAACAGCTCTTCGACGGCGGCGGCGATTTCGTCCTTGGTCGCGTCGTTGGCCACCTTGAAGACAACCTTGTTCTGCTCGCTGAGCAGGGTCGTCTTTTCGGTGATCACCGGCGACAGGATCGTGTCGTAGTGGCGAGCGGTGGCGGCCATTAGGCGGCTTCCTTCTCAGCGAAACGGGCCGAGATCGCTTCGACCGCGTCCTTGGTCAGGACGAGGGTCTGGCGACGCAGCACGTCGTAGACGTTCAGGCCGGCGTTCGGCAGGACATCCACGTTCGGGATGTTGCGGGCGGCGAGCTTGAAGTTCGCGTCCACTTCCGGACCGGCGATGACCAGGGCGTTCTTCAGACCGATCTTGTCGAAGGTGGCGCGCAGGGCGGCCGTCTTCGCTTCGGTCAGAGCAACGCTGTCCACCACGACCAGCGAACCGGCCTTGGCCTTCGAGGACAGGGCATGGCGCAGAGCCAGGGCCCGGATCTTCTTCGGCAGGTCGAAAGCGTGGCTGCGGACGACAGGGCCGTGAGCCTTGGCGCCGCCGACGAACTGAGCCGCACGGCGCGAACCGTGACGGGCGCCGCCGGTGCCCTTCTGCTTGTACATCTTCTTGCTCGTACGAGAGACCTCGTTACGAACTTGAATCTTGTGGTTACCCGAGCGGCGCTTGGCCAGCTGCCAGGTCACGACGCGCTGCAGGATGTCGCCGCGGATCTCGTCGATGCCGAAGATGGCGTCGTCGAGATCAACGGAACCGGCCTTGCCGCCGTCCAGTTTGATGACGTCGAGTTTCATTAGCCTTCGCCCTCTTCGGTCGCAGCCGCGGGGGCCTCTTCAGCGGGGGTCTCAGCAGCGGCCGGAGCAGCTTCGCCAGCCTTGCGGAAGGCGCCCGGACGCGGAGCGTCAGCCGGCAGAGCCTTCTTCACGGCGTCACGAACCTTCACGTAGCTGCCTTCGTGGCCGGGGACAGCGCCCTTGACCAGGATAAGGCCGCGCTCAACGTCCACCTTCCAAACGGTGACGTTCAGCGTGGTGACGGTTTCTTGACCCAGGTGACCGGCCATCTTCTTGCCCGGGAACGTACGACCCGGGTCCTGGCGGTTACCGGTCGAACCGTGCGAGCGGTGCGAGACCGAAACACCGTGGGTGGCGCGAAGACCACCGAAGTTCCAGCGCTTCATGGCGCCGGCGAAACCCTTACCGACGGTCACGCCTTGGATGTCGACCTTCTGGCCGGCGACGAAGTGGTCGGCCGTCAGTTCGGCGCCAACTTCGATCAGGGCGTTTTCCTCGACGCGGAATTCGGCGACGACGCGCTTCGGCTCAACGGCCGCCTTCGCGAAGTGGCCACGCATGGCGTTGGAGGTGTTCTTGGCCTTCTTGGCGCCGGCGCCGAGCTGGAGGGCGGTGTAGCCGTCCTTCTCAACGGTGCGAACGCCCGTGACCTGGCAACCGTCGAGCGACAGGACGGTGACCGGCACGTGCTGACCAGCTTCGTCGAAGAAGCGGGTCATGCCGAGCTTCTTGGCGATGACGCCGGTGCGTTGGGTGGGGAGAGTCATGGATCGGCCCTCCTTACAGCTTGATTTCGACGTCAACGCCGGCCGACAGGTCGAGCTTCATCAGCGCGTCCACGGTCTGCGGAGTCGGGTCAACGATGTCGAGAACGCGCTTGTGCGTACGGATCTCGAACTGCTCGCGCGACTTCTTGTCGACGTGCGGCGAACGGTTGACAGTGAATTTCTCGATAAGCGTGGGCAGGGGGATGGGGCCCCGCACCGTCGCACCCGTACGCTTGGCCGTATTGACGATCTCGCGCGTGGAATGATCCAACACGCGGTGATCGAAGGCCTTGAGCCGGATGCGGATGTTCTGACGATCCATATCGCTCGGTTTCCTAGTGGGCTGCGCCCGCGTCTCGAACCATTTCAAAGACCAACTCGGAACCCAGGTGGGCTCCGTACGCAGCGTCCGCAAAACAAATGTCCCCAACAGTCGCCTGTCGGGGGTGATGACCAGATATTGCACCCCTCTCGAAAGAGGTTGGCGGCGCTATGTCCGGGCGTCTCGCGAACCGCGTTTGAGCCCTAGAGCTCACAGCCGGTCCAACAGAGGCGCGCTTGTACGTTCCGGAATCGGTTTCGTCAAGCGCTCTGTCCGGTTCGTCGCAAATTGAAGTTCGCGAGTCGTCGGGCGGGTTCTGGATAGGCGCCTTCCCTTCCGCAGGCAAGCCACGGAACGCAAGAACGCCCCGACGAGGTCATCGCCGGGGCGTCCGCTGCAGCATGCTTTATATATAGCGCCGCCTTTAAGGTCCGGCCTGGCGCTACTGGCCGATGATCACATCACCCGAACCGCCGACGTGCTTCCTCACGGGGCCGGTCGCCCGGGCGATCTTGACGTCGCCCGATCCCATGACGGCGACATCGACGTCATCGGCTT
The DNA here is from genome assembly GCF_002858865.1 of Caulobacter vibrioides. GTDB lineage: Bacteria > Pseudomonadota > Alphaproteobacteria > Caulobacterales > Caulobacteraceae > Caulobacter > Caulobacter vibrioides. The sequence continues at coordinate 7,872 of NZ_PJRR01000022.1, read as the reverse complement.
CGCCATTGAAGCTGACATCCCCCGAGCCCATGACGCTGATGTCGACCGAACGGCTACGACCGCCCGCGACCGTGATGTTGCCGGAGCCCGCGATATTGGCTTCGAGTTTGCCGCTGACGCTGGCCACCCAGATGTCGCCCGAACCGGCGATATTGGTCTCAAGGTCGCCGGCGACCGCCTGGGTGGAGACATCGCCAGAACCGGCAATGCTGACCTCGGCCTGCGAAGACGTGCCGGCCTTGGCTCCGCCCGAGCCCGCCTGAGCGATTTCCAGCTTGCCCTTGGTGTTGGCGATCGTCCAATCGCCGCACCCGGCATTGCCCAGTTCGACGCTGTCGGAGCGGCCGATGTCGCCGAACACCGCCCCGCCGGCCTGGACCTTCACGTTCATAGGCATGCGGACCGCGACCTCGGGAATGTTGTCGTAGGAAACGTCCCCCACGCCGCGCACCTTCACCCAGATCTTGCCATTGCGGCTATTGCAGCCTTTGATCCGGTTCATCTTCAGGTCGCCGTCAACGATCACCTGGTCGCCGTCCTGGCGGACCGTGAGCGGCAAAGCGGCGTTGGTGGTCAGGAACTCGACCTTCACGTCCGTACGGTTCTCCGGGATGATCACAACGCGGGCGACAGCGTCCTTGATCTTCACGGAGGGCGCGGCGGCGGCCGCGCCAGCGGCGGTCGAGGCGATGGCCAGAACAGCCAGGGTGGTCAGAGCCCGCATCAGTGTCTCCCCAAGGACGCGTGTTGAAATTCGATGAGGAGAGGCTAGCCAGGGGCCGACAAGGTTTCGACTTAATTCGAGGTCATGACCGCGAAGTCATGTTGGGGTCAGGCTAGTCCACCAGCATCGCCAGGCCCACCAGGCCGAACCCGAGGCCCAGCGCCGCGCCCAGCCGGGGATAGCGGCGGGCGAGCGTCGCGATAAAGCCCCCACCGCCTCGAAGCTGCCCCACCAGGCCAGGCTCGCACGCCACGATGCGATCGAACCGCCTAGCCAGGCGGGCCGCGCCCATCACGCGCATGGGCCGCCCCCGGGCGCCGCGTCGTCGTTCGACGAGGCCTTCGAACACCGTCTCGACGGGGTCTGCGAAGTCACGTTTGTAACTGTCAGCGTCGACCCCGAAATCGACGCGCTTCACGCCAAGCCCGGCCAAGGCCTCCAGCGTATCCAGCGTCATCAGCGCCCCGGGCGAGTAGCGGGCGAACTCCGGATCGTAGATCGGCAGCCACAGGTGATAGCGGCCCCCGGAAAGCAGGCCCAACTCGGCCGCCACCACCCTGCCCCCGGCCCGTAGCGTCGCCGTCCGCAGACCAAAATCCTCGGCGCTGGCGTCCACCAGCCGTTCGAGCAGCGTGACGGTCCAGCCGCAGGCGAACACGTCGTACTGATGGGTGCGCGCGATCTGCGCCCTCTTGCGGTCGACGATCATCGCGATGTCGTCACGCGTGGCGGGCTGGAGCGAGAAGCTCAGCGGCCCATGGTCTCGCTCAAGCGTACGTCGACGCCGGCGCTTGTCCTTCAGGAAGCGGCTGTCGCGGCCGGCCAAATAGGCGTCAAAGCCGTCAGAAAGAACCGCCGCCATCGCCCGGCGGGACGCAAGGCCCGGCAGGTCTTCATCGCTCGCGCCGACCAGAGCGCCGAACCGCACGCGACGCGCCCCGGGCAGGTCCGGCAGCAGCCGAGACACCGACAGGCCCCGCGCACCGATCAGCCCGTGGAAATCGCTCATCGGCGCCGCCAACGGCTGCAGCAGAGCGCCGCGCTTCTGGAAAGGCAGGAAGCCCCGGATCTCGCCGTCTTCGCGGACAACCGCGATCTTGGCGCCCGGCGCGACCTCGGCCGCGACATCGATGAACCGGAGATCGAAATACGGGCTGGCCAGGGTCGGATCAGCCGCGCGCAGGTCGCGCCAAGCCGAGCGCTCCGCCGGACCCAGTCCAGCGACATCGACAACCTCAACCTTGATACGGTCGGCCTGCAACGGGTCCCTCCCCCCAGAGCGCGCATTAGGCCTTAAGCATCCTAACAACCGCTTTAGTTGAGACCCGCCTCGTGCTTGCGCAGCCGCACCGGAGCGGACTTGTAGGCTGGCGTCCCTGAACGCAGATCGTGGTCGTCCAGCGCGATGACCACATTGGTCTCGGGATAATAGGCGGCCAGGCAGCCCGGCGGGATGTCGCGCGCCACAAGCGTAAAGCCGCGCGCAATCCGGGCGCCGCCGTCATCAAACGCCGCGAGGAGGTCAACCTTGGCCCCGGCCTCCAGGCCCAGCCGCGCCATGTCGTCGGGATTGGCGAACACCACGTCGCGTCGTCCGAACACGCCCCGGTAACGATCATCCTGGCCATAGACCGTGGTGTTGTACTGGTCGTGACTGCGCAGGGTCGTCAGCAGCAGGACGTCAGGATCGCCCCGACGCGGATCGCCGCCCTTCGGGTCAAAGACCAGGAAGTTGGCCTTGCCGCTGGCGGTGCGCCAGACCCGGTCCGAGGGGCCGACCGGCAGCCGGAAGCCGCCGGGGACACGGACCCTCTCGTTGTAGTCCGCGAAGGCCGAAGGGAAGACGCGCGCGATCAGCGCCCGGACGGCGTCATAGTCGTTGGCCAGACCGCCCCAGTCGATCAGGGGGTCGCGGCCGAAGACCGTCTCGGCCAGCCCCGCCACGATCGCCGGCTCGGACAGCAGATGCTCCGACGCCGGCGGGTTGAGACCGCGCGAGGCGTGGACCATCGACATCGAGTCCTCGACCGTCACAGACTGGCGCACGCCGCCGCGCATATCCATCTCGGTCCGCCCCAGGCAAGGCAGCAGCAGCGCCGCCTTGCCGACCAGCAGGTGCGTGCGATTGGGCTTGGTGGCGATATGCACCGCCATATCGAGCCGGCGCATGGCCGCGAAGGTGCGGGTCGGATCAGGCGCGGCGACGGCGAAATTGCCGCCCAGGCCCACGAACACCCTGGCCCTGCCCTGCTCCATCGCCGCGATCGCCTCGACCACCGTATGGCCATGCGCCCGCGGCGGCTCGAAGCCGAAGACGTCGCGGAGTGAGTCCAGCAGCGCGGCCGGGGGCTTTTCCCAGACCCCGACGGTCCGTGCGCCCTGCACGTTCGAATGGCCCCGCAGCGGACAGATCCCCGCGCCTGGCCGACCGATATTGCCCTTCAGCAGCAGCAGATTGACCAGCTGCTGCACGGTCCCGGAGCTGTCGCGATGCTGGGTCAGGCCCATGCCGTAGCAGAGGATGGCGGCCTTGGACTTGGCGTAGACGACGGCGGCCTCCTCGATCCGGGCGCGCGACAGGCCGCTGCCGGCCTCGATCACCGACCAGTCCAGGGCCTCGAGCTGCGCCATGAGCGCCTCGAAGCCAGCAGTGTGCTCGGCGATGAAAGCGTGGTCGAGGACGCCGCCGCCCTGGGCTTCCATCGCCAGCAGCGCCTTCATCATGCCCTGAACCAGCATGGCGTCGCCGCCGATCGTCACCTGATAATAGGCCGAGGCGATGGGCGTGGATCCCAAAGTCGCCATCTCGACGGCGTCTTGCGGCGAGGCGAAGCGCTCCAGCGACCGCTCCTTGAGGGGATTGAAGGCCAGAATAATCGCGCCGCGCCGGCTGGCCTCGCGCAGGGTGGCCATCATGCGCGGATGGTTGGTGCCGGGGTTGTGGCCGAAACACAGGATCAGGTCGGCGTGGTCGAAATCCTCCAGCGTCACCGAGCCCTTGCCCAGGCCGATCGAGTCCGGCAGGCCCACGCTGGTGGGCTCGTGGCACATGTTCGAGCAGTCGGGGAAATTGTTGGTTCCGAACCGTCGGCCCAGCAGCTGATACAGGAACGCCGCCTCGTTCGACGCGCGGCCCGAGGCGTAGAACTCGGCCTGGTTGGGATCTTCCAGCGCCTTCAGCGCCGCGCCGGTCCGGGTGAAGGCCTCATCCCAGCTGATCGCCTTGTAGCGATCGTCGGCCGGGTCGTAGGCCATCGGCTCGGTCAGGCGGCCCAGATCCTCGATCTGGTGATCGCTCCAGGTCAGGAGCTCACTGACCGTGTGGCGGGCGAAGACCTCGGGCGTGGCGCGCTTGGTCGTCGCCTCCCAGGCCACGGCCTTGGCGCCGTTCTCGCAGAACTCGAACGACGAGGTGTGCTTGGGATCGGGCCAGGCGCAGCCGGGGCAGTCGAAGCCCTCCGGCTGGTTGGCGCGCAGCAGGGTCTTGCCGCCCTCGATCACCGTCTCCTGGTCGGCCAGCGCGCCGGCCACGGCCTTCAGCGCGCCCCAGCCGCCGGCGGGGGCGTCATAGTCGCGGACGCCGGGGATCTTGGGATCCGACATCAGACGGTCTCCATTTCGGCGACCACGAGCCGCTCCTCGCCGGCGAACACCGCGTGGCCATCCGCGCGCGCCAGCGCCACCAGGGTCAGGTTGGCCGCTTGCGCCCGGTCGATGGCCAAGGCGGTCGGCGCCGAGACCGCCACCAGGATCGGACAGCCCATCCGCACGGTCTTTTCGACCATCTCGAACGAGCAGCGGCTGGTCACCACGACGAAACCGGCGGTCGGGTCATGCCCATCGCCCAGCAGTCCGCCGGCCAGCTTGTCCAGCGCGTTGTGACGACCGACGTCCTCGCGCAGCAACACCAGATCGCCGTCCAGCGAGAAGAACGCCGCGGCGTGGGTGGCGCGGGTCAGGCGGCCCAGGGCCTGCTCATCCTCCAGCCTCGCCAGGGCGTGCGGGATGACGGCGTGCGCCAGGGTCACGTCCGAGGCCGCCAGCACCGGCAGCGGGCGCACGGCGTCGGCCAAACGCTCCACCCCGCACAGACCGCAGCTGGACCGCCCTTCCAGATTGCGCGGCCGAGCCTTGCGGGGGCCGGCGCCAGGGTGGAAGCGGACATCGACCAGGACACCCTGCTCTTCGCTTCGAATGTCGATCGCGGCGATATCCTGGGCGGCGGCCACGGCTTCAGTGACGACAAAGCCGCGCGCCAGGTCTTCCAGACCCTCCGGCGAGGCCATCAGCACTGTGTGCGGGCGACCATCGAACGACAGGCCGACGGCGATCTCCCGCGGCGTGATCCGCTCGATCGGCCGCACGGCCTGATCGGCGCGCCACTGCAGGGCGGGACGGGGATCGGCGACGGAACGCGACATGGCGGGGAGCCTACTCCGACGGCGCCGAGCGGTACAGCCGATCACATCGTGGCACGCTTGCTCCAACCGCCATCAATAGGCGGATGACCCGAGCATGAACTTGGCGCGCGCGTGGAGACAATCCGCCAGAAGGCTAGGGCTTCGTAGACGATGAGGTTGCGGCGCCGCCGGATCAGGCGCCACAGTTAGGGCCGATATCTGGATTGGTGGCTGGTCAGTTTATGCGTGAAAAAACTTGACCACCGATAACGATCAGCAGCCAGAAGACCACCCAGATCACTCGATAGTCTAGATTAACTTCGCCAAGCTGGAAGCCGGACGTCGCCTTTGGCTTGTCCTTGGTGTCGGTGATCACGACGGAGGCGTTGATCGCGCCTTCGCGCAGGTTAAAGAGAGCCTCAGCGTCCTCGGGCCGAACTTCAGTTCGGGAGATCGTCAACCCTCGCGCCAGCCGGAACAGGGTCCCGGTCTGGTCCGCAGGCTCCAACCGTGACGATGCGCGAACACCCGGCGCTTCGAACACATCGTCCCAAGGCGTGACCCTTATGGCATGAGGAAGCTTGATCAGGGTCTCTACCGAGAGGGACCGAGGCGTCCCAAGGTCAATAGGCGTACGCCTTTTCGCGGATCTCTGGGTTGTCAGATGCGGTGCGAAGATGTCGTCGAGCGGCTGGAAGCGCCCCCGATTCTCGTCGATCCGTTCCCAGGGGCGCGCAAGCGCGTAGCGCTCGCCAATCCGAATGACGTTGGCCTCCACATCGTCATCGACCGTCATCGGCGCGAGCTCGGTTACGGCGCCGAAGAACCGTTCGTAGTACTCACGGTAGCTTCGTGCGATAGCGTCGGGGCCTTCCGACGCCAACCGACGCCGAATGTCGTCCGCTCGCCAGCCACGATAGTGTGTATCAATCGTCAGTCGGCCCGCGCCATCAGGGGCGGGCTCGAGTTCAAAGCGTTCCTTCGCATCGCAAATCGGTGTGGGCGTGTCTTCCCCCATAGCCTCAAGCGCGGCTCCCTCGACAAGCGGAAGGGCCCAACCGTAGCGGGCCTGCGAAACGCTCTCCAGCGCGCCGCCTTGTGGGTAACGGGTCGCGTCGAGCCAATAGGTTCGGCCGGCTACGCGAGTCCGGACAATGCAATGATTGAAGGCGTTCGGCGCCGGCGGATCATCCTTGATATCCTGTCCAAGCCAGGTGTGGACAAGCGCAGGATCAGCCTCCAAGCCGAGGCGGCGAAGCAAGGCCGCCAAAAGCCGACTCGAGTCCTTGCAGTCGCCCGCCCGGACGGCCCAAATGTGCTCGATGGAGCGCGGCGCGAAACCCCCGTCTCCCAAGCTGACCGAATGATAGCGGAGCCCATGTTGGACCAGCCGGAGCGCGGCAACCGCGCGCGCTGATTGATCTGCGGCCTGGGACTCTATCTCTACCGCCCGCGCCTCAAGATCGTCTGGCAACGCTCCGGATGTCTCATAGGACGGCGCGAACAGCGCGACGATGTCAGCCCATGTCGCGTGATCGGCCAGCCGGAGCGCCATGCGGTCTCGGATCCAGCCGGGCACGTTCTGTTCGGAGCGGACGCCGGGCTGGTTGATGACGTTCCAGAGCCATTCGCGGCCGCCCGCCTCCAGAAGGCTCACTTTGGGCGCGGGCGCCTCGTTCCACGTTCGTGTGTCGAAAGTCCGCTCTTCATCCGCAAGTAGGCGCACACGAGTCTGCGCGACCCAACACGACCACTGAAGCCCGAACTCGGCCCCAAACAGACCGCGAAAGCTGGGATGGGCACCGTGAAGCGTGTAGCTGTAATCTACGATATCGCCGACGCGAACGTCGGGAACGACGAGGTGCGCGGTGTAACGGCCGTCATACATCGCACGCTCGAGATCCCGCTCGCGCCGCAGAACGCTCACTAGCGGCCTGATCTCGATTTCGCGCGTCTCCCCCGCGCGCAGGATGCGCACGTGATGCAGAATGAGACGCTCGTAAGAAGGTTCGAAGTCGACGCTGATCTGCCCGATAGGCTGCAAGCCATCCGCAGTGACAACCTCGGCGACGACCCTGGAAAACCAAGCCTGGCCGCCGCAGCGCAGATCAATCTGAGTGTCGGAGAGCCAAAATCGGCGCCCTCCATCAATGCTGTCACTCGGTGGTTCTAGATTGGGCTCGAACCGCGCAGCAATCACCCAATCCCCCGGAGCGCCCACCTCGAAGCGTGCGCCCGAACCCTCTTCACCAAACACTCGCCCGCCCCAAGCTGATAGACGCCGGCGCAAGCGCCGAGGTTGCAATACCACCACGTCAATCCGGAAGTTACAATCAGGGGGAGTTGCAAAAGCAAAAGGCCCCGGAGATTGCTCTCCGGGGCCTTCGCATTTCTAGCCGAAGCTAAGAGCGTTCGATTACTCGACGATCTTGGCCCACCAGAAGCGCTAGCGCTTCTGGCGAACTAAGCAGGGTCGCGATGATCGTTATTCAACGATCTTCGCAACCACGCCGGCGCCGACGGTGCGGCCGCCTTCACGGATAGCGAAGCGCAGCTTCTCTTCCATGGCGATCGGGGTGATCAGCTCGACGTCCAGCTCGGCGTTGTCGCCCGGCATGATCATTTCGACGCCTTCGCGCAGCTTGATGATGCCCGTCACGTCCGTCGTGCGGAAGTAGAACTGCGGACGGTAGTTGGTGAAGAACGGGGTGTGACGGCCGCCTTCTTCCTTGGTCAGGATGTAGGCTT
>NZ_PJRR01000021.1 GCF_002858865.1 Caulobacter vibrioides | reverse complement strand
CCGCGCGACCAAGGCCTTCAGCGGGATCGCCGCCAGATCGTCGGCGCGCACCTTTGAGAGCGACCCACCATAGCGACCGATCGGGGTGCGGATCCCGTCACAGATATAGGCGGCGGTCATGCGAGCTCTCCCATCATCGCGATCAAACACTTGTTAGATGCGCGAGGTCGGAGCCTCAACGGTTTTCAGGATCGCGGCGCGAGAAGTCGGCCGCCTCAGCGCTTGACCGAAGCCGGGGCGGTCATCCGCAGGATCTCGCGGCTGCGCCGCGTGATGCCGTAGAGCGTTCCCTTGTCGCTCTCATCCCAGTCGATGGCCTGGCCCTCGGCCTGCATGGGCAGGGTTTCGAGATGATCGAGCACGCCGCCGCCGTTCGGAAGCGCCACGACGTAGAGTTCGGGCAGGTCGTGGCCGCTGAGATAAAGCCGTCCGTCCGGGCCCCAGCCGCCGCCCGAGATGCTCATCGGCTTGATGCGCTCCAGGATCGAGGCGGGCAGGGCCCAGCCTTCCAGGCGTCGCCACTGGTCGTCGAACTTGACCAGGGTCGTATGGCGGTGATCGCGCGGGGCCTCGCCGCCCTTGGTGTCATAGTTGGCGAACATCGCCCACCAGAAGCCGTCCTTGCGATCGACCCAGGTGATCGAGCCTGTCCCGAGCCCCAGGGAGACGCTCTTGCGATGCGCCAGGGTCATCGGATCAAAGAATTCGACCGTGCTGACATGGGGCGTGCCCGGAAAGTTCGAGCTGGCGCAGACCAGATCCTTGGCGATCACGGCGCAGGAATTGATGTGCGGAAAGCGCGAGCGCTGGCCGGTCCATTCGCCGCGCTTCTCGCCGGTCTGCTTGTCCAGGCGGACGATATTGAAGTTGCTGACCGCGTAGAGGTCGTGAGGGCCGACCGCCACGCCCTGGGTGGCGTTGCTGGCGTAGCGGCGGGCCGTTTCGAATCCGACTGCGGTCGCAGTTGCGGCGGGCGGGGTGATCGTGGCGACTTGAAGCGCCGCTGCGATGGCCAGGACGAGTGACACGATCGACCCCTTTGTCGCTTAGAAGTTCACGGCCGCGCCGACCCAGTAGGTCCGACCGTAGTTGGCCCATTCTTGCAGATAGCGCCGGCCGGGGCCCGTGACTTCCTGGCGGCCGGTGTTCGAGAGGTTCTGGCCCTCGACGAACAGGCTCAGATGCTTGTTCCAGCGCCAGGACAGGCTGGCGTCAAAGACGTGACGACCTTTCCAGTACTGGTCGGAATTGACGTTGGCGTCGTTGATCGTTTCCAGCTGGCCGCCGATGTAGTTGTGCGACACGCGCGCTTCGAACGGCCCGCGCTGGTAGTAGACCGCCGCGTTGGTGGTGATCTCGGGCTGCTGGAACAGACCCGTCACGCGCGGGCCGGTCGAGGTCCGGAACGTGAACTCGGTGTCGAGCCAGGTGACGTTACCGTTGAAGCCGAAGCCGTCCAGCGGCGCGGGCAGGAAGGTGAAGGCCTGCTGCACGGCGAACTCGACGCCCTTGATCTTGGCCGTCTCGGCGTTGCGCGGGGTCGAGATCAGCACCGTCTCGACGCCCCGGCCCACGTCGAGCCGCTCGCTGGACGAAAGGGTGAAGATCTCGTTCTTGATGTCCTTGGAGAACACCGCCAGCGAGACCATGCCGTCGGTCGGATAGAACTCGACGGAGAGATCAAAGCCTTCGCTCTCCCGCGCCTTCAGGTCGGGGTTGCCGCGCGACAGGGTCGGCTGGCTGCCGTCGAAGTTCAGGGTCTCGGTCGCGGCCAGCGACCCGTAGTCCGGGCGGCCAATCGTATTGGTCCAGGCGGCGCGGACGATCAGGTCCGGGCGCGGTTTCCACTGCAGGTGCAGGCTGGGCAGCCAGTTGGCGTAGCTGCCGTCGTTCGAGACCGGGGTGAGGACACCCGCCGTATTGCGCACGGCGTCCGAGGTCACCTTCGTGCGCTCATAGCGCAGGCCGCCCAGCAGGGTCAGGTCGCCGAACTGGTAGCTGGCCTGGGCGTAGCCGGCCTGCACGTCCTCGCTGACATCGTAGTTGCCGGTCGGCGCGGAGACGGTCGTGGTGAAGCGGTTGCGGTTGGCCTTGAAGAACGCCGTGGCGGCTTCGGCGTCGATACGCGGGTCGAGGCGGTAACGGCCGGCGATCAGCTGGCTCGGCCCGGCCTTGTCGACCTCGGCCAGGGTATAGACGAAGCCCATAGCGGCCCGATAGTTGACCTGGCTGTTGCGGAAATCGCGTTCGCTCGACCGCAGGACGCCGCCGACCTTGAGCTTCCAATGCGCGTCGTCGTCGAAGGCCAGATCCAGGCGCGCCTGGGTCGTGCTTTCGTTGGTCTTGGTCAGCGCGTCCCGGTGCTGCTGCAGGACATAGTTGGCCGGGTTGCGCAGGGCGGCTTCGTTGACGGGATTGAACCTCGGGAACAGCCGGTTGGTCGTGTCGTAGGTGAAGGCGTAGTTGGCGCCTTGGGCGTCCACGGTGCGGAACTCGACCGAGTGGTTGGGGACCTTCAGTCCGGCCAGCGAGTAGACGAGGTCGCCGTCGAGCTTCCAGTTCGGCGCGAAGGACCAGGCAAAGCCCGTGCGCGCCAGGCCGATCTCACGCGTCGTGATCGGCTGATTCAGGTGGATGATGCCGCGGCCGCGCGCGAAGGCGCCGCTGGTCGGGGTCTGGTTGGCGACATTGCCCAGCGGTTCGATCCGGTACTCGATCCGCTCCTCGTCATCCTCCATGCGCGAGGCCAGCACCGAGGCGTCCCAGCGGAATGCGTCGGTCGGGCGGTACTCGAGCTTGGCGTTCACGCCGCTGCGCTGCTTGGTGTTGTTGTACCAGAACAGACGAACCTGGGTCGGCACCTGAAGGCCATTGCCCGTGGGCGAACCCGACAACACCGGCGCGCCGGCGGCGGTGTATTCGCGAACGCTGGGATCGGCGGCCTCGACCTGGGGGATGTCGTAGTCGAGCTGCTCGTGCGAGGCGCCGATCACGACGCCCCACTGATCCTCGGCGCCGAAGGTGCGGCCGGCGGCGAAGGCCAGGCGATACGAGGGCTTGTCGTTGCGCACATCGCCGCTGCGCTCGTACTGGCCGTACGAGGCCATGCCGTTGAAGAACGGGCGCTTGGCGTCGAAGGCGCTGCGGGTGGTGACGTTGATGACGCCGCCGATGGCGTTGCCGTCGTTCTCCGGGGTCACCGTCTTGATGACCTCCAGGCGGCCGGCCATCACCGAGGGGACGATGTCCATCGGCACGGTGCGGCCGCTTTCATCGACCGAGGCGACCAGGGCGCCGTCGATCGTGGTGCGGTTATAGGTCGAGCGCAGGCCGCGAATGACGGGGAAGCGCGGCTCGCCCTGGTCTTCCATGACCGAAATGCCGGGAATGCGGCGCAGGGCGGCGGCGGTGTTGTGGTCGGGCAGCTTGCCGATGTCGTCGGCGGAGACCACGTCGGACACGACGAAAGCCTCGCGCTTGACGGCGATGGCGGCGCGCTGGGCCTCGCGCTGACCCGTAATGACCACCGCATCGACGGTGGTCGCGTCCTGGGCGAGAGCGACCATCGGCGCGCACAGGGCGCTCGTGGCCAGCAGGCCGGTGATCAGGTTACGAGACATCGGTTTCGACACGAGCCCACTCCAGCGCTTTGTGGGGCCGGTGATACGGAGGCTCTGCGACGCCAAGGCCAAGGTTTCGTCGAGGTTTCGATACGGAAAAACGAAGGTTCCGTGTCCGGGGGCAGGCGTCTGCGCGCACGAGAACGGATGACGCACGTGAGGTTGTCACCAGAAGAAAGCGCCAATTCGTCGAGGCGAGAGACAGGCCAAGGCGAGCCCAAAAGGCGGCGCCGACATCGTCTAAAGAAGCAAAGAGGGAGAGTTTATCGCGACGGCCTCAGCGGAAGGCCAGGTTCTCCAAGAGGAGAATGGTGGGTGTACAAGGATTCGAACCTTGGACCCGCTGATTAAGAGTCAGCTGCTCTACCAACTGAGCTATACACCCATTCGACGTTTCGAAGCACTTGCGAGCCCCGGCGGCGAGGCGCGGAACATACGCAATGATTTTGGGAGCGCAAGCGCTTTTTTCATGGCCAGACGAGATATTAGCGGCGCGGTGGATTTCGCTTACCTGGAGGGGTTCGCGGCCGGGGATTTCGCGGTGGTCGACGAGGTGTTGGCGCTGTTCCGCGAACAGGCCGCGCTGTGGGCTCCGATGCTGGATCCGACCCATCCGGGCTGGAAGGACGCGGTCCACACCGTGAAGGGCGCAGCCCGGGGCGTGGGGGCCTTTAACTTGGGCGAGGTCTGTGAGCGCTGTGAAGCGGGTCAGGAGAGCCTGGAGGGCGTTCGCACGGCTCTGGACGCCGCCCTGCTGGACATCGCCGCCTACGCTCACGAACAGGCGTTGCGATCGCTGAAAGGCTAGGTGGCGAGAGCGGTCAGCGACGAACGCGCCCTCGTCCTGCAACCTCCGCAGGATAAAGGAAGCGTAATTGGCGAGGCGGGCGCTTCGCGGCTAGAAGGTGGGCCTCTGACATGAGGAGCTCTTCTATGCCGACCAGCCCCTGGAGCCACCAGCGGAACGCCAACATCGCTGACGACATCGATTTCGAGATCAAGGGCGAGGATCTGCAGTTCGTCGAGATCGAGCTCGATCCGGGCGAAAGCGCCGTGGCCGAAGCCGGCGCCTTCGTCTGGAAGGACGCCACCGTGCAGATGACCACGGTGTTCGGCGACGGCGCGGCCGATCAGGGCGGCGGCTTCATGGGCAAGCTGCTGGGCGCGGGCAAGCGTCTGATCACCGGCGAGAGCCTGTTCACCACGGTGTTCACGCACCACGGGACCGGCAAGGCGCGCGTGGCGTTCGCCTCGCCGACTCCCGGCACCATCCTGCCGCTGAACCTGGGGCAGTTGGGCGGAACGCTGATCTGCCAGAAGGACAGCTTCCTGGCGGCGGCGCGCGGCGTGTCGATCGGCCTTCACTTCCAGAAGCGGATGATGACCGGCCTGTTCGGCGGCGAAGGCTTCATCATGCAGCGGCTGGAAGGCGATGGCTGGGTGTTCGTCCAGATGGGCGGAACGCTGGTCGAGCGCACCCTGGCGCCCGGCGAGGAACTGCACATCGATACGGGCTGTCTGGCCGCCTATACGCCGGACGTCGACTTCGACCTCGTCATGGCCGGCGGCGTCAAGAGCGTGCTGTTCGGCGGCGAAGGGCTGTTCTTCGCCCGCGTGCGCGGTCCCGGGAAGGTCTGGATCCAGTCTCTGCCGTTCGCCCGTTTGGCCGGCCGCATGCTGCAGGCGGCCAACCACCAGGGCGGCAACCAGGGCGAAGGCTCGGTCCTGGGCGGTTTTGGTCGGATGATCGACGGGAACTAGCGAGCGCGTCCTTCTCCCCTTGCGGGAGAAGGTGTCGCCCTGGGGGCGACGGATGAGGGGTTTCACGGCGTCGCCGGTGCGACCCCTCACCCGACCCTTCGGGTCACCCTCTCCCGCAAGGGGAGAGGGTGGGCTTACTACCCCTTCGTCCGGTCCCAGCTGTCGTATTCATAGGCGATGCAGCGGTCGATCAGCGTGCGCCACACCGGCTCGGCGATCGCTTCGGACAGGCCCGCTTCGCGAGCGGCGGCCTTGACCTTTTCCACCACATCCTCGATCCGCGCTCGGTCGAAGACCTTGTTGCGATCGGCCTTGATGCGCGCCGCCGCGTCCATATAGCCCTGACGCTCGGTCAGGAGCTGGACCAGGGCCCGGTCCAGGGCGTCCACGCCCCGGCGCACATCGACCATGGTCTGGCAGTCGGCGGGCGCGAGGCGCTCATCGACCGTGAGAGTCGTCGTTTTCATGCGCCCCTTTAAGCGGTTTTGGGGCGGTCGGACCATCCCAAAACCTGACGATTCCGCCATCAGATCCCCGCGCCGTTGTCCAGCGTGCGCAGCGCGGCCTCATGCGCCTCGGCCTCGGCCTTCAGCCAGTTCACAAAGGCCTTCACTTGCGGCAGCCGCCCCTTCGCTTTGGGGTGGACCACATAGTAGGCGAAGTCGACGGCGGTCGAGGCCTCGAACGGGATCACCAGCCGTCCGGAGTCGAGATCGGCCTGGGCCAGGGTGCGCTTGGCCAGGGCGATGCCCCGGCCGTTTGCGGCGGCCTCGATCACCAGGCTGGACTGGTTGAAGCGGGGGCCTCGCGCGCCATCGACGCCCCGGATCCCGCGCGCCGCCAGCCACATCGCCCAGTCAGGGCAGCTGTCGTCGGCGTCGGGTGACCCGTCATGCAGCAGGATGTGGTGCTGCAGGTCCTCGGGGCGCTCCAGGGCGTTCTGCTCGAGCAGCTCGGGACTGGCGACCGGGACGACGGTCTCATGCAGCAGCCGGATGACCTCAAGGCCCGGATAGCGACCTGAGCCGTAGCGGATGGCCATGTCCACCTCGCCGGTGGCGAAATCCACGACCTCCATCCCCGCCGACAGCCAGACGTCGACCTGCGGGTGGGCCTGTTCGAACTTGCCCAGGCGCGGCACCAGCCATTTGGCCGCGAACGAGGGCGCGGCGGTCAGGGTCAGGCGGCGGCCGTCGACGGCGGCGGTCAGCAGGCTGGCGGCTTCGGCCAGCCGATCGAACGCCTCGCGCAGGGCGGGCAGGGCGGTCTGCGCCGCGTCGGTCAGCAGCAGGCCCTTGGGCGTGCGCTTGAATAGCGCCGCGCCGACATAGTCTTCCAGATTCTGGATCTGTTGGCTGACCGCGCCAGGGGTCACGGACAGCTCGTCTGCGGCCCGGCTGAAGTTCAAGTGGCGCGCGGCGGCCTCGAACGCGCGAAGGGCGTTCAGCGGCGGCAGGCGACGGCGCTCGTTCGGTCTTTCCATAGTTTTCCTGAACGCCCCGGCAGAAGTCCTTGTTTGCGAATTGGCCCCTTCGAGCCGAGTTTGCAAGCGTTCGTCGACGGATTGGCCCTTTTCGTCGACGCGTGCGAGCGGGGTTGTCCTTAGGGGCGACCCCGCCTTGCTTTCCACCGCTTTATTCCGAGCGGTTTGATAGAGGTTCTAAACCCATGGCCCGCCAGCCAGTCCGAAATCGCCCGCCGGGACTTGTCGTCGTGGGCGGAAAGCGCGCGGGTCGCGCGCTCGGCGTTGTCTGGCTGGTCGGGGCCGGTCCGGGGGACCCGGACCTGCTGACATTCCGGGCGTTCAACGCCCTGCGGGCCGCCGATGTCGTGGTGCACGACGGGCTGGTGTCCGAAGAGATTCTCGATCTGGCCCCCAGCCGCGCGCGGCGGATCAATGTCGCCAAACGCAAGTCGCGCCACACGCTGCCGCAAGACGACATCAATCAGCTACTGGTCGCCCTGGCGCAGGAGGGGCTGACCGTTGTGCGGCTGAAGGGCGGCGATCCGTTCCTGTTCGGTCGGGGCGGCGAGGAGCTGGCCGCGTGCCGCGAGGCGGGCGTCGAATGCCATGTGGTGCCCGGCGTCACGGCGGCCCTGGCCGCGAGCGCCGGCGCTGGCGCGCCGCTGACCCATCGGGGCGCGGCCCAAGCGGTGACCTTCGTCACCGGTCACGCGGCCCATGGCGAGCCCGACCTCGACTGGGTCGCCCTGGCGCGCCCCAACCAGACGGTCGTCGTCTACATGGGCGTTTCGACCGCCGCCCTGATCGCTGAGCGCTTGGTCGCGGCCGGCCGCGCGGCGTCGACGCCGGCCCTGATCGTCGAGAATGCAAGCCGCGCGGACGAGCGTCGGATCCTGACGACCTTGTCCGGGTTGGCCGAAGCCGCCGCCTCGGTGCGCGGCCCCGCGCTGCTGATGGTGGGCGAGGCCATGGCGATGGCGGAAATTCAATCTCCTCCCCCGTTGACGGGGGAGGGGCACCGCGAAGCGGTGGAGGGGGCGCTCGCCGCAAAGCGCGCCCCCTCCGTCATCTCGCCCCTGGGCGAGCTGACACCTCCCCCGCTTCGCTGGGGAGGAGAGTTCAAATGAAAGCCGTAGTCGCCAATCGCCTGATCGACGGCGAGGTCGTGTTCTGGAAGTCCGGGCAGTGGGTGGAGCGCTTCGGCGACGCCGAGCTGTTCGACGCCGAGGCGCCGGTCGAGCACGCCGTGTCGGTCGGCAAGGGCCAGCCCACCGTCGTGGTCGACGTCTATCCGATCGACCTCGTGCAGTCCGACGGCCGCTGGGCCCCGCTCAGCTACCGTGAACGGATCCGGGCCCTGGGTCCCACCAATGAACCCACGCACGGCAAGCAGGCCGAGGGCGGGGACGTTATCGAGGCGCTGCGTCACGCTGCGGGCGCGGCGCGCTCGACCGGTCGCGTTGACCTGATCCGCAGGAAGTAGGGCGGCATGTATCAGTACGATCTCATCGACAAGGAATTCCTGGCCGACCGCTCGGCCGAGTTCCGGGGGCAGGTCGCCCGCCGTCTCTCCGGCGAGTTGACCGAGGACCAGTTCAAGCCGTTGCGGCTGATGAACGGTCTCTATCTGCAGCTGCACGCCTACATGCTGCGGGTGGCGATCCCGTACGGCTCGCTGAACTCGACCCAGGCCCGTCGTCTGGCGCAGATCGCCCGCGACTTCGACAAGGGCTATGGCCACTTCACCACGCGCCAGAACATCCAGTTCAACTGGATCAAGCTGAAGGACGCGCCGGAGATTCTGGACAAGCTGGCCGAGGTTGATCTCCACGCCATCCAGACCAGCGGCAACTGCATCCGCAACACCACGTCCGACCCTTACGCCGGCGCGACGGCCGAGGAGGTCGATGACCCGCGCGTGTGGTCCGAGGTGATCCGTCAGTGGTCGACCCTGCACCCGGAATTCTCGTTCCTGCCGCGCAAGTTCAAGATCGCCATCACCGCCTCGGCCAAGGACCGCACGGCGGCCAAGGTGCACGACATCGGTCTGATGCTGCGCCAGGGGCGCGACGGAACGCTGGGCTTTGAGGTGATCGTCGGCGGCGGGCAGGGGCGCACGCCCTATGTCGGCCCGACCATCAAGCAGTTCCTGCCGACCGACCGCCTGCTGAGCTATCTGGAAGCGGTGCTGCGCGTCTACAACCGCCACGGTCGGCGCGACAATATCTACAAGGCCCGGATCAAGATCCTGGTCGCCGCCCTCGGCGCCGAAGAGTTCGCCCGCCAGGTCGACGAAGAGTGGGCCAAGATCGACGCCGCCCGCGCCGACCTGCCGACCGCAGAACTGGCCCGCATCCGCGCCGCCTTCGCCAAGACCCCGTTCGAGACCCTGCCGGCGCGCTCTGACGCCTTTGAAACCGCCAAGGCCAATGACGCGGCCTTCGCGCGGTTCGTGCGCAACAACGTCAAGCCGCATAAGCAGCCGGGCTATTCGATCGTCGAGGTCTCGCTGAAGGCTCAGGAGCAGACGCCGGGCGACGCTTCGGCGCAGCAGCTCGAAGTGGTCGCCGATCTCGCCGAACGGTTCAGCCTGAACGACCTGCGGGTCACCCATGCGCAGAACCTCGTCCTGCCGCACGTGAAGCTGGACGACCTGCCGACGGTGTTCGCCACGCTGCAGGCGTCTGGCCTCGCCACGCCGAACATCGACCTCGTCAGCGACATCATCGCCTGCCCGGGCCTCGACTATTGCGCCCTGGCCAACGCCCGAGCCATCCCGGTCGCGCAGGACATCGCGCGGCAGTTCGCCGACTTGGATCGCGCCGAAAAGGTCGGCGAGCTGAAGATCAAGATCAGCGGCTGCATCAACGCCTGCGGCCACCACCACGTGGCCCACATCGGCATCCTGGGCGTCGATAAGAAGGGCGAGGAGTTCTACCAGCTGTCGCTGGGCGGCTCGGGCGCCGAAGACGCCTCAATCGGCAAGATCCTGGGCCCGGCCTTGCCGGCCGACAAGGTCGCTACGGCGGTCGATCAGCTGGTCGGCGCCTATCTCAACGTCCGAAACGACGGCGAGCGTTTCCTCGACACCTATCGCCGGGTCGGCCTCGAGCCCTTCAAGGAGGCTGTCTATGCCCAAGCTGATTGAGCTCGTTGACGGTCAGGCCCGCTGGGCCGAGGACACCTTCACCGCCCTGACCGACGAGGATCCGATCCCGCCCAGCGGCGACGTGATCCTGTCCCTGGCCCGTTTCCAGGCCGAGGGCGACGCGCTGCTGGCCTCCAACAGCCGCCAGGTCGGCGTGCGGATCGAGCCCGACCAGGAGGTCGAGGGGCTGGCCTATGACCTGCCGCGCATCGCGGTGGTGGCCTTGGCCTTTCCGAAGTTCCGCGACGGTCGCGCCTACACCTCGGCGCGCCTGCTGCGCGAACGGTTCGGCTATCAGGGCCAGATCCGCGCTGTCGGTGATGTGCTGCAGGAGCAGGCGGGCTTCATGGTCCGATGCGGCTTCGACGCGTTCGAACCCGCCGACGGCGCGACGCCCGAGGTGCTGACCAAGGCCGCCAATCGGTTCCGGCATGTCTATCAGCGCGCGGCCGACGATCGCCCGATCGCGCTGGATGAGAGGGCGGTCTAGTGGCCTACGACCAGACGAGCGCGACGGCTCCAGGCCTTGCCGCCCGGCTGGACGCCGAGCTGCGCGACGCCCATCCCAGCGAGATCCTCCGCACGGCCCATGAGCACTTCGGCGACAAGCTGGCGCTGGTGTCGTCGTTCGGCGCCGAGTCGGCGGTGCTGCTGCATCTGGCCTCGCGCGTCTCGCCCAGCCTGCCGGTTCTGTTCCTCGACACCGGCATGCTGTTTGGCCAGACGCTGGACTATCGGAAGAATATCGCGGCCCAGTTCGGCCTGACCGATGTCCGCGATCTGCGGCCGGCTTTCGCGGACCTGGCGACCCAGGACCCTAACTCCGACCTCTGGCGCACCAGCGTCGACGGCTGCTGCCACATTCGCAAGGTTCTGCCGCTGGATCGCGCGTTGGGCGGCTTCGACGCCTGGATCACCGGTCGCAAGCGCTTCCACGGCGGTGATCGCCTGAGCCTGCCAGTGGTCGAAGAGGCCGACGGCAAGATCAAGTTCAACCCGTTGGCCAACTGGTCCAAGGCCGAGCTCGACGCCTATGTCGCCGAACATGACCTGCCGGCCCACCCGCTGGTGGCCCAGGGCTATGCCTCGGTCGGCTGTTGGCCGTGCACGCAGCCTTCCGACGACGGAAGGTCCGGGCGCTGGGCGGGTCAGGAAAAGACCGAGTGCGGCATCCACGTCGCGCGGGCGCCCGGTGTCGCGCCGAACGTGGGCGGGGATATCTGATCTAAATCCTCCCCCTAGCGGGGGAGATGGCGCGAAGCGCCGGAGGGGGAAGAGCCTGATGCCCTGCCTCTTCCCCCTCCGTCGTCTCTTCGAGCCGACACCTCCCCCTTAGGGAGAGGATTGGGAGCTACTCCCCAGGCCGATACGTCCGCACCGCGTGCTTCTTGACGTCCTCGGGATAGAAATAGACGTCGCGCAGGTTGCCGATCACATAGCGCTGGGCCTGGTCATTGAAGTGCGGTGAAGCGGGGTCACCGCTCTCGCCGCCGGCCGAGATGGCGCGGGCGCGGACCTTGTCGCCGAACTGCACGACCGCCACGAAGCTGTTGCCCAGCGTGCCATAGTACTTCTTCGTGCCCGGCCAGCGCTTGGCCCCGAACGAGGCCAGCGAGCCCCACTGGGCCGAGGTGAAGCCCACCGGAAGGCTGGGCTTGGTGTCATCGAAGGTCTGGACGATGGCGCCGTCGTTGCGCTGGAAGCGGTTGATCTCGCCCCACGGCGTCTTCCACGACCCGAAGTCGGCGGTCAGGCGGTCTGAAGCCTCGGCCAGCGCCGCCAGCTTGTCGGCCGCTGAGAGCTTGTCGGCCATATAGTCATAGGTGTTGAGGCCTTGGGCCTTGGCCGCTGGCGCGGCCTTGGCCCACATCGCCTCGCCCCAGAACACCGCCAGGGACGTCTCCGTCGAGCGCGTCGACCACTTGCGGTCCCAAGCGGCCAGGGCGGCCACCTGCGCGGCGACCTTGGCCTTGATCGGATCGCTGTCCGCCGTCGCCGCATAGGCGGCCTCGAGCGTCGGGATCAGGCGTGCGAACGCGGTCAGGTAAGGGTCGTAGGCCTTCTCGATGAGGCCGCCGAGCGTCAGGTTCTTGACGTCCTTCAGAACGAGTTCGGCGTGTAGCCCGCGCGGGTTTTCACCGAACGTGTCCATGTACTTCGGGAAGTCCGCCAGCTTCGGGCTATAGGGGCCCGCCGCCGTATAGGGCCAGTTGTTGGTGTTGAAGGTCCAGCCGTTCGGCGGGTTCAGCACATGGGGCGCGTCCTTCAGCGCATGCAGGCCCTTCCAGTCGGTCGCGGGGTCTGCGCCATCGACGGGCTTGGTGTAGTCGAAGCGATCGTCACGGATCGGGATGAACTGCGGGTGCAGATAGGCGATCTCGCCCTTGGCGCTGGCGAACAGGGTGTTGTTCGACGAGTTCGCCTTGAGTTCCGCCACCTGCATGAACGCGGCGTAGTCGGTCGCCTTGGTGCGCAGGAACGACTGCTGGAGCGCGGCGACCGGCTTGTTCATCAGCGCGATGCTGATCCACTTGCCGTTCTCCTCGCGCACGATGGGGCCGCGATGGGTCTTGAAGACGGTGAACTTGCGCTCGGCCATCGCTCCGTCGGCGGTGCGATAGGGGACGGTGATGACCTCTGTCTTCAACGGCCGAAGCTGGTCACCGTACTTGTAGAAGCGCTGGCCGTCCTTCTCGACGATCGTTTCGATGAACTCGTCCACGACGTCGACGCCGCTGGAGGTGTGCATCCAGCCGGCCTTGGCGTTGAACCCCTGATAGATGAAGAACTGGCCCCAGGTCGTGGCGCCGTAGGCGTTCAGACCCTCATTGCTCGAGACCTGCATCTCAGAGCGGAAGAAGAAGCTGGTGTGGGGGTTGATCAACAACATCGCCGCGCCGTCCAGGGTCAGCTTCGGCGCGATGGCGATGCCGTTGGAGCCGGTGGGCTCCTTGAACAGCAGGCCCTTCTCATCGGCGGTCATGGCCAATTGGCGCTTGCCGTAGAAGGCTTCCAGCTGGGTCAGCGCCACGCGCTCGATATCGCCGCCGATGCTGCCTTCCGAGAAGCTGAGCGCCATCCAGGGCTCGAAGCGCTGGATCACCCGCGGCTTCACGGTCGGGTGGGTGTCCAGATAGTAGTTCAGGCCGTCGGCCCAGGCGTTCATCAGCGCCTTCAGCCACGCGGGGCTCTTGGCGTAGTCGGCCTTCAGCACCGCCGGATCAATGAACAGCTTCTGGCGCAGGTCGGCCCAGATCGCCTTCTCACCCTCGGCCTCGGCGGTGCGGCCCAGCGAGGTCATGAAGTTGGCCTCAACCCGGTTGAAGTCGTCCTCTGCCTGGGCGTAGGCCATGCCGAACACCGCGTCGGCGTCGGTCTTGCCGTGGATGTGAGCGATGCCCCAGGTGTCGCGGGTGATCTCCACCTTCGCCGCGCGGGCCTTGAGGCGAGACAGGTCTTCGCCGGCTTGGACAGACCCCGCGCTTAGCGCGAGAGCCAGCGCAAGACTGCTGATCAGGTGGTGGCGCATGACGATCCCCCGGTAGACGGCTCTTCCCCAATAGGCGGGGATCCAAGCCGAGTTCGGAGATCAATGCCAGTCCGCCTGGCGGACCAAAGCCGTTATTGCGGCGGGCAGCCCTTGAACTCACCAACCTTGGAGACCGACAGGCTGGAAAGATCGATACCGCGCAGGGCCTTCATCGAGCCGGCGCCGACGCCGCTGAACAGGTCCAGCTTCAAGCCCTTGATCGCCCCGCCGATGTCGGAGGCGTACCAATAGCCGTCGTGCTTCTCGCCGTTCGGCATGGGCAGGCCCACAGTCTCCTTGATGAAGATGACGGTGCGGCGCGGGATCACCTTCGGATCGACCGCGACGGTGCGCATGGCCGCAACCCGGCAACCCAGCGAGTCGAACGCCCGGATGCCCTTGGCCCCGGCGTGGTACATCGTCGCCTTCATCTTCCACTCGACCGAGCCGGGCAGGGCGCCGCCGCTCAAGGCCGAGGTAATGAAGTCGCCGAGCGGATCGGCATGGGCGGCCGTGGCCGGCGCGGAGTCCGGCTCCGGGGCGGTTTCGGCGATGGCGGGAGCGGCGAATGCGGAGATGACCGCGGTGGCCAAAATTCCGGCGAGCTTGCGTCGCATCGAGGGGGTCCTCTTATCGGCGGTCTGTCGGGCGGGGTCTGGATAGTCCGATCACGGCTCTGTGACAACCCTGTGAGTCGATATGGCGCGGCATGGCCTCGCGCCGTGCGCGAAAAACAAGCATCGATTCAGCGGCTTGAAGCTTGGCCTGTGGAGAGTCGATTTTTTGCTCCCGGACCGTCGAGACGCCAGCGGCATGGCGTTGCGGATCCTGGGCGACTCGTTCGCGGCGAACGTTCACGGCTAATCGGCCAAGGGCTCGGGCGCGTGTCGTCGAAGGGCGGCGGCGTTGGCTCGCCCGGACATGCAGTGGCGCTCATGGCCGTTTCTGGTCGGTGAGAGGCTGACCCTGGCGGATGTCGCTCTGGTGGCCTACACCCACATCGCGCATGAGGGCGGGTTCGACCTTTCGCTCTATCCCGCCGCCTGGGCTGGGATAGGCCGTGTCGAAGCCGATCTCGGCATAGAATGATCTTCCGGAGTTTGAGACCTTGCGCCTGTCGTCCAGCCTGAAAGTCCTCGCACTCGCCGCCGCCCTGGCGACGCCGGCCACTTCGGCGCTCGCCTGGGGCGCGTCGGGCCACCGTGTTGTCGGCGTGGTCGCGGCCAGCAACCTTCCGGCGGATGTGCCGGCGTTCCTGCGCACCCCGACCGCCATCGCCGCCATCGGCGAGTATGCGCGCGAACCGGACCGCTGGAAGGGCTCGGGGAAGATCCACGGCACCGATCGCGACTCCGCCCACTTCCTGGACCTCGATGATGAGGGGCGCATGTATGGCGGCCCGATGTTCACCGTGGCGACGCTGCCGCCGACGCGCGCCGACTACGAGACCGCGCTGCGGGCCGTCGGACAGGACAGCTGGAAGGCCGGCTATCTGCCCTACGCCATCATCGACGGCTACCAGCAGCTGGTGAAGGACTTCACCTACTGGCGCATCCTGACGGCGGTGGTGAAGATTGAGAAGGACGCCACCAAGCTCGCCTACTACAAGGCCGACCTGAAGCGTCGGGAGGAGCTGCTGCTGCGTGATCTGGGCGTCTGGGCGCACTATGTCGGCGACGCTAGCCAGCCGCTGCACCTGTCGGTGCACTACAATGGCTGGGGCGACTACCCCAATCCGAACGGCTACACCAACTCGCGCCAGATCCACTCGCAGTTCGAAGGACCCCTGGCCAAGGCGGTCGGCGATCAGGCGTCGATCCAGGCGCTGGTGCCCGCCTACAAGGCTTGCGCGTGCTCGATCGAGACCCGCGTCGTCGGCTACCTGACCGAGACCTGGAAGCTGACCGAGCCGCTCTACCAGCTCGAGAAGCAGGGGGCTCTGGTCGCGACCGATCCACGCGGCAAGGCCTTTGTGCAGGCCCGCATCGCAGCCGGCGCCACCGCCCTGCGTGACCTGGTCGTCGACGCCTGGACCGAGAGCGTCAACGGCAAGATTGGTTATCGTCCCGAGATCAGCGTCGCGGATGTGGAGTCCGGCAAAGCCGATCCCTGGCTCGATCTCTACGGCAAGGACTGATCCAGGGATGCTGGCGTTCGGCGCGCCCATCGCGGGGCTGAACTACAAGGACCGTCCCGCGGCGTTCGGCGTGGCCGAGAACAGCCTGGGCCAGATCGCTCTGGCCCAGGTCACCAAGCCGGGCAAGGCGCCGTACTTCGATCTCCCGGGCGGGGCGGTCGACGGCGACGAGACCGAGCCGCAGGCGGTGGTCCGGGAATTCGGTGAGGAGACGGGTCTCGTCGTGGAAGCCGGCCCGCTGATCGAGCGCGTCTCACAGGTCTTCCTGAAGTCTGACGGACAGCCCGTCCGGAACTTCGGAGGAATCTACGTCGTGCGCGTCACGGGCTTGATCGAGGGCCTCAAGGTCGAGGACGATCACGCCCTGGTCTGGCTGGACCCGCGTGACGCCGTCGTCGCCCTGCGCCACGACGCCCATGCCTGGGCCGTCGCGGCGTGGATGCGGCGAGGCTAGAAACGTTAGTTCGCGGCCAGGGCGATGTCGGCGCCGCTGCGGCGGGCCAGCTTCAGGTCCGCCGTCTGGCGCTCGGACAGAGCGTCTTGCAGATCCTCGTTGAACTCCATCAGGCAGGCCTTCGCCGACAGGCCGCGAAAGCCCTTGGCCTCGCAGGCGCGATTGGCGGCGATGTTGGCGCGCCGGGCGAACTCGCGCGCGCCGGCCGGGCTCGAAAGGTTCAGATCGCCGACCTTGATCCGGGCGATCGGGGCTTGCGAGCGATCGCCGGCGTGGGCGGCGCTGAGGCCGATGATCGGCGTGGCGGCCAGGGCCAGGGCGGCGGCGACGGCGATGCGGTTGACGAGCTTGCTCATGTCTTGATCCTCGGTTTGGGTGGTCGCTTGGCGATCCGTTGATCGAGGATGTAGAGCGGTCGGATGGCGAACACCCGTTACGACTGCTTCATGACGTCGAATTAAGTCTATGAAAAAGAAGTCATAATTGGTGGGCGCTTGGGAGTGGGCTGCTGCCCGCCCAGTCTTCGTAAATGATTAACCGCAAAACTTGGGTCTTCGTTAGCGCACTTCTGAGACAACCGTCCCATCAACTTTGTTCGCCAGAAGGGATGGGCGGCTATGAAAATCTCGATCACGATTGCCGCGGGTGTCGCTGGCAGCTTCTTCATCGCTCAGGCCGCTCTGGCCGGTGGCGGTTTCGAAGACCAGATGGCCCGTTGCCTGCAGCAGCACGCCAATACGCGCGACGCCGCGCAGGTCATGCTGGAGTGCAACGCTGACGGCGGCAAACTGTCGGACTGCAAGGTCGTGGACAACAGCGCCGCGGGCAAAGGCTTCGACAAGGCCGCGATGTGCATCGCCGAAAAGCTCCCGATGGGCGCCAAGACCGGCACCGTGAAGGTTCCGTTCCGCTTCCCGGGCGGCGCGTAAGCGTCTTTCCGATCGGAACACAAAACGCCCCCGTCGACCTGGTCGGCGGGGGCGTTCTGCTGTCTGGGGCGCCCGCCATGGTCAACGGGGCGCCGGGGATCGGTTAGAGCCGGGTTCGTCCGGATCTGTGGGAACTGTCGCAAAATCGTGCTAACCCGCGACCCATGCTGCGCTGGCCGATATTGCAAGACGCCTGCCTGGGCCCGGAACCGCTGAGATGAGCGATCTGGCGAGCCTGCGCGCGCAGCGGCGCGACCTTTACCAGTTCATCGTCCGCCGTACACGGGACCCCGCCACCGCCGAAGACCTGGTGCAGGAGACCTTCGAACGGCTCCTGGCTTACGGACAGGCCAAGACGATCGTTGATCGTGCGGCGCTCGGCTATGGCATCGCCCTCAATCTGGTCCGGGATCATTTTCGCCTGGCGCAACGACGCGCCTTTCAGGCCTTGGACGACGACATTCCCTGCCCAGACCCCGCGCCGGAGCAGATCCTGATGCATCGCCAGAAGGTCGAGGTCTTCAGTCAGGTCCTCGACGCCATGCCGCCGCTTCGACGCGACGTGTTCATCCGGCGCCGTCTGCACGGTCACTCCTCGCGACAAATTTCCAAAGATCTGAGCCTGAGCGAGGCGGCGGTCGAGAAGCATGTCGCGCGGGCGTTGGAGCAATTGCGTCGCGAGGTCGCGCGCGCTGAACGTCGCGCAGGCGGGGGACGCTCATGAACCGCATCACCCAGGAAGCCGCTCTGTGGGCCGCCCGGCGCCTTGACGCCGATGCTCAACCTGACCCGGCCTTCGAGGCTTGGAAGGCGGCGGATTCCGCCAATGCCCGCGCCTACGAGCAAGTGTGGCGCGCCAGTCAGGATCCGGCTCTGTCGGAGGCCCTTCGGCTCAGCGAACAGCGCCGCGCCGCGCCCCGCCGGGCATGGCGTGCGCCGGTGCTCGCGGGCGGGCTCCTGGCCTGCGGCCTGGCCGTGTTCATCGCCTGGCCGTACGCACAGGTCATGACGGTCCAGCCCCAGGTGATCCAGACCGCGCCGGGTCAGCAACGCGTGGTCGCGCTCGCCGACGGCACACAGGTCACCTTGGATGGTGCGACACGCCTGGACGTCCGTCTCGGGACCGGCCGTCGTCAGGTCGAGCTGGTGCGGGGCGAGGCGTTCTTCGACGTTGCTCACGATGCGCGCCGTCCGTTCATCGTACAGGCGCCCGAGGGCTCGGCGCGCGTGCTCGGGACGGCCTTCGATCTCGAGCGCGGCGACGGGCGGCTCGAGCTTTCCGTGCGGCGGGGAAAGGTCAGGCTCGCACCGACGGGCGTGATCCGTCGGACCGCCGAGTTGACCGTTGGCCAAAGAGCGTTCGCCAAGGAGGGCCGGCTTTCGGCGGTTCGCACCTTCGACCCTCAAGCCGACGACTGGCGTACCGGTTGGCTTGAGACCGACGGCGTGACCCTGGCCCGCCTGGTCGAGCGCCTGAACCGAGCCTCGGATAAACCCATCACCATCATCGACCCGGCTTTGGGTCGCCAGCGCGTGGCCGGCCGCTTCCGGCTCGACGATCCGGAAGCCCTCGCGCGCAATCTGGCGCTGATGCACGGGTTCACCATCCGCGAAACGTCGAACGGCCTGGAGCTGACGCGCTGAGCGCGTCTTGGAAACTTCACAAAATTCACTGTCCTGATTTGCCGCCCGCCAGCGTCTTAGCCCTCGAACCGGCGTTTGACGCCGCGCGACATCGGGGATGACGACATGACTGCGAAGACCTGGACCTGGTTGGGCTCCGCCTCGGCGCTGGCGATGATGCTGGCGGGCGCCCCGGCTTTGGCGGCCCCGGCCGCGAAGCCGACCCTGGCGATCCCAGCGGGGGACCTTGCCACGGCTCTGCCGTACTTCTCCCGGGCCACGGGCCTGCAGGTGCTGGCGGATCCCGCCCTCCTGAAGGGCAAGCGCACCGAAGGCGTGCGTGGCCAGTTCGAAGCCGAACGCGGCCTGACCGAGCTTCTGCGCGGCACGGGCCTCAATTTCGTGCGCAATGGCGGGGCGGCGATTCTCCGTCCGATGGCGCAGCGAGTGTCGACCGCGCCGGCGCCGGTTGCGGCTCAGGCCGCGCCTGTCGCGCCGACCGCCGCGCAGGCCGAGGAACCGGCCACGCTTGAAGCCGTCGTTGTCACCGGCGGGTTCGCCAACTCCCTGGCCCGCGCTCTGGCGGACAAGCGCAAGGCCGCCAACGTCGTCGACGCGATCTCGGCCGAGGATATCGGCAAGTTCCCCTCCAACAACATCGCTGAAGCCCTGCAGCGCGTCCCGGGCGTGGCGATTACCCGCGATCGGGGGGAAGGACTCTTCGTCCGCGTCCGGGGTCTTGGTCCCAACTTCCAGATCGTCACCCTGAACGGCCGCAGCGCCGCCGTGAACGAAAACATGCGCGACAGCGGTCAGAGCGGCCGTCAGTTCCGGTTTGACACCCTGCCGTCCGAACTGGTCGCCGGCGTCGAGGTCGGCAAGTCGCCGCTGGCGTCGCTGGACGAGGGCGCGCTGGGTGGGGTTGTCGACGTCAAGACGTTCCGCCCGCTGGATCTGGGCCGCAGCACGCTGGCTCTGTCGGCCACCGCCAGCCGTCCGCAGTTGGCCGGAAAGACCGACCCGCGGCTGTCGGGTCTGGCCAGCTGGACGAACGCAGAGGGGACCTTCGGGGTGCTTGCGGCGCTCGTCTTCGACCAGCGCACCTTGCGTCAGGATCGCATCACCGGCGTGGGCTGGAGCTATGCGGACCCGGCCTCGACCCTGGGCAAGACGATGATCGCCCAGGGGATCAGCCTCTACCCGACCGCCATTCGTCCGACCCTTGAGCGCGAGGACCGTGAGCGCAAGGGCGTGGTGCTATCGGCCCAGTACCGTCCGAGCGATGAGACCGAGATTACGGTCGACGCCAGCTATACCAAGCTCGACGACCACTATGACGAGCTGACCTATTCGGTCGACCAGAACGTCGCCACCCTGGCGGCGGGCTCGGCGGTCATCAAGGACGGCGTGCTGGTCGGCGGAACGGTCAACTCGACCACCCAGATCGGTCGCGAGGTCAGCGACCTGGCGCACGACAATCTCATGGTGGCCGGCAGGATCCGCCAAAAGCTCGAGGACTGGACCCTGACGGCGGATCTGGCCTATGCCCGCGCCTTCTCCGAGACGTCCAACCCCATCACCCGCACGCGCCTGCTGGGGCCGATCGGCCAGACGACCTTTTCGATGACCAAGGTCGATGACGACGCCGTTCCGAGCGTGCGCCTCGCCACGGCTGATCTCGGCAACCCGTCACTGCTCCCGTTCCGCCGCATCGAGTGGCGCGAGAACAACGCCACCGACGATGAGACCGCGCTGCAGTTTGACGCCGAGCGTCCGCTATCGTGGGGTCTGCTGAGCCGCGTCCAGTTCGGCGTGAAGTATCGGGAACGCTCGCGCGACTACAATCGCGCGGATATCAACTACACCACCAACCTGGCCGGCAAGTTCTTCGGGGCGGAGTATTTCGACGCCTTCCCGGTCAGCAGCTTCCTGGGCAAGGTCGACGGGACCTTGCCGACCAACTGGGCGATGCCAGACCCCGCTGCGTTCTGGGGGCTGGCCGACAAGACCCAGAGAGGCACGGCGCGCGCCGATAAGCGTAACTCCTACCAGGTGTCGGAAGACATTGCGGCCGGCTACATCCTGGGCGACGTGGAGAGCAAGGTGTTCAACGCGCCGCTTCGCGGCCAGCTCGGCGTGCGGGTGGCCAGGACTGAACAGATTTCCGCCGGCCATGCCGACAACGGCTCCGCCGCGATCCCGGTGCGCTACAAGGAGACCTACACCGACGTCCTGCCGACCGCGAACTTTGCGCTGGAGTTGACGGACACCCTGCAGGCGCGCTTCGCCGCCGCCAAGGTGATCACCCGTCCATCGCTGGCCGATCTGGCGCCGCGTCTGACGTTGAACTCCTCGGGCACCGTGTTGACGGCCGTGGGCGGCAACCCTCTGCTCAAGCCGTTCGAGGCCTGGCAGTATGACGCCACCCTGGAGTGGTATTTCGCGCCCGGCAGCGCGCTGATCGCCGGCGCGTTCTACAAGGACATCACGACCTTCGTTTACAGTCAGAAGACCAATATTGTCGTCGACGGTCAGACCTATCTGCTGACCTCTCCGACCAATGGCGGCAGTGCGAAGATCAAGGGGATCGAGCTGGCTTACCAGCACCTGTTCAAGCGCTTGCCGGCCCCTTTCGATGGCCTGGGCTTCCTGGCGAACTACACCTACACCGACACTGAAGCGACCTACTCGCCGACCTTGAAGGACGAGATGGTCAATGTGGCTAAAAACAGCTTCAACCTCACCGCCTTCTACGAGAAGGATCGCTTCGCCGCGCGCGCCAGCTATAGCTGGGTGGACGATGTCCTACAGGACGTTGGCGGCGCGGGCCTTTCGGCTCTGAACGACAGTGCGTTCGGATCGCTGGACGCCAGCGTCAGCTACAAGATCACGCCCAGCATCACGGCGGCGGTCGAGGCGCAGAACCTGACGAACGCCTCGCAATGGCAGTTCGTGAAGGGCGGCTGGTTCGGCGGCTATACCCACTATGGCCGTACGTTGAGCTTCGGGCTGCGGGCGAAGTTCTAGCGCCTGGTCCTGGACACCAAGGGCCGGCTCGCGCGGACAGGCGCGAGCCGGCCGCTTTCGTTCGCGCGCATGGGAAACGTCACACGCTTGGGGTAGGGAAGGCGCATGCTCAAGCTCTCGACTCACCGTCGCCCCGGCCTGTCGCCCGTCGCCCTGGCGGTCGCGCTTTGTCTTGCGCCGGCGGTGTCGCCGCCCGCTTTCGCCCATCCTGGTCACGCTGTTCAGCCCGTCGGCCCTTCGCGTCCCGCCGGGCGCGCCGTGAAGGCCTCGGAGCGCAAGTGGCAGGCGGGCGACCATCACGTCCATAGCTGGTTCAGCGTGTCGTTGAAGCCGGGGGCGGACCCCTCGCAGCCGCCGGCCCTGATCAAGGCCGGTGACGCGGTCAATCCGATCACCACCAACGCCCGGATGGCGGCCAAGCACGGCCTGGCCTGGATGGTCGCCACCGACCACGGCGGTCCCAACCATTCCAAGCTGAACCGTGACGAGGCCTATCCGGAACTGCTGCGCTCGCGCGTCGAGACGCCCGCCGTGCTGCAGTTCTGGGGCATGGAGCTGGATACGCCGGCGGCCGAGCATTCCAGCCTGATCCTGCCGCGTTCGTCCGAGGAGCGCGACGCCCTGTTCGGCATCGAGAGCCGCTACAATCGGCGCGAGCCCTGGCCCGCCGACCCGGCGCGCGACCAGGAGGCCTTCATGCTGGAGGCCTTGCGTCACATGAAGGCGCTGAGAAAGCCGCCTGTGGTCATCGCCAACCACCCTTCGCGATCCGCGACCGCCGTGGGGCGCTATGGGCTGGTTTCGCCCTCAGAGCTGCGCAACTGGAATGACACCGCGCCCGACGTCGCGATCGGCATGGAGGGTGCGCCCGGCCACCAGGCTTCAAGCCTGAAGCCTGACGGCGCCCTGAAGCCGCAGGGCGATCGTGGCGGCTATTCGCGCGCGCCGACCATGGGCGGCTTTGACCAGATGACCGCCAAGCTGGGCGGGTTCTGGGACTCCATGCTGGGCGAGGGGCGCCGGTGGTGGATCACCGCAACCTCGGACTCGCACCGGCACTATACCGACGGCGGCGAGGATTTCTGGCCGGGCGAGTACTCCAAAACCTATGTGAAGGCCGCCCACACCTATGACGATGTGCTGGACGGGCTGCGCAACGGCCGGGTCTTCGTGACGCTGGGTGATCTGGTTTCCGAGGTCGAAGTCACCGCCAGCGTCGCGGGGGCCAAGGCCGATATCGGCGGTCGCCTCGAAGTCGCGCCGGGCTCAGACGTCACGGTGGTCATCCGCGTCCGCGATCCCGCCGGCAAGAACTTCGGTGGCTTCTCTCCCAGCGTGGCGCGCGTGGACCTGATCCAGGGCGAGATCCTCGGGCCGGCGACGGACCGATCCACCGACGCCAACCCGACCACCCGCGTGATCCGTGCCTTCACCCCGACCTCCTGGGCCCGCGAGGGGGAGATGCTGTCGATGACGCACGTCCTGAAGGACGTCCGCCGTCCCCTCTATATTCGGGTTCGGGGCACGAACGGCGCCGAAGCCGAGCCGCTACCGGACCCCCTGGGCGAAGATCCCTGGTCGGACCTGTGGTTCTACGCCAACCCGATCTTCATCACCGTCGCATCGGCGCGCTGAACGCAGCGGCGGGGGCGCGCTTTACGGGACGACGTAGTCCGCGTCTTGCCTGGCTTCGAGGCGGGCTCGGCTCGGGTCGAACACCAGGTTCAACACCGCCAGCACCGCCAGCAGCGCGGCCAGGCCCGTGGCCAGGGCGAAGCCGTAGACGGCGTCGCCGAAGCGGTCGCTGATCAGACCCATCATCCAGGGCGCGATCACCGCGCTGACACAGGTGAAGAACAGGATCACCCCCGAGACCGAGCCGTGCTCGGCCTTCGGGAAGCAGCTGATGCCCTTGGAGTTGATGGTCGGATAGAGCACCGACATGAACAGGCCCGAGATCGGCAGGCTATAGACGGCCACGGCGCGTCCGCCGGCCAGGGCGGCGGCGAAGCAGATCAGGATCGCCAC
Organism: Caulobacter vibrioides; assembly: GCF_002858865.1. Taxonomy (GTDB): domain Bacteria; phylum Pseudomonadota; class Alphaproteobacteria; order Caulobacterales; family Caulobacteraceae; genus Caulobacter; species Caulobacter vibrioides. The sequence continues at coordinate 110,178 of NZ_PJRR01000021.1, read as the reverse complement.
GCTGCAGATCGCCACCACCTGCGTCCACGACAGCCTGTTCAAGAGCCAGGCGCCCAGGAAGCGGCCGGCGGCGCGCAGGATAAAGAACACCGACAGGGCGTAGGCCGCTAGGAGCACGGCGGGACCCTTGTAGTCGGCCAGCAGGGTCGGCATCCACACATAGATCGCCGTCTCGACCCCGACATAGAGCATGATCGCGAAGCTGAAGGCCAGGGCGTAAGGGTTGCCGAACATGGCCAGGGTCACCCGGGGATCCAGCTTCTGCTGGGCCGCCGGCGGGGTTTGCGGATAGCGCACGTTCAGGGCGGCGATGATCAGCAGCACGCACAGCGCGCCGGCGATCACATAGAGCCACTTCCACGACGCACCTTGCGCCAGAAGGGCGGTCACGATCGCCGGTCCGAGGATGGCGCCCAGGCCAAAGAAGCCTTCGACCATGTTCATGGTGGCGGTGTGAGCGCGGGTCGAGGACGAGATGTCGCCGATCAGGGCCAGGGCGCCGGTCTTGAAGACGCCGATCGCCAGGCCCGACAGGAAGAGCAGGGCGACGAAGAAGCCGAAGTCCTTGCCGACCGCGAACAGGAAGGCCGTCACCGCGAAGGCGACAAGGCCCAGCACGATGGTGGCCTTGCGACCCAGCCGGTCCGCCAGGAAGCCCAGGCAGACCCCGCCCAGCGCGATGCCGGTCATGCTGGCGTAGTGGAACGATCCCGCCGCAGCCATGCCAAGATCGAAGGTCTTGATGACGTGGGGAATGATGACGCCGACCGAGTCGGTGGTCATCGCGAACATCATGAACATCAGATAGGTCAGGATGCGGATCAGGCGCGGATCGCGCGACGCATCAGAAACAGTCTGGGTCATTGCGTCAGGTCCTGCCGTAGGATGGCGTCGTGTCGAAGGCCCAGCGCGACCGCGCCGAGCAGGCCGGAGTTCGCGCCGAGGCCCGGCGCCGCGACGAAGGCGTCGATGTCGGACCTCTGCTCGAGCGGCGCGAGGTAGCCGGCCAGGTGCGTCTGCAGCCGCGTCCGCGTCTGCTCCAACAACTGCGGATTGCTCCCGACGCCGCCACCGATGATCACGCGCCGGGGCGAGGCGATCAAGGCGAGGTTGGCCACAAGCTGGGCCAGATAGTCGGCGACCAGCGCCCAGACGGGGTCGTCCTTGGACAGCGACTCGCCGGGCGCGTCGGTCCGCGCGGCCAGGGCCGGCCCGCTGATCAGGCCTTCAAGGCAATCGCCATGGAACGGGCAGGACCCGGTGAAGGGGTCTTGGGCCGCATCGCGCCGGACCAGGATATGGCCGGCCTCGGGATGCAGCAGGCCGTGCGTTGGCGCGCCATTGACGACGAGGCCTACGCCGACGCCGGTGCCGACCGTGACATAGGCATAGTCGCCAAGCCCCTTGGCCGCGCCCCAGAGTCCTTCGGCCACGGCGGCGCCGTTCACGTCGGTGTCCAGGGCGAGCGGCCGATCGAACCGTCGGACGAGCCGGGCGGCCACATCGGCGTGCGACCAGCCGGGCTTGGGGGTCTTGAGGATATGGCCCCAGTCCGGCGCGGCCGGATCCAGCCGGATGGGGCCGAAGCTGGCCACGCCGATCGCATCGAAGCGGCCTTGCTCGGCGGCGAGCGCGTCTTCGATCCGGGCCAGGGTCTCGGCCGGCGTCGTGGTGGGGATGCGGAGGGGGGGCGACAGGTCGTCCGGCCCCGATCCGAAGGCCACCATCACCTTGGTGCCGCCCAGCTCGATCGCAGCGATCCGGCTCATCGGGCGACCAGCCACGTGATGCCATAGGGCGGCAGGCTGACGGCTCCGGCGGGGGAGGGGGCGCCATCAAGCACGTCCTCGGCGCCTTGGGCGAACGTCGGGGGCAGTTCGACGTCTTGCGGCGCGTCGGAGAAGTTGGCGAGACACAGGAACGGCCGTGCGCCCTCATCGCGCAGGAAGGCCAGGACCGCCGGCGCGGCGACCGCGATCGGACGGGCCGGGCCGGCCACGCCAAACGCCGCCAGGCGTTGCGCGCGCTGGCTCAGCTTGGTGAAGACGGCGAACAACTCGGCCTGCAGTGCGCCGGCCTCGCGTCGATGCTCGGCCAGTGACCAGTCCATCTGCGGGCGGTGCAGCCAGCGTCCGTCGCCGGCGCGCAGCGGGTCGTCCTGATAGGCCTCGTCGTTATCGAGACCGATCTCGTCGCCCATATAGATCAACGGCCAGCCGTCCAGCGCGTGGATGATCCCGTACAGCAGGCGAAGCCGCCGCGCGCCCAGGCTGTCGCCATCGGCGTCAGCAGTGAGGCCGGCCAGTGCGGCCGCCATGCCGTTGGTCGACGGAACGCCCCCTTCGGCGGTCTGGAAGGCGCGACCGCGCGAGAAGCCCTCGCCATGCCCATAGGCGTTTGACCAACGTCGCAGGTCACCGGCCGGGGCATAGGCCGCCAGGGCGTTCCAGATCAGATCGTCATGGCAGCGCACATAGTTGAGCCACGCGCCTTGGGGCGGCTTGCGCGCCGCGACCGCCAGGCAGCGCCGGGCGATGGCCGCATCGCCGTCGGCCAACGCCGCCCAGAGGGCCGTCATGACCACGTTGTTGTAAGCGAGGTTGCAGCCGGGCGCCTCACCGCCGAAGAAGGGCAGAACGTCCTCGACGCTCTCGATCGCCTCGGCCAGCAGCACGACGCCCGGCGCAACGATCGACAGCGCCGCGCGCCAGGCTTCGACGATGTCATAGGTCTGCGGAAGGTTGCGACAGGTGGTGCCCGCCTGCTTCCAGAGGAACGGCGCGCTATCGAGTCGGAAGCCTTGGGCGCCCTTGGCCGCCAGGAAGATCAACACCTCCAGCATCTCGGCGAAGACGGCGGGGTTGGCGTAGTTCAGGTCCCACTGGAACGGATAGAAGGTGGTCCAGACATAGCCGCCCATGTCGGCGTTGTAGGTGAAGCTGCCCGGCGCGGTGTCGGGGAAGACGTCGATCAGCTCGCGATCGCGCGCTGCGGCGCTCTGGGCGTCCGGCAGCACGATGTAGTAGTCGCGATAGGCGGGATCGCCCGCCCGGGCCTTGACCGCCCAGGCATGCTCGCGGGCGGTGTGATTGCACACCACATCGAGGATCAGCCCCATGCCGCGCTCGCGCAGGTCGCCGGCCAGGGCTTCCAGGTCGTCGATCGTGCCCAGGCGCGGATCAACCTTGCGATAGTCGGCGACCGCAAAGCCGCCGTCGCTGTCGCCGGGGCGCGGTTCCAGCAGCGGCAGCGGGTGGAGCCAGCGCACGCCCAGCTCGGTCAGATAGTCCAGCTTGCCGCGGACGCCGTTGAGATCGCCGGCGAAGCGATCGACATAGAAGGTGTAGGCGGTCTGCCCCGGCGCGTGCAGCCACGCGGGATCGGCCGCCCGCGCCGCATCGAGCGCGCGCAGGGGCTCTGGCCGCGCATGGGCGGCTTTGAGAAGATTGGTCTTCAGGCGTTCGAGGACGGCGGGGCCGCGCGCATCCGCGCCATAGAGCTTGGCGAACCGCGATTCCACGATCGGCCACAGCGCGGCGAACCGAGCCTGGACGGCGTCGTCGTACGGCGTCGGGATCGAAGCGGTGGAAATCATGCCGGAACGCTCGCGAAGGAGTGGCCTCGCCAGGGCGTTGGGGTCGCACTGGCGAGGCCGAGGCGCCGACGGGGCAGGAAACCCGTCGGCGATGGGGGTTAGAGCCTTGCGCGTCGAAACGGAATCGTTTCGACGCGATAACAAGGCTCTAAATCAAACACTTAGAGCGTGACTGGCGCCGAAACCGGTTCCCACTTTCGGCGTCACGCTCTAGAAGCTGTACCGAAGCGTCGCCGTGACAGTGCGGCCGTTGATCGAGCGGGCGCGGATCGCATTGACTGACCCCGCCGTGATCGAACCCTCTTCGGCTTCGGTCAGGCCAACCTTGTCGAACAGGTTGTTGGCGTTGACCGACAGCGACAGCGTCTCGGCCAGCTTGTACTCGGCGAAGGCGTTGACCTGGGCGTAGGCCGGGAAGATCAGCTGGTTGTCGTCCTGGGCGTAGGCCTTGGTGGTGCCGATGACGCTGGCGCCGATCGTGGCCTTGTCATTGATCGTCCAGGTCGGGGCGAACTGGTAGATCCACTTGGCCTGGCGGCGCGGCGCGTTGCCGACGACGGCGGGCGTCAGAGCGTCCTTGTCGATGACCGCGTCGGTATAGGTGGCGCCGCCGGTGACGGAGAAGTCGCCGATCCGGTAGCTGGCCTCCAGTTCGATACCCTTGGCCTTGTAGGTGCGGTCGAAGAACCTCTGGCTGGTGGCCTCGAAGTTCTGCTCCTGGGTGCGGGCCCAGAAGGCCGTGGCGAACAGGCCAAAGCCGGCGCGGCGGTACTTCACGCCGCCCTCGACCTGATCGACCATGTCGACGGCGTCTTCCTTGGACACCGTGCCGTCGGCCCGGACCTTGCCGAACAGCAGACGGTCGGCGTTGGCGCGGCCGCCGCGGCTGACGCGGGCGAAGGCGGCGACATCGGGATTGAACTGGTAGTTCGCGCCCAGCGACCAGGAGGTGTAGCCCCAGTCGTAGTTGACCGGCGAGGCGTTGGCGTTGTCGATGACCGACACGCTCTGCTCGACGTTCTGGATCACCCCGTCGCCGTTGACGTCGACGGCGGCCTGCTTGGCCCCGGCGTAGAGGCCGCGCGCCTTGCCTTCGTCGCGGCGGAGGCTGGCGTCCAGGCTCAGATCGCCGATGCGGCTCGACAGGCTCAGATACGGCGCGTCGATGTCGTAGGTGACGTCATAGCGGCGGGTGCAGCAGTTACCCCACAGCGGCACGCCATAGGCGGCCAGACCCGTCTGGGTCAGCTTGGTCCCAGCGCTGTTGTAGACATCCAGCAGGGCGGCGTTATCGCCCTTCACTTCCGAGACGAAGGTGTTCCACAGCCAGTCCATGGCGATGGTCTGGCGCGACTTGTAGTAGCCCACCGTCACGTCGACCACGGCCGCGCCCGTGTCGAAGCTGCGCGACAGCTTCAGGTCGTTCATGGCGTTGCCGAAGTCGTTGATCTCGACATCGAACATGTGGATCCGCATCGCCAGACCGTTGCCGTTCAGGCCGCCCGGCGCGGTGATCGCCTGGCCGGCGCTGGGGCCGTTGGCATAGCGCAGGGTCGCACCGGCGCCGCCGATCGACGTGGCCAGGGCCTGGGCCGAGAGGACCTCGGCCGGGAAGGGGGCGACGAAGCGTCCCGAGGTCTTGGCGACCTTGAAGCGGTCCTCGATCTTCCAGCCGCCGATATCGAACTTGGCCTCGGCGCCGAACTGCAGGGTGTCGGGGTGCATGCCGTCGGCGACCTTGCTGATCCGGCGATTGCCGTCGCCGTCCAGGCCCGGATTGCGGGCCAGGTAGATCGACTGTAGGTCGTCGCGGCCGATGTCGTAACCGGCGAAGGAGCCGATATCGGGATCGCCGTTCGAGCCGGTCACCCGCGTCGGCATCGGCAAGTAGCCCACGGCGCGATCGTTCAGATACTTGACGTTCAGGCGGATAAAGCCGTTCTCGAAGTCCTTGGTCAGGTTGGCCTTGATCTGGCCGCCCTTTTCCGAGGTGTAGCCCGACTTCCGGGCGCCTTCGCCCTCGCGATAGAAGCCGCCGACATGGAAGCGCAGGGTGTCGCTCAGCGGCGCGCCATAGTCGAAGTCCAGGCGGGTGTGGTCGTAGCCCAGGCCCTTGGTCAGAGCGATCTCGCCGCCCTCGACCTCGCCGGTCTTGCTGATGAAATTGATCACGCCGCCGGGCGAGTTCGACGCGAAGGTCGAGGATGAACCGCCGCGCACCGACTCGATACGGGCCACGTTCTGGTCGGCGCGCAGGAAGATGTCGGCGTTACCGAAGGCGATGTCGCCGAACTCCATGACCGGCAGGCCGTCTTCCTGCAGCTGCAGGAACTTGGCGCCGCCCGAGGCCACGGGCAGGCCGCGCACGGCGATGTTGGCGTTACCGTCGCCGCCCGTCGCTTCCGAACGCACGCCTGGCAGGCCGCGGAAGATTTCGGCCGTCGAGCGCGGGGCCTGGGCCAGGATCTGGTCGGCCGACAGCGCGCTGACGGAAATGGACGAGTTCATCTTGGTCGCGCCGTCGCGCGAGGCGGTGATGACGACCGCGTCTAGTTCCAGGACGTCCTGGTCGTTTTTCGTGACGCTCTGTTGGGCGTGCGCCGCCAGCGGCAGCATGGCGAGCACTGCGGCGCCCACGAGCAGGCGCGACTTTTGCCGGTTCATATCTTCCTCCTCATGCGCCCCCGCTTCTTGTGGCGAGGACTTCGGGGGCGAGAGTGATCATCTCGCAATCGATTGCGAAGTCAAAAAAGCACGACTCAGAACTTTTAGCAATCGATTGCGTTAGTTCTGCAACACCTTACCAGTCCGGTCTCATGTGCCGCGTACGACGAGCTCGGGCGTCATGAAGACCGACTCTGTGGAGGCCCCCTCGATACGGCGGAACAGGAGGTCCACCATGGTGCGCGCGCCCGTCGCCAGGTCCTGCCGCACTGTCGTGAGCGGCGGAGCGCTGTAGCGCGCCAAGCTGATGTCGTCGAAGCCGACCACCGAGATCTCGTCGGGAACCGTGCGCCCGGCGGCGGTCAGGGTGTTGATCGCTGTCACGGCGATCAGGTCAGAGGCGGCCAGGACGCCATCGAACGTCGCGCCGCTGTCGATCAGCGCCCGCACCGAGGGTTCTGCTGACTCGATCGTGAAGTGGGCGGGCGCGCTGAGCTCTGGATAGGGACTCAGGCCCGCCTCCCTCAGCGCCTGGAGATAGCCTTCGCGGCGCAGTTCCACCTCGGGCGCTCCCGGCAACCCCAGAAAGGCGATCCGCCGGCGGCCCTGGGCGATCATGTGCTGGGTGGCGAGCCGGGCGCCGGCGACATTGTCCGAGCCGACCGTGCAATAGCGCCGCTCGGCGATGTCGCCGCCCCAGACGACGAGAGGGCGATAGGTGTCGGCGAGTGCGTTCAACGCCTCGTGCTGGTCGCTCTGGCCGATGATCAACAGGCCGTCGGAGCGGTGGGACTGGACGATCCGGCGTAGCCAGTCGGCCCGGGGCGCGACGACCTTGTTGAGCAACACCTCATAGCCCCGCCCTGTGATCTCGTCGGCGAGACGGCCGATCATCTCCAGGAAGAACGGATCGGTGATCAACTGATCGCGCTCGTGCCCCAGGGGCACGATGAGGCCAATCGTATGGGTGCGTTGGAGACGCAGGCTCCGAGCCGACTGGTTGATCACATAGCCATGGGTCCTGGCCAATTCGGAGATCTGGTCCCGCAGCGCCTGGGGGATGGACGGATTTCCCGCCAGGGCGCGCGACACTGTCGACGTCGAAACCCCCGCCAGCTTGGCGATGTCCGCCATCTTCAGGCGGGCCGACTTGGGCTCGGTGGGCTGGCGACTCATGGGACCGAGCTTAGTTTATCGCTGGGCCGCGACAACGGTTGGCGGACGGACGCCGATGCGATGTCGAGTCTGGGCCCCCGACGTCTTGACCAAGGCGTCACCGCCCGTCAGTCCTAGCCGAACGCTTAGAGAGTAACCCGTGCCGTTCGACGTCCCCCCAGCCTCCGTCGCCACTGTCGTCGTCGAGGCGCCGCGGTTGCCGCCTCTGGTGGGCCAGGAGGCGTTCTCGACGGCCCGCTACGATGCTGAGGCGCTGAGCGCGGCCAACCGGCTGGATGTGGTTCTGAAGGCGACACCCGGGGTCTCCCTGTTCCGCAGAACCGGCAGCGACGCGGCCAACCCGACGATCCAGGGCCTGTCCCTTCGAGGCGTCGCGCCGTCGGGGGCGGGGCGCGCCCTGGTCACGCTGGACGGCGCGCCGCAGAATGATCCGTTCGGTGGTTGGGTGATCTGGACCGCCTTGCCGGGCGAGGGGCTTTCCGGCGCCACCATCGTGCGCGGCGCGGGCGCAGGTCCCTATGGCGCCGGCGCCTTGACCGGCGTCGTCGCGCTTCGAGAGCGGGCGGCCGGAGGGGGGCTGTCCAGCTTGAACGCCCAGGTCGGGGCGCGTGACAGCTGGCGCGCGGCCGGAACGTTTGGGACAGATCACCTGCTGCTCACCGCCAGCGGGTCGCGGACCGATGGATACGACCCGGTCCGCGACGCGCGGCGCGGCGCGGCGGACACGCCGACAACGCTTGAGGATGGTGCGGTCGCGGTTCGACTGCAGGGGAGCCTGACCTCGGTGCGCTGGGCGCTTCGCGCCGGCGCCTACCAGGAGCGGCGGGACGCGGGCCTCGTCGGCGCGCGGTCGAACGCGACCGGCGGATCGCTGGCCCTGACCCTCGCCGGCGACGCCTGGCGGCTGCAGGCCTGGGCGCGGCGCAGCGATCTTGAGAACACCTCCGTGGCGGTAGCGGCGGGACGTGCCTCGACCACGCCGGCCAACGACCAGTTCTCGACACCGGCCACCGGCTACGGCCTCAATGCCGCCTGGCAGGGCCGCCAAGGGGGCTGGGCCTGGGAGTTGGGCGGTGACGTTCGCGCCGCCGAAGGTCGGGTCAACGAGCGCTTCCGCTATCAGTCCGGCGCCTTCACCCGCGTGCGCGAAGCCGGGGGGCGGACGCTGGTCGGCGGCCTGTACGCCGAGACCGCCTTGGCGCGGGAAGACGTTTCACTGACCTTTGGCGCGCGCCTGGACGGCTGGCGCTCTTATGCGGGGGTGCGGCGCGAACGCGACGCGCTGACGGGCGCCGCCACGCTCGACGCGCCGATCGGCGATGCTTCGGGGACCACCCCGACCGCCCGCGCGGGGCTTCGCCAGCGCCTGAAAGGCGACACCTGGTGGCGCGCCGCCGCCTATGCCGGCTTTCGTCCCCCGACCCTCAACGAACTGCACCGCCCTTTTCGGGTCGGCAATGACGTGACCGAAGCCAACGCGGCCCTGAAGCCCGAGACCCTGTACGGGCTCGAGACCGGCCTGGTCGGCGAAGGGACTGTGCGGTGGAGCCTCGCGGCCTTCTACAATCAGGTCCAGGACCCGATCACCAACGTGACCATCGGCGCCGGACCGGGAAGCTTTCCGGTCGCGGGCTTCATCCCGGCGGGCGGCGTGCTGCGTCAGCGGCGGAATGTGGGTGAGATCAACGCTTATGGCGTTGAAGGGGACGTCGAGCTTGACCTGACCCCCGCTTGGGCCCTGCGCGGCGCCGTCTCATGGACCCACGCGCGTGTCGATGGCGCGGGGGGCGCGCCGCAGCTGACCGGCAAGCGACCGGCCCAGGCTCCCGCCCTGACGGTCACCGCGGGGACGCGCTGGCGCCCGGTCGAGCGTCTGAGCCTCGACGCCGCCTTGCGCTATGAGGGGCTTCGCTACGAAGACGATCTGAACCTGCGTCGTCTCAAGGCGGGCGCGGGGCTGGACGTCCGCGCTGCTTGGAGGCTCACCCCCGCGAGCGAAATCTATGTCGCGGCCGACAACGTGCTGAACCACGATCTGGCCGTGGGGCAGACCGCCGACGGCGTGACCAGCTACGCCGCGCCACGCACGGTGTTTGTGGGCTTTGCGCTGAGGCGATAGGCGAGGGAAGCGGTCATCTTCCCGGGAGCGCGGGGGATGAGTCGCGCGCGCTATGTCGCCGACGCCGTGCGGCCGGCCCTGAGCGCGCCTTTGCAGCGGTCGGAGCAGGTCTTCACGCTGTCCCAGTCGCGGGCCCATTTGCGCCGCCACGAAAAGGGACGGCCGCAAGCCTCGCAGATCTTGTCGGGCGTCGTGGCCTTGGGACGCTTGGCGGCTTTCATCACGAACCCTGGATCGAGACTTTGCTGGCGGAGACCTCGTGGGTACGCGGCGCCGACGAGATCGGATGCGCGCGCCCAGCGCTGACGACCCCGCCGGCGTGGGCAGGGGGTCTGAGCGCTGCGGGCGCGCCGCGCGAGAGGACGATTGTCACCGTTGGCCTTGCTGGTCTGGTCGCGGACCGCGTAGGTAGGGGCGAATGACCGACAAGACGCATATTCTCGTCACCGGCGGCGCCGGACAGGTGGGGTTGGAGCTTTTGGGCGCCGCATGGCCGGACGGGATCGTGCTGCATGCGCCGTCCCGCGCCGCGCTGGACCTGACGAACGAGGCGTCGATCCGCGCCGCCTTCGAGGCGAGGCCCTTCGCCGCGGTGATCAATTCAGCCGCCTGGACGGCCGTGGACAAGGCCGAGAGCGAGGTCGCGGCCGCCTTCGCCGCCAACGCCATCGGACCAGCCCTGCTGGCTGAGGTGACGCGGACGAGGGGCGTTCCGCTGATTCAGGTCTCCACCGACTATGTGTTCGACGGCGACAAGCCGGGACCCTACGCAGAGGACGACCCGGTCGGTCCGATCGGGATCTACGGCGCCTCGAAGCTGGCCGGCGAGATGGCCGTGCGCCTGGGCAATCCGCGCTCGGTCGTGCTGCGGACCGCCTGGGTGCTCAGCGCCCATCGCGCCAACTTTCTGAAGACCATGCTCCGCCTCGCCGCCGACCGCCCGGTCGTGCGCGTCGTCGAAGACCAGCTGGGCTGTCCGACCTCGGCGCGCGACATCGCCGAGGCGCTGAAAACCATCACGCTGAGGATGATCTCTGACCCGCAGGCGCCGACCGGCGTCTATCATTTCGTCAATGCGGGCGAGGCCAGCTGGGCGGATCTGGCGCGGGAAATCTTTCGTCTCAGCCACGTCCACGGAGGCGTTCATGCCGAGGTCGAGGGCATTCCGAGCAGCGAATATCCAACCCCGGCCCGACGTCCGCGCAATTCACGCCTGTTGACCAACCGGATCGCAGCGGATTACGCCATCCACCCCCGGCCCTGGACAGAGGCCGTGGCGGACATCATCGCGGACTTGCGCGTACAGGGAGCCCCTGCATGAAGGGCATCATTCTCGCCGGCGGCTCGGGCACCCGGCTGCATCCGATGACCCTGGTCACGTCCAAGCAGCTGATGCCGATCTACGACAAGCCGATGATCTACTATCCGCTGTCGACGCTGATGCTGGCGGGGATCCGCGAGATCCTGATCATCTCGACCCCGCGCGATACGCCCAACTTCCAGGCGCTGCTGGGCGATGGCTCGCAATGGGGCCTCGATATCCAGTACGCCGTGCAGCCCAGCCCCGACGGCCTGGCGCAGGCCTATGTGATCGGCGCGGATTTCGTCGGCCGTGATCCGTCGGCGCTGATCCTGGGCGACAACATCTATTTCGGTCACGGCATCACCAATCTGTTCACGCGGGCGATGGCGCGGCCCAAGGGGGCGACGGTGTTCGCCTACCACGTCAACGATCCCGAACGGTACGGCGTGGTCGAGTTCGACAAGGACATGACGGCCCTGTCGATCGAGGAGAAGCCGAAGGTTCCCAAGTCGAACTGGGCGGTGACGGGTCTGTACTTCTACGACGGCGACGTGGTCGACATCGCGCGGGACCTCAAGCCGTCGGCGCGCGGTGAGCTGGAGATCACCGACGTCAACCGCGCCTATCTGGAGCGGGGCGACCTGTCGGTGGAGCTGATGGGGCGGGGCTATGCTTGGCTCGACACCGGCACGCCCGACAGCCTGCTGGAGGCCGCCGAGTTCGTGCGCGTGCTGGAAAAGCGCCAGGGCTTCAAGATCGCCTGCCCCGAAGAGGTCGCCTACCAGAAGGGCTTCATCGACGCCGCCCAGGTGGAGCGCCTGGCCGACGCCTTGGGCAAGAGCGCCTATGGCGGCTATCTGCGCACCGTGATCGGCGTCCGCTAGATGTAGTGACCGGCGCCCGAAGAGGACGCCGGCCTCAAAGCCTCACATGGGTCCAACGCCGCCCGGCGTAGTCTGGAAGTCGAAGGCCGGCTCGCGGGCCCGGCGCGGGTTCGGAACGCCCTGGCCGCCAAAGCCGTAGGTGATCCCGACGAACACCGCGCGCAGATCGAGTTCCATGTCGCGGCGGTTCTTCAGGGCCGGGGTGTTGATCACCGTCTTGTCGCGGAAGGTCTTCAGGCCGTCCTGCACCGTCACCACGCCCGAGAGGCGGTCGTTGAACTTGTGGCGGTAGCCCAAGAGCAGCATGCCGGTCGGCGCCTTGTAGCCCTGCGGAGTCAGGCGCTTGCCCGTGGCGAAGCCGCTGATCTGCAGGAAGTCCTTGGGCGTGGCCTGGATGTTGAGGGCCGCATAGCCCGAGACCGTCCACGCCGAACGCTTGTCCGGAAAGCCAAGGTCGGTCGCGCCGATCTCAGTCCAGGCCGTATTGCCGCTGATCGTGTAGGACAGCTTGGGCGACAGACGGGCGTTGGCCACCAGCTCCAGACCGCCGCTGCGGCTTTTGGCGAGGTTGGCCTTGGTGGTCAGCAGCACGCCGTCGCCGATGTCGCGAACCACGTCGGTGACGCCGTCGCGCGCTTCGCGCCAGTACAGCGTGCCCAGATAGTAGTTGAAGCCCTTTCGGACTTGGTAGGCCACCTCGAAGGCGTCGGTCACCTGCGGCTTCAGGCGCGGGTCGCCCTGGCGGTAGCTGTAGGGGTCCTGGAAGATGCGATAGGGATTGAGGTCCTGGGCGGACGGCCGCTGAATCCGGCGGCTGTAGCTGGCGTTGACCTGGCGCAGATCGTCGACCTTGTACTGCAGGTGCATCGAGGGATAGGCGCGGAGATAGTCGTAGCTATCGGTCAGGCGCGAGGTGACCTGGTTGGTGTCGATCGTCACCTGCTCGACGCGTAGGCCGGGCATCACTGTCCAGTCGCCGATCGGGCGGCTGTAGGTGGCGTACACCGCGTTCACCGCCTGGTCGAATTGGAAGCGATTGGTCAGGGATGGATCGATGATCAACACGCCGCCCTTCGGGCCGCGGGCGCCGTAGTTGTCGTAGTCATTGTCGTTGAGCTGAAGCTCATAGCCCGCCATCAGCTTGGCGCCGCCTTGGAGGGGGCGCTTGTACTCGGCCTTAAGGCGGGTCTGGACCAGTTCGTCGCTGGTCCGGACGTTCTCCAGGGCGGTCGGGATGATCGGAAGTTGGCTGAAGGTCTCGGCCAGACCCCCCTGGCTGTTGCGTGTGCGCTCGAGGCTGGCGTTGAGCGTGAACTCGTGCTCGTCGCCGGACAGCTTGCGACGCAGGTCGCCGCTGAGACCCGCGACCGAGCGCTTCATGGCGCCGTCGCTCAGGCGCTGGAAGCGCACGTTGGGAACGCCGGCGGGCGTCTTGCCCTCGAACGATGAGCCGGACACGGAGTCGTAGCGCATGTCGTTATAGCGGGCCTCGGCGCTCAGCCGCGTGCGCTTGTCGAGGTCGTAGTCGATGCTGGCGCGGGCATTGTGCGATTGACCCCGGCTGGTGAAGTCCACTTTCTGACGGCTGGTGGCGTAGGCGCCGCTGGTCGGGTCGAGACGTTCACGCTCATCGATCATCTCGCCCTTGGCCTTGTCGCGCCGCCAGCCGGCGTCGGCCGACAGGGTCAGGCCCTTGGTGTTCTGCGCGATGCTGGCGCTGGCGTTCTTGCGACCCTCGGTTCCGACGTTGGCGCGCACTGAGCCGGTCATGCCGACGCCGCGCTGCTGCTTGGTGATCAGGTTGATGATGCCCGCTGTGCCTTCCGGGCTGAAGGCGGCCGAGGGGTTGGTCATCACCTCGACCCGCTCGAACTGGTTGGCGGGGATCTGTTGCAGCACCTGGCCGCGGTTGTCGCCCTTGAACATGCCCGAGGGCTTGCCGTCGATCATGATGGTGACATTGGGATCGCCGCGCAGGCTGACATTGCCCTGCACGTCGACCTGCACCGAGGGCACGTTGCGCAGCACGTCGGCGACCGAGCCGGTGGTGGCCTGCAGGTCCTTGCCCAGGCTGTAGCTGCGGCGATCGATCGAGGTCCGCATGTCCTGGGACGCCGGTGCAGTGATCGTCACGCCTTGGACCTGGTTGGACGGGTCCTTCTTGGCCGGCGGCGTGGCCGGCGTGGTCTGGGCGAAGGCGGCCGTGCTCAGGGCGGCCAGGCCGGTGGCGGCCAACAAGGCGGCTCGGCGGGGCGGGATGATCATGGAAAGTCTCCTCTGTCGGCGAGGAAACTGCATCAGAGACTGAGAGCGCTGCAGTGCCGGGCGTCAGGCCGGCGGGGTGACGATTGTCACCTAAGCCGCGCTAGGGCGCCGGTTCGATCGCGTCCAACGCCTGGGGCGTCGCCGCTTCCGCGCCGGCGAAGACCAGGGTGCGGGTCACCCCGGCGCGGCGGATGTTCACCTGATTGACCTGATCGCCATAGACGTCGGCGAACATGGCGGCGATCACCGCCACATTAGCGCGGGTCAGGGCCGTAGAGACCTTGCCCGCATACTCGAAGCGCACTTCGTCGGCGCCGAGAGTCATAGCCTTGAGGGTCAGCGCCACCGGTTGGTCGGCGACCGCCACCACAAAGCGCCTGTCCATATAGAGCTTCAACGCCTCGACCGCCTCGGGATCGTCGAGGCTGGTCTGGGCGTCGGGCGCGATCAGGGCGAGCGCGGGTTCAGCGTCATGGGTGGCGACCCGGTGGCTGACCCGAACCTCGCCGGACCGCACGTCGATGTCCACGACGCTCATGGCGCCGTGGCCGCGGTGCGCGGCCGCCGGGAGCGGGGCGAGCGCGAAGCTCACCGCCGCGAACAGGGCGACCGCGCGCTTGATCACTTGGCCGCGTCGTCCTTCTTGGGCTCTTCAGCCGGGAAGGTGCCCAGACCGCCCGGCTCGACCTTCACGTTGGCGTCCTTCATCCGGTTGGGCGCTTCGGGGAACTTCGGCAGCTTCAGCGTCATCGGCGTGATCGCGCCTTCATAGACGTTGTTGCCACGGTCGGCGTCGGCCGTTTCCCAAAGCGGATCCAGCTCCGCGCCCTTCAGCTCCTTGCCGGTCACGTACTGCCAGGTGACCTGCTTGGAGTTCTTGCGCCAGATCTCGGCGGGGATGCGGACCGTCTCGGTGGTGCCGTCGACGAAGTCCATCTTCAGGATCACCGGCATCACCAGGCCGCCGATGTTGCGGAAGGTGAAGCGGTAGAAGTTGTCCTTGAAGTCCTGGGCCGCCAGCTCTTCGGGCGTCATCTCGGCGCGCGCCGTCTTGGCCCGCTTGCGGGCGCTGTCGAACACCGTGAACTGGTCGGTTTCGTTGTAGAAGTCGCGAACCTTGGGGTCGCGTTCGACGACCGTCGGCCCCTTGTTGTTGGCCGCCGTGCGCGATTCCGGCTCCTTGGCGTCGGCCGCCCGGCGCACGCCGGCTTCGACGTCGGGATCGCCGCTGTCGAGGCGGGCCTTGACGACCTTGTCCAGCGAGATGTCGACGTGGTCGGTCGAGTAGAACCAGCCGCGCCAGAACCAGTCGAGGTCGATGCCCGAGGACTCTTCCATGGTGCGGAAGAAGTCGTACGGCGTCGGGCGCTTGAAGCGCCAGAGGTTAGCGTACTCCTTGAACGCGCGGTCGAAGAGCTCGCGGCCCATGACCGTTTCGCGCAGGATCACCAGGGCGGTCGCCGGCTTGGTGTAGCCGTTCGGGCCGAACTGGATCACCGAGTCCGACTGGGTCATCAGCGGCACCTGGTCCTGACTGACCATGTAGTCGACGATGTCCTTGGGCTCACCGCGACGCGCCGGGAAGTTCTTATCCCACTGCATTTCGGCCTGGAACTCGAGGAAGCTGTTGAGGCCCTCGTCCATCCACGTCCACTGACGCTCGTCGGAGTTGACGATCATCGGGAAGTAGTTGTGGCCCACCTCGTGGATCACCACCCCGATCAGGCCGTACTTGGCGCGTTCGGTATAGGTCAGGGCGCCGGTCTTCTTGTCCTTCACCGGCCGCGGGCCGTTGAAGGTGATCATCGGATACTCCATGCCCCCGACCGGGCCGTTGACCGACTGCGACACCGGGTAGGGATAGGCGAAGGTGAAGTCCGAATAGACCTTCAGGGTGTGGGCGATCGACTTGGTCGAGTAGGCGTCCCACAGCGGCCGGGCTTCCTTGGGGAAGAACGACATGGCCATGACGACAGGGTGCTCGGCCTTGGGATCGTCCTGCTTCACGCCCAGGGCGTCCCAGATGAACTTGCGCGAGCTGGCCCAGCCGAAATCGCGGACGTTGTTGGCCTGGAAGACCCAGGTCTTTTCCGTCTTGGCCTTGCCCTTTTCGGCGGCGGCGGCCTCTTCGGGCGTGACGACATAGACGGGTTCACTGGCCGTGCGGGCCTTGGCCAGGCGGTCACGCTGCGCGGGGCTCAGCACGGCGGCCGGGTTCTGCAGCACGCCCGTGGACGACACGACGTGATCGGACGGCACGGTCAGGGCCACGCGGTAGTCGCCGAACTCCAGCGTGAACTCGCCCGAGCCCAGGAAGGCCTTGTTGTGCCAGCCCTCATAGTCCGAATAGACGGCCAGGCGCGGGAACCACTGGGCGGCTTCGTAGATGCAGTTGCCGTCGTCGCCCTTGGCGGTGAAGCACTCATAGCCGCTGCGGCCGCCGATGACCTTGTTCTCGACCAGCGGCAGCGACCATTCGATCGTGAACTTGGTCTCGCCGCCATTGGCGCGAACGGCGGTGGGCAGGTCGATGCGCAGCAGGGTGTCGACCACGGTGAACTTCAGCGGACGGCCCGAGGCGTCCTTCACCGACTTGATCGTGAAGCCGCCTTCCCACTCCTTGAAGCGCTGGATGCGGCGCACCTGGCCCAGGCTGATCGAGTCGCCCGAGACCGTTTCGGTCATCTTGCTGATCGAGTCGCGCTTGGCGTCCTGGTCCAGCAGCAGCCACAGATAGGGCAGGCTGTCGGGCGAGTTGTTGCGATAGGTGATCGTCTCGCGACCGGTGAGGGTCTTGGTGTCCTCGTCCAGGCGGACGGCGACGTCATAGTCGACCTTTTGCTGCCAGTAGCGATAGCCCGGCGCGCCCGACGCGTTGCGATAGTCGGTCGGCGTCGGCCAGTCCTCGCCTTCGAGCTGGCGGAACTTGTCGTCGAACGGCGCCTTGGTCTGCTTGATGGCGTCGGCGTGCGCGACAGTGACGGAAAGCGCGGCGGCGATAACGCCGGCCACGGCGTAGCGAATGGAACGCTTGGACAAGTTCAATAGCCCCTCAACTCAGAACCCTGACGAAACCCCGCCCAGACCTTGGCGGCCCCGGAGGGGAAAATCATCCCATTTTCGCGACGAAGCTCAGAAATTGATCTTGATGCCCGCCCGGATGGCGCGAGGCTCGACCGGGTGGAAATGCACGTCCTCGACACCGTCCGCCGGCTCTCCGGGCAGGCGCGAGGCGTAGACATAGGCGATGTCGTCGCGGCGGCTGTCGGTGAGGTTCAGCACCTCGACCATCAGGCTGGCCGGACCGAAGTCCTGCACGAAGAGCGCGTTGACCAGGCCGGTGGGGCGCGAGCGCACCGAATTGTCCTCGATCAGCGGGGCTGCGCCCAGGCGGCGATAGGTCAGGGTCACGCTGGAGGTTGGACCCAGTTTCCAACTCGCGCCGCCGGTGAACACCGAGGCCACGGCGTTGGGGATACGGTCGCCGTTGGTGAAACGGGCATGGGTTCCGGCGTAGGACGCGGTCAGGTTCAGCCGCGCCGTGGGCCGCCAATCGGCCAGGAGCTCGATCCCCCGGCGACGGGTCGCCCCGGAGGCCTCGGTGAAGCCGGCGTCGCCGACATAGACCAGCTCGGAGTCGACGTGCAGCGCCCAGGCGGCGGCCGTCAGGGTCAGGTCGTCGCGACGCCAGCGCAGACCCAGCTCCGCCCCGTCGGTCGGCGAGATCAGCGGCGCGCGCTCGGCCGGGTCGCCGGAGACAGGGTCGACCGTGATCACCGCGCCGCGGGCGTCGTTCGAGTGGAAGCCGCGCCCCGCATCCGCATAGAGCTCGAAGGTCTTGGAGATCCGCCAGGCCAGCGCCAGCTTGGGCGAAAGCAGGACGTCGCTGACTGTCCCGGCGTTGCGCGGATCGCCGGCCTTGACGTCGGCGCCCATGGCGTCGGCCCGTAGTCCGGCGGTGACGTCGAGTTGACCAAAGCGCCTGGAGGCCTCGCCCCAGACGGCGGTCGACCACTGGGTCAGGGCGTCCTGGCGCACGGTTGCGCGCCGCTGCCGCGCGGTGGTCCGATAGAGGCCGACCTTGCCGATGTCGTCGACCCGCGCGGTGACGCCGGTGCGGGCGCTCCAGCCCTGGCCCAGCGTCCAGCGCTTGGTGATCGCGCCGCCGTAGATCCAGCGCTGGTCGACCTGTTCGAACTGGTCGCCATTCACCGGATCGTCGAGGAAGTAGGTGAAGTTCGAGAAGACATCGAGCTTGTAGCGCTGGATGTAGGCCACGGTGTCGAGGCCGCGCAGCAGGTCGCGTTTCCGCGCTGACAGCATGTAGCGCGAGGTGGTCCCGCCGTCGGTGGCGTCCACGGTGTCGAGGCGATCCAGAAGGCCAGAGTCGACCGCCCGGCGCGGGATCTGGTCGGTGGCGTTCCAGCGCGCGTCATAGGCCAGGGCGGTGATCGACCAGCCGCTGACGATGGCGCGACCCAGCAGGTTGATTTTTCTGAGGTCCTCGGACGCGGTCCAGGCCCCGTCGTTGGTGGTGATGTCGGCCGCGACGAGGACATTGCTGGTCAGGGCCTTGGAGCCGACGGCGCGATAGTAGTCGTTCTCGCCGGCCCAGACCTGCAAGCCGTCGCCATGCAGGTGGTCGGCGGTTTCGAAGGCCACCGCGCCGGCCGTGGCGAAGTCGCCGTTCTCGGCCGAGTACGGGCCCTTCTTGAAGCTGATGTCGTGGACGAACTCGGGCGTCAGGACGTTCAGGTCCAGATAGCCCTGGCCATGTCCGTGCGAGGGCAGGTTCAGCGGCACGCCGTCGAGCGACGCGGCCAGGTCGGTCCCGTGATCGAGGTTGAAGCCGCGCAGGAAATACTGATTGGCCTTGCCCGCGCCCGAGTGCTGGGTGGCGGCCAGGCCGGGCACCGCCTCAATGAGTTCGCCGGGGCGCAGCAGCGGCCGCGACGCGAAGTCGGCATAGGCGATGCGGCCTTCGCTGGCCGAGGTGGCGCGGCCCAGATCATTGGCCCGCTGTCCCCACACCGAGATCGCTTCGACCTCCTGGGCGAGCGCCGGGGCTGAAGCGGTCGCGAGAAGCAGAGTGAGCAGTGCAATACGACGGGTCATCCGCCGCTGTTAGGCGAACCCCAAATCGGGGGCAAGTTGACCGCGAAAAAATGGATCAGCCCAGTGGGGGCGCCCTCACGCGACTTTCAACAGGCCGTCGAAATACTCGATCGTCTTCATCAGCCCCACCTTCAGCGGCGCGGTGGGCGTCCAGTCCAGGGCCTGCTTGGCCAGGGTGATGTCGGGTTGGCGCTGGCGCGGGTCGTCGGAGGGCAGGGGGCGATGGACGATCGTCGACGGGCTGCCGGTCAGTTCCAGCACCAGCTCCGCCAACTGCTTCATGGTGAACTCGACGGGATTGCCCAGGTTGATCGGGCCGGTCACCTCGTCGCCCGTGTTCATCAGGCGGATCAGGCCGTCGACCAGGTCGTCGACATAGCAGAATGAGCGGGTCTGGTTGCCGTCGCCATAGAGGGTGATGTCCTCGCCCTTCAGCGCCTGGACGATGAAGTTCGAGACCACCCGCCCATCATTGGGATGCATGCGCGGGCCATAGGTGTTGAAGATCCGCGCCACCTTGATGCGCAGCTTGTGCTGTCGCCAGTAGTCGAAGAACAGGGTCTCGGCGCAGCGCTTGCCCTCGTCGTAGCACGAGCGCAGGCCGATCGGATTGACATTGCCCCAGTAGCTCTCGACCTGCGGGTGGATGGTCGGATCGCCGTACACCTCGGAGGTCGAGGCCTGCAGGATCTTGGCCTTCACCCGCTTGGCCAGGCCCAGCATGTTGATGGCGCCGTGGACGCTGGTCTTGGTCGTCTGCACGGGGTCGAACTGGTAGTGCACCGGGCTGGCGGGGCAGGCCAGATTGTAGATCTGATCGACCTCGACATAGAGCGGCATGGTCACGTCGTGACGCAGCAGTTCAAAGCGCGGGTTGGAGAGGTTCTGCGCCACGTTCAGGCGCGAGCCGGTGTAGTAGTTGTCGACGCAGAGCACCTCGGCGCCGGTTTCCAGCAAGCGGTCGCACAGATGCGAGCCGACGAAGCCCGCGCCGCCCGTGACCAGGATTCTCTGCGTATGCATCGGCGACCAGACTCCCCGGGACTCAGCTTTGGCGACCTTTATAGCCGGGCCTCGTCCAGGACCAACACCGCGCCATGTGACGCGCCCGGCGCGGGTGACGTTTGTCATATCGAGCGCGTGACGCCCGGCACTAATGGCGGACGCCGCCCCGGGCGATGTTGGCTCCATAGAGACGGAGCCGACCATGTCATCCCAATCCACCGAGCCGCCCATCGCGATCCTCAGCAAGGTCCACAAGCGGCGGGGCGCGACCCTGGCGCTGAACGGCCTGGACCTGGCCATCCGTCCCGGACAGTGCGTGGCCCTGCTGGGGCCGAACGGCGCGGGCAAGAGCACCAGCGTGGCCCTGCTGACCGGCCGCCTGCGCCCTGACGCCGGCGAGGCGTTCCTGTTCGGCGGCGATCCCCGGACCCTGGCCAGCCGCAGCCGCATGGGCGTGATGCTGCAGAGCGCCGGACTGCCCGGCGCCTTGAGCGTCCGCGAGCAGATCGACCTCTTCCGGGGTTACTATCGCAAGCCGCGTCCGCTGGACGAGATCGTTCGCCTGGCGGGTCTGGAGGGGCTGGAAAAGCGCCGCTGCGGCGCGCTGTCGGGCGGTCAGCAACGCCGCGTCCAGTTCGCTCTGGCCATCGCGGGACGGCCCGATTTCCTGGTCATGGACGAGCCGACCACCGGCATGGACATCGACGCCCGCCGGGCGCTCTGGAGCGCGGTGCGGTCCGAGATCGCGCGCGGCTGCGCCGTGTTGCTGACCACGCACCATCTGGACGAGGCCGAGGCCCTGGCGGACCGCATCGTGGTCATCGACCACGGGCAGGTGATCGCTGACGGCACGCCCGAAGCCATCAAGTCCCGCGTGTCGGGTGTCGCGATCCGCTGCCGGACGCGCCTTTCCGACCCTGAGCTGGCGTCGCTGGCGCGGGTCACCGGCGTCAGCCGCGACGGCGGCAAGGTCACGCTGCTGACCACCTCGGCCCCCGCCACCCTGCGCGAGCTGCTCGCGCGCGATGAAACCGTGGATGACCTGACGGTCTCCGGCGCGTCGCTGGAAGACGCCGTCGATCGCCTCGTCCAAGCCGGCCAAGCGGCCGCCCTGCAACGTCAAACCAAGGTCGCCTGAGATGCACACCCTAGCCGTCTATCTCCGTGAAGCCCGCGCCCAGGTCCTGGCCACCTGGCGTACGCCCCAGTTCATGGTTCCCAGCGTCATCCTGCCGCTGCTGTTCTATGGCGTGATGGGTCTGGGCCTCAGCAAGGGGCGCGAAGAGATCGCCCACATGATGCTGGCCAACTATGTGATCTTCGCCGCCATCGCGCCGGCGATGTTCGGCTTCGGCGCCGGCGTGGCCGCCGAGCGCGAAGCCAAGCTCGTGGAGCTGAAGCAGATCGCGCCCCTGCCGGCGGGCGGGTATCTGACCGGACGTCTGGCGGCGGCGCTGGCGCTGATCGCCGCAGCGATCGCGCTGCTGGGCGGTCTGGCCTATATCGGCGGTGTCAGGATGGAGCCGGGCCAGTGGGCTGCGACCCTGGGTCTGGGTCTGGGCTCGACGATCCCCTTCGCCCTGATCGGCCTGAACCTTGGTCTGCGCATGGGCTCACAGGGGGCGACCGCCCTGGCCAACCTCGTGTTTCTCGGCTTCAGCCTGTTCGGTGGCCTTTGGATCCCGCTGCAGGCCATGCCCGCCTGGTTCGGCAAGATCGCCGTCTTCATGCCCTCGTACCATCTTGGCCAGTTGTCGCAGATGTTCTCGGGCATGCAGCCCTTCGCTCATGTCGAGCGTCATGTGTCGATCCTCGCCGCCATGACGCTTGCGGCCCTGATCGGCGCTGTGATGGCCTGGCGCAGGCAGGACGCTTGACCGTGGAGAGGCCTGCGCGCGAGATCGCTGCGATGAACACGGCCAGCGAATCCAGCGGCAAGACCAAGACCGGCGCATCGGACCGCGATGCGCCGGAGACGGTGGAACCGCCCCTGCGGCGCCATTGGAGCATCGTGTTCCTGGTCTATCTGCCGTTCTACTTCATCCCTTGGCTCTACCGCCGGCCGGGCGAGCTGGAAGTGGTCGCCTCGCTGGCGGGCCTGGTCGTCTTCCTGGGGCTCTTCGCAAGCGTCCATTTGCGCAAGGGGCCGCCGGTGCTTTGGCAGGTTCTGGCGGTCTTCGCCGTCGGCATGGCGCTTTCACCCTTCAAGTCGAGCTGGAGCGTCTACACGATCTACGCCATGGCCTATGGCGCGCGTCTGGCGCCCCGCCGTCTGGCTTTGCGCGCCATGATCGGCATGGAGCTGGTCGTTCTGGCGGTCGGCGTTGTGTTCCTGCGGGACGCCTGGCCGATCTGGGGGGCAGGACTGCTGTTCGGCGCGATCACGGGCTTCGCCACCCTGATGCAGGCCGATATCGAGCGGAAGAACGAGGCCCTGGCCATCGCGCACGAAGAGGTCCGCGCCCTGGCCAGCACCGCCGAGCGCGAACGGATCTCGCGGGACCTCCACGATCTGCTGGGCCACACCCTGACCCTGGTGGCGGTGAAGGCCGAACTGGCGGCGCGTCTCGTCAGCCGCGACCCGGCGGCGGCGGAGCGCGAGATGCAGGCGGTCGCCGCCACCGCCCGTGAGGCGCTTTCCGAGGTGCGCACCGCGGTGGTCGGCATGAAGGGCGCGTCCCTGGCCCTCGAGCTCGACAAGGCCCGCCAGGCCCTGGCCGCCGCCGGTGTCGAGGCCAGCGTGTCGGCACTGACCACCGATGGAAATCCCGGGCAGGAGGCGGTCCTGGCGATGGCTCTGCGCGAAGGCGTCACCAATGTGATCCGTCACGCCGGCGCCGCGCGCTGCGACATTTCTCTGTCGCCCAGCGCCTCTGAACTCGTGCTGACCATCGCTGATAACGGCCAGGGCGGGCGTCTCGTCGAAGGCTCGGGTCTGAAGGGGATGCGCGTACGCCTGGCCGCGATCGGCGGAACCCTGGACGTCAAATCCGACAAGGCCGGCACGCGCCTCGTCGCCACGGCGCCGCTGCGCGCCCAAGGGGAGGGCGTGTCTTGATCCGCGTCGTCATCGCTGAAGACCAGAAGATGGTGCTGGGGGCTCTCAGCGCCCTTCTGGAAATGGAGGGCGACATCCAGGTGGTCGGCCGCGCGCCCGACGGCGCTGTCGCCCTGGACCTTGTCCGCGCCGAGAAGCCCGACGTGCTGATCTCCGACATCGAGATGCCCAACCTGACCGGCATCGACGTCGCCGCGCGCCTGAAGACCGACGGCGCGAGCACCCGGGTGCTGATCGTCACCACCTTCGGCCGGCCCGGCTATCTGCGTCGGGCGATGGAGGCGGGCGTAAAGGGCTATCTGCTGAAAGACGGGCCCAGCAGCGTGCTGGCGGCGGCGGTGCGGACGATCGCGGCCGGCGGTCGGGCCATTGCGCCCGAGCTGTCGGAAGCGGTCTGGGACGCCGAGCCTGATCCGCTGACCGACCGCGAGCGCGAGATCCTGCGGCTGGCCGAGGAGGGCCGCTCCAACAAGGACATCGCCGATGTGTTGGACCTCTCGCCGGGGACGGTCCGCAACTACCTCTCCGAGGCGGCGCAGAAGCTGGGTGCGGCGAACCGCGTGGAGGCGGGCCGTATCGCGCGGTCGAACGGCTGGCTGTAGCGTGGCGGCATGATCGTCTCCTCGACCACGGACTTTCGCGAAGCGGCGCGGCGCAGGCTGCCCCGGTTTCTGTTCGACTATATCGACGGCGGCGCCTATGCCGAGCGGACGATGGCGCGCAACATCGATGATCTCGCCGACATCGCCTTACGCCAACGCGTACTGAAGGACGTCTCCGTCGTCGACCCGTCGACCACCCTGTTCGGCGTCCGGCAGGCCTTGCCGGTGGCTCTGGCGCCGGTCGGGCTGACAGGCATGTACGCCCGCCGCGGTGAATGCCAGGCGGCGCGGGCGGCGGCGGCCAAGGGTGTGCCGTTTTGCCTGTCCACGGTCTCGGTCTGCGATGTCGACGAGGTGCGGGCGGCCTCGCCGGCGCCGTTCTGGTTTCAGCTCTACGTGCTGCGAGACCGGGGCTTCATGCGGGACCTCTTAGCGCGGGCCAGCGCGGCGGGCGCCACCACGCTGGTGTTCACCGTCGACATGCCCGTGCCCGGCGCGCGCTATCGCGACGCGCATTCGGGGATGTCCGGGCCCAACGCCGCCGCGCGGCGTCTTGTGCAGGCGGCGCTGAAGCCGGCCTGGGCCTGGGATGTCGGCGTGATGGGCCATCCCCACCGGCTGGGGAATGTGGCGCCGGCCTTGGGCAAGGCGTCGGGGCTGCAGGACTTCATGGGCTGGCTGGCCGCCAACTTCGACCCGTCGATCCAGTGGTCGGACCTGGAATGGATCCGCGACGCCTGGAAAGGGCCGCTGGTCATCAAGGGCGTTCTGGATCCCGAGGACGCCAAGGCCGCCGCCGACATCGGCGCCGACGGTGTCGTCGTCTCCAATCACGGCGGTCGTCAGCTGGATGGGGTGCTGTCCAGCGCCCGCGCCTTGCCCGCCATCGCCGACGCGGTCGGAGATCGCCTGACCGTTCTGGCCGACGGCGGCGTGCGCTCGGGCCTGGATGTCGTGCGGATGCTGGCGCTGGGCGCGCGGGGCGTGCTGATCGGACGGGCCTACGCCTACGCCCTGGCCGCGCGCGGCGAGGCGGGCGTCACGCAACTGCTGGACCTGATCGACAAAGAGATGCGCGTGGCCATGGCCCTGACCGGCGTTCGCGACGTGGCCTCGATCAACGAGACCATCCTGGCCGAGCGCTTTCCGCGCGCAGGGTAGGCCGAGGGAAAAGCAGCGGCGCGGCCGCTGCTGGGCGTCTTTTTTCATCAAAAGCGGCGCGAGGGGGCTTGCGTCGCGACGTCGCGATCGGTTCTTGGCGGTCCGCGAAGACTTGCCGAGAGGCCGGTTCGTGCTCAGTTATGCGGTCGCGACCGCCGGGGCCGCGGTCCAACGATTCCAAACGGGGCGAAGAAGGCCCCGATTCCAGCGAGATTCCAGAACGTCATGCAGCCGGTTAAGACCCTTATTCTCAGCGCTGGTCAGGGCAAGCGACTGTCGCCTCTGACCGACGACCGGCCCAAGTGCCTAGTCGAGCTGGCCGGTCGCTCCGTGCTGGAATGGCAGCTGCACCACCTGCATCAGGCGGGCGTCACCGAGGCGGTGGTGGTCACCGGCTTCCGCAGCGATCTGGTCGAGGCCGAGGTCGCGCGCCTGTCGCTGCCGGGCCTTGCCGTGCGCACGCTGTACAACCCGTTCTACAGCGTGACCGACAATCTCGCGACCTGCTGGCTGGCGCGCGAGGAGATGCGCGGCGGGCCGTTCATGATCCTCAACGGCGACACCCTGTTCGAACCGGCGATCGCCGAGCGCCTGATCAGCGCGCCGGACGCGCCGATCACCGTCACGGTCGACCGCAAGGCCGGCGGCTACGACGCCGACGACATGAAGGTCCTGACCGACGGCGACGCCCTGCGCGCCATCGGCAAGACGATCACGGAGTATGACGCCGAGTCGATCGGCTTCCTGCGCTTCAACACCGAGGGCTCGGCGCTGTTCGTCAAAACGCTCGAGGCGATCATGCGCACGCCCGAGGGTCTCAAGCGCTGGTATCTGAGCGTGATCAACGAGATCGCCCAGAACCATGACGTGGTGCGCGTGCGGTCGATCGAAGGCCTGGACTGGGCCGAGATGGACTTCCCGGAAGACCTCGTCCGCAACCGCGCCCTGACGGCGCAATGGGCCGCCCAGGAGGCCGAGGCCGTTTAGGGGCCGCGCGCTCCCACACTTGAAGTCATCTTTCCTCGTCATCCCGGCCGAAGGACCGCGTAGCGGGCTGTAGCGCCGGGACCCAGGGGCGGCGCGCACAATGCTCTTGCAACCCCTGGGTCCCGGATAGCCTCTGCGAGGCTTCCGGGATGACGAGAGATTTAGCTTTTGAAATGTAAGGGGCTTTTCGCCTCGCCCACCAGTTCACGCACCAGATCAAGGTCCGACGGCTTGTCGACATCGACGGCCGCGAGGCCGTCGTGCGCGCGCACGGCGGCGGCCTTGACGTCGGCCAGGGCGCCCAGCCGCGCTACGGCCTGATCCAGGGTCAGCAGGCCTAGCGCGTAGCGCAGCAGGAAGCTCGGACCCAGCATGGCGGCGATCTTCCACGGCTGCTTGCGCAGGGCCTCGACCTTGCGCCACAGGCTCACCACGCCCATCGCCCGCGCGTCGCGCAGCAGGAACAGGTTGCAGCCCGAATAGCGCCCGTCGCGGAACTTCAGGTAGGTGCGCTTGGTCTGCGGCGCGGCGGCCTGGACCCGCGCCTCTGGGGCCAAGAGCACCGCGACCTCGGCCCAGTCTGGGGTGTCGGCCAGGAACTGGGTGATCCATTCGGGCTTGAGCAGCGCGTGGTCGACCGTGGTGATCAGCAGCGGAAAGCCCAGCCGTTCGGCGGCCTCGGCGACGCTCTGGCTGGGACCTTCGGCGGTGGGGAGGGCTTGAGCGCGAGATCCCGCCAGCGCGGCCTTGATCGCCGCGTCATTGGCGCTGACGCCGATTTCGGACGCGCCGGCCACCTCCACCGCGCCCAGCACCCGCGCCAGCAGGGTCTGGCCCTGCAGCACGATCAGGCCCTTGTGGGCGACGCCGGCGTAGGCCGCGGCGGGATCGACTTCCCCGGGTCGGGAACCCGCCAGGATCAGGGCCTTGAAAGGCTGGATCACAGGGCCTTCTCGTAGACGCGATAGGTCTTGTAGTGCGTGCCGCCGACATTCTCGGCGATGTGGGTCATGGCCTTGTTGGCCTCCAGAACCCACGAGATTTCATAGCGATTATAGCCCAGGCTCATCGCCATATCGCGGCTGGCCTTCATCATCCAGAACGGCAGCATGCGGCCGCGCTGGCTGGTCTGGAACTTCTTCTTGACGCCCATCAGCGGGATGCGCGCGGACTTCACGCCCTTGACCTTCAGCCGCCACAAGAGCTTGGCCCAGCCGAACGGCAGCAGCTTGCCTTTCAGGTCGGCGATGGCCTCGTTGACGTTGGGCAGGAAGACCACCACGCCGGCCGCCTCGCCGTCGATCTCGGCGAACCAAACCAGGCGCTTGTCGATCACCTGCTTCAGGGACTTGGCCAGCTGGCGGGTCTCGGCCTCGGTGGTGGGGGTGAAGCCCCAGTTATCCGACCAAGCGTCGTTGAGGATCTCGGTGAGAGTCTGAACCTCCTGGTCGTAGCGGCTCATGTCCAGCTGGCGCAGCACCACGCCCGAGGGCAGGCCGCGCTTGACCCGGCGCTGGGCGATTTCGGGGATGTCGCCGGTTTCGTCGGCCTTGTAGGCTAAGAGGTCCTGGGCCTTGGCGTAGCCCTGCTCCTCGACGCGCTGGCCGGCATAGGCCGGGTCGTGGCCCATCAAGACCATCGGCGGGGTGTCGAAGCCCCAGACCAGGAGGCCGACCTCTTCGTTGATCGACAGGTTGAACGGGCCGACCGCGTGGGTGCGCCCCCGGGCGCGCAGCCAGTCCTCGGCGGCGCGGAACAGCACGTTGAACACCGCCGGGTCGTCCTCGGCGGCGATCATGCCGAAGTGGCCGTCGAGCCGTCCCTCGGTAGGTTGCGGGGTAAGCTGGTCGATCTGGGCGCTGATCCGGCCGACGTCTCGGCCGCCGCGCGTGGCCAGGAACAGCTGCACCTCGGCGTGGTCGAAGAACGGATTGGTCTTCGGGGTCAGGGCGTCGGTGCGCTCCATGAACAGCGGCGTGATCCAGTTCGGATCCTTGGCGTTCAGCCGCGCGGGCAGGGCGATGAAGCGCTTGAGCTCAGCGGGCGTCTTGACCGGGATGACCGAGAGGTCGGCGTTGGTGGAGTCGAAAGGCATCAGCCCTCCAGGGCCAAGAAGGTTCGGACGGCGAGCGCGCCGAAGATCGCAGGGGCGGCCCACACGGCCAGGAAGGGCGACAACGCGCCGGACTCGCCCAGGGCGGTCAGCATGCCATTGGCGACCAGGAACATCAGGCCAGCGGCGAGGCCCCCGGTCAGCAGCACCGCGCCTTGCCCGCTGCGGAAATTGGCCAGGGCTACGGGCGCGCTCAGCAACAGCATCACCAGCGAGACGAACGGACTGGCGAAGGCTGCCTGCAGGTGAGTGGCGTAGAAGCTTTCGGGCCGATCCGATCCGCCGTTCTCCAGCGCCCGCCGCGCGGAGGCGGCCGTCGGCATGGAGTCGTCGCCGAACAGTCCCTGGACATCCTGCGGACGCAGGGCCGTTGGCCAGGAGGTCGCCGCAGCGGTCGAGGCCTGCGACAGGTCTCCGGCAAAGCGGGTAGTCTTGGGCTGCTCCAGGGTCCAGGCCTTGCCGTCGTAGCGGGCCACGGGCGCCTCGACCTTCTCGACGAGGATGCCCTTGCTGTCGCGGCGGAAGATGGTGACGCCGGTGATCGTGCGGCCGTCCGCCGAGGCGTTGGCGCCGATGACCAGGTCCGCGCCCGCCCGGAAGGTGCGGGGCGCGGGCTCCTTGCGCTCCGCCACGGGCGTGGTGTTGCGCCACCAGTCGGCGAGCGTCGGGTCGGCGCGCGGCGCCAGGACCTGGCCGCACAGGGCGTCCAGCAGCATCACCGCCACGGCGGCCGGTACAGCCATGCCCACGATCCGGTAGCCGGATATGCCGCTGGCCCGCATGGCGACGATCGCGCTCTCACGGGCCAGCTGCGAGAAGGCGAACAGCCCGCCGGCCAGCACCGCGATCGGCGCCACCTGTTCGAAGAGGCGCGGCAGACGCAGGGCGGCGTAATAGCCGACCCCGGCCATGCCGAGGCCTCGGTCCAGGATGTCGCTGGTGACATCCAGCAGATCCAGGATCTGCAGGACCGACATCAGGATCAGGGCCGCACCGAGAATGCGGGTGGCGACCGTCTGCAGGACATAGAGCTGCAGCTTCATGCGGCTTGTCGCTTCTTCGGTTGAGGCAGCAGGCGCAGCGCGTGCGTGACCAGGGTGTTGATCCGCCGCACAAGCCGCGAGACGGGGGTGTCGCCGGGACGCGTGCGGCTGCCGACGAACAGCCAGACGCTCAGCGCGGCGAACAGCGTAAAGGGGATCCAGATCGCGGCGAAGGCGTCAGCCTTGCCGGCCTTGGCCATGCCCTGGCCCAGCAGCAGCGAGTGCTGGAACGCCAGCAGCAGCAGGCCCGCCATGATCAGGCCGGGCGCGCGGTTGCCCCGCTTGGAGGCCAGGCCCAGCGGGAAGGCCAGAAGCGGCAGGAAGGGCAGGAAGGCGGCGCGGGCCAGGCGGCCGTAAAACTCGCTGAGCAGGGTGCCTTTGGAGACGACCGGATCGGGTGACTTCGCCTCCCGGCGTAGCTCGCCCATGGTCAGTTCGCGCTCGTCTCCGCCGCGGTCGCGCAGCAGAACAGCCGCCGCCGACAGCGGCGTCTGGGTTGTCAGGCTGGTGAAGGCCAGATTGCGATAGGTCCCGTAGGCGTCATGGGCGATGCGGCGGCCGTCGCGCAGGTCCATGGTGATGGTCTTGCCGTCCGGGTCCATCTTCAGGTCGGCGGACGCGGCGGTGATGATCTCTTCCTGGCCCTTGGCGTCCAGGCGGCGGATGAAGACGCGCGTCAGGCGCTGACCGGCGATGTCGGCGCTGTCGGCGGTCAGCAGCGAGCCCTTGTCGTCGATGAAGGCCCCGCCCGCCAGACGTCCGTTCCAGCCGGCGTTGACCGCCGCATGCATCACGGCGCGATAGGCGTAGCGGCTGTAGGGCTGCATGTAGCCGAACACGATGATGCTGAAGACGCTGAGGAGCACGCCGACGGCCACGAACGGCGCGGCGATGCGTTCCAGCGATTGGCCGCTGGCCAGCAGGGCGTCGATCTCCGAGCCGTCCGACAGCTTCACGATGACGATGAACAGGGCAACGAAGAAGGCCACGGGCAGGGCCAGGCCCAGATAGTGCGGCACAAGGTTGGCGGCCAGTTGCGCGACATAGCCAAACCGCGCGCTGCTTTGCGACAGAACGTCGAGCAGCCGCAGGATGCGCTCGAGCAGCAGCGCGATCACCGTCACGCCCAGGCAGGCGGCCAGCGGCCATAGCAGCAGGCGTAAGAGATAGCGGTCGATCAGGCGGGGGCCGCCGTTGGGCAGGTCCTTGGCGCTCACGCTGCGTTCCAGGCCTTGGAGAAGCGGGCGGCCAAGCGCTCCACCGCGTCGGGGGTCAGTTCGATGGCCGCGCCCAGCGCCGGGGCGGCCGGCCAGCCCGCGTCGGGGAATGAGGCGCCCTCATGCTCGCGCGTCCCAGCGTAGCGCGGCAGCACGTGGAAGTGGACGTCCTTGTCGACCATCATCAGCATCAGATAGTTGATCTTCTCATAGTCGACCTGGGTCTTGAGCAGGCGTTCGATCCCGGACACCGCCACCTGCAGGTCAGCGAAGGCCGCCGGACTCAAGTCCGAGAACGCCTGGACCGCTTCCTTGCACACCAGGACCAAAGACCCAAACGTCGGTTGTTTGGGGCGCACCAGAACAAGCCAGTGATCTGTTTCGGCCACCTTAGAGGCGGGATAGCCGAACGCCAGGGCGGTGGGGTTGGTCATGAGAACGCCGAAACTTCAGGCCTGTGTCGCCAGCGCGTGACAATAGGGACGCGCGGGGAGACAGGGAAGGGCGATCCGTTCGCGCGTGGCGTCCGCAGCGGTCATTCAGGCGGCCTCGGGGCGGTGAGCAAGGTCGCCCAGGGTGAAGCGACCCAGCTCGGTGATCTCGGTTCCGGTTTCTGAGAGACCACGCGCGACGACGCGAACGGCGTGGCCGCCCTCGGGACGCGGTTCGATCTCGATCTGGTGCCAGCGCGCGGGTGCATGGCGACTGGGCTTGGCCGAAGCCGACGGCACCCCCAGAACAGGAATGGTCGCGCCGCCAGGACCAGGAAGCGAGCCCACCAGGGCCTCATGGGCGTGGCCGTGCAGAACGAGATCCGCGCCATGCCGGGCCAGCACCGCCCGTAGGGCGTCCTGGTCTTCCAGTCGCTTGCGCTTGGACACAGCGCCCGGATGCGGCGGATGGTGCAGGACCACCAGCCGGAAAAGGCTGGCGTAGGCAGGGTCCGACAGTGCGGCGTCGAGGCGCTTGATCTGATCTTCCCCCAAGCGTCCAGTCGCCAGATGCGGGGCGGTGGGAACCGCCGAGCAGAGGTTGAAGATCGCCACGGGACCGCGCACCCGCACCTGCGGAAAGCTGGCTTCGCCAGTGTCGCCCAGCCAGGGGGACCAAATCGCGAAACGTTCGGGCCCGCCGACGCCGGCCAGAGCGTCGTGATTGCCGGGACTGACCGTATGATCCGATGCGGCCCCCAGGCCTTCCAGCCAGGAGCGCGCCGTCGCGATCTCGACTGGGGAGGCGAAGTTTGTCAGGTCGCCGCTGATGACCACGTGGTCAGGCGCGGTCGCCTGCAGATCGGCGACCAGCGCCGCCAGGACCTCAGGCCGATGAACCTTGCGCTTCTTGCGCCAGGCGATGCGGCTGAGCAGGCGCTTGGTGAACACGTCGCGCAGTCCGAACGCGCCCGGCGGGGGCGGCAGATGCGGGTCCGACAGGTGGGCGATGCGATAAATGGACAAGAGGCGCCGGCGGTTCTGGTCGAAAAGGACGAAGCTGCTTATCTATCAGCCCTGGATTCAAGGGGTATAGCCGTCTTTGAGTAGTGAAGTTCAAAAAGGGCCGCGCGCGCTGACCGTGGGTCGCGGCGACGGCCGTATCTGGGGCATGAGCTCGGCAGAGCGCCTCTCGCGCATCTACCGTCGGCTGGACCTGGTCGAGACGCCTGCGGTCGACCTGTCGCACCCGGTCGTGGCGGTCGATGCGGGCTGGGTGTTCGACGAGTCGCTGATCAAGGCCCTGGCGGGCCGTGAGGGCGCCGTGCTGGTCGATGACGCCGGGCGCGCTGTCGCCGTCCATGCGCCCGCCGATCTAGCCTATGCCGCCAGCGAAGCGCTGGCCGCCGGAAACGATCCGGCCGGCCTGGACCCCCGTTTCACGCGGCTGACGGCGCTGGAGCTGGGCTCGGCCTATAACAGCGCGCTGCGCAAGCGCGAGCCGCCGGTGCTGGAACGCCTGACCCCCGAAACGGTGCGCGCGGTCGAAAAGCGCCTGTTTCAGGGCTCGTACAAGGGCGTCACGGACTTCGTCACCAAGTATGTCTGGCCAGCGCCGGCGCGGGTCGTGACCCGTTGGTGCGCCCTGGCGAAGATGACGCCGAACCAGGTCACCTTCATCGGCTTTGTGATGGTGCTGGCGGCGACCTGGCTGTTCTGGCACGGCCATTTCGGCTGGGGCCTGGTCTGCGCCTGGATCATGACCTTCCTCGACACGGTCGACGGCAAGCTGGCCCGCGTGACCCTGACCTCGTCCAAGTGGGGCAACGTCTTTGACCACGGCATCGATCTGGTGCACCCGCCGTTCTGGTGGTGGGCGTGGTTCGTCGGCGTCTATGCGGTCGGCCAAGAGATCCCCTATGCGGCGCTCAGCCTCGCTATCGTCGTCGGCGGCTATGTCGCTCAGCGGGTGGAGGAGGGGATCTTCCTGGCCCTGTTCAAGCTGGAGATGCACGCCTGGCGGCCGTTCGACAGCTTCTTCCGGCTGATCACCGCGCGCCGCAACCCGAACCTGATCCTGCTGACCGGCTGTGCGATGGTCGGCCGGCCCGACCTCGGCTTCACGCTCGTGGCGATCTGGACCGCCGTATGCTTCGTCGTGCACGCCATCCAGATCCTGCAAGGCCTGATGGCGCCGAAGGGGTCGATCCAGTCCTGGCTGGCGAAATGACGCGCATCGGGGTCGTCCGCAATCCCAAGAGCCACGGCAATCGGATCCGGCCGCCCGGCCCGGCGCCTGAGGACGTGCGTCTGGTCGAGCCGATCGGGCGGGAGGCCTTGAAGGCGGCGCTGGACGACTTCGCGCGCACGGGTCTCGACTTGCTGGTGATCGACGGCGGCGACGGCACCGTGCGCGATGTGATCAGCCTTTTGCCTCACACTTTTGGCGAGGCGACGCCGCTGCTGGCTGTCCTGCCGTCGGGCAAGACCAACGTGCTGGCCATCGATCTTGGCACGTCGGAAGGCTGGCGTCTGGAGGACGCACTGCGCGCGGCGCGTCGAGAGAACCCGACGATCAAGTCGCGTCCGCCCCTGCGTGTCAGTTGGGCGGATGACAAGCCCTGCCTGCAGGGCTTCTTCTTTGGCATTGGCGCGCCGGTGAAGGCCACCAACCTGGCGCAGCGCGTCCACAAGGTCGGCTTCTTCCACAACTTTGCGGTCGCCCTGACCATCGGCACGGCGGCGCTGGGCGCGCTGTTTGGCGGTTCGCGGGACGAGTGGCGCGAGGGCGTGCCTGCGCGCCTCGTTCTGGACGGCGAGGCCCAGGGCGAAGGTCACCGGTTCGCCGTCATCGCCACGGCGCTGAAACGCCTGCCGTTTGGGCTCAAGCCGTTCGGCGCGCCGCGCGAGGGGCTGAAGCTGCTCGATGTCGACGCCCCGCCGCGTCGCCTGCACAAGGCCCTGCCGTTGATGCTGAGCGGCAAGGTCGTCCCCGCGCTCGAAGGCCTGGGTTACCGGCGGCGCGACCCTCGTTCGGTCAAGCTCTCGGGCGGCGCGCCGTTCGTGCTCGATGGCGAGGTCTATGAAGGCGGCGACCTGACGATCCAGCTGGGTCCGGCCTTGCGGTTCCTGGTCGGATGAGCCGCCTGCGCGGCCTCGTCGCGGCCGAGCTCTCCCAGACGACGCCCGAACCGATCCGCGCCTTTGCGGCGCATCTGGCGACGCTGTTCCCCGGCGCGCGCGCGGTTCTGTTCTATGGCTCGATCCTGCGCACTGGCGATCTGTCCGGGGTCCTCGACTACTACGTCCTCACCGAGCGCGTTCCGGCGGGATGGCGGGGCGTGTTCACGCGCCTGCTGTGGCCGGATGTCAGCTATCACGAGTTTGAGCACGGCGGCACGACGCTGCGCGCCAAGGTCGCGTCGATGACGCTGGCGCAGTTCCAGCGAGCGACCAGCGGCGCGGGCGTCGACACCACGATCTGGGCGCGCTTTGTCCAGCCGTGCGCGCTGATCTGGGCCGATGAAGCCGCACGCGAGACCGTGATCGACTCCGTGACCGCGGCTTGTCGAACGGCGGCCGGTTTCGCCCAGGCGATCGGTCCTGCCGACGCCGCGCCGCTGACGCTTTGGGCGGCGCTGTTCCAGGAGACCTATAAGGCCGAGCTGCGCGTCGAGAAGGCGGGCCGCGAGGTGTCGATCCTCACCTACGACCCCGAGCGCTATGAGCGGGTCATGGAGGCCGTTTGGGCTGACGAAGGCCGTGAGCTCTCGCATGAGGCCAGGACGGGTCTGCTCAAGGCCTGGCGCGTGCGCCGAGCGCTCGGCAAGCCCCTGAACGTGGCGCGGCTGGTCAAGGCGGCCTTCACCTTCCAGGGCGCGGCGCGCTATGCGGCTTGGAAGATCCAGCGCCATACAGGCGTGACGGTCGAGGTGACGCCGTGGCGAGAGCGGCATCCGATCCTCGCTGCGCCCGGTGTGCTGCTCAAGGTCTGGAGAGAGCGGCGGCGAGCCGCATAGGCCGACGACAAAAAAACGCCCGGGTCGCAGGACCCGGGCGTTCTTGTTTCAGCGATGCGACCGGTCTCAGGCGCGAGCGCGCTTGAGCGGTTCGATCACGCCCAGGGCCGCGCCGATTTCGCCGTAGGTCTTGAGCACGGCGTCGATCTGCTCGTCGGTGTGGGCGGCGCTGACGCTGGCGCGCAGCAGCGGACGGCTGTCCGGCGTGGCGGGCGGCAGGGCCAGGTTCAGATAGACGCCGGCCTGCAGCAGGCCGTTCCACATGGCGATGGCGCGTTCCTGGTCGGGCATGGTCGCCGCCACGATCGGGCTGGCGCTGGGACCGGTGAGGAAGCCCATGGCGGTCAGACCGTCATAGAGGCGCTTGGCGTTGCGGTTCAGGCGATCGCGCAGCTCGGGCTGCTCGATCATCCGGCGCAGGGCCGTCACCGTCGATGCCGCCACGGCCGGCGGCAGCGAGGCGGTGAACATGTAGGGGCGACAGATGACGCGCATGACGTCGAAGTCGTCATGGTCGGAGACGCAGAAACCGCCGATGGCGCCCAGGCTCTTGGAGAAGGTGCCGACGATGAAGTCGACGTCCTCTTCGACGCCCGCCGCTTCGGCGAGGCCACGACCGGTCGCGCCCAGCACGCCCATCGAGTGCGCTTCGTCGACGAGCAGATAGCCGCCCATCTCGCGCTTCACGGCGGCGATTTCCTTCAGCGGCGCGACATCGCCGATCATCGAATAGATGCCTTCGACGACGATCAGGCGCTCGCCCGGCGCATCGCCCAGGCGACGCAGGCGCTTGGCCAAGTCTTCGGGATCGTTGTGACGGAAGCGGATGACCTCGGCGTGGCCCAGACGCGAGCCGTCATAGATCGAGGCGTGGCTGTCGGCGTCGAGGATCAGGTGGTCGCCGCGGCCGACCAGGGTCGACAGCACGCCGAGATTGGCCTGATAGCCGGTCGTGAAGACCATGGCGTGCTTGCGGCCATAGAACTTGGCCAACTCTTGCTCGAGCTCGACGTGCGACTCGAAGCTGCCGTTGGCGATGCGGGAACCGGTCGTGCCGGTGCCGCGTTCCTGTACCGCCTTGACCGAGGCGGCGATCGCCTGCTCGTCAAAGGTCAGGCCCAGATAGTTGTTCGTTCCCAGCAGGATGGTGGGACGGCCATCGACCACGCCTTCAGTCGGCGAGTGGACAGCGTCAAAGCGCACCTTGAAGGGGTTCGCACCCACATCCTGGATGGCCTTGTACGCGTCGCGATAGGCCAGGTGCTTATCAAATAGCCCCATTAGTTAAGCCCTAGTCCGGAGATCGTTGATCAGTTTGGAAAGGTCGCCAGCGGTCTCGACGGACGCCAGGCGATCGAGCGGAATGGAGATGTCGAAGGTGTCTTCGAGCTCCATGATGATGTTCATGAGGGCCAGGGAATCGACGGCGAGGTCACGGCCAATATGCGACTCCGCACGAACCTCCACAGCCCGCCCTAGAACCTTGGTCGCCGCTACCCCGATCTCGCGCAGGCTGAGATCCGTCACCGTATCCATTCTAATCAAACCTCCGGGAGCCCCACCCGTGTCACTACTGTAACGGCGAGTCTGTCAGATTTCCGCCATATTTGAACTAGGCGACGATATTTTTGGGTAGCCACCCCGCCGCTCGGTACCAGTCGACGGTGTGAGTGAACCCGTCAATCAGGCCGAACTTGCTGGGTACTCCCTCCGCCATCGGAGCGCTAGATGGGGTCCAATCGGTGTGAAGCAACTCCCTAGCCTTGCCTAAACCGAAGACCGAAGGCGTGTTTGTCAGAGAAGACCAAGCATCCACAAGGGCTCCGGCGGTCAAAATGCCTGGGTCGGGAAGCCTTATCAGACGGGGTTTCGCGCCCATGACGTGCGCCGCGCCGCGCATGATTTCCGTCCAGGTGTATCCGTCGCGCCGCACATCGGAGAGCTCGACCAGACCCAAAACGGGTGTCCGACAGAACGCAACGAGCTTCGCCGCCGCGTCCTCGACATGGATCATGGCCACGCGCGAGGTCTGCGACAGCACCGGCAAGACCGGGCTGCGAGCGGCCAGTTGGAACAGCCCGAGCGTCTCGGTGTCCCCCGGACCATAGATCGCCGGTGGGCGAACGATGAGGGCGCTGGGATCGGCGGCGCGCACCGCGTCCTCGCCCGCGCGCTTGCTGGCGGCGTAGTTCGAGAGGGACGGTTCGCGGGCCGCGAGGCTGGAGACCAGGATGAACCGGGCCCCGGCGGCCCTGGCGGCCTCGGCCGCGGCGCGGGCGCCGTCCTGGTTGACCCGGTTGAAGCCTTCCAGGGTTCTGGCCTTGATCAGGCCGGCGACATGGATGAAGACCTCGGCGCCCTTCGCCAGCCTGTCCAGCGCCCTGGGCGTTCCAAGATCGCCCGTGACGACCTCGACCTCCAGGTCACGCCAGAATGGATGGACCGGGTCCCGGCGCACCAGGACGCGAGGCCGCCAGCCGTCCTGGGCCAGCGCGCGCACCAGGTGACGGCCCAGAAAGCCGGTCGCGCCCGTGATGGCGACGACGCCGCGCGCGTCAGTCGCCATAGGTTCCGGCCAGATAAGCCGTCTTGGCCTTCGAGCGGCTGAGCTTGCCCGACGAGGTCTGGGGCAGGGCGTGGGCGCCGACCAGCTTCACCTTGGCTTCGACGCCGTGGCGGGTGCGCAGCAGGGTCGCGACGGACTCGCGCAGCGCCGCGCGGCTGTCGGCGTCGCCCCCGCGGGCCTGGACCAGGACCACGACCTCGTCCTCGGGCTCAGCCGGGATCGCGAACGCGCAGACGTCGCCGCTGCGCAGACCGTCGATCTCGTTATCGGCTGTCCATTCAAGGTCTTGCGGCCAGATGTTGCGGCCATTGAGGATGATAAGGTCCTTGGCGCGGCCGGTGATGACGATCTCGCCGTCGATCTTGAAGCCGATGTCACCGGTGTCCAGCCAGCCGTCGGCCGCGAGCACCCGGGCGGTTTCCTCGGGATTGGCGAAATAGGCGCTCATCACCGACGGGCCCTTGGCGAAGATGCGGCCGACGCCGCGCTCTGGCAGCACCTGGCCGTCGTCACCGCGCACCTCCAGGAAGTGATCGGGCAGGGCGGGGCCGCAGCGGGCGAAGTCGCGGGCGCGCTCGGAGCCTTCAGGCGCGTCGACCGCCAAGGCGTCGCGTTCCAGGCGTTCGACGTCGAGGGTCTCGGCGCGCAGGCCCTTGCCCAGCGGGGCCATCGACAGGGCCAGGGTGGCCTCGGCCATGCCGTAGCTGGCGACAAACGCCTTGTCCGAGAAGCCGGCGGGCGCAAAGGCCTCCACGAACGCCTTCAGCGGCGGCATCCGGATCATGTCGCCGCCCAGGCCCGCGCTGCGCCAGTGCGAGAGGTTGTAGTTTTCCAGCGATTGGCCCTGCACGCGGCGGGCGCACAGCTCGTAGCCGAAGGTCGGGCTGTAGGCGATCGTCGCCTTGTTGCGCCCGATCAGGTCGATCCACAGCAGCGGTCGGCGGACAAAGGCGCCGGTGGGCAGCAGGTCGACCGTCATCTGGCAGCTGAGCGGGCTCAGCAAAAAGCCGATCAGGCCCATGTCGTGATAGAGCGGCAGCCACGAGATGGCGCGGTCGGACGCCTTCACCTGCAGCCCGTCCCGCGTGATGGCCACGCAGTTGGCCATCAAGGCCTTGTGGCGGACCAGCACGCCGGTCGGTGTGCGGGTGCTGCCCGACGAGAACTGCAGGTAGCAGGGGTCTTCCGGCGTGATGGTCGGCAGGGCCGCGCCGGCGTCCTCGGGAAGGTCGGCCAGCACGCCGGCGAACGCTAGGCCCGCCCGCGCGCCGATCTCGGCGACCCAGTCCTTCAAGCCCACCGGACCGATCAGGATGTTGGCCTTGGCCGAGCGGGCCAGGTTGGAGATCTGCTCGATATAGGCCTCGCGACCGCCCAGCGGGGTCGGCAGCGCCATCGGCGCGGGCAGCAGGCCCGCATATTGGCAGGCGAAGAAGGCGCGGACGAAGTCACCGTCGGTCTCGGCCAGCAAGGCCACGCTGTCACCGACCTTGGCCCCGATCGCCAGCAGACGCCGCGCCAACACGACCGCCTCGTCGCGCAGCTTGGCGTAGGGCAGGGCTTCGACCAGCTCGCCGCGCAGCGAATAGAGGTTGATCCCCGTCTCGCCGGTCGCGGCGAAATCGAGGGCCTGGGTCAGGGTCGGGAAGTCGGCGAACCGGACAGTGCGGTCAGACGCCGTGGGCGTGATCATAAGTTGGGCCTTCATCGTCTTAAGTCGGTCGCGGCGCGGAGCTTTCCTCCGCCGCGAGTCGGGCGAGCCTGCGGCGCGCCATGAAATACATGCCAATGGCCATTGCCAAAGCGGACGCAACCAGAGCGGCGCCTGCACCGGTCAGGCCGAAGGTCCGGATCAGCGGAACCAGGCACGCCAGATAGGTCAGAACGACGACCAGGCGAACCATCATCGCCGCGCCCGCCGCGCGCATCGAGACCAGCATCGGCTCCAGCGGCAGGGTCATCACGCCGATCGCGGCGGCGGCCACCTGCCAGTTCATCACGCCCGCTGCGGCGCCGAAGCCGGGACCCATGACCGTCTCCAGGATCCAGCGACCCGACACCAGGCTGACCAGCAGCAGCACGCCGGCCGCCGCGCCGCCGATCAGGGCGATCTGCACCGCCAGCTTGGTCATGGCCTGCTGGCCGCCCGAGGCGCGCATCTTGGCCAGTTCCGGATAGAGCGCCGGCACCATCAGACGCGCGGGCTTGGCCATGCCGTCGGCGACCTGCTTGCCGATCCGCCAGAGCGCGGCCTGCGCGGGACCCAGCAGCGCGCCGACCGCCATGGTCAGCACGTGGGTGAAGCCGACGTCCAGCGTGCCGGAGAAGTTGGTCGCCATGGCGAAGCGCCAGACGCCTGGCAGGTCCTTGCTGGTCGGGCCCATCACCGTGAAGCCGCTGAGGAGGCCTTTGCGCTTCAGGTCCCAGATGGCGATGGCGGCGATGTAGAAGAACGCCGCGAAGGTTCCCGCCGCCCAGGCCAGCAGGAAGTACTGGATCGGGGCTTGCGTCACCGCGCAGATCGCGCAGCCGACCAGCCGGACGAACGAGCTGATCGCCTGCTCGGCGGCCAGAAAGCGAAACCGGTCGAACAGGCGCAGCAACCCGACACCCGTCGCCGAGGTCATCACGCCGATCGACAGGGCGTAAAGCGCGCCATAGCCGTTCATGCCTTCGGGCCAGCTGAGCTGGCGCCAGAAGAACCAGGCGCCCAGCATGCCGAGCAGGATGCCCAGCACCGCGCTGATCAGGTCCAGAAGCAACGTAAAGCGCAGCACCTGCTGAAAGCGGCGCTTGTCGTTTTCCAGCAAGGGGCCGGCGCCATAGGTGATCAGGGTCTGCCAGGACTGGAAGTGGGCGACCTCGCCCAGGAACTGGGCGAAGGCGTTGATGATCACCAGCACGCCCATCATTTCCGCGCCGAGGCTTCGCGCGGTCAGGGCGATGTAGGCCAGGCCGATGATCGCGTTCACCACGCGGCCGCTCAGCAGCTGACCGGCGTTGGCGAGCACCTTCTTGAGCGGGCTCGGAGCGACGTCCGTCACGCGACCCGCTCCAGCTTGTCGACGATCGCTTGCGCGGCGCGTTCCGAAGCGGGGGTGTTCTGGACGTCGAACGTCTCAGCGATTCCCTCGATCTGGGCCTGACGATAGTCGCTGTGGGTCGCGAAGGCTTCGTCGACCGCGTCGCCCAGGTGATCCACCGAGTCCAGAACCTGGCCATACAGCCAGTGCTGATAGCTGGGATCCCCTCGCCAGTCGGCGCCGCTCGCGTTCAAGAACAGGCACGGCTTGGGCGTCCGGAGGAATTCGTAGACCTGGCTGGAGACATCGCCCAGATAGAGGTCGGCCCTCTGGGTATAGGTCATGTCGGCCGCAGCGGGTCCGCCAAGGTCGATATGGATCCGCGGATGCTCGGCATAGGCCGCAAAGGCGGCCCGCTCATCGCTGGAGGCCGTCTCGAACAGGCGGATGTGTGGCGCGAAGATCAGGTTGTAGCGACTGTCTTTGGTGAAGGCGTCCAGAACGGTCCGGCCCCAGCGCGACCAGGAGCCGAGCTCCGGGTGGAAGTGGGGGTTGTAGAGAACAATCGGACCCGGCTTGTCGAAGCGGGGGCCATCACGCGCGGGCAGTGCGTCGACGAGGTCAAACTTCGGGTAGCCGACCATGGCGCAAGACTCTGAGGTCACCCAGCCTTCGCGCAGCATGCGATCGCGCTGCTTGGGACCGGCCGCCATGACCAGATCGAACAGCTTGAGACGCGGTTCGAAGGGCCCCTCCCGGTCGCCGGCGCCGTGCTGGGTGTAGACCAGCAGCGGGTGACGCACGCCCAGGCGGCGCAGAAGCGCTGTGGTCCGCTCGGGCGTGATGACCGCGTCGTAGCGCGCCAGGCGTCGCGCATTGGCGATCAGCATCGGCGCCTTGGGCGGCGCACCGTCTCCGCCCAGGCGTCGCAACCAGGCGGGCGGCAGCAGCACCAGCGTGATGTCGGCGCCGCCGAGTTCCGACAGCAGGCTGGAGACATAGTCGAGCAGTTCGGGCGTTGTGGCCGCGATCTCGACCTTGATGTGGGGCCACAGCCGGGCCATGGCGACAGCCACCGACAGGCTGTGCCAAACCTGATGATGCTGCGCGATGTAGAGAAAGCAGACGCGTTTGGCTTTGGCCACGTCAGGGTCGCGGCTCCAGCCGCGTGCGCACGCCGCCCTTCAGCACGACCCGGTCGCCCTTGTCGGTCACCTCATAGGCGCTGGCGCGCGTACTGCCCTTGGGCCCGGACCCCGCGATCCCCGCGTCGCCGCTGACCGCGCCGGTGCGCAGGTCGATCAGCGCCCGGGGCGCGTCGAAGTCAAAGCCCTCAGCGCTGGTGATCTTCACCTCATCGGTCAGCAGGAGGGTGTTCTCGGCCTCGCGGTATACGCCCGACTTGGCTGTGGCCTGGCTGGG
Source organism: Caulobacter vibrioides (assembly GCF_002858865.1). Lineage (GTDB taxonomy): Bacteria > Pseudomonadota > Alphaproteobacteria > Caulobacterales > Caulobacteraceae > Caulobacter > Caulobacter vibrioides. The sequence continues at coordinate 68,410 of NZ_PJRR01000021.1, read as the reverse complement.
GTTGGGCTCGCCATAGCCCCGAACCAGCAGGGGTGCGGTCAGGCGGACGATGTTCTGATCCTTTGCGTCGCGCTCGGCGCGTTCCGCCGTGATCAGGAACGGGCGGCCGTCCTTTAGAACACCGGTGAAGCGGGGCTTGTCCAGCACGAGCGGCGCGGTGGCGGCCTGGGTCTGGAGCTTGCTCGAGGCGAGGCTGCGCCAGGCGGCCTGAACGATCACGGTCGCCGCGACGCCGGCCGCGAAGACGGCCAGCCCCAGGCGCAGCCGCCGGACAGGCTTCCGGCGACGGTTGCGGGCCCGTTCCGCGGCGGTTTGGGAAGGGAGGATGGCGGCGGCGCCATCGGACTGGGTGAGCATTTGCGGCCATGGATAATCCTCCGCCGCCGTTCGCCCAAGACCTTTGTTTTCCAGCGAACCCTCCCGTGGCCACGATGGGCGGACGGTCGGGCCGGTTTCGAGCGTGGTTGTCCATGACAGCGAAGCGCGTGATCCTTACCGGCGGGCCGTGTAAGGATCCGCGTGATGTTCTCCAGACCCTCGCCGCACAAGGACTTTGGTGTCTTCCTGCCCGTGGCCAACGGCGGCTGGATCGTGTCCGCCACCACGCCCACGCTCGACGGCCTCTACGCCCAGAACCGGGCGGCGGCCGTGCTGGCGGACGAGATCGGCCTGGATTTCGTCATGTCGATGGGCAAGTTCCGCGGCTTTGGTGGTGAGACCGATCATTGGGGCACGTCGCTGGAGTCGGTGACCTTGATGGCGGCCATCGCCGAGGCGACCAAGCGCGTGCGCATCTGGGCGACGGTGCATCCGCTGCTGCAGAACCCCGCCGTGGCGGCCAAGATGATCGCGACTCTGGATCAGATCAGCGGCGGCCGGGCGGGCCTCAACATCGTGGCCGGCGCCTACAAGGCCGAGTTCGACCAGATGAGCGCCTGGGACGATTCGTTGTCGCACGACGACCGCTACGCCCTTGCCGAGGAATGGACGACGATCGTCAAGCGGCTCTGGACCGAAGACAGCGTCGACTTCTCCGGCCGCTATTTCACGATGAAGGACTGCCAGTCCAAGCCCAAGCCTCTGGCCAGGCCTCGCCCGGAACTGATCTGCGCGGGGATGTCGGATCGCGGCTTCCAGTTCTCGGTGCGTGAGGCCGACGCCTGCTTCATCGGCGGACGCTCGCGCGAGGAGCACCGCGAGGCCTCCCGCCGGGCCAAGCGCATGGCCGCAGACCTGGGACGGTCGGTCCGCACCTATGCGATGTGCACGGTGATCCATGGATCCACCGACGCCGCCGCTCAGGCCCTGGTGGCGCGCTACGCCGAGGGCGCCGATATCGGAGCCATTCTCGCCATGCTGGCCAGTTGGGGCGTCCCCGCAGACCGGCTGCAGGCGACGGCCCGGCAGCAGGGCGCGTTCATGACCCAGACCGTGGTCGGCTCGCCCGCCTCTTGCCGCGAGCAGATCGAGGCGTTTGTCACGGCGTGCGAACTGGACGGCCTGATGCTGATCTTTCCGGACTATGTCGAAGGGCTTTCCATGTTCGGAGCGGAGATCCTGCCGGGCCTGCGGGCGGTGTTCTCGTGAGCTTGCCGGCCTGGATCGCGCCGCAGCGCACGGCGTTGATGATTGTGGACATGCAGGTCGATTTCGCCGCGCCCGAGGGGCTGTCGGCCCAGTGGGGCATGGATCTGTCGGCCGTGCCGGGCGCCCTTGCGGCGGCCCAGCGTCTGGCGGAGGCCGCGCGCGCCGCCGGGACGCCGGTGGTGTTCGTGGGTCTGTTCACGACGCCCGAAACCGACTCTGACGTGTGGGGCGAGCGCCTGCGGCGGCAAGGCCATACGGCTGAAGACAGCCCCGGGCTGTGTCGCGCCGGCGCGCCGGGCAGCGCCTTCGTCGGGCCTCAGCCTCAAGCCGACGACCTCGTCTTCCGCAAGACGCGCTACAGCCCGTTCTGGGACACCGATATCGCCGCCCGGCTGCGGTCCATGGGCGTCGACACGCTTGTGCTGGCGGGGCTGACCACGGAATGCTGCATCGACAGCACCGCGCGCGACGCCTTCAATCACGACTTCCACGTGTTCGTGCCGATCGACGCCTGCGCCGCCTATGAGCCCGAACTGCATGCGGCGGCCTTGCGGATGCTGGAGCTCAACACGGCGATCCTGACCGACAGTGACAGCGTCGTCGTGGCTTGGCGCTCGGCCGTCTAGCCGTCCTGTCGCGGCGCTGCGGCGCCTTGCATCGCCGCCCGCAGGTCTTCTTCCATCATATAGAGCCGGTCCTGGCCCCAGTGCGCTTGGTGACCCGTGATGCGGAAGGTCGGCGCGCCCCACAGCCCGGCCTCGAGCAGGGCGGCGCGATTGGTCTCGGCGCGCTGTCGCCAGCTGTCGTCGGCCAGGGCGGCGGCGGTCTGGGCGTCGGTCAGCCCCGCACGCCGCGCCACCCCGTAAAGCCCCTCGTCTTCCGCCAGGGCGATTCCGTCCGCGAAGGCGGCCTTGAGGCCCAGTTCCGCGAACTGTTCACCCAAGCCAAGCGCCATGGCGTGGTGGAGGACGGCCAGAGCACGTTCGGCCCCCGCGCCGACGGGGTCGACGATCCGTCCGAACGGCAGGTCCACGCGTTCGGCTTCGCGCTTGCAGTCCAGGGTGATGTAGATCGTCTTGATCCGGGGCACCGCTAGGCCTCGCATGACCATCGGCAGGATCGGGCGCAATTCCAGTGTCGCGCCATAGGCCTGCGCCAGATGGCGGATGCGCGGCATGAAGAGCCAGGAGTAGGGGCTTCTGAACGAGAACCAGGCTTCGATCGTCGGTGGCGCGCCTTCCGGCGGCGGGCCCAGCGAAGGTTCGAAGGCCGGCGCCAGCAGCGGTGAACCGGCCTCCCGGTCGAGGCCGCGTGCGGCGAGGCGCGCCTCCAGGTGGCCCAGGCGGTCGACGCCCCAGAACCATTCGCCCTCGAAGTGGAACATGCCGCCCAGATAGTGGCCCAGCTTGGCGCGTTGTTCTTCGCCGGTCTTCAGAAGCCTTTCAGCCAGCTTTGGGTCCTGACCGCCCGCCCGGGTGGCCATGTCCGCGAGCGTTTTATGATCCCCTGCCCACAGCGCCGCCCCCGCCGCGTAGGCGACATCGTCGAATCGACCCTGGTCGAGGGCGTCGGCCAGAACGCTCTGAAGACGTTGAACAGCCTCAGTCGTGGGCAGTGTCGCATCGGCCGGGAAGCCCAGTCCGCGACTCCGCGCCAGCCGGATCGCGTCCCGCAGGCCATAGGCGCGCAGGCGCTCGCGGTCCGGGGCGGCGGAGTCCGCCGGTGGCGGAACGAGACGGATCTCGATATCCGCCGCATAGCGCGCGCGCAGGCGCGGCAGCATCTGAACCGCCAGGTGGGAATAGGGATCGTCGGCCTGATGGAAATAGCGAATGGTCGCTCGCTCGCCGCGCAGACGCGCCGAAAGCGCCGCTGCGTCTCGCGCCAGCTTGCGCCGGGTCGGGCTGGTCAGGGCGGTGGTCACGCTTCGCATGATCGAGGTGCGCAGGGACACGGGCGAGATCTCCGATGGCATCGTTGGATGACATCTAGCGGCACGATGAATGTCAATATATGCTGCGCCAACGATAAGAGAGGGAGGCGCGCATGAAGGCCTGGAAGCCGCTTGTCGCGGGTGTGGCGGTTCTGGCTGTCGCGGGCGCGACGGCCTGGCATTTCCGTTTCGACCTGATCGTGATGCTGGCCAAGGCCCGGCAGCCGAAGATCGAAGCCAATATGCCGGTGACCTGGGCCAAGGGGCCGCAAGCGCCGCCGGCGGACGGTCAGCGGCCGCCCAATATCGTGTTCATTCTCGCCGACGACCTCGGCTACAACGACATTACGCTGAATGGCGGCGGCGTCGCGGGCGGCACAGTACCCACGCCCGCCATCGACTCGATCGCCAAGGAGGGGGTCACCTTCGCCAACGGCTACAGCGGCAACGCCACCTGCGCGCCCTCGCGCGCGGCGATCATGACCGGCCGCTATGCCACGCGCTTTGGCTTTGAGTTCACCCCGACGCCCGTGGCCTTCTCACGCGTGGTCGGCGGCCATGCCGGCGATCCTCTGCATCCCTCGCGCTTCAATCAGGCCGAGGTGAAGAACATGCCCAAGGACGAGAACGTCCTGGCCGTGCCCGCCGCCGAGGTGACGATCGCCGAGGCGCTCAAGACCAAGGGCTATCACACCATTCACCTGGGCAAGTGGCATCTGGGCGGCGTCAAAGGTTCGCGCCCGGAGGATCAGGGTTTTGACGAAAGCCTCGGCTTCATGGCGGGCGCCGCGCTGTTCGCGCCGGTCGGGGACCCCGGCGTGGTGGAGTCGCGCCAAGACTGGGATCCGATCGACAAGTTCCTCTGGGGCGCAGCGCCGTTCGCCGTGCAGTTCAACGGCGGCAAGCTGTTCAATCCCAGCCACTACATGACCGACTACCTGACAGACGAAGCGGTGAAGGCGATCGACGCCAACAAGAACCGGCCGTTCTTCATGTATCTGGCCTACAACGCCGTCCACACGCCGTTGCAGGCGCCCAAGGCCGACTATGATGCGCTGTCGCACATCAAGGATCACCGGATGCGCGTCTATGCAGCCATGGTCCGCAACCTCGACCGCAACGTCGGCAAGGTGCTGCAGGCGCTGAAGGACCGGGGGCTGGACGACAACACCCTGGTGATCTTCACCTCGGACAACGGCGGCGCGAACTACATTGGCCTGCCGGACATCAACAAGCCCTATCGCGGCTGGAAGGCGACCTTCTTCGAGGGCGGGATCAAGGTGCCGTTCCTGCTGCGTTGGCCCGAGCAGCTGCCGGCCGGCGCAGTCTATCGCAGCCCGGTGGGCCATGTGGACATCTTCGCCACGGCCGCCGGCGCCGCCGGTGCGCCCACACCCAAGGATCGGGTTCTGGACGGCGTCGACCTCGTGCCGTTCGTGAAGGGACAGTCCTCGGGCGATCCGCACAAGGCGATCTTCTGGCGTTCGGGCGGCTACAAGACGGTGCTCGCAGGCGGCTGGAAGCTGCAGGTGGCCAAGGAGCCGAACAAGACCTGGCTCTTTGACCTGTCCACCGATCCGACCGAGCGCCAGGAGCTGTCCAAGGCGCGGCCCGAGAAGCTGCGTGAGATGCAGGCGATCATGGCGCAGCTGGACGGACAGATGATGAAGCCGACCTGGCCGTCGCTGATTTCGGGCGCCTTCTATATCGACCATCCGGGCGGCCAGAAGGCCAAGCCCAGCGACGAGTACATCTATTGGGAAAACTGACGGCGCTTCCCGTCCTGATGCTTCTGGCGCTGGCCGGCTGCGGCCAGCCGGCGCCCAAGGCTTGCCTGGCGGACCTGCCGGTTCCAGATCCCCAGAACCGCACGGCGGGTATGGTTCGGCTGGCGGGCGGCGACTTCCAGATGGGCGCTGCGCCGCTGCGTCCGGAGGAGGGACCGCCCCAGACGGTCACGGTCCCGCCGTTCTGGATCGATCAGACAGAGGTCACCAACGCCGCCTTCGCGCGGTTCGTCGAGGCCACGGGTTATCGCACCGTGGCCGAGCGACCGCTCGACCCCGCGCGCTACGCCCACGTACCGGCGGCGCAGCGGCGTCCGGCCTCGCTCGTCTTCGTGGGGGCGAAGGGGGCGAGGTCGGACGATCCTTCCCAATGGTGGCAGGTGATCCCCGGCGCCGACTGGCGACATCCCGAAGGTCCCGGCTCGAACATCCGGGGCAGGGACGCCTGGCCGGTGGTGCATATCGCGTGGGAGGACGCCATGGCCTACGCCCGCTGGCTGGGCCGTGACCTGCCCACAGAGGCCGAATGGGAGTACGCCGCGCGCGGCGGGCTGGTTGGCAAGCGCTACACCTGGGGCGACCAGGCTCAGGATCCTGCAAGGCCACGCGCCAATACCTGGCAAGGCGTGTTCCCGGCCCAGGACCTTGGCAATGACGGCTTCAAGGCCAAGCCCGCGCCGGTCGGCTGCTTCCCGGCCAACGGCTATGGCCTGCGCGACATGGCCGGCAATGTCTGGGAGTGGACCCGCGACTGGTTCAAGCCGGGCCTGGATCCGGTCAGCGTCCTCGAGACGGGCGGACCGCCCGAGGCCCGCGCCCTGGATCCTGAGGACCCGAACACGCCCAAGCACGTCGTGAAGGGCGGTTCGTTCCTGTGCGCCGACGACTACTGCTTCCGCTATCGACCTGCGGCGCGAACGCCGGGGCCGCCGGATAGCGGCGCATCGCATGTCGGTTTCCGCACAGTGCTCCGCGCCGAGCGCTGAGCGCTCAGTTCACTGCGTTGGCCTGTTCGGGCTTCCACAGGCGCTCGTCGTTGTGCACGCCGTGCGACTCGAAGCCCAGCGCAGGCCGGGTCCTGATGTTCAGCTGCCCCGCGAGGCCCGCCTTGCGGTGATGCTCGATGGCGTGCATCTCGGGCGACAGGGCCATGGCCTGAAAGGCGGCGAGGGAAGGGTACTCGGCCAGAGCGACCGCGTCCCACATCTCCTCAACCTCGCCCAGAAGCAGGCCGGTGACCGCGCCACTGTAGCGAATGCGCCCCCCCAGGGCCTCGACCAAACCCGAAACGACGGCGCCGTAGCGGGCGTAGGCCTCGCGGCCGGAAAGCTCGGGTTCCGAGCCGTCCGGATACTCGGCCTTATCTTTGAACTTCAAGAGATTGACCATGACGAACGGACCATCGTCCGGCGCGCCGAAAAACTCTTGGAACTGCTCGGGGCTGGGAAAGACTGTGTTGACGACCTTCATCGAAACGCTCCCGGTTAAGCTTGCGGCAGGCCGGCGACGAGGCCGTCCAGCAGGGCGGCGATCTCGACGGGGCTGTCTTCCTGCACGAAGTGGCCGCCTTTCAGCGTGGTGTGGGCCACGTTCTTGGTTCCCGGAACGCGGGCCAGGAACATCGCTTCGCCGCCGCGCGTGATCGGATCGGCGTCGCTGAACGCGGTGACGAAGGGCTTGTCGAACGTCTCAAGCACGGCCCAAGCGGCCTTGTTCTCCTCGACCGAGGCGTGCTCCGGCGTGATCGGCACCAGGGCGGGGAAGATCCGCGCGCCTTCCTTGTAGCTTTCGTCCGGGAAGGGCGCGTCATAGGCGGCGCGCTCGGCGTCGGAGAGATCGCGCGCCGTACCGCCGTTCAGGATGAAGCCGACCGGCAGCTCCGGCGTGTTCTGGCTGAAGTTCAGCCAGGCCTCGAAGCCCTCGCTCTTGCCGACGCCGATCGGCAGGCCGGTATTGGAAACCACGACGGCGGAGAAGCGCTCCGGGAACGCTGCTACCAGGCGCAGGCCGATCAGGCCGCCCCAGTCCTGGCAGAACAGCACGATGTCCTTCAGGTCGTTCTGTTCCAGCCACGCGCTCATCCAGGCCACGTGGCGCTCGTAGGTGTAGTCGGTCCGCTTGGCGGGTTTGTCGGACCGGCCGAAACCCACCAGGTCCGGCGCGACGACGCGATGGCCCTTGGCGACCAGTTCGGCGATCACCTTGCGGTAGAGATAGGCCCAGGACGGTTCGCCGTGCATCAGCAGGATCGGCCGCTGATCCTTCGGGCCCTCGTCGACATGGTGGATGCGCAGGGCCGTACCGTCCGCGTCGGTCACCTCGGTGTAGTGCGGCGCGAAGCTCCAGTCCGCCAGGCCTTCAAACCGCTCATCCGGCGTTCGCAACACGTCCATGGATTTCCTCCGCCCGTCGAAATTTATATTGACACTATAAGTGCCATTATGTCGCCTATGGGTCAAGGACGAGATGGAGAGGGCGGATGCGCAAGGTCTGGATCGGGTTGGGAGTCGCCGCCGGCGTGATCGCTGTGGGTCTTGGGACCGCCTGGCTGATGCGCGAGCGTCTGGCGCAGGCGGCCATGCGCAAGGTCTATGAGCAGGTCCTGGCTGTCGACACGATGCAGGATCTGCCCGACGGCCTGCATGTGGGCCTCTGCGGCGCCGGTTCACCCATGGCTGACCCGCTGCGGTCGGGACCCTGTGTGGCGGTGGTCGCGGGCAAGGACCTGTTCGTCGTCGACTCCGGGTCAGGCTCGACCCGCAATCTGCTCCTGATGAACATGCCGCCGCCGCGGGTCAGCGCGGTGTTCATCACCCACTACCACTCCGACCACATCGCCGATCTTGGCGAGCTGATGTTGCAGCGCTGGGCGGGCGGCGCCTCGAAGACCCCGACGCCGGTCTATGGTCCGCAGGGGCTGGAGCAGGTCGTTCAGGGCTTCGAGCAGGCCTATACGCTGGATCGCGGCTATCGCATCGCCCACCACGGCGAGGCCGTCGCGCCGCCGTCGGGCTTTGGCGGCGATCCGCGCCCGTTCGTGGCGGACCCGGCGGCGCCGGATGTCCTGGTGCTGGAGAAGCCTGGCCTGAAGGTCTGGGCCTTCCCCGTGGCGCACCATCCGGTCGAGGGCGCGGTCGGCTATCGGTTCGAATACAAGGGCCGCAGCGTCGTGATCAGCGGCGACACCGGGCCGTCGGAGCGCCTGGTGAAGGCGTCCAAGGGCGCGGATCTGTTGTTGCATGAGGGCCTGGCCCCGAACCTCGTCGCCGTCCAGAAAGAGGTCGCCGACAAGATGGGCCGCGACAACTACGCCAAGATCTTCCACGACATTCTCGACTACCACACCGCTCCGGAGGTTGCGGCCGAGGAGGCCAAGGCGGCGGGCGTCGGGGCGCTGATGTTCTATCACATCATCCCGCCGCTGCCGGTGCGCGCGCTGGATGGTCCGTTTCTGGGCCGCTCGCGAGAGATCTTCGACGGGCCGATCAAGGTGGGCCGCGATGGCGACTTCGCCTCGTTGCCGGTCGGCTCGAAAGAGATCAAGTGGTCCAACCGCTTGCTCGCCCTCTAGATTGGACTTGGCCCCGCGCCGGTCGCGGAGCTAAGCAGGGCGGAACACAGGGAGGTCCCGTTCGTGAGTTCCGCGCCGCGCTATCTTCAAGCGGGGGCCGATGTCGAGCCCGAAGCCCCCGCTGCGGATGGTCGCCGCCGGCGGTCTCAGGACAGCCGCGCCCGGATCGTGCAGGCCATGCTCGATCTGGTGCGCGAAGGGGACATCTCGCCCTCGGCGGAACTGGTCGCCACCCGCGCGGACGTCGGACTGCGGACCGTCTTCCGCCATTTCAAGGACCTTGAAAGCCTCTATCTCGAGATGTCGGCGGTGATCGAGGGCGAGCTGATGTCGCTGGTCCACACACCGTTCAAGGGCGCGACCTGGCGCGACCGGGTGCTGGAGCTGGTCGAGCGCCGTGGGTGGGCGTACGAACGGATTGCGCCCTTCAAGCGCGCCTCCGAGGTTCTGCGCCATAGCTCCGCGACGCTCGTGGCCGACAACACCAAGATGGTGGAGATTTCGCGAGAGATCCTGCGTCGCCAGCTGCCGCCCGAGATCGCCGAGGACCGCATCCGCTTTGAAGGCATCGACCTTCTGCTGAGCTTCGACGCCTGGCACCGTCTTCGCCGCGATCAGGAGCTGTCGCCCAAGCGCGCGACGGAGGTTCTGCAGGCGATGATCAGCGGTCTCCTGGAGACGGCGTCGGGGTCCTGAGCGCCAATGCGAAAACGCGCCGACCCCGCCTTGGGAGCCGGCGCGTCCAAGCGCTTGCGCCGCCTATAGCGAGCGCTCTCCGGGCCGTGCGCCGCGCGAGGTGGACCCGCCCTTACGACCGGCGTTGGCGGCGAGATCTCGATCCTTGGCGAAGCTGCGTTTCTCGCTGGGAACGCTGGCGCCGCCCTTCCTGGCGATCTCGCGGCGGCGTTCTGGATCCATGGCGGCAAAACCGCGACGGCCGCGGGGACGTTCGCTATCGGTGTCCATCTGGGGCTCCTCGTGGGGACTGGTCACAGGCGGAACGCATCGGAGGCCGCGCCATAGGGACGGTCGTCCGCGGGATCGACCGGTGAAGAGGGCGGGGGCTCCTCGACGGGGGCGACGCCGGGCTCGTACTCGGGCGGCTTGGGCTCGATCGGAGGCGGGGCGTCGGGGTCGGTCACGGGCGTCGTTTCCTCTGCGTTCCAATGAACTAACCGGTGAAGCCGCTTTCGGTTCACCGATCCGCCCGACTAATTGCGCCGTAGGGTAAACACCGCCGTCCTGGGAGGCGGGCGACCCTCACCTAGTCGAGGCCGGCTGGGAGGGGCGGCGGCATCAGCCGCGCGGCCCGCCACCGGGGCCGCCCATCCGACCTGGCCCCTTGCCGTCGCGCGACTGGCGCAGGCCTCTTTGTGCAGGCGTCCTGGGCAGTTCAGCCAGACGGAGCTGTCCGTCTTTGTCGGTGTCCAGCAGTGCGAAGCGGGTCTTGGCGGCCTTGGTCGCCTCATCGCGCGTGATCCGCCGGTCGAAGTCACCATCCGAGGCCATAACCGGCTGCGGTTCGGCGATCAGCCCGTAGAACGCGGCGCCTTGCAGCACGTTCGCGCCCTGAGGCCGTCGGCGAGGCGCCTCGCCGCCGCCGTCCTGTCCAAGTCCCATGGGGCCGCGGCGGAGCGAACTGGGCGCGGGTCCGCCCAGGATCTCCGGCGCGACGCGGTTCTCATAGGCAGAGACCTCGAAAGCATCGATGACGCCGCTACGGTCGGTATCCAGCGTTGCGAAGAAGCGCAGGGCGTCGGCGACGAACTCGTCGCGGGTCAACGCGCCGTCGTGGTTGGCGTCGGCGCCGCCGAACCAGATCTCGACGGGATAGGGCGCGTTGGGCGGGGCGCGGAAAGGCTCTCCCGCAGGGCTGATGAAGAGCTGTTGACCGCCCGCCTCGCGGCGCGGGCCATCATCGTCGGGCGGTCCGGGGCGTCCGCCAGGACCCCCGGGCGGTGCGCTGGCGCAGGCGGCCAGAACCGTGGCGAGGGCGGCCGTCAGGCCTAGCAGGCGAAGCGTCATGCGGGTGTCTCCAAGCAGTGACGCCATGGAGACCACAAGCTTGGCTTTGAGATGACCAAACAGGCCGAGCGCCTCTCGGCGTCGAAACAATCCAGGCCCGTTCCCGCCGCAATCAGGCCGGCAGCTTGACCGTGGCGCGCAGGCCGCCGCCCAGACGGTTGGCCAGAACCACATCGCCACCGTGCGCCCGGGCCAGCGAGCGGACCACGGCCAGCCCCAGGCCAATGCCGCCCGTCTCGCGATTGCGTGACGGCTCACCGCGATAGAACGGCTCGAAGACGCGCTCCAGCTCTGCCGGCGGCACGCCGGGGCCGTCGTCGTCGATCTCGATGATCGCCATGCCGTCCTCGGAGAACACCCTGCCGCGCGCGCGGCCGCCGTACTTCAAGGCGTTCTCGACGAGGTTGGAGACCAGACGCTTGAGGGCGACGGGATCGCCTTCGATCACGGTCTTTTCGGACCGCTCGACGGTCGCGTCGCCGCCCGTCTCGGCGGCTTCGTCCATCACGCTTTCCAGCAGCGAGGACAGCTCCAGCTTCGTGCGTTCGGCGGGGCGATTGGTGTCGCGTACGAAGCCCAGGGTGGCGGAGATCATCGCCTCCATCTGGTCGATATCGGCCGCGAGCTTGGGCCGGATATCTTCGGGCGCCGCCTCAATCCGGAACTTCAGGCGCGTCAGCGGCGTGCGCAGGTCGTGAGCGATCGCGCCGACCATGGCCGTACGGTCCTCGACATAGCGGCGCAGACGCTCCTGCATCATGTTGAAGGCGCTGGCGGCGGCCACCACCTCGCCCGATCCGGTCATGTTGAGCGGCGGGGTGCGAGGATCCTTGCCCAGGCGTTCGGCGGCATCGGCGAAAGCGGTGATGGGCTGCGCCAGGCGGCGAGCGAACAGCCAGGCCAGCGGCGTCACGGCGATCACCGACAACAGCAGGATCAGCAGGATGCGTTGCTGCCAGCTGTCGAAGCGCAGGGTGGGCTTGGGTTCGACGACCAGCCAGCGGCCGTCGCTCTGCCGAACGCCGACCTTGAAGTCGCCAAAGATCAGGGGCTCGTCGCGAGCCTGAGCGCTACGCGCGTTGTCACCGCCGCCCGGCGCGCCGCCTTCACGAGCGAAGGGCTCGCGCGCGCCTGGCCGACCATTCGCTCCCGCCGGCGGCGCGTCGGGCCTGGGCGGGGTGACCGGCGTGCGACGGACGAAGAAGCGCGGGCCGTTGTCGATCTGCAGTTCGACGCGATTGGCCGGCACGCCCAGCGCCTTGCCGATACCGGCCTTGAAGTCGGCGCGACGCGGCGTCTCGGGGTTGCCCGCGCGGATCGAGCCGTCTTGCTTGACGACCAGAAGCCGCCCGTCGCGCGGCTGAACCGGCTGGCCGGTCTTGAGCGCCCGGACGATCTCGCTGGAGCGATAGAATTCCGGGGGCGGCGGGGGCAGGGTGAAGATAACCGCGATCGAAATCAGCTGGGCCGCCACCAGGGTGACGATCACCAGTTCCAGCGCCTGAACGAACAGCGGCGCGCCGCGCCGGGACAGGATCATGGGGTGCGCACGACCTTGGCGGTGAACATGTAGCCTTCGCTGCGGATGGTGCGGATCAGCTCGCTGCCGCCGCCGTCATCGAGCTTGCGGCGCAGGCGGCTGATCTGAACGTCGATGGCGCGATCATAGGCGTCGCTGTCGCGGCCCCGCGCCAGATCCAGCAACTGGTCGCGCGTGAGGACGCGCTGGGGACGCTCGACGAAGGCGCGCAGCAGCGAGAACTCGCCGCTGGACAGGTTCACCACGATCGACTGGGGCGAGCGCAGTTCGCGACGCACGAGGTCCAGGCGCCAACCGGCGAACTCGCAGGCCGCGCCCATCGCGTCATCCACCGTGCGCGGCTCCTGGCGGCGACGCAGCACGGCGCGGACACGAGCCAAGAGCTCGCGCGGATTGCAGGGCTTGGGCAGATAGTCGTCGGCGCCCAGCTCCAGGCCGACGATGCGGTCGGTTTCCTCGCCCATCGCCGACAGCATGATGATGGCGGGCGCTTCGGGTGTCGCTGACAGCCGGCGGCAGATGGCCAGGCCGTCTTCGCCGGGCAGCATGACGTCGAGCACGATCAGGTCGATCGGCCCCCGCGCCAGAACCTGCTCCATCGTGCGGCCATCCTGGGCGGTCTCGACCACATAGCCGTGCTTGGCGAGAAAGTCGGACACCACGTCGCGTATGCCCGGATCGTCATCGACGATCAGGATCCGCGAAGGCGCCCCGCGGACGGCCTCGAGCTCGCTTTGGGCGGCGTTTTGGACGTTTTCCATGCGAATTTCCTGTCACGCCCCCGTCACGTTCAGATTTCACGGCTGAAACAGCCGCGCAACCCAGCCCGCGACCGGACGTCTCAGGCCTGCCTAGCCGGGGGAATTGTTCTTCGGGATCGTGAAGCCGGCGCCTTGGGCCTTCATCGCCGCGACCACGCGATCGCCGACAAAGGGATTGCCCCGGCGCTCGGCCCCGAAGGTCGACATCGGACCATGACCCGGCACGAAGCGAACATCCTCGCCCAGCGGCCAGAGCTTCTGGGTGATGGAATCGATCAGATCCTGGTGGTTGCCCATCGGAAAGTCTGTGCGGCCGATCGAGCCCTGGAACAGCACGTCGCCGACCTGGGCGAACTTGGTCTCGCGGTGGAAGAACACCACGTGCCCGGGCGTGTGACCGGGGCAGTGGAAGACCTCGAACTCGGTCTCCCCCAGAGTGACCGTGTCGCCGTCGTCCAGCCAGCGATCGGTGACGAAGATCCGGGCCTCGGGCATGCCGTACATCTCGCCGCTGTCCTGGATGCGGTCGATCCAGAACTGGTCGTCCTTGTGGGGCCCTTCGATCGGGACGCCGGCTCGCGCCTTCAGTTCGGCCGCGCCGCCGGCGTGGTCCATGTGGCCATGGGTGATCCAGATCTTCTCCAGGGTCAGACCCTTGTCGGCGATGGCCTTGAGCAGACGGTCGACCTCGCCGCCGGGATCGATCACGGCCGCTTTCAGGGTCTTGGCGCACCAGACGATCGTGCAGTTCTGCTGCAGCGGGGTGACCGGGGCGATCACGGCGCCGATCGGCATGGTCTGGGTCATGGAAACTCCTTGGCTGCCCGCAACATAGACGCAGGGCCCGCTCAAATGAAGAAGGCCCGGGATCGCTCCCGGGCCTTCGTTTTCCGTAGAAACGGCGTTGCTCAACTCACGTCGTCAACACCGCACCCATCGCCCTAGGCGGGCGAGTTCGGGTCGGTCTCTTCGGTGATGTCGATACCCTTGGCCAGCTTCGAGTGCCAGTAGCCGTAGGCGATATAGATGATTGCGCCGACGGCGGCATAACCGCCCAGGATCATCAGCGGCAGCGGATTGTCGTTCATCGCGTGAACGATCATCGGCTGGAAGTTCTGATAGGCCAGGAACAAGCAGGCCGCGATGCCGGCCGCCGCCGTGAAGATGCCGCCCGGCACCTTGAACGGACGCGGCAGGTCGGGGTGCTTGATGCGCAGATAGATCACCGACAGGCAGACGATCGAGAAGGCCACGGCGGTGCCCAGCGACACCAGATCGCCCAGCAGGCTGATCGGCAGGAACGAGGCGGCGATGGCGATCACCACGCCCAGCAGGATGGTGCCCAGCCAGGGGGTGCGGAACTTGGGGTGGATCTCGGCGAACACCTTCGGCAGCAGGCCGTCGCGGGCCATGGTGTAGAAGATGCGGGTCTGGCCGTAGCACAGCACCAGCATAACCGACGACAGACCCGTGATGGCGCCGATCTTGATGGCGAAGCTGAGCAGGTTCAGCTTGCCGCCCTCAGCCGCGGCGTACGGGATGTCGGCCCATTCCAGACCCATGCGGTCGATAGCGACGGCGATCGGGGCCGGGCTGGCCAGTTCACGGAAGGGGACGACGCCAGTCATGACGGCGGCCACGGCCATGTAGATCAGCGTACAGATGATCAGGGCACCCAGGATGCCGATCGGCACGTCGCGCGAGGGGTTCTTGGCCTCGGCGGCGGCGGTCGAAACGGCTTCGAAGCCGACATAGGCGAAGAAGATGATGGCGGCGCCGCGGAAGATGCCGCCGATGCCGAACTCGCCGGGCTGACCGGTCGGCTCGGGGATGAAGGGGTGCCAGTTGGCCGGATTGATGTACTGCGCGCCGACCGCGATGAACGTGACCAGCACGATCACCTTGATGACCACGATGGCGTTGTTGACGTTGGCGGACTCGCTGACGCCGACCACCAGCAGGGCCGAGACCATGGCGATGCCGATGGCGGCCACCAGGTTCAGCGTGCCGGTCATGGCGAACATCGTGCCGCCGCCGGGCGCGGCCACGGCTTGGATCAGCGGCGTCGCCCACATCGGGGCGTCAGCGCCGGCGACCTGGATCATCGGGAAGTTGATCCCCAGTGCGTGCAGGGTACTGACCACATAGCCCGACCAGCCGACCGCCACGGTCGAGGCGGCCACGCCGTACTCGAGCACGAGCAGCCAGCCCATGATCCAGGCGAAAACCTCGCCCAGGGTGCCGTAGGCGTAGGTGTAGGCGGAGCCCGAAACCGGCATGGTCGAGGCCAGTTCAGCGTAGCACAGGCCGGCCAGGGCGCAGGCGATGCCCGCGACGATGAACGACAGCATGATGGCGGGGCCGGCGTTGGCCGAGGCCACCTGACCCGTCAGCACGAAGATGCCGGCGCCGATGATGGCGCCGACGCCCAGGCTCATCAGATTGATGGGACCCAGCGTACGCTTAAGCTGGCTATGCGCGGCCTCCTTCTGGATGCTCGCGATCGACTTTTTCAAAAATAGCCTGTTTCCGGCCATGTGTGCGTTTCCCCAACGACCAGCGAACCTCCGCCGGTCAGGCATTGGGGGCGGACGTTAGTCAGAGAGGCGCCTTTGCGCAACGCCTTGCGGTGACGGATGCGATTTCAGGGGCTATGCCTCCACCCAATGCTGCCGATCGAGAATGTCCTGCCCGCGCTGAAGGCGGCGCTGCTCGCAAACAACGCGACCGTCTTGGTCGCGCCGCCCGGCGCGGGCAAGACGACGGCTGTTCCCTTGGCGCTCCTGGATGCGCCGTGGGTCGAGGGCCGCAAGATCATTCTCCTGGAGCCAAGGCGTCTGGCCGCCCGCGCGGCGGCCGCGCGCCTGGCGTCCAATCTGGGCGAAACCGTCGGCGATACGGTCGGTTTCCGCGTCCGCCTGCAGTCGAAAGTCTCGGCGCGGACGCGGATCGAGGTCGTCACCGAGGGTGTGTTCACCCGCATGATTCTTGACGATCCCGGTCTGGACGGGGTCGCGGCCGTGTTGTTCGACGAGTTCCACGAGCGCAGCCTCGACGCGGATCTGGGCCTGGCCTTCGCCCGCGATGTCCAGAGCGTGCTGCGCGAGGACCTGCGGCTGCTGATCATGTCGGCGACGCTGGACGGCGCCCGCATCTCCTCGCTTTTGAATGATGCGCCGGTCGTTGAGAGCCAGGGGCGGATGTTCCCGGTCGACACCCGCTACCTGGGCCGCGACGAGCGTCAGCGGCTGGAGGAGCGGGTCGGACGGGCGGTCGAGCGGGCCCTGGCCGAGGAGAGCGGCTCTATCCTCGTATTTCTCCCCGGCCAGGGCGAGATCCGGCGCGCGGAAAGCTGGCTGAACGAGCGCCTGCGCCGTTCCGACGTCGATATCGCGCCGCTGTATGGGGCCCTGGAGCCGGCGGCGCAGGATCGCGCCATTTCTCCGGCCCCGGCCGGGCGACGCAAGGTCGTGCTGGCCACCTCGATCGCCGAGACCAGCCTGACCATCGAGGGCGTGCGGGTGGTGATCGACGCAGGCCAGGCGCGCGTGCCGCGCTTTGATCCGGCCTCGGGCATCACGCGGCTGGAGACCGTGCGCGTCAGCCGCGCCGCCGCCGACCAGCGAAGAGGCCGCGCCGGCCGCACCGAACCCGGCGTCTGCTACCGCCTGTGGGACGAGCCCGAGACGCGGTCGCTGCCCGCCTTCGCCCGGCCCGAGATCCTGGAAGCCGACCTGTCGCGCCTGGCGCTGGATCTGGCGCGCTGGGGGACCAAGGACCCCGGCGACCTGACCTTCCTCGACCCGCCGCCCGCCGCCGCCTTCGCCGAGGCGCGGACGCTGCTGACCCGCGTCCAGGCCCTCGACGCCCAGGGTGACCTGACCGCCCACGGCAAGGCCCTGGCCGATCTGCCGCTGCCGCCGCGTCTGGCGCACATGGTCGCGCGTGGCGCCGCCTCGGGCCAGGCGCGCGAGGCGGCCGAGATCGCCGCCGTGCTGACCGAGCAGGGGCTGGGCGGCCGCGATGTCGACCTGCGGCGGCGGCTGGAGGGCCTGCACCGCGATCGCTCGCCGCGCGGCCGCGACGCCATGGCCTTGGTCGAGCGCTGGTCGCGCGCGGCGGGGCGAGCTTCGGGCGCCAAGACCCTGGAGATCGGCCTGCTGCTGGCCGAGGCCTATCCCGAGCGGGTGGCCAAGGCGCGCGGCAAGGCAGGCGAGTTCCAGCTGGCCGGCGGTCGCGGCGTCTATCTGGAGCCGACCGATCCCTTGGCCCGCGAGGCCTGGCTGGCCGTCGGGGAACTGGGCGGCGGCGACAGCCGCGACCGCATCCTGCTGGCCGCCGCCGTTGATGAGGCGCAGCTGCGCGAGACCTTCGCCGATCGTCTGGTCGCCGAGGACCGGCTGGAGACCACCGGCGGCAAGGTGCGCGCCAAGCGCCTGCTGCGCCTGGGCAAGCTCGTCCTGGAAGAGCGACTGATCGAAAACCCCGACCCGGCGATGATCGCCGGCGCGCTGATGGACAAGGTCCGGGCGGAAGGGCTGTCGGCCCTGCGCCTGGGCGAGCGGGGCAGGGCGCTGCTGGACCGCGTGGCCTTCCTGCGCGACGTTGATGGCGAGGCCTGGCCGGACCTGTCCGAGCCCGCCCTGATCGAACGCCTCGATGAATGGCTCGAGCCGCTGCTGGCCGGGCGCTCGTCGCTGGAGAGCCTGGATGAGGGCGCGCTGCACGACGCGCTGAAGACCCTGGTGCCATGGGACCTGCAGCGGAAGATGGACACCCTGCTGCCCGCCCGCTTCGAGGCCCCGACCGGCAACAGCTTCGCCATCGACTACGCCGCCGAGGGCGGACCCCGCGTCGAGGTGCGGGTCGGCGAGCTCTACGGCCTGGCCGAGCACCCCAGCGTCGCCGGCGGCAAGGTGCCGCTGACGCTCTCTCTGCTCTCGCCCGCCCACCGCCCGATCCAGATCACCAAGGACCTGCCGGGCTTCTGGAAAGGCTCCTGGCGTGAGGTGAAGGTCGAGATGAAGGGGCGCTATCCGAGGCATGTCTGGCCGGATGATCCGGCCAGCGCCGCGCCGGTGACGCGGGCGAAGCCGCGGGGGACGTGAGGGCAGGTGACTCTGGAGCTTGGCCGGACACTTCAAACATACCGACCTCCCCGGCGAATGCCGGGGTCCAGATTCATCGGGGGAGTTTTGGGCTGACGCGCCATCGCTCCGGGATGAACGGATGAGCATCGCTGGGTTCGATCTGGATCCCGGCGTTCGCCGGGAAGGTCGGCTTTAGGGAGAGCGCTCTGAGACGGCTCACGACCCTAGTCGGACATCCGAACCGCTTCATGCTATCCGTCTTCAATGAACGATGCGGTCGAAAGCAAATGCGAATGTGCCGCTCTTCCAGATTTGGCCGTCGTGCCGATGGGGGGAGACGACCTAGACTTGAGAGTGTTCGCGACGCTTAGTCGCGTCCGTGAGCACAGTGGCCCGCAATGGTGGCTGTATTTTTCGAAATGCAAAGCCTGCGGTCAGAATTGGCTTGTTGCGCAGGAGGAGCGCGTCTTCGACGACTATTTTCTGAAGCGCCTGAATGTCGCTGAAGCTGATGAGATCGTAACGAGCGAGCGTTGGCCGGGGGAATTCAGCACCTACGAACGAGTGCTGACCGTGGGGCACGCCCTCAGCCGTCCATGCAGGTTCTTCGATCCGCTAGCCTCAAGCTTGGTCTGGACGGCACGCGACCTTCGCAAGGAACGTCCGGCAATGACGTGTGAGGAAATTGCTCAACTGATCGGCTCCACCTCTGCGGAAGTCGAATTGATGCTCGCCGCCAACGTCCCCTAACACCCAAATCAGGCCCATCTTCTGTCTTCATTCCGCGCACGAGGCGCGGGATGACGGCAGGTCTAAGCGCGGAAAACCACACCCCGCCGACGTTCGACCCGCTCTACCCCGTCACCGTATAGATCATGATCCCCGTGGCCACCGACAGGTTCAGGCTGTCGGCCCGGCCGCGCATCGGGATCTTCACATTCACGTCGCACGCCGCCGCCAGTTCCGGCGGCAGACCCTGTTGCTCATTGCCCATCAGGATCAGCGACGGCTTCACATAGTCGGCGGACTTGTGGTCGACCGTGGCGGTGAGCAGGGTCCCGACCACGCTGCCCGGCCACGTCTCGCGCCAGGCCAGGAATTCAGGGGTCGTGGCCTTGGCGATCTTGACCGCGAAGATCGAGCCCATGGTCGCGCGGACGCCCTCGACCGAATAGGGATCGACGCAGTCGCCGACCAGGATCACCCCGCCGCAGCCGGCCGCGTCGGCGGTGCGGATGACGGTGCCGAGATTGCCGGGATCGCGGACGGCCTGCATGGCCACCCAGCAGGGCGCGCTTTCGGGGACGATGGCCGACAGTGGCGTGAACACCTGGCGGAAGACGGCGACCACGGCCTGCGGGTTGTCGCGGCGCGAGACCTTCTCAAGGATTTCGCGATTGACCTCAATGACTTCGCCGCCGGCCTTGAGGCACGCCGCTACGGCCTTTTTCAGCATCGGGTGATCGGCGGCGTCGGGGCCGTACATGACGATCTTCGGCGCATGGCCGCAGTCGATCGCCTCAATGACGATCTTCAGGCCCTCGGCCAGGAACAGGCCGCTGTCCTCGCGCTCCTTGCGCATGTGCAGGGCGCGGACGGCCTTGACGGTATTGTTGGTTAGGGAGGTGACGGTCTTGGTGTTCATGGCCGCTACCCCTCCGAAGACCAGCGGGCGAAGAACGACAGCCCGATCTGGCGGTCGCCCTTTTCCTCGACGAGGGACAGCTCGCCCCAGTCGATCACGCCGCCGCGTCCTTGCAGCTCCTGCGCCAAGAGGCCCGACATCGCCGCGCCCGAGACGCGGGCGGCATAGGCGTTCATCAGCAGGAACGAGGCGTCTTGGCTCAGCAGGGCCGCGCAGTCCTTGGTCAGGGCGGCCAGGTCTTCGAACAGGCGCCAGACCTCGCCGTCGGCGCCGCGGCCGAACTTGGGCGGGTCCAGGATGATGCCGTCATAGACATTGCCGCGACGCACTTCGCGGGCCACGAACTTGCGGGCGTCCTCGACGATCCAGCGGATCGGCTTGTCGGCGAGCCCGGCAAAGGCGGCGTTCTCGCGCGCGAAGCCGACCGACTTCTTGGAGGCGTCGACGTGGGTGACGGCCGCGCCGGCGGCGGCGCAGACCAGTGAAGCCACGCCCGTATAGCCGAACAGATTCAGCACCTTGGGCTGCGGGCCTGAGCCTGCGCACAGCGCCCGCACGCGCTCGTCCTGCCAGGCCCAGTTGGCGGCCTGCTCAGGGAAGAAGGCCAGGTGGCGGAAGGGCGTGAACTGGCCGTGGAACTTCGCCGGGCCCCACCCCAGGTCGAACTTCTCGATCGGCTTGCCCTTGAAGCGCCAGCGGCCGGCCTCGTCCTCGTCGGTGGGGTCGAAGACGGCGTCGGCGTTGTCCCATACCTTCTGGTCCAGGCGCGGCGCCCAGAAGCACTGCGGCTCGGGACGCACGACGGTGTAGCGGCCGTAGCGCTCCAGCTTCTTGCCGTGGCCGCTGTCCAGCAGGGCGTAGTCGGCCCAGCCGGTGGTGCGCATGACGATGGGGGCGGGGGCGATCTTCGGAGCCATCGTCCGCCCATACCGCCTTAGGCCCGGGGGCGTCCAGAGCGCGGCGTATGCAGGGTCTTGTCCCAGTGGTGCGGCGCGGTCACGAACTGATGCAGCGCCTTGACCGCCGCCACGCTCTGGCAGAGCCAATAGGCGGGCATGCCCAGCAGGTGCAACGCCTTGGGCCGGCCGCCGGCCCGCATCACGCCGCGCGCCCCGGCGATGGCGGCCGCTCCCCATCCCGCGAAGTAGAGAACAAGGTCGTGCGGCGGGATCTGAAAGGCCGCGTCAGGCAGGAAATCGACGAGGGCCAGCGCGATCGCCACGCCCATGACGGGTCCATGCAGATGCGATGAGGCGACCGACTGGGCCAGGGTCAGGATCAGGGCGATGGCGTTGCGCGGCTGGCGCGGGACCGGGCCGCGCGCATGAACCGCGAGCGTTTGCATATGACCCTTGATCCAGCGCGCGCGCTGCGGGAACCACTGGGCGCGTGTGGTCGGGGCGGTCTCCCAGGTGGGACGATGGATGACGTCCAGCCGGTAGCCCGCCGCCGCGAGCCGGAACCCGACATCCGCATCCTCGGTCACATTGTACGGATCCCACGCGCCAATCTCGCGCAAGGGGGCGATCTTGAAGTGATTGCTGGTGCCGCCCAGCGGGAACGGCAGGCCCCAGCGGGCCAAGGCCGGAAGCAGCACCTCGAAATGCGCGGCGTATTCCAGTCGAAACTGCGACGGCAGGAAAAGCGAGAAGCCGGGGTCCTCGATGCGAAGCGGCGCTTGCAGGCAGGCCAGACGCGCGTCGGACGCGGCGAACCGCGCGGCCGCCTCGCGCAGTTGCCCAGGATCCGGCATGTCCTCGGCGTCGTAGATCACCACCAGATCGCCGCGCGCACGCTCCAGCGCATAGTTGCAGGCCCGAGGCTTGGTGCGCGGGGTTCCGGGCGGAACCACCAGCACCTGGATGAAGCTTGGCAGATCCAGCGCGCGGGCGGCCGCGCGGGTGACCTCGTCGTCGGCCTCCAGCACGATCAGCGCCTGCAGACGGTCGCGCGGGTAGTCGATGGCGGCGAGGCTTGCGACCAGCTCCGGCAGAACCTCCGCCTCGCGGTAGAGGGGCGTGATGAGCGTGTAGCTCGGCAGGTCGGCCTCGGCCAAGGCCGGGCTGTGATGCCTCGGCAAGGGCGTCATCGCCGCCGCGAGCCGGGTCAGGCCAACAAGCAGAAAGATGAAGAAGAACAGGTGATGCGTGGCGACCATGCTCTCCATCGGCGCCAGTGCGACGCCGAGCGCGGCGAGCAGCCCGGCGATCGCCACCCCGACAGCCTGGGGTTGTGAGAGCGAGCGATGGGCCCCGTCGCGATCCGGGACGCCTGCCCCGGGACCGCCCCGCAGGATTTCGCCCTGTTCGACGGACACAGGTCCGCGCGCCGGCGCAAGCGCCGGTTCCAGCCGTCTGTCTTCGCGCGCCATGGATGCCCCTGGATACGCCAATCGCCCCAACGGAGCCGATAACGGAATCTCAACCAAAAAGTGTCAAATGAAAAAATACTCGTTTCAGGACGCAGTTCATCGCCGCCGCGAGGCGCGGGGCGACCTCACGGACTGGCTTGCGACGGCTGGGTGATTCCCGTTTAGTGTTCTTCGGGGGATACTGAGGGGAAGCTAGGTCCGTGACCGTCGTTTTGAAGAAGCCGCACAAGTCCGCGCGAAAACCCAAGGGTGACGGGCACTTGCGCCGGGGCGAGATCTTGGCGGCGGCCGAGAAGATCTTTATCGCCGAGGGCTATGCCGGCGCCACGATCCGCAAGATCGCCTACGCCGTGGGGGTGTCCTCGACCGCGCTCTACATGCACTTTCGCGACAAGGACCAGATCCTGCTGGAGATCAGCAACGACGCGATCGAGCGTCTGCTGGACCTGAACATCCAGATCGCCGGTCAGCCGATCGACCCGCTGTCGCGCGTTCGCTTGATGCTCGAAGCGTACATGCGCTTCGCGCTCGACAACCCCAACACCTACCAACTGGTGTTCTGCAGCACTGGGGATCACGTCAAGTCCGACAAGATCGGCGAGACCATGGCGCTGGGCGATCGTTGCTTCGAGAAGTTCAGCGAGCCGGTCCACGAGATCGCGGCCCAGGGGCGCCTTCGGTCAGGATCGGCGGTCCAGGCGGCCGAGGTGCTGTGGAGCGGTTGCCACGGCCTGGTGTCGCTGCTGATCACCAAGCCGTCACGTGGCTGGTCCGAGCCGGAGCAGTTGATGAGGGTGATGCTGGACGGGCTGCTGCACGGTCTGGTCACGGACTGAGGCCATGAACGCCGCCAAGGCCTTCTGCGCCCTCGCGGCGGCGATGGCGCTCGTCCCGGCCGGGGCGTGGGCCGCGCCGCGCGTGATGTCGCTCGACTCTTGCGCCGACCAGTATGTGCTGGCCCTGGCGCCGCGCGAGGCGATCGTGGGCCTCTCGCACCGCGCGGTCGCTCCCGACAGCTACCTGCGCGACAAGGCCGCCGGTCTGCCTTTGCGCCGCGCCACGTTCGAGAGCCTGGTGTCCGCACGGCCGGCGCTTGTCGTCCGGCAATGGGGCGGCGATGCGCGGCTGACCAAGGCGCTGCAGGCCAAGGGCGTGGCGACTGTGACGCTGGACGACGCGACGGACTTTGACGGGGTTCGCGCCAACGTCCGCAAGGTCGCCGTCGCGCTGCACCGTCGCCCGCAGGGCGAGGCGCTGATCGCTGGGATGGACGCTCGCCTCAAGGCCGCCGCTGGGGCGGGCAGGGGGCGCGAGGCGCTCTACCTGACGCCGAGCGGCTATACCGCCGGCGCGAATACGCTGATCGATGCGATGTTGGGGGCGGCGGGCTATGCGAACGCGACCAAGGCGGCGTATTTCGCACCGGTGTCGTTGGAGCAGATGGTCATGACGCCGCCGGCCGCCGTGGTGCTGGGCATGTTCGACAGGGCGCGGGCCGGCGCGGACCGCTGGGGACCGGGACGGCACGCGGCCCTGCGTCGGGCGGTGGAGACGCGCGCCGTCGCTGAGCTGCCCGCCGCCATGGTCGGTTGCTCGGCCTGGTTCGCCGCCGACGGGGCGCTCGTTCTGGCCAAGGCCGCGCGATGAGCCTTCCGCGTCTGTGCTTGCTGATGGCCCTGGCGTTGGCGCTCGCGGCCGTTTTGGCCATCACCCTGGGCGAGACGGCCTTTTCTCTGAGCCAGTATGGCCAGGCCTTGCTGCAGCCCGCCTCGCCGCCGGGTGAAGTGCTTTGGACCATCCGTGCGCCGCGCGTGACGGTTGCGGCCCTGGTCGGCGCGGCGCTCGGCATGGCCGGGGCGACCCTGCAGGGGCTACTGCGCAATCCGCTGGCGGATCCAGGCGTCTTGGGCGTTTCGGCCGTTTCGGGGCTGGGCGCGGCCTTGGCGATCTCGGCGGGCCTTGCGGTGCTGCCGGGCGCGATCGAGCTGTCGGCCCTGGCCGGGGCGCTGGTGGCGGGCGGCGCCGTGGTCGTCGTGGCGGCGCGCTTTCGCGAGCCCGAAGCGCTGATCCTGTTCGGGGTGGCGCTGTCGGCCTTTGGCGGGGCCCTGACCGCCCTGGTGTTCAACCTGTCGCCGTCGCCGGTCGCCACGGCCGAGATCCTGGCCTGGCTGATGGGCTCGGTGGAGAACCGTGACCTGATGGATGCGCTAGGGGCGCTCGTCCCGATGGCCATCGGCGCTTTGCTGTGTCTGCGCGCCGGCGCAGGGCTGCGCATGCTGACCCTGGGCGAGGACGCAGCGCGGATGTCGGCGCTGCCGATGGCGCGTCTGCGGATCTATGCGGTGGCCGGCTCGGCCTTACTGACCGGGGCGGCGGTGGCGGCTTCAGGCGTGATTGGCTTTGTGGGCTTGGCCGCGCCGCATCTGGTGCGGGCGCTGGTCAGGGACGATCCCAAGCGGATCCTCTGGCCCGCCGCCCTGGCCGGGGCCCTGCTGGTGGTGCTGGCGGACCTGGCCGCGCGGATGATCCCGACCGAGCAGGAACTGAAGCTGGGCGTCGTCACCGCGCTGTTCGGCGCGCCCGTCTTCGCGCTGCTGGCCTGGCGCGCCGCGCGGAGCTGGCGGTCATGAGCGCGCTGTGGACCCTGAAGGACCTGTCGGCGCGGCAAGGGCGCAAGACCGTCCTGCAAGCCGCTTCGCTGTCGGTCTCGGCCGGGGAAGTGGTCGGCGTGGTCGGCCCCAATGGCGCGGGCAAGACCAGCCTGTTGCGCGCCGGGCTGGGACTGCTGCCCGCTGGGTCGGGAGAGGCGCATCTTTCGGGACTGGCGGTGGCTGACCTGGCGCCCGCCCCGCGCGCCAGGCTTGTGGGCTACATGCCGCAGGAGCGCCGTGTGGCCTGGAACGTGCCGGCCCGCATGGTGGCCGCGCTGGGCGCCAGCGACCTGCCGGACGCCGAGGCCGACGCTGTGGCGCTGGACTGCCTGCAGCGGGTCGGGGCCGCCGATCTCGCCGATCGCGGGGTGCTGGACATGTCGGGCGGCGAGCGGGCCAGGGTGCTGCTGGCGCGGCTGCTGGCGACCAGGGCGCCGCTGCTGGTGGCCGATGAGCCCGTGGCTGGCCTTGATCCTGACGCCCAACTGCTCACGCTCGACCTGCTGCGTAGCGAGGCTCAGCGCGGCGGCGCGGTGGTGGTGACGCTGCACGATCTTAGTCTGGCCGCGCGCAGCTGCGACCGGGTCGTGGTCGTCTCAGGCGGACGCATCGTGGCCGACGCGCCGCCGAGAGACGCGTTGTCGCGCGCCGTCCTTGCCGAGGTGTTCGGGCTGGACGGCGTCCTGATCGACACCGAGGCGGGACCCGTCCTGGCGGCCCGCCGCCGCGCTTGACGCTTAAGGCTGAGCGCTGGCCGTCTCGGCCGAGGCAACCGCCGGCGTGTAGACATAGCCGCCGCGCTTCAGCTCCGAGGACAGGGTGAGCGGCGTGACGCCGCCGTTGAGGCGCGCACGATAGACCATCGTCGTCTCCAGTGTCCGCATCACGTAGTTGCGGGTCTCCGAGAACGGGATGCACTCGATGAAGTCCAGCGGATCGGTGGAGGCGCCGCGCGGGTCGCCGCAATGACCCGCCCATTGAGCAGGACGTCCGGGACCGGCGTTGTAGGCCGCGGCGGCCATGATGTACGAGCCGCTGAAGGTGTTGATCATGTCGCCCAGGTACACCGAGCCCAGGCGCATGTTGTACGAGGCGTCGCCCAGGCGATCGATCGAGTGCGGCTCGCCCAGCTTACGCGCCACCAGCGAGGCCGTAGCCGGCATCAGCTGCATCATGCCGCGCGCGCCCACGCTTGAGCGCGCAGCGGGGTCGAAATTGCTCTCCTGGCGCGAGATCGAATAGACGAAGGCCGTCTCCGCCGCGCCGGGGCGGGGCGTGAAGTGGTGGTCTAGCAGCGGGTAGCCGCGTTCGGCCAGGATGTACCCGCGCTGGGCGGCGGTGCGGATCGCGCGCATCGCCAGGTCCTGGTCGCCATAGCCGCGCGCCATGTCGACCAGCAGTGCGGTCTCCTCGGCGTTAGGCAGGGTGTCGTCGATATAGAGCACGAGGCTGCGGAAGAGGTCCCGCGCTCCGATGTCGGCCAGCATCCGTGCGGCCCGGACCTGCTCACGCCCATAGAAGCGGGCGCGGTCGGCCTGGGTGATGACCGGATCGCGCTCGAGCCGTATCTCGCGCACACCGGCCTTTTCCGCAGCGAGCTGGCCGTAGAAGGTGGTGATGTGCCGCGCGCCCTCGGCATAGAAGGCCTGGGCGGCGATCGGGTCGCCCTGCGCTTCGGCCGCGCGACCTTGCCAGTAGAGCGCCCGGCCCCGGGTGATCGGCGAGGCGCCGACCGCAGCGATCTGCGCGAAGTGGCCGGCGGCGGCGTCGGCGTCGCGCAGGCGGGTCAGGGCGATCCAGCCGGCATAGAACTCCGACTCAGCAACGTCGGCCGGGGCGAGCGCCCGGGTATTGTAGGCCGCCGCATAGGCGCCGCGGCTGTCGCCGGCCTTCAGCGCGCCGACGATCAGTAGCTTGCGCTCTCTCCAGATCGCGGTCGAGGCTTCCTCGGTCGGCGGTGCGGGGAAGTTGGCCACCATTGGCAGGGCCAGGGTGTCCATGCCCTTGCGGCGCAGATAGGCGGCGCGCTCGAACACGACGCCGGGCGAGTCCTGCAGATCGGGCGTCAGATTGTTGTAGAGGTCGTTGGCGCTGGCGGAATTGGCGCGATAGGCCATGCGCACGCGGGCGGCGGCCTGATGGGTGTCCGACAGCATGGCGACCATCTCGCGCGCGGCGGGGCCTTGCTGGCCATACAGCAGGATGTCGGCGCGGCGGACATAGTCGTCCGGCGTCAGCATCGCGCCGAAGCGGGCGATCATGCTGCGCTGGGTGTCGGCCTCGAACACCATGTCGCGGAAGGTGCGGCGGATCAGGTCGGTGGCCTGCGGGTTCTGGCCGATGGCCTGATAGGCCCCGGCCAGGGCCATGGCGCCTTCGGCCGTGGCCGGCTCGGCGCCGCCGAACCAGGCGATCATCCGCGCAGGATCAAGACCCGAGGTCGACAGCGCCCTTTCGGCGGCGGCGTCGCGGCGGGCGCTGCGCGGCCAGCCGGACAGATCGCGTCGCGCGGCGTCCAGCTCGAAGAAGCTCAGCGCCTCGGCGTTGCTGTCGACCAGCTGCCACTGCGCGATCTTCTTGGCGACGGGGTCCTGCAGGCTGTCCATGGCCATGCGCGCGCCGGAGACGTCGCCGCGCTTGGCGGCGGCCAGGGCGGTCTGCAGGTTGGCCGAGTCGGTGTCGCTGAGCGCGGTGGTGACGGCGGTCGGGGGCGTGGTGATCAGGCTGGGCGCGGTCTGTGCGGAGGCGTAGGCCGTCGTTGTCTGGGCGTCAGCGGCCCCGACCACGGTCACGATGCAAGCTCCCCCGAGCAGCCAGCGACGCATTCCTGAAACCAAAACGCTCTCCTTACGGCCCTTTCGGACCTCTTACTCGAATTCGTCCGTTAGCCCTATGCGACGATTCAGGCCCCAATAGGTTTCTAAAGTCCGCTCGCGGGCTTGACCCGGAAGGCTTGGCCCATCAAATCGCACCTGCCCCTTTGATCCGTACCGAGAGCCGGTTGCGGGACGACGGGGCAGGGACATATTGTCCGCCCCCATCGTCCCGCCGCAACACATGCGGCTTCATCTTCACGGCAATTTGCAAGTCATGGTCCAGTCTCACTTCAAGGGCGTCATTCCGGCCCTCGTCACGCCGTTCCGGGACGGTGAGGTGGACGAAAAAGCGTTCGTGGCGCTGGTCGAGCGCCAGATCGCCGGCGGTGTGCATGGTCTGGTGCCGGTGGGCACGACGGGCGAGACCTCGACCCTGTCGCATGAGGAGCACCGCCGCGTCGTCGAGCTGTGCGTGAAGACCACGGCCGGCCGCGTCCCCGTGATCGCGGGGGCGGGCAGCAATTCGACGGACGAAGCCATCGAACTGGCCCGTCACGCCAAGACCGTCGGCGCCGACGCCTGTCTGGTGGTGACGCCCTACTACAACCGCCCCAGCCAGGAGGGCATGTATCAGCACTACAAGGCGATCAACGACGCCGTGGAGCTGCCGATCTTTGTTTACAACGTGCCGGGCCGGACCGGCGTCGACATCAGCAACGACACCCTTGAGCGTCTCGCCAAGCTGCCGAACATCGTCGGGATCAAGGACGCCACGGGCGACCTGACCCGCATCAGCTTCCAGCGCCTGATGTGCGGCCCCGAATGGGTGATGCTGTCGGGCGATGATCCGACCGCGCTCGGCTACATGGCTCATGGCGGCCACGGTGTGATCTCGGTGACGTCCAACGTCGCGCCGGACGCCTGCTCGGCCTTCATGAACGCTTGCATGCAGGGCGAATGGGAGAAGGGTCTCTACTGGCAGGATCGCCTGGTGCGCCTGCACAAGGCCCTGTTCCTGGATTCCTCGCCCGCCCCGACCAAGTTCGCCATGGCGCAACTGGGCCTGTGCACGGAAGATGTGCGCCTGCCGATCACGGCCTGCGCCGAAGGGGTGCGCCCCGCGATCCTTGAGGCCATGCGCGAGGCTGGTCTGCTCTGATGTCCAAGCCGATCGCGGAAAATCGGCGCGCGCGCTTCGACTACTTCATCGAGGAGACGTTCGAGGCCGGCATCATGCTGACCGGCACCGAGGTGAAGAGCCTGCGGACCGGCCGGGCGAACATCGCTGAATCGTACGCCTCGGTCGAAGGGCGTGAGATCGTGCTGATCAACGCCGACATTCCGCCCTACGGCCACGCCAACCGGTTCAACCACGAACCGCGTCGTCACCGGAAGCTGCTGCTGCATCGCCGCCAGATCGACAAGCTGATCGGCGCGGTTCAGCGCGAGGGGCGCACCCTGGTGCCGATCAAGCTCTATTGGAACGACAAGGGGCTGGCGAAGCTGGAAGTCGGTCTCGCCAAGGGCAAGAAACTGCACGACAAGCGCGACACCGCCGCCGAACGCGACTGGCAGCGCGACAAGGCCCGCCTGATGAAGGGCGATCGCGGCGACTGAGCGAAGTGCGCGCGGCTAAACCGCTCGGAAAGCGCTCTAAGCGTCTGGAAACAGAGCCCTTTTATTCGATCTGATTAAGTCAGTCAGATCGGAAAGGGCTTTAGTAGAGGCCCATCAGCACGAACCCGAGGGCCAAACCCAGAGCGAAGGCTCCGGCGCTGACGATCAGGAAGGTGCGAACCTCGGTCCGCAGGTGGTTACGCGTAGTCTGGGCCATACCCGGCTCCGGCTGGCCGCCCCCCGGCGGCAAATCAGTCCCCGAGTCGCAAGGTAAACCTAAAGGCCACGTCGGATTGTCAAAGATTGTAAAGTGACGGCTGTGCTTCAGAAGTTCAGAGCGTTCTCAGGCTGCGCGCGGCAGTTCGTACACCCGCGACGAGACGCCTTGCTCGAAGAGATCGCCGCAAATGGCCAGCGCCTGCTCGTAGGCGGTCTCGACGGTGGCGAAGCGACCTGCCAAACGTCCGCCCTCGGTGACGATCCAGCCCTCGGAAACAAGGGCGATTTCAATACGCTGGCATTGCGCGGCGTCTGACATAACGTCGGGCTCCCGGGACTGGAATAGCGCCCTTCGGGCGGGGCGCGAAAACGTCCTTAACGCGCGACCGTCCGATTTCATTGTCAAAGACTGTAAAGTCCGCATCGTGACGATGCGCTTGGGCCCGATCCTCAGGCCTGAAGACCGCCTTAGCCGTTCTCGAGCGCCAGCAGGGCGAAGGTGGCCAGCCAGTGCTCGCCCATATAGTCGCCGGCGAGGTGGGGCACGGCCGCCGCCAGATGGCTCATCGCCGCGTTCACCGCGTGGGCCTGGGCCGGATCGTGTTCGGACATCGATCCCGCCAGCAGACGCCAGCACCAGGCGCGCGAGAGGTTGAGGCCATCCAGATGCGCGATCTTGCCGTCGGTGCGGTCGCTGACTCGCGCGGGCGTGAACAAGGTCGCCGGCTGCTTGTCGGCCAGGCTGGGCAGGAAGCGGGGAAACCACAGATCAAACCGCTCGCGCGGGAGCAGGCGACGCATGGCCTCGGCTTCCATGAGCGCGGGGGAGAGGAAGTCGTCACCGGACGGTTCCCAGGCCTGGCAGTCGGCGTCTTGGCCGTACCAGACCAGCGCCCGGTTCTGCAGCAGGTCGAAGAACGCCTGATCGCCGGTCATTTCGGCGAACTCATAGGCCAGGGCCAGCGCGAAGGCGGTGTTGTAGTGGGTTCCGGCGCGGACCGGATAGTCGGCGATCGGCAGGAAGGCCTCGAACCTTTGCTTGAACGCCAGGGCCAGAGGCGCATGGGTCTGGGCCCAGGGCCGGTCGTGCCGCAGGAGCTCGGCCTGCAGCATCAGGCTCCAGGCCCAGCCGTAGGGACGTTCGAACCCCCGGCTCTCCGGGCGCGCCAGATAGGCGACCTCGCCGGCGACCTTCTCCTGCGTGAAGGCGTCGTCGAACAGGGCGATGATGGTCGGCGCCTCGGACATTTCGGGGCGCAGGCGCAGCAGGGTGGCCAGCAGCCAGTAGCCATGCACGCAAGAGTGCCAGTCGAAGCTGCCGTAGAAGATGGGGTGCAGATCACGCGGCGAGCGGACGTCGTCGGGACCGCCCATCACGTGGTCCAGCTTGTTGGGATACTCGCGGGTCAGGTGGCCCAGCGCGATCTTGGCGAAGCGCGAGGCGGTGGAGCGGGCGAGGCTCATCGGTGGAAGGCCAGGGCGTTCATCAGGATCACATTGACGATCAGCATCAGGACGGCCGTAGGCGCCTGGGCGCGGATCACGGCGTAGCGGTCCTTCAACTGCAGCAGGGCGGCCGGCACAAGGTTGAAATTGGCCGCCAGCGGCGTCAGCAGCGTTCCGCAGAAGCCTGACAGCATGCCGATGGCGCAGACGACGGCCGGGTCGCCGCCAAACTGGCCGATGACCAGGGGCAGGGCGATGCCGCCGGTCATCACCGGAAACGCGGCGAAGGCGTTGCCCATCATGATTGTGAACACGGCCATGCCGACGCAGTAGGCGGCGACGGCGGCGAAGCGGCTGTCCGCCGGCGTGATCATCACGGCGATCTCGCCGATCGACTTGCCCACGCCCGCCAGCGCGAACACCGCCCCCAGCGCCGCCAGCATCTGCGGCAGCAGGGCGGCCCAGCCGACGAGGTCCATAAGGCGGCGACCCTCCTGGATCGGCGCGCCGGCCGGCTGCTGGAACATCACCTTGGAGAGGACCGCCGCGACCAGCGCCGCCAGGGCCAGGGCGATCAGCGTCGCCTGCTTGGGATCGACCAGATGCGCGCCTTGAAAGGTCAGGTGCTTGAAGGTCAGGGAGCCGGCGAGGACCAGCACCGGGATCATCAGCGCGGGGACGTAGAGCCTTACGCCATAGCTGGTCGCCAGCCGCTCCCGGTCTTCGGGACTGGTGGTCTTGGGCGCTCCGACGCCCAGCTGGCCGGTCCCCGCGATGACGGCCAGGCACAGGACCAGAATCCCGTTACCGAGGTCGCCCAGGTGGTCGCCGGCCAGGAAGCTCAAGGCGAACAGGCCCCAGAAGGCGGCGTTGCCGAAACGCTTTGGGTTTTCACGGTCGCCGGCGCTCAGCACCGCGAAGGCTGCGAACATCAGCCCCGACAGCAGATAGACAAGCGGCAGGCCGATCATGCCGCGTCCTCCGCCTTGGGGGTGAGGTGGCGGTCGAACATCAACAGCCGCGCGCCATGGATCAGGAAGGCGGCGATGGCGGTCGGGATCGCCCAGACCGACAGGGCCAGCGGCTCGACGGTGATGCCGCTCTGGTCCAGGAAGCCGACGATCAGCAGGATCGAGCCGATCGCCAGGAAGATGTCCTCGCCGAAGAAGAGCCCGATATTGTCCGTCGCCGCGCTCATGGCCCGGACCTTCTGGCGCTGGTCGTCGGACAGAGGCTCGGCGGCGGCTTCGGCCATCGGCGCCAAAAGCGGGCGTACAGTCTGGGCGTGACCGGCCACCTGGGTGAGGCCCAGGGCGGCGGCGACCTGGCGCAGCGCCAGATAGGCCAGCAGGATCCGTCCCGCCGTCGCCGCCCGCAACTCCTGGATCGTGCGCCGCGCCTGTTCGCGCAGACCGGCGCGCTCGAGCACGCCGATGGCGGGCAGGACCAGCCAGGCGACGCTGACATAGCGGTTGGTGTTGAAGGCCTTGCCGAACGCGGCCAGCACCTCGAGCGGCGCCAGGCCGGCGGCCAGGCCCGAGGTCATGGCGGCGGCCACCACCACCAGCAGCGGATTGAACCGCAGGGCGAAGCCCAGCACGATCACCGCCACGCCCAACAGGGTCAGCATCCCCGGCGACTCCCCTCGTTCCCCGGGGGGACCGTCCGACGGCTGGGCCCTGCTGGCAAGCCGGTGTCTGTTCGCCATGGACGAGGTTCTGCTTGACGACCCGGCGCCTCGGCGCGACTCTCAACTCAACAACGATAACCTACGGGAGGCCCCTATGGCCGACGGTGCTCTGCCCACGATGTCCCTGAAGGGCAAGGTCAGCGAAGCGGAATGGCAAGCGCGGGTCGATCTCGCCGCTCTCTATCGTCTCGTGGCCCTGCACGGGTGGGACGACATGATCTTCACCCACATCTCGGCCCGCATTCCGGGACCCGAGCATCATTTCCTGATCAATCCCTACGGGATGTTCTTCGGCGAGATCACGGCCTCGAGCCTGGTGAAGGTCGATCTCGAGGGCAACGTGATCGACAAGACGCCGTACTACATCAATCCGGCGGGTTTCACGATCCACTCGGCCGTCCACGCCGCGCGCGAGGACGCCCACTATGTGATGCACCTGCACAGCGATCAGGGCGTGGCGGTGTCGGCGCACAAGGAGGGCCTGCTGCCGCTGACACAACATTCGCTAATCGTCTTGCCTCAGCTCGCCTACCACGATTATGAAGGCATTGCGCTCAACCTTGAGGAGCGCGAACGTATCGTGGCCGACCTTGGCCAGAAGAAGCTGCTGATGCTGCGCAACCACGGCACGCTGTCGGTGGGCGCCACCGCGGCCGAATGCTGGTTGGGGATGTTCTTCCTGGAGCGAGCATGCGCGCAGCAGGTAATGGCGCTTTCGATCGGACGCGACAACGTGCTGCTGGCCCCCGAGGCCGCGCAGGACGAGGTCCGCAAGCAGATCGGCATGGGCATGGGCATGATCGGCGGCCTGGCCTGGCCGGGCTGCCTGCGCAAGCTGGACCGGGAGTCGCCGGGCTACGCGGACTAAGCGCAACTTCGGACTTCGCAAAGGCCGCCGCGATCCTGGTGATCGCGGCGGCTTTTTCGTGTCTGAGCGCGGGCGCAGCGAACGCGGGGGCCTGGCCCGTGGCGCCCGGCAAGACTCAGGCGATCACCAAGTACGAGCGGCAGAGCGCCGACCAGGGTTTTGATTCCCACGGGGTTTTGATCGACATAGACCGTCGGCGCGACGAGGTGGTCTCGGTCCTTGTCGAGCACGGTCTGACCGATCGTCTGACGTTGCAAGCCAAGGCGGGGGTCACGCGCGGCAAGGACCGATGGGTGGATTACTCCGGGCGCGGACCGGTCGAGCTGGGTCTTCGCTGGGCTGTCCGACGCGACGACCAATCGGCGCTGTCGGTCTATCTGGGGGCGGCCGAGGCGGGCGAGGGGCGCAACGCCGGCTACGCCGCGCCGGGGCAGGGCAGCCTCGATCTGGAGGCTCGGGTGCTCTACGGGCGGTCAGCCACCTGGCGTGGCAAGCCGGTCTATCTTGATGTCCAGGCCGCCCGCCTTCGGCGAGAGGGCCTGGCGGACGAGAACCGGCTGGATGTCACCCTGGGCCTTCGCCCGACCCGCAAGGTCCTGCTTCTGGCCCAGACCTATGCCGGTCACGCCGACCGCGAAGGTCCGGATTCGCGCTGGCTCAAGAGCGAGATCTCGGTCGTTCGCGCCTTCGGACCGTGGAGTGCGCAGGTCGGTTGGCGAAGCACGTTGTCCGGGCGCGAGACCGCCCGAGATCGAGGCGTCGTCCTCGCATTGTGGCGCAACCTGTAGCGTATTTCAGGCCTGTAACACTCAGTCATCCTGGTGTCACTGGACGCCGGTTTAGGGTGCGCGCATATCTCGCCGCGTTGTCACCCCGTCGAGCTTCATCGGCGCCCGGAGCTTTTCCTTGATTCGTAGGCACTTCTTCCTCGTCGTGGCCCTGGCCGCTGTGGTCCTCATGCTGGGCGTGGGAGGCTTCAAGCTGGCCTTCGCCAAGAAGGAGATCACGGGCGGCGGCGGCGGTCGCGCGACCAGTGTCACGCAGACGGTTGTCGCCGAGCGTCCTTTCACGGATCGCATCGAGGTTCTGGGTGCGGCTAAAGGTCTCCAGTCGGTCACCATCACGTCGAACACGGCCGAACTCATCACGGCGGTGCGCTTCACCGACGGCCAGGCCGTCTCGCGCGGTCAGGTGCTGGTCGAGCTGAAGGCCGAGGCCGAGGATGCGGGCATCGCCGAGGCGCGGGCGCGCCTTGCGCAGGCCGAGCGTGACTACAAGCGCTGGAAGACCCTGGCTGATCAGGGGATCGCGCCGCGCGCCACGGCCGAGCAGTCCCTGGCCGCCTACGAAACCGCCAAGGCCGTGGTCGACTCCGCCCGGGCCAACAAGCTGGACCGCGTGATCCGCGCGCCCTTCGCTGGACGGGTGGGCATTTCGGACGTCGCGCCGGGCATGCTGATCAGCCCCGGCACCGCGATCGTCACCCTGGACGACACCTCGGTGATCCGCGTCGATTTCTCGGTGCCCGACCGTTACCTGGAAACCCTGCGCATCGGCCTGCCGATCAACGCCCAGCCGGACGCGCTGCCCGGCGAGACGTTCCGGGGGCGGATCGCGCAACTCGACACCCGCATCGATACGACGACCCGCGCCATCAAGGCGCGCGCCGAGTTTCCGAACGCCAACGGACGCCTGAAGCCGGGCATGCTGGTCAAGGTCGCCATCGACAAGGGCGTGCGCACCGGCGTCGCCGTGCCCGAAGCCGCCGTGCAGTTCGAGGGCGAGCAGGCCTCGGTCTATGTCATCACCAAGGGCCCCAAGGGCATGATCGCCCGGCGCACCGACGTGACCACCGGCATCACCCAGGAGGGTTTCGTCGAAATCCGCTCGGGCCTGAAGAAGGGCGACAAGATCGTCGCCGACGGTCTCAACCGCATCCAGGACGGCGCAGCGATCGGCGGCGGCAAGCCCGGTGGGCAGAAGCCGGACGGCAAGGGCGGCGCTGACCGCAAGGCCGGCTGATGCTGTCCGACCTTTCCGTTCGTCGCCCCGTATTCGCCGCCGTCGCGGCGATCATCCTCTGTGTCATTGGTCTGGCGGCCTACACCTCGCTGCCGATCCGTGAGCTGCCGAGCGTCGATCCGCCGGTGGTCTCGGTCTCGACCAGCTATCGCGGCGCCTCGGCTGAAGTCATCGAAGAGCGCATCACCCAGGTGATCGAGCGCCAGGTCGCCGGCATCCAGGGCATCGACCGGGTCAACAGCTCTTCGCGCGACGGCCGCTCGAACATCAGCATCACGTTCAATCTGGACCGCGATCTGGACGCGGCGGCCAATGACGTGCGCGACGCCGTCAGCCGCGTGACCAGCAACCTGCCCGATCAGGCCGATCCGCCGCAGATCGCCAAGGCCAACGCCGACGCTGCGCCGATCATCATCCTGAACCTGACCTCGACGACGCTGAACCCGCTGCAGTTGGCCGACTACGCCGACCGCTATCTGGTCGAGCGGATGTCGACGGTCGACGGCGTGGCCCAGGCCAACCTGTTCGGCGCCAAGATCTACGCGATGCGGATCTGGCTGGACGCCAATGAGATGGCCGCGCGCGGCGTCACGGTGGACGATGTCGAGAGCGCGCTCAACGCCCAGAACCTGGAGTTGCCCGCCGGCTCGTTGGAAAGCGCGGCCAAGGACTTCACCATCCGCGTGGCGCGCAGCTACGCCACGCCTGAAGAGTTTGCGCGCCTGCCGCTACGGGCCGCCAACAGCTCGGGCTATGTTCTACGTCTAGGCGACGTGGCCCGGATCGAGGAGGGGCCCGATGAACGTCGTCGCCTTTTCCGGGGTAACGGCATCGATCAGGTCGGCATCGGCCTGACCCGCCAGTCGCAGGCCAATGACGTGGCCATCTCCAAGGCCGTCCGCGCCGAGGTTGAGGCGATCAACCAGACCCTGCCGCCCGGCACCAAGATGGTGATCGCCGTCGACAACTCGGTGTTTACCGCTGAGGCCATTCACGAGGTCTGGATCACCATGGGCCTGGCGATCGGTCTGGTGGTCATGGTCAACCTGCTGTTCCTGGGCAGCTGGCGATCGGCCCTGATCCCTTCGATCGTCGCGCCGATCTGCATCCTGTCGACCTTCATCATCCTGGCGCCGCTGGGCTTCTCGCTGAACCTGCTGACCCTGCTGGCGCTGGTGCTGGCGGTGGGTCTGGTGGTCGACGACGCCATTGTGGTGGTCGAGAACATCCAGCGCCGCGTCGACGATGGCGAGCCGCCGCTGGTCGCCGCCGAGCGCGGCACGCGTCAGGTGTTCTTCGCCGTCGTGGCCACCACCGTCGTGCTGGTGTCGGTTTTCGCGCCACTGATGTTCCTGCCCGGCTATATCGGACGCCTGTTCGTCGAGCTGGCCGTGGCCATCGCCGCCGCCGTCGCCTTCTCGGCCCTGCTGGCGCTGTCGCTGTCGCCGATGATGGCCTCGAAGCTGCTGCGGCCCGCCCATGGCGAAGGCTGGCTGGCGCGACGCGTCAACAAGACCATGGGCGCCTTGAGCGCGTCCTATCGCGCCTCGCTGGAGCAGATCCTCGGCGGATGGTCTGCGGCCGCTTCCGGCGTGCTGGTAGTCCTGCTGGCGGGCTTCGCCGCGCTGCTGTTCATCAGCCTGCCCAAGGAACTGGTGCCGGCCGAAGACCGGGGCCGGGTGGATGTCTCGATCTCGGCGGCGGAAGGCGCGGGCTACGACTACACCTCGGCCATCGCGCTGAAGATCGAAAAGGTGCTCGACAAGTACCGTGAGGCCGGGGTTTCCGAGCGCACCATCATGACCATCCCGCGCTTTGGCGGAAATTCGTTCAACAGCGCCAACGGCGTCGTTGCGCTGAAGCCCTGGGGCGAGCGCGACAAGACCGCCGACGAGGTCGCGGCCGAGCTGAACAAGGAGCTTTCCAGGTTCACCAGCGTTCGCGCCGTGGCCAGCGTGCGTGGTCCCTTCCAGCGGGGCGGCGGCGGAGGCGGCGGAGGCGGCACCAATGTCGACTTCATCGCGGTCGGTAACGACTATGTCCAGCTGGCCAACTGGCTGAAGCCGATCCTGGCCGAGGCGCAGGACAATCCGGGCCTGGCGCGTCCGCGTCTGGACTATGAGCCGACCGCGCCGCGCCTGTTGGTGCAGATCGATCTCGACAAGGCCGCGACGCTCGGGGTCTCGGCCCAGTCGGTCGGCCGCGCGCTGGAAACCATGTTCGGCTCGCGCCGGGCGACGACCTACATCAAGAGCGGCCAGGAGTACGATGTCATCCTGCAGACCAATCTGGATCAGCGACGGAGCATCGAGGATCTGAACCGCCTGAACGTGCGCACCAACACGGGCGCGATCGTGCCGCTGTCCACCGTGGTGACCACGGAACTGCGGGGCGACACGCCGGATCGTCCGCGTGTCGACCGGCTGCGCTCGGTGACCCTGACCGCCCAGCTGAACCCCGGCTACACGGTCGAGGACGCCGTTGCGTTCTTCAAGGATCAGGCGGCCCAGCATCCCGCGCCGGGCGTCAGCGTCAAGTGGGGCGGCCAGGCCAAGGACTATCTGGAAGGCTCCGGCGGTATCGCCATCGCCTTCGGCCTGGCGCTCTTGCTGGTGTTCCTGGTGCTGGCCGCGCAGTTCGAGAGCTGGATTCACCCGGCGGTGATCATGCTGACCGTGCCGCTCGCGGCGCTGGGCGGCCTGTTCGGTCTGCTGATGACGGGCTCGACCATCAACACCTACAGCCAGATCGGCCTGATCATCCTGATCGGCATCGCCACCAAGAACGGCATCCTGATCGTCGAGTTCGCCAACCAGCTGCGCGACGAGGGTTTGAGCGTGCGTGAGGCGGTGATCGAGGCGGCGGCCCTGCGCCTGCGTCCGATCATCATGACCTCGGTCTCGGCCGCGATGGGCGCCCTGCCGCTTATGCTGTGGGCCGGTGCGGGCGCGGGCAGTCGTCAGACGATCGGGGCGGTGATCTTCACCGGCGCGATCTTCGCAACCCTCCTGACGCTGTTCATCGTTCCGGTCTTCTACGACCTCCTGGCGCGCTTCACGAAGTCGCCGGAGTGGACGGCGCGCCAGATCGAAGCGTATGAAGCCCAGGAAAAGTCGGGTGAGGGGCAAACCTCACCCGCATAAACCGGGTGAGGAAGCATGCCTGACGGCGCTCTGACAGCCAAGCGGCAGGAAATCGCGCTGCTGCGGCGGCTCGAGGAACGGATTCTCTGGTTGGCGGCGTGGACCATCCACAACGCCAACCATCTCCGCGAAAGCCGGGACGGCTTGAAGGTCGGCGGCCACCAGGCGTCCAGCGCCTCGCTGACCACGATCATGACCGCGCTCTACATGAAGGCGTTGCGTCCGCAGGACCGGGTTGCGGTCAAGCCGCACGCCAGCCCGGTCTTCCACGCCATCCAGCACCTGTTCGGGCGCCAGAGCCTGGATAATCTCAAGCGCTTCCGGGCCTTGGGCGGCGCGCAGTCCTATCCGTCGCGCACCAAGGACGTCGACGACGTCGATTTCTCGACCGGCTCGGTGGGCCTGGGCGTGGCCATGACCGCCTTCGCCTCGCTGACCCAGGACTATCTGGCCGCGCGCGGCGCGGTGAAGCCCGAGAAGATGGGCCGGATGATCTCGCTGCTGGGCGACGCCGAGCTGGACGAGGGCAATATCTACGAAGCCCTGATCGAGGCCTGCAAGCACGACATCCGCAACACCTGGTGGATCGTCGACTACAACCGCCAAAGCCTGGATGCGACCACCCAGGACCGGATGTTCACCCGCTATGGCGAGATCTTCGAAGCCGCCGGCTGGGCGGTCGAGACGCTGAAATGGTCCAGGCGTCAGCGGGAGGCCTTCGCCCGGCCGGGCGGCGACAAGCTGCAGGCCTGGATCGAGACCGCGCCCAACGACCTGTTCTCGGCCCTGACCTATCAGGGCGGCGCGGCGTGGCGCGAGCGGCTCACCGCTGACCTGGCCGACAGCCCCGAGGCCTTGGCCCTGATCGCCGCCTACAAGGACGTCGACCTCGCCGAACTTATGACCGAGCTGGGCGGGCACTGCCTGGAGACGCTGCTGGAGGCCTTCGAGAAGGCCAGCCAGGATGATCGCCCGCGCTTCCTCATCGCCTACACCGTCAAGGGCCTGCGGCTGCCCTTCCAGGGCCACAAGGACAATCACGCGGGCCTGATGACCCCGGCCCAGATCGCCGAACTGCGGGCGCGTCTTGGCGTGGTCGAGGGCGAGGAATGGGACCCTCTGTCGGGCCTGTCGGCCGCCGAGCGCACCGCGATCAAGGGCCTGGTCGCGCGCGCGCCGTTCGCCGCCGAGGTCGAGCGCAATCACCTGGCGCCGCAGATTCCGACGCCCAGCGCCAGCGAGCTGCTGGCCGCTGTCGCTGGCGGCGGTGATCAATCCACCCAGGCCGCGTTCGGCAAGGTGATGTTCGAGATCGCGGCGCGAAAGGACGAGTTCGCCGGCCGGGTGGTCACGACCTCGCCGGACGTGACGGTGTCGACCAACCTGGGCGGTTTCGTGAACCGTCGTGGCGTGTTCCAGCGGCGCGCTCATGACGATGTCTTCAAGCGTCGCCGCATCCCCTCGGCCCAGGTTTGGTCCAAGGCCGAGACGGGCCAGCACGTGGAGCTGGGCATCGCCGAGAACAACCTGTTCATCGCCCTAGCCGCGCTGGGCCTGACCGCGCCGCTGTTTGGCGAGCGGTTGTTTCCGGTCGGCACGCTCTACGATCCGTTCATCGCCCGGGGCCTCGATGCGCTGAACTACGCCTGCTACCAGGACGCCCGGTTCCTGCTGGTGGCGACCCCGTCCGGTCTGACGCTGGCGCCCGAAGGCGGGGCGCACCAGTCGATCAATGCGCCGGTGATCGGCATGGCGCAGCCGGGCCTTGATACCTACGAGCCGGCGTTTGCGGACGAGACGGCGGTGCTGATGGCGCACGCGTTCGACCGCATCCAGGCCAAGGACGGCGCCTCGACCTATCTGCGCCTGTCGACCCGGGCCATCCCCCAGCCGGACCGGACGGGCGAGGCCTGGCGGCAGGGCGTCATCGATGGCGGCTATTGGCTGCGAGCCCCGGCGCCGGGCGCGCGACTGGCGATCGTCTACAGCGGGGCCCTGGCGCCCGAGGCCCTGGCGGCGTTCGAGGCGCTGGCCGAGGACATGCCCGAGGCGGGCCTCCTGGCCGTGACCTCCGCCGACCTGCTGCACCGCGACTGGACCGCGTCAGGTCGGGCGCGCTGGACGGGGGAGGGGGCGCGGACCTCGACGATCGAGACCCTGCTGGCGCCGCTGGCGCAAGGCGCCGGTCTGGTGACCCTGACGGATGGCGCGCCGCTGGCCCTGTCGTGGCTGGGGTCGGTGCGGGGGCAGAGGGTCCGGGCGCTTGGGCTGGAGACCTTCGGGCAATCGGGCGACCTGCCTGACCTCTACGCCAAGTACCGGCTGGACGCCGACGCCGTTCTGGACGCCTGCGCGGATCTGCTGGCCTAGAGCGTTCTCCGATCAGTGTGAAGCGGTGATCGGATCGAAGAACGCTCTAAACTTTTGAAATAGAGCCCTTTTTATCCGATCTGATTGGTTCAATCAGATCGGAAAGGGCTCTAGAACCCGCTCAGGATCGTCATGCCGCTCAGAAGGCCGTCGCGAAAGTGATAGGTCAGGCGCGCGCGGGTGTCCGACCAGACCTGACCATCTTCGGTCTCGACGGCGTACTGTGCCTCGACGGTCAGGGACTGGCCCGTCTCCTCGATCACCTCGATCAGATGGATATTGGGGCGGAGGGTGGCGAAGACGCGGGCGAAGTGCGCGATCACCGCATCCTGGCCGACATTGGCGTGATCGGCCTCAAGCGTGTCGGGCCAGGTCGCTTCGGGGTGGATGAAGCGACGCAGGCCTGGGGCGTCGTGGGTGTTGAACACCGCATAGGCGGCTTCCAGCATGGCGCTCAACGGGCTCATGGCGCTTCCTCGCCGCTATCATCGACATCCTGTCCGACGATCAGTCCCCCCTCAAGACGGTACCAGGCGGTGACGCCGCCGTCGTGCCAGAGGCGGCCGGTCGCGCCGCGCGCCTCGACTTGCAGACGGACCCGGACCCGGTCGTCGGGCTCCAGCGCATAGTCGCACATCGTGGCCGTCACCTGCAGCGTTGCGAACAGATGCTCGAAATGCGCCCGGATGGCCGCCGGACCGCTGATCGGGCCGTCCTCAAGCTTGTCCTCAAAGCAGGCATGGTCGCCGAAGCACGCCGCAGCGCCCTCAACGTCTCCGGCGTTGATCGCGTCGTACAGCCGCCGAAGCAGGCGGTCGACGCCCTCGAACGTCGGCGCGGTGTAGTTCTGCTCGCTCTCCAGGTGCGTGAAGAGCCCGTCCTTGATCGTGTAGCGATGTCGCACGCGCAGGCTGGACCAGAGGGAGCCGTCGGTCGCGCTGAGCACCGTCTGTCGCGCCAACACCTCGATCTGACCCGGTGATGGGGTGAACAGGGCGATCGGCTGGTAGCACACCCGCAGCGGGGCGATGGCGTGGTCGAGGTAGGCCCGCACGGCGTCGAGGCCCTCAAGGCGTCGATCCTCCAGCTCGTCAGGCCATGAGACGTCGGGCGCCAGCATGGCGATGCAACGGTCGAAGGCGCGACGGTTGAAAGCCTCGTAGAGTTGCGTGATCCGATCTTCGTCGGGAGTCATGAGCACCCAGCCACGGTCTCCATACGGCTTCTGTGCATGCGCCAGAAGCCGCCGCCGGGGAGCGTGTAATATTGCCGCACGGTCTATTTCGCCGGCGTTTGGTAGCCCGTCTCGACCTTCAGATAGGCGATCAGGTCGATGCGATCCTTCTCGTTCTTGATACCGGCGAAGGTCATCTTGGTGCCGGGCATGAACCCGCGCGGATCGGCCAGCCACTTGTCGAGTTGCTGGGCGTCCCAGATGAAGCCGGCCGCCTTCACAGCGTCGGAGAAGCTGTAGCCTTCCTTGACGCCGGCCTTGCGACCGAAGACGCCGTACAGGTTCGGACCCGTCAGGTCCGGTCCGCCTTCGGTGAT
Source organism: Caulobacter vibrioides (assembly GCF_002858865.1). Classification (GTDB taxonomy): domain Bacteria; phylum Pseudomonadota; class Alphaproteobacteria; order Caulobacterales; family Caulobacteraceae; genus Caulobacter; species Caulobacter vibrioides. The sequence continues at coordinate 25,707 of NZ_PJRR01000021.1, read as the reverse complement.
GGTGTGGCACGAGCGGCAGAGCGCGAACTTGCTCTGGCCGTTCGACAGGTCGCCGGTGTTGTAGGGCGCGGGCAGGGCGGCGAGGGCGGCGGCCTTCTCGGCGTCGGTGGGCGCGGGCGCTGCAGCCGGCGTCGGTGCGTCGGCGGGGGCCTGGCTGGAGCTGCCGCCATCCTTCGAGCAGGCCGAAACGATCACACAGAGGGCCGCGACGGCGGCCAGGTTCAACGAGCGCATAGAGGTCCTCGACTGACGTTTCGTCGCAGGTTCTGCGACGCCGCGACGCATTCCAAACCCTTATAAAATCTGGGCCTGAGGCTTGTCACGTAACAATGGTCCTTAAGCGTGGGGGTTACGCCAAGGCTGCGACAATTGCTGGTATCTACGTGATTCTCATGGCGAAAAGTGAACTTGCAAAACGTGGGTCTGCACATAACCGTTTGACGGTCGTTAACCATAAATCTTACCCCTTTTCTCACGGAGCGGGCTGGCTCCGGGCAGGGCTGGATGCAAGATCATGGACTGGAGCGAAGAACGGACCGCGACGCTGAAGAAGCTGTGGCTGGAGGGCCTGAGCGCCAGCCAGGTGGCGCGGCAATTGGGCGGCGTCAGCCGAAGCGCGGTGATCGGCAAGGTGCACCGTCTGGGCATCACGGTCCGTGAAACCCCCGTGCGCCAGCGCGCCACGACGGCCCGCGCGCCGTCCCGGATCTCGGTCCGCCAGCGTCCGTCGCGCGACGTGGCCACCCCCCGTGTCGCCCCGCGCTATGAGCGCATCGAGGAAGACCTGCTGCCGACCTCGGGCATCCTGGGCCTGGGCGCTCACTCGTGCCGTTGGCCGATCGGCCATCCGGAGAATGACGACTTCGGCTTCTGCGGCCGTCCCAAGGCCAGCGCGCGCGGTTCCTACTGCGAGCAGCATAGCCAGGGCGCCTTCCGCCGGCTGAGCGGTGGTCAGGCCCTCGAAGCCTGGGCCCTCAAGGGCGTGAAGGAAAAGCGGATCCAGCCCCGGCTGGTCTGACGCCTTCCAAGCCTATCCGTCCTCTTCCCCTTTTCCTCGATGTAACGAGCCGTCCCATGAACATGGTCCTGATCGAGAACGCCGCCGGCAGCAGCCAAGTGATCACCATCATCGAAGAGTTCGCCGGCCATTCGGTGTCGCGCGACCTCAATCCCGGCGATCACGCCGAAATCCCGGTCACCCAGTTCAAGTCGATCACCGTGCGGGAAACCTATCCGGACGACTGGTTGACCCGCGGTCTTCACCGCAACCGGGCCGCCGCCTGAGCCCCTGCTGCGTTTCGCCCTCGAGCCCCAGGTCAAGCCGTCTGACCCCGCGAAGCTTTTCGCGGGGTTTTTCGTTTCGCCATCGGCGCCGACGATTGCACGGCCGTTAACCTTGTGACACACAGAGCGCCGTTTTGCGGGGGCGGACATGACGATAGGCGACGGGGACGAGCGCGCCGAGACGGCGCATGATCACGCGCTGCCTTTGTCCAGCTATCTGAGCTATCTGCTTTACCAGACTGAGCAGCATCGCCGCGCCATGGCCGCCGATCTGCTGGCCAAGCACGGCCTTTCGTTCGCCAAGTGGGTGGCGATGATCTCGCTGCGGCGCTTTGGCGACCTGTCGATGACGCGTCTGGCCAAGCTGGCGGCCACCGACCGCACCACCCTGACCCGCTCGATCGACGGCCTGATCGCTGATGGCCTGGTGGCGCGTGAAGCTTCGGCGCGGGATCGTCGCATCGTCGTGATCCGCCTGACCGACGCCGGCCGGACCCTGCTGGATCGTATCCGCGGCGAAATCCGCCCGCTGAACCAGGAGGTCTGCGCCCAGCTGACCACCGAGGAGCAGGCGACCATGACCCTCTATCTGCAGAAGATGCTGGGCGGGCTGATCGTCGAGCCCGAGTGGAAGCAGGACGTCATCGCCTTCAGCGCGCCCGCGCCGCCGGAGACGGCTTGAGCCGTCGTTAGTCGTCGAATTTCACCCGCCCGCGACCGGACTTGACCGTCCCGCGCTTGGACTTGATCTCCAGCCGCTTGAGCTTGCTGGAATAGGTCGGCTTGGTCGCCTTGCGGGGCTTGGGCTTTTCGGTGGCGCGGCGGATCAGGTCGATCAGCCGGTCCAGGGCGTCCTGCCGGTTCATTTCCTGCGAGCGCGAGCCCTGGGCGAACAGCACCAGCACCCCGTCCTGGGTCATCCGGCTCCCGGCCAACGCGGTCAGGCGGTCCTTCACGTCGTCGGGCAGGTAGGGCGAATTGCGCACGTCGAAGCGCAGCTCGATGGCGGTCGAGGTCTTGTTGACGTGCTGCCCGCCGGGACCCGAGGCGCGGGTGGCCTTCCAGATGAGGTCGTCCTCGTCGATCCGCAGCCAGGACGTGATCTCGATCATCGCGGGCATGCGATCACCGGGGCGCCGCGCGCTTGGCCTTGACCACCAGCTGGTCCAGCGCCTGCAGGAACCGCGAGCGATCGGCATTGGCGAAGGCGGCCGGGCCCTTGGTGACCTCGCCCATCGAGCGCAGGTGCTCGCCGATCGAACGCGAGGCCAGGGCTGAGCCGATCATGTCGTGCGAGAACACCCGGCCGTTCGGGGCCACGGCCGCGCCGCCGGCCTTCAGCACGCGGTCGGCCAGGGGAATGTCGTTGGTCACCACCACATCGCCCGGACCACAGCGCTCGGCGATCCAGTCGTCGGCCACGTCGGGACCCGCGTCGACCACGATCTGCTCGATCACCGGGGTTTGGGGCACGCGGATCCAGCTGTTGGAGACGACAAAGGTCTTGTAGCCGTGACGGGCGGCGACCTTGTAGGCCTCGTCCTTCACGGGGCAGGCGTCGGCGTCGATGAAGAGCGTGGCGACCATCGCGCGAGACCCTGGACAAGGGAAATGGTGCCGGCTGAGGGGATCGAACCCCCGACCTTCGGTTTACAAAACCGCTGCACTACCGCTGTGCTAAGCCGGCTTGGGCCAGTGACCCGAGGTCAGGGCTTATGCCGCCTGTCGTCGCGGACGGCAAGAGCGGCGCGAGGGTCGAAGACCTACAGATCAAACCGCACCCCCTGCGCCAGGGGCAGGGCGCCGGAGTAGTTCACCGTCGCGGTCTGGCGGCGCATATATTGCTTCCAGCTGTCGGAGCCGCTCTCGCGGCCGCCGCCGGTTTCCTTTTCACCGCCGAACGCGCCGCCGATCTCGGCGCCCGAGGGGCCGATATTGACGTTGGCGATGCCGCAGTCGCTGCCGGCGGCGGCCAGGAAGCGCTCGGCCTCGCGGACGTCGTTGGTCATCACGCAGGAGGACAGCCCCTGGGGCGCGTCGTTCTGAATCGCGATCGCCGCCTCGAAATCCGTGTACGGAACGACGTGCAGCAGCGGCGCGAAGGTCTCGCGCTGCATGCAGGGCGCGGGGGCTGACAGGCGGGCGAGGGCGGGGCGCACATAGTAGGCGTCGGGGTGTTCGTCGATCAGCACGCGTTCGCCGCCGGCGACGGTTCCGCCCTCGGCGCGGACCTGGTTCATCGCCGCGATGAAGGCGTCATAGGCGGTCTTGTCGATGAGCGGGCCCAGCAGGGTCTTGGGATCGCGCGGATCGCCGACCGACAGGCGCTGGAAGGCGGTGTCGACCGCGTCGGCGAGCTTGTCGACCAAGCTCTCGTGGACGATCAGGCGGCGCAGGGACGTACAGCGCTGGCCCGCCGTGCCCGCCGCCGAGAAGACGATGGCGCGCAGGGCGAGCGACAGGTCGGCCGAGGGCGTGACGATCATGGCGTTGTTGCCGCCCAGCTCCAGGATTGAGCGGCCGAAACGCTCGGCGACCATGGGGGCGACGGCCCGGCCCATGCGGGTGGAGCCGGTGGCGCTGACCAGCGGAATGCGCGGATCGCGCGCCAGTCGCTCGCCGGCGTCGCGGGCGCCCAGCACGACCGAGGAGAGACCCTGCGGCGCGTCGCCGAAGCGGGCGAGCGCGCGCTCCAGGATCGCCTGGGTGGCCAACGCCGTCAGCGGGGTTTTCTCGGACGGCTTCCAGATTACCGGATCGCCGCAGACCAAGGCCAGGCAGGCGTTCCAGGCCCAGACGGCGACGGGGAAGTTGAAGGCGCTGATCACCGCCACCGGCCCCAGCGGATGCCAGGTCTCGCGCATGGCGTGGCCGGGGCGCTCCGAGGCGATGGTCAGGCCGTGCAGTTGCCGCGACAGGCCCACGGCGAAGTCGCAGATGTCGATCATCTCCTGGACTTCGCCGGCGGCTTCCGACGCGATCTTGCCCGCCTCCAGGGTGACGAGGGCCGCCAGCTCCGCCTTGGCCGCGCGCAGTTCCTCGCCGAACAGCCGCACCAGCTCGCCGCGACGCGGGGCGGGGACCACGCGCCAGTCGGCGAAGGCGCGGCAGGCGGCGGCGACCTTGGCCTCGATCTGCCGGGCGTCGTCGTAGACGACATGGCCCAGGATCGCGCCGTCGATCGGGCCACGCACGGGCTCTCCGGCGTCGGCGGGCAGCGGCGGCGCGCCCAGCTTGGCCAGGATCTCGCGGGCATGGGCGGCGGGAGTCGGGAAGACTTGTGTCATGGCGCGAGGACACGCCGGGGCGGGGAGGCGGTCAAGTCCCCAGGCGGCCGAGCGCCGTTGCGAGTCTCGCGCCCAGAGGCTAGGGACGGGCAACGCAGGAGAACCCCTATGGCGCAGGCGAAACTCATCGACGGCAAGGCCTTCGCGGCCGATCTGAGGGCCAAGATCGCCGAGGAGGTCGCCGCCCTGAAGGCCGAGCATGGCGTGACGCCGGGCCTGGCGGTCGTGCTGGTCGGCGAGGATCCGGCCAGCCAGGTCTATGTCCGCAACAAGGGCGAGCAGACCACGGCGGCGGGCATGTATTCCGAGACCCATCGCCTGCCGGAAACCACCACCCAGGACGAGCTTCTGGCGGTCGTCGCCAAGCTGAACGCCGATTCCAAGATCCACGGCGTGCTGGTGCAGTTTCCGGTGCCGCCGCACATCAGCCAGATGGACGTCGTGGCCGCCCTGTCGCCCGACAAGGACGTCGACGGCCTTACCGTGACCAACGCCGGGCGCCTGGCCAGCGGCTTGCCGGCCCTGGCGCCCTGCACGCCGACCGGCTGCATGATGCTGATCAAGGACGCGATCGGCGACCTGAAGGGCAAGACCGCCGTCGTCATCGGCCGCTCGAACCTGATGGGCAAGCCGATGGCCCAGATGCTGCTGGCCGCCGACTGCACCGTCACCATCGCCCACTCGCGCAGCCAGGATCTGCCCTCGATCGTGCGTCAGGCCGACATCGTCGTGGCCGCCGTGGGCCGGGCCGAGATGGTCAAGGCTGACTGGGTGAAGCCCGGCGCCGTGGTCATTGACGTCGGCATCACCCGCTTCCCGGCCCGCGATTCCGAAGCCGCCGCCGCCGGCAAGACCCGGCTTGTCGGCGACGTCGCCTTCGACGAGGTTAGAGAGGTCGCCGGCGCGATTACGCCGGTTCCGGGGGGCGTTGGACCGATGACGATTGCTTGCTTGCTGGCCAATACGCTGACGGCGGCCAAGCGCCTGTCGGGGATCGCCTGATGCGCCGGGGGCTGGTTTTCGTCGCCGCCGCCCTCGTCGTTTCGGCCTGCGGGGCCAAGGTCCCGCCGCCGCCCACGCCCGAACAGGCCCTGGCGCTGCGCCCGGCCAATGCGCGACTGGCGAGCCTGTACGAGACCTCGTGCCACGCCTGCCACGCCATCCCGGAAACCGGCGCGCCGCTGGTGCATGATCGCGCCGCCTGGGACCCGCGTTGGAAGCAGGGCGAGGCGGTTTTGCTGGATCACACCATCCAGGGTTTCAACGCCATGCCGGCCACCGGCCAATGCGCGACTTGCACGCCGGACGATTTCAAGGCCCTGATACGCTTCATGGCGGGGCGAGACGACTCCGCGTCATAAGATACGGGGAGGCGGCATGATCTCGCGGCGTGGGGCTCTGATCGCAGGCGGAACGGGAGCGGCGGTGGTCGCCGGCGGCGCGGGCGCCGCCTACATGGTCGCCACCGGAGACAAGCCCGAGCCGCCGGCGCCCGCTTCGGTCAACGCGCAGGGCAAGGTGCTTTGGCGCAACTGGTCGGGCTTGCAGCACGCCTATCCCGCCGCCCGCCTGGCCCCCAAGGACGAGGGCGAGCTGGCCACCGCGCTGAAGGTCGCCCAGGCCCCGATCCGGCCCGTCGGCTCGGGCCACTCCTTCACGGCCCTGGCCCCGACCGACGGCACGCTGGTTTCGCTGGACTCGATGTCGGGGATCGTCGGCTGGGAGGGTGACGAGGCCATTGTGCGCGCGGGCACCCGCCTGGGCGCCTTGGGGCCGCTCCTGGCCGAGAAGGGGCGGGCTCTGGCCAACCTGCCCGACATCAACAAGCAGTCGCTGGGCGGCGCCCTGGGCACTGCGACCCATGGCACGGGGATCAAGATCCCGGCCATGCACGGCGACGTGACGGGCCTGCGGCTGGTCACGCCCTCGGGCAAGGTCATCGACGCCGACGCCAGCAACAACCCCGAGATCTTCCAGGCCGCCCGCGTTTCGATGGGCGCGCTGGGGGTGATCAGCCAGGTTCGGATGCGCACCAGCGCCAACCGCCGCCTGCGTCGCCGCGTCTGGCTGGAGCCCTTCGAGGAGGCCATGGCCAAGGCCGACGGCCGCTGGGCGCAGCATCGCAACTTCGAGTTCTATGCCGTCCCGTTCACCGGGCTGGCGGTGAACATCACCCACGACGAGACCGACGATCCGGCCGAGGCGCGCGGGCCTGACCAGGACGTGGAGTTCCTGCAGGCGTTGCGGGGCTTGCGGAACCTGCTGGGCTTCGCCACGCCGCTGCGCAAGGCGGCGGCCAAGGCGCTGCTGTCCTCGGCCAAGCCCGAAAGCTCCGTCGACGAGGGCTGGAAGCTGCTCTCGACCGAACGTCCTGTGCGCTTCAACGAGATGGAGTTCCATCTTCCGGTCGAGAACCAGCTGAAGGCCCTGGAAGAGGTGATGCGGACCATCGAGACCGAACGGCCCGACGTGTTCTTCCCGATCGAGGTCCGCCGTATCGCGGCCGATGACGCCTGGCTCTCGCCCTTCTACGGCGCGCCGCGCGGGTCCGTGGCGGTCCACGCCTACTACCGCGACGACTTCACCTTCCTGTATGAGCTCATCGAGCCCATCTTCCGCCGCTACGAGGGGCGTCCGCACTGGGGCAAGCTCCACACGCTGCGCGGCCGGCAGCTGGAAGCGATCTATCCGCGCTGGAAGGATTTCCTGGAGGTTCGCCAGGACCTGGACCCTGAGGCGCGGATGCTCAACCCGTACCTCAAGGGCCTGTTTGGTCTGATGTGATCAGCCGGCGGCGCCGAGATACTCGGCGACCCGCGCTTCGAGTTCGGTGCTCAGGGCCTTGCCGACCGGGTGGGTGTCGACCTTGATGTCGTCCCGCACGCAGGCCTTGATCGCGTCGATATGAGCGTCGACCAGGAACATCGGCGCCTTCAGGCGCGTGTCCGGATCGTCGATCAGCTTGCACAGCGAAGCGGCCAGCCGGGTGATCAACGGGAAATCGTAGGTGGCGCCGAGACCTTTCAGGTCGTGGGCCCGGAGATAGAGCGTCTCGACCGTCTGGGCGTTGAGACCCTCGGTCTTCACGGCCTGGCGGGCGGCTTCCAGCTTGACGATCTCATCGTTCAGCCATTGGCCGAAATTGCCCGAAAGGCTCTTGAGCGCGGCCTCGGCCTTGGCGATGGCCGCCATGTCGATGCCGCCACGCCCGCCCACCTTGAGCTTGAGCATGTTCGGCACCTGGATCACCTCAGCGGTGGTCTTCTCGGTCACACTTCGCCTCCCCAGCGGCGGTACAAGTTGGGTACGGCTAACATAGCAGGCGTTAACATTGCATGAGACCTGCGTTTTCGTGCGACCCAACGTCTCAGTTCTGCTCTGGACGTCGGGTTAAGCTGAGAACTGTTCGGCCAGAACCCGTTCTTCCAGGCTGCGGCCCGCGTCGAACAACATGGCCAGGGACGTGCCGCGATCCTCGGAGATGTGGACCTCCATCACGTCGCGGACCTCGAAGTTGTCCGCCACCGCGCTGACCGGGCGCTTGTCCGCCTCGAGAATCTCGAAGGTCACCCGGGCGGACTGCGGCAACAGGGCCCCGCGCCAGCGGCGGGGGCGGAAGGCGCTGATCGGGGTCAGGGCCAGCACGCGCCCGTCGATCGGGATGATCGGACCGTGGGCTGACAGGTTGTAGGCGGTCGATCCCGCCGGCGTCGCCAGCAGAGCGCCGTCGCAGACCAGTTCGCCCATCCGAACCTTGCCGTCGATGGAGATCCGCAGTTTGGCGGTCTGCCGGGTCTGGCGCAGCAGGGAGACCTCGTTGATCGCCAGCGCCCGGTGCTGGGTCCGCCGCGCGTCGATGGCGACCATGGCGAGCGGATGGATGACGGCGCGCTCGGCGGCGTTGATCCGCTCCAGCAGGCCGTCCTCGCTGTACTCGTTCATCAGAAAGCCGACCGAGCCGCGGTTCATCCCATAGATCGGGGTCTGGCTGGCGATCGCCTCGTGCAGGCTTTCCAGCATAAAGCCGTCGCCGCCGAGGGCGACGATCACCTGCGCGTTCTCCGGGCCGACATCGCCGTAGCGCGCTGCGAGACGTTCCCGCGCCTCTTGGGCCTCGGGCCTGTCGCTGCACTTGAACGCCAAGCGAGTCACGAACGGTTGCGGCTGGTACATGCGGCCAAGAGGCGGGAAGGCCGTGGTCTTGTCAAACCTGTCCGACGGCTTGCCGGAACGCCATGCCCGCAATGTCTGGCGTGAAGGGGCCAAAGGCGCTGGCCGCGCGGCGCACGCCCTCGTCGCCGCCACCGGGACGACCGCCGTTCAGCTGGCGCACATGCTCCAGGATCGTCGGAAAGACGCTGCGATCGATTCCGACAGCCGAACAGGCCAGGGCCAGGAGTTCAGGCCGGCTGGTGTCGATGGCGCGCCGGATCTGGGCCGGCTCGAACTTGCCCAGCCGCGCCAGGGCCATGACAAAGAGCTGGAGACGACCTTCTCGCAGCACGCGCAGAAGATAGCCTGGACGGAGTTGGCCGGCGGAATCGAGCTTCTCGATCAAAGCCCGCTCCATTTCCTCGCGGTCCTCATCGCCTTCGACAGGTCCGACAGCGACATCACTTTCGCCCTTGTGGGCGGCGCGCAGCGCTTCGTTGACGGCGGCCTGCATGCGCGCTGTGTCGAGCTGGAAGCGCGCGGTCAGCGCATCGCGAAGAGCCCGTCCGACCAGAAGATAGAGCTGCTCGGCCAGATCGCTGGAGAGTTTCGGGTGCCGGGCCAACGGCGACCGCAGCGCGACCACGTCGCGCGAGCGATTGACCAGCCGGCTCATGGCGTCGGGCGAGATTTCCGCGGTGTCGTTGGACGCCAGGGCGGTCATCACCGCCGGTTCGTCACGGCTGATGATCGCCTCAACGACCGGCGCCTTCAGATTCGGCCGACGGGCGATCTCGATCTGATGCTCCAGCGTGGCCTGAACCAGAAGGCGGATCAGATCGTGGTCCTGCAGGACGGGGCTGCGGGCGATGATCGGGCGCGCGATCTCGATTTCATCCAGCGCCATGATGTTGATCAGGGCCGACGGGGCCCAGTCCGCGTCGGCCAGACGCTCGGACAGACGTCGGCGGATATCGCGCTCGGTCTCGACCACCAGGGTCATGAAGATCGAGTTCAGCAGGGCCTGGATATCGGGATGGGTGGGCTCGCCACGCGCCTGGCCCGCCTCGCACAGGTCGATGATGCCGCTGAGCAGCCGCTCCCGATCGCCGGGTTCGCGACTGCGCGCCAGCATCATCAGCGAAGCGATCTCGACGGTCTGAATGGCTCCGCCTCCTCGAATCCGGAAGGTCCGTTAAGGATGACCTTGCGGCCCTCAAATGAAAACATGCTTAAACAGGGCAAAGACGCCGATGCGCCGTTACGCGTCGAGATGTCGCAAGCTTGAGTGGAGGAACTGTCGATGGCGCAAGACCTGATCCTGGCCCTGGACCAGGGCACCACCAGCACGCGCGCCATCCTGTTCGATCGGGCGGGGACGGCCCTGGGCGACGCCTCGCGTCCTCTGCGTCAAAGCTATCCGGCCGACGGCTGGGTCGAGCATGACGCCGAGGAGATCTACGCCGCCGCCGTCGCTGTGCTGCGCGAGGTCACCGAGGCCTCCGGGCGGATGGCGGACATCGCTGCGATCGGCGTCACCAACCAGCGCGAGACCGTGGTCGTCTGGGATCGGGCTACGGGCCGTCCGATCCATCCAGCCATCGTCTGGCAGGATCGCCGCACCGCTGACGTCTGTGCGCGCCTCAAGGCCGAGGGGCATGAGCCGAGGGTGACCGAGGTCACGGGCCTGCTGCTCGACCCCTATTTCTCGGCGACCAAGATCGCCTGGATCCTCGACAAGACACCCGGCGCCAGGGCCCGGGCGGAGGCCGGCGAGCTTTTGTGCGGCACCATGGACTGCTGGGTGATCTGGCGACTGACGGGTGGCGCCGTGCACGCGACCGACGCCACCAACGCTTCTCGAACCTTGCTGTTCGATATCGGCGCTCAGGCCTGGTCGAGCGAGATGCTGGCGTTGTTCAATGTGCCCTCGACGATCCTGCCGAAGGTGCTGGACTGCGTCGACGACTATGGCGCGACGCAGGCCGACATCCTGGGTCGCGAGGTCCCCATTCGGGGCGTGGCGGGCGATCAGCAGGCGGCGCTGATGGGGCAGGGCTGTGTCGCCCCGGGCCAGATGAAGGCCACCTACGGCACCGGCTGCTTCATGCTGATCAATACGGGGACTGACCGCGCCGTCTCGCGGGCGCGCCTGTTGACCACCGTCGCGGCGCGGGTCGGCGGCAAGACGACCTACGCGCTGGAAGGGTCGATCTTCGTTGCAGGCGCGGCGATCCAGTGGCTGGGCGAGGGGCTCGGAATCACGGGCGGTCCCCGCGCCGCCGAGGCGCTGGCCCGGGCGGCCAAGCCGGATCACGCGGTGGTGGTGGTTCCCGCGTTCACGGGTCTTGGCGCCCCCTGGTGGGACGCCGAGGCGCGGGGCGGGATCTTCGGTCTGACGCGCGATGCGGGACTACCCGAGATCGCCGCCGCCACCTTCGACGCCTGCGCGCTGCAGAGCCGCGACCTGATCGAGGCGATGCGCGCCGATGCGCCCACGGCCTTTGGCGAGGCGGCGCAACTGCGGATCGACGGCGGTATGGCCAAGAGCGCCTGGTTCTCGCAGCGCCTTGCCGACCTCACGGGGCTCTCGGTGCGTCGCGCCAGCTATCAGGAGACCACGGCCCTGGGGGCGGCGTTGTTCGCCGCCGTCGGCGCGGGTCTCTACGGGTCGATCGAAGAGGCCGCCGAAGCCAGTCCAGCCGCCGAGACCTTAGCGCCGGCCATGGACGACCATGTGCGGGAAGCCGCCTACGCCCGTTGGCTCGACGCGGTGCCGCGCGTTCGACTTTAGTTGATCACCCGTTGCGGTGACATCGCTGTCATGGTCTCTAGCCCGCAAACATCATAAGCGGAGGCCGCCATGACCACTCGACGCGCGATCCTTGGCGCGAGTGTCGCTCTGATCACCGGAGCGCCAGCGGCGGCGGCCTCGTCGAGCGCCTATCCCAGGATCGGCCGGATCCGTCGCCTGTCGCCTGAGCTGGATGCGATCCTTGATGTGACCGCGCCGATCGAACAGTTGGCCGATGGGATCACCTGGGCGGAGGGACCGGCCTGGGTCGCGAACGGAAGCTATCTGCTGTTCTCCGACGTGCCCGGCAACGTGATGCACCGGTGGGACGCAAAGGGCGGCAAGACCGATTTTCTGCGGCCCTCCGGCTATGATGGTCCGCCCACCAAGATCTTCCGCGAGGCCGGCACCAACGGTGCGATCATCAGCACGGCCGGTGAACTGCTGGTCTGCGACTGCGGCAACCGCGCTGTAGCGCGGATCGATCTTGCGACCCGCAAGAAGACGCTGCTGGCCACGACCTTCAACGGCAAGAAGTTCAACAGCCCCAACGATCTGGTCGAGGTTCTTCACGGACCGCTGAAGGGCTCGCTCTACTTCACCGACCCGCCCTACGGCCTCGAAGGGGGGGATGCGTCGCCGGCCAAGGAGCAGGCCTTCAACGGCGTCTACCTGCTGCGCCCGAACGGAGAGGTCGCCCTGGTCGATGGGTCGCTGAGTTTCCCCAACGGGGTGGGCCTGTCGCCGGACGGCCGGCGTCTGTATGTCGCCATCTCCGATCCCAAGCGTCCCGTGATCATGGCCTATGACCTGGCCGCCGACGGGCTGCCGACCGCTTCACGGGTCTTCTTCGACGCCTCTGACCTGCTGAAGGCCGGCGGCCCCGGCCTGCCGGACGGCATGAAGGTCGACGCCCAGGGACGGCTCTTCGCCAGTGGCCCTGGCGGCATCATGATCCTGACGCCGGACGCCAAGCTGCTGGGCGTGATCGAGACCGGCTTCCCGGCGGCCAATTGCGTATTCGGCGAGGACGGCGGGACGCTGTTCATCACCTCCAACCATCTCGTGGCGCGGGTGCGCACCAAGACCAAGGGGCTGGGGCGCTAGCGATGGAAACGATCAGCAAGAGAAGCCTTCTCGCCGCGGGTCTGGCGGCCGGCGTCGCCGGACTGCCGCGCGGCGCCTTCGCCGCTCAGCCGGGCCGCAAGTTGGGCTATGCGATCTTGGGCCTGGGCTACTACGCCACGCGCCTCATCATGCCGCGCTTCGCAGAGTGCGAGCACTCGCGCCTGGCCGCCCTGGTCAGCGGGACGCCCGAAAAGCTGAAAACCTACGGCGAGCAGTACGGGATCCCCGAGACGCACCGCTACAGCTACGAGACCTTCGACCGGATCATCGATAATCCCGATGTCGACATCGTCTATGTGATCACGCCCAACAGTCTGCACCGCTCCTTCACCGAGCGGGCCGCCAGGGCCGGCAAGCACGTGATGTGCGAAAAGCCGATGGCGAACACGGTCGCTGACTGCGAGGCGATGATCGCCGCCTGCAAGAAGGCCGGCCGCAAGCTGATGATCGGCTATCGCAGCCGCTTCCAGGCCCACAATATCGAAGCGATCAAGCTGGTGCGCGACGGCGCGCTGGGACCGGTGCGCACGGTGGTCACCGATCACGGCTTCACTATCGGCGATCCCAAGCAGTGGCGTTTGAACAGGGCGCTGGCCGGCGGCGGCAGCCTGATGGACATCGGCATCTACAGCCTGAACGCCGCGCGCTATCTCACGGGCGAGGAGCCTGTGGCCGTCAACGCCGTGGAGTCCACGGACCGATCCGATCCGCGCTTCGGTGAGGTGGAGGACATCATCAACTTCCAGCTCCTCTTCCCATCCGGCGCCACGGCCAACTGCGTGTCGGCCTACAGCGTCAACTGCAACCGCTATCGGGTGAGCGGGCCCAAGGGCTGGGTCGAGATCGACCCGGCGACCAGCTATCAGGGCCAGGCCATGCGGGCGCAACTGGGCGGTCCGCCCGCGCCGCGTGAACCGGCGCCACAGCCCAAGAACCAGTTCTCGGCCCAGCTGGATCACCTGTCCGAGTGCATCCTCACCGGCCGCGAGCCGATTGTCGGGGGCGACGATGGGCTGAAGGACCTTCGGGTGATCGAAGCGATCTACCGCGCCGCGCGCGAAGGGCGGACGGTCAAGCTGTGAGGGCGCTCCTCCTGATCGCCGCTCTGCTGGTCTCGACGGCGGCGTTGGCGCAGCAGCAGCTCCCGCTGTGGCCCAACGGCGCGCCGGGCTTCGAGAGCCGCAAGGCGATCCCGGAGCAGGCGGCCGACTACTGGGTCAAGAGCGTCAACAACCCGTCCATCACCGCCTATCTGCCGTCTAAGGAGACCGCCACCGGCGCGGCCCTGGTCGTGCTGCCCGGAGGTGGCCATCGGATCCTGGTCATCCACTCCGAGGGCGCGGACGTGGCCAAGGTGATGAACCCCAAGGGCGTGGCGGTCTTCGTGGTGAAGTACCGGCTCTTCCGGGAAGAAGGCTCGCCCTATACGATCGATCACGCCCGCCAGGATGCGGTCCGCGCCGTCCGCTATGTCCGCGCGCACGCCGCCGTGTTCGGCGTCGATCCGAAGCGGATCGGTCTCATGGGCTTCTCAGCCGGCGGCGAAGCGGTGAACCTCGCTGTCTATCAGGGCGCGGCGAACGATCCGAAGACGGACGCCGTCGATGCGGTCAGCGCGCGTCCCGATTTCCAGGTGCTGGTCTATCCCGGACCACTGGGCGTGCCTGAAAAGGTCCCCACCGACACGCCGCCGGCCTTCATCGTGGCGGCCAACGACGACGAATGCTGCTCGGCGCCGCCGGTCGACCTGCTGACCAGGTTCCGGGCCGCCAAGGTTCCGATTGAGTTCCACCTGTTCCAGTCCGGCGGGCATGCCTTCAACATGGGCTTGCGCAGCCACAAGGCTGCGCTCAAGGCGTGGCCGGATCGGCTTTTCGACTGGCTGGCGGATAACGGCTGGCTGAAGGCGGGCTAGCTGACCAGCGCCGCCTCGGTGGCGCGGACCAGGCCGTCAATGACGCCGGGCTCCGTGGAGGCGTGGCCCGCGTCCCAGATGATCTCGAAGCGCGCCTCGGGCCAGGCCTTGTGCAGGCGCCAGGCGCTGTCGAGCGGGGTGACGACGTCGAACCGGCCCTGGACGATCCAGCCCGGGATGCCGCGGATGCGGTCGATGTTCTTGAGGATCCAGTCGTCCTCGTCGAAGAAGCCCTTGTTGGTGAAGAAGTGGCTCTCGATCCGCGCGAAGGCGATCGCGAAGTCTTCCTCGTTGAACTTGGGCGGGCGCGCCTCGGGGCCGCGCAGCGAGATGGTGTCGCCCTCCCACTGGCTCCAGGCGGCGGCGGCCTCGAGCTGGACGCGGCGGTCCGGTGCGACCAGGCGGCGGTGATAGGCGGCCATCAGGTCGCCGCGCTCGTCCTCGGGGATCGGGGCCAGAAAGCGTTCCCAGGCGTCGGGAAACAGCATCGAGGCGCCGTCCTGATAGAACCAACGCAACTCCTTCTCCGTCAGCAGGAAGATGCCGCGCAGCACCAGGCCCTCGACCCGGTCCGGATGCTTGATGGCGTAGGCCAGGGCCAGGGTCGAACCCCAGGAGCCGCCGAACACGGTCCATTTCTCGACGCCCAGATGCTCGCGCAGGCGCTCGATATCCTCGATCAGGCTCCAGGTCGTGTTGTCGTCCAGGCTGGCGTTGGGGCGCGAGCGGCCACAGCCCCGCTGGTCGAACAGGGCCATCCGCCATTTGGCCGGATCGAAGAAGCGCCGCATGGTCGGGTTGACCGCGCCGCCCGGCCCCCCGTGCAGGATCACGCAGGGCTTGCCGCGCGGGTTGCCGCATTCTTCGTAGTAGATCTCGTGCGGACCGCTGGTGGGCATCCAGCCGAACGAAAACGGCTCGACCTCGCGGAAGAGGCTGCGGCGACCGACGGAACTCATGGCGGTTGCGGAGGCATAACGATCCATGGCCTCAGCCTAGCGCGTTCGGCGCGGCGTTGTGAACGGCGGATCGCGCCGGGTTCATGCGTTTCGTCGGGTTCTGTATGCTGCGCGCATGACTCAGATTCCGCCCGAAGACTATTCCGACGACGAGCTGCTGGCGATGCTCAAGCCGGTCCAGCTGGCGGAGCTGGATCGCCAGATCGGCGAGATGTTCGGGGCCGAGGGCGTGGACCGCGTCGAGGCTCTGTTCGCCATGGCCAACGTCTATTCGATGCGCGCGGCCGAGCGGGACGAGACCTCGGCCCTGGCCATGCTGCAGCTGGCCGCCGCCATGCGCCGCCGCGCCCAGGCGATGGTCGACGCCCGCAGCTGAGCTAAAGCGGGAAGCGGCGGTCCAGCCAGTCCAGGAGCGCGGCGTTCACCTCGGCGGGTTTTTCCTGCTGGGTCCAGTGGCCGCTGCCCTCGATCAGCACCTTCTCAAGGTCGCTGATCTGGTCGCCCATGCGATCGGCCATGGCGGGGGGCAGCACGACGTCCAACTCCGCCATGATCATCAGGCAGGGAATGCCGTCGACCCGGCGCGGCAGGGGCTCTGAACGCTCCCAGTTGCGGGTGAAGTTGCGATACCAGTTGATGCCGCCGGTGAAGCCGGTGCGCTGAAACGCCTCGACGAAGAAGGCCAACTCATCCGGCGTCAGGAACTGGTTGTCGTCGGTGGACGGCTCGTAGTGGGCGAGGGCGGTCTGCAAGGCCAGGCTGCGACGCTCGGCCGGCTGGGCCAGGAAGTCCTCCTGCGTGCCCTTGGGCTTGCGCATGAAGTAGCGAATGGTCTTTTCCACATCCGCGCCCAGCTGCGCATCGGCGACGCCCGGCTGCTGGAAGTGGACGATGTACATGTCGTCGCCATAGGCGTTGCGGTACATCTGGATCGGATCCAGCGGCAGGCGCGGGAAGAAGGGCGTGTTCAGCCCGATGATCCCGGCGACCCGGCTTGGGTGCATCAGCGGCAGTTGCCACACGACGATGCCGCCCCAGTCGTGACCGACGAAGATCGCTTTCTGCACGCCCAGATGGTCGAGCAGGCCGACAAGGTCGCCGGTCAGGTGCTCCATGTCATAGGCCTCCACCGCTTCGGGGCCTGGGGTCAGGCCATAGCCGCGCTGGTCTGGCGCGATCACCCAGCGCCCGGCGGCGGCGAGGGCGGCGATCTGGTGGCGCCACGAGAACGCCAGTTCGGGGAAACCATGGCAGAAGACGATCGGAACGCCCTGGCGCGGCCCGGCCTCGTAATAGGCCATGCGGATGCCGTTGACCTCGGCGTACTGCGGGGCGGGGAGAGCAGGGGCCTTTGAAGGGGTGTCCGTCATGAGCGCTCGTTCTCCCGCCGTTGTTATGTGATTGACGGTAAGCTGCTGCGTGCGCGCCAGCCCGGCAAGCGTCATTTCAGGTTTCCGTAGGGGCGAACGGGCGTAAAAGGGCGCGCATGACGAACGCCAGCCTGCCGCCCGCCCACGTTCCGTGGCGCCTTGTCCTGCTTCTGGGCGCGCTGACGGCCTTCGCGCCGATGTCGATCGACATGTATCTGTCGAGCCTTCCCTCGATCGGCCGGACACTGAACGCCGCCCCCGACCAGACCCAGGCGACCCTGGCGGCCTTCTTCGCGGGTATGGCCATCGGCCAGGTGTTCTACGGGCCGGCCTCTGACCGGTTCGGCCGTCGGCCGCCTCTGCTCGTCGGCGTTGGCCTGTTCATCGCCGCCTCGATCGTCTGCGCCGTCGCGCCGAACATCGAGACCCTGATCGCCGCGCGGTTCGTTCAGGCGCTGGGCGGCTGCGTGGGACCCGTGATCGCCCGCGCGGTGGTGCGTGACCGCTTCAGCCATACTGACACCGCGCGCGTCCTGTCGCTGATGACCCTGATCATGGGCCTGGCGCCGGTGCTGGCGCCGCAGCTGGGCGGGGTCGTCCAGTTCGTGGCGGGCTGGCGCGGGGTGTTCTGGGCTCTGGTGATGTTCGGCGTGCTGATCGCCGCCTGGGTGGTGCTGAGCCTGACCGAATCCCGCTCGGCGGCGACCGAGGCGCAGGCCCGCAGCGAAAATCCGCTGAAGGCCTATGTCGCGTTGTTCGGGATGCGCCGCCTGATGGGCTACGCCCTGGCGGGCGCGCTGAACGGGGCGGTGCTGTTCACCTACATCTCGGGCGCGCCGGATCTGGTGATGGGGACCTATGGCCACAGCCCGCTGGTGTTCAATCTGGTCTTCGCCTTCAACGCCGTCGGCATCATCGGCGCCAGCCAGATCAATCGTTTCCTGTTGCGCCGCTCAACGCCCGACCAGGTGCTGGCGCGCGCCAGTGTCGCCTCCATTGTCGCCGCGCTCCTGCTGACCCTGGCGGCCTGGACGGGCTTCGGCGGGCAATGGACCGTTCTGCCGCTGCTGTTCGCGGCGCTCTCGCTCTATGGACTGATGGGCGGCAACACCATGGCCGGAGCGCTCAGCGTCGATCCTCAGCGCGCCGGATCAACCTCCGCGCTGATGGGCTCGGCCTCGTTCGGGGCCGGGGCCGTGGCGTCCTGGGCGGGGGCTGCGCTGCACGACGGCACGCCACGTCCGGTGGCCGGCGTGATGTTCGCCTGTCTGGTCGGATCGGCCCTGGCGATCTTCCTGCTGGCCCTGCCGGGTGCGAAGAAGATTCAGGCCTGAGGCTGGTTGAAACCGCGCCAGGCCATCAGCGCCCAGCCGGCCATGAACGACAGCCCGCCCAACGGCGTGATCATGCCTAGAGCTCGCGGCGCGCCCAGCGCCATGGCGTAGAGCGATCCTGAGAACAGCAGAATTCCGACAAAGAACAGCGCCGTCACCAGTCCCATGCTCCGGGCGCCGGCCTTGTGCAGCGTGAAGGCGGCGAAGACGGCCAGGGCGTGGATCATCTGATACTGGGCGCCGGTCTTCAGCCACTCGACGGCCTTCCAGCCATCGATCCCATGCGCGGCGAAGGCGCCGAACGCCACGGCCAAGAGACCGTTGGCGGCCGCCAGGCCCGTCCAGGTCCGGGGTGTCCACCCTTCCATCGCCTTTACGCTCCGTCACTGTTGCAATCGTTCGCCGCGACCTTAACGTCGTTCACCTGCTCGTAAAGCCGGCCCGTCAGAGCGTCGGCGCGAACAGGGGAGGGACGGCATGGCGCTCACCTGGGGCGACGATTATCCGATCCATCAGACGCCCGAGCCCGTGGCCTACGCCGGCACGGATCGGAACTTCTATGATCGCTACTTCTTCAACGGTTACGCGCCCGAGGGCGACGGGGGCGACCTGTTCTTCGCCGCCGCGTTCGGCGTCTATCCGCACCTGAACATCGCCGACGCCTCGTTCTGCGTGATGAAGGACGGCAAGCAGGTCAATCTCCACGCCAGCCGCTGGTTGGGCATGGAGCGGATGGACCTGAGGGTCGGTCCGATTGCGATCGAGGTGCTGCAGCCGCTGCAACGCCTGAAACTGGTCGTGCAGGCCCCCGAACAGGGCGTCGCGGCCGAGATCGTGTTCGAGGGCCGCGCCTTCCCGATCGAGGAGCCGCGCTTCATCCGCCGCAACGGCCCGCGCGCCTTCATGGACTACACGCGTCTCACCCAGAACGGCCGCTATAGTGGCTGGGTGGAGGTCGACGGCGTCCGCACCACCGTCGAGGGCTTTGTCGGCACCCGCGACCGCTCTTGGGGCGTGCGGCCGGTCGGCGCGCGGGACCCGCAGGAGCCGGTTCCGCCCGTGCCGCCGCAGTTTTTCTGGCTGTGGAGCCCGTGCAATTTCGCCGACGGCAGCTTCTTCTTCCACACCAATGACGACGAGCTGGGCCGCCCCTGGAACCGCCGCGCGGTCTGGCTGGAGGATGGCGGGCGCGAGGAAGCGTTCGGCGGCTTTGCGGAATCGTCGTGCGCCATCCGCTGGAAGAGCGGCACGCGCCACGCCAGCGCGGCCAACCTCAACCTCGGCGAGGGCGGTTCGGTGACGATCACGCCCCAGACCGAGTTCTTCATGCTGGGCCTGGGCTATACCCATCCGGTCTGGGGGCACGGCCATAACCAGGGCGCGCTGAAGGTCGAGCGGGAAGACTTCGTGCTGGCGGACATCGACCGTCGCATGCCGCACCATCTGCATGTGCAGGCGCTGAGCCGCGTGACCTATGTCGACGGCGAGGGCCGTTCCCACGTCGGCCGGGGCGTCTTCGAGCAGCTGGCGATCGGGCCGCACGCGCCGTCCGGTTTCGCCTCGATCCTGGATCTGGCCCCATGAGCCTGACCGAGCGCCTTGAGGCGTATCTCTCGCGCATATGGTCGACGCCCGTAACGGTGTCGGACCTCTCGCGCATTCCCGGCGGCGCCAGCCGCGAGACCTACCGCTTCGCCGCCGTGGCGGAGGGGCAGGCGCATCCGCTGATCCTGCGCCGCGACCCGCCGGGCAGCCTGATCGAAACCGATCGAAATCTCGAATACCTGGCCTTCGAGTCGTTCCACGACTGCCTGCCCGTTCCGCGTCCTGTGGCGATGGAGCCCGAGGGCGCCGAACTGGAGCGGCCGTTCTTCATCATGGAACGGGTCGAGGGCGGGGCCGCCGCCTCGCCCTTCACGGTCGTTCCTTATGGCGAGCACGCCCGGACGATCGGCGAGCAGTTCTTTCGCATTCTTGGGACCATCGCGCGAGCCGATCCCACCGATCTGCCGCTGGCCAGGGTCGCCGAGCGTCCCGCGCCCGAGGATTGCTGGCGGATCGCGCTCGACCACTGGACCAAGGTCATCGAGGACGACCAGCAGCATCCGCAACCCATTGTCTGGGCGGCGATCCGCGCCTTGCGCCGCCGTCCGCCGCCGCCGGCCCAGGCGGTGCGCGTGGTGCACGGCGACTACCGGACGGGCAACTTCCTGCACGACGGGGCAGGCAAGATCCTGGCGATCCTCGACTGGGAGATGGTCCACCTGGGCGATCCGTTGGAGGACCTGGGCTGGGCGATGGATCCGCTGTGGGGGCATTTCGAGGTCGACAAGGTGGGCGGCATGCTGCCGCGCGACGAGGCCCTGGCCCTCTGGCGGGAGGTCAGCGGCCTCGAGGTCGATGAGCCGGCCCTGGCCTGGTGGTCGTTGTTCAACGCCGTGAAGGGTCAGGCGATCTGGACTTCGGCGGCCAAGGAATACCGCGACGGCGGATTCAAGGATCCGGTGCTGGCGATTTCGGGCTGGTACACCGCTCGCCGCCACGACCAGATCCTGGCCGAGGCGCTGCTGCGCATGGAGGGGCTGTCATGACGCCGAGCGTGTCCGATATCCTGGTCGGCAACTTCCTGTGCATGGCCGAGCCGGGACCGCCCGAACAGCAGGGCGAGTTCATGGCCGGGAAAGTCGCGGTGGTGGCGCTGCTGTCGCTGCTGGCCGCGCAGGAGGCCGAGCGGGGCGCGGCGGCGCGGGTGACCGAGAACGCGGCGATCCGCGAGGTGCTTTCGGAGGCGACCGCCGACTACGCCCTGTCCGCCGACTGGCCGGCCGATCCCGCCGAGCTCACGATCGGCGGTCTTGACCGCGTGAACGCCGCCCTGCGCCTGGCGCTGATCGGCCTGCATGAGGCGGTCGAGGCGCGGGGCGACGCGGCTCGTCACGACCGGATCCTGCGACTCTACGCGCGCATGGCCGACCTCAGACGTCTCGACCTGCCGCCGCTTCCGGGACGCTAGAGCCTGTCTGGTTTAGATGGAACCATCTAAACCAGATAAACAGGCTCTAAAATCAAACATTTAGAGCCCTTTAGCTTTAGATGATTCCATCTAAAGCTAAAGGGCTCTAGAGCGCCGTCAGCGGTGCTTGTTGTGCTGGGCGACTTCGTCCGGCGTGATGTCGATCAGGTCCGGGACGGCCGCGTTGTAGGCGGGCGTATGGTTCAGATCCATCACCACGCTGCGATGGCCCGTCCAGATCATGTGCGCGGCCACATAGAGCACGATGGCCAGGCCGACGAAGCCGATCCAGCGGTGCTTGTGCAGCAGGTTGGCGATGGCCGTAGCGGCCACGCCCATCAGCACGATCGACAGCAAGAGGCCGAAGATCAGGATGCCCGGATGCTCGCGGGCGGCGCCGGCGACGGCCAGGACGTTGTCCAGCGACATCGAGACGTCGGCGATCAGCACCTGCAGGAACGCGGCCTTGAAGGTCTTGTTCGGACGCGCCCGGGGTTCGGTGCTGGGATCATCGTCGATCATGGCCATGGCGTCGGCCTCGTCGTGCGTGGTCTGCTCACGCAGTTCGCGCCACATCTTCCAGCAGACCCAGAGCAGCAGGAAGCCGCCGGCCAGCAAGAGGCCCACCACGCCCAGCAGCCAGGTGGTGATCAGGGCGAAGGTGATCCGCAGCAAGACCGCCGCGCCTAGGCCGTAGAGAATGACCTTCTTGCGCTCCTTGGCGGGCAGGCCGCCGGCCGCCAAGCCCACGGCCACGGCGTTGTCGCCGGCCAGGACGAGGTCGATCATCAGGACTTGCAGAAGGGCGGTCAGCGGGCCTTGGAAGGCGCCGAGCTGGGCGATCAGGGCGTCAAACATGGCCTCTCAATGCTGTGGCGCGCCGGACGATGCAAGGCGCAAACGCCTTTTCACGACGGATCAGAAAAGAAAGAGCCCCGGATCGTGGGATCCGGGGCTCTGGGTTCTGAACCTGCGCTCGACCTAGTGGTGAGCGTGCTCAAGTTCCTTTTTGGGCGCGTCGTGGTGACCGTGGCCATGGTCTTCGTGATGGCCGTGGTCATCATGTCCGTGGCCGCCGTGACCATGGGCGTCATGGCCGTGATCGTCGTGGCCGTGTCCATGGTCGTCATGGCCGTGGCCGTGATCATCGGCATGGCTGGCCGGGGTCACATGGGCGGTGTGCTCGGCATGGGCGTGATGGGCGCCATGGTCGTGGCCGTGGGCATGATCGTCGTGGCCATGCGCATGATCATCGTGACCATGCCCGTGATCGTCGTGGCCGTGACCATGATCGTCGTGGCCATGGCCGTGATCATCATGCCCGTGAGCAGCATCGTGCCCATGGTGGTCGGCGTGGCTCGCGGTGGTCGCGGCCACCATCGGGTTCACGTACGAAACGTGCTCAGCCGGGGCGTGGGGTTCAGGGTGGGCGTGGGCGTGAAGATCCGCCCCGTGCCCGTGATCGTCATGACCGTGGGCGTCGTGGCCATGATCATCGTGGCCGTGGCCGTGGTCGTCATGGCCGTGGTGATCATCATGGCCATGCCCGTGGTCGTGGTGATCGTCATGGTGCGCCACAGCCGAGGCCGCGACCGCACCGGCCGCTGCGCCGCCGGCGGCGGCGAGGAACGGGTTCACGTGCGACACGTGGGTGCTGGCCGGAGGCGCCTCGAACTCCATCTCGTTGCGCCCGTAGTCGGTCAGCGTGCGGTACTTGCGCTGGCTTTCGGCCTTGCGGCGCGAAGCGGCGACGCTGCGCGACACGCCCACCAGAATGATCAGCGCCAGAAGCACCAGAGCCGCACCCAGCAGGGTCTTGATCGGCGTCGGGCCAAGGCCGGGCAGCGAGATCGTGCCGTTCAAGGCGCCCAGGTCGAGCTTGTCGAGGCCCTTCTTGGCCTCTTGCGGCAGGGCTGCGACGCGCTTGCTGATCTCACCCAGGGAGAAGCCTTGCGGTTCCTTCGCGCCGGTCAGTTCGACACCGAACTCCGACTTCAGTTCGCCCTTGGCCTCGGCGCCGGGCTTGACCTGCCAGGCGAAGGTGGTCGGCTCGCCCGCCTTCACGACCGCCGTCTGACGCCCGTTCGGGGTGATCTCATAGCCTTCGCCCTGCAGTTCGGCATAGGCGCTGGTCTTGCTGGCCGCCTTGGTCAAACCGAGCTTGGCGGCTTCCTTCTGGATCATCTCGCCCAGGGTCGCCGGAAGCGACAGGGTCACTTGGCCAGGCTGGCCCTTGCCGAGGGTTTCGCCGGTCGCCAGGACCGCGCCGTTGGTCGCGGCGGGCGCGACGGCGGCCTGCAGTTGTTCAAGCTTGGTGGCGGGCTTGGCCGGGGCCGGAGCCGCAGCGGGCGCCGCAGCAGCGACCACGGGCGGCTTGGCCAGCGGCGCGGCGGGTTGCGCGGGCTGGACGGCCTTCACCGGCGCGGGCGCCGGGGCGACCGTCTTCGGCGTCACGGGCTTGACCGCCGCGACGACAGCCGGCTTGGCCGGCGCCGAGGAGCCCTGCGTCTGGACCTTGGCGTGGACGCGCTTGGGCGCCGACGAGGCGGCGTGCGGCGCGCTCTTGGGATTGGGGATCGGCCGCATCGCCGTGACCAGGGTGCCGTCCGGACGGCGCCAAGTCTTCAGGTGGCTGTTATGCGACGGGGGCGGCGGGCGCGCCGCGTCGGCTTTCGCCTGAGCCTGGGCCTGCGCCGAGGCGTCAGCGACCGGCCCGCCCAAAAGTCCGTCCTGCGCTGGGGCGGTGCTGGGCGGCGGCGCGCCCATCAGCTCCGGCGGTGACGACGATTTCTGGTGATCGCTTGGTGGCGGCGCCGAGGCGACCGGATCGCCCGCACTACAGCCCGCCAGCGCAAGAACGCCTGCCGCGGCGGTCGCCAAGGCGGCCAAGCGTATATTACGTCCAAACATCGGGTCCCCCGATCCCATGTCAGATTTCTCCGCGGAGCAGCGCTCGCGGACCGCTGTTCGCGAGAAAAGCACGAGCTTGCGACGAAATCAAAACGGTTAAGAGAGATTCACGAAACGATTTCGTCCACCGCGCGAACTTTCGAGGCTTCGTAGAGGGCGATCGCCGCGGCGGCCGAGACATTCAGGCTCTCGAAACCGCCAGGCATCGGGATCTTGCCGAGGGCGTCGCAATGCTCGGCCACCAGCCGCCGGACGCCTTCGCCCTCCGAACCCAGAACGAGCACCGTCGGCTGGCTGTCGAGCACGGCGTCCAGGCTTTGTTCGGCTTCGCCGGCCAGGGCCACCGCCCGCCAGCCCAGATCGGCCAGCTCCTCCAGCGCTCGGGAAAGATTGACCACGCGCGCGTAGGGGGCCTTGTCCACGGCGCCGACGGCGGTTTTGGCCAGCACGCCGGAGAGGGCGGGGGCGTGGCGGTCCTGCAGGATCACGCCCTTGGCCCCGAACGCAGCGGCCGAGCGGAAGATCGCGCCGATGTTCTGCGGGTCGGTGATCTGGTCGAGCATGACCAGGAAGCCCTTCGCCGGGGTCCCCAGTTCAGCGATCGTCAGCGGCTCAGGCTCGTCGATCTTCAGGGCCAGTCCTTGGTGCACGGCGCCCTGGGGAAGCTGCTTGGCGATCTCCTGGCCTTCCATCACCTGCAGGCACGTCAGCTTTTGCAGATGCGGCGCGAGTCGCTTGGCCCGATCAGGCGTCGCCAGAAGCCGCTTGGGAGCGGGTCGGCGAGGGTTGGCGAGCGCCGCCTCGACCGCGTGAGTCCCCCAAATCCAGTCCTTGGCGTCGCCTTGGCCTCTGGAAAAGTCGTTCTGTTTCCGGGGCTTGGAACGAAAATCGCGTCCTTGTGCAGAAGGACGTTTCCGGTCGTTGCGTTCGGAATGAGAGGACACTATAAGACGCGCTCCGATTTGGGGCCCCGAGGGCTTCTCGGCCAGCCGGCGCTGCTCTTAGCATCGTCCGTCACCGGTCCAAGAAGCTTTTGTTTCGCATCGGCGTTTGACGGCTTGCCGTCGCGCGTCGAAGCGGATAAAGGCCGCCGGCTTCGGAACTCCATCGCGTGCTTGGGGGAATGTCCCGAGTGGCAAAGGGGGGGGACTGTAAATCCCCTGGCGTAAGCCTTCGTAGGTTCGAGTCCTACTTCCCCCACCATGCGCGCGATGAGTTCCGGAAGGCAGCGCCCTTTAAAAAGCATGGGGGCGTCCCAGAGCCGAAAGACCGGGAGCCGATCGCGACCCCGCTAGCACCAGATGGGTGATTGGGCGGGTATAGCACAATGGTAGTGCAGCAGCCTTCCAAGCTGAGGATGCGGGTTCGATTCCCGCTACCCGCTCCAGCTCCCTGAAGAGTTATTCCCAACAACCCAGCCGCCGGCGCGAAGGTAGAGACGATGGCCAAGGAAAAGTTCGAACGTACTAAGCCGCACTGCAACATCGGCACCATTGGTCACGTTGACCATGGCAAGACGACGCTGACCGCCGCGATCACGATGACGCTGGCGAAGTCGGGC
>NZ_PJRR01000020.1 GCF_002858865.1 Caulobacter vibrioides | reverse complement strand
TCCGATCCCACGCCGCGTCGCTCAGCACTAGCCGATCCATCACACCCAAGACCGCCTCCAAAAGACAGCCTTGAATCACGCATCAGCGATCCTGGGAATCCTTAGAGTCCACACCACCTAGGGGCCGGTTCCGGCGGCTCTAGTGCTTGCCGCGATCGCGGCCGAAGTTCGGTTCGGCGCTCTCCTGACCCGCTGCGACGATGCCGCGACGGATCGCCCGCGTGCGGGTGAAGTGGGCGTGCAGGGTGTCGGCGTCGCCCCAGCGTATGGCGCGGCTCATGGCCTGCAGGTCCTCGGTGAAGCGGCCCAGCATCTCCAGCACCGCGTCCTTGTTGGCCACGAAGATGTCGCGCCACATGGTCGGATCGCTGGCGGCGATGCGGGTGAAGTCGCGGAAGCCCGAGGCCGAGTACTTGATCACCTCGTTCTCGGTGACGTTCTCAAGGTCGGCCGCGCTGCCGACGATCGTGTAGGCGATCAGGTGGGGCAGGTGGGAGACGACGGCCAGGACGAGGTCGTGGTGCTTGTCGTCCATCAGCTCGACCTGGGCCCCGAAGGCGCGCCAGAAGGCCGACAGCTTGGCGACGGCGGCCGCGTAGTGGTCGTCTTCGCTTTCGAAGGGCGTCAGGATCGTCCAGCGGTTCTCGAACAGTTCGGCGAAACCCGCGTCAGGGCCCGACTGCTCGGTGCCGGCGATCGGGTGGCCGGGGATCGCAAAGATCTTCGACAGGTCCTGGGCCCGGAAGGCTTCGGCCACATTGCCCTTGGTCGAGCCGACGTCGGTCAGGGTGGCGCCCGGCTTCATGGCGGGGATCACCACGCGGGCCAGTTCGGGCACCGACAGCACCGGGGTGGCGATCACCACGAGGTCGGCGTCCTTCACCGCCTCGGCGATGTCGCCGGTGACATGCTCGGCGATGCCCAGTTCGGTCACGCGGGCGCGATGGGCCTCGCTGGCGTCGGCGACGGTGATCTCGCCGACCACGCCGTGCTGGCGCGCCGCGCGGATCACCGAGCCGCCGATCAGGCCGCAGCCGATGACGGCGAGCTTCGGATAGAGGACGCCGGGGTTAGGCATGGGTCGCTAGCGCCCCATGAACTGCGACAAGAGCTCGACCACGGCGCGGTTCTGCTCTTCCAGGCCGATGGTGATGCGGATCGCATGGGGCAGGTTGTAGTTGCCCACCGCGCGGACCAGATAACCCTTGGATGCGAGGAAGGCCTCGGCCTCCGGCGCGGTCTTGCCCGGCGTGGTCGGGAAGGTCGCCAGCACGAAGTTGGCCGCCGAGGGCGTGACCTCCAGCCCCAGGCCGCCAAGCTGCTGGGCCAGCCACGGCCGCCACTGCTCGACCAGGGCGCGCGAGCGCTCCTGGAACTCATGATCGAACAGCGCCGCCACTGCGGCCTCCTGCGCGGGGATCGAGGTGTTGAACGGCGGGCGGATGCGCTCGATCGGCGCGATGATATGCTCGGGCGCGTAGCCCCAGCCCACGCGCAGGGCGGCCAAGCCGTGGATCTTCGAGAAGGTTCGGGTGACGATGACGTTCTCAGCCGTACGGGCCAGCTCCAGCCCGTCCTCGAAGCGCGGATCGGTGCAGAACTCCGCATAGGCGCCGTCCAGCACCAGCACCACCGAAGGCGGCAGGCCCGCGTGCAGGGCGCGGATCTCCTCGCCGGTCAGCCAGGTGCCGGTGGGGTTTGCGGGGTTGGCGATGAACACCAGGCGCGTGCGCTCGTCGACGCACTTGATCACCTCGTCGATGTCGACGCGGTGGTTGACCTCCTTGGCCATGCGCACCTCGCCCTGGCAGGCGCGGGCCCCGATGGCGTAGGCGGCGAAGCCGTGCTCGCCCTGAACGATGTTGTCGCCGGGCTCAAGATAGACCTGGCACAGCAGGGCGAAGATCTCGTCGCTGCCGTCCCCGAAGGTCAGGCGTTCGGGCTCCAGCTTGTAGCGCTCGGCCACGGCGGCGCGCAGGATATTGGCCTTGCCGTCCGGATAGATGTGCAGGCGATCCACGGCGGCGCGGTATGCGTCCTTGGCCTTGTCGCTGCTGCCCAGGATGTTCTCGTTGCTCGACAGTTTGACCGGATGGGCGATGCCCTCGACCTTGGACTTGCCGCCGACATAGGCGTGGATGTCCATGATCCCGGGCTTGGGCATGGGGCGCGGCGCGGCGAAGCGGTCGTTGGAGGCGGCGGTCATCGGACTACTCGGTTGACGGATGTCTTCATAGGAGACGGCCGTCTCTTACACGTCGAACTGCTCCGGTGCAGCCCCGATGACCCCCGTAAGTTGGCCCGGCGCGCGCGCCAGGCGCGGGTCGTCGGCCTGGAAGAAGCCGGACAGAGAAAAGAGCTTCAGGCCGCCGGCGTCGGCGATCAGTTCGGCGGCCACGTCGGTCTGGCTGAGGGCCTCGATGATGGCGGGAGCGCTCTTGGGCGAGTCGGTGACCCAAAAGGTCTGGTCGCCGCCGGTCGGCTCCACCTCGACCTCGGCCACCGCCAAAGCAGCTTGCGGCCCCCAGGCGGCGAGGCAGGGCAGGGCGGCGAAGACCTTCAGCTTGGGCTCGGCCAGCAGGCGGCCCCACCAGGGCGTGTCGGACGAGAGCGGCAGCACGCCGACGCCCCACGGCGTGCGGGCCACGGCCAGGGCGTCCTGCGCGCTCGGCAGCAGCGACAGGCGCGGCGCGGTTCCAAACCGCAGGCGGGTCAGCTCGACCGTTCGGGCCGGCTCGCGCCCGCCGAACACGCCCAGCTGATAGGAACCCTGACGCGCCAGGTTGTCGGCCATGATCTCGCGCCAGATGCGGATCACCAGGGCGGCGCCGGCGCCCTTGCGGGGCGTGGACAGCAGTTTGCGGACGATCTGGGCCTCGCGGCCGGGGCGCAGGCCAAAGCCGGTATCGCCCGAGGCGCGCTTGGCCGCTGCGACGGCGCCGGCCAGGCCTGCGCGCTCGTCGAGCAGTTTCAGCAGTTCACCATCGATGGCGTCGAGCCGCCATCGAACCTCTTCGAGAGACGGCGTGGCTTCCGTCGCGTCGCTGCCCATGTTCTTCCCCGAAATTGGAGGGCGGACCATAGTCTTTGCCGTCAAACACGCAATAGCTAGCCTTCATGGGAAGGAAATTGCGTGCGAGGCGCGATTGCCCGCTCAGTAGACGGTGGGGGCGGGGCCGGTGTCGATGGCGCCGAGATAGGTGCGGCCGTTGTCGAATCGCAGGTCGGCCTCGATGACCGGCTCCTGACCCATGGCCTGGGCGGCGGCGGATAGCGCCTGCTCGGGCGTGCGGATCGGCTGCGACAGGTCGGCGCGCTCCTTGATCGCGACGGTGAGCAGGCCGGTCACGCGGCCATCGGAGTCAACGCCCAGAACGCCGGACTTGGCCCGCCCTTCGGCGTCTCCGGCCAGGATCTGGCTTTTCTGTACGGTGATCTGCCCTCCGGCCTCGCTCCAGCGCTTGACGGCGGCTTGCCAGTTGCGGCCGCGCAGTTGCGAGACCTGGGTCAGATGCGTCTCCAGAATCATCGAGGCGGTCTTGTCCTGGGCGATGCGGCCCAGCAGGCCCGGGAAAGCGGTCTTGGCCCCGTCGGCCTTGAAGAACACCGCGCCTTGATCGTCGGGACCGCCGCCGCGCACATGCAACTGCATCCGGTCGGCCGAGACCAGGGTGAAGGGTTTGGCGTTGGCGCCAGGGACGAAGGTCAGCTTGGCGCCTTCGATCGAGATCCGCGGCGGATACTCGGTGACATGCGAGATGCTGGCGCGCAGGGCGTCGCCGGCGATGGTGACATCGCCGGACTCAGGGCGGGTCAGCACCACGCCGTTTGGGGCGACCAGCACCCAGTGGGTCAGGTTGTAGACCGCCGCCTCGCCCTTCAACTGCGGCAGGCGCAGCGCCCAACCGCTCGGTTCGGCGACCCGGACTTCGGACATCTGGATGTTCATCCGGAACGGAAAGCCCGAGAAGGTCCGCGCGCTCCACGACAGGTCATAGCCGCGCGACCTCAGATCCGCCGCCTGGGCGTCCATCCGCTGCTCGGCCTGGCCACGCAGCCAGATCCAGCCATAGCTCCAGGCGCCGGCCAGGATGGCGGCCAGGATGAACGGCGCGAACAGGCGGCTGCGACGAGCCCTCGCAGGGGCTTTGCGGGACGGGGCGGCGTCGTTATGGGTCATTCTAGGGCGCGTCCAGTCAGGATCGGTGATGAGTTCAGAGGGCGGCGAGGATCGCTGGGTGTTCGGATACGGATCGCTGATGTGGCGGCCCGGTTTCCCGTTCATAGACCGAAGAACCGCCGTGCTCCACGGCCGGAGACGGGCGTTCTGCATCTATTCGGTGCATCACCGGGGCACCTATGAGCGGCCCGGCCTGGTGCTGGGTCTCGCGCCCGGGGGCTCGGTGCGCGGCATGGCCTATCGCGTCGCCGCCGCCGAGTGGGAGGGCGTCTACGCCTATCTGCGCGAACGCGAACAGCCGACCGAGACCTATTTCGAGACCTGGCGCGAGGTGAAGGTCGACGGCGGCGACAAGGCGCCGGCGCTGGTGTTCCTGTCTGACATGAAGCACAGCCAGTGGGCTGGCGACCTGACCCTGGAGCAGCAGGCGGCGCTGATCGCCGGCGCTGTGGGTCTGTCTGGGCCCAATATCGATTATCTCCGCGACCTCGTCATGCACCTGCACGAGGACGGCGTACGCGACCACGCCATGGAGAAGCTTCTGAAGATGGTCGAGGCGCGCGAGGCGGCTTAAAGCCCCGCGTCCTCCAGGGCCTTGGTCGCCGTGTCGATTCGGGTCTGCAGTTCACGCATGAACTCGCCGCGCTTCAGGCCGGCGGGGATGGCGGGCAGATACTCGAACACGATCGTGCCGGGCTGGACCAGAAAGCCCTTGTTCCAGTGCGAGCCGCAATTTAGGGCCAGCGGCGTCACGGGCATGTTCAGTTCGCGATACAGCGCGGCGATGCCGGGCTTGTAGTCGCCTGGCTCGCCGACCTTGCCGCGTGTGCCTTCCGGGAAGATCACGATCTGGCGGCTTTCCTTCATGCGACCGACGGCGTCGCGAACCAGCTTCTTCAGCGCCGCAGAGTGACCGTCGCGATCGACCACGATCATGTCGGCCTTCAGACCGTGCCAGCCGAACAGCGGCACCATCAAGAGCTCCTTCTTCATCACGAAGCAGGCGTCCGGCAGGATCGAGAACTGGCTGAAGACATCGAACATCGACTGGTGCTTGGCGGCGACCAGGCCAGCGGCGTGGGGAATGTTCTCCTGTCCCCGGATCTCGATCTTCACGTTCACCAGGACGCGCAGCAGCAGCCGCAAGCCCCGCGACCATGTGGCCATGCAGGCGCGATTCACCGCGCGCGGCATCGGCAGGGTGACGAGCATGAAGACCGCCATGCCGGCCGACCACAGCCAGAAAACCAACTGGAACAGGAACGAACGCAGATAGATCAAGACACTTCCTTCGCCGCCGGGGCGGCCTTGTCCTCGGGGCCAAGTCCCAGGAACGCCTCGCGACCCAGAATCGCCAGGTACTTGCAGTACTCCACGATCATGCGCCGGGCGCTGACGCCAGTCTTCCACCAGCGACGGGCGTTCAGATCGGTCTTCACCGGATAGGGATGCAGCACAACATTGGGCATGGCCGCGCGAAGCTCCAGCATCGAGCGGGGCATGTGATAGTCGGCGGTGACTACGATCAGGCTCTTATAGCCCTTGGACCGGGCCCATTCCGCAGTCTCGCGCGCATTGCCCACGGTGTTGGCGGCGGCGAAGCCCAGGTCGACGCAGCAGTCGTAGATCGGCTTCACCGCCTTGGTGACCGCCTGGATCTCGGCCCGGGTGGCTTCGCGATTGACGCCGGAAATCAGCAAGCGCTGGCCCTTGCCGTCTTCCAGCAGGCGAGTCGCGGCTTCCAGGCGGAGGGTCGAGGCGCCGGTCAGCGCGACAACGCCGTCGGAGATTGGCGGTTCGGGCGCGGGGGTCGATTGATCGACGCGGCCGGTGAACGCCAGCAGGCCCAGGCCCCAGATCATCAGGGCGATCAGCAGTGCGGCCAAGGTCTTCACGGCATCTCCCTCACGATGCGCGACGCCGCCAGGCGGGCCGAGACGCCGGCGATCAAGGCCGCCAGCACCGGCGCGGGCAGGGCGGCCAGCAGGTCAATCCAGGCCAGCGGCAGAACCGGTGCGACGCCTACGCCGCCGGCGAAGTAACGCGCGAGCGCGCCAATGATGGCCGCCGCCGCGCCGCCCAGCAACCCCGCCAGCGCGCCCATGGTCGCGAACCGGTTCTGGAACAGGCTCGCGATGAAACGCGCTTCGGCGCCCGAGAAGTGCAGCACCTCAATCACATCGCGCCGCGCCGCCAGACCCGCCCGCGTGGCGAAGGCGATCACCGCCGCCGTGGCCGCTGCGATCAGGGCGAACACGCCCAGGGCCGCGAACCGCGCGATGTTGGCGGCGCGTTCGATATCGGCGATCCAGCGGCTGTGGTCGTCGACCGTGGCGTCGACGCCCGCCGCCCGCAGCGCCCGGTCCAGAATGCCCGCCGTCGGCGGCGCCTTGGGATCGAGATCCAGTGTGACCAGGCGCGGCGTGGGCAGGTCGTCGACCAGGGCCTCGGCCCCGATCCACGGCGCCAGCAACGCTTCGGCCTTCTCGCGCGGCAAGGCCTGGGCCTCGATCACGCCGCGAACGCCGGCCAGGGTCTCGGCGGCGCGGGCGGCGGCGCTGTCGGGCGTCTCATTGCTGCGGGCGCGGACCACCACGGTCGCCGAGCCGCTCAGCTGCGCCGTCCAGCCGTGCGCGGCGCGATTGGCCGCAAGGGCGGCGAAGGCCGTTAGACACGCCAGGAAGCACAGCACCGCGACCACGAACACCAGCGCGCCGTCACGGGCGTCTCGCGGCGGCAGCAAGGGGCCCGGCTTCCAGCGCGAAACCTGAAAGAACTCGCTCATGGCCGGCCTCCCAGATCCACGAGGCGTCCATGCTCCAGGTGCAGGGTCGGACGCGCGGCGCGCGCTACAAGGTCCTCGTCGTGGGTGGCGATCAGCACCGTGGTGCCCAGGCGGTTCAGTTCGACGAACAGGCGCAGCAGGCGCAGCGACATGGCCGGATCGACATTGCCGGTCGGCTCGTCGGCCAGCAGCACGTCGGGACGGTCGACGACGGCGCGGGCGATGGCCAGGCGTTGCTTCTCGCCGCCCGACAGCGTGGCGGGCAGGGCGTGCATGCGCTCGCCCAGGCCCACCCAGGTCAAGAGCTCGGCCACGTCCTCGCGATAGGTGGCCGGCTTGCGACCGAGAATCCGCAAGGGCAGGGCGGCGTTGTCGAACACCGACAGGTGCTCCAGCAGCCGGAACTCCTGGAAGACCACCCCGATGCGACGGCGCAGGAAGGGAAGGTCCGAGGCGTGGGTCAGGCTCACATCACGCCCGAACAGCTCCACGCGACCCCGTGACGCACGGTGCGCCAGATAGATCAGCTTAAGCAGCGAGCTCTTGCCCGCCCCCGACGCGCCGGTCAGGAAGTGGAACGATCCCGGCTCCAGGGAAAAGCTTATATCTCTGAGGGTTTCCGGACCCCGCCCATAGCGCATCGACACGCCTTCGAAGCGGACCACCGGAAGGGCGTCATCGCCCTGTTCTGTGTCGATCCGCAAGGCGCGTCACTGGGCTTTCTGGACATCAGGGTTAAAATCAGCGACCCCAGTAAGTTATGTGGGGTTCGTTCGATTCGCGGCCATGATACTGACCTGCCCGGAGTGCGCCAGCCGCTATTTCGTCGACGACTCCAAGGTCGGGCCGGACGGTCGCGTCGTGCGTTGCGCCTCTTGCGGCAATCGCTGGACCGCCTTCAAGGACGAAGCTGAAGAGCCGCTCGACCTCTTCGAAGAGCCTGCCGCCGCCAGCGCCAGATCCCAGGGTGATCGCGACGAAGCCGCGGAAGAAGCCGTCGCCGCCGAGGCCGAAGAGCCGCCGGTCAGCGCGCTTCCGGGCGAAGAACTTCCCAAGGTCTTCCGCGCCCGCGCCGACGCCGAGCGGCGCCTGCGCGCGGCGACCGCCACGGGCGTGATCTGGGCCGGCATGGCCGCCGCCATGGCGGTGGTCGTGGTCGCGGCCCTGATCTTCAGGATCGATGTCGTGCGCATCATGCCGGGTTCGGCGGGCGCCTACGCCGCCGTGGGCCTGCCGGTGAACACGGTGGGCCTGGTGATCGACGCCGGCAGCATCAAGGCCCAGCCCTCGATGCAGGACGGGCGCGCGGCGGTGACCATCACCGGCTCGATCCGCAACATCACCGAGCATGAGGTCATCTCGCCGCCATTGCGCGTGGAGCTGCTGAGCAAGGAAGAGAAGCGCGTGGCCGGGCAGCTGGCTGCGGCCGCCGACGCCAAGATCCCGCCGGGCGAGGTGCGCCACTTCTCGATCACCTTCCTCAATCCGCCGCGCACCGCCAAGGACCTGCAGATCGCCTTCGCCACCGAGCCGGGCGCGGCCAAGGCGGTCAAGGCCGCGCTGAAGAAGCCTGAAGCCCATGGCGCCGAGCCCGAGGTCGCCCTGCGCGGCGCCCAGGACGCGCCCGCCGCGCACGAAGCGGCTGGACAGGAACCCCCGGGACATGAGAGCGGGGACCAAACTCCCCCTTCAGACTCTCACGAACCCGCTCATCATGAATGACCTTCCCAAGCCCGAAGTCCTGATCTCGGAAGCCGAGATCGCTGAACGGGTTCAAAAACTGGCCGAGCAGATCGCGCCGCGCATCGACGACGACACCGTCGTGGTCTGCCTGCTCACCGGCGGCCTGTGGTTCGCCGCCGACCTGACCCGCGCGCTGTGGAAGGCCGGACGCGACGTCCGCTTCGACGCCCTGTGGCTGGCCTCCTACCACGACGAGCGCAAGAGCTCGGGCCGTTGCGAAGTCCGCGCCGACCTGCAGCGCCCGCTGGTCGGCCGTCGCGCCCTGGTCGTCGACGACGTCTTCGACACCGGCCTGTCGCTGTCGGAGGCTGCGCGCCTGGTGAAAGACGCCGGCGCCAGCGAAGTGCTGACCGCCGTCTTCGCCCGCAAGCCCTGGCCCAAGGATCGCGGCATGGAGCCCGACTTCGTCGCCTGGGAAGCGCCGGCCCGCTATCTCGTCGGCTACGGTCTCGATGATGAAGGCAAGAGCCGGGGACTGCCGTACATCGGCGCGATGGATTGATGTTTTCCTTCTCCCCTTGCGGGAGAAGGTGTCAGCGAAGCTGACGGATGAGGGGTGGCTTAGCGTCGGCCACGCGACCCCTCACCCGACCCACTGCGTGGGCCACCCTCTCCCGCAAGGGGAGAGGGAAACTCAAGATTACACCCAGTCCGGCACCAGATCCCGCGCCAGCATCTCGTCATAGGTCGGACGCTGGCGGATCACCGCGTAGCGGTCGCCGTCGACCAGCACTTCGGGCACCAGCGGGCGGGTGTTGTACTCGCTGGCCATGGCCGCGCCATAGGCGCCCGCCGACATGAAGGCCACCAGGTCGCCCGCTGCGAACGGCGGCAGGGCGCGGTCGCGGGTGAAGGTGTCGCCCGTCTCGCAGACCGGACCGACCACGTCATAGACCGTCTCGCCGGCGCGCTGGATGACCGGACGGATGTCGTGGAACGCATCGTACATGGCCGGACGGACGAGGTCGTTCATCGCCGCGTCGATGACCAGGAACTTGCGGCCTTCGGGGCGCTCGTGGACATGGATGACTTCCGAGACCAGCACGCCGGCGTTGGCGGCGATCACCCGGCCGGGCTCGAAGGCCAGGGTGACGGGCAGGCCTTGGGTGACCTCGCCGACCATGGCGGCGAACTCGGCCGGCGAGGGCGGTTCGGGGTGGTTGAAATAGGGCACGCCCAGGCCCCCGCCCAGATCGAGGCGCTCGACCGACAGGCCCTCGGCCAGCAGCTGTTCGACGAGGCCCCGCATCTTGGTGAAGGCCGCGCGCATGGGGGCCAGATCGGTGATCTGGCTGCCGATGTGACAGGCGACGCCGACGGGCTGGAGATTGGCATTGTTGCTGGCGTTGGCGTAGAGGCGCGCGGCCTCGGCGAACGAGACGCCGAACTTGTTCTCGGACTTGCCGGTGGCGATCTTGGCGTGACCGCCGGCCGCGACGTCCGGATTGACCCGGAAGGCGACCTTGGCGCGCACGCCCAGCTCAGCGGCGACGTCCGCGATCAGATTCAGCTCAGGCTCAGACTCGACATTGATCTCGGCGACGCCGGCCTTCAGCGCGAAGACGATCTCGCGCCGCGCCTTGCCGACGCCCGAAAACACGATCCGCTCGCCGGGAATGCCGGCGGCCAGGGCGCGGCGCACCTCGCCCTCGGACACCGTGTCGGCGCCGGCGCCCAGGTCGCCCAGCACCTTGAGCACCGCGACGTTGGAATTGGCTTTGACGGCGTAGGCGATCAGCGGATCGACCACGCCGGACATCGCCAGGGCGTCGCGGAAGACAACGAAGTGCCGCTCCAGCGTGGCGCGGCTGTACACATAGACCGGCGTGCCGACCTCGGCCGCGATCTTGGCAAGGGGCACGCCTTCGCAGGCCAGGCCCTGCGGGCCGTACTCGAAGTGATTCAACGGAGTCTCTTAATTGGGGGTGGCGCCGGGGAAGCCGGCGGCCGAGGGGCCACCGAACGGGTCCTTGGTGCCGGGCAGCGGTGCGGCGCGGATGGTGCGGTTGCTGGAGGCCGGGTCGCGGATCTCCTGCGCGCCGCCGGCGCGGGCGGGCTGGTTGGCCTGGGCCGAGGCCATGCGGCGCTCAGCGGCCCATGCGGCCTTCTTCTGGGCGTCCCACAGCGGGGCGGGGCGCTCTAGCGTCCCTTGCTTGCCGCAGGCGGCGACCGAGACGGCCAGAGCGGCCAGGGCGAGGATCGTCACGGGACGGTTCATGCCAGCAATTCCTTCCAACGCGCGATCTGGGCGCGCACCTGGGCGGGGGCCGTCCCGCCATAGCTCATGCGGCTGGCCGCCGAGGCGGCCGGAGTCAGGACGGCGTAGACATCGTTCGTGATCCGGGGCTCGATCGCCTGGAACTGCGCCAGGGAAAGATCCGCCAGATCGACGCCCAAGCCTTCGGCCGTCTTCACGGCGGAGCCTGTCACGTGGTGAGCGTCACGGAAAGGCATGTTCAACGTCCGCACCAGCCAATCGGCCAGATCGGTGGCGGTGGAGAAGCCCGCGCCGGCCGCCTTGGCCATGTTTTCTGTGTTGGGCGTCAGGTCGGCGATCATGCCGGCCATGGCGAGCAAGCTGAGTTCCAGCGCATCGAAGGCCTCGAAGGTCGGGACCTTGTCTTCCTGCATGTCCTTTGAATAGGCCAGCGGCAGGCCCTTCATGACCACCGTCAGGGTGGTCAGCGAGCCCAGGATGCGGCCGACCTTGGCGCGGATCAGCTCGGCCGCGTCGGGGTTCTTCTTTTGCGGCATGATCGAGCTGCCGGTGGTGAAGGCGTCGGTCAGCTTGATGAAGCCGAACATCGGCGTCGTCCACAGCACGATCTCCTCGGCCAGCCGCGACAGGTGCGTGGCCGTGATCGAGGCGGCCGACAGGGCTTCCAGCGCGAAGTCGCGCGAGGAGACGCTGTCCAGCGAATTGGCGGTCGGCCGATCAAAGCCCAGCGCCGTCGCCGTCTGCTGGCGGTCGATCGGGAAGGGCGAGCCGGCCAGGGCTGCGGCGCCCAGCGGGCACTCGTTCATGCGGGCGCGGGCGTCGCGGAAGCGGCCGGCGTCGCGGCCGAACATCTCGACATAGGCCATCAGGTGGTGGCCGAAGGTCACCGGCTGGGCCGGTTGCAGGTGCGTGAAGCCCGGCATCAGCGACTCGGCGTGCGCTTCGGCCTGGGTCAGCAGCGCCTTCTGAAGCGCCTCGAGCTGGCCGACCGTGCGGTCGCAGGCGTCGCGGACCCACAGGCGGAAATCGACGGCCACTTGGTCGTTGCGCGAGCGCGCGGTGTGCAGCCGGCCGGCCGTCGGGCCGATCAGCTCGCGCAGCCGCGCTTCGATGTTCATGTGGATGTCTTCGTATTCGTCGCGGAACGGGAAGGTCCCCGACAGCAGCTCGTCCTCGACGCGGGCGAGACCCTCCAGGATTTCCTCGCCGTCATGGCTTGCAATCACGCCTTGGTTCATCAACATCCGCGCGTGGGCGCGGGAGCCTGCCAGGTCTTGCGCCCACAGGCGCTTGTCGAAGCCGATGGAGACGTTGATCGCCTGCATCAGTTCCGCCGGCTTGGCCGAGAACCGGCCGCCCCACATAGCTTGGCCCTGGCCCTTGGCCTTGGGCGTGTTGGAGGCGTTGTCGGTCATATGAACGAAGTCCAGTCGGGTCAGAACGGCGAGGAAGCCAAGAAGCGTAATCCCATGAGAATGGCGCTGGCGGGCGTCATCCTCTTGGGCGTCGCGGCGGTTCTATACGTCATCGCGTCGGCTTCGTTCAAACCCTCTGGTCCCGCCGACCTCACAGAATTCAAGAAGGGCGCCTTCGAGAAGCTGGACGTGCCCGCCACGCCGCGTCCTGCGCCGACGACGGTCTTCACCTCGATGGACGGCAAGCCCACGACCCTGGCCGACTTCAAGGGGCGCGTGGTGGTCATGAACCTGTGGGCGACCTGGTGTGCGCCGTGCAAGGCCGAGATGCCCACCCTGGCCAAGCTCCAGGCCGCCTACGCCACCCAGCCGGTCACCGTGCTGCCGATCAGCGTCGACCGCGACAGCGATCTGAACCTCGTCCGCGAAGAGATGGCGGCCAACCCGCCGCTCGTCACCTATCGCGACCCCTCCTACAAGCTGTCCTTCGATCTGCAGCCGCGCGCCCAGGGCTATCCGACGACGATCATCTATGACCGTCAGGGCCGTGAGCGCGCGCGCCTGGCCGGGCCGGCCGACTGGTCGGCGCCCGAGGTGCGGGGAATCGTCGAAAAGCTCCTGGCCGAGAAGTGATTGATCCGGCGCGGCTGGAGCCGCTGGCCGACGACGCCTGGCCCGCGCGGGAGCGGGCTGTCCTGGGCGGCTGGCGGCTCAATGCGTCTGCGGGCTATTCGATGCGCATCAACGCCTGCTGGCCGCTGGGCGCGCCCGATCGCGACGTCGATGAGGCCATTGCGGCGGTCGAGGCCTGGCTGCAGGCGCGCGGCCTGCCGCCGCGCTTCAAGCTGACGGACGGCGTCTTCGCGCCCGCGGACCTCGACCACCGGCTCGCCGCGCGCGGCTATGCGCCGACCAAGGAAACCCTGGTCATGCTGGGCCCGACCGGCGGGCAGGGGAGCGATCGTGTGGTCGTCTCGACGACGCCCGACGACGCCTTCGAGGCGGTGTTCACCGCCACCGCCGGCGACCCCGAAGACGGCCGCGAGCGTCTGGAGACCCTCCGGCGAATCCCGGCGCCCGCGCGGTTCGCACGTCTCGACATCGATGGCGCGCCGGCGGCGATCGGCGCCAGCGCCGTCAGCGGCGGCTTGGCCGGGGTCTTCGGCATGCGCACCGCCCCGGCCCATCGTCGCCAGGGCTTGGCCCGCCTGGTGCTGCGCGCCTTGCTGGCCGAGGCTGCGACCCTGGGGGCGGATCGCGCGTGGCTTCAGGTCGAGGCCGACAACGCGCCGGCTATCGCCCTCTATGCCGACGAGGGTTTCGAGCCGGCCTATCGGTATCGCTACTGGGCGCGATGAGCGCCAGAACATCCGCAAATTCACACCACTAATCCGTGTCATCCCGGCCGCAGCGAAGCGGAGAGCCGGGACCCAGGGGCGACCGCACTGCGCTTGGCCCCTGGGTCCCGGGTCGGCTTCGCCGCCCGGGATGACACGGTGAGAGATGCAAGGGGTTCGGCAGACTAGTTTACAAAACAAACTTGTTGATCCATGGTGCGGCCACTTGAGGAACGGGAGCCAACCCATGCACGCGCCCATCAGCGCCACCGAACGATCGACGATCGCAGAGATCGGCGGCCGCAACGCCCCGATCGGCGCCTTGCGCGCCTTTGTCACGCTGCTGGTGATCGCTCACCACACGGTGCTGGCCTACACGCCCAACCCGCCGCCCATCGGCGACTTCAGCCAGGCCCCTTACCTTTGGCAGGCCTTCCCGGTCCGCGATCCGCAGAAGTTCGAGCTGTTTGGGCTGCTGACCCTGATCAACGACCTCTTCTTCATGTCGCTGATGTTCTTCATCTCGGGGCTGTTCGTCGCCGATGGCCTGCGGGCCAAGGGGAATGGCGGCTTCCTGGGCGGAAGGGCCGCGCGACTGGGCGTTCCGTTCGTGCTGGCCGCCGGCCTGCTGGCGCCGCTGGCCTATTTCCCGGCGTGGCTGCAGGCGGGTGGGGATGTCTCCCTCGCCGGCTTTGCAAGCGCCTGGCTCGACCTGCCGTCCTGGCCCAGCGGTCCGGCCTGGTTCCTGTGGGTGCTGCTGGCCTTTGGCGCCGTCATAACCTTACTCAACCTCATCGCGCCGGGCGTGATCGACGCCCTGGGCCGGCTGGTCCGGGGCGCGGATCGCAAGCCCGGCCTGTTCTTCCTGGGTCTCGTGATCGCCAGCGCTGTGGCCTACATCCCGATGAGCGCGACCTTCACCTTCATGCACTGGACGCAGCTGGGCCCCTTCACCGTCCAGACCTCGCGCGTCGTTCACTACTTCGTCTACTTCCTGGCCGGCGTCGCGGTCGGTGCTGCGGGCGTCGGCCAGGGTCTGACCGACTCTGAAGGCAAGCTCGCCAAGCGCTGGTGGGCCTGGCAGGCCGCGCCGATCCTGCCCGTCGTCGGCGTGATCGCGGTGATCATCATGGCCTTCTCGCCCAAGCCGCCGCCGCGCGTGGCGCTGGATATCGGCGGCGGCGTGATGTTCGCCCTGGCCTGCGCCACCCTGTCCTTCGCGGCCCTGGCGACCTTCCTGCGCTTCGTGAAGAAGACCGGTCCAGTGGCGGCGAGCCTGCAGGCCAACGCCTACGGCATGTACCTGACCCACTACGTCTTCACGGCCTGGCTGGCGTGGCTGCTTCTGCCGCAGGCCTGGGGCGGACTGGCCAAGGGCGCGGCGGTGTTCGTCGGGGCCACCCTGCTGAGCTGGATCCTGACCATGGCGCTTCGCCGCCTGCCGCTGTTGGGTCGAATCCTGTGACCGTCCATGATGCCGCGCTGAGAGGGGCCGACATGAGCAAAGACTTGAAGAGCGTCCAGGACGACCTGGCTTTCCTGCGCGGCCTCGCCGATGGCTCGCAGGAACGCGGCGGGCTGGGCGTCGCCGGCGGGGCGCTCTACGGCGCGGCCGGGTTGCTCTATGGCCTCCAGTCCTTGATCTATGTCGTCCAGGAGCGCGGGCTGATCGGCCTTGGCGGCCTCGGCAACCTGATCCTGGCCTGGGCGCCGACGGTGATCTTCCTGGTGCTGATGATCATCGTCATCATCAAGGATCACAAGAACCCGCAGCGCGGCGTCACCAACCGGGCGGTCAATGCGGCGTTCCAGGCGACGGGCGTGGCGAACCTGGCCCTGATCATCGTCTTCGCCGCCGCCGCCTCGCGTCACAAGGACTTCCACTACTGGCTGTTCCATCCGGCGGTGGTGTTCATCCTGCAGGGCGCGGTGTGGCAGGTGATCTATGTGCTCCGCCGGCGGATGTGGATGCTGGTCGTCGCCCTGGGGTGGCTCGTCTCGGGCGTGGCCATGGGCCTGCTGATCGAGCGGGCGGACCTTTACCTGCTGATCGCCAGCTTTGGCCTGTTCGCGTTCATGGCGGCCCCGGGCTTCTACATGATGCGCCAGGCCATGCGGTCGGCGGCCTGAGGCGCTCCGTGGCCCCCAAGTTCGACATCAGCGGGCTGGACGACGTGATCCATGGCCGGGTGCGGCTGGGCATCGTCGCCTATCTGGCCAGCGCCGAGGTGGCCGATTTCACCGAGCTCAAGGACGTGCTCGAGGTCACCCAAGGCAATCTCTCAATCCACCTGCGCAAGCTGGAGGAGGCGGGTTACGTGTCGATCGACAAGAGCTTCGTTGGCCGCAAGCCTCTGACCCGGGTGCGGCTCACCGACACCGGACGCGCGGCCTTTTCAAGCTATCTGAGGGCCATGGGTCAGTTGGTGGAGCAGGCGGGCGGGGGCTGATCCAAGTCCATCCGACCTCCCCGGCGAAGGCCGGGGCCCAGATTCACCCGGGGCGGTCAGGCATGGTGCGACATCTCTTTGGGCTGAGCGGAAAGACGTCGGCGGCTTCGATCTGGGTCCCGGCGTTCGCCGGGAGGATCGGGGTTCTAGGAAAAGCCAAGTTCCGCGCGCAGCGCCGCGGCGCTCACGCCCGACGCCCGGAGCTCCCGCAGGGTCTGGGCCTTGTCGCGCTTGGCGTAGCGTTTGCCGTCAGGCCCGGTCAGCAGGCCGTGGTGGCGATAGATCGGGGTCGGCAGGCCCAGCAGGGCCTGCAGCAGACGCTGGATATGGGTGGCCTCGAACAGGTCCTCGCCCCGGATCACATGGGTGACCCCTTGCAGCGCGTCGTCATGGACGACCGCCAGGTGGTAGGCCACACCGACATCCTTGCGGGCCAGGACGATGTCGCCCGCCGTTTCGGGCAGGGCTTGGACTGTGCGCGGTGACGATCCGTCTGCGCCGTCCTCCAAGAAGCCGAGGTGATCAAAGCCGCCGAGGGCCTCACGGGCTGCGGCCAGAGACAGCCGCCAGGCGAAAGGCTCGCCGCGCGCCAGCCGTTGGGCTTCCTCGTCAGCGCCGAGCGGTGCGCCGACATAGGCGATAGCGGGCTCGTGCGGCGCGCGCCCGATGTCGATCTCTTTGCGGGTCTTGAAGCAGCGATAGACCAGACCCCGGTCGCGCAGGCCCGCGATGGCCGCCTCGTAGTCGGCCAGGTGCTCGGACTGTCGGCGCACGGGCGCTTCCCAGTTCAGGCCCAGCCAGGCGAGATCCTCAAGGATCGCCGCCTCGTACTCCGGCCGGCAACGGGTGGCGTCGATGTCCTCGATACGGAGAATGAACCGTCCGCCCGCTCGTCGCGCCGCCTCGAACGCGGTCAGCGCGGAATAGGCGTGGCCGCGATGCAGATAGCCCGTGGGCGAAGGCGCGAACCGGGTGACGAGCGTCAAGCCGGGTCCCTGTCGATGACCTTGGCGAACATGCCCAGGTGCTCGAAGACGGCGCGCAGGAAGGCTTCCTCGCCGCCGAGCAGGTCCTTGAGCGGGGCGAACTGCTTGAAGCTGATCATTTCGGCCAGGCCATGGCCCGCGCACCAGGCGGCGATGGTGGCAAGCTCCAGATCGATCTCGGTGGCGCGGCCGCCGCTGTTCTCGGCGATCGTGTCGCGGACCTGGCAATAGGCCCCGTCGTC
The DNA here is from genome assembly GCF_002858865.1 of Caulobacter vibrioides. Lineage (GTDB taxonomy): Bacteria > Pseudomonadota > Alphaproteobacteria > Caulobacterales > Caulobacteraceae > Caulobacter > Caulobacter vibrioides. The sequence goes on along the minus strand of NZ_PJRR01000020.1, from coordinate 26,606 downwards.
CTTCAACTGGTCGGGCAGGGCGTCCTTGTCTCGCGAGCGGTCGTACATCACGCGATAGAGCGCCGGATTGTCGCGCGCGAAGCAGACATAGGCCACGCCCAGATTGGTCATCTGGTCGCGGGCGTTGTCGGTTTCGCCGCGGGCCTTCGAGAGCGCGGCGTCGAGCTCGTGCCAGCCCTCGTGGGCCACGGCTTCCAGCAGCTCGGCCTTGTCCTTGAAATGGTGATAGGGCGCGGCGGGACTGACGCCGGCTTCCCGCGCGACCGCCCGCAGGGACAGGGCGGCGGGACCCTCGGTCTCCAGAATCTTCCGCGCCGCGTCGATCAGGGCGCGGCTCAGATCGCCATGGTGATAGGGGCGGGATTCGGCGGTCGCTGTGCTCATCGGCCTCACTCTAACCATAGCTTTCTAAAATTTCATCTAAACGCTGTAAAGACCATCTTGACGGCGTTCAGATTGGTGCTATCTAAGCACTGTCCAGATCGCCTCGTAACTTTCGAGGGCGATGACCCACAGGGGGTCGGGGCAAGCCAAAATGAGGGACTTCCATCATGAACCGCACGCTGAACGCCTTTGAAACCGCCTTCGACCGCATGGCCGCCGGCTATTTCCTTGTCATCGCTTTGGGCGTCGCCGCCGCTATCTTCGGCGTGGTTCTCTAAAGCCGACAAGTCGCGATCGGTGGGCAGGCCTTGGGCCGCCCACCGCCGTGTTCCGCGTCGCCCGGCTTGAACCTCCGCCTCGGCGGAGCTAACCAGAACCGGACGCGTTAGCCCCCCTGGCGCTCATCTGTTTGACGCGTCGCGGGCCTTTTTCATGATCCACGAGTTCTTCCGGCCATGAGCGTCGCCTTCACCAAGGAAGGCGACAGCGAAGCCTTCGCCGCCGACCTGCCGGATCGTCCGATTTCCCCCCATCCCAACCTGGTGACGGCCGATGGCCTCGCCGAGATCGAGCGCGCGCTGGCTGACGCCCGCGCCGCCTACGCCGCCGCCCAGAGCGCCGGCGGCGCGGCCGATGGCGACCGCACGGCCATGGCCCGCGCCACGCGGGACCTCCGCTACTGGTCCGCGCGCCGGGCCACCGCTCAGCTGATGGAGCGCGACCCCGCCAAGTCCTTCGTGCAGTTCGGCGACCGCGTGACGTTCGAGCGCGAGGATGGCCGCGTGCAGACCTTCCGCATCGTCGGCGAGGATCAGGCCGATCCCGCCAAGGGGACAATCTCCTACATCGCGCCGATCGCCCGGGCGCTGCTCGGCAAGGCGGTCGGCGAGGTCTCCCCCGCGCCCGGCGGCGAGATCGAGATCACGGCGATCGCGTAGGCCCGCAAGTTTCGGGTTGTGCCCGGCCGCTGCTAGAGCGACCAAGTTCGCATGTTCGAACCGCCTTCCGCCGATGCGATCCTGGCCGCCCGCAGGTCTCTGGCCGCCGCCGATCCGGCCTTGGCGGCGGTGGAGGCGGTGACGCCGCCCTTCGCCTGGCGGATGGGTCTGGGCGGCTTCCCCGGGCTTTTGAAGATGATCGTGCAGCAGCAGGTCTCGCTGGCCTCGGCGGCGGCGATCTGGGCGCGTGTCGAGGCCGGGCTGCCGGAGATGACGCCTGAAATCGTCGCGGATCGTGATGAGGCCTACCTGCGCACGCTGGGCCTCTCGCAACCGAAGGCCCGCTATGCCCGCGCCATCGCCGAGGCCCATCTCTCCGGAGCCTGCGATTTCGACGCCTTGCGCGCGCTATCCGACGAAGAGGCCATCGCAGCCCTGACCGCCATCAAGGGCGTGGGCCGATGGACGGCCGAGGTCTTTCTGATGTTCACGCAAGGGCGGCTGGATCTGTTCCCCGGCGGTGATGTGGCGCTGCAGGAAGCGATGCGCTGGGTCGACAGGGCCGAGACCCGCCCGACCGAAAAGCAGGCCTATGCCCGCGCCGAGCTCTGGCGGCCCTACCGGGGCGTCGCCGCCCATCTGCTCTGGGCGTGTTACGGCGCCGTCAAACGACGCGAAATCGCGCCATTTTGACCTTGAGCCATAGATGTCTTGGTTCTGTCGCTGAGTCGGATCATCCTTTCGGTGCGTTCGGGAATGAATGGCGATTCCCTGAATTACCGTAGGAAGGAGGCCCGTCTTCAGTCCTGTCGCGTACCCCATCGTCCGAGGCCCTAGTCGCCTCGTGAGGAGGACTTGATGCAGGTCCTCACCCGCCCGCCATCGGGCATGCCCGCTCTGGTCTTGAACGCCGACTTCAGGCCGTTGAGCTATTATCCGCTGTCCCTCTGGCCCTGGCAGGAGGTGATCAAGGCGGTGTTCCTCGACCGCGTTGATGTCGTGGCCAGCTACGACCAGGTCATCCACTCGCCGTCCTGCGAGATGCGGCTGCCCAGCGTGGTGGCGCTGAAGCAGTACGTGCCGCAGGAGCGCCCGCCGGCCTTCACGCGCTTCAACCTGTTCCTGCGCGACAGCTTCAGCTGCCAGTATTGCGGCTCGCCGGAGGATCTGACGTTCGACCACGTGATCCCGCGATCACGCGGTGGCCGCACCACCTGGGAGAACATCGTCACCGCCTGCGCACCCTGCAATCTCAGCAAGGGCGGGCGCACGCCGCGCGAGGCCGGCATGCAGCCGTTCCACACCGCGCGTCGGCCGTCTATGTACGAGTTGCAGGAACGCGGCCGGCGGTTCCCGCCCGGCCGTTTGCACGTCAGCTGGCTGGACTATCTTTACTGGGACATCGAGCTGGAGGCCTGATCGCCTGGCCGGGGTACGATCAGCCCTCTAGCTGACCGGAAACCGGCGCGCGGCGCGCTGAGCGAAGCTGAGCGGCGGGGCGTGCTCGGTCTGTGGCGTCTCGACGAGGGGCGTGAACACGGCCGGCGCGCGGCGACGCGCCCGCCGACGGTCCGTCGCCGCGATCTCGGCGAAGGTCATGTCGCCCTGTTCGCGGGCCATCTTGCGGACGGTCTCGATCATGCTGGCGCCGTAGATCGTCAGAACGCCGGCCGCGTCCGCCAGCCAATCGAGAAGGCTCGCGCTACGGCCGCCGAACAGCTGGGCCACCTCGACCCCGGCGCCCAGCACCAAGGCGGCGATCGCCAGGTCGTTGCGGCGCATGCGCGGAAACGCCAGGAAGGACACGGCCAAGAGGCCCCCGAACGCGATCGCGTGCGCCGCCTTGTCGTTGAGGCCAACGATCCGCTCGGCGCCCTGGAACGGGCCCAGCGCCAGCACCGCGACCGCAAGGCCGCCCAGCACCAGCGTGACGCGGGCGGCGACGACGAAGTGGGTGGGCTTAAGCAAGAACGCGATCTCCTCGGGGCGAGCTGACCCTAGGGGAAAGATCGCGCCATTCGGTAAAGCGACAGGGTTAGCGAGAGATCACCAGACCCGTCCGCCTGCGCTGAAGACTACTTCTTCTCCGCCGCCGCCTTCTCCTCTGCGGCCTTCTTGCGGGCCTCGGCGGCCGCCTTGTCGGCGGCGGCTCTCCAGGCCTGATAGGCCTCGACATAGGGCTGTCGCCGCAGGACCTTGGACGCCGGATCGATGATCACCGGCGTGGCGTCGCCCACGGTCACCCGGCCTGTTCCGCCCGCCATGGCGAGCGTGACGATCCGATCGCCGACCTTCACCTCCACCGGCATCGGGAAGGGCTTGTCGCCGGCGGTCTTCCACGTCAGCACCAGATCGACGCCGTCGCGGGTCTCGGCCAGTTCGGGGGCTGCGGCGTCGTAGAGATAGACGTCGAAGAACCAGCCATAGTCCTTGCCGGTCACCTGATTGACGATCTTCACGAAGTCTTTCGTGCCCAGGTGGCGCGGCTTGAAGTTTCCGGGCTTTGGATCATCGCGGCCATAGACGGCGATCCGCGTGATCCTGAAGAACGCTTCGTCGCCGATCAGCGTGCGCAGCGTGTGAAGGACATTCGAGGCCTTGTAGTAGATGTCGTTCCCCGGCCCGCGATCGCCGTTGTAGACGGCGTCCTCCTTGAGCGGACGGCCCGAGACGATCGGGAACTTGTTGCGCACGGCCAGGCGCTGGGTGTTCAGCCGGCTCATATACTCCATGTCGCCATGCAGCCACTGCGAGTAGAGCGGTTGCATGTAGGTGCCGAACCCCTCGTGCAGCCACATGTCGTCGTTGTCGGCGTTGGTGAGTTGGTTGCCGAACCACTCGTGCGCGAACTCGTGCTGCAGCAGCCAGTCAAAGCCATAGCCGTCGAGCCGGTACTCGTTGCCATAGGCGTTGATCGTCTGGTGCTCCATGCCCAGGTGCGGGGTCTCGACGACGCCGATCTTCTCGTCCCGGAACGGGTAGGAGCCGATCATCTGCTCGAAGAAGTCGACCATCGGCGTGAACTCGGCGAACAGGCCCTTGGCCTTCTCGGCGCGGCCCTTCAGGTGCCAGTACGACATGGGAATGCTGTCGCCGAACCGGCTCTTGTAGACGCCGGTCAGCTCCTCGTAGGGGCCGACGGTCAGCGCGATCGCGTAGGTGTTGGGGTTGCGCGCCCGCCAGTGATAGGTGCGCCAGCCGTCCTGCTCGGTCATGCCCTTGAAGGCGCCGTTGGCGGGAGCCACCAGTGGAGCGGGCACGGTGATGTGCAGATCAATCAGCTTGGGCTCGCCGGTCGGATAGTCGATGCAGGGCCAGAAGAGGTCGCAGCCGTCGCCCTGCACCGCCGTGGCGATCCACGGCTCGCCGGTCTCGGTCTTGCTCCAGACAAAGCCGCCGTCCCAGGGCGCGCGCTTGGCCTCGTGGGGAACGCCGTCATAGGTGATCGCCAGGGTCACCGACCGACCCTTGGCCACCTTCCGGGGCAGGGTGACAGTGAGCCGGCCCTCAGGGTTGCTCCAGGCGCCCGGCTTGAGCGCCTTTCCGTCGATTGTCAGTCTACGGATTGTGAAGACACGGTCGAAGTCGACCATCAGCTTGTCGAGCCTGGATCGGGCCGTGAAGGTGAGGGTGGCCTCGCCTTCGATGGTCTTCTTCTCAGGTAGGATCTTCAGCTTCAGATCGGCGTGATCGAACGCCAGCGCCTGTTGCTCGACGGGCATGGCGCCGCCGGTCTCGAGGCTGAGCGGGCTGGTCTTGAGGCTCTGCGCAGAAGCTTCGGTGGCGACGAGCGCCAAGGCGGAAGCCGCGCAGGCGGCGAGAACGCGGATACGGCGCGACAATGAACGACTCCCCAACCCGGACGATCAGGGGGTATCGGTAGGCGCGCGCGCCCGAGACGCCAAGCATCCGGCCAGGAAAATGGAGTCGAAACGCGCGCGGGGCGCGTCAGATCTTCTCGCTGATCTTGATCGCCGCCCGGCAGCCCGCCTGGATCACCGCCGTCAGAAGCGGATAGGCCGTCGCCTCGTGCGCGCCTTCCTCGACCGCGAGGTCGCGGTGGGCCAGTTCGTCGTCGCGGAATTGGCTGAGTTCGGCGGCCAGCGCGGGGTCGCGATCCTTCAGTTCCTCGATCTGGCCGGCATAGTGCTTTTCGATCACCGTCTCGACGGCCTCGGTGCAGGCATGGGCGGCCTTGTCGCCCAGCAAGGCGGTGCCTGCGCCCAGGGCGAAGGCGGCCGCGCGCCAGATCGGCGACATCAGGGTCGGACGCACGCCGCGCTCGGTCAGCAGTTCATTGAAGCGGGTCAGGTGGACCTGCTCGTGCCCTTCCATCTCGCGCAGTTGGTCGGCGATGCGTTCACGACCTGGGGCGGCGCGCATGACCGCCGCCTGGCCGCGATAGATGTGAACGGCCGCCAGCTCGCCGGCTTGGTCGACGCGCAGGATCTCGGCCAGACGCGCCTTTGACGCGGCCGCGCCAGGACGCGGAGGGACAGCGCGGCTCATGCGGGGGTCTCCGACTTGCGGAACGCCGCCAGGACGGACCAAGCGGCCAGCTTCAGCGAGATCAGCACGTTCCAGCCGGCCATGGACAGGCCCAGGAACACCCAGGCGGCCTTGTCGCAGGCCGGGGGCTTGATGTCGGCCGTGCCCTTCAGCATCGCCTCGAGGTTTGAAGCCGCCGCAGCGTCGCCGCCCGAGCAGGTCTTGGGACCCGGCCACCACTTCCACTCGGCGCCGGCGTGATAGGCCGCCAGGCCCGCGCCGTAGAGGAAGATCGCGCCCAGCAGCAAAAGAGCGGGCATACGCAGACGCGGCCAAAGCGGCGTGCGCTGCAGGACCAGTCCGACCAGACCGACCGTCCCGGCGACCCAATAGACTTCGCGTTGCTTCAGGCACAGGTGACAGGGCGCAAGGCCGCCGAACTTCTCGAAGGCGTGGGCGATGGCCAGCAACAGCGCGCTCGACAGCAGCGCCATCAGCGGCCAGTGCCGGGTCACGACGTCGACAGCACGGTCCACGATCGACGGCGCGGGCGCCTCGACCGGCGCCGGGCCGCGCACGGGCGTGGCCTGCGGCTCAAGCTCGCCGGCCGGACCAGCCTTCTCGACCTTCGGGTCGTCGTTCGTCATGCCACGCAGGCTCCGGCGTCTCCACTTCCGCCCAGGAGGTGGCTGGCGGCGAGGCCAATGACAAGGAGCGCGATGAAAATTCCGGCGAAAAGAGCCAAGCGTCGCTCGATCACCGGCAGCAGGGCCGGGCCGAACTTCTTGACCACGAAGGCCACCAGGAAGAATCGGGCGCCGCGCGTGATGACCGAGGCGATGATGAACATCGGGAAGCTGAAGGCCGCCAGGCCCGAGGCGACCGTCACCAGCTTGTAGGGGATCGGCGTCAGGCCCTTGGCCAGGATCACCCAGACGCCGTACTTGCCATACCAGCATTGGAATTCTTCCAGCCCGCCGGCGTGGCCGGTGACCTTCATCATCCAGATGCCGAGGTCCTGCAGGAAGAAGCCGATCGCATAGCCGAGTACGCCGCCCAGAACAGAAGCCAGCGTGCACAGCGTGGCGTAGTGCCAAGCCTTCTCGGGCTTGGCCAAGCACATCGGCGCCAGCATCACATCCGGCGGGATGGGAAAGAACGAGCTCTCGGCGAACGAGACGGCGAAGAGGCTCTTGGAGGCGTGACGGGAGGCGGCCAGGCCCATGACCCAGTCGTAAAGGCGACGCAGCATGCGAACTCCGATGTCGTGACCGCGCCTTGCTAGCAGGGGCCGAGGCGCTTGTCCGCAAGGATGTCGGCGCGCGCGGCTTCCCGCCCGCGCGCGCCGCTCCGCCTGATCAGAATTTCAGCGCCAAGGACACGCTGTAGTTCCGGCCAGGCTGGCTGTAGGCGTCCTTGACCGTCGAGGTGTTCGACAGGCCGCGGACGTCGCTCCACCACCAGTATTTCTCGTCCGTCAGGTTGAAGACGCCTGCGCGCAAGGTGACGGTGTCGGTCACAGCCCACCAGGCCGTGGCGTCGGCGACGGTGAAGGCCGCCGGGATGAAGCAACCGCCGGCACAGGTGACGCCCGCGCGGCTGGCCGATTTGCGGTCGGCGTGAATGACGGCGAGATCGCCGCCGAAACGTCCCGACGGTGCGCGATAGGCCACACCGCCCGTGATCTTGACCGGATCGATCGAGACCAGGGGCGTGGTGACGCCGTTCGCCTTCGACGAGCCCTTGGCGTAGGCGACCCCCGCGCGGGCGGTGAAGCCGCCGCCCAGATCAACGCTGCCCTTGGCTTCCGCGCCGCTGATCGTCACGCCCGACAGGTTCACATACTGGTAGACGGCCGGGCTGGCGGCGGTGAAGTTCCCGCCGACCTGAACCTGCTCGATGAAGTCGTCATACTCGCCGGTGAAGCCGGCCACCGAGGCTCGCCAGCGTCCCTGCGCCAGCCGCAGGCCGGCCTCCAGCGTGCGGCTGGTTTCCGGCTTGAGGTCAGGGTTCGAGATCGATTGGTAGTTCGAGACCGGATTGGAGAAGCCGGTGTTCACCTGCGAGGGCGACGGGGCCTTGAAGCCCGTCGCGGCGTTGGCGAACACGGTGACGACGTCGCTGGCTTCCCACACAAGGCCCAGCTTGGGCGACAGGTGCGAGTCGCTCTGGCCGGCGGCCGAGGCGTGGAACAGCGGGTCGGCCTTGGGATCGAGCTTGTAGTAGTCGAAGCGCAGCGCCGGATAGAGCGTCAGGCGACCGACCTTGATCTCGTCCTGAACGTAGAGCCCGCCCAGGGTGAAGTCGGTGGTCGGGAAGGCCTTGGCCGGGAACGACTCGCCGACGGGCGGCACCGTGCCGTCGCGCGTGCCGCTCTGGCGCGTGATCGACGCGTCGCCGCCCCAGACCACGTCATGCGTCACCGCGCCCTGGTCAAAGCGGCTGTGGAGTTCGACGCTGCCGCCGAACACCCGATTGTTGAAGGTGGCGTCGCGCGTGCGGTCAGCGGCGGTGTTGCGGTCCTCGGCCGAGAACTGACGCGTCGTACTCTTTTGCCAGTAAAGCGTGGTTTGCGCGGTGTCGATCAGGCCCTGGCCGCCGTCGAAGCGGTGGTCGACGGTGACCCGGTCGCGCTTGACCTTGTCGAATGCGGTCATGCCGATGACGCTGGTCGCGGCCAGAGGCGGCTTGGCGATCGCCGACAGCACCGTCCAGTCGACGTCGCGATCCAGGTGGTCGACCGTCAGGCGGATGCGGTTGTTGTCATTGGGGCTGTAGATCAGCTTGGCCAGGATGGCGTTGGACTGGTTGTCCTCGGGGTTGGCGGTCGTGCGGTCGGTGTTGGCGGCGTTGTTGGTCCCGGCCGTCTTCTGGCCCTCGCCGTCGCGGCGGGTATAGGTCAGCAGGCCTTGCCAGCGGCCGGACTGGCCGGCCAGCAGCACGCTCTCGGTCCAGCTCTGATCGGCTGAGGCGTAGCCGATGCGCGCCCGGCCCGCGAACGTCTCGCCGGCCTTGACGATGTCGGACGGGTCCTTGGTGATAAAGCTGACCGAGCCGGCCAGGCCGTCGGAGCCATAGAGCGCCGAGGCGGGGCCTCGGACGATCTCTACGGACTTCAGCGTATCGAGATCGACGTGATCGCCACGACCCACCGACTGGGCGCCGAAGGCGAAGCTGTCGGGAACGCGCACGCCGTCCACGACGATCAGCACGCGGTTGCCTTCCAGGCCCCGGATGTTGAAGCCCGCGTTTCCATCGCGGCCCGTCGAGGCGCCGGCGGCGGTGAAGCGGGCAGGGGCGCTGCGCACCGAAACGCCAGGCTCGTCGCGGACCAGGTCCTTGATATCCTTGATCAGGCCGTCCTCGATCTCTTGGCCGGAGATCACGGTGACGCTGGCCGGCGCCTTGGACAGGGCCTTCTCCGAGCGCGTGGCGGTGACGGTGACCTTGTCGACCTCGACGGCGTCAGCCTCGGGTTTGACGGCGTCGGCGCGGGCGGCCGTGGCCATCAGAACGGCGGTGGAAGCGGCGGCGACGGCGGCGAGTTTCAGGCGCGACATCGAGATCCCCTCTAAACACTAAAACATGCGAATGGCTCGCAACTGGCGTCGAGGGGCCTAAGGCCGGCGAGGGGCTTGGTCAAGCTAATTAAGATTGATTCTCAGAATCAATCGCAATAAAGCGGAGCCGCCGCAGCCGATGCGGCGCTTGGGGTTTGTCCAATGATCCGTTCGTTTCGCGCCGGCCTGACAGGCGGCGCGCTCCTGCTCGCCGTGCTCGGGCCCGCCGCCCAGGCCCATTCGCCCTATTTGTTGCCGACCGTGTTCGATGCGTCCGACCGCAAGGTCGTCACGGTGCAGGGGGCCTTCACCGAGAGCTTCTTCACGCCCGAGGTGGCGATGAAGTCCGACGGCTACGCCGTGATCGGGCCGGACGGCGTCCGCACGGTCCTGGTTCCGGTCTACACACGCGAACTGGCTCTGGTTGAAGCCGCGACCGAGAAGCCCGGCACCTATAGGATCACCACCGGTCTGCGCGCCGGCCGCGTGGCCAAGGCGGCTCTGGTCAAGGGCGAGTGGGAGTTCTTCGAAGGCTCCAAGGCGCCGGCCGACGCCATCGACATGCAGAGCCTGACCCTGGCCGACGTCTATGTGACGCGCGGCGCGCCCAGCGATGCGGCCTTGGCGCCGCACGGCAAGGGTCTGGAGTTCCGGGCCGTGACCCATCCCAGCAAGATCGTCACCGGCCAGGACGCCGTGTTCGAGGTGCTGTTCGACGGCAAGCCCGTGGCGAACCTGCCTATCACCCTGCACGGCGCTGACGACCGCTACGCCGACACCAAGGCGGCGCCCAAGACGCTGAAGAGCGACGCCAACGGCCGCTTCGCCGTCCGGGTCGATCGGTCGGGCGTCTACCAGATCCAGTCGCGCTACCGCGTCGCCGCACCGGCCCCCGGCCAGCCGGGCCAGAGCTTCACCTACGCCCTGACCTTCGAATCCCTCCGTTGAGCGAAAGACCCGTCATGAAGACCCGCACTCTCCTGACCGCCGCCGTGGCTGTGTCCTTGATCGCCGGCGCGGCCCACGCCGCCTCGCACGCTCGTGACATCTTCATCAAGGAGCAGGACCAGAACGGCGACGGCGTCGTCACCAAGGACGAATACGCCGCCACCCGCGCCATCCAGTTCGCCAAGACCGATACGGACAACAGCGGCGCGCTGTCGCAAGCTGAGTACGTCGCCGAGTTCAAGGCGCGGCTGGAGGCCAAGCTGACGGCTTCGGACATGACGCCTGAAAAGAAGGCCGAGGAACGCATGCGCCAGATGCGGCAGACCGATGTCCGCTTCGGCGTGCTCGACAGCGACAAGAGCGGCGGAATCACCAAGGCCGAGTTCGACTATTCCGGCTGGCGGATGTTCGTGACCCACGACACCAACAATGACGGCGCGGTCTCGGCCGCCGATCCGATCAAGAGCGACCAGACGACCTGAAGCGGCGCAGGAGCCCTTCGTCGGGGGAGGGCTCCTCGTCTTCCGGATTTGGATTCTGCGCGTTTCGTGGCTATCACCCCCGGCCAAGACAGGGGCCGCGCGGCCCGCACCGAAAGCTGAAGACCATGAGCGACACGCCCCCCGACCGCCTCTCCGTCAATCCGGACAGCCCCTATTACAACGCCGATCTGCTGGAGCGCGGCATCGGCATCCGCTTCAAGGGCGTCGAGAAGACCAATGTCGAGGAATACTGCATCAGCGAGAAGTGGGTGCGGGTCGCGGCCGGCAAGACCCTGGATCGCAAGGGCAATCCGATGACGATCAAACTGCAGGGCGAGGTCGAGGCCTATTTCCGCGACTCGGCCGAGGGCTGAGGTTCTGTCGACCTCCGACCCCGACCTTGAAGCGATGGCGCGCGACGAGCTCTCGCGCGCCATGACGCTGCGCTGGCAGGACCTGAAGGGCGTGATTCCCTGGGGCGACACCTTCGAGGGCATCTCGCCCGCCGGCCGCCATGTCGAGGTCGAGCGCAGCTATATCTGGGCCGCAGGCGAGGGCGGCGACATCCTCTGTGAGGTCGCAGTCTATGGCGGCCCGTCGCGTTACGAGCACGGCGCGCGGGTTTCCGCCGTTATTTCTCGCCCCTTGTAAGCACCTTGGCCGTGCATCCGTAACGCTGTTGCGTTAACCATATCGTGCGTCATCAAATGGCGCGTCGCGTGGGGCGGAGAAGTCGGGTGTACCAGTCAGAATTTCCGGTGGATCAACCTGTGCCGGTCTTCGATCCGACGCTGGTCTTCCTTCTTGTGCTCGCCGGCCTGGCGATCATCGGCCTGGCCTTCTTCGCCGGCCGCCTGACGGGGCGGGGCGACAAGGGCGACAAGCACGCCGAGACCCCCAAGATCATCCACGAGACCATCAAGGCCAAGTGCGTGGCCGCCAGCAGCGCCCATTCGGGCGAGCTGGTCACCAAGACCCAAGACCTGATCGACGAGGTGAAGCTGCGAATCGGCCCGGTGCTGGCGTTCGGCGGTCCCTGCGGCAAGACCTTCGAACTGCTCAACAAGGCCATGAAGGGCGAGCGTCCCGAGGACAAGAAGGACGATCACGGCAAGGGCGACAAGCACGGTCACGGCAAGGGCCATGACCACAAGGGGCACGACAAGGATCACGATCACGCCGGCGGCGGTCACCACGACGATCCGAAGGCCACGCCCGCCAAGGCCGGAGTCGAGGTCTTGAGCCGCAATGTGACGATCGTCGGCTCGCAGACCGTGCTGCTGACCGACACCAAGCCCGACCATGGCGAGCACGACCCTCACGACGAGGGGCCCAAGCCGCTGGAGTACAAGGAGCACATCCAGCTGCTCCGCCTGGCGGTCGCCGAGTTCTCCGACTTCTGGAATCGCAAGACGTGCCTCGACGAACTGCGCGCCTGCCAGCAGGCGCTGCTGACGACCCCCGAGCCGCCCAAGGACAAGCACGCCGCCGCCGCCCATCACTGACGGATCGCCGTTCAGGAAGGCGAGATGACTATTCTCTGCTCAAGTGACGTGCGATCATGAGGCATCTTCGGCTTAAACCGTGACGAGCATTGAGCTCCAGCGGCGCCGAAGCCCAAACAGACAGCACTGGCGGCGTCCCCATCAGGGCGGCGATCGGGCTTAACGGATCAAGCGAAAGGTCGCTCCTTCCGAAGGCGGCCGCGCCTGGGAGGGCGAGGGGTAGGGACATGACCGCAACGGTCTCTCCGATCACGTCTGGCGCGCCCGAGGCGCCCGAAGCCAATGTCAGTCTCTCGGACTACGTGCCCTACCGTCTGGCGACGGCGTCGGCGGCGGTCAGCCGTCTGATCGCCCGCGCCTACGAAGATCGTTTCGGTCTGACCATCCCGCAGTGGCGGCTGATGTCGGTGCTGGCTGAGGGGCCGCTGACCCAGCATACGGCCGTCACGCGCACGGCGATGGACAAGGTTCGCGTCAGTCGCGCCGCCCAGGAACTGGTCGTCCGCAGGCTGGTGGCCCGCACCACGGTGCGTTCGGATCGGCGGTCGCACACGCTGGAACTCACCGCAGCGGGTCGTCGTCTGTTCGCCGAGATCGCGCCGCTGGCTCTGGCCTACGAGGCGACGCTGCTGGCGGGTCTGGCCCCTAGCGAGGTGGCGACGTTCAAGCGCCTGCTCGACCATCTGGAAACCGCCGCCATCCAGCTGGCCGGCGGCGAGACCATCTCGCCGCCCTAGGCCTTAGAGCCTGTCTGGTTTAGATGGAACCATCTAAACCAGATAAACAGGCTCTAAAGTCAAACACTTAGAGCCCTTTCAAACGCTTTAGATGATTCCATCTAAAGCTAAAGGGCTCTAGCGGCCCTTGTTGCTCTCATAGACCGCCCGCGCCATCGCGCGCGCCAGGCAGTCGGCCGCCGCCGAGCCGATCCGGGTCCGCAGCACGCTGCGCATGGGATCGTCGCCCAGCGGCCTGGCGCCGGACGCCAGGGCGAAGACGACATCGCCGTCGAAGGGCGTGTGGCAGGGCCGCACCGCCCGCGCCATGCCGTCATGGGCCATCATCGCCATCCGCTGGGCCTCGGCGGTCGACAGGTCGGCCGTCGTGGCCACCAGGGCCAGGGTGGTGTTGGCGCCGGCCGCAAGGCGCGCGCCCAGCTTCGAATCGTCGGGAAGGGGCTCGACCGCCGGCGGCATGTCCCCGGGGCGGCGACCGCCGAACTCGCCATCGATCTCGAACGGCCAGGCCCAGAAGGTCTCGCCATCGGCCATGTAGGCCGAGCCCACGGGATTGGCCGCCACCAGGGCCGCCACGATCAGCCCGTCGCCCAGGTCGAGCGAGGCCGAGCCCAGCCCGCCCGGTCGCAGGCCCGCCATCGCCCCGCGCCCCGCGCCGACGGGGCCCAACGGAAAGTCTTCGCCGGCCGCCTCGACCGCCTTCATGCCCAGGGCGCGATAGGGCGGGGTCAGGCCCCAGGCCTTGTCGCCGCCATTCGAGAGGTCGTGCAGGCAGGCGGCGGGCACGATTGGAATGGCGGGCGTGCCGGCGGTGATCCGCAAACCAACGTCACGGTTCGACAGGGCTGAGGCCACCCCGTCGGCCGCGCCGAGGCCGAACACCGATCCGCCCGAAAAGCAGATTGCGTGGGCCTTGGAGAAGCTGTTCTCGGGCCGCAGGGTGTCGGTCTCGCGGACGGCGGGCCCGCCCCCGCGCACATCGACGGCGGCGGTCCAGGCCTCGGGGCACAGCACCACCGTCACGCCGGTGCGGACGGCCTCGTCCTCGACACAGCCCACCTTCAGGCCGGGCACGTCGGTGATCAGGTTGCGAGGGCCGGGCTTGGGCATCGGGAATCTCCGTGTGGAACGATGCTAAACCGTCCATCGCGCCTCTGGAATTCGCCGCGAACGCCTGCTAGGAAGACCACCCTTCGCGAGCGCGAAGACATGCGGGCGTGGTGAAACTGGTAGACGCGCCGGACTCAAAATCCGGTTCCGAAAGGAGTGTCGGTTCGACCCCGACCGCCCGCACCAACTCCTTTCTCTTCCAGACGGACGAACCCGGTTTCGGCTTGAAAAAGCCCGGGCCTCGCTCCAGCATCAGTGCTGATACCGGTGTCATCAAGCGCCCCCGGGAGGAGACGTCATGACCACATCCAACAGCGCCCGCGCGGATTTGCGCGCTGTCGGCCGTCGCGCCGTGCTGGGCGGGCTGGGCGCGCTGTCGGGCGGGAGCGGGGTCTTGGCCATGGGCCGCCGGCCCAAGCCGCCGAAGGACGCGCCGGACCAGACGCGTTGGACCTTTGATCGCCTCAGCGACATCGGCGGCGCCAGGACCACGGTCGAGGGCGATCCCCGGCTGATCGACAGTCCCTATGGCAAGGCGGTGCAGTTCGACGGGGTGGACGACCGGCTGCTGATCGACCGCCACCCGCTGGCCGGCATGGGCCAGTTCACCTTCGAGGCGCTGTTCCGCCCCGACGGCGGGGTGTTCGCCCAGCGCTGGTTCCACCTGAACGAGGAAGACCCCACGCCCGGCGCGCCGCCGTCGGTCACCCGCATGCTGTTCGAGATCCGCGTGACCGGCCAGGCCTGGGCCCTGGACACCTTCACCACCGGGCCGGGCTACAAGCACACCCTGCTGTTCCAGGACAAGCTGTTCCCGGTCGGCAAGTGGTACTGGGTGGCCCAGAGCTATGACGGCAAGACCTATCGCGCCTTTGTCGACGGCCAGCTGCAGGGCGAGGCCGACATCGCCTTCAAGCCGCAGGGGCAGGGGCGATCCTCGGTCGGGGCGCGGATGAACAAGGTCGACTACTTCAAGGGCGCGATCCGCGAGGCGCGCTTTACGCCACGGGCCCTGACGCCAGAGGCCCTGCTGCGCGCGAGCGTCTAGGCGCGTCGGCGGCTTCGATGTCGCGGATCAGGCTCTTCAGAAGCGCTCGCCCTTTTGGCCAGGCGCCGTGCCCGGAGTCGACATTGATGTGGCCCGCCCGGCCCAGGTCGACGAACCGCGAGCCCCAGCCGCGGGCGAAGGCCTCGGCGCGGTCGATCTCCACATAGGGATCGTTGCGACTGGCGACCACCAGGCTGGGGAAGGGCAGGCGCTGGCGCGGGATCGGCGAGAAACCCACCAGCAGGCGGCCGGCCGGCCCCTCGCGATTGACGTCGGCCGGCGCGACCAGCATGGCCCCGGCGACGCCGCGTCCGCCCGTCACCTGGGCGAAGTGGGCCACCAGCGCGCAGCCCAGGCTGTGCGCCACCAGGATCGCGCCGGGCCGCCGGCGCACGGCCTCGGCCAGGCTGATGGTCCAGTCGCCCAGCAGAGGGCGCTCCCAGTCCTGTTGCTCGACGCGCTCGGCGTTGGGCAAGGCTCGCTCCCAGTGCGTTTGCCAGTGGTCGGGACCCGAATTGTAGAGGCCCGGCACGATCAGGATCGGCGGCGTGGCGTCTCGGTTGGGGAGGGGCATGGTGGTCCGCCGGAGGTTGAGCGCTGATGCGCGATCTCTAAGGCGGGGCGGGGTCTGCGCTCAATTCATATCAATTGAGTAGGATTTAAGGAAAGCTGTTAGCTACCCGGTCACCCCGCCCCAAACAACGCCTCGCACCCCGTCTCCGCCAACACAGCGTCCGCCGCCGCGCGGTCAGCGGCAGACAGCGCCCCGTAGGCCTGCCGCAGCGCCATCAGGCACTTGGCCTGATAGGGAAAGGTCGGCTGGGTCCAGGGGCGGCCGTCGATCTCCGCCTCGACCGTCTCGGCCCCGTTCGTCGCGGCCTTGGCGTTGGCCAGCAGGAACGGCGCATAGACCCGGCCGATCTCGGTCAGAAGCGGCCGCAGAATGTCTGTGAGGTCCGCCCGCGAAGCCCAGTGAGCCGCGTCGGGCTCCAGGCCTGACAGGTCCTCGACGCGGTCCAGCCAGGCGCGGACCCGGCGCGAGCGCTGGACGGTGATGGCCGCCGAGGTCGGTTCGATGATCGCCAGTTGCGACAGCTGGCCCTGGATGGCGAAGTCCGCCGCCGAGGGGCGCGCGCCCAACACATAGCCTTGCCGCTCGATCAGGCCGTCCAGCACCTCGACGAAGCGGGCGTAGCTGGCCTCGATTGTCGCGGCGGTGATCGGGTTGGAGCCCACCACATAGAGGCGGTCGATCTGGCGCCTGGAGATCTCGCGCGCCGCCACTTCGGCCATGGCGGCGGGCAGGGTGGGGTCGTGCCAGTAGATCAGCATCGGCCCGGCGTTCTCGATGTCGGCCGCGTGCGCCCAGCGGAAATGGAACATGGCCTTGGTCAGCCACTCGTCGGCATAGTCCTCGATCAGGTCGTTGAGGAAGGCCACGACCGGATCGTCCGGGATCACCGAGCGGCCGGCGTGCTCGCGCTCCAGGCGGCGGATGATCGGCGTGGAGTCGGTCACCGCCTCGAAGCCGTCGGCGGTGGGGAAATAGAAGGTGGGCAGCAGCTTGACCTTCGGCGCGGGCAGGCCCGGCGGCGGGTTGCGGTGGCTGCCCCAGTGGATGGCGTGCGGGATGCGCCGAAAGCGCAGCAGCGCCAGCATCTTGCGGGTATAGGGCGATCCCGCCGCGCCCAGCAGGGCCAGGGGCGCTGAAGCCGCTTTGGACATGTTCCCTCCGCTGTCGCTCATCATCGAGCTTTTGGCAGAGGGGATGTCGAAAGAGGCTCGCCGTCAAACTTCCCTTTGGGTCAGGTGATCTTGTCGCCCCGATGCAGCGGATCGGGCAGGGGAGCGCCCACCTTCACGAACTGCAGCGACACCGAGTTGATGCAGTAGCGCAGCCGCGTCGGCGCTGGGCCGTCGGGGAAGACATGGCCCTGGTGGCTGTCGCAGCGGGCGCAGCGGGTCTCGATGCGGACCATGCCGTAGGAGGTGTCGCGCACGCCGACCACGTGGTCCTCGGCGAACGGCGCGTAGAAGCTGGGCCAGCCGGTGCCGCTCTCGAACTTGGTCTCGTGCTTGAACAGCGGCAGGCCGCAGAGGCGGCAGCCATAGACGCCGGGGCTCTTTTCGCCCAGCAGGCCGCCGCAGAACGGCGCCTCGGTGCCGTGGCGCAGCAGGACGCGAGCCTCCTCGGCCGTCAGATCGGCCTCCAGGCGTTCGCGTTCGGCCTCGGTCGGCGGGGTCAGGTCAAAGCCGGCGGTTGAAAGGGTGGCTGCGTCTGTCATGAAGGCCAGTGTAAGCGCTTGAGCGTCTTTTCGGTAGCACTAGGAGCCCCGCATGACCGTCGCCGTCGCCTTTCTGCAGCCGGGCTGGGCCGATTGGGAAGCCGGCGCGGTGCTGGCCCTGCTGCGCGAGCACCTGAAGGTGCAGATCGAGATCGCCACCCCGACCGGCGATCCGGAAACCTCGATCGGCGGCGTGCTGGCGGCGGCCGACTATCGGTTCGACGACCCGGTGCTGAGCGACGCCGACGTCTTCCTGCTGATCGGCAGCGATGCCTGGAGCGAGGGCGAAGATCCGGCGATCAGCGCGCTGATCCGCCAGGCCCTGGCCGACGGCAAGCCGGTGGCGGGCATCTGCGCCGGCACCACGGCCCTGGCGCGGGCCGGCCTGTTCGCCGGCCGCCAGCACACCTCGAACGGCAAGGACTGGCTGGAGGGCGTGGTCCCAGGCTATGCGGGCGCCGAGCACTATGTCGATACGCCGAAGGCGGTGACCGACGGCAAGCTGGTCAGCGCCTCGGGCCTGGCGCCGGTGACCTTCGCGGCGGCCGTGGCGCGGCTGGTGGCGCCCGAACAGGAAGCGCTGATCGCGGAATACGAGGCGATGTTCGCGCGGGAGTTTTCGGCTTAGGGGTTACCTCAGCGCCATTCCCACAAGACCGAAACACTTGTCATCCCGGACGCCTCGTAGAGGCGATCCGGGACCCAGGGGCCGCGCGCACCGCGTTTCGACACCCCCTGGGTCCCGGCTCTCCGCGCTGCGCGCTACGGCCGGGATGACACAGAGGTGATTGATTTGGCGGAAGGTTCTACTTGATCGCCGCCTGACCCGCGCGCGCCACCACGCCGTCCTGGGCCGACGTGCCGCCCGAGACGCCGATGGCGCCGACGATCTTGCCGTCGGCCAGCAGCAGCTCGCCGCCTTCCACGGCCATGGCGCCGGTGAAGATCGCGTTCAGCGTGCCGCTCTTCACGGCGTCCTGGAACACCAGGGTCGGGCGGCGGAAGTTGGCGGCGGTCTGGGCCTTCTTCATCGCCACTTCGGTGGAACCGTACTGGGTGCCGTCCATCTTTTCGAGCAGCACCGGCTGGCCGTTGGACTCGACCACGACGAAGGTCATGGTCCAGCCGTTCTTGCGCGCCTCGGCCTCGGCGGCGGCGACGATCGATTTCGCCTCGGCCAGGGTGACCACGCGGCTGGAATAGGCAGGAGCGGGCGCCGGCGCAGTCTGGGCGAAGGCGTATCCGCCGGACAGGGTCAGGGCGGCGGCGATCAGGGCAAGCGTCTTGTTCATGGCAGCACGACCTCGTCGTTCAGGGCGGTGTTCTGAGGCTGGCTGGAGACGATGCGGACCCGCAGGCCCGAAGCCTTTGCGCCCGCAGGGATCTTCAGCTTCACCGAAGCGGTCTTGGGCAGCAAGTCGCGCGGCGCCTTCAGGGGCGGGATCGCGGCGGTGTTCAGCACCTTGCCCGCTTGATCGACCAGGTCGAGCCGGGCGGTGGCCGTATCCTGGGCGCCCAGGCTGTGAACCCTGGCGGTGACCGTAGCGCCTTTCACCGTGACATCGCCGCGACCCACGCCCAGATCCGCGCGCTGAGCCGGATCATCGCCCGCCCTGGCCAGGCTCATGTCGAGGATCGTCGTCTGGCGCGGGGGCAGGACGATCCTGGTCCCCAGGCTGCGCTCGAAGGCGACCGTGCGCGCTTCGCCGGCGCCGTCGATCGCGTCGTCACCATCGGCGTCCAGACCCTGGGTCAGGCGCCACTGGCCGGGCGTGACATTCCAGCCGGTCATGGTCGCCGTCACCGGCTTGTCGGTGGTGTTGTAGGCGATGACCTTGAAGCCGCTCCTGGTCGCGTCCTTGACCAGCAGGGCCACATCCGTGCCGTCAGCGCCGTCGAAGCGCCAGGACACCGTATGGCCCGGGTTCATCTGGCCGCGCTTGTTGGCGATGCCGCCCAGGCGGGTGCGTTGCAGGAAATCGGACGGCAGCTCCACGCGGTCTGACCACCAGTGGCCCTCGGTGTGCATGTACATATGCTGGGCGTTCCACTGGATCTCGTCGGCGTAGAGGTCCTCCAGATGGGATTTGTCGCCCGTGAGGGTCCAGGCCGCGTAGCGCTCGAACGCGCCGCCCTTGGCGGCGGCCTTGACCAGGGCGTCCTTGTTGGGCGCGCCCAGGTTCAGCGCGGTGAGGGCGTTCTCGTTGACCGCCGCCAGCGATTTCAGACCGTTCTTGCCGATCCGCCAGTGGATGGGCGCCAGATATTTCGCATCGCCCGAGAGGCGCCAGGCCGACCAGAACAGCTGGAACGGACCATCCGCGCCCGAGCCCTGCAGCACCGTGCCGCCGCGCTCGGCGTCGCTGCGCCAGTTGATCTCGTTGGGCAGGGAGCCATCGGGCTTGGCGTGGGCCAGATAGCCGTCGGCGAGACCCAGCACCGTGGCCTTGGCCGTGGCGTCGCCATTGTAGTCGGCGATCAGGATCGAAGGATGGGTGACGCCGAACGAATAGGGCTTCTGCCACTCCCACGGGCCCTCGCGATACGAGATCTTGCCGCTGTACCAGTTGGTGTTGAAGTGCACATGGCCGGCCGGGTTCTGGTCGACGATGCGGGGCAAGGCCTTCACCGTCGTGAACAGGCGCTCGACCGCCAGCGGATCGCCGTAGTTGACGTACATCGCCTCGGCGTTGGCGTTGATGCCCTCCTCATAGGCGTGGAGTTCGTCGGTCGCGATGGTCGACAGGCCGTCGGTGAACATGCCGTTCTTGTAGACCGCGTCGGTCAGGCGGTTCAGCGAGTGGGTGATCTTGTCGGGCTGCACGCCCATCAAGGCCACGCCGGGCCATTGCTGCAGAAGGTCGCTGTCGTCAGACAGGCCGCCGCCGAAGTCGCCGAAGTCGGCCTGCCGCTCGTCGATCCACCAGGTGATGAACTTGGAGACCTGCTTGAGGTCTTCCAACTGGCGGAAGGCCCACAGCGGCGTGTCGTCCCTTGGCTTGGGCTGCTCGAACGCCGGCCAGCCCTGGCTGCCATAGGTGATGTCGCCCCAGTACTCGCGGCCGATCTTGTTGTCCGGATCGACGCGCAGCAGGTCGGAAATGTCGGCGTAGAGGCGGCGGTACAGGCCCTGGCGCTTGGAGGTGGTGTGCTCCTCCACCAGGAAGGCCCAGTTGTCCTTCACCTGGTTCAGGCGGTCTTGGATGTGCTCGACCTTGGCCTGGTCGCGGTCTTTCAGCACCAGACGGATCTTGGCGCCGTCCAGGGCCTTGGGACCGAACTCGGCGCTGTCGGCGGCCAGGGTCAGGTAGAGGCTGTCGGCGGTCAGGATGCGGTCGCGCAGGTCCAGCCACACGGTGCGGGCCTCGCCGGCCTTCACCGAGACGCTGACGTCGATCATGTTGCGGCCCGGCCAGATCGGGTCCTTCACCTGGATGTTCAGGGGGATGATCGTCCCGGCCGCGCCGGGCAGGGCGGGGATGTCGAGCGCGACGCCGTCCAGGCCGTCGCGGGCGTTCTCCCAGCCATAGGCCCAGTTGCGAGCCAGCGGCTTGGCCGCCGGCGCATCGCCGAAGCCGGACGGGATCAGCACGTGGACGATCGGCAGGCCCTTGGCCGTAAGGTCGCCGGCAGGGCGCAGCCGGTTCGGCGCGCCTTCGGGAAGGGCGACGACCGTAGCGCGCTCGCCCATCGGATGGCGGCCCGCGATGTAGGCGTTCAGGTCGGCCAGGTTGAGATAGTCCGGCGCCACCTCGGTCCGGATCGTGTAGCTCATCTTGAACGCGTCTTTCGGCTCGGCGCCGGCGAAGACGTTATAGGCCCAGAGCTCCTGGATCGGGGTTTCCTGCGCGACGTTCGTGAAGGTCAGGACGCCGCCCTTCAGCGGCTGGTCCAGGCTCGCGACGCTGCGCTGTTGGTCCTTGGCTCGGCTCGCCACGCCGGCGCCCTTGTCGCCCGCCTTGGCGGCCCAGGAGAGATCGCCATAGGCCGGGCCCTGGATCTCGATGCGGTTGATCGGCTCGTCGGGCAGGGCCAGCGTCAGGGCCTTGCCGCCGTCGACATAGACGTTCCAGTCCGGCAGCGGGAAATAGTCGTCGCGGCCGGGCAGGCGCGAGCGGTTGTAGACGCCGGGCCAGGTGGTTTC
This sequence comes from Caulobacter vibrioides, assembly GCF_002858865.1. Taxonomy (GTDB): domain Bacteria; phylum Pseudomonadota; class Alphaproteobacteria; order Caulobacterales; family Caulobacteraceae; genus Caulobacter; species Caulobacter vibrioides. The sequence continues at coordinate 4,977 of NZ_PJRR01000020.1, read as the reverse complement.
CGAGATGCCGTCATTGGCTCGCCACATCCACTGCTTGATGTCCTTGGCGTCGGCGATCTCGACCTTGCGGATCGTGGTCTTCCCGTCGGCCAGGAGCGGCGGCGCGGCCTTGGTCCAGCCATAGCGCTGCTTCCAGGCGGCGCGGACGGCGGGATCATCGAGCGTGGCGACGGGCGCGGCGATGGCCGGGGTTTCGTTGCGGGCCAGGGCGGCGATGGCGCTGGCGGCCAGCGGGCGGTCATAGACCCGCAACTCGTCCAGATCCCCGCCGCGCGTGAAGTTGTAGCGGCTCTGCACCTGGTGCGGCGCGATCACGCGACCGGCGACGCCGAACTGGTCGAGGCCTGCGTCATAGACGGCCTTGGCCTCCTTCTTCGCCGCCAGCTTGCCGTCGACAAAGAGCTGGACGCCGGTGGTCTCGTCCCAGGTGAAGGCCAGATGCGTCCAGGCGTCGGGGGCGGGGGCCTTGTCGACCTTGAACGACACGCGGGTGCGCGAGAGGCCATTGTCGGTGACGAAGGCGTCGAAGCCCTGGCCGTTCCAGTCGATGCGCAGGAACGCCATGTCCCAGCTGGAATGGTCGGCGTAACCGACACGGAAGATCACGAACGGCGCGACGCCGACCGGGTAGCCGGACTTCCAGAAGAAGGCGAGGGTCCCCCGCTGGGCCTGGATATTGCCGGGGGCGTTCCACGAGACGACGCCGTCATCGGCGGCGCGGAAGCCCTGGCCGTTCCTGCCCTCGATCAGGGTGACCTTGTCGGCGAAGTTCGGAATGGGATCGCCGGCGGCGATGTCGGCCACCAGACCCTTGTCGCCCGACAGCCGGAAGAGAAGCGCCGGATCACCGGCCGGCGCGGCGTTGGCGGCGCCGGCCAGGGCCAGGGCGCAGGCCGAGCCCAGGAACATCGACTTCATGACGACCGTCTCCTCCCGATGGCGACCATCTCGGACCCCGTGTTCGGTAACCGGTGTCATGCCTTTGGTCCGGTTTAGCGCCGTAAGGGCAAGCTTGCAAACCCGGCGAGGCCTGATAGGCCATGCTGCAAAGCACAAAAAACTGCGGGCGGAAGTTGCCGATGTTCTCGAAGATCCTGATCGCCAACCGTGGCGAGATCGCAGTCCGGGTGATCAAGACCTGCCGTCGTCTGGGGATCAAGACGGTGGTCGTCTACTCCGACGCCGATGCGGGCAGCCTCGCTGTGGAGATGGCCGACGAGACCGTACACATCGGCGCCTCGCCGGCCAATCAGTCCTACCTCGTCGCCGACAAGATCATCGCCGCCTGCAAGCAAACGGGCGCGCAGGCCGTGCATCCGGGCTTTGGCTTCTTGTCCGAGAACGCCGGCTTCGCCCAGCGCTGCGCCGACGAGGGCATCGTCTTCATCGGCCCCAACCCCGGCGCCATCAGCGCCATGGGCGACAAGATCGAGAGCAAGAAGTTCGCTCAAGCCGCGGGCGTCTCCTGCGTGCCCGGCCATATCGGCGAGATCGCCGACACCGCCGAGGCCGTGAAGATCTCCGAGGAGATCGGCTATCCGGTGATGATCAAGGCGTCGGCCGGCGGCGGTGGCAAGGGCATCCGCGTGGCCTGGACCCGCAAGGACGTCGAGGAGGGCTTCCCGGCTGTCCGCGCCGAGGCCAAGGCCAGCTTCGGCGACGACCGCATCTTCATCGAAAAGTTCATCGAGAGCCCGCGCCACATCGAGATCCAGGTGCTGGGCGACAAGCACGGCAATGTCGTCCACCTGTTCGAGCGCGAGTGTTCGATCCAGCGCCGCAATCAGAAGGTCATCGAGGAAGCCCCCAGCCCGCTGCTGGACGAGGCCACCCGCAACGCCATGGGCGCCCAGGCCGTCGCCCTGGCCAAGGCCGTGAACTATGACTCAGCTGGCACGGTCGAGTTCGTCGCCGGTCAGGACAAGAGCTTCTTCTTCCTGGAAATGAACACCCGCCTGCAGGTCGAACACCCGGTCACCGAACTGATCACCGGCCTGGACTTGGTCGAGCAGATGATCCGCTCGGCCTACGGGGAGAAGATGGCCTTTGGCCAGTCGGACCTCTCGATCAACGGCTGGGCCATCGAAAGCCGCATCTACGCCGAGGACCCGTACCGCAAGTTCCTGCCCTCGATCGGCCGCCTCGTGCGCTACGACCCGCCGGCCGAAGGCGAGAAAGACGGCTACAAGGTCCGCAACGACGCCGGCGTCCGCGAGGGCGACGAGATCTCGATGTTCTACGATCCGATGATCTCCAAGCTTTGCACCTGGGCGCCGACCCGCCTGGCCGCCATCGATGGCATGGGCCGGGCGCTGGAAGATTTCCACATCGAGGGCCTGGGCCAGAACATCCCGTTCCTGGCCGCCGTGATGGACGAAGAGCGCTTCCGCTCGGGCGCGCTGGCGACCAGCTACATCAAGGACGAGTTCCCCGACGGCTTCAACGGCACGACCCCGACGGCTGTGCAGCTGGACATTCTGACCGCCGTGGGCGCGGCCATGCAGCGGGTCTATGCGACCCGGGCCCGCAGCTACGAGTCCGGCCTGATCGGCGAAGCGCGCGACGAGTGGGTGGTGGCGATCGGCGACACCCGTCGCCGGGTCAAGGTCGGCGGCGAGGACGGCGCAGTGGCGGTCGAACTGCTCGACGAGGGCCGGACCCTGTTCCTGACCGACATCGACTGGCGCCCGGGCAAGCCGGTGTTCAAGGCCGTGCTGAACGGACTGGCCTTCACCGTCCAGGCCGCGCCGGCCGCCGAGGGCTTCACCATCCGCCACCGCGCCGCCAAGACGCGCGTGCTGGTCCTGACCCCGCGCTCAGCTGAGTTGCACGACAAGCTTCCCGAGAAGCAGGCGGCCGACACCTCCAAGCTGGTGCTGTCGCCGATGCCGGGCCTGGTGGTCTCGATGGACGTCACGGCCGGCCAGCAGGTCCGCGAGGGCGAGGTCGTCTGCGTGCTCGAAGCCATGAAGATGCAGAACATCATCCGCGCCGAGCGCGACGGGGTGGTCAAGGCGGTCAACGCCAAGGGCGGCGACCCGGTGGCGGCGGACGAGGTGCTGGTCGAGTTCGCGTAAGGATAAGGCTTGCGACCTGGGGTGGAGTCGATAGCCTCCGACTCATGGCTCGCAAAACCCATCCCGTGATCGAAGGTCTTTTCAGCTTCGACGGCCGCTTCCGGCGATCGGAGTACTGGATCGCCAGTATCGGCCTCGGCGTCGTGCGCTTCGTGCTGCTGATCGCCATCGGCGCGGCGATGGGGATGGGGATGGCTGAGGCGTCAACCTACATGCCCCTCAGCCTCGGATTGACGCTGCTGTTCCTCTGGCCCAGCGCCGCGATCGCTATCAAGCGAGGCCATGACCGAAACCGCCCTGCTTGGTGGACCTTGACGCTCATGGCGGCGGGTCTCGGGCTGGGCCAGGCCGGCGCGGTCTTCAACGCCGCCGGCGACGTGATGACGGCCGGTGTCCTTGGCCTGCTGATCATCCCAGTCGGCCTGTACATGTTCATCGACTACGGCCTGATCGACGGGACCAAGGGCCCCAATCGCTACGGCGCCTCGCCCAAGGGCCATGGCGGGCGGGGTGATGACGTCGCCAAGACCTTCGACTGAACGATCCCGGGCGGGCGGTCCCGTGCTCTGGGCGCTCTTTTCCTTCGCGGGACGGATGAAGCGGCTCGACTTTCTGCTCGCGTCGCTGGGGCTGGCGATCGGGCATGTCGTTCTCGTGATCCTGGCCCTGGCTGTTACGCGGGAAGGAATGAAGGACCCTTCCGGATACGCCGTCCGAGGGATCATCGATCTGGCGCTGTTCTGGCCCAGCGCGGCGATCGCCGCCAAGCGCGGCCATGATCGAAACCGCCCAGCCGCCCGTAGCGTCATGCTGATCGGCCTTGTCTATGGCGCGGGCGTGGCCATGGGCTATCTGTTTGACGCGGGCCTGCGTAGCGCCGGAGGGGCGTGTGGGCTGTTCGCCCTGGTGGGCTGGGTCTACGTCTTCGTCGACTAAGGCTTGATCGACGGGACCCCGGAGGCGAACGCCTATGGCCCTTCGCCGAGATTTCTGGGGCGCCCCGGCGTGGGCGATCACCTGGCCGGCGTCTTCGACTGACGTCTTTGCGCCGGAACGGCGCTCGCTCTAGATTGCGGCGGTCGGCGTGGCCGACTCGAAGGAGCGGGCATGAGCGATCGTAGCGAACTGGCGGAACTGTTCCTGTCGTCGAACGGCAGGCTGGCGCGCACGCCGTTCCTGGTCGCCTCGGCCGTGGTGGTCGGCGTCGCCGTCTTCTACGAGGCGATCGCCAACTACACCCTGCACTGGCTGACGGGGTGGTTCGTCTATCCGATCCTGCTGTTCACCGGCGCCTGCCTGCTGTCCAAGCGTCTGCATGATCGCGGCCGGTCGGGCTGGTGGTCGATGCTGATCCTGATCGCGGTGGTCGCGGTCTGGCCGCAGCCTGAGCACTTCCTGGATTTCCTGTTCTCGCTGGTGATCATCTGGTCGGTGGTCGAGCTGGGCGTGATGGGCGGCGAGCAGGGCGCCAATCGCTATGGGCCCAATCCCTTGAAGACGATTTCGATCTAGGTTGCGGTGACCATGCGCCCTCTCCCATGGGGAGAGGGTTGGGGTGAGGGGGTACGGCCTTGGCCGGCGCGCCGGCAGGGCGGCGGCTTTGAAACCCCTCTCCCGACCGCTTCGCGGCCACCCTCTCCCTCTGGGAGAGGGGACTGGTCTTACGGGGATTGGCGGGCGTGAACGCTCGGCGCCGGCGACGCCGTATCCAACGAAATCAATCACTTCCCACTTTTACGCGACAGTTTGTCCCCGGCGTTGAAACCCGCCCTATACTGGTTCCACCTCGTCGCGAGGAAAGGGCGCATGGCCAGCGACCATTTGCGGCGGCGGGGGGCGGTCGAGCGGGGACAGGTTCGAGGGGGGTACTCGGACGGTCCGGGGATCTGGTTGCTGGCCA
>NZ_PJRR01000002.1 GCF_002858865.1 Caulobacter vibrioides | reverse complement strand
CATCAGAACCCTTCCCCACAATCACCAAACACCCTGACGCGGGGTGGAGCAGCCCGGTAGCTCGTCAGGCTCATAACCTGAAGGTCACAGGTTCAAATCCTGTCCCCGCACCCAGTGGACTGATCGACAAGAAGCCGCCTTCGGGCGGCTTTTTTCGTTCCCTGATTTCGTTTCCTGACCCGATCACCAGAACGATTTGGCGTCCAGCAGGTCGTCCAGCGCCTCGCGGGCGGCGCGTCGAAGCTTGTCGTCGTCGTGCTGGAGCAGCGCCTCCGTAGCCGCGCACGCCAGGGTCGCGTCGCCATGGACGCAGCTGTTCACCAGATCCCTGCGGATGGCGCGGTCGTTGAGCACGCCCAGGGTGTCCTGCACCGCCTTGGCTGCGGCGAGGAAGCGTTCGGCGCGGCGCGGGTGGTTCGGGAAGAGCGGCGCCAGATCCTCGGCGGCGTAGCGGAGGGTCTTGCCCTTCAGCCGCAGCCGGTGGCGCTCGTGAGCGTCGAGGGCGTCAAAATGCTTGGCGCCCTTCTTCATCCGGCGGCGCAGGCGATCAAGTCTGTCGGCAGCATACGCGGCCGCGGCGATCGTGCGGAGCTCGGCGAGGGCGGGATCGCTGGTCCAGGCGCCGGCTTCGAGCCAGGCGGCGGCTTCGAGGAGGACATCGCGCGCGCGCGCGCTTTCGAGGGCGGCCTCCATGCGCAGATAGGCGGTGGTCCGGGCGGCCTTCAGGCCGCGCTCGAAGGCCTCGCGGCCCTCGAAGGTCGCCGCCGAGCCTTCCCAGACCTCGCCGACGAAGACGTCGAGATCGCGGGCGGCGTCCAGCTCGCCGGCCAGCCAGTCGAGCTCGGCGTCCAGCGCCATGGCGGCGGCGTCGCGCGATAGCGGCTTGAAGATCTTCAGCATCGCCCGCAGGCGCCGGGCGGCGACGCGCGCCTGGTGGACGCTGTCCGGCGCGGGCCGCTCGCGCAGGGCCTCCAGCGCCGCGCACAGGTGAGCCAGGCCCGCCTGGCCGATCGCCTGCAACGCCGCCTCGACGCTCGCCTCCGGACCCAGGGTCGCGGTCTGTCGGCGAACCCGCGGCGCCGCGTCGCCGGCCGCCAGGCCATAGCCGCGCTCGGCCTTGCTGATCAGCGACAGCCGCAGCGGCGCGTGCCGGGCCAGGGTGCGGGCCAGATCGAACAGCGCCTGCGCCTCGCCCGCCTTCAGCTCCAGCTCGAGCTCGCAGACAGTGGCCTGACGCTCGCCGGCGCTGAGCTCGCCGCGATCCAGGGCGACCTCGATCAGCGTCTCGCCGGCCGCGACCATGCGGATAGTCCGCTCGACCCGGGCGGTGAACACCGGCGCCAGCGCCGCCTCGGCCAGCATCTCGCCCACCGGGGTGCGGGCCAGGGCGTCGCGATCGGGCGTCGGCCCCGTGATCGTCTCCTCCCACTCGCCGCGCGAGAACACCCCGCCCGCCGAGGCCGATTTCAGGGTCTGCTTGCGCCCGCCCTCGCCGTCGCGCACCCGCAGGCCGAAGCCGGCCCGGCGCAGGGCGTGATCGGCGGTGTCGTAATAGGTGGCGTCGAGCTGGCGCACCGCGCCCTCGCCGTCCAGGACGTCAAGGATCGCCTCGGCCGCCTCGGGCGGGATCAGGAACTTCAGCTCGATCTCATGATCCATGATCAGAGCGTCTCCCCAGCGCGTCAGCAACTGCTCTAGCGGAACTCTTGCCAATCGTCATGTGTCGGTCCAAACGTCGCGCCCATGAGTGAGATCACCGCTTCCCCCCGCCACGACTGGACGCTTGCCGAGGTCGAGGCCCTGTTCGCCCTGCCGTTCATGGAGCTGGTGTTCCAGGCGGCCAACGTGCACCGCGCGCACTTCGATCCCTCCGAGATCCAGCTGTCGCAGCTTTTGTCGGTCAAGACCGGCGGCTGCGCCGAGAACTGCGGCTATTGCAGCCAGTCGGCCCACTTCAAGACCGGTCTGAAGGCCGACAAGCTGATGGCGGCCGACGACGTGGTGGCCAAGGCCCGCGCGGCCCGCGACGGCGGCGCCCAGCGCTTCTGCATGGGCGCGGCCTGGCGCGAGCTGAAGGACCGCGACCTGCCCAAGCTGACCGAGATGATCGGCGAGGTGAAGGCGCTCGGCCTGGAGACCTGCGCCACCCTGGGCATGCTGACCGCCGATCAGGCCAAGGCCCTGAAGGCCGCCGGCCTCGACTACTACAACCACAACCTCGACACCGGCCCCGATTACTACAAGGACGTGGTGACCACGCGCACCTATCAGGAGCGCCTCGACACCCTGGCCCATGTGCGCGACGCCGGCATGAGCACCTGCTGCGGCGGCATCGTCGGTATGGGCGAGCAGCGCCGCGACCGCGCGGGCCTTTTGCACCAGCTGGCCACCCTGCCGTCCCACCCCGACAGCCTGCCGATCAACGGCCTCGTGCCCATCAGCGGCACGCCGCTGGGCGACAAGGTGCTCGCTGAAGGCAAGGCCATCGACGCCATCGAGTTCGTCCGCACCATCGCCGTGGCCCGCATCGTCTGCCCCAAATCCATGGTCCGCCTGTCGGCCGGCCGCGAGGGCATGAGCCGCGAGCTGCAGGCCCTGTGCTTCATGGCCGGCGCCAACTCGATCTTCGTCGGCGGCAAGCTCTTGACCACCCCCCTGCCGGGCCAGGACGAGGACAGCCAGCTGTTCCAGGACCTGGACCTGAGGCCCATGGGCGGCGCCGTCCGGGTCGAGGCCAAGGCCGACGCCGGCCTGGTCGCGGCGGAGTAGGTTCCCGCGATCCTCCCCCTCGCGGGGGAGGTGTCAGCGCAGCGGACGGTGGGGGAAGTTCGGCTGACCCTGCCCCTTCCCCCTCCGTCGTCTCTTCGAGCCGACACCTCCCCCGCGAGGGGGAGGATTTGGGACGCGCCTTACCGGCTTCACGCGATCCCTCGCTGAAGGTTCGGAAAGGGACGCGGAGCGCCGGACATCCGTCCGGAGACAATGGATAAATACCGTTTCGACGAAGCTCGACGCTCCGCGCAGCCGTTATCCGCCAGCGTCCCGTCAGGTGGCCCTGTTCAGGCCTTACCGGGACCCGAGCGTCTGGTTTCCCAAACGTCCGACGGTCGAAGAGGACGAGCCAATACAGGCTAAGACACATCCTTTTGCCTCCAACCACGCCGACGGCGGGCGGGTCTGGCCAGCAACCAGATCCCCGGACCGTCCGAGTATCCCCCTCGAACCTGTCCCCGCTCGACCGCCCCCCGCCGCCGCAAATGGTCGCTGGCCACGCGCCCTTTCCTCGCGACGAGGTGAGATCAGTATGCGGCGGGTTGCAACGCCGGGGACAGATCGTCGCGTAAAAGTGACAAGGCGTTGATTTCGTTGGGGTGAACGGCGCCAATTCCGAGCGTTCACGCCCGCCGATCCCCGTAAGCAGCTATGCTTTCTCTCCTCCCCCATCGGGGGAGGGGGACCGCCGAACGGCGGTGGAGGGGCCAGCCGACCTGGCAACGCCCCTGTCGGATCAGAACCGGTCGTCCACAGGATGTAACCCCGCCACACAAGGCCCCCTCCACCCGCGTTCGCGGGTCCCCCTCCCCCGGTGGGGGAGGAGAGGGATTTTCGGAGCCCCCTGTCGGTTCCCGCGCCCCTCGTCCGTCCTTGTCCCAAACGGAGAGACCATACGCATGCGCGAGAAGATCATGACCTGGGCCGGGTGGATGCTGTCGGGGGCGTTCGCCCTGTTCATCGCCGGCGGCTCGGTGGGGCCGAAACTGCTGCATCACCCGGCGGCGACGGGGACCTTGGACAAGCTGGGCTGGGACCCACGCCACACCCTGACGATCGGGATCATCGAGCTGACGTGCCTGGCGCTCTACCTGATCCCGCGCACCCGCCTCCTGGGCGCGGTGCTGTTCACGGGCCTCTTGGGCGGCGCCATGGCGACCCAGATGCGCGCCGAGAGCCCGCTGGTCAGCCACACCCTGTTCAGCGTCTATCTGGGCCTCTTCCTATGGGGCGGCCTGTGGCTGCGCGACCCGGCGCTGCGCGCGGTGTTCCCGGTTCGGCTGGGGAAGTAGCCCCCTTCCTCCCCCACACCAACCTATCCCGTCATCCCGCGCTTCATGCGCGGGACCCATGGTTCAGCTTCCGCGTGAGCGAGCAGGTCCGCTCCGCCCGTGCGGCGGACAAATGGGTCCCGCGCATAAAGCGCGGGATGACGGTGTCTTGCTGTTTGCGCGTTTCTCTCCTCCCCCACCGGGGGAGGGGGACCGCCGAACGGCGGTGGAGGGGCCAGCCGACCGGGCCACGCCCCTGTCGGATCAGAACCGGTCGTCCACAGGATGTAACCCCGCCGCACGAAGCC
>NZ_PJRR01000019.1 GCF_002858865.1 Caulobacter vibrioides | reverse complement strand
TTCCACCTCGTCGCGAGGAAAGGGCGCATGGCCAGCGACCATTTGCGGCGGCGGGGGGCGGTCGAGCGGGGACAGGTTCGAGGGGGGTACTCGGACGGTCCGGGGATCTGGTTGCTGGCCAGACCCGCCCGCCGTCGGCGTGGTCGGGGGAAAGGGTTTCGTCCCTCTTCGATCGCCGGGCGCTGCCGGAAACGGAAGCGCCCGGGTCCCGGTAAGGCCTGAACAGGGCCACCTTCCCGGGACGCTGACGGATAACGGCTGCGCGGAGCGTCGGGCTTCGTCGAAACGGTATTCTTGTCTCACAATCCGGACGGATGTCCGGCGCTCCGCGTCCCTTTCCGAACCTTCAGCGAGTGATCGCGTGAGGTCGATGAAGCGCGCGCGCCAGTTCCTCCCCCGCGATGCGGGGGGGCATCCCCCCGACCCTTCCCCATCAAGGGGAAGGACGCAGTTTAGGCGGACATCAAATGCCCCTAAACCGGCGCCTCAGCGTCCTGGACCGCTCCGAACACCTTCGAAAAGCTCGACCGCAGCGCCGCGTCCGCATCATCCAGGGTTACCGGCAGGCCCAGATCCACCAGGCTGGTGACGCCGTGTTCGGTCTGGCCGCAGGGCACGATGCCCGAGAAGTGCGAGAGATCCGGCTCCACGTTCAGGCTGATCCCGTGGAAGCTGACCCAGCGGCGCAGCTTCACCCCGATGGCGGCGATCTTGTCCTCGCGGCTCCAGCCGGCGCCCTTGCGCTCGACCCAGACGCCGACACGCCCCTCACGCAGCTCGCCCGTGACGTTGAAGGCGTCCAGGGCGTCGATGATCCAGGCCTCCAGGGCGGCCACGAAGGCGCGGACGTCGCGGCCGCGCTGGGTCAGGTCCAGCATCACATAGGCCACGCGCTGGCCGGGGCCGTGATAGGTGAACTGACCGCCGCGCCCGCTCTCGAACACCGGAAAGCGGTCGGGCTGGATCAGGTCGCCGGCCTTGGCCGAGACCCCGGCCGTGTAGAGCGGGGGATGCTCCAAAAGCCAGATCAGCTCGCCGGCCGTTCCGTCGGCGATGGCCGCCGCCCGGGCCTCCATGGCGGCAACGGCTGCCGGGTAGGGGACGGGCTGGGTCGAAACCGCCCACCCCACGGGCGCGGCGTCATCGCGTCCCATGCGCGGAAGGCCAGTGTTTTCAGGGTTTAACGGGAGCGAAAGCATGCGGCCTTATTCTTGCAATCCTGGACGCCGCGACCAGTCAGGTCGTGCGTGTCAGTTCAAGGGTCTTACTTCGTGAGCCAGGTCAACGCCGTCAATGTCGAGATCTCGGTCCTCCTGGGTCGCTCGATCCTGCCTATGCAGCAGCTTCTGCGCATGGGCCGTGGCGCGGTGATTCCGCTGGACGCCAAGACCCATGACGAGGTCTGGATTCTGGCCAACAACCACCCGATCGCCCGCGGCGAAATCCAGATCAGCGACGACCGGATCGCTATCCAGGTGACCCGCGCGGCTGACGTCTACGACTACATGGCCGGCGGCAGCTGATCCGTCGCGGGCTTGAGTTCGACATTCTCGAACTTCCGGCTTCCCAAAGCCGATTCAGTTTGCTACCAGCCGCCCCTCACCACGAGCGGTCGTGGCGGAATTGGTAGACGCGCAGCGTTGAGGTCGCTGTGGGGCAACCCGTGGAAGTTCGAGTCTTCTCGACCGCACCAAGGTGAACAAGAGTAGGGCGCGCTTGGCGAAATCGGTTTCCGACTCGCTGGGGGCGCTCTAATCGTTTCTGGCCCTGACTTCGCCTCAGGGTCGCTTGATCGGACCAGCCCAACGAACCCACGCGCTCTGAGAGCTCAGGAGGCCCCCATGACCCGGGACACCGCCGAACTGAACGACGACGTGCTGGACAACATCCCGCTGGCCCATATCCCGCTTCCCAAGTCCGAGACGCCCGAGGAGCTGGAAGACCTCGCCCTCGGCGACGACTACGCGCTTAATCCCGAATATGTCGAGATGGTGATCGACGCCGCCGACCGCGGCGACGCCAAGCGCCTGCGCGAGCTGGTGGGGGCCCTGGACCCCGCCGACGTCGCCGACCTGATGGGCTTTCTGACGGCCGACTATCGCGAGGAAGTGATCCCGCTGCTCGACCCCGAAGCGCTGGGCGAGATCATTTCCGAGCTGGAGGACAACATCCGCGAGGAAGTGCTGGAGGCCACCCCGTCGGTGACCCTGGCCCGGGCCCTCGAGGAGCTGGACACCGACGACGCCGCCGACGTCATCGACGACCTGGACGACACCAAGCGCTTCCAGGTGCTGGCCGCCATGGGCGAGACCGACCGCGCCGCCATCGAGACGACCCTGTCCTACGAGGACGAGACCGCCGGCCGCCTGATGCAGCGCGAGTTCCTGGCTGCGCCGGAATTCTGGACCGTCGGCCAGACGATCGACCATGTCCGCGAGGCCGGCGACTCGCTGCCCGAGCTGTTCTTCGACGTCTATGTCGTCGACCCGACCTTCAAGCCTGTCGGGGCGATCCCGATCAGCATCCTGCTGCGCAGCCGTCGTCAGACGCCGCTGGCCGAGCTGATGGAGGCGGTCACCGAAATCCCGGTCGAGATGGACCAGGAAGAGGTCGCCTACATCTTCGACAAGTACCACCTGATCAGCGCCCCGGTGATCGAACCGGGCGGGCGGCTGGTGGGTCAGATCACTGTCGACGACATCGTCGAGGTTATCCGCGACGAGGCCGAGGAAGACATTCTGGCCCTGGCCGGTGTGTCGGACGCCGGCCGTGACGCCTCAGTGATCGAGATCGTCAAGTCGCGCCTGCCGTGGCTGATGCTGAACCTGGCGACCGCCACCCTGGCCGTCAGCGGCGTGGCCATCTTCCAGGCCGAGATCGCTCAATTGGTGGCCCTGGCCATCCTGATGCCGATCGTCTCGTCCCTGGGCGGCAACGCCGGCACCCAGACCCTGGCCGTGGCCGTGCGGGCTCTGGCCAGCAAGGAGCTGACCCCCGCCAACGCCCGCCGGATCGTGGCGCGCGAGCTCTTGGTGGGCCTGGTCAACGGGCTTTGCCTGGCGCTGGTGATGGGGGCGGCGACCTACATGTTCTTCGGGCCGTCGGATCAACACGACAAGCTGGCGATCATCGTCGGCGCGGCCCTGATCACCAACATCTTCACCGCGGCCTTGGGCGGCATCCTGATGCCCCTGGCGCTGGAGAAGATGGGCCGTGACCCGGCGGTGTCGTCCTCGATCTTCGTCACCTTCCTGACCGACTTCACCGGCTTCTTCGCGGTGCTGCTGATCGCCTCGCTGCTGCTGCACTGAGGTTTTCTCGCCGGCCACGACCCTCGCCAGGGGAAACTGGCGCCGACCTTGCGCCGGGACAGGCGAACGCATCCGCGTCTGTCTCAAACTGGGTCAATCTAGGCGATGAAACCGCGTCATCAGGTCTCCCGGGCCGCCGTCGATCTCATCAAGAGATTCGAAGGGTACCGTCAGAAGGCCGCGCAGCTCCCCGACGGGCGCTGGACGGTCGGCTATGGCCACACCCTGACCGCCCGCGAGGGCGCCTCTGTCTCGGAAAAGGACGCCGAGGCGCTGCTGCTCTATGATCTCATCTCGGTCGCCCATTCGGTGAACGAGCACACCTACACGCCGCTGAACCAGAACCAGTTCGACGCGTTGGTCTGCTTCGCCTTCAATATCGGCCTCGACAACTTCCTCCGCTCGGGCGTCCTGCGCCGGATCAACGAGGGCTCGCTCCTGCAAGCCGCGTGCGCGATGGAGATGTGGCGCAAGGCCGATTTCGAGGGCGAGCGCATCGTCATCGATGCGCTGGTTCGCCGCCGCTCCGCCGAGAAGACCCTGTTCCTCACGCCGGCCAACGGCGAATGGGTCCCCGCGCCCAGCCCCGTGCTGCGTCCCAAGGTCGACTATGACGCCAGCTGCGCGGTGCCCAAGCAGACGCCGGCCGCCGTCAACACCCGCACCGAAGGCGACCGTGTCATCGCCCAGCGCGAGGAAGGCCTGCCGCTGAACGTGGTCGTCCCGGAAGAGGACGCTCCGACCGCCACCGAGCAATCGGCCGCTGCGGTCGCCGCGCGCCTGGAAGCGATCTTGCCGGAAACGCCGTCGGCGCCCGCGTCGATGGCCAAGCCGGCGATGCGCCAGGATGATCTGGGCCTGCCCGAACCGCCGGCCCCGACGCAACCTGCCGCGATGGAGCCGGCGCCGGTGCTGTTCGAGGCCGAGCCGCAGCCCGCGCCGGTCGAACCGCCGCCGGCCGCTCCGGTCGAGTTCACGCCGTTCCGCCTGACGCCACAAGCTTCTGAACAGGCCGAGGCTCCGGTCGAGGCGCCGGCCCCGACGCGTCCCGCGCCGAGCGAGCCGACCCTGTTCGGCGCGCCGGCCACCGGCTCGTCGGTCTTTAATCTGGACGGCTTCTCGACCAGCGAGGACGCAACCGTCGGCGTGATGGACGTGCCGCTGGTGGAGCCGGAGCCGCCCCGCTTTGGCAACACCAGCCTGCTGATCAGCCTGGGCATCCTGGGTCTGGCCCTGTTCGGCGGCGGCGTCCTCTGGATCCTGACCGTCGCGGCGGGCTCGGATGGCCAGGTCAAGCTCTTCGGCTACGGCGCCAGCATGGTCGGCGCGATCTGCTTCGTGGTCTCGGCCTATCTGCTGCTGCGCCGTCTGGCGGGCCCCGATGTGAGCGACGAAGAGTAGGTTTCTTGCCTCGCCACCCCGAGGCATGAGCAAGAACGCCCGCTGGTCCCAGAGACTGGCGGGCGTTTTTTGCTATCGTGCGGCTGTTTTCTGGTGGAAATCGACCGAGATCGGATGCACACGCTCTCTCAGTGTTGAGCCAGAGCGTGACAAGCGCTGAAACCGCCCACATCTTCCGCTCGGGCGTTCGGGAAGGAAACCATGTCGATGACTTTCGCACCCTCGATGGACTTCGCGCTGGGCGAGACCGCTGACGCGATCCGTGAGACCACGGCCCGTTTCGCCGCCGACAAGATCGCACCGATCGCCGCCAAGATCGACGAGACCAACAGCTTCCCCCGCGAACTCTGGGTCCCGATGGGGGATCTGGGTCTGCATGGCATCACCGTCGAGGAAGAGTTCGGGGGGCTGGGTCTGGGCTATCTCGAACACGTCGTGGCGATGGAAGAGGTCAGCCGCGCCTCCGCCTCCGTGGGGCTCAGCTACGGCGCCCACTCCAATCTCTGCGTGAACCAGATCCGTCGGTGGGCTACGCCGGAGCAGAAGGCGCGCTATCTGCCCAAGCTGATCAGCGGCGAGCATGTGGGCTCCCTGGCGATGAGCGAAGCCGGCGCGGGCTCTGATGTCGTCTCGATGAAGCTGCGCGCCGAGCAGGTGGGCGACCGCTACATCCTCAACGGCACGAAGTTCTGGATCACCAACGCCCCGCACGCCGATACGCTGGTGGTCTACGCCAAGACCGGCGAGGGTAGCCGCGGCATCACCGCCTTCATCGTCGAGAAGGGCATGAAGGGTTTCAGCGTCTCTAAGAAGCTGGACAAGATGGGCATGCGCGGGTCGGACACCGCTGAGCTGGTGTTCGAGGACTGCGAGATTCCCGAAGAGAACGTCATGGGCCCGGTCGGCGGTGGCGTCGGGGTGCTGATGAGCGGCCTCGACTACGAGCGGGCCGTGCTGGCGGCCGGTCCGCTGGGCATCATGCAGGCTTGCCTCGATGTCGTGCTGCCCTACGTCCGCGACCGCAAGCAGTTCGGCCAGCCGATCGGCTCGTTCCAGCTGATGCAGGGCAAGATCGCCGACATGTACGTGGCCCTGAACTCGGCCCGGGCTTACGTCTACGCGGTGGCCAAGGCTTGTGACGCGGGCAAGACCACGCGCTTCGACGCCGCCGGCGCGATCCTGATGGCGTCGGAAAACGCCGTGAAGGTGTCGCTGGAGGCGATCCAGGCCCTCGGTGGCGCTGGCTATACCAAGGAGTGGCCGGTCGAGCGCCTGCTGCGCGACGCCAAGCTCTATGACATCGGCGCCGGCACCAACGAGATCCGCCGCTTCCTGATCGGACGCGAGCTGATCGGCGGCTGATCCTGGGCTGCGCGACATCAAAAGGGCCGCCCCGATCGCTCGGGGCGGCCCTCCATCGTCGTAGCCGCTCTCGCAGCCAGTGACTCGAAACCCTTGGCGCTCAACGCCTTAGGCGGAGACCTCGCTCTTCGGGCTCCAGGTCACGACTTGCGACCGCGGTTGGAGACAATGAGACACTGGACCACCTCCTTTCAGTTGTTGAACAACACGGGAAGGATATTGGACCGGTTTTCGCGAAAGGAAAGGGTCGTTATCGCGACCAAGCGGGACTAAACGCCGCGCGTCGCTCGGCCAGGCTGGGCCGCTTGCGAAGATCGGTGATGGGGCGATGCACTCCGTCGAGGGCGAAGCCGGCGGCGACGTAGCCGGCCTTCACGGCGGGTTCGAAGGCGCGCCAGTCACGGATATCGATGCCTTCCAGCTTCGGGGTGATCAGAACGTCGGTCGCCTCGCGAGCGGCGGCCAGATCGCGCCCGGTCGTGACGGTCGCAGCACGCATCAGCAAGGCCACGATCGGCGGGCCCTTGCGCCATTCGCCGGAGAGAATCCAGTTCCACAGGGATGGGGGCGTGACGGTGTCAGCGCTGGTGATGCTGCGGCCACGGGTGACGTCGACCCCGACGATCGGTCCAAGCTGGAAGGACCGCATCACGTCCGCTGGAAAGTTCTTCATGACCGCGCCGTCCACCAGCACCTGACCCTTATCGGTGGCCGGCGGCAGAACGCCGGGCAGCGAGATCGACGCCCGCAGAGCCGTCTGCAGGTCTCCGGTGCGGTGAAGCTGATACGAGCCGGAGGTCAGGTTCGACGACACGCAGAAGAACGGCAGCCACAGATCACTGATGTCGACCGAGCCGAAGTGCTCCTCCAGTCGGGTTCTGACCTTTTCACCGCGTGTCATGGCGATCATGGGGAAGGCGATATCGTCCAGCGGACTGGTGTCGACGAAGGCCTTCTGGATGCGGGCTTCCAGTTCGCCGTCATCCCAGCCCATCGCGATCCCCGCCGCGATGATGGCGCCCATCGAAGCGCCCCCGACGAAGTCGATCGGGATGCCGCGTTCGCGCATGGCCTGGATCGCGCCGATATGGGCGTAGGCGCGGGCGCCGCCGCCTGAAAGGACAAGACCGACCGATTGTCCGGTGAGCACGCGAGCGAGCCGCTGCAGGTCGGCGACGCCGTTCTCGCGCAAATGGAACAGTCGCGCGGCCTGGGTGGCGGCCATCCAGGCCGCCGAGCCTGAAGGACGATCCAGATTGGCGGACTGCAGCAGAATGAGGTCCACTAGCCGCTGCGCCTGCAGGGGGCCCGAAGCGTAGGAGGGGATCGTCGTCGGCGGCGTACGATCGCCGCGGCCGACGCGGAACAGGTGGTCGACCTGGCGGCCGACGACGTGCTTCCAGGCGGTTTCGTCCGCTTCGGCGACATAGAGCACAAAGTCGTGCTCGCGTTCGACGTTGCTGAACCACTCGGTCGGCGCCAGCTGCGACTCGGCGCCCTCTACGGTGACCGAGTAGCCCAGACTCTCGATACAGCGACCCAGACGTTCGACGACAGGCCGGATCGCCGCGCCCGGCTCGACCGCGATGAAGCCGAAGACTGACGGATCGCCGATCGCCGCGTGGGTCTGGGCCTGCCTGGTCCGTCGGATCATCAGTCGCGACAGCTCAATCATGACGGTCGGGTCTTCCTCGGCGGCCTCGAAGAAGTCATCACGAGGGAGCGCCAGCACCTCACTGTCGCGCAGCGAGACCATGTTGGCCGAATGCGCCGTGCCGCCGACCAGAGCCATCTCGCCGGCCGGTTCGCCCGGGCGGATCACGCCCAGGAATTGAGGTTCCTGGCCCTCTTCGCGGCGGAAGGCGCCCAGGCGTCCGGTCTTCAGAAAGTAGAGATGGTTGGCTGCTTCGCCGGCCTCGAACAGCGTCGCTCCACCGGGCAGGGAAAACCAGGCCGCCGCCCCGGTTCGCCCTGCGCGGGCGAAGAGGCGCGCCAGGGCCGAGTCGTCGGGCAGGGGCGTTTCCACGGCGCGGACGCTAACCCGAACCGGCAGGCTTGACCACAAGGGCTCGTTCAGGCGCAACTGTTGATCGCGGAAGCGAAATGGTCGAGAACGGTTTTGGCTCTGAATCTTTGGGTTCGGGGTCCAAAAAACTCCGACTTCCGGGGCAGGGTGGAAAAGGCTAAGCGTCGGTCATGCCGAAGTTGAACTCCGTTATCGACGCGTCGAGCGACGCCTTCGCCAAGAACGCCGCCCACAATCGGGCGCTTGTGGACGAGTTGCGCGCCAAGGTGGCGCAAGCAGCCCTGGGCGGACCGGAAAGCGCCCGTGAGCGGCATACTGCGCGCGGCAAGCTGCTGCCCCGCGAGCGGGTCGAACGGCTGCTGGATCCGGGTTCGCCGTTCCTGGAGATCGGCCAACTTGCGGCCTGTGACCTCTACAATGGTGAGGCGCCCGGCGCGGGCATGATCTGCGGCGTGGGCCGCGTGTCGGGCCGCGAGGTGATGATCGTCGCCAACGATCCCACGGTGAAGGGCGGCGCCTACTTTCCGATGACGGTGAAGAAGCACCTTCGCGCCCAGGAAATCGCCGCGCAGAACCGTCTGCCCTGCGTCTACTTGGTCGACAGCGGCGGCGCGAACCTGCCGCATCAGGCCGAGGTGTTTCCCGATCGCGACCACTTCGGCCGCATCTTCTTCAATCAGGCGCGGATGAGCGCGGCCAGCATTCCGCAGATCGCCTGCGTCATGGGCTCGTGCACCGCCGGCGGCGCCTACGTGCCGGCGATGAGCGACGAGACCGTCATCGTCCGCAACCAAGGCACCATCTTCCTGGCCGGCCCGCCGCTGGTGAAGGCCGCCACCGGCGAGGTCATCTCGGCCGAGGAACTGGGCGGCGCCGAGACCCACGGCCGCCGCTCTGGCGTGGTCGACCATGTCGCCGAGAACGACGAGCACGCGCTGGAGATTGTCCGCTCCATCGTCGCCAACCTCAACACGACCAAGCCGGACCAGCTGGTGCTCGCCGACCCCGAGCCGCCGGCCTATGACCCCGAAGAGCTCTACGGGATCGTTCCGACCGATGTCCGGGCGCCTTACGATGTCCGCGAGGTTATCGCGCGCATTGTCGATGGCAGCCAGTTCGACGAGTTCAAGGCGCTGTACGGTACGACGCTGGTTTGCGGCTTCGCCCGGATCTGGGGGCAGCCGGTGGCGATCCTGGCCAATAACGGCGTGCTGTTCAGCGAGAGCGCGCTGAAGGGCGCGCACTTCATAGAATTGGCCTGCAAGCGCAAGATTCCGCTGATCTTTTTGCAGAACATCTCGGGCTTCATGGTCGGCGGCAAGTACGAGGCCGGCGGCATCGCCAAGGACGGCGCCAAGCTGGTGACAGCTGTGGCTTCTGCTGAGGTGCCGAAGTTCACCGTCCTGATCGGCGGCAGCTTCGGGGCCGGCAACTACGGCATGTGCGGTCGTGCCTACAGCCCGCGCTTTCTGTTCACCTGGCCCAACAGCCGCATCTCGGTGATGGGCGGCGAGCAGGCCGCCAGCGTGCTGGCCACCGTCCACCGCGACGCCGCCAAGTGGTCGCCCGAGGAGGCCGAAGCCTTCAAGGCACCGATCCGCCAGCGCTATGAGGACGAGGGAAATCCTTATCATGCGACGGCGCGGCTCTGGGATGACGGCATCATTGATCCGGCGCAAACCCGCGACGTGCTGGGTCTCGCAATCTCGGCGTCGCTGAATGCGCCGATCCCAGAGACCACCTTCGGCGTTTTCCGGATGTAGATTCCAGGAAGGACCTTCCCCATGACCAACCCGATCGCCGATCCCATCGTCGAGGTTCCCGACACTGACGCGATGAGCCCGCTGGTCCACATGGACAGCACGCCGGAAGGCGCGGTCACCGTGTGGATCAACCGGCCCGACAAGAAGAACGCCTTCGACGCCGCCACCATCGCGGCGCTGCGTCAGACCTTCGAGACCCTGCACGGCGCCGAGGGCGTGCGGATCGTGTTCCTGCGCGGCGTCGGCGGCGCCTTCAGCGCGGGCGCGGACCTGTCCTGGATGGCCTCGGCGGTCGAATGGGACGAGGACGACAACCGTCAGGACGCGCTGGAACTGGCGCACATGCTCAAGGCCCTGCACGATATTCCGGCCCTGACCGTAGCGCTCGTCGAAGGCCCAGCCTTCGGCGGCGGCGCGGGTCTGGTGGCGGCCTGTGACCACGCGCTGGCCCTGGTCGACGCCAAGTTCGCCTTCTCCGAGGTGAAGCTGGGCCTGACCCCGGCGACGATCAGCCCCTACGTCATTCAGGCTCTGGGCCCGCGCACCGCCAAGCTGCTGTTCGCCACCGGCCGGGTCTTCGACGCCGACGACGCCTGGGGCTTTGGTCTGGTCGACGAGGTGTTCGAAGACGTCGCCAGCCTGGAAGGCGCGCGTGACGCCCTGATCGCCGAGATGGCCCCTTGCGCTCCAGGCGCGATCGGCGACGCCAAGGCCCTGGTCAACGACTTCGTGGGTCAAAAACTGGACAAGGGGCTGATCGACGAGAGCGCCCGCCGCATCGCGCGTCGCCGTGTGTCGCCCGAGGGGCAGGAAGGCGTTCGGGCTTTCCTGGCGCGTCGCAAGCCGTCCTGGGTCGAATAGAGTTTGTGTCCGGAGCCTGGCTCCGTCGGTCTTCGCGCTTTCGCTAGATTGGGTTTCCCGTTGCTCTCCTCCGTCCTGATCGCCAATCGCGGCGAGATCGCCCGTCGCATCATCCGCACCGCTCGCGAGCTGGGCGTGCGGACGATCGCCGTCTATTCCGAGGCGGACGCCAATGCGCCGTTCGTCATGGAGGCCGACGCCGCGATCCTGATCGGTCCGGCGCCGGCCAAGGAGAGCTATCTGGACCCGCGCAAGATCCTGGCGGCGGCCAGGCAGATGGGCGCCGAGGCGATCCATCCGGGCTATGGCTTCCTGTCCGAGAACGCCGAGTTCGCGCAGAGCGTGATCGATGCGGGCCTAGTCTGGATCGGCCCGCCGCCCTCGGCGATCCGGGCCATGGGCCTGAAGGACGCCGCCAAGGCGGTGATGATCAAGGCCGGCGTGCCCACTACGCCCGGTTATCTGGGCGAGGATCAGTCGGTCGAACGGCTCACGGTCGAGGCGGCCAAGATCGGCTATCCGGTGCTGATCAAGGCCGTGGCCGGCGGTGGCGGCAAGGGCATGCGCAAGGTCGAGCGCGCGGAGGATTTCGAGGCGGCGCTCGGCTCGTGCCGTCGCGAAGCCTCGGCCGCGTTCGGCGATGATCGCGTGCTGCTGGAAAAATACGTCACCCGGCCGCGCCACATCGAGGTGCAGGTGTTCGGCGACAGCCACGGCAATGTCGTCCACCTGTTTGAGCGCGACTGCTCGCTGCAGCGTCGCCACCAGAAGGTCATCGAGGAAGCGCCCGCGCCCGGCATGGACGAGGCGACCCGTGAGGCCGTCTGCGCGGCGGCGGTCAAGGCCGCCCAGGCCGTGAACTATGTCGGCGCCGGTACGGTCGAGTTCATCGCTGACGCGAGCGAGGGCCTGCGCGCCGACCGGATCTGGTTCATGGAGATGAACACCCGCCTGCAGGTCGAGCACCCGGTCACCGAAATGGTCACCGGCCAGGACCTCGTCGAGTGGCAGCTGCGGGTGGCATCGGGCGAGCCGCTGCCGCTGGAGCAGGACGAGATCACCCTGGACGGCTGGGCCATGGAGGCGCGGCTCTACGCCGAGAACCCGGCCACCGGCTTCCTGCCGTCGACCGGCAAGCTCAAGCACTTCCGCCTGCCCGAAGGCGATGTTCGCGTCGACAGCGCGGTCGAGGAAGGCGGCGAGGTCACGCCCTTCTACGACCCCATGATCGCCAAGCTGATCGCCCATGGCGCCGACCGCGAGGACGCCGCCCAGCGCCTGGCCGAGGCCTGCGCCTTGGTCGAGGTCTGGCCAGTCAAGACCAACGCCGCCTTCCTGGCCAAGTGCGCCAGTCATCCGGACTTCGTCGACGGCGCCGTCGATACGGGCTTTATCGAGGCCCGCCTTGATGAGCTGACCGAGCGGGTCTTCAGCGACGAGCCGGCCATGGCCGCGATCGGCTGGCGGCTGGACAGCTTCCTCGAAGCAGAAGCCCGCCGCGATCCGTGGGAGGGCGCGCCGTCCAAGCTGCTCGGTTTCCGCATGAACGCGCCGCGCGCGTCGATGCATCTGCCGATGTCGACCGACGGCAAGGCCACGCCGCTGCGTGTGGCGCTGATCGGCGGCGGAACCGAGGACTGGTCCTGGGATATCCGCCACGCCGACGGCCGGGCGTTTGATGAGGTCACCCGCCTGCCGACCACCTATGGCAAGGGTCCGATCCAGGTGTTCGAGGGCGGCGACGTCCAGGAGTTCGACTTCGTGGCCAAGATCGGCGGGGCGGGCGAGGGCGGCGCTTCGGACGGCGCCATCCTGTCGCCGATGCCGGGCAAGATCGTCTCGGTCGCGGTCTCGGCTGGTCAGACGGTGAGCAAGGGCCAAACCCTGCTGACCCTTGAGGCGATGAAAATGGAGCACGCCATGGCCGCGCCGTTCGACGGCGTGGTGGCTGAACTGTCGGCGGTGGCCGGCGGCCAGGTCAGCGAGGGCGTGGTGCTGGCCCGTCTGGAACCGGCTGTGGCCTGAACCCCATCGCCAAAACGAGACCGCCGCTGCGGACATCCCCCCACAAGGCGTCCGTAACGGCGGCATGGGGTCTCTTGGACCCTCCCGCGCCCCCACATGAACGCGATTGGGTCTAAGGGATAACGCTGTCATGCGGACGTCGACAGGTTTCTCCCGTCGGGCGAACCGAAATGTTGCCTTGCCCCGTTCGCGCGCTATCTACGCCCCATGGCGCTGCACATCATCAAGCTGGTCGTCGGCTGCGACACCATCGACGACCTCCTGGCCTGGCATAAAACCGGTGAACCCTGGATCATGCACACCCGCATGACGCCCAAGCGCATCGACGAGGTGTTGGATGGCGGCTCGCTGTATCGGGTGTTCAAGGGGCAGGTGCTGTGCCGTCAGAAGATCCTGGCGATCGACACCGTCGGTTCCGGCGCCGCCTCGCGCTGCGAGATCACCGTGGATCCGCCGATCATCCGCGTGGCGCCGCAGCCCCGCCGGGCGTTCCAGGGCTGGCGTTATCTCAAGCCCGAGGACGCGCCACCCGACCTGACCGAGGCCGAATCCGCCGATCTGCCCGCCGACCTCGCGCGACAGCTCCGCGAACTGGGCGCCTGGTAACCGAGGCGGGCGTGTTAGGGGAATGGCAACTAGCGCGGGTGTTTCCTCTCCGACGAGGGACAGGAGGGGTCACCATGAAAGCCGGCTATGCCGCCTTGGGCGTGGGGATGTTGTTCGTTGGACTAGTCGGCGGTCTGCTGCTGGCGCTGCGTCCGATCGGATAGGTCAACCGACCGCCATGTTGTCGATCAGCCGGGTCTTGCCCAGCCACGCGGCGACCAGGATTCGGCCGGACGCCTCGCCGATGGGGCCGGGGCCCAACCGCGTTAGATCGCTCGCCTCGCGCACTTCCACATAGTCGACCTGACCAAAGCCCGCAGCCTGCAAGGCTGCGACCGCCGAACGCTCGGCGTCTTCGATAGCCCCCCCCTGGGCGACGGCCGCAGCCGCAGCCTTCATCGCCGTTGGCAGGGCCACGGCGGCGGCGCGTTCCTCCGCCGACAGATAGGCGTTGCGCGAGGAGAGAGCGAGGCCGTCCTCGGCTCGGGCGGTCGGCGCGCCGATGATCTCGACGGGGATGTCCAGATCGCGCGCCATGCGACGAACGACCTGAAGCTGCTGGTAGTCCTTCTCGCCGAACACCGCGACATCGGCCTGCGACTGGATGAATAGCTTGGCGACCACGGTGGCCACGCCGCCGAAGAACTGCGGGCGCGCCGCGCCCTCTAGCGGTTCAGACACGCCCGACACGCTGACCAGCGTCGAGAAGCCCGGCGCGTACATCTCGGTCGCATTCGGCGCGAACAGCAGGTCGCAACCGACTAAGGCCAGCTTCTCGGCGTCGGCCGCCTCGCCGCGCGGATAGGCGTCGAAGTCCTCGTGCGGGGCGAACTGCTTGGGATTGACGAAGACCGTGGTGATGACGCGCTGGGCATGCTGCTGGGCCAGACGCACCAGAGACAGGTGGCCCTCGTGCAGGGCGCCCATGGTCGGGACGACCGCCACGCGCTGCCCGGCCGCCTTCCAGGCGCGCACATGCTCGCGCATCTCGGCGACAGTGCGAACGATGATCGGGCTGGTCATTCGGGGCCTCCACGCAAACTGGCGAGCGCTTATGGCCTTAGAGATGGGGAAGGTCCACCGTCCCCCAACGGGAACGCGTCCACAGCCTGCGACAATAAGGTCTGTGGATTGAGGCCCTTAGCCCCCTCGGGGGTGGGAAACATCGTGTTAACCTTCGATTAAGAGTCGCTGAGTCGCGACGCAGAAGGATCCGAGCCATGGCCGAAACGCGCGTTATCGTCGTCGGCAACGAGAAGGGCGGCGCTGGCAAGTCGACCATCGCCGTGCACCTCGTCACCGCGTTGCTGTACGGCGGCGCCAAGGTCGCTGTCATCGACCTGGACCTGCGCCAGCGCACCTCGGCGCGGTTCTTCGAGAACCGCCGCGCGTGGCTGGATAACAAGAAGATCGAGCTGCCTGAGCCGCTGGCCTTGAACCTCAGCGACAACGACGTCGCCCTGGCTGAAAGGCCGGAGGAGGAGCAGGTGGCCGGTTTCGAAGCCGCCTTCGCCCGGGCGCTGGCCGAATGCGACTTCATCCTGATCGACACCCCCGGCGGCGACAGCGCCATCACCCGCATGGCCCACGGCCGTGCGGACCTGGTGGTGACGCCGATGAACGACAGCTTCGTCGACTTCGACATGCTGGGCACCGTTGATCCCGTCACCCTGGAGCTGACCAAGCCCAGCCTCTATTCGCTGACCGTCTGGGAAGGTCGCAAGCAGCGCGCCCTGTCGGGCCAGCGCCAGGCCATGGACTGGGTGGTGCTGCGCAACCGCCTGGCCACCACCGAGGCGCGGAACCGCAAGCGTCTGGAGGACCGCCTCAACGCTTTGGCCAAGCGCGTCGGCTTCCGGATCGGGCCCGGCCTGCGCGACCGCGTGATCTATCGCGAGCTGTTCCCCTTCGGCCTGACCATCGCCGACCTGTCGCCGCAGGTGCGCCCGGTCCCGGTGTCGCTGCAGCATCTGGCGGCGCGTCAGGAACTGCGTGCTCTGATGCACAGCCTGGGTCTGTCGGCCTATTCCGGCGAGACGATGCTGGCGGCGCAGTAAGCGCGCGGCTACAAATCTAAGCGAGCGGGCGGCCGGGGCGACCTCGCCGCCCGTTTTCGTTTCTGGAGCGCCGATGATCTATCTGCTGCTGGGCGCGGTGATTATCACCTTCCTGCTCTGGCCGCGTGGCCGGGCGCTGTTGAAGGGCGATGGCTGGCGCGTCGGGGCCGGGGCGGCGGCGATCGCCGCTTTCGCGGTGGCCGCCTACGCCACGATCCGCGGCGCGTGGGGCACGGGCATCGTCCTTGGCGTGATCGGCCTGTGGAGCGTCACCGAGGCGCGGCGGCGGCCGATCGTCCGCCGCGAGGTGGTGCATCCGCCGAAGCCCGAGCTGAGTCTTTCCGAAGCCCGTGCGATCCTGGGCGTGGGTCCCGAGGCGAGCCTCGCGGAGGTCAAGGCGGCCTATAACCGACTGATCCAGATGGCGCATCCCGACAAGGGCGGCACCGAGGGGCTGGCCGCGCAGCTGAATGCGGCGCGGGATCGTTTGATCAAGCCGCGCGGCTCAGCTAGGGTCGAGCCATGATCAATCGTGAACGCTTCTGGCGCCGCCGCTCGTCGGGCCAAACCTGCTCGGTATGACGCCCTGAACCCGGTTCAGGATGAGCCATGACGCTTGGCTCCCGATGTCATCTTCAGTTCGGACTTTGATCACCCCTATGACGACCCAGACTTCAGAGCGCGCCCAGGACTGGGCCGGCCGCTTCAGCGAACGCATGAGCCGCGTCCGCGCCAGCGAGATCCGCGAGCTTCTCAAGCTGCTCGACCAGCCCGACATCCTGTCGTTCGCCGGCGGCATTCCTGATCCGGGCCTCTTCCCCGCGCAGGAGATCCAGAAGGGCTATGACGCTATTCTCGCCGATCCCATCCTGTCGCGTCAGGCGCTGCAGTACTCGGTGAGCGAGGGCTACCTGCCGCTGCGCCAGTGGATCGCCGAACGCATGACCCGCGACGGCATGCCGTGCGGTCCCGACAACATCATGCTGACCGCCGGCTCGCAGCAGGCGCTCGACCTGATCGGCAAGCTGTTCCTGACCAAGGGCGACACGGTGATGGTCGCGCGTCCGACCTATCTGGGCGCGCTGCAGGCCTTCAACGGCTATGAGCCGGCCTATCTGGACCTGCCGGAGACGGCGCTGAGCCAGGGCGTGGACGAGGCGGCCCTGATGGCCGGACGCGCGCCGAGGCCGCTGGGCTATTTCGTGCCCGACTTCGCCAATCCCACGGGCGTCAGCCTGACCCTGGCCGAGCGCGAGGCGCTGTTGGCCATGGCCGATCGTCTGGATATGACCCTCGTCGAAGACGCGGCCTATCGCGAGTTGCGGTTCGCCGGCGAGGCGACGCCGACGGTGCTGGGCCTGGACATCACGCGCTCGGGCGGGATCGACAATGCCCGGACGCTGTTCCTGGGCACCTTGTCCAAAACCCTCTCGCCGGCCTTGCGGATCGGCTGGGTCTGCGGGCCCAAGGCCGTGATTGAGAAGCTGGTGCTGCTCAAGCAGGGCGCTGACCTGCACGTCTCGACGATTAACCAGATGGTCGCCCATCGCGCGGTGACCGAGGGCTATGACCAACACCTGCACCGCCTGCGCGGCGCCTATGGGGCCAAGGCGCGCGTGATGCTGGCGGCGCTGGAGCGGACCATGCCCAAGGGCGTGACCTGGTCGCATCCCGAAGGAGGCATGTTCGTCTGGATCGACCTCCCGGAGGGGATCGACGGCGCGGCTCTGCTGGCGCGGGCTATCGAAGAAGAGCGCGTGGCCTTCGTGCCCGGCGCGCCGTTCTTCGCCGAGAACCAAACCCCGAACGCGATCCGCCTCAGCTACTCGCTACCGACCGACGCGCAGATCGAGGAGGGCGTGCAGCGCCTGGCGCGGCTGATCGGGAAGGCGATCAACGCCTAGAGCTATCGCGAAACTTGGCCGTGAATACGAAAGAGCGCCGGAGCAAAGCCGCCGGCGCTCTTGGTTCGTCTGGCCTCGGCGTTCGCCGGGGAAATCGGCGGTGGGTTTCGCCTACGGCTTCAGCACAATGCAGGGCATGCGCTTGGCCTTCAGGGCCGAGCAGGCCTCGCGGGCGGCTTCGTTGGTCATGCCTTGGAACTGCGCCCGGAACATGCCGCCAGCACCCTCAACGGCGCCCTCGGCGTCGCTGACCAGCTTGGTGATCCGGCCGCGCACCAGCTTCAACTGTTCGTTGGCCAGTGACTTGGAGCGGAAGGCGCCGACCTGCACGCCCCATTCGCCCTTCGGCTTCTTCACCGCCTTGACCGGCGTCGCCGCCTGGGCGCCGCGCAGGGTGGGGGAGACCTTCACGGGCGCGGAACGGGGGTTTTCGGTCAGGACGATGCTGAGGCCGGCCTGGTCGCCGTCGCCTTGCTCGGCCGACGGACGCTCGATCGGGCCCGAGGGCTCGTCCTCATAGATGTTGGCCGCGATGGTGGTGCGCTCACCGCGCGACCGGCGCTTGATCACGTCAAAGCCGGTCAGCAGTAGGTCTTCCATGTTGTTGTCGCGCCAGGCGGTCGAGGGGCCGCCCAGAACCACGGCGATCAGGCGACGACCGTCGCGCACGGCCGAGCCGGCGAGGTTGAAGCCCGAGGCGTTGGTGTAGCCGGTCTTCAGGCCGTCGAACCCTTCCATGCTGTCGAGCAGGCGGTTGTGGCCCTTGACGTAGTTGCCCCGGAAATAGAAGCCCTTCACCGAGAAGTAGCTGTAGTACTGCGGGAAGTCGCGCATCGTGGCGCGCGACAGGATGGCCAGGTCGCGGGCGGTCGAGATCTGCCGGCTGTCGGGCAGGCCCGAGGCGTTGACGAAGCGGGTGTTGCGCATGCCCAGCTCCTGGCCGCGCAGGGTCATCAGGGCGGCGAAGCGCGACTCGCTGCCGGCCAGCCGCTCGGCCACAGCGGTGGCGACGTCATTGGCCGACTTGACCGCCATCGCCTTGATCGCCTCGTCGACGGTCATGCTCTCGCCCGGACGCAGGCCGATCTTGGTCGGCGCCTGCGCCGCCGCACGAGGCGACATCACGATCTGATCGGTGAGCTTCAGGCGGCCTTCGCTGAGCGCCTCGAAGGTCAGGTAGAGGGTCATGACCTTGGTGATCGAGGCGGGATAGCGCGGGCTGTCACCGCGCTTGTCGTAGAGGACCTCGCCCGAATTGGCGTCGATCACGATGGCCGCGTACTTCGGCTCTGATGCGTTCAGTTGCAGATAAGGGACGGCGGCCGAGGCGGCGGATGGCGCGAGCGTACCGGCAAGACACGTCAGGGCCAGACCAGCGGCGGCGAGCAACGAGCGGGCGGAGGTAAGCCTGGCGAACATGAAGCGACGTCCGTCATTTGAACTGGAAGCGGTTCCGCACCGCCACACGCGTAGAGCCTACCATGATGGATGCGGTGTTTCGCCAAAGTAAACAACTGGTGAGCGATCTTGCCGCAGACGCGGAAAAATGAGGCGGCCGGCGCCGATGGCGCAGCTTGCCTCTAGGTTATGGTGCGCTGCACAAAATTCTTGACTGCTGCACTGCAACATGGCAAACCGGCGTTGTTCCAAGCGCAGAGGGGCGAGTTGCAGCTCGACCTTCCGCCCCGCCTCCTTTCCTCCCCAGGAGACTCCCCATGGCCGCGGCCGAAAACCTGAAGACCACCGTCGAGCAGTTCACCACCGCGTCGAACCAAGCGTTCAAGGACGGCGTCGAAAAGTCGCTGGCCGCGCTGGCCGAAGCCAACACCCATTCGAAGAAGAACCTGGAAGCCGTCGTGGCTTCGGTGACCGCCGCCACCAAGGGCGCTGAAGCCCTGGGCGCCGAAACCTTCGCCTACTCCAAGAAGCTGGCCGAAGACCAAGTCGCCGCCGCCAAGTCGCTGGCCGCCGCCAAGAGCGTGCAGGAAGCCGTCGAGCTGCAGACCGCCTGGGCCAAGTCGGCCCTGGAAGCCTACATCGCTCAGGTCAGCAAGGCCTCGGAGATCGTCTCGGCCTCGATCAAGGACTCGGTGAAGCCGCTGAACGAACGCGTCAGCGCCGCCGTCGAAAAGTTCCAGGCCGCCCGCTAAGGCCTGCTCCAGGCGCGCTCACCGCCGCGTCTGTGACATCAGAACTTGAAGGCCCGGATCGCAAGGTCCGGGCCTTTTCTGTTTGGGCGCTTTGCGCTGCAAGGCCCGTGCGGCTTAGACCTTTTGCCGACCGATCCGTCGCGGTAAGCATGCCTCCAGAAATCTGAGTGGAGCGTGTGCATGTCGACCGTCGAGGACCGCCTGAAGGCCATGGGCGTGGAGCTGCCGCAGCCGGTGGCGCCGGTGGCCAACTATGTGCCGTTCGTACGCTCCGGAAATCTGGTCCACATCTCGGGCCAGATCTCGATCGCCGCGGATGGCGGCATCAAGGGCACGGTCGGGGTCGATGTCGATCTTGAGACCGCCCAGAAGGCCGCGCGCCTGTGCGGCGTCAACCTGCTGGCCCAGATGAAAGCCGCCTGCGACGGCGACCTTGAGCGTGTGGTCCGAGTCGTGAAACTGGGCGGCTTCGTCCAGGCCGGACCCGACTTCATCGACATTCCCAAGGTCATCAACGGCTGCTCGGACCTGATGGTCGAGGCCCTGGGCGACAAGGGGCGTCACGCCCGCTCGGCGGTCGGGGTCTACAAGCTGCCTCTCGGCTTCGCGGTCGAGGTCGACGCGGTGGTGGAGATCATCTGATGCGCGCGCGCGAACGCCCTCCGGTCGAAACCTTCGGAGCGGCGTGGGACGCGCTCTTTGATCGACCGATCGCCCATCGCGGCCTCTGGAGCCGTGATGGCGCGCCGGAGAACTCGCTGGGCGCCTTTCAGGCCGCCTGCGCGCACGATTACGGCATCGAGCTGGACGTCCAACTGACGGCCGATGGCGACGCGGTCGTCTTCCACGACGAGCGGCTGGAGCGGATGACCGGTGTCGAAGGCCGGGTGCGCGATCACACCGCCGCCGAGCTGGGCGCCCTGGCGCTGAAGGGCACGGACGAGACCATCCCGACCCTCGCCGAAGCCCTGACCGTGATCGGCCATCGGGCCATGGTGCATATCGAGCTGAAGACCCCGTTCGGCGAGGTCGGACCGCTGGAGAAACGGGTCTCGGAGATCCTGATCGACCATAACGGTCCGACGGCGATTATCGGGTTCAATCCCTATTCCCACGCCTGGTTCGCCGACCACCATCCGCAGATCCTTCGGGGCCTGGACAGCTACGGCTGGAACGACGAGGGCGCGCGGCACGTGGCGCCGGAGATGCGCAAATCGATGGCCGCCCTGGAGCATGTCGAGATCGCGCGACCTGACTTCCTGGCCCTGGGCCTGGACATGCTGCCCAGCCCCAAGGCCGATGTCCTGCGCGCCAAGGGCATGCCTGTCATCGCCTGGACGGTGCGCACACCCGAACAGTGGGCGGCGATCGAGGCCCATTGCGACAACCTGATCTTCGAGGGCTTCCACGCGTGACCGCCGGTCCCATGGGGGTCCAGTCTGCTGTCCGCGTCCACCGTGCGATCAGCGAGATCGGTCAGGACGCCTGGGACGCCTGCGCCGCATCCACCGGCGACCCGTTCGTCTCCTACGACTTTTTGTCGATCCTGGAGGAGAGCGGCTGCGTCGCGGCGCGGACCGGCTGGGCGCCGCAGCATCTGACTGTGCTGGATGAGGCCGATCAGGTCGCCGGCGTCATGCCGCTCTATCTGAAATCCCACAGCCAGGGCGAATACGTCTTCGACCATTCCTGGGCCGACGCCTATGAGCGGGCGGGGGGGCGCTATTACCCCAAGCTCCAATGCTCATCGCCGTTCTCGCCGGTCACCGGCTCGCGGCTGATCGTGCGGCCTGACATTGACGCTGCTGAGGGGCGGTCGGCGTTACTGGGCGGCGCCCTGACCCTGTGCGAGCGCATGGGCGCCTCGTCGCTGCACGTGACCTTTCCGGTCGAGGATCAGTGGCGCTGGATGGGCGAGCGCGGGATGCTGCTGCGCCAGGACCAACA
The DNA here is from genome assembly GCF_002858865.1 of Caulobacter vibrioides. GTDB lineage: Bacteria > Pseudomonadota > Alphaproteobacteria > Caulobacterales > Caulobacteraceae > Caulobacter > Caulobacter vibrioides. Next base: position 563,242 of record NZ_PJRR01000019.1, on the reverse strand, counting down.
GTACCACTGGGAGAACCGCGGCTACGAAACCTTCGACGATTTCCTCGGCGCCCTGTCAGCGAACCGCCGCAAGACCATCCGCCGCGAGCGCCGCGACGCCCAGGAGGGGCTGGAGATCGTCGCGCTGACGGGCGCGGACCTGACCGAGGATCACTGGGACGCGTTTTTCGCGTTCTACATGGACACCGGCGGGCGCAAGTGGGGACGGCCCTATCTGAACCGCCCGTTCTTCTCGCTGCTAGGCCAGCGCATGGCCGACAAGGTGCTGCTGATCCTGGCGCGGCGGCCGGGCGGGCCTTTCATCGCCGGAGCGCTGAACCTTCTGGGCCGCGATTGCCTGTATGGTCGCCACTGGGGCTGCGTCGAGGACGTGCCGTTCCTGCATTTCGAGTTGTGCTACTATCAGGCCATCGAGCATGCGATCCGCCTGGGGCTGCCGCGTGTCGAGGCCGGCGCGCAGGGGCAGCACAAGATCGCCCGTGGCTACCTGCCGAGTGCGGTCTATTCCGCGCACTGGATCGCCGATCCGATGCTGCGCGAGCCGGTGGCGCGCTATCTGGAGCGCGAGCGCGCGGCGGTGGAGAGCGACATGGAGATGCTCACCGAGGAATACTCGCCGTTCCGCGAGGAGCGCTGACCTCGCCCTAGTGAAGCGTGCGCGCGGCGCCCAGCCAGCTGTCGAGCGCCCGGGCTTCCACGCGGTCCTGCTCCTCCTGCAGGCTCATTTCCTCAAGGAGGATAGCGGCCAGCAGCCACTCTTCGAGATCCTCGACCGTAGCGCGGCCGTCCTCGATCGCTTCCTTGACGGTGTCGAGCAGCCATTCGACGGCGACATCGGGAGACTTGGTCATGACGCGTGTTTCCTGAACCAGTGTCTCAACCTTACGCTGCCGCCGCGCCCGAGGCCCTGCGACATAAGGTCGGGGCCCGCGGACGTGTTGTCGCAGGGCGACCCGCGCTCCGTTGCGGCGCGCGGGTCATCGCAGGCTCAGCGCCCCTTCAGTTTGCGATCGAAGAAGTCCAGGTGGGTCTTCAGCACGCTGAGGCCCTTGGTTTTGCTACCGGGTGCGCTGTGACGTTCGCCAGGATACATGGCCATCTCGAATAGGATCGCCTTGCGTTGCAGGGCGGCCATCAGTCGGGTGCTATTCTCGAAGATCACATTGTCATCGGCCATGCCATGCAGCAGCAGCAGGCTGCCCGGCGCCAGCTTGTCGATTCGGTTGTTGATGTCCGAATAGGCGTAGCCGGCCTTGTTCTCGTCGGGCTTGCCCATGTAGCGCTCGGTGTAGGCCGTATCGTACAGGCTCCACTCGGTCGGCGGCGCGCCGGCGGCGCCGGCCTTAAACGGGGTGTTCTCGGCGGTCAGCAGCATCAGGGCCATGAAGCCGCCATAGGACCAGCCCATCACGCCCAGCTTGTCGGCGTCGACATAGGGCTGGCTGGCCAGGAACTTGGCGCCCAGCAATTGGTCCTCGACCTCGACGGTGCCGAGCTTGCGGTCCAGGGCGCGCATGAACTTGGCCGAGCGGTTGCCACTGCCGCGATTGTCCAGCTTGAAGATCACATAGCCGGCCTCGAGATAGGTGCGCTCCGACGGGCTATGCCAGTTCTTCATAACGCGCTGGGCGTGCGGGCCGCCATAGACCGAGACGATGGCCGGGTACTTCTTGGCCGGATCGAAGCCGATGGGCTTGAGGATCTCATAGTGCAGCGTTTCGCCGTCCGCAGCCTTCAGCGCGCCGAACTCGGGCTGGGGCAGATTGGCGGCGTAGGGCCAGTAGGGATGTCCCTCGGCCAGCTTGTTCTCCTCGATCCAGCGCACGCGCTTGCCGTCGGCCGAATAGAGGGCGGTCTGGGACGGGGTCTTGGGATCGCTGTAGGTGCCGGCGAAGGCGCCGCCGTTGTCGGCGACCTTTGCGGCCCACCAGCCGCCGGCCGAGGTCAGGGCCTTGGGCTTGCCCGGCTTGGCGTAGCTCACCTCGTACAGGCGACGCTCGATCGGCGTATCGATCGAGGCCGAGAAGATGGCGACCTTGCGGGCCTCGTCGACACCCTCCAGGCCGATGACCGGCCAGTCGCCCTTGGTGATCTGGGCGATCAGCTTGCCGTCGGCGGCGTAGCGATAGAGATGCTGGTTGCCGTCCTTCTCCGAGCCCCACAGGAACGTGCCGTCCGTCAGCGGGCGGAAGTCGTTGCTGACCTCGATGAAGTGCGGATCGGTGTCGGTCAGGATGGTTTTGCCCGCGCCGGTGGCGGCGTCGAAGGCCAGCAGGTCGAGCGTCTTCTGGTCGCGCGACAGGCGCTGGACATAGACGGTCTTGCCGTCGGCTGACCAGGCCACGCGCGCGACATAGATGTCCTTGTTGGCGCCGAGGTCGAGGGCCGTGACCTTGCCGGAAGCCAGGTCGCGCACGAACAGATCCACCACGGCGTTGGGGCGACCGGCGCGCGGATAGCGCTGGTTGACCACGGTGGCCCCGCCCGGACCGATGTCGGCGCGCGGCACGATGTCGACGCCGCTTTCGTCGACGCGGGTGTAGACGATGCGGCTCTCGTCCGGGCTCCACCAGTAGCCGGTGAAGCGGTCGAGCTCCTCCTGGACGATGAACTCGGCGATGCCGAAGGACAGCGCGTCCTTGCCGTCGGTGGTCAGCGCCGTCTCGGCGCCGCCTGCGACGGGCTTGATGTACAGGTTCTGGTCGCGGACATAAGAGACGTAGCCACCCTTGGGCGAGACCTTAGCGTCGACCTCGTCGCCCGGGGTTTCGGTCAGTCGGGTGATCTTCCCGTCGGCGACGGCGTCTAGATAGAGGTCGCCGTCCAGCGGGACCAGGATGAAGCGACCCTGGCGGTCCCAGCTGTACTCGACGATGCCGCGGGCCGAGACGCGGGCGCGCTCACGGCGGGCCTTCTCGGCTTCCGACAGCTCCTTGTCGCCCGAGGACAGCGCGGCGCTGTCGATCAGGCGATAGGGCTCGCCGCCCTTCACGTCGGCCGCCCACAAGTCCTGGATGTTGGCCGCCTCGGGCTTGCCCTTCAGATAGGTCACGCGCTTGCCGGCGGGCGACAGCGCGACGCCCCGCGCGGTGGGGCCGCTCAGGCTAGGATCGGCGAAAACACGTTCAGGGGTGAGTTTCTGCGCCAGGGCGGGCGTCGAGAGGGCGAGAACGGCCGCGAGCGCCGTGAGCGAGGGCTTTTTCATGGCGCGGGACGCTAAGCGGGCGCGCCGCGCTTGTCAGCAGTGAAGTTGTTTCCGACTTGCAACGCACTCAGCGACAGAGGGTCTCCAGCGGCGCCAGGTCCACCGGGTTGGGCGGAACGGGCAAACCCTTGGCCCGCAAGGCGCCGTCCAAGGTGGTCGGCTGCGGCGGCAGGCCAGGCTCGATGTCGGTCTTGTAGAAGGGGTGCTTCTGAGCTTCCGCCAGGGTGGTGAAGCCAAAGCCCTTGTCCTGATAGAGCTTGAACAGGCGAGGGGCCATGCGCGCGTCGAAGGCCCCGCCGTGCATCAACAGCACGTAGGGGATGTCCTTGCCAAACAAGGCGTGGCTCATCGCCCGCGCGCGATCAGCGTCTGCGGCGGCTCCCGCCAGGAAGCGTCGTTCCAGCTCGGCGATCGCGGCCTGGTCCCCCTTGGCCATGCAGCGGGCGTAGGGCTCGTTATAGGCGTAGTCGCCAAAGCCCATCGTGACGCTGGCGATCTTGTAGTGGTTGGCCGCCAGCCACGCGCGAACCGCAAGCCGCTTCTGCGCCGTATCGCCCTCGGACAGGAACGGATAGCGCAGCCAGCGCCAGTCTTCCGGACCCATCAGCGCCTTCAGCGCGGGCTCGTTGCGCTCGATTTCGGCGATGAACTGCTCAGGCGTCAGGCTGGCCAGGTTCTGGTGCGACCAGGTGTGGTTGCCTAGCGGCTGACCGGCGTCGCGCCACATCGTCAGCACCGGCGCCGAGTCGGGTTCGCGCTCGTTCTGCACCGCGTTGATGAAGCCGAAGGCGGGCGCTCCAGCTTCGGCGGACGCCTTCAACAGGTCGGCGGCCACCTGAACACGGGTGACGCCGGGCGGCAGGGCGCTGTGGGCGGGCAGGTCGTCCCAAGTGACAGCGATGACGGGTTTGTCAGCCGCATAGGCGGCGCCCGACAGCGCCAGGGCGAGGACAGCAGAGAACAGGATGCGCATGGACTAGCGGCTCTCGAACAGGCTTAGCGGAATGGCGTTGGCCATCGCCTTGTAGCCCGCCATGTTGGGATGCAGGCCGTCATTGTCGTAGGCCGGTAGCAGGTGGGTCGGGCGCACCGGGTCTCGCAGGGCCGCGTCCCAGTCGATCACGGCGTCGAAATTGCCAGGTGCGCGGATCCAGGCGTTGACCGCCTGCCGCGCGGCTTCGGCCTCGGCGGGCGGATGGTAGTAGGCCGAGCCGGAATACGGGAGGATCGTCGCGCCGATGGCCTTGATCCCCCTGGCGCGCGCCTTGGCGACCATGCCGGCGAAGGCGCCGATCAGGTCCTGGGCCATGCGGGCGTTGGTCGGCGCGTCTTGCGCCGTTTCGCGGTTGAGGGCGCCGAGGTCGTTGACGCCTTCCAGGATGATCAGGTGGCTGACGCCCGACTGGGAGAGCACATCACGATCGAAGCGGGACACGCCGCTGGGGCCCAGACCGTCGGCCAGCACGCGGTTGCCGCCGATCCCAAGGTTCAGGACGGCGATGTTCTTGCCCTTCAGCCGTTCGATCAGGCCATCGGTCCAGCGCAGATTGGTGTTGGGCTGGACGCCGTAGCCGTCGGTGATGCTGTCACCGAACGCGACAATGGCCGAGGCCTTCTCCGACTGGACGTCGATACTGGCGATCTGGAACCAGCGATCGGCGGTCTTGGCGCCGGGCAGATCGGCGGCGGCGGTGTGGTCGCCGGTCAGAATGTAGGACGTCGCGCGCGAGCCAGGGTGCCCGGTCTGGACGCTGGGCGCTGAGGGATAGTGCAGGCTGATGGCCAGATGGGCGAGGGGCTCGACCTTCAGCTTGACCGGGTCCGACCAGAGCTCGCCGCCGGCGGGGAGGGTCACGCGTGTCGCGCCGGCGAAGGTCAGCGCCCGGTCGGTAGCCGGATCGATGCGGGCTGTATCCGGAGCCGCCGAGACCGCGATATGGGCGGCGGTGATGGTCAGCGGCTGGGTTCCAAACAGGTTGGAGAGCTTGACCCGCAGCCTGTCGCCGCCGATCGACAGCCGGACCACCTGTCGCAGGGTGGCGTTCGAATAGTCCTCCGGCGCGAGGCTGTTCTGGGCGTTGGGCGCGAGTTGAGCGCTGGCCCAGGCGCCGACCCAGCGCTGGCTTTGCGCCTGAACGGGCAGGGCCAGAAGCAGGGCCAAGCTGGCGGCGGCCCATGCGGACCGCGCGAACCTTCTCATGTGCGTTTTCTCCCGCCCGTCGCTTATTCTTGCGTTAGCGGTAACATTTCTAGGTCGTTCGCCAAGAGGCGTAAAGCGGCGATCGGAAGGGTTTGCTGCTGGGGTGGTGCTGCGACCGCTCGTCGCGGCCACTAGGAATCGCTTGCAACTGGCCCCGTGTTAGCGCTATCAATCGCGGGTGAGGCGCCGAGCGCCTCTGCCCTTCCTGGGCGTTTCCTCCCTATGACTTTGTAGCCCGGTCTTTATGGCCGGGCTTTCTTTTTGCGCGATCGGCGATCTGGGGCTTAGACTGCGCCTGAAAGTTCGGAGACCCGCCGTGACCATTGGCAAGCCGTCCAAGAAGACCGAGACCCTGGAAATCCGCCTGCCGCCGGAGACCAAGGCCGCGTTCATGGCCCGCTGCCAGGCCACTCGCCGCACGGCAAGCCAAGCGCTTCGCGGCTTCATCGAGCAAGATCTGGTGACGCCGAAACCATCGCCGCGCCGTCGGAGCCTGGCCTGGCATGCGCTGGCTGCGGCGGTCGCGGGTCTGGCTGTCGGCGCCGTCGCAGCGCCGTCGCTCGCTCGCACCGCGACCTCGGACGCGACCTTCGAGCGTCTGGACGTCAATCACGACGGCGTCCTCAGCATTGAAGAGTTCCGCGCCCGCTAGGCGCTCTAGCGGATCGGGCGCGCGAAGCGGTCCCACTGAAAGTTCAGCCAGGTCCAGGGCTTGTAGAGCGCCGCACCCGGCTTCCAGGAGGCGAGCACGAAGCTGGCCTCGCCGATGATGTGGTCGGCCGGCAGGAAGCCGACGCCGACCTCACCGGGCCAGCGGCTATCGAGCGAGTTATCGCGATTGTCGCCCATCATGAAGTACTGGCCGGCCGGCACGACATAGGTCTCGGTGTCGTCGCCCGGCTGATCCGCGCCGCCGTCGTAGGTGACGTAGCCGCGCCCATCGGCCTGCCGCTCGCGCACTTGTAGGACCGTACGGTCGGGCGCGTCGTGATCCTGGGTCAGACCCAGCGGCGTCTGCTGTATCGGCACTTCGTTGACGTACACCTGGCCGCCCGCCAAGCGGACTCTGTCGCCCGGAAGGCCGATCACCCGCTTGATCCAGGTCTGGCTCGGATCACGCGGGAGACGGAACACCACAACGTCGCCGCGTTCGGCGCCCTTGCCCAGCAGGCGACCGTCGGGCAGCGGAGGATTGAAGGGCAGGGACGCCCGGCTCCAGCCATAGGCGAACTTTGAAACGATGATGTAGTCGCCGATCACCAGTCCCGGCTCCATCGAGGACGATGGGATGGTGAAGGGCTGAAAAATCACGATGCGCAAGGTCATCGCGATGGCGAGCCCCGCTCCGGCGATCCGAAGCGTTTCGAGGAACTCCTGGCGCAGCGTGTTCGGCGCGGGGACGGCGGGGGAGGATGTCTGGGTCATGGCGCCAGTCAGCCCAGGCAACTTGTCTTTCGCCAGCAAGACCGTGTCGGGACAGCCGGATATCGTGTCCGGACAAGCTTGGAGCGGCTCGTTCGACGCAAAAAGAAAGGGCCGGACGACGCGCGTCCGGCCCGAAGTTCGAGGGGTGATAGAAGGGTTTAGAAGGACTTCTTGATCGACAGGTAGACCTGACGCGGCGGGGCGGTCAGGACGGTCTGGGCCGTGCCGGTCGGGTCGCTGTTGACCAGGCCGCCCGAACCGATCGTCGAGATGTAGTCTTCGTCGGTCAGGTTGGTGACGTTGATCTGGATCTGCGTGCCCTTGGCCCAGCCTTCGCCTTCGAAGCGGTAGCCGAGGGTCAGGTCCGCAACCGTGGTCGACGGCGCCAGACCGCCGATGTTCTCGTAGGTGTAGTAGCGCTCGCCGGTGTAGGCGACGCCGAGCTTGGCGAAGAAGCCGGCTTGGTCGAACGCGATCTCGCCCTTGAAGATATTCTTGGGCGTGTTGACCACGGTCTTGCCCTTGGTGCGAGCGCGGACCGTGCCGTCTTGGGCGACGACGTCGTTCTCGTACTGGGAGTCGTTATAGGTGTAGGCGCCGTACAGGCTCCAGGCGTCAGACAGGCGATAGGTGCCGGCCAGTTCGACGCCCTTGGTCTCGACCGAACCGACGTTCGACAGCACCGGAGCGTTGCCCTGGATCGACGAACCCTGGGCCACCGCGAGCAGACGGTTGTCGAAGGTCACATGATAGACCGCCGCGACGCCCTGGAAGCGCTCGGTGCGATACCGGCCGCCCAGTTCGAAGGTCTTGGAGCTTTCCGGATCCAGCGTCTGGGTGATGTAGTCGACGCGCGCCTGGTTCTGCGACGCGAACGGACCCGAGGTGGCCGCCGAGACGTAGGCGCCCATGTTTTCGGTGTAGCCGCCGAAAACTTCGAAGTCCGGCGTGGCTTTGTAAACAAAGCCGACCTGCGGCAGGAAGTTGTCCTTGCTCTCGATGGTGCCCGCCAGCGGGTTGCCGACGATGGTCTTTACGGTGTTCTCGACCTTGATCGCCTTGAAGCCGAAGTTGACCTTAAGGGCGTCGCTGAGCGTCCACTCGTCCTCGATGTGACCGGTCGTGGTCTTGGTTTCGAACGCGTACTGCCACTGGGTGAAGAACGGGTTTTCCTGGAAGTCCAGCGGGTTGCGCGACGGCGCGGCGGCCGTTTCGGCGTAGAAGCGACGGGCCTGGTTGAAGTTGTTCACTTCGTGCCAGAAGCCGCCCCTCAGGCGGTGGGCGCCGATGTCGACAGTCAAGCCGGCGGTCAGGCCACCACGATCGATGTCATACTCGGTGGTGCGGATCGACAGCGGGGCGGCGGTCGAGCCGGCCGTGCCGAAACCGGGGCTGGCCAGGTACGGCGTGTACCACAGGCCCTGGCCTTCGTTCTTGTGCTGGTAGGCGGTGGCGTCCAGCGTGACGCGGTCGGTGATGTCGAGGTTCAGCTTGGCGCCGTACAGGTCGTCATCACGCACGCCGGCGCCGGCGTAATAGGCGTCGTCAACGGTAGCGAACGGCGCGGGGAGGGCGGTTCCCGTTTGATAGGCGCGGGCAGCGGCGACCGCGAGGCCCCAGTTCGGCTGGGTGTTATCCCAGTCGCGGCCCAGGCGCTTGATCATGTCGAACGACAGGTCCTGGTAGTCCTGCTCACGACGCTCGGAGCGGTGATAGAAGCCGGTCAGGTCGCCGCGCTCGCCCAGCGGCATCACCAGCTTGGCGTCGTACTGGCGCTGCTTCTGCTCGCCGCCGCCCTTCCACTTGTCGCTCTTCTGGTCGGCGACCGAAACGTAGCCGCGCAGGCCGCCGAGCTGCTTGATGGCGCCGGTGTCGAAGCGACCGAACAGGCGGTGCATGTTGTCCGAGCCGGCGGTGGCGTTGAGCTCGCCGCCCATCGCTTCGGACGGATCGCGCGAGAAGAACTGCAGCGTGCCGCCCAGGTTCGAGGTCGAGGCGACGCCCAGGGCGCCGGCGCCTTGGGCCAGTTCGACGCGGCCGATGTTCTCGCTGGCGATGGCGCGGCTGATGTGCAGGCCGTTGTGGTTGCCGTAGCTCATGTCGCCCAGCGGCACGCCGTCCAGGGTGAAGCCCAGCTGGTTCTGGTTGAAGCCGCGGATCGAGATGCGGGTCGACCACTCGTAGGAGCCGAAGGCGTCCGCCGATTGGAAGGTGACGCCGGGCAGCATGTCGATCGCCTTCAGCGCGCTGGTGCCGGCGGCCTGCAGGCCGATCGCCTCGTTGGACAGCGTCTGCACCTGGCGGCTTTGGCCTTGCCCGATAATGACGACAGCGTCGACGACCGAGTTATCGGCCGGCGCGGCGTTGGTGGCGATCGGCGCGGCGTCGGCGGTCGTGTCCGCAGCGAAGGCCGGCGCGGCGACGATCAGGAGCGCGCTCGCGGCGGCGCCCAGCAGCAGATGGTTCTTCATGGAGGCATCCCCTTTGTCCCGACGTTGAGACACGTCGGCTAGGGGCTCGGCTAACAGCGCATGACGACGCCAAGGCGAAGCTTCGGTGTCGGGTTTCCGACACTCGTGCGAACGATTGGTGACAGCGCCCGGTCTTGATCCCACGCCGTAGGTCCGGGGGCGATTGCGCGAAGGCCTTCTGACCGCTATTTCAGCGCCCAATCCCCGAAACTTTCGACCCAGCGAGATCGCGAGCCTCATGGCGCAGCAATACATTTTCCAGATGCAGGGCCTGACCAAGGCCTATCCCGGCGGCAAGAAGGTCTTCGAGAACATCTGGCTGTCGTTCTACTCCGACGCCAAGATCGGCGTGGTCGGCGTCAACGGCTCGGGTAAGTCGACCCTGCTGAAGGTGATGGCCGGCCTCGACAAGGAGTTCTCCGGCGAGGCCAAGGCCGCAGACGGCATCAAGCGCGGCTATCTCCCGCAGGAGCCGGTGCTGGACCCGACCCTGGACGTCTGGGGCAATGTCATCGCCGACTGCGAAGACAAGCAGATCTTCGACCGCTACAACGCTTTGGCGGCCCAGCTCGGCGAGGAATACACCGACGAGCTGATGGAGGAGATGACCAAGCTGCAGGAGGTCATCGACGCCCGCGACCTGTGGGACATCGACTCCAAGGTCGAGATGGCCATCGACGCCCTGCGCTGCCCGCCCAACGACGCCAATATCGAAAGCCTGTCGGGCGGTGAGAAGCGCCGCATCGCGCTGGCGCGCCTGCTGCTCAGCAAGCCCGACATGCTGCTGCTCGACGAACCGACCAACCACCTGGACGCCGAGTCGGTGGCCTGGCTGCAGCACCACCTGGAAGAGTTCCCGGGCTGCGTGATCCTGGTCACCCACGACCGCTACTTCCTGGATCAGGTCACCAAGTGGACGCTGGAACTCGACCGCGGCAAGGGCGTGCCCTACGAGGGCAACTACTCCGGCTGGCTGGAACAGAAGCAAAAGCGCGTCGTCCAGGAGCAGTCGGAATCCGAAGCTCGCCAGCGCGCGCTCACCCGCGAACTGGAATGGGTGCGCAGCTCGCCCAAGGCCCGTCAGTCCAAGTCGAAGGCCCGTCTGGCCAGCTACGAGGAAATGGTCGCCGCGCAGGAGAACGCCCGCGCGGCCCAGACCCAGGCCCACATCCAGATCCCGCCCGGCCCGCGCCTGGGCAACCTGGTGCTCGAGGTCAACGGCCTGGAGAAGGAGTACGGCGACAAGGTGCTGTTCAAGGACCTGTCGTTCCGCCTGCCGCCGAACGGCATCGTCGGCGTCATCGGCCCGAACGGCGCCGGTAAGTCGACGCTGTTCAAGCTGATCACCGGCCGCGAGCAGCCCGACGGCGGCACGGTCAAGGTCGGCGAGACCGTCAAGCTCTCGTATGTGGACCAGTCGCGCGACGCTCTCGACCCGAACAAGACCATCTGGGAAGAGATCAGCGGCGGCACCGACGTGATGATCGTCGGTAAGCGCGAGATCAACAGCCGCGCTTACGTGGGCAGCTTCAACTTCAAGGGCGGCGACCAGCAGAAGAAGGTCGGCCTGCTGTCGGGCGGTGAGCGCAACCGCGTCCACCTGGCCAAGACCCTGGCCACCGGCGGCAACTTGCTGCTGCTCGACGAACCGACCAACGATCTGGACATCGAAACCTTGCAGGCCCTGGAAGAGGCGCTGGAAGAGTTCGCCGGCTGCGCCGTGGTCATCAGCCACGATCGCTGGTTCCTGGACCGCCTGGCGACCCACATCCTGGCCTTCGAGGGCGACAGTCACGTCGAATGGTTCGAAGGCAACTTCGAGATGTACGAAGAAGACAAGAAGCGCCGCCTGGGCGCCGACAGCCTGATCCCCAAGCGCATCAAGTTCCAGAAGTTCGCGCGCTAAGCGGGCTTCGAGTTGCTTGCACTAAAGTCGAAGGGGTGACGGACAACCGTCGCCCCTTTTCGTTTTCTAACCCCGCGTCAACCTGCGTAGCCTGCGTCGTGATACGCGTGTGGGCCCACCGCCCAGCGTTGGAGGACACCTATGCCCCAGACCGCCGCCGAGAAACCGCATATCCTGCTGTCGCACGAAATGCTGATGCCGCTGCAGCCGCTGCTGGAGGGCGCCTATATCGTGCATCGGCTGTGGGACTATCCGGACCGGATGGCGTTCTTGGAAGGTCCTGGTCAAAGCATCCGGGCCATCGTCCATGCGGGTGAAATGGCCTTGAGCCGTGACATGCTGGCCGAGATGCCGCGCCTGGGGCTGATCGCCTGCGTCAGCGTCGGCTATGATGGCGTCGATGTTCCCTGGTGCAAGGCGCACGGGATCGCGGTGACCCACTCCACCGGCCTGAACGCCGCCGACGTCGCCGACCACGCTGTCGGTCTGGTTCTGGCGGCCTGGCGCGGCATCGTCGAGGGCGACCAGCGCCTGCGCGGCGGTCACTGGTCGCACGCCGAGCGCATGGCCCCGCGACCCGGTCTGCGCGGTCGCAAGGCCGGGATCGTCGGTCTGGGCCACATCGGCGAGGCGGTTGCGGCGCGCCTCAAAGCGTTCGATATGAAGGTCGCCTGGTGGGCGCCGCGCCCCAAAGAGGCCGACTATCCCCGCGCTGAAAGCCTGATGGCCCTGGCGCGAGACAGCGACGTCCTGATTGTCTGCGCCCGGCCGGACGATTCCAACCGCCACCTCATCAACAAGCCGGTGATCGAGGCGGTTGGCGCTCAGGGGCTGATCGTCAATGTCGCACGCGGGTCACTAATCGACGAGGACGCGCTGATCCAGGCCTTGCGAGCCGGAACCTTGGGCATGGCGGCGCTCGATGTGTTCGAGCAGGAGCCGACCCCCGCGGCCCGATGGGCCGATGTCCCCCGCACCGTGCTCACGCCACACACAGCCGGCGCCACCCTGGACAGCCTTCCGGCCATGGTCAGCCTGACGCTGGAGAACCTGCGCCGGTACTTCCATGGCGAACCGCTGGCGACGCCGGTGGCGGCCTAGGTCGGAAATGGCGTCGCGAACGGTTCCGGCTCCAGGCGAAGGCCGTTCGCCAGCAGGCTGACGGTCCGGTAGAAGCCCGCCAGCATCATCAACTCGATGCGCGCCGCCTCGCTGAAAGCCTCGCCCAGGCGCGCCCAGAGAGCGTCGTCGAGGTCAGCGCGGGCGTTCACCGCGTCGCAGAAGGCGATCAGCAGGGCCTCGTGCGGTGTCCAGCAAGCCGCGATCCCGGGGGCGACGGTCGCGGCGAGGCGCTCGGCGTCCAGCCCCGCCGCCGGCGCGAAGATCGCCGCGTGGACGCCCCACTCGTAGCCGCAGCCGTTGAGCGCGCAGATGCGGTGGATGACGATCTCGCGATCCGTCAGCGACAGGTGGCCGGGGTCTAGCAAGCCCCCGCCGGTGAAGCGGGCGAACAGCCGCTCGTCGCGGGCCAGCGTGCGGAACAGGGCTAGCGGCTCATCGCCCGGCGTTTTCAACTGCCTGAGGGTTCTGGCGACGGCGGGCGGGTAGGGCGCTCGTGCTGGATCGATCCTGGGCGACATCTGAAATCCTCCATGCTACAAAATTTGTATCATGCTGGATCGCGATGACGCTACAAAAACTGAAGCGCCACTTCCGGGGCGCGCCGTGCGTGGTTCTGAGACTGGCAAGCCGATCATGGCCGCGCTGGATCTGCTGGGCCGCCGAGGGGCGCTCCGGATCGTCTGGGAACTGCGCGAGGGCCGAGTTCTGACCTTCCGCGCCTTGCAGGCCGGCGCTGAGCTGCCGCCTGGCACGCTGAATGCGCGATTGGCCGAGCTACGCGCCGCCGACATCGTGGTCGCCGACGGGGGCTATGGTCTGAGCGTGCGGGGAGGCGAGCTGATCGCCGCCCTTTGGCCCCTGATGGCTTGGTCTGAGGCCTGGGCCGCCGCCCTTCAAGCGCTCCCGCGCGAGGCCGACACGGCGTCGTCGTAAGAGCCCAGCGCCCGGACGCATAGGTCGGTGTCGCAGTACTCAACGATCTCGGCGATCTTCCCTTCGCGGAAGCGGAACACGAAGCAGTAGTCGTTGTCGTAGCGCTGGCCGGTCTTGGTCAGCACCTTGCCGCGCACCTCGGCCACGACCCGGTCGTCCTCGGCGACCAGGGTGACGGCGCTGGCCGTGTAGGTGTCTGCGAACAGGCTGAACAGTGGCGCCAGCAGGTCACGGCGTATGGCCTCTTGGCCCTCGAAGCGGCGTGACCAGTCCGAGCTTCCGGCTAGGCGCCAGACATAGTTGGGGTGGACGCTGTCGCCGAACACACTCCGGTCGCCCGTCTCCAGGGCGGCGTAGACGCGGCGGATGGTTTCCTTGTTTTCCTGAGCGCTCATGCGGATCTCCTTTGGACGTCAGGATACGATCCGCTAGGTTCATGCGTGAAATGCATAGCCTGGATATATACGATGCGTGATCCGCATATTCTGCGCGGCAAGCTCGACCTGCTGGTCGCCGCCGACGTCATCCTGGAGTGCGAGAATCTGACCCTGGCGGGCGAACGGCTGGGCCTGTCGCAGCCCGCGGTCAGTCGGACGCTGGGACGGTTGCGCGAGGCGTTCGACGACCCCCTGCTGGTCCGGGTGGCCGGACGGATGCGGACGACCCCGCGTGCGGAGGCCCTGCGCGCACCTTTGGCGGCGCTGCTGCGCCAGGCTCAGGATCTCTATGCTCAGGCCAGCTTCGACCCGGCGACCGCGACCCGCGTGTTCCGGGCGGTGATCCCGGACGTGGTGGCGGCGGTGATCCTGCCCGACCTGCTGGCCCGGCTGGCCATGGCCGCGCCGGGCTGCCGGCTGGAGCTCTCGCCTTGGCGCCCCCAGTCCGAGCAACCTCGGGACCTCGACTTGGTCATCACCACCGAGGTCGAGGCCTTTCCCAATTACCGCATGACGCCCCTCTATCAGGACCATGACGTCCTGGCCTTTTCGGGCGAGGCGCCTAGCGGAGACCTTCTTGACCTGAAGCACGTGGCGGTGATCGGGGCCGGAGCCGCGCGCGATCCCGTCGACCGCTGGCTGGCCGAGCAGGGGCGCGCAAGACGCATCGCCGTCGTCGTGCCCCACTACCTTCTGGCCCTACAGCTGGTCGTGCGAGGCGACCATGTAGCGGTGCTGCCTTCGCGGATGGTCGGCGCTCTGGGCGCCCCGCTCGGCGTGCGTTGCGTCGAGCTGCCTACGCCGCAGGAGCCCGACCAGCAGTGGATCATGCACCCGCCGCAGCTGGACGCGGACGCGGGGAACGTCTGGCTGCGGGAGCAGGTGCTGTCGATCGTCTGCTGAGCTATAGTGCCGGAGGGGAAGGGGGCGTGACATGGCCAAGGTGCTGGGACTGGGTGGCGTCTTCTACATGGCCGAGGATCCCAAGGCTGTCCGCGACTGGTACGCGCGGGTGCTGGGCTTTGAGATCCATGACTGGGGCGGGGCGATGTTCGAGCATCCCAGGTCAACCTCGACGACCTGGTCGCCCTTCGCCGCCGACACCCAATACTTCGCGCCGTCGACCGCGCCGTTCATGATCAATTTCATAGTCGATGATATGGATGGGATCCTGGCCAAGGCGGCCGCCGAGGGCGTCGAGCCCGTGGGGCGTCAAGACGAAGACGGCATGGGCCGGTTCGCCTGGCTCATGGACCCCGCCGGGGTGAAGATTGAGCTTTGGGAGCCCCTGAAAGGCGACTCTGAGGCATAAGTTTCTCTTGCCAAATCGGACATAAAGATATCTTTATGTCCTCATGAGATTGAGCGCCGAACAGGTTGTCGAGGTGCTGCGCGCGGCCGGTGAGTCGACGCGCCTGCGGCTTTTGGCGTTGCTGGCGGCCGAGGAGCTGTCGGTTCTGGAGCTGTGCCGGATCCTCGATCAGAGTCAGCCGCGCGTGTCGCGTCACCTGAAGCTTCTGGCCGAGGCCGGTCTCGTGGAGCGCTTCCCGGACGGCGCCTGGGTGTTCTATCGCCTGGCCGCCAAGTCGCCGGGCCGTCTGCTGGTCGAGCAGGCGCTGGACCTGATCGACGAGGGCGACGAGACCGTCCAGTCGGACGCCGACAAGCTGGCCGCCGTGCGGGCTGAGCGCTCGACTGACGCCCAAGCCTATTTCGCCCGCAACGCCGCGCGCTGGAACGAGATCCGCTCGCTCTATGTCGACGAGGCCGAGGTCGAGGCGGCGATCCTTCGCGCCACCGGCGAAGGTCCGTTCGACGAGATGGTCGACCTGGGCGCCGGCGCGGGGCGCATGCTGACCCTGCTGGGCAAGCGCGCCGCCAACGCGCTGGGTCTGGATCTGTCGCAACAGATGCTGAACATCGCCCGCGACGAGGTTTCCAAGGCCGGTCTCACCGCCTGCGAGCTGCGGCACGGTGACATCTTCCGCACCGGCTTGCCGGGCGGCTGCGCCGATCTCGTCACCGTGCACCAGGTGCTGCATTATCTGACCGATCCCGCCACGGCGGTGGCCGAGGCCGCGCGTCTGGTGACGCCGGGTGGTCTGCTGCTGATCGCCGATTTCGCGCCGCATGATCACGAGTTCCTGCGCGAGGTTCACCAACACCGTCGGCTGGGCTTTGACGACGCCGAGATCGTCGCCTGGCTGCAGGCGGCGGGTCTTGTCCTGGAAAGCAATATCGCCCTGCCGCCGGCGACGGCCGAGGGGCTGACCGTCAAGATCTGGACCGCACGCCGTCCCGGCAAGGCATCCCTCGAAAGGAGCGCCGCATGACCCTTCCGCCCACCCGCCGCGTGATCGGTCCCGTCGCACGAGCCGGCGAGCGGACCGGCCGTCCGCGCGTGTCGTTCGAGTTCTTCCCGCCCAAGACTCCGCAGATGGAAGAGAGCCTGTGGCAGGCGATCACACGCCTGGCGCCGCTGGATCCAGCGTTCGTGTCCGTGACCTACGGCGCGGGTGGCTCCACGCGCGAGCGCACGCACCGCACCGTCAAGCGCATCCTGGATGAGACCAGCCTCAAGCCGGCCGCGCACCTGACCTGCGTCGGGGCCAGCCGCGACGAGGTCGATGAGGTCATTCGCGAGTACTGGGAGACCGGGGTCCGTCACATCGTTTCGCTGCGGGGCGATCCGCCGCCCGGCGAGGGCGGCATCGGCGGGGTCTATGTGCCGCGCGCCGACGGCTACGCCAACGCCACGGAGCTGACCAAGGCCGTGCGCGCGATCGCGCCGTTCGAGGTGCTGGTCGGGGTCTATCCCGAGAAGCATCCCGAGAGCCCCTCGTTGGAGCACGACATCGACGTCTTGAAGCAGAAGGTCGACGCCGGCGCGACCCTAGGCATCAGCCAGTTCTTCTTCGACCTCGACGCGTTCCTGCGCTTCGTCGACAAGGTGCGCGCGGCGGGCATCACCATTCCGATCGTGCCGGGGATCATGCCGGTGACCAATTTCGCGGGCTTGAAGAAGATGGCCGCCGCCTGCCAGACGGCCATCCCGTCCTGGCTGGGCAACCTATTCGACGGCCTGGAAAACGATGCCGAGACCCGCCGCCTGATCGCCTGTTCGGTGGCCGCCGAGATGTGCGCCAAGCTGCAGGAACAGGGTTTCGAGGACTTCCACTTCTACACCCTGAACCGGGCCGATCTCGTTTACGCCATCTGCCGGGTGCTGGGCGTGCGCGAGGTCTCGCCCGCCGCGTCGGAGGTCGCCGCATGAAGCGCCTGATCCTGGCCGCCGCTGCGTCGCTGTTGGCTCTGGCCTCGGCGGCCCACGCCGACGACATGCCGGCCAACTGGACCAAGCCGACCAAGCCCTACCGTGTGGTCGGCAACATCTATTACGTCGGCACCGAGGGCATCTCGTCCTGGCTGATCACGTCGTCCGAGGGCCATGTGGTGCTGGACGGCGGGCCGAACGCCGAGACGGGCAAGCTGGTCGAGCGCAACATCACGGCGCTGGGCTTCCAGCTTGCGGACGTGAAGATCCTGATCAACACCCACGCCCACTACGATCACGCCGGCGGTCTGGCGCAGTTGAAGGCCGACACCGGCGCCAAGCTGTGGATCTCGCGCGACGACGCCCCGGCCATGGCGGCGGGCCACCACATCGGCGACAATATCTATGGCCCAACGCCGATGCCGGCCGCCAAGCCCGACAGGAGCTTCGGCGACCAGACCAAGCTGAAGCTGGGCGAGATCGCCATGGTCGCCCACCTGACGCCGGGCCACACCATTGGCTGCACCAGCTGGACCACGGCCGTGGTCGAGAAGGGGCGGCCGCTGACCGTCACCTTCCCGTGCTCGCTGTCGGTGGCAGGCAATGTGCTCGTGGGCAACAAGACCCACCGGACCATCGTCGCCGACTATCGCGCCAGCTTCGCCAAGCTGCGCGCCATTCCTACCGACGTGATGCTGCCCGCGCACGAAGAGCAGGGGAACCTGCTGGCCAAGCGCCAGAAGCAGCTGCGCGGTGATCCCAACGCCTTTGTCGACCCAGGCGAGCTTGCCCGGTTCGTCGACGCCTCCGAAGCCGCCTTCAACAAGGAGCTCGCGCGCCAGCAGGCGGCGGGGCCCAACCGATGACCGACCTTTCCATTCGTGCCAACCGCGTCGCCGCCCTGAAGGCCGCCGCCAAGGAGCGCATTCTCATTCTCGACGGCTCCTGGGGCGTGATGTTTCAGAAGAAGGGGCTGACCGAGGCCGACTACCGCGCCGAGCGCTTCGCCGCCTACAACGGCCAGATGAAGGGCAATAACGACATCCTGTGCCTGACGCGGCCCGATCTCGTGGCCGAGCTGCATGACGCCTATTTCAGCGCCGGCGCCGACATCTCCGAGACCAACACCTTCTCGGGCACCACGATCGCCCAGGCCGACTATCACCTGGGTGAGCAGGACGTCTGGGACATCAACCTGGAAGGCGCCAAGATCGGCCGCTCGGTGGCCGACCGCTGGAACGCGCAGAATCCCGACCGCCCGAAGTTCATCGCCGGCTCGATGGGGCCGCTGAACGTCATGCTGTCGATGTCGTCGGACGTGAACGATCCGGGCGCGCGCAAGGTGACCTTCGACCAGGTCTACGAGGCCTATCGCCAGCAGGTGGATGCGCTTTACCAGGGCGGGGTCGATCTCTTCCTGATCGAGACCATCACCGACACCCTGAACTGCAAGGCCGCGATCAAGGCGATCCTAGACTGGCGCGACGAGGGGCACGAGGAGCTGCCGATCTGGATCAGCGGCACCATCACCGATCGCTCGGGCCGCACTCTGTCGGGGCAGACGGCCGAGGCCTTCTGGAACAGCGTCAAGCACGCCAAGCCGTTCGCGGTGGGCTTCAACTGCGCCCTGGGCGCGGACTTGATGCGTCCGCACATCGCCGAGATGGCCCGTGTCGCCGACACCCTGGTTGCAGCCTATCCCAACGCCGGCCTGCCCAACGCCATGGGCCAGTACGACGAGGAGCCGCACGAGACCGGCCACGCCCTGCACGAATGGGCCAAGGACGGCCTCGTCAACATCCTGGGCGGCTGCTGCGGCACGACACCGGACCACATCCGTCACGTCGCCGACGAGGTGCGCGGCGTGACGCCGCGCCAGATCCCCGAGCGTCCCAAGGCCATGCGCCTGGCGGGGCTCGAACCGTTCGAGTTGGCTTAATGGCTATGGCCGCAAATTCCCTTCTCCCCTTGCGGGAGAAGGTGTCGCCGAAGGCGACGGATGAGGGGTCTCGCCGGCCCTTCAACCGCTGTCTCGCGGCGGCGACGTTCTTCAACCCCTCATCCGACCCGCTGCGCGGGCCACCTTCTCCCGCAAGGGGAGAAGGGATGACTGCTATTGGATCCTGAAATGCGCCCCGTCTTCGTCAACATCGGTGAGCGCACCAACGTCACCGGCTCGGCCAAGTTCAAGAAGCTGATCGTCGAGGGGAACTATCCCGAGGCCCTGTCGGTCGCGCGCCAGCAGGTCGAGGCCGGCGCCCAGGTCATCGACGTCAACATGGACGAGGGGCTGCTGGACAGCCAGCAGGCCATGGTCACCTTCCTGAACCTGATGGCCGCCGAGCCCGACATCGCCCGCGTGCCGGTGATGATCGACAGCTCCAAGTGGGAGGTGATCGAGGCGGGCCTGAAGTGCGTGCAGGGCAAGGCGATCGTCAACTCGATCAGCCTGAAGGAAGGCGAGGAAAAGTTCCTCGAACAGGCCACGCTCTGCCTGCGCTATGGCGCAGCGGTGGTGGTCATGGCCTTTGACGAGGTCGGCCAGGCCGACACCGAAAAGCGCAAGGTCGAGATCTGCGAGCGGGCCTACAACACGCTCGTGGACAAGGTCGGCTTCCCGCCCGAGGACATCATCTTCGATCCGAACATCTTCGCCGTGGCGACCGGGATCGAGGAGCACGACAACTACGCCGTCGACTTCATCGAGGCCACGCGCCGCATCAAGCAGATGCTGCCCTACGCGCGGGTGTCGGGCGGGGTGTCGAACGTCTCGTTCAGCTTCCGCGGCAACGAGCCCGTGCGCCGGGCGATCCACTCGGTGTTCCTGTATCACGCCATCAACGCCGGCATGGACATGGGCATCGTCAACGCCGGCGACCTGCCGGTCTATGACGACATCGATCCGGCCCTGCGCGAGGCCGTCGAGGACGTGATCCTCAACCGTCCGCAGCGCGACCCGGTGATGACCAACACCGAGCGCCTGGTCGAGATGGCGCCGCGCTACAAGGGCGAGAAGGGCCAGGCTCAGCAGGTCAATCTGGCCTGGCGCGAGGGCACGGTCGGCGAGCGGATCACCCACGCCCTGGTCAATGGCGTCACCGAGTTCATCGAGGCCGACACCGAAGAGGCTCGCCTGGCCGCCGAGCGCCCCTTGCACGTGATCGAAGGCCCGCTGATGGACGGCATGAACGTCGTCGGCGACCTGTTCGGCGCGGGCAAGATGTTCCTGCCCCAGGTGGTGAAGTCGGCCCGCGTGATGAAGCAGGCCGTCGCCTGGCTGATGCCGTTCATGGAGGCCGAGAAGGAAGGCCAGGAGCGCAAGGCCGCCGGCAAGGTGCTGATGGCCACCGTCAAGGGCGACGTCCACGACATCGGTAAGAACATCGTCGGCGTCGTGCTGCAGTGTAACAACTACGAGGTCGTGGACCTGGGTGTCATGGTGCCCGCCGACCGCATCCTGGACGAAGCCAAGAAGCACAAGGTCGACATGATCGGCCTGTCGGGCCTGATCACCCCCTCGCTGGACGAGATGGTGTTCGTGGCCGCCGAGATGGAGCGCCAGGGCTTTGATATCCCGCTGCTGATCGGCGGCGCCACCACCAGCCGCACCCACACCGCGGTGAAGATCGAGCCGGCCTATCGCCGGGGCCCCACGACCTATGTCGTCGACGCCAGCCGCGCGGTCGGCGTGGTCTCGGGCCTGCTGTCGGAAGGCGAGCGCGATCGGATCATCGCCGAGACCCGCGCCGAGTATGTGAAGGTCCGCGAGCAGTACGCGCGCGGCCAGACCACCAAGGCCCGCGCCTCGATCCAGGAGGCCCGCAAGCGCGCCTTCGCCATCGACTGGAAGGGCTATGCGCCTCCGAAACCCGCCTTCATCGGCACGCGGGTGTTCGAGCCGTCGCTGGCGGAGCTGGTCCCATTCATCGACTGGTCGCCGTTCTTCGCCAGCTGGGAGCTGATCGGCCGCTTCCCGCAGATCCTGGAGGACGACGTGGTCGGCCAGGCCGCCACCGACCTCTACCGCGACGCCCGCGCCATGCTGGACAAGGTGGTCGAGGAAAAGTGGTTCGGGGCCAAGGGCGTGATCGGCTTCTGGCCGGCCCAGGCCCAGGGCGACGACATCGTGCTCTACACCGACGAGACCCGCGTGGCCGAGGTCTCGCGCCTGCACACCCTGCGCCAGCAGATGGACAAGGGCGCCGACAAGAGCGGCGAGGCCAAGGCCAATGTCGCCCTCTCGGACTTCGTCGCGCCGATCGGGCAGGGGGCGGACTATGTCGGCGGCTTCGCCGTCACCGCCGGCCATGGCGAGGACGAGATCGTCAAGCGCTTCAAGGACGCCGGCGACGACTACAACGCCATCATGGCCTCGGCCCTGGCCGACCGCCTGGCCGAAGCCTTCGCCGAGTGGCTGCACTACAAGGCCCGTGTCGAGCTGTGGGGCTACGCCGCCGACGAGGACGCCGACGTCGAGCGCCTGATCGCCGAAAAGTACCAGGGCATCCGACCCGCCCCCGGCTATCCGGCCCAGCCCGACCACACCGAGAAGGGCACGCTGTTCAAGCTGCTCGACGCGGAAGCGGCCACCGGTCTGCAGCTGACCGAGAGCTACGCCATGACCCCTGGCGCGGCGGTCTCCGGCCTGTTCTTCAGCCATCCCCAGGCGCACTATTTCGGCGTCGGCAAGATCGACGCCGACCAGGTCGAGGACTACGCCCGCCGCAAGGGCTGGGATATGGAGACGGCCGAGCGCTGGCTGTCGCCGATCCTGAACTACGATCCGCTAGCGCGGGCGCGCGGGGCGGCGGCTTAGGGACAGAAAATCCTCCCCCCAGAGGGGGAGGTGGCGCCCCCAGGGGCCGGCTATAGGCCGGCCCGAGGATAAACTCCGCGCCGGAAGGGGAAGTGCTGGAGAGCCTACTGCTTCCCCCTCCGTCGTCTCTTCGAGCCGACACCTCCCCCGCTAGGGGGAGGATTGCGAACCGCGATATCCCAACGCATCCTCCTCCCAAGGCGTAACGGGAGGGGACGACATGGATCGCTCAGGCGTCAGCCGACGCGCGCTGGGGACATTGGCCCTGGGCGGCGCGGCTCTGGGGCTATCGGCGTGCGAGGGGCCGGGCGAAACGGACCTGACCCCCAAGGGTCGGCAGTTTCCGAAGGACTTTGTCTGGGGCGTGGCGACGGCCGCTTTCCAGACCGAAGGTTCGCAAACCGCCGACGGGCGCGGGCCCAGCATCTGGGACGTGTTCGAGAGAGTTCCGGGCCACGTCAAGAATGGAGACACCGCTGCGGACGCCACCGACAGCTATCGGCGCTACCAGGACGATGTCGACCTGATCGCCGGCGCCAGCCTGAGCGCTTATCGGTTCTCGATGAGCTGGTCGCGGATTCTGCCGACCGGGGCGGGCGCGGTGAACGCCGCAGGCCTCGATCACTATTCGCGGCTGGTCGACGCGCTGCTGGCCAAAGGGATCACACCCTACGCCACCCTGTTTCATTGGGACCTGCCGCAAGGCCTGCAGGACAAGGGCGGCTGGGCGAACCGCGACACGGCCCAGCGTCTGGCGGACTATGCGCGCGCCGTGGTCGAGCGGCTGGGCGACCGGCTGAAGAACTACATCATTCTCAATGAGGCGGCGGTCCATACCGTGTTCGGCCACGTGCTGGGCGATCATGCACCGGGGCTCAAGGACGCTGCGCTACTGGGTCCAGTCACGCACCATATGAATCTGGGCCAGGGACTGGCGATCCAGGCTCTGCGCGCGGCGCGGAGCGACCTTTCGGTAGGCACCACGATGGCGCTTCAGCCGTGCCGGCCGGCGGGTGGGCCATTGGCGTTCTGGAACCGGCTGGCGTCGGATGGTCTGGACGAGATCTGGAACCTTGCCTGGCTCGACCCGCTGTTCAAGGGAACCTACCCCAAGGCGATGGAGGAACCGCTCAGGGGCGTGCTTCGCGACGGCGACTTGAAGACCACGCGCCAGCCCGTTGATTTCCTGGGGGTGAACTACTACGCGCCGGCCTACGTGCGGCTGGATCTGTCGGCGCCCAGCAAGATCGCCGCCGCCGCCGCGCCCAATAGCGCCGAGCAGGACGCGTTCGGCCGGCACATAGATCCGTCCGGCCTGTTCGAGGTTCTGGATCGTGTGCGCCGCGAGTACGGCGCGCCCAAGATGCTGGTGACCGAGAACGGATGTTCCGACCCGTTCAGCAGCGGTCCAGCGATCTTGGATGACACCTTCCGCATCAAGTACTTGCGCCGCCACCTTGAGGCGGTGCTGGCGGCCCGCGAGGCGGGTTGTGACGTCAGGGGGTATTTCGAGTGGACCCTGATCGACAATTTCGAGTGGGACCTGGGCTACACCTCGAAGTTCGGGATCACGACGATGGAAGCCGCCAGCGGCCGTAGGATCCCGAAGGCGTCCTACGGTTGGTTCAAGGCCTTGGCGCAGACCGGGACCTTGCCGTCCTCCCCCTGAAGAGAGGCGACTTTAGTCCGCCTTGCAGATCAAGACGTCCTTGCCGCCGCGCTTGGCGGGGATCAGGCTGCCGGCGCAGGGCGCGGGGTTGGCCGGATCGATGATGATCTCCTTGGCGACGACGGGAGCCGGTTTGGCCGCGGGAGCCTTGGGCTTGGGAGGCGCCGGAGCGGGCTTGGCCGGAGCGGTCTTGCTGACAGCCTTGGTCGACGCCGCCGCCGCGACGGGGGGCGCCATGGGCGCCGGCGCTGGGCCTTGCTCGGGTGCGGACTGTGCGGTTACCGGCGCCTGGCTCGTCGCCGAGACCGCGTTGTAGTTCAGGGCTCGTCCCAGGATCGAGGACTTCATCTCCAGCGCCTTGGCCCGCTTCTCGCAGTCGCCGGGCGGGCTCCAGCTCATCCACATCTGGGCCAGACGCGCCTTGTCGATTGACCCGGCGCCCTGCCAGATCGCGGCCCCGCGCTTGACCTGAGCGCCGCCGTACTCCGAGATCGGGCGGGGGCTCGCCTTTTCGGCCGCCGTGATCGCCGAGGCGAAGGCCTTCATGTCCTTCTGGGCCTGGGCGCGAAGCTCGGGATAGGTCTTCAGCGACGCCTCGACGCCGTCCGGGCCCGGAAACGCCTTCTCGATGCGGGTCACCTCGGGCATCACCTGATCGTACAGCGAGGCGTAGCCACCGAGGGCGCCGTAGCACCAGGCGACATAACCATACTCGTCCGACGGCGGCGCGTTGGGGCTTTGGGTGCTCGCTTGGCCGTCTTGGGCCAGCAAGGCCAGGGCGAGGAAGAGGGCGTTCGCCATGCGGCGGAGGTCCTTTTTGTTGTCAGGTGTCGTCACTAGAGCATTTCGATCCGGATTGGGACCGTTGCGTGGCGGCGCCGTATCGGCCGCCAAGCGGAGCCATAGCGACCCGAGGCGCGTTCGGCTCCTTGGCGGTATTGGTGCGGGCTCTCGCCGCATTGCACTAAAGTCATGTGAACGATCATTCTCATTGTGCTAGAAGCGCGGAATGAGGTGATCCGGTCGCTTTGTCGTGCGTATCTCTCCTGTCCGTTGCTGGTTTCGAGGCGACCCATGTCCTTCTGGCGCAACATCGCGAGCATCGCCGCCCGGCGCCTGGACCTGGCCGACTGCACCGAATGTCCGGGCGGTCTGCCCGGCGAGGACCCTGCGTTCTCAACGGCGGTGACGGCGCTGGGCGCCAAACTGGCCAAGGTCGACGGTCGCGCCGACGGCGGCGAGTTCGCGGCCTTTACCGAGGTGTTCCAGCCCGATCCGGCCTCCGAGCCCAACATCCATCGCCTGTACGACCTAGCTCGCCAGACGACGCATGGCTTCGAAAGCTACGCCAAGCGGCTGGCCAAGCGCTATTCGAGCTGTCCCCAACTGCTGGAAGACGTCGTCGACGGTCTGTTCCACATCGCCAAGTCCGACGGCATGGTGTCGCAGGATGAGCTCGACTACCTGGAGCGTGTGTCGAATCTCTTCGGGATGTCGCCCCTGGCGTTCCGACGGCTGCGCGCCACTCATCTGGGCGTCGACGCCAACGATCCGTACGCCATCCTGGAGGTGCCGCCGGATGCTGATGACGCCACCGTGCGCTCGGCCTGGAAAGCGGCCCTGTCCAGCGCCCACCCGGACCGCGCGCGGGCGCGGGGGCTGCCCACCGAGTTCATCGAGGTCGCCGAGGCTAAGGCCGCTTCGATCAACGCCGCCTTCTCGACGGTTATGCGTGAACGGCGAGAACTCGGGCTAGCCGCCGCAGGGTAGGCGAGACAATCGGTCCCGCCCCCACGCGATGGAAAAAGGCTTTTCATCTGTTGCGTGGGGGTGTTCAGTTGACGTTCAGCGCTTGTGAACCAACCTGATTGACTATGAGCGCCGACGAAAGGACCACGATGAGCACCGTCGCTTCGCCCCTGCGGAACCTGGCCTGGCTGGCCGGCGCCTTGGCGACGTCCGTCGCGGTGGTCGTGGGCGCGGTGCTGGCGGTCATCTTCGCGGCCACCGTGGTTGTGGTCGGTTTCATCGGCAGCGCGCTTTTCGGCCTCGCCGCTTTCGCATTCCGCGGGCGCAAGGTCGCCAAGACCCCGGCGGATGATGGCCTGATCGAAGCGCGCAATGTCGGCGGCCACTCCTGGGTGGCTTATGGCTGGAACGAGCGCTCTTAAGGCGTCTTCGGCCTGATCGGTCCGTTGCAGGATCGAGATCCACCAACTTACCCCACGTCGCTCTTGCTCCGCGTCGCGTGCTCCCGCATCCTGCAATTCAAACAATTGTTGGGAGGAAAACATGATCGGCGTTGTCGCGACCTTGAAGGTGCAGCCGGCCAAGGCGGCGGAGTTCGAGAAGGTGTTCCTGGATCTCGCCGCCAAGGTGAAGGCCAACGAGCCGGGCTGCCTTGTCTATCAACTCACGCGCTCCAAGACCGAAGAGGGCGTCTACAAGGTGCTGGAGCTCTACGCCTCGATGGATGCGCTGAAGCATCACGGCGGCACCGACTACTTCAAGGCCGCCGGCGCGGCCATGGGCCCGACCATGGCGGGCGCGCCCGTCATCGAATATCTCGACGCAGTGGAGTAGGGCGCGATGGATCTGGCGTTCTCGGCCGAGGACCTGGCCTTCCAGCAAGAGGTGCGCGACTGGATCGCCACCGCCTATGATGATGATCTGCGCCGCCAGATGAGCCAGTCCAAGAACGGCTATCTGGACAAGGCCGGCCAGGTGAAGTGGCAGAAGAAGCTGGCTGAGCGCGGCTGGGCGGCGCCGGACTGGCCCGTCGAGCTGGGCGGCGCGGGCTTCACGCCCTCGCAGCGCTACATCTTCAACATGGAGATGAGCCTGGCCGGTGTGCCGACTTCGTCGCCGATGGGCCTGAAGATGGTCGCTCCGGTGATCATGGCCTTCGGCTCGGACGCGCAGAAGGCCCAGCATCTGCCGCCGATCCTCAACTCCGATATCTGGTGGTGCCAGGGCTATTCGGAGCCGGGTTCCGGCTCGGATCTGGCCAGCCTGCAGATGCGGGCGGTGCGTGACGGCGACGACTACGTGCTCAACGGCTCGAAGATCTGGACTACCCACGCCCAGTGGGCCGACTGGATGTTCTGCCTGGTGCGCACCTCGACCGAGGGCAAGCCGCAGGAAGGTATCTCGTTCCTGCTGCTGCGGATGGACACGCCCGGCATCCAGATCAAGCCGCTGCCGACCCTGGACGGCCCACCGGACAACGAGCAGGAGATCAATCAGGTCTTCTTCGACAATGTCCGCGTGCCGGTCGCCAATCGCATCGGCGAAGAGAACAAGGGCTGGACCTACGCCAAGTACCTGCTCGAGTTCGAGCGCGGCAACGCCTATGCGCCCGGCCTGATGAATATGCTCAAGAAGGTCAAGCGTATCGCCGCGCTGGAGCGGGCCGACGATGGCGGACGCCTGATCGACGATCCGGATTTCCGCAGCAAGATCGCCAACCTGGAGATCCAGGTCGAGGCGCTCAACGCCTCCGAATTGCGGATCTTCTCCGGGCGCGGCGCGGGCAAGAATATCGGCCCGGCCTCGTCGATGCTGAAGTGCGTCGGCTCAGAGCATCAGCAGGCGATCACCGAACTGACGCTCGAGGCGGTGGGCAACTACGCCACGCCGTTCGTGCGTGACACCTGGTCGCCCGCCAACGATGGCCGCGCGGGTCCCGACTATGCCGGTCCCGCCGCGCCGGCCTATTTCAACTATCGCAAGGCCTCGATCTACGCCGGTTCCAACGAGATCCAGCGCAACATCATGGCCAAGATGGTGCTGGGTCTCTAGCGGCTCGCCAGGGGGCTCAGGCTTGCGCCTGGGTCCCCTTGGACTGGCCAAACCAGCGGATCAGCAGCGGCGGCGCGGCGATCCCGACGACCACCAGAAGTACGAACCAGATCTTGTTGAAGTCCGTGGCCGGCAGACCGCTGCCGAACCACGCCAGGGCGTTCAACGCCGCGCCGACCAGCATCAGCGGATATGAGGCCTTGAGGTTGGCGATCAGGCGTTCCGGCGTCCAGATCGATCGCATCAGGGCGGTCATGAACAGGATCACGCCGATCAAGGCCTCACCAAGCTTGTGGTGAATGGTGGGGGAGGTCAGCAGCCCCTTGTAACCCGCGTGCGCCAGGATCGCGTGGCCGTGATCCATGAAGTCCTTCAGCAGGAATGCGGCGGCGAAAATTCCCGCCGCCAGCATGATCCACCAGGTCGCCGGCTTGCCGCCCATGATCCGCCCTCCCATCTGAGCCGCGCGTTTGTCGCGTCGCTATCGCGCCGGCGCAAGCCTTCGCTCTCGGAACCGTAGCCGTTGCAGTTTTTCTGCCTTGGCTTAGGTCTCGAACGCGTGTTTGAATTTCGACCGTGATTTTCTCTCCCCTGGAGCCCTCATGTCGCTCGACGCCCTCTTCCAGCCCTTCGAGTTCAAGTCGCTGAAACTGCCCAACCGGGTGGTGATGGCGCCGATGACGCGATCCTTCTCGCCGGGCGGCGTGCCGACCGACGAGGTCGCCGCCTACTACCGTCGCCGCGCCGAGAACCAGGTCGGCCTGATCGTCACCGAAGGCACGGGCGTAGCGCGTCCCGCCTCGCTGAACGACGCCAACGTGCCGCGCTTCCACGGCGAGAAGGAACTGGCGGCCTGGAAGAAGGTGGTCGACGAGGTTCACGCCGCCGGCGGCAAGATCGCGCCGCAGCTTTGGCACGTCGGCGCCGCCAAGGGTAAGGACGTGCTGGGCAAGGTCGACAGCCCCTCGGGCCTGTCCAAGGCCGGCGGCAACCCCTTCACCGAGCCGATGACCGACGCCGAGATCGCCGACACCATCCAGGCCTTCGCCACCGCTGCGGCCGACGCCAAGCGCCTTGGCTTTGACACCGTCGAACTGCACGGCGCCCATGGCTACCTGATCGACCAGTTCTTCTGGCAAGGCACGAACGTCCGCACCGACGCCTGGGGCGGTCCGACGATCGGTGAGCGGGGTCGTTTCGCCGCTGAGATCCTGAAAGCCGTGCGCGCTGCGGTCGGGCCGGACTATCCGGTCATCATCCGTCTGTCGCAGTGGAAGCAGCAGGAATACACCGCCCGTCTGGCCGAGACGCCGAAGGAGATGGAAGCCTGGCTGCAGCCGCTGGCCGACGCCGGCGCCGACATCTTCCACTGCAGCCAGCGCCGCTTCTGGGAGCCGGAGTTCGAGGGCAGCGACCTGAACTTCGCCGGCTGGGCCAAGAAGCTGACCGGCGCGCCGACCATCACCGTGGGTTCGGTCGGCCTGTCGGGCGAGTTCATCGCCGCGTTCGGTGGGGAAGGCAGCCAGCCGACCTCGATCGACAACGTCATCGGCGGGCTTGAGCGCGGCGAGTACGACATGGTCGGCGTCGGCCGCGCCCTGCTGCAGGATCCGGAGTGGGTCACCAAGATCCGCGAAGGCCGCTCGGACGAGCTGAAGGCGTTCGAGCGCGCCGCGCTCGGGACGCTTTACTAGCGCTTATCTGGCGGGGCTGTCCTCGCGGGCAGCCCCGTCCCTTACCGCGCCGACCCAAGCTTCATCAGCCGTTGAAGTTCAGCTTCAGGCCTGGGCGGGGCCAGCGCGCCTTGTAGAGTTTGCCGGTGCCCGACGCGGTGATCCAGGCATCGCGCATGTCGGCGCCGCCGAAGCAGATGTTGGTCACGATCACGTCCGGGAAGGCGTAGTGCTCGGTCGAGCCGTCCGGGGCGAAGGCTGTGATCCCGCCGTTGATGATCGTCGCCACGCAGACCTTGCCGTCGGCCTCGACCGCCAGACTGTCCAGCAACTGATAGCCGGGCAGGTTGCAGACCACATTGCCCGGAAGCAGCGGAACGGCGTCCGCCAGCACGCCCGGCGAGGCGACGTCGAAGGACCATAGCCGTCCCAGCATGGTGTCGGCCATGTAGACGGTCTTCTCGTCGGGCGAGAGGCCCACGCCGTTGGGTGAAACGAAGTGATCGCGCCAGCGGGTGATCTTCGAGCCGTCGGGCAGGGCGTAGTACAGGGCGCCATACTTGCGGCCGTCCGGCGTCGAACAGCCATGGTCGGTAAACCAGAAACCGCCCTGCTTGTCGAAGACCAGGTCGTTGGGTCCGACCAGCGGCTTGCCGTCGCATTCGGTGTAGAGGGTCGTGATCGCGCCCGTCTTCAGGTCCACGCGCTGAATGGCGCCGCCCGTGTGAGTGGGGGGCGTGGGACCGGGAATGTTCAGGCCGTTGGCCTCGAAGAACTGGAAGCTGCCGCCGTTGTTGGTGACATAGATCGCGCCGTCCGGGCCGATTGCTGCGCCGTTGGGACCGCCGCCGGTCTCGGCCACGGTCTCCTTGCGGCCGTCCGGCCAGACGCGGGTCAGGCGCTGTCCCTGGATTTCGGTGAGGATCACCGAGCCGTCGGCCATGGCGATCGGGCCTTCGGGGAATTGCAGGCCGTCGGCGACCAGTTGGATGTCCATGCGCGTGTCTCCCTCGGCCGCCTCTGACGGGCGGCGCGGAGAAACTATAAACGCTTGTTTGACCTCGGCCAGGGCCGAAGTGTCAGTGACCCAGGCCCAGATAGATGATCGCGACGAGGAACAGGCTCAGGACGATCAGGCAGAACAACAACAGCAGCACGGTGCGCCAAAGCGCCGAAAACACCGACAGGCCGTAGGCGCCCTTGAGTTGGGCGAACATGTGGGCGGGCGGGGCGAATACTGCGGCCAGCGCCACCGGGCCGCTCAGCCACGACACCTTGCCCAACAAGCCCAGCGCCATGCTCAGCATCGCCATGAAGGTCAAGGAGTAGAGGACGAAGACCCCGTGGTCATAGAGCGTGAAGCCGCGTTTCCACAGGAACAGCAGGGCCACGAACGGGATCGACAATGGCACCAGCAGGAACGAAAACTTGTACGTCGTCTGCTGTAGCTTGTAGAGCGCCAGATCTGGGTTTGCGAGCTTCTTGAGGACAGTCTGACTGAACTCGCCGCCCGTTGTGGACTTGATCTTGCCGCTGGTCGTGGCGTCGCGAAGCTGGGCCTGCCAGCTGCCGGGCTGCAGGCCGTCAGGACGCGTCGAAGCCTTGGTCGACTTCAATTCGTCGAGCTTGGCCTGCGCCTGCTTGAGACCATCGCTCGTGATCTCCAGCCTTTGCCGCGCCTCGGTCAGGCCTGCCCGGGCCGCAGGATCGCTTTCGGCGGTGGCGAGTTCGGCGCGTGCTTCGGCCACCTGCTGACGGGTCTTGGCGACGACGTCTTCGGCGGTGCTCAGCGAGGTCGACAGCGCGCCGCCGTTCGGCGCCTTGTACCCGCCGCCGAAGCTCAACACGAAGAACATCAGGAAGATCGTGAACAGGAACAGACCCAGGGGCGACACATAGCGTGCGCGCTTACCCGCGACCCATTCACGGGTCAGTCGGCCCGGATTGGTTACCAGCAACGGCACCGTGCGCCAGACCCGGCCGTCGAAGTGCATGACCCCGTGCAGCAATTCCTCGCCCAGGTGAAGAAGCGTGCGATGGACGTGGGTCGGTTGACCGCAATTGGCGCAAAAGTTTCCGCTGACCGCATGGCCGCAGTCCGAGCAAGTTCCATCGTGGGCCGCGCCCGCCTTGCCCTCGGGCTTCTCCAAGGCGCCGGCGACCAATCCGCCGCTCACCGCTCCGCCCGCTGCGTCCAAATCCACCATCGATCCCGCCCCACTCCACGCGCGCCCTAAGTGCCTTGCGCCTCTGCGCGCGTCAAAACCCCCGGCGCGAATTTGTCCGCAGGTGATGGATTTAGCGTCGCTCCAGAACGCGAAAGACGAAGGCGTGATCATCGCCGTCGCCAGCCGGGTGGGCCTCGCGGCGTACCTCGGTCCAGGCGGACTCGTCGAAGGCGGGAAAGCGAACGTCCCCCTCGACCTCGGCGGCCACCTCGGTGAGATAGAGGCGCTTGGCCTTGGGCAGGGCCAGTTCGAACAAGGCGCTGCCGCCGATCACGCAGACCTCGTCAGCGCCGTCATCGGCGGCCTGTTCGCGCGCGATCTCAAACGCCTCCATCCAGGTCTCGCAGGCCACCGCGCCCTCGGGCTCGAAGCTCTGGTCGCGGGACAGCACGATATTGGTCCGACCGGGCAGGGGCTTGCGCGGCAGGCTGTCCCAGGTCTTGCGGCCCATGATGATGGGCTTGAACAGGGTGTTGGCCTTGAACAGAGCCAGATCCGATTTCAGGCGCCAGGGCAGGTCGCCGTCGCGACCGATCACCCCATTGGCGGCGCGGGCGACGACAATGGCGAGGGTGGGCATGCTCATGCCTCCTGATTAGCGAGCGTCGGCTCTGTACGCCATGCCTTGATCCAAACCTGAACGTCGATAACTCTGCCGGCCGAAGAACAATGATCGGGGAGGGCGCGATGTCTGGAACGGCGTTCGAGATGCATATGGCCCGCACGGGCGGTATCGAGGTGCTCAAAGGCCGGGAAGTGACCCTGCCGCCGCCGGGCTCTGGCGAGGCGCGGGTCGCCATCGAGGCCGCCGGCGTCGCCTTCGCCGATATCGTGATGCGCACGGGCCTCTATCCCGGCGTGAAGGCGCCGGTGACGCCGGGCTATGACTTTGTGGGCCGGATCGAGGCCCTGGGGCCCGATGTCCAAGGCTTTGAGGTCGGCCAGCGGGTCGCCGCCTTGACGGTGACCGGCTCCTACGCCTCGCGCCGCAATATCGAGGCCCGCTATCTGGTGGCCGCGCCGGAAGCCGCGCCGGCCGAAGCCCTGGTCGCCGGCGTGCTGAACGGGCTGACGGCATGGCAGATGTTCCATCGCGTCGCCACGGCTGCGCCCGGAGAATGGGTCTTGGTCCATGGCGCGGCCGGTGGGGTCGGCGGCCTGCTGCTGGAGCTCGCGCAGCGCGCCGGCGTCCGGGCTATCGGCACGGCCTCAGCCGGCAAGAAGGCCGAGGTCGAGGCCAAGGGCGGGATCCATATCGACTACCGCGCCGAAGCCGTCGCCGAGCGGGCGCTGGCGATCTCCGGCGGCGGCGTGGTCGCCGCGTTCGACCATGTGGGCGGCCCGCACCTCAAGGCCGCCTCGATGGCCGCGTTGCGCGACGGCGGCACGGCGGTCCTGTACGGCGGCTATGACGCCACCAAGGGCGGTAAGGCGCGTCCCGCAGCCATGATCAAGATGCTGCTGGCTGACCGGCTTTCGGCGCTCAAGCTGTTCAGCGGCAGCCGGGGCGTCGTGGGCTACAACGTCACGTCGTGGCGCAACGCGCGGCCCGAGCCCTATCGCCAGGATCTCGCCCAGGTGTTGGGCTTGATCGCCGACGGCGCGATCCAGCCGAAGATCGCCAAGGTCCTGCCGCTCAGCGAGGCCGGGGAGGCTCAGGCCCTGCTGCAGTCGGCGCAGCTGGCCGGCAAGATCGTGTTGAAACCCTAGACCGAAACCTCGGCCTTGATGTGCGGGTGGGCCTGATAGCCCTCCAGCGTGAAGTCCTCGTATTCGAACCCGAAGAGGTCGCGCTTGTCGGCGATCTTCATCGTGGGGAAGTCGAAGGGCTCGCGGGTCAATTGCTCGCGGGCCTGATCCAGGTGGTTCAGATAGAGGTGGGCGTCACCGAAGGTGTGGACGAATTCGCCGGGCTCCAGGCCCACGACCTTGGCGACCATCAGGGTCAAAAGGGCGTAGGACGCGATGTTGAACGGCACGCCTAAGAACACGTCGGCGCTGCGCTGGTAGAGCTGGCAGGACAGCTTTCCATCCGCCACGAAGAACTGGAACAGACAGTGGCAGGGCGGCAGGGCCATGTCGTCGACATCGGCCGGGTTCCAGGCCGTGACGATGTGGCGGCGGCTGTTGGGGTTGGTCTTCAGGTTCTCGACCAGGGCCGAGATCTGGTCGATCACCCGGCCGTCAGGCGTGGCCCAGGAGCGCCACTGCTTGCCATAGACGGGGCCAAGGTCGCCGTTCTCGTCGGCCCACTCGTCCCAGATGCGCACGCCGTTGTCCTTGAGATAGGCGATGTTGGTGTCGCCCTTGAGGAACCACAGCAGCTCGATGATGATCGAGCGCAGGTGCAGCTTCTTGGTGGTCAGGACCGGGAAGCCCTTGGCCAGGTCAAAGCGGATCTGGCGGCCGAATACGCCCAGTGTCCCCGTGCCCGTACGGTCGCCGCGCTGGACGCCATTCTCCAGGATGTCGGCCAGCAGGGTCAGGTACTGCCGCTCGGGATGGTCGGTCGCGGCTTTGGGGGCGTCGAGGACGGCGGTGCTCATGGCGGTTACTTTGGCCGCGAATCGCAGTGTTGAACACTGCGGCGCCCCGTGATGTCCACAGGGCTCCGCCATTTGTCCTCGCGTTCTGGCCCTCGCTCGAAGAGTCTGGCGCGATGCCCTAGTTGCTGGGCGCCAAGCCGGTGTTCAGCACCCAGCCGACATTGTCGTTTTCGTCGGCCACTTCCCACCACAGCTCCTGCTGTTTGCCGGTCGGGTAGACGATCGCGCCGGCAGGAAGGGTGCGGATCAGCTTGCCGCCAGCGACAGGCGTGGCCCGCATCGCCACAGGCCGCTGGGCGGCGAAGGTCTTTTGAGGGGCGGCTTGGGCGGCTGGCGGACCGTCCGAAAGCAGGCCGAGGTCACCGATCATCTTCGAATAGGCGTTGATGAAAGACAGGGTGACGATGCGGCCGATGTCGGTGTCCTCATAGCCGCCGCCGACCGCGCCCGCGAATCCCAGGCCGCCGCCCGCGCCCCAACCGATGTCGTTCTTCACAGCGTAGCCTTCCGAAACCGACGTGGTCTCGGTGGTGCGGACGTTGGTCAACGACAGGACGGTGTTGGCTTCGAGCTTCTTGGTCTTGATGCCGCCGACCAGGGCGCCCGCGCGGCCGCCGATCAGACCGCCGATAGCGCCGGCTACCGCGCCGCCGCCGACATTGCTGTTGCTGCCTTGGACTTCGGCCACGAGAACATAGTCAGCCGCCTTGACCTGGCCTTGGCCGACGTTCGAACCGCGTTGCAGGCCGAGGTTGCCGCCGATGGCGCGCTCCTTTTCGGCGGCGCTTAGGCCTGCGCCGCGATCCACCAGGTTGAAGCAGCCCGAACGCTGCACGATGGCTCTCAGCACCTTTTGCGGCGAGGCCAGATTGTACTGGGTCCAGCCGTTGGAATCATCGCCGTCGACAATCGAGAGCGTGCCGAGCTTGCGCGTGCACCGCGGCACCTCGCCGGAGGCCTGGGCCTGCATCTTTTGACCACCGCTGGCCTTGGCTTGCGCCAGCACGGCGTTCGGGGTCAGGGCGCCGAGCGCCAGGGTCAGGGCCAAGGCGCTGCGAAGGGCGGTCATCGATATTCCTCGACTTCAACTTGCGGTCCCGTCGAACCTATCAAAGACGCCCAAGCATCGCTACGCCTGCTTCTCCTCACCCGGCGAAGCCACCCTCGTCGAGGAACTCCTGTTCGGCCTCGGTGGTCTCCCGGCCCAGGCCAGGATTGCGATGAGGGAAACGGCCAAAGCGCGCGATGACGTCGCGATGGACCAGGGCGTACTTCATCGACTCCTCATCACCGGTGTCGGCCTGGAGCGTGGCGAACAGCTGGACGCTGAACTCCTGGTCGACCAGCGACTCCGAGTGCTCGAAGGGCAGATAGAAGAATCGCCGAAGCTCGAGCGGGATCGATGGATCCTGGTCGTGGCCGGCGGCGATGGCCTCGCGGGCGAACATTCGCGCCAGTGGGTCGGTGGCGAAGGCGTGGGGCGTGCCCCGGTACATGTTGCGCGGGAACTGATCGAGCAGGATCTGCAAGGCCAGGGCGCCTTCGGGCGTCTGATTCCAGGCGTCGTACTTGCGCATCGAGGCGCGATAGTGGGTCTGCTCGAACTTCAGGGCGATCGCGGCGTCGAAGGCCTGGTCCTTGGCGAACCACTTCCTCGGACCGGCCTTTCGCCAGAAGCCGACGACATCGTTAGGGTGTGCGGACATCAAGCCTCCCGTTCAAGCTCGGTTCATCCGGCGAGTCAGAGACTGCTATCAAGGGACAAGCCCGGGCCGCGCTTCAAGGCCCTTCGGAGCAGGAAATGAAACGTCTGGTCACGACCGCGATGATGCTCTCGCTGCTTGGGGGCGCGGCCGCAGAGGCCGCCGCCGCCGGGGCGGTGGTCGCTCAGCAGCAGGCCCAGCGCGAGCAGCGCGATGGCGGACCGCGCGGCGACCGAGGTGATCGGGGCGATCGGGGAGATCGAGGCGGATGGCAAGGCGGCGATCGCGGTGATCGCGCGGGCCAAGGCGGCTGGAGCCGGGGCGGTGACCGCCCACAACCGCAACCGCAGGTCCAGCCGCAACCTCAGCCGGAGCAGCAAGGCGGCAGCGGCTGGAACCGTGGCGATCGCGGTGATCGGGGCGACCGAGGTGATCGTGGCGGCCGCCCTGACGGGAACGGCGGCAGCGGTTGGAACAGAGGCGACGATCGGCCCCAAACCCAGCCACAGCCTCAGCCTCAGCCTCAGCCACAGACGCCGCCCAGCCAGGGGGGCGGCAGCGGCTGGAATCGGGGCGACGACAATAACCGCGACCGCAGCGGCTGGAACCGCGACAACGGTCATCGCGGGGACCGCTACGACGGCCGAGGGCGCGACAACAACCGTTGGGATAATCGCGGCGGCTGGGATCGCGGCGGCTGGGACCGCGATGACCGTCGATCGGGCTATGGTCAGTACCGCGATCGCGACCGGGGGCGTCAGCACTATGATCGCGGTTACTATCGTCCAAGCTTCCGGTCGGCCCAGCGCTATCGCGCGCCGGCCTATCGCTACCCCAGCGGTTGGTATTCGAGGGCTTGGTCGTTCGGCGACTATCTGCCGTACGGCTGGTACACGCCGTCCTACTATCTCGATGCGTGGCGCTATGGCCTGCCCCAGCCGCCGATTGGCTGCGAGTGGATCCGTGTCGGCGACAGCGCCGTGCTGGTCGACGTCTGGAGCGGCCAGGTGTTGAGCGTCTACTACGACCTGTTCTGGTGAGTGGACGTCGCGGATGAACCGAAGGGCGGAGGCGAGAGCTTCCGCCCTTTTTTCTTCATCGCGCCGTCGGCAGGAATTTCGCGCCCGCGAAGGATCTGGCGTGCGGCGCCGCATAGCGCAGCTGTGTCGGACCGCGTAAAAGGATCCGCAAAGGCTCTCGTATTTCGGCGTTCTGTCGGCTCCGTCTTGACGAAACGGCAAAAAAACGCTCAAACGCCCGGCCTTTGTCGCTCTGCCGTTGCGCCGGGTGGCCCTGATTGTCCAGTCTTGGAGAAAAAATATGCGCGTGTACTACGACCGCGATGCTGATCTGGCCCGCATCCTGGACCGGAAGATCGCCATCGTAGGCTATGGCAGCCAGGGCCATGCCCACGCGCTAAACCTTCGGGACTCGGGCATCAAGAACGTAGCCGTCGCGCTGCGCGCCGGCTCGCCGACCGCCAAGAAGGCCGAAGGCGAAGGCCTCAAGGTCATGACGGTGGCCGAAGCCGCCGCCTGGGCCGACCTGATCATGATCCTGGCGCCCGACGAGCACCAGGCCGCGATCTACAAGAACGAGATCGCCCCCAACATCCGTGACGGCGCGGCCCTGCTGTTCGCCCACGGCCTGAACGTTCACTTCGGCCTGATCGAGCCCAAGGACACCATCGACGTGCTGATGGTCGCGCCGAAGGGCCCGGGCCACACGGTGCGCGGCGAGTACCAGAAGGGTGGCGGCGTGCCGTGCCTGATCGCGGTGCACCACAACGCCACCGGCAACGCGCTGGACCTCGGCCTGGCCTACGCCTCGGCCATCGGCGGCGGTCGCTCGGGCATCATCGAGACCAACTTCCGCGAAGAGTGCGAGACCGACCTGTTCGGCGAGCAGGCCGTCCTGTGCGGCGGCACCGTCGAACTGGTCCGCGCCGGATTCGAGACTCTGGTTGAAGCCGGCTACGCGCCGGAAATGGCCTATTTCGAGTGCCTGCACGAGCTGAAGCTGATCGTCGATCTCATGTACGAGGGCGGCATCGCCAACATGAACTACTCGATCTCGAACACGGCTGAGTACGGCGAGTACGTCACCGGTCCGCGCATCATCACGCCGGAAACCAAGGCCGAGATGAAGCGCGTGCTGGAAGACATCCAGTCGGGCAAGTTCGTGCGCGACTTCATGCTGGAGAACGCCGTCGGCCAGCCCAGCTTCAAGGCCACGCGTCGTCGCTCGGCCGAGCACCAGATCGAAGAGGTGGGTGCTCGCCTGCGCGGCATGATGCCTTGGATCGCCAAGAACAAGCTGGTCGACCAAGCCAAGAACTAGGCTCCGAGCTCCCAAGCTCATCCCACGAAGCCCCCGGTCCTCCCAGGCCGGGGGCTTTTCGTTTGTGGGTTGCGCGGTTCAGCGCCGCACGGGAATGTCCGCTCCGGTCCCGCTTGGGAATGACGAAGGAGACGCCCCATGAAACGCCTGCTCGCCGCCATGATCGCCGGCGCGGCCCTGTCGGTCGCCGCCGCCCCGGCCTTCGCCGCCGAGGTCGCCTACAAGCTGGACTCGTCGCACACTCAGACTTCATTCGCGATCGATCGCTTCGGGTTCACCTCGATCCTGGGCATGTTCGCCCAGTCGGAAGGAACGATCTGGCTGGACGAGGCCGCGCCGGAGAAGTCGCGCGTCGAGGCGACCGTCACCGTCGATAGCCTGCTCAGCGCCAATACGGCCCGCGATGAGCACCTGAAGGCCGAGCGCTGGCTGAACGCGGCCAAGAACCCGACCATGACCTTCAAGTCGACCAAGGTCGAGAAGACGGGTGACACGACCGCCAAGGTCACCGGCGATATGACGATCATGGGCGTCACACAGCCTGTGACCCTGGACGTCAAGCTGAACAAGATCGGGGTCGGCAACAATCAGAAGAAGCAGGCCGGCTTCACCATCACCGGCCAGATCAGCCGCAAGGCGTTCGGCCACACCATCGGGGCGGGCGCGATCGGGGATGCGGTGAACATCCGCATCGAGGCCCTGGCGGTGGCCCAGTAGGGCTAGTCCAGCACGAACACCGGCCCCCAGGCCACCTGGTAGCGGCGCTCGCCTGTCGACAGGTGCGGGCGCAGCTGCCAGGCGCCCGGCTTAAGGGCGCGGGCCGCGCGATCCTCCAGATAGGTCGCGGTCAGCACTTCGCCGCCGGGTTCCGAGATCGAGAACTGGCGGATCGTCGGCGTCGCATAGGACAGGGCGCGGGCGATCTCGTCGGTCGAGCGCACGCGCAGAGGCGCGGGACCGGCCAGACGGGCGCTGACCTCGGCGTAGGCGCCGACGGCGATGACACGCGGCCCCTGCCTAAAGACACCATAACCCACGTGGGTGAAGCCCGGCGCCAGGAGATTGGCGCGGTGGCCGGGGCTGGTCTTCCACTGGTTCATGATCTGGTCGTAGGTGACGGCGCTGGCGGCGTTGCGGCGCATGGCGATGTTCTCGCCCGGCGCGCCGACCAGATCGCGCGCGAACAGGCCGACCCGCCCAGCTGGAGAGAAGCCCTCGCGCGTCATGTGTTCGAACACGCCGGTGACCGCGATGTCCGCCGCATGGGCGCGCGCGGCGAGGCGCAGGCCCTCGTCCCAGGCGAGTGGGGCAGGCCCTTGGCGACGGCGATAGAGGTTGTTGAGATCGAGCAGGGTCTCTTCGAACGCGGCATCGAAGTCGCCGCCGGGGGGATCGGACAGCAGCGCGCGCAGGCGGCGTTCGTAGGCGAGCCAGGGCGCGGCGGGCGCGGCCAGGGCGGGGGAGGCGGCCAGGGCCAGGCCGGCGGTCAGCAAGCTTCTACGCGCGATCGTCCGCATTCGATCTCCGACGGCCTAACTTCAGGCCCAGCATTGACTCCTGCCCCTCGCGACCAGACCTAAGGCCCATGAAACCTGTTCGTTCCCTATGGCTGGCCGGTCCCGAGGCCTGGCTTCCCGATCTCGACCTCCAGGCCTCGCGCCAGCGGGCGCTGTGTCTGGAGTCGGGGTTCGAGGCCCTGGCTCCCGCCCGCATGCCGATCAGCGACACGGGCGACGAACTTGAGGCTAGACAGTTTTACGCGACGCGCATGGCGCAATTGCGCCAAGCCGACGCCGGCGTGATCAATCTGACCCCGTTCCGGGGCCCGACGGCCGATACAGCGACGGTGTTCGAGGCAGGGGTCCTGGCGGGCCTGGGCAAGCCGACCTTCGCCTATATGAACGTGACCAGCGAACTGCGCGCCGAGTACGTCGCGCGGGTCGACGCGGACCTCGGGGCGATCCTCGATGAGAATCGCGTCTGGCGCGACCCTGACGGCTGCATGATCGAAGACCACGGCCTGCCTGAGACCGTGATGCTGTGGGGCGAGGCGCGGCGGCTGTTCGTGATCGTCACCGATGACCCGCTGCGGGATCTTACCGGTCTCGAGCTATGCCTGGAGGCGCTGGCCCTCTACGCGGAATAGCGCGCCCGACTTGATCTGCGTCAAGGTGGGCGGGCTGGCCGGCCGCATGTTGTCGATCCAGCTTGGAGGGGTGGACGATGCGTACTGAGATTCGCTGGAGCGTCGTGGTGCTCGGCGCCGTCATGGCTTTCGCGACGACGAGCCAGGCGGCGCAGGATCAGGACCCGATTGCGCGCGGCAAGGCGATCGTCACGCGAAGCTGTTCGGCCTGTCACGCAGTGGAGGTCAGTGGCGATAGTCCTAACCCCACGGCCCCTCGGTTCCGCCAACTGCACCAGCGCTATGACGTCGAGGCGCTTGCCGAAGGGCTCGCCGAGGGCTTGACCGTCGGCCATGGTCCAATGCCGGAATGGACCTTTCCGCCGGCGGATGTCAGCGCCATCGTGGCTTATCTGAAGTCGATCCAGACTCAGGACAGCGGGGCGACGATCCCCCCGCCTCAGCCGCGTCCCTGATCATCAGGGTCGCCTACCAAGCCAGGTCGGCCTCGCCACGCAGAATGGCTTCCGCCTGAGCCGAGTGCTTTCCCCCGTCGCGATCATGCATGACCAGCGGCGGCAACAGGACCAAAGGCGCCTTGCCGGTCTTGATCGCGCGCACGATCACACGTTTGGCCGCCGCGTCCGCGAAGGGCGCGACGGGCCGAATCCGAAACGAGCCGGCCTTGGGCGCGAGGAGGGAGAGGATGTCGGCCAATCGGTCGGCGCGATGGATCAGCGTGATGGTCCCCCCTTCACGCACAGCCTTGAGGCAGAACGCGGTCCAGGCCGCCAGACCACCATCCGCCATCCAGGCGCCGCTCTTGGCGGGCGAGGGCGCACGCAGCGCGCTCGGGTCATCGAAATAGGGCGGATTGGCCATCACGGCGTCGAAGACGGGCAGGCCGAGCGCGCGAAAGCCGGCCTCGACATCGCCCTTCGCGACGGCGACTCGCGACGTCAAGCCGTTCAGGGCCACGTTCTCGGCCGCGAGAGACGCGGCGGTCTCATCCCGCTCGACGCCATGGAAGATCGCCTCGGGACGGCGAGTCGCCGCCGCCAGCAAGGCGCCGCCAACCCCGCAGCCCGTCTCCAGAACCCTTTGCCCGGGCAGGGCGTCGCACGTCGCCGCAAGCAGGGCTGCGTCCATGCCCGGCCGGTATCCGTCCGGCGCTTGACGCAGCCTTACGCGGCCGCCCAGAACCCGATCCTCGGTCACACCTAAGTCGTTCAATGCTAGTGAGGCCTTGTGCTCGCCTTGACCCTGACCTATCCCGCCACCATTGTCCCTCGCAATGGTTCGTGGGGGGCCGCTTTAAGGAGACCATGGTTTTGGACGCAGCCGCAGCGACCCTGCCCCGGAAGTCGGGATCGGTGGATCGTCTCGTGCGCCTCGCCGAGGCCGACATGGCGGGCGTCAACCGTCTGATCACCGATCGCATGCAGAGCGATGTGGCGATCATCCCCGCCTTGGCCGAGCATCTGATCGCTGCGGGCGGCAAGCGTCTGCGTCCGCTGATGACCGTGGCCGCCGCGCGTCTGGCCGGCGCCGACAACGACCACTTCCAGAAGCTGGCCGCCGCCGTCGAATTCATTCACACCGCCACCCTGCTGCATGACGATGTCGTCGACGGCAGCCAGCTGCGCCGCGGCAAGGTCGCCGCGCACCTGATCTGGGGCGGCGCGCAGAGCGTGCTGGTCGGCGACTTCCTGTTCGCCCGCGCTTTCGAGTTGATGGTCGAGACCAACTCGATGAAGGCGCTGGAGATCCTCGCCCGCGCCAGCCGCGTCATCGCCGAGGGCGAGGTGCTGCAGTTGATGCGCAGCCACGACCTGAACCTGTCGCAGGCGGTCTATCTGGAGATCATCCAGGCCAAGACCGCCGAGCTGTTCGCCGCCGCTTCGGAAGCCGGAGCGGTTTCGGCCGGTGTCGATGTGGCGAAGTCCGAGGCCCTGCGCGACTACGGCCTGAACCTGGGTCTGGCGTTCCAGCTGGCCGACGACGCCCTGGATTACGGCGGCGCGACCGAAACCCTGGGCAAGAACGCCGGCGACGACTTCCGCGAAGGCAAGGCCACACTGCCGCTGCTGCTGGCCATCGCCCGCTCGGGTCCCCGCGAAGCCGAGTTCTGGGAGCGCGCTATCGGTCGGCGTGAGCAGACCGAGGCCGATTTCCGTCGCGCCCGCGAACTGATCATCGGCTCGGGCGCGCTGGACGCGACGCTGGATCTGGCCGCTGACTATGCCGACAAGGCCAAGGCTGCGCTGGCGATGTTCCCGGCCAATGACTGGCGCGAGGCGCTCGAGGAGCTGGCCGATTTCGCAGTCAGCCGCCGCGCCTAGATGGCCAGTGGTAAGTCCATCATGGGTGGACTTCCGCCGCTGAAGCCGGGCGAGAAGCTGCCGCGCCTGCAAACCGTGATCGCGAC
Source organism: Caulobacter vibrioides (assembly GCF_002858865.1). GTDB lineage: Bacteria > Pseudomonadota > Alphaproteobacteria > Caulobacterales > Caulobacteraceae > Caulobacter > Caulobacter vibrioides. The sequence goes on along the minus strand of NZ_PJRR01000019.1, from coordinate 520,940 downwards.
CTCGCCCGAGAACCCGGCCGGCGATCCCAATATCCGTCCCCAGCAGGCCGGCGAGGCCGCCGGCAAGGTGATCGGCGGTGGGCTGGGTGTTCTGCTGGTTACGGTTTGCGTGCTGCTGCTGCTTGGCCCGGTGCTGTGGGCCCCAGGCTGGGCGGGCCTGCGGGTCGCGCGCTTCCTGAGCGGCCCCTGGCAGCCCTGGCTCGCGGGCTTCGCCGCTTTCGTCGCGGTGGCCGTGCTCCAGACCTTCCTGCTGATCCAGCGCCACCCGGCCCTGCGCTATCCCATCGTGACCTTGTTCTCGGTGCTCTGGGTGGGCGGCCTGTGGCTGGAGTTCAACTCGCCGCGCCATGACTGGGTGACGACCGCGCCGACCCTGCAGATGCCTGGACCCTGGTCGTGGGCGCTGATCATCTCCGGCTCGGTCGTCTATGCCGGAATCTACCTGCTGGCGCTGGCGCCGGTGGGCAAGAGCCGCTGGGCGCGCCGCTGGCAGCTTCTGAAGTAGGGCGGTGAATTCGGCGTAATCCGCGTCGAATCCCCTTCACAGCGACGCCTTGTGGAGCCACCTCTAGGGTCTCTTCCTGGGGCAGCACATGATCCGCTTCATCCTGAACGTTCTCTGGTTCTTCTTCGGCGGCTTCATCACCGGCCTTGGCTGGCTGCTGGCCGGCCTCATCCTGGCGATCACCATCGTGGGCCTGCCCTATACCGGCGCGGCCTGGCGCATCGCCGGGTTCGCCTTCTGGCCGTTCGGCAAGGAGATCGTCAGCCGCGAGATCGTGACGGGTAAGGAGGACATCGGCACGGGCCCGATCGGGGCTGTTCTGAACGTGATCTGGTTCCTGCTGGCGGGCTGGTGGCTGGCCCTGAGCCACCTGCTAATCGCGGTCGCCGAGGCGATCACCATCATCGGTATCCCGTTCGCCATCAAAGACCTGCAGCTGGCCCGCATCGCCCTGGCGCCGATCGGCGTCGCGGTGGTCAAGCGGTAGAACGCAGGCGGTCTGTCAGCGTCTGAGAGTGTGCGTCCACGGGCCGATCGTGTCAGGTTCAAACCCCTGCGCCTCCCAGAACGGCGCGGCGGCGTCCGAGGCGCGGGCGTTGACCGTCAGCAGGCGCACGCTGTCGAAGCCTTCGTGGATCAGGGCCGAGGCGAGGGCGGTGGCGACCCCGCGTCGCCGCATGTCAGGACGGACGTAGAAGCGGCGCAGACGCCGCGCGGGCTCAAGGGCGGCGGGTTCGGGCGTCATGGCACCGATCCCCGCCAGCGCTCCCGCCAGGAAGGCGGCGAAGAGGGCCTCGCCGTCGTCCTGGAAGCGCGCGGCGGCCCGCCAGCCCTCGGCCAGCAGGGCCATATTGCGCACGCCTTCGCCGGAGGCTTCGGCGACCAGGTCGCCAAAGCCGTCCGGCAGCTCGTCGAAAATGCGGACGAGCTGGAGCACGTCAGGTTCAGCCCGGCGAGATCATCTTTTCGGGGCGGACGTACTGGTCGAACTCTTCGTTCGTCAGATAGCCGCCGCCGACGGCCTCCTCGCGCAGAGTGGTGCCGTTCTTGTGCGCGGTCTTGGCGATCTTGGCGCAGGCGTCATAGCCGAGCTTGCCGTTCAGGGCCGTTACCAGCATCAGGCTGTTCTCGACGCCCTTCTTGATGTTGTCGACGCGCGGCTCGATGCCGACCACGCAGTTGTCGGTGAAGCTGATCGCCGCGTCGGCGACCAGACGGACCGACTGCAGGAAGTTATAGGCCATCACCGGGTTGAAGACGTTCAGCTCGAAATGGCCCTGGCTGCCGGCGAAGGTCAGGGTCGAGTGGTTGCCGAACACCTGGGCGCAGACCTGGGTCAGGGCTTCGGACTGGGTCGGATTGACCTTGCCCGGCATGATCGAGCTGCCCGGCTCATTTTCCGGCAGGGAGAGCTCGCCGAGACCGGCGCGCGGGCCAGAGCCCAGGAAGCGGATGTCGTTGGCGATCTTGAACAGGCTGGCGGCCACCGTGTTGATGGCGCCGTGGGTGAAGACCATGGCGTCGTGGGCGGCCAGGGCCTCGAACTTGTTCGGGGCCGTGGTGAAGCCCAGGCCGGTGATGCCGGCGATCTGCTCGGCGACCTTCTCGGCGAAGCCCACCGGGGCGTTCAGGCCGGTGCCGACGGCGGTGCCGCCCTGGGCCAGCTGCATCAGCATCGGCAGGGTCATCTCGATACGAGCGATGCCGTTCTCGATCTGCTGAGCGTAGCCGCCGAACTCCTGGCCCAGCGTCAGCGGGGTGGCGTCCTGGGTGTGGGTGCGGCCGATCTTGATGATGTCCTTCCACTCGGCGGCCTTGGCGGCCAGGGCCTTGTGCAGGTGCTTCAGCGCGGGCAGCAGGTCGTGGACCACCTGTTCGGCGCAGGCGATGTGCATGGCCGTCGGGAAGGTGTCGTTCGACGACTGGCTCATATTGACGTGGTCGTTGGGGTGGACGGGCTTCTTGCTGCCCATCTCACCGCCCAGCATCTCGATGGAGCGGTTCGAGATCACCTCGTTGGCGTTCATGTTCGACTGGGTGCCCGAGCCGGTCTGCCAGACCACCAGCGGGAAGTGGTCGTTCAGCTTGCCCTCGATCACTTCGTTGGCGGCGGCGATGATCGTCTCGGCGATCTTCGGGTCCAGCTTGCCCAAGGCGAGGTTGGCCTCGGCGGCGGCGCGCTTGACGATGCCCAGGGCGCGGACGACGGGCAGGGGCTGCTTTTCCCAGCCGATCTTGAAGTTGCCCAGGCTGCGCTGAGCTTGCGCGCCCCAGTAGCGGTCGGCGGCGACTTCGATCGGGCCAAAGGTGTCGGTCTCGATACGCGTGGCGGTCATGCGGCGTGTCTCCCAAAAACGGTCGAGCGCGGTCTAGACCTTGCGCGGCGAGAGGGCAATGTTCGCGGTTGCGATAAGCGCCAGGCGAGCCTACGCCTCGGCCTTCGTCCGGCCGGAGCCCCGAATGAGTCCCCACATCGCCCTGCTGCGCGCCGTCAATGTGGGCGGACGCAAGGTCCTCAAGGACGACCTGCTCGGCTTGGCTACCGATCTCGGCTTCGACGACGCCAAGACCCTTCTGGCCAGCGGCAATCTGGTGCTCTGGGGCGAAGCCGGCGAGGGTCTCGAGGCGCGGCTGGAAGACGGCTTGGAGAGGCGAATGGGTCTGCGCACGGATTTCATGGTCCGCACGGCCGCCGAGCTCCAGGCGGTGATCGCCGCCAACCCGTTTCGGGAACAGGCGGCCACTCGGCCCAACCATCTGCTGGTCAGTTTCCTGAAGACGCCGATCGACGGCGACACGGTCGAGGTGCTGCGCGCGGCGATCAAAGGCCGCGAGGAAGTCCACGCCGAAGGACGGGCGCTCTATATCGACTTCAAGGACGGCATCGGCGATTCCACTCTGGATCGCGACTGGAAGAAGACCAAGCGAGAGCCGCTCGGCACGATGCGCAATTGGAACACTGTCTTGAAGCTGGCCGACATGGTGGCGGCATGAGTCAGGGTTTCGACGGATCCGACTGGACCCACCACGGCAAGGTGCGCGCCCGCGAGGCCGGCGGTGAGCTGACCCTGGTCGTCGATGGCCTCACCACCCAGGGCAAGTACTACAAGCCGCTGATCTACGAGTTCTTCCGCAAGTCCTGGCGGGGCGCACGGCCAGCCTGGGGCGAGTTCAGCGTCGAGATCGGCATGGAGTATGTCGGCGAGCCGCCGTGGATGGATCTCGACAACCTGGCCAAGGCCCTGCTGGACGCGATCAAGGGCTATGCCTTCCACGACGACGCCCAGGTCGCCCGACTGCTGGTCGAGCGACGGCCGGGCGATCGCGAGCGGATCGTGATCCAGGTGCGGAAGCTGAACTCAAGCCTTATGCGGCGCACGCTCGAAGATTGACGCGGCCACGGCCACGTACAGCACCACCAGGAAGGCGCCGTAACGGCCGACACTGACCGGATCGGTCGTCGGCATCACCTCGGCGTAACGCGAGACGACCAGCGCGCCGGCCACCAGGCCGGGCGTCGAGAACATCAGCATCGGAAACAAGCGGCGGCGGCGCGGCGTATGCGTCAGCCGCGCCACCGCCTGGAAGGCGAACGTAACGGCCGCTGCGGCCGCGAACGCGTTCAGTGCGTAGAACCAGAAGGTGCTTTCGAGAACGCCCCCGCCGAAAGCTGCGTAAAACAGGGTGGCCGCCGACCACGCCGCGAGCCCTGTTCCCCCAAACGCCAGACCGTCCAGTTTTGACACGTCGCGTCTCCTTTATCGTCTCCCCGAACGCCGATCTGCAAAGTCGGCGCCGGGGAAACGGAAGGAGACACTGGAGGCGATCAGCTCCAGGGCAGCAGGTAACCCCACAGGGCCAGAAGCACGCTCAGGAACGCCAGCAACAGAGCGGTGAAGGTGAAGGCGACCTTGCGGCCATCGCTCCAGCTGTCCACGCGACGGCCGCCGCGCCACACCATCGGCAATAGGCCCAGGGTCAGGACGCCGAGCGCCGCAGCGACGAGCGCACAGGCCGAACCGCTGAGCAGCCAGCCGCTGGGCCAACCGAAGAACACCGTGGTCTGGTCCGTCGCCTTGGCCGCGAACACCGCCATGCAGCCGCCTGAAATCAGCCAGAGCACGGCCTGCATCACTTGCATTTGACCCGCCCGGGCCTGGACGGGCGTCTGTCGCGCCTCGCGGCGGTTCCGGAACATCGCGCCCAGGATCGTGATCACGCAGGCCAGTCCCGCGATGGTGACCGTCCAGGACAGCAAGGCGGCGGAGTGCAGGAACCCAATCCGCTCGAAGGTGGAAAAGCCTCGCGCGGCGTAGAAGCGGGACGGTCGATCACCGTTGCTGTCGAAAACGAGCGTCAGGGGCCCTTCCACAGCCTTGAACACGCCAGGGCGTCCCGTGCCGTTGAACAGCGTGGTGACGCCTCCGTCGGTGACGGAAAGCCGCCCCTCCGGCGTGGCGCGCACCTGGGCGCGACCGATCAGTCGGTTGGTGAAGCCTTCCAGTCCGCCATAGGCCCGCCGCGTGGTCAGGTAGTCGCCTTCATAGAGTCTGGCCTGTTCGTAGGTCAGGAAACTGGCGGTCGGCAGGGCCTGCGCCGGGGCGTAGAAGTGTTCCACGATGGTCGCCGGCAGTGTCGCGGGCAGGTTGGCCCCGCTGTCGGTGTTGACCGACACGAAGATCCCAAGGTTCAGGTCGGGAACGATCACCAAGTTGGAATGGAAGTACAGGGTGGCGCCCTGGTGCCCAAAGCCCCGGCGTCCGCCCGGCAGGGGGACGTCCTGAAAGCCGGCGTTCCAGCCTGCCGCGTCCGGCGCGGGCCGATACATGGGCGAACGGAACGCTTGCGCGGTCCGGGGCGAGAAGATGGTTTTGCCGTCGATCGTCCCGCCGTTGAGCAGCAGCGTCATGTAACGCGCCATGTCGCTGGCCGTGCTGGAGGCCGAGGCGGCCGGGGCGACCTGACCCATGAATTCGCGCGGCTGGGTTTTCCAGCCCATCGCGGTCCAGGAAAAGGCGTCCGAAAGATCGGCGGCCAGGGTTTCCGCCATCGGTGCGGGCAAGTCGTCGCGCCAGGGACGCGCTTCCCGGAACGTGGTGCGGGTCAGGCCCGCTGGGATGATGATTTCCTCGCTGACCAGTTGCTCGAATGGCTTGCCGGTCACGTTGGAGACGGCCGCTCCCGCCAGGGCGGCGCCGTAGTTGGAATAGGTGGGCATCAGGCCCGGCTCGCGGACACGGCGCGGCCTTTCCTGGCGAAGATAGTCGTAGAGGGGGCGGACGCGGTTGGGATCGCGCTCGAAGAGCTGCCCAAGGGCGCGATCCTCAAACCCGGAGGTGTGAGTCATCAGGTCGCGCAGGCGGATTTGGGTCTTCTTGCCCTGATCCTTCACCTGCAGCGGTTCAGGCAGATACAGATTGACGGGGCCGTCGAGGCGCATGCGTCCGGCCTCGATCTCGTTCATCAAGGTGATCCAGGTGAAGGTCTTCGAGATCGAAGCCACCCGGAACAGGGTCTTGTCGGGATCGACCCGTTTGCGTTGCCCCAGGTTGGAGAAGCCGTAGCCCTTCTTGAGCACGACTTGGCCGTTCTGGACGACCGACAGGGTTACGCCGGCGATATGGTCTCGGGTCATGGCGCGCTGCACCACCCCGTCCACAAAGGCCTCCAGGTCGGGGCGTGGCAGCGGTGTGACGCCGGGTGCGGGCGGGGACACGGGCGCCGGCGTCGCGGCCGCGACAGGCGCCGGCCTCGACGCTGTCGGTGTGAGCGCTGCGGGACGTTGGGCGCGCGCACGCCGCTGGCGCAGGCTGGTGTAAGGACGGACGGTCGTTTCCGGAGGCGCAGCGGCGGACGGTGGTGCGTCCGAAGAGGCATCCTGCGCTCGCGCCTCCGGTCCGAAAGCGGAGCATAGGGCGAGCATGGCCGCAGCAAAGGCGGCCGCGAGCGAAGCGCGCGACGTCAAAGATGTCCCCTGGGTGAAGCGGAAACTTCTAGGGTTTGTGTAGCGTGCTCCTCGCTGGGGTCAAACCCGATCGCGGGCTTACGGCGCCTTTGTCGGCGTTCGGTTGAAGGCGTACAGCGGAAGCATGGGGCGCAGCGCTGGACCAACCCAGATCTGAGGTTCGGAAGCCGGTTCGGCGCCGGTCTCCTTTTCCTTGCGCGCGACGCAGGCCTGTATGCCCGCGCCCAGGGCGGCGAAGTCGCGGGCGTGGGGCGCGGCCGATAGAAAGCATTCGTCGAAGAACGGATACTTGTCGCTCTCGCCACAGCCGAACGAGGCGCGATCGGGCCGCGCCGCCGTCAGGATCAAGCGGTCAGGTCTCTGCAAGGGGGGGATGAAGACGCCCGAAAAACAGGCGGAGATCACCACCACGCTGGGCCGCGCGGGACAGGCGTCATTCAGCATCGCCGCCAGCCGGTGAGGGCGGAGCACCTGCTCACCGAGAATCACCCCTTCGGGGCTACCATGGGTGCTGATGTAGAAGAGGCAGCCTGCCTTGGCGGTCTCGCCCTTGGTCCGAAGCGCCTCATAGATCGTCCGGGTTTCCGAGCGGCTTGGCGCGTCCGACGGATAGCGCTCGGGGCGGACGGAGAACTGCTGGATCGCAGAGGTCTCAAAGCCCATGCCGACCAAGGCCTTGGCGACGTCTCGGCGAGCGTTGTCGAAGGCTTCGGTAGGACTGCCAGACTCCGCCTGAAAGTCGCCCGCGATGACGACCGCGCTCCAGTTCGAGAACGGCCCGCCGGCGAAGGTCGCCGTGGCGGGCGAGAAGAGCAAAACCAGAAGTCCGATGACCGCCGCCGCCCTTCGCATCGTCCGCCTACGCCTTCTTGAAGTTGGCGAAGGGGGTGGGGATCGCCGTGCCGGTGGACTTGGCCAGAAGCCGACCTTCGGCGTCATAGAGCTCGCCCTCCATGAAGCAGATCGTGCGCCCCCACTTCACCACTCGCCCAACCCCGCGCAGCGGTCCCGGCATGGCGGGGCGCAGGAAGCTGGTTTTCATCTCGAGAGTCGGAACCACGTGGGTCATGCCGGACGTGATCATGCCCGCGACCGACATGCACTCGTCCAGCATGGCGCAGACATAGCCGCCCTGGATCTGACCCATGGGGTTGCAGAGCAGGTCGGCGCGAGCGGTGAAGCCGACCTCCACCTCGCGCTCGGCCTGGCGGACCGCCAGCAGTTCAAAGCCCAGGGTCTGAGAGCCCGTCGGTTGTCGCTTGGACGCGCGAAAGCGGGCGAGGATGGCCTCGTCCGTCAAGGTTTCCGGCGCGTCCGAGGCGATGTCACTCATTTTTTGCGGAACTGGTCCAGAGAAACGATCTTCGGGCCTTCGTCGCCCGACGCGCCGTTGGTGGCCTTCGCTTCGGGCTCCGGATCCGGCTCGGGCTCGTCCTCGATGACTTCCGGCGTCGAGAACTGCAGGGCGAACTGAACCGACGGATCATAGAAGCGGGTGAGCGCCGCGTAGGGCACCGAGAGGCGCTTGGGCTGGCCACCGAACTTCAGGGTGACCGAGAAGAAGGTCTCCCCCGGCGCCAGGTCCCAATACTGGTGCTGCAGGACGATCGTCATCTCGTCCGGGTACTTCGACAGCAGGTCCTGCGGGCCCGATACGCCCGCCGCCTTGGTCTTGAAGGTGATGTAGAGGTGGTGGGGCTCCGGGAGGCCGCCTGGCGCGGCGGCCTTCTTCAGGGCCGCCTTGACCACGCCGCGCAGGGCGTCCTGGGCCATGGCCTCGTATTGCATGAGGTCTTCGGGCGGTTCGGTCTGGGACATGCTCGGCGTGAAACTTCGAACTGAAAACGAGATTCCGAGCCTAGCGCGTCACGCGCCACGCGCAAAGCGGGCGTCGCGGGATTCCTCAGCGATGTCGGGGAAGGAGAGGGTGGAGGGATTCTGTTGGCAGGCTCCCCCATGCCCTCGAAGGAAAGAGGAGGGAGCCTCGGCGATGTCGTGGAAAGTGGAGGGATTCTGTTGGCAGGCTCCCCCATGCCCTCGAAGGAAAGAGGAGGGAGCCTCGGCGATGTCGTGGAAAGTGGAGGGATTCTGTTGGCAGGCTCCCTCCGGGCCCCGCCTAGGGATCTGAACCCCTAGGACTTAAGAGGCGAATTCACCGGCGCCGCATTACGCAGCGACAGCGAACTCTTCAGCGAAGTTATCGTTCGCATTTAGATAAAGGCCCGAAACGGTGGGCCAAGCCGAGAGAAAGCATACACCTTTACACGTCTGTCGATGCTGATCGGCCCCATGCAGTCCCATGATAACTTGGGAGAGATTTGGTGGAGCCGCCGGGAATCGCACCCGGGTCCAGTCCGCTTATTACGTGCGCGTTTATCCCCATAGTCCGGCCGAAGCCGGACCCGCTGAATATAGGGACTTCATCCAGCCAAGGGAAGGGCGAGGGGTGGTTTGTCCCCAGCCGCCCTTGGCTACATGCCTTCGACGCCGCGCTCGATGGACAGGACGCCGGTGCGGGAAAGCTCGACCAGACCTAAGGGACGCATCAGGTCGAGGAACTTGTCGATCTTGGACGGTGCGCCCGAGATTTCGAACACGAAGCTTTCCAGCGTCGTATCGACGGGCTTGGCGCGGAAGATGTCGGCCACGCGGAGGGCCTCCACGCGATCGGCGCCGGAGCCTCGCACCTTGACCAGGGCCAGCTCGCGCTCGACCCCATTGGGGTCGCGGGTGATGTCGTGCACGCGCCGGACATTCACCACCTTGTTCAGCTGAGCCTCGATCTGGTCCAGCACCTGGCGGGTGCCGCGGGTCACCACGGTGATGCGGCTGGTGTGGGCTTTGCGGTCGGTCTCGGCGACCGTGAGGCTCTCGATGTTGTAGCCCCGCGCGGCGAACAGGCCGACCACGCGGTGCAGGACGCCGGGCTCGTTATCGACAAGCAGGGCGAAGGTGGCGGTCTGCTCGACCTGGCCCGTGGGGCTGAGGTCGTAGGCCGAGGCGGGGGCGGGTTGGACGTTGGCGGTCATGAGTCGCTTCTAAGCCAAAGGGTTGCGAAAGGGCGAGGGCCGATCAGACCAACCCCGCGCCATCCTCGCCGATGACATTCCCGATGTCCTCGACCTCGCCCATGATCATCTCGTTGTGCGCCTTGCCCGACGGGATCATCGGCAGGCAGTTCTCGTGCTTCTCGACGCGGCAGTCGAAGATCACGGGCTTGTCGCTGTTGATCATCTCCAGGATCTTGCCGTCCAGCTCGGCGGGGTTGTCGCAGCGGATGCCGTGCGCGCCGTAGGCCTCGGCCAGCTTCACGAAGTCGGGCAGGCTGTCCGAGTAGGAGTGGCTATAGCGCTCGCCGTGCAGCAGCTGTTGCCACTGGCGGACCATGCCCATCCATTCGTTGTTCAGGATGAAGATCTTGACCGGCAGGTCGAACTGGATCGCGGTCGACAGCTCCTGAATGCACATCTGGATCGAGGCTTCGCCGGCGATGTCGACGACCAGGCTGCCCGGGTGGGCCAGTTGCACGCCCAGAGCGGCGGGCAGGCCGTAGCCCATGGTGCCCAGGCCCCCGGAGGTCATCCAGCGGTTCGGTTCCTCGAATCGGAAGAACTGCGCGGCCCACATCTGGTGCTGGCCGACTTCGGTGGTGATGTAGACGTCCTTGTCCTTGGTCAGCTCGTACAGGCGCTCAATGGCGTACTGCGGCTTGATGACCGAGTCCGAGCGGCGATAGGACAGGCACTGACGGGCGCGCCACTGGTCGATCTGGGCCCACCAGTCGCTCAGGGCCGCCTTGTTGGGCTGCAGGTTGGCGGCCTTCCAGGCGGCGATCATGTCCTCGAGGACAGAGCCGGCGTCGCCGACGATCGGCAGGTCCACGCGGACGTTCTTGTTGATCGACGACGGGTCGATATCGATGTGGATCTTCTTGCTGCCCGGCGAGAAGGCGTCCAAGCGGCCGGTGACGCGATCGTCGAACCGCGCGCCGACGCAGATCATCACGTCGCAGTCGTGCATGGCGTTGTTGGCCTCGAACGTGCCGTGCATGCCCAGCATGCCCAGCCAGGCCGGATCCGCCGCCGGGAAGGCGCCCAGGCCCATCAGGGTCGAGGTGACCGGCGCGCCCGTCAGGGCGGCGAACTCGCGCAAGGCCGCGCTGGCCTTGGGACCGGCGTTGATGACGCCGCCGCCGGTGTAGAAGATCGGGCGACGCGCGCCGGCGATCATCTTGACCGCCTCGGTGACACGGTTGGCGTCGCCCCGCGTCTTGGGCGCGTAGGCGTGGCTCGATTTGACCTCGGTCGGGCCGTAGTACTCGCCCTTGGCGAACTGGACATCCTTGGGGATGTCGATCAGCACGGGCCCCGGACGACCGGTGGTGGCGATCTTGAAGGCCTCATGGATGATCTGCGGCAGATCGCGGACGTCTTTGACCAGATAGTTGTGCTTGGTGCACGAGCGGGTCATGCCGACCGTGTCGGCTTCCTGGAAAGCGTCGGTGCCGATCAGGTGGGTCGGAACCTGGCCGGTGATGACGACCATCGGGATCGAGTCCATCAGGGCGTCCATGATGCCGGTGATGGCGTTGGTCGCGCCCGGGCCCGAGGTGACCAGCACGACGCCCGGCTTGCCCGAGCTGCGGGCGTAGCCTTCGGCCGCGTGCGTCGCGCCCTGTTCGTGGCGGACCAGGATGTGCTGCAGGCGCGGCTCGTGGAACAGCGCGTCATAGATCGGCAGAACCGCGCCGCCCGGATAGCCGAACAGAACTTCGACGCCTTGGTCCACGAGGCCGCGAACCACGATCTCGGCACCGGTCATGGTGCGGTCGTTGGTTTCGGTCGGAGCTTGGCTCTGGATGGTCTGGTGGGCGGTCATGGGACGATCCGGTGGAAGGGCGGGATTGGAAAGCGAGGGGCGGAAAAGAAAAAAGGTCCCGAAGGACCTTTGCGCGCGCGACCGAGCTACGACGTGACTTCGAGGTCACCCCGCGAACGGCCGCTCCATAAGTACGATCATGGTTTTGCGCACTAGTCTTGCTCCAAAGCTACGGAAAGGGTCATGACATGCGCCAGATGGGGCGTCAAGGCGCTCTTTGCCGCAAGGTTCTGCCTCTGGGGGAGGCGTGGCCTTACCTGGATCGCCCAATTGAGGGGGCAGGTTCCGCCCTCGAAGGCGACGGGTCGGAAATCTCGGCTCGCGAACCCGCCGGTCGCGGCGATTTTCTAGTCGTCCGCGCTCGACGCCTTCAGCGCGTCGAGCAACAGCGTCAACGCGGCGTCGCGGAAGGTTTCCATGTTGGCCAGGCGGTCGCCGTGACCCGTTTCGATCACCAGGCTCATCTCCACGGGACCGAAGACCGCAAGGCAGCAATGACCGGCGGCGTCGCCGTAGGCGTTGCCGGACGGACCGGTCGCGCCGGTCTCGGCCAGGCCCCAGGTCGAGGCCATGCGCTCGCGCACGGTGCGCGCCATGAACTGGGCGTAGGGCTCGCTGGCCGAGCGCATCTCGCCCATCTCGTCCTTGGTCACCCCCATCAGCGCCGCGCGCGCCTTGGGCGTGTAGACGATCGCGCCGCCGCGATAATAGGCCGACGCGCCGTCGACGCTGAGCAGGGCGGCCGAGATCAATCCGCCGGTGGAGGATTCGGACACGGCGATGGTTTCGCCCCGCGCCTTCAACAGCGCGGCGATCTGTTCGATCAGGGTCACGGGACGATCCTTTTCCAGTCGGGCGTTTGATTGCGGAACCAGGTCAGCTGGCGCTTGGCGTAGCGACGGGTTTCCTGGCGCGCCGCGTCCAGGGCCTGGTCCAGCGAGGTCTCTCCGCGAAGATGGGCGGCGAACTCGCGGTAACCGACGGCTTTCAGGGCGGGGAGGGCCGGATCCAGGGCCCGGGCCTCTACGGCGCGAACCTCATCCAACGCACCCTGTTCGACCATGATCGCCAAGCGCGCGTCGCAGCGCGCATAGAGTTCGGCGCGGGGCGGGTCCAAGACGAGACCTTTCCAGGAGCCCGGAGCGAGCGCGGGCTTGGTGTCGGTCTGCCAGGCGGTGAGCGACTTGCCGGTGGCGATGGCGACGGCGTGAGCCCGGACCAGACGCTGGCGATCACCGCTTTCGATGCGCGCTTCGGCCTCGGGGTCGAGCGGCTTCAGGATCTCCCGGAACTCGGTTTCGCCCCGCGCCGCGTAGAGCAGGCTGGAGATCTCGCGCTGGGTTTCGGGCACCGGTGGCACGTCGGCGAGGCCGTGGGTCAGGGCGCGGAAATAGAGGCCGGTGCCGCCGACCACGATCGCCGGCTTTCCCCGGGCCTGGATCTCGGAAAGCGCCTGGGTCGCCGCCTCCAGCCAACGTCCGACCGACCAGCCGATGGCCGGGTCCACAACCTGAAACAGGTGATGCGGCGCCCGCGCGATGTCCTCTGGCGAGGGACCGGCCGTGAGGATGCGGAGGCCCGCATAGATCTGCATGGAGTCAGCGTTGACGATCTCGCCGCCGATCCGTTCGGCCAAATCCAGGGCGTGGGCGGACTTGCCGCTTGCGGTCGGGCCCGCGATCAGCCAGATGCGGGACGCGATGTCCGAGCTCTCCACCATTCCGACCGTCCTCACCGTCGTGGGGGCAAACCCCGACGCTTACGCACAAGCCGTTTCGCGCGTCGAAGCGGCCCTGTCCAGCCGCCGCGAAGGTCTGGGGCCTCTGGCCGCGGACTTCTTCGTCGAGGGCGGCGATGCCGAGCCCGTCAAGGCGGCCTTGGCGGACCTCGCCGTAGACTTCGCGATCCAGCCGGCGGCCAACCGCCGCAAGGGCCTGCTGATCGCGGACATGGATTCCACGATCATCAATGTCGAGTGTCTGGACGAACTGGCCGACTTCGCCGGCGTCAAGGCGCAGGTCTCCGAGATCACCGAGCGCGCCATGCGCGGCGAGCTGGCCTTCGAGGGCGCGCTGCGCGAGCGCGTCGGCATGCTGAAGGGGCTGGGCGTTTCGGCGCTGCAGGCCTGCTACGACGAGCGGGTGCGGCTCAATCCCGGCGCCGAGACGCTGGTGCGGACCATGGCCAGGCACGGCGCCCGCTGCGCGCTGGTCTCGGGCGGGTTCACCTTCTTTACCAGCCGGGTGGCCGAGGCCGCCGGCTTCCACCTGAACCGCGCCAACACCCTGATCGAGCTGGACGGCGCCCTGACCGGTGCGGTCGGCGACCCCATCCTGGGCAAGGAGGCCAAGCTGGCCGCGTTGCGCGAAGAGACCGCCGCCCTTGGCCTGACGCCCGCCGACGCTCTGGCGGTCGGCGACGGCGCCAATGACCTGGCGATGATCGAGGCTGCGGGCCTGGGCGTGGCCTATCGCGCCAAGCCGATCGTGGCGGCGCAGGCCGACGCCAAGGTCGATCACACCGACCTGACCACCTTGCTCTACTTCCAGGGCTACAAGGCCGAGGAGTTTCACGCGTGAGTTTCCCCCGCCGCGTCGAGGGCGTGGTCTTCGACATGGATGGCCTGCTGCTGGACACCGAGATCGTCTATCGCGCGGCCATGATCGAAGCCGGCCAAGTGTTCGGCATCGGTTTCACAGGCGAGATCTACGCGGCGATGGTAGGCAAGACGACGCCGGAATGCGGGGTCATGCTGCGCGAGCTGTTCGGCGAGACCTTCCCGGTTCAAAGCTATTTCGAGCGGGTCTGGGCCGATGTCGAGGACCTGCTGGAGGCCGAGACGCGGCTCAAGGCCGGCGTGATCGAGATTCTCGACTTCCTCGACGACCAGGGACTGCCACGCGGCATTGCGACGTCGAACGGCAAGCCGGCGGTGGAGCGCTATCTGGGTCGCTTTGATCTGTTGCCGCGCTTCCATGCGGTGGTCGCGCACCACGATGTGGTCCGCCACAAGCCCCATCCCGACCCGTACCTTGAGGCGGCCCGCCGCATTGGCGTCGATCCGGCCGCGTGCCTGGCGCTGGAGGACTCGCACCCCGGCGTCCGCGCCGCTCACTCGGCCGGCATGATGACGGTGATGGTGCCCGACATCCTCGATCCGAACGAGGAGATGCACGACAAGTGCGTGCACATCGCCGACAGCCTGCACCATGTGCTGGATTTGCTGAAGGCCTCGGCCTGACCCCATTGCCACGGGGCGCGTGCCTCTACGCACTTGAAATGCCTGGCGCTCGCGCGGATATGAGACCCCCAACAGGAGGCCTCGCCCGTGACCGCAACCCTCGACGACGCCCGCGCGGCGCTGGACCGCATCGCCGACCCGGCCAGCGGGCAGGGATTGGTCAAGGCGGGTCTGGTTCAGGGCCTCGTCGTTCGCAACGGCCGCGCCGGCTTCATGCTGGAGGTCCCAGCCAGTGTGGTCGCGTCTTACGCCCCGGTTCGTGAAGCGGCCGAGAAGGCCCTGGCCGCCCTGCCGGGCGTCGAGCAGGCCCAGGTGGTGCTGACCGCGCAGGCCGCCGAGGGCGCGACCCGGGTCCGCAAGGGCGCCAAGATCTCCGAGGATCCCCAGGCCCGGATGGTTCCGCCACCCGAGGCGGAAAAGCCCCAGCACGTGCGCCACGTCATCGCCGTAGCCTCGGGCAAGGGCGGGGTGGGCAAGTCGACCGTGTCGACCAATCTCGCCGTGGCCTTCGCCAAGATGGGTCTGCGCGTCGGCCTGCTGGACGCGGACATCTATGGCCCCTCAGCCCCCAAGATGATGGGCGTCGACGGCGATCCGCTGTTCGAGAACGAGAAGCTGCAGCCGCTGGAGGCGCACGGCGTCAAGCTGATGTCGATCGGCTTCATCGTCGACGAGGGCAAGGCGATGATCTGGCGCGGGCCGATGGCCTCGTCAGCGGTTCGCCAGATGATCCATGACGTGGCCTGGGGTTCGGAGGCGCAGCCCCTGGACGTGCTGGTCGTCGACCTGCCGCCGGGCACCGGCGACGTGCAGTTGACCCTGGTGCAGAAGCTGCGGATCGACGGCGCGGTTCTGGTGACCACGCCGCAGGAGATCGCCCTGATCGATGCGCGCCGCGCCGCCGCGATGTTCGAAAAGACCGCGACGCCGATCCTGGGCCTGATCGAGAATATGGCCTTCTTCGCCGATCCCTCGACGGGCGCCCCGATCCCGATCTTCGGAGAAGGCGGCGGGGTGGCTGAGGCCGCGCGGCTGAACGTGCCGCTGCTGGGCCGGGTGCCGATCGAGATCGCCGTGCGGCTGGGCGGCGACCAGGGCGTCCCGGTGGTGATCGGCGAGCCCAAGGGGCAGGCGGCGGAGGTCTTTATCGGCGCCGCCAAGGTGCTTTGGAAGTCAGTTAGTCACTAAAATCCGTGTCATCCCGGCTCTGCGCTTCGCTACGGCCGGGATGACACATGAGTTTAGATGCGAAAAGGGCCATCCAGGTTTCCCCGGATGGCCCAGTATCTCAACGCTGGCTCAGCCTTAGAAGCTGAAGCGCGCGCCGGCCGCGAGCACGACGGCCGAACCCTCGACATCGCCGCGCAGGCGGACGGTCGAGCTGGTGGCGGTGACGTCAGTGCGATTGATCTGGCTCTTGTCGAACGCGATGTAGCTGATCGCGGCGTCGAGTTGCAGGGTCTCGGTCGCGGCCCAGGTCGCGCCGGTGGCGTACATCATGCGATCGCCGTCCGGCACGCGGGCGGTGCGGCCGATCTCCGGGGTCGGGGTCGGGTCATACTGGACGCCGGCCCGCAGGGTCAGGCGCTTTGAGGCCTGGTAGTCGACGCCGGCCGCGTAGGTGGTGACGTCCTTATAGTCCTGGGGGCTGGTCGAGCCGCCGCCGACGAAGCTGACGCGGATGGCGTCGAACTCGCTCCAGCCCACGCGGCTGACCGAACCGTTCAGGGTCCACTGGTCGTTCACCGCCCAGCGCGCGCCGAGGTTGGCGATCCAGGGCAGGGTGATCTTGGCCTGGCCGTCGACCGTGAAGTTGCTGGCGGCGGGGATCGGGGCCAGCAGGCCCGAGACCTTCACCGTGCCGTCCAGCTTGTGGTCGAGCTTGCTGCGATAGCTGGCGCCGATCGTCAGGCTCTTGGACGGGTGCAGTTGCGCGCCCACGCTGTAGCCATAGGCGAAGCCGTCGCCCTTCAGCGATTGCAGGCCATCGGCTTGCAGCGGCGAGATGTTGGGCAGGGCGTTGGTCAGTTCGGCGTCGGCGTACATCGCCGTCACGCCAAGGCCCAGATCCAGCATGTCATTGACGCGATAGGCGACCACGCCCTCGACATTGACGGTCCGCAGCTGCGACTTCAGCGCGTCGTAGCGGGTCCAGCTGTTGGCGGTGTACTCGGTGGTGAAGTTGTAGGGCGCGGCGACCGACAGGCCCAGCGAGAGCTTGTCGTTGATCTTCCAGGCGGCGCCGAAGTTCGGCACGATGCCGTTGTTGATCGGGTCGAAGGCGGTGTCGGCGCCGCCGACCGCAGTGGTCAGGCCGGCCGGGGGGACCGGGCGGGTGATGCTGGAGCCGGTGTTGGTGACCTCGGAGTTCACCAGGATCTGGTTCAGGCCGAAGTGGGCTTCGCTGCGGGTGATGCCGGCGATCGAGGCCGGGTTCCACCACAGGCTGCCGACGCCCTTGTCGGCGACTTCGCCCGAATAGGCGCGGCCCGTGCCGCGAACCGATTGTTCTTGCAGATAGAAGGCCGAAGCGGAGGCCTGGGAGGCGGCGACGAGCGCCACGAAAGCCACGCCGACGGCGAGGCGGGTACGCGTAAGAGACATCTTTGACTAGCGACCTTCTTGGGGAGGAGGAGGTCCGCCGGGCGCCGGTTGGCGCTCGAGGAGCGCCGCCTGTAACCCATTCAGTCAAATAGCGTTGATATTATTGATGTTGGTGGTGAATTTTATCAGTCATGTAAAAGAAACGGGGGCTGAAAGCCCCCGCATTAATCACTGTTCTGTCGAATATTGATCGAACGTTGCTTTTCGATCATTGTTTTATTTCTGGCGCGTCAGCCGCCGGCCATCTTGCGGAAGAACTTCTGGCCTTGTTCGCCGCCGTTGAAATAGGCCTTCTGGCCATCCTCGGCGGTGATCTGACCCCAGCTGTCACGGACTTCCTCGGCCGACAGGCCGCCTTCGCCCAGATAGACGCCTTCGGTCTCATAGATCCGCGACAGGGCGAAGGCGCCGGCGCCGGCGGTCAGGATCGCGCCGGTAGGCGCTTCGTCCGAGCAGAGATAGACGACGCCCGGCGTCACATATTCCGGCGCCAGCTTGGCCAGCACTTCGGGCGGCATCAGGCCCTCGGTCATGCGGGTGGCCGCGACCGGGCTGATGGCGTTGATCTTGACGTCGTTCTTGGCGCCCTCGAGCTTGAGGGTGTTCATCAGGCCCAGCACCGCCATCTTGGCCGCGCCGTAGTTGCTCTGGCCGAAGTTGCCGTACATGCCCGACGACGAGGTCGTCACGACGATGCGGCCATAGTTCTGGGCCTTCATGATGTCCCAGACGGCCTTGATCGGCTTGAAGGTGCCGAAGACGTGGACCTGCATGACCAGCTCGAAGTCGGCCAGCTCCATCTTGGTCAGGGTCTTGTCGCGCAGGATGCCGGCGTTGGCGATCAGGATGTCGATGCGGCCCCAGGTGTCCATGGCCTGCTTGATCATCAGGGCGACGCCCGCGTCGTCGGTCACCGACGAGCCGTTGGCGATGGCTTCGCCGCCGAAGGCCTTGATCTCGTCGACCACCTTCTGGGCCGCTTCGGACGAACCGCCCGAGCCGTCCATCGAGCCGCCCAGGTCGTTGACCACGACCTTGGCGCCGCGACGCGCCAGTTCCAGGGCGTGCTGTCGGCCAAGCCCGCCGCCGGCGCCCGTCACGATCGCCACCTTGCCGTCGAAGCGGATGTCCGCCATGCCGAAGTCTCCCTCAAACGTGTGTTTGGTTTGGCGCGTTTGTGCGGCGCGGGAGAGGGGAGGTCAAGGGGAGGCTCCTGTCTGGATTTGATGAGCGCCCCCTCCGTCGCGATGCTTCGCATCGCGCCACCTCCCCCGCTGCACGGGTGAGGAGGTCGGCCTGTCATCCTCCCCCGCGCGCGGGGGAGGTGGATCGGCGCGGATACGCGACGAGACGGAGGGGGCGCTCTGAGCACGCCACCACCACTTCACGCGGGCTCCCGCTGAAGGTTCGGAAAGGGACGCGGAGCGCCGGACAGCGTCCGGATTGTGAGACAAGAATACCGTTTCGACGAAGCCCGAACGCTCCGCGCAGCCGTTATCCATCAGCGTCCCGTCAGGTGGCCCTGTTCAGGCCTTACCGGGACCCGAGCGTCTGGTTTCCCAAACGTCCGACGGTCGAAGAGGACGAGCCAATACAGGCTAAGACACATCCTTTTACCCTCAACCACGCCGACGGCGGGCGGGTGAGCCCAGCAAGCTCAGCCCCGGACCGTCCGAGTATCCCCCTCGAACCTGTCCCCGCTCGACCGCCCCCCGCCGCCGCAAATGGTCGCTGGCCATGCGCCCTTTCCTCGCGACGAGGTGGGAGCATTGTGGGGGCGGTTTTGTCGGCGATGCGTCGATTTTGGATGATCCCGTCTCGCTGACGGCTAACGGGTTGATTGTGTTGGGAATGGGTCGTGCCAATCCCCGCGCGGCGGCGGGGATTGGGGGGCTTGCCGGAAAGTATTGCGATCGGTCGATCTGTTGACCGGCCGTCGGGAAAGGGGGGGAGCGGACCCCACTTCGCCTTCGACCTCGAGACGTCAGGTGGCGGCGCGCCGGCAAGTTTCGTCGATCGCTGCAATAATTCTTTCGATATCGGCGTTGGGGTTGGCGGAAACACATCTCAGCCAAGTCTCACCATCGATGTTCGCTGACGACGCAAGGCCCTGCGGAAGCGCGGCGCGAAACTCATCGACGCTATGAGATGCGGGTCTGAAAACGATCACACCCGTTCCGCCATCCGCAAAGACTTCAAGGTCTGGGTGAGCCGCGATGAAATCCTGCAATCGCCTCGCGTTGTCCATGCAGTGTTCGATCCGCGCGGCCAACCCCTCGCGTCCCCATGCCAGAAGCGTCGCCAGCAGCAGCGTTCCTGCGGCACCATGGGACCCTTGGACGCCAATGTTCGGCGCCGCGAGATACGCGCCACCGAAACTTATGGAGGCGTGAGCTGCCTCAGTGTCACGGAACATGACGAGCGCCGACTCTTTGGGTTGAAACAACCACTTGTGCGCCGACACAGCGACGGAATCGGCCCGGTCGACTCCGGAAAGGATGCTCCGGTGTCGATCTGACAATGCCAGCGGGCCAGCCCATGCTGCATCGATATGCGTCCAGGCTGCGAGACCGCAACAGTCCAGGGGATCCACGGCGCCGACGCTGGTGGTTCCGGCCGTGAGCACCAGGCAGGCGTCCGACAGGTCACTGGGTAATGTCGCCGGATCCAACCGGTGGCGCTGATCAACGACCGTTTCAACGTACTCGAGGCCCAAGATCCGGGCAGCTTTCCGGACGCTGAGGTGTGAAGCTGAGGACGCTAGCACCTTCTTCACGCCGCGCAGGTCACGAGCCGTCCACAGGGCCGTCAGATTGGCGATGCTGGATCCGGGAGCCATGTGGCCGCCGTTCATTCCAAAGAACGGCGCCAACCATTCGACGACGCACGCTTCAGCTTCCCGAGCGAACGGGGCAGTCGCGGGATGCAGCAGGTTCTGGTTGAGACGTGCGTTCCAGAGCGCCAAGGCCCAGGTAATCCATGGGGTCGGCGGGTCCATGTGCGCTATCGCGTCGCTTGCCCCCAGATTTGCCGCGCGGCCGAGAACATCGGGGGCAAGCCGCTCCAAGGCCTCAACCTCGCCGAGTCCGCGATCCGGCAAGGACTTCGGCATTTCGTAGCTGGGCCGCTCCGAGTGGGCCCGACGGTCAAGCAATTCAACAGCCCGACGAAGACCCTCGGAATTCAGTTCAAAACTCGTGTCCGATGACATCCTGGTCTTGCTTTCACAGCATCGCCTAAGCACGACGGTCCATCTCTAGATCAGCTCAACGGAGCCGTCACGATGAGCGCGCTGGGCCCGCTAAGGGTCGATAGCGGACCAAATCCTCCCCCCAGCGGGGGAGGTGTCGGCGAAGCCGACGGAGGGAGAAGAAGCCGGCTCGGCAGCACCTCCCCCTCCGGCCTTCGGCCTCCTCCCCCTCTGGGGGGAGGATTTTCGAACGCCTTACATGGGCCGAAAGCCGTCTCCAGCCTCCCTCCAGAAATCCGACACGGCCTACGTCACACCGGGTGTCCCCGGCCGCGCCAATGAAAAACGCCGCGCGGGGGCCGCGCGGCGTTCCAAGGCAGTGTGCGCTAAGGCGGGGCCCTTAGCTCTTCTTCGTCATCCCGCCGGCCACCGGCTGGGTCGGCTTATCCCGCTTCACGCCGGCCTTCTGGCCGGGCTTCATGAACTTGACCAGCACGCGCTGGCCGACCAGCAGCGGGGCGCCGTCGGCGCTGACCACCACTTCGACGACGCGCTCGTCGCTGCGCTGGCTGGGATCGTCCGAGGCCAGCTTGCGGGCGCCGAAGACGGCGGCGCGGCGCAGGACCTGGCCGACATAGGTCTTGTCCGGATCGCCTTCAGGCTGGATCTCGACCTCCTGGCCGATGGTCACGTTCGGGATGTCGGCCTCGACGATCTCGGCGCGGGCGATGCGCTGGGTGTTGGGCTCGAGGTCGAACATGGCGGTGACGTTCAGGGTCGAGGCGCCCGAGCCGGGATTGGCCTGGCGGCGGGCGATGCGGCCGTCAGCCGGCGCGCGGATCACCGTCAGCTCCTCATTGAAGCGGGCCTGGGCCAGTTGGGCGGTGGCGACGCCGATCTGGGCCTGCTGGGTGCCGATATTGGCTTGCGCCTGGGCGATCTGGTCGCGGGCGGCGTCCAGTCGCTGAGCGGCGACATAGTTCGAGGCGGCCAGGCCCTGCAGGCGGTTGAACTCGCGCTGGGCGGTGCGCAGTTGCACCTGATGCAGCGCCAGCTGCGCCTTGGCCGAGGCCAGGGCCGCCGAAGCGGTCTGAGTCGCCAGGCGGGCGTCGTCGTCCTCTTGCTTGGCCAGGGGCTGGCCGGCTTTGACGATGTCGCCTTCCTGGACGAACACCTCGCGGATGATGCCCTGGCGGCGCGCGGCCACCTGGATCACGCCGCCCTCGACGTCGGCCTTGCCCTGGGCGATGGCCGCGTAGGGGGAGGGCTCTTCTTGAGCGGCGGCGGCCTCAAGCTTCTTCTTTTTCTCGGCCTGTTGGCCCTTGGCGTAGAACAAGCCGCCGCCGAGCAGCAGCACGACGACCAGGGCGATGTAGAAGGCGGGTCGGCGCAGGAAGCCGGGCATGTCGAAATTCCCCCAGAAAATCAGTGGCTGAGCGGCGCAGGATTGGCGTCGGGCGTTCTACGCACGTCGTCCAGGATCCGGCCGTCTTCGATGTGGATGACGCGGTCGGCATAGGCCTCGAGCCGCGGGTCGTGGGTCACGCAGATCACCGCCGCGCCACGGACGGAGGCCGCCTCGCGCAGCAGGCGGATGACGATCTGGCCGTTCTCGCCGTCGAGCGCCGAGGTGGGCTCGTCGGCGAAGATCAGGTTCGGGTTCTTGGCCAGGGCTCGGGCGATGGCCACGCGTTGCTTTTCACCGCCCGACAGTTCGGACGGGCGCTGGTTGACGCGCGGGCCAAGGCCCACCGACTCCAGCGCCGCCTGGGCGCGACGGGCCTGTTCGCCGGGGCTTGCGCCCTGGTACTTCAGCGCCGTCATCACCTGCTGCTTAGCGGTGAGGGCCGGGAACAGGTTGAAGCCCTGGAAGATGAAGCCGCAGTGATCCAGGCGGAACTTGTCGATCTTGCCGGTGGGCAGAGACCACAGATCCTTTGCCTCGAGGGCCGAGACCTTGCCCTCGTCGGGCTTCAGAAGGCCCGACAGGGCGGCCACCAGGGTCGACTTGCCCGAGCCCGACGGGCCCATGACCATGGTCACGTCACCGTGCTTGGCGTCGAAGTCGATGCCCTTGAGCACTTCGATATAGCTGCGGCCAGTCTTGAAGCGCTTGACCAGACCACGGGCTTCGAGGGCGGTTTCGCCACGCTTGTGCGCGTTGTCACGGGTCATCGCAGCAGGTCCGCGGGTTGGCTGTTCTTGAGGACGCCGAGCGACAGGAAGCCCGACAGCATGGCGATGGCGACCAGGAAGCCCGCGACGATGGCGACTAGGACCGGCGGGAAGTACATCGGCACCCCGCCCATGGTCGCCAGCAGCGAGACACCCCAGGTCAGCAGGCCTGCGGCGAAGACGCCGACGATGCCGACCCAGAAGGAAAGCTCCATCACGATGTTGCGCAGGTCGCCCATCGACACGCCCAGGGCGCGCAAGCTGGCGAACTCCTTGATGTTGGCCATGATCGCGCCGCGCAGGGTCTGCCAGGTGATGGCCACGCCGATCAGCAGGCCCAGGAACGCCGAGAAGCCCAGCATGATGCCGATGATCTGGTCTTCCAGCATGGCGTTGGAATTGGCGTCGGCCAGTTCCTGGCGGGTCCAGGCGCGGAACTTGCCGTCGGCCTTCTTGTTCAGCTGCGCAGCGACGATTTCGGCGCGGGCAGGGTCCTTGATCTCGACCATCAGCGGGCCGACGCGCTGGCCGATATCGGCCTCGCCCAGCATCCGCAGGGTGTCGCGCGACATGACCAGGGTGGGCTGGATGATGTTCGGATAGCCGCGCGTGACCACGGCGATATGGATCGTCTTGCCGTTGTAGAGGGCCTTGTCGCCCTTCTTGACGCCCAGTCGCTTCAGCGCCGTCTCGTCGACCGCGACCGCATAGGGGCGGCGCAGGGCTTCGATCATCGACTGCGTGTAGTCGGTGGGCACCGTGACATAGCCAGGGATCGCGTCGACGACGGTGACATTGACGAACTCGGTCTTGCGAGCCGTGCCGCCGCCGCCGCCTTTCTCGCCCTTGCCGGCCCGCTTGGCGCGCGCCTCTTCCTTGGCCTGCTGCTCGGGCGACAGGATGTTCTGGAAACGGCCGCCAGAGCCGTCCAGCGGCGCGACCTGGGTGACCTCGGGGTGGCTGTAGACCAGCGGGATCATCCGGCGCGGCAGGCCGGACGGGCCGCCGAACAGCGCCTTGGCGCCCGGGCCCAGCACCATGATGTCGGCGCGGGCGCGGTCGATCTGGGCGGTGAAGCCTTTGCCGATGCCGACGAACATGCCGACCTGCGCCAGCACCAGCAGGCCCGAAAAGGCCAGGGCGACGACAGCCGCCATGTAACGACGCCACTCGTATAGAAGTGTGGCCAAGGCCAACGACATTTGCGGACTCGTGCTCCCCCAATCGACGGTTGCAGCAATGAACGCCGATCGACGAGTGGCCAAGTTAAATCGGGGTAAGGCGCGTTTCAGGCATGAAATAGTCGGGGCCGGCCTCGCTGAAGGGCAGACCTCGTCGCTCGCCAGCCGGCGCGCGGCCTCGGCGGTAAGAGGCTTATGACTTAGGCGCCTTGCGGTCTGGTTAACCATTCCTTACGCAAGGCGCTTGCGTGCGACGCCGCTGTTGGTGTCAATCAGCGCCTCTTGGTCGGCGTCGCGGGGGCGTCGCCTCATTGTAAGGTCTTCGTCTTGATGTTCCGTCCCGAGAACGTTCAGGCCCTCGCGGGTCTGGCGCTCACCCTGGGCCTGTGCTGGCTCGTTTCCGAGAATCGTAAGCGGTTCCCCTGGGGCCTGGCCATCGGCGCGGTCGTCATTCAGGTCCTGCTGGTCCTGGTCCTGTTCGGCCTGCCGCAAGCCCAGCAGATGCTGCGCGGCGTCAACGGCGCGGTGGAGGGCCTTGCCGCCTCGACCCAGGCCGGCACCGCCTTCGTGTTCGGCTTTCTGGCCGGCGGCGACCAGCCCTATACGGTCAGCAATCCGGGCGCGGGCTTCATCTTCGCTTTCCGCGTGCTGCCGGTGATCCTGGTGGTCTGCGCCCTGTCGGCGCTGCTGTGGCACTGGAAGATTCTCAAGTGGCTGGCTCAGGGCTTCGGCTTTGTCTTCCAGAAGACGCTGGGCCTGCGCGGCCCGCCGGCCCTGGCCACCGCCGCCACCATCTTCATGGGTCAGGTCGAAGGCCCGATCTTCATCCGCGCCTATCTCGACAAGCTGAGCCGCTCGGAACTCTTCATGCTGATCGCGGTCGGCATGGCCTGCGTGTCGGGCTCGACCATGGTCGCCTACGCCACCATCCTGGCCGACGTCCTGCCCAACGCCGCCGCCCACGTGCTGACCGCCTCGATCATCTCGGCCCCGGCCGGCGTGCTGCTGGCCCGGATCATTGTGCCGTCCGATCCGATGGAGAAGAGCGCCGATCTTGATCTGTCGACCGAGGACAAGACCTATGGCAGCTCGATCGACGCCGTGATGAAGGGCACCACCGACGGCCTGCAGATCGCGCTGAACGTCGGCGCCACCCTGATCGTCTTCGTGGCCCTGGCCACCATGGTCGACAAGGTCCTGGGCGCCTTGCCGCCGGTGGGCGGCGAGCCGCTGAGCATCGCGCGCGGCCTGGGCGTGGTCTTCGCGCCGCTGGCCTGGTCGATGGGCATCCCGTGGAAGGAAGCGGGCACGGCCGGCGGTCTGCTGGGCGTGAAGCTGATCCTGACCGAGTTCACCGCCTTCATCCAGCTGTCCAAGGTGGGCGAAGCCCTGCTGGACGAACGCACGCGGATGATCATGACCTACGCGCTGTGCGGTTTCGCCAATATCGGCTCGGTCGGCATGAACGTCGCCGGCTTCTCGGTGCTGGTGCCCCAGCGCCGGCAGGAAGTGCTGGGCCTGGTCTGGAAGGCGATGATGGCCGGCTTCCTGGCCACCTGCCTGACCGCCTCGCTGGTCGGCCTGATGCCGCGAAGCCTGTTTGGGCTGTAGGCCGCTTTCCTTCCGTTGCGAAAACCAAGCATCCTCCCGGTCAAAAGCCGGGAGGATTTCTTTTGAAACTCTACGATTGCCTGCGGGCGCCCAATCCTCGCCGTGTGCGCTGGTTCATGGCCGAGAAGGGGATCGACGACGTCGAGATCGTCACCCTGTCGATCATGGGCGGCGAGCACAGGTCGCCGGAGTATCGCGGCAAGGCGGGTCTCGCCCACGTGCCCGCCCTGGAACTGGACGATGGGACGGTGATCACCGAGTCGGTCGCCATCTGCCGCTATCTGGAAAGCGTCTATCCCGAGCCGAACATGTTCGGGCGCGATCCCAAGGAGACGGCGATCATCGAGATGTGGCTGCGGCGCACCGAGATGATGGTCGCCACGCCAATGATGCAGGGCGTTCGTCACAGCCACCCCGGCATGGCCGCGCTGGAGGCGCAGGTCCCCGAAGTGGCCGCCTACAATCTCGAGAGCGTCAGAAAGAGCCTGAAGGTGCTCGATGACCGTCTGGCCGAAAGCCCGTTCATCGCAGCGGACCGCGTCACGATCGTCGACGTCATCGCAGTCACCAGCCTGGACTTCGGACGCATGATCAAGTGGCGGCCGGACCCCGAACGGGTCCACGTCAACCGCTGGCTGGACGCCATGCTGGCTCGCCCCGCCGCTGCGGCGGGCATGACCGCCTAGATCGGATCTGCGGAGCCGTCCTTGCCCTTCGACGGGCTCAGGGTGAGGACGACTTTTGACGCCGGTTCAGTAGAAAACCTCATCGTGAGCTTGTCGAAGGACGAGGTTACGATCCTTCAACGGCTTCGGATCCGCTTGATCACGCCCGAGAAGTTCAGCATCGGGCTGGAGCCGGTCGAGATCAGGCCGCGCACGAACAGCAGCGCGCCGCCGGCGCGCACGACCTCGCCGGTGGCCGTGACCAGGTCGCCGGGACGGGCCGGGCCGACGAACTCGCCGTTCAGGCTGACGGTGACGGCGTGGCTCCCCGCCAGGTCGCGCCAGGCGATGGCGAAGAGGCAGAAGTCGGCAAAGGTCATCATGCAGCCGCCGTGCATGAAGCCGCCGCCGTTCATGTGCTTGGGCTCGGCGCGGAAGGCGCAGGTGACGCGGCCCGTTTCATCCTCGCGGAAATAGAAGGGGCCGGACTGGTCCTCGAATGGGTCCATGCCCTGCCAGGTGCGCCAACCGGCCCACTCACCGGTCTCGACCAGTCGCGAGCTGCTGGAATTCTCGGCCCCGCCGTCCATGCTGTCCCCCTCCGAAACTTATCGGGGTTCAGTTAGAGCGGTCGTCTCGCGCGCGCAAGCCGCGCCTCGCGTTCGGACGCGATCCATGGCATGGCGAGGCGTATGACCACCCCGATCCAAGACACCATCCTGTCCCAACTGGCGGCCTTGCCCGAAGGCAAGTCGATCGACCCTATGAACGTCGCCAAGGCGATCCAGCCCGAGCGCTGGCAGCAGCTGCTGGGCCATGTGCGCACCAACGCCATCGAACTGGCCCGTGAAGGCAAGGTGGTGATCCTGCGCCACAACAAGCCGACCAATCCCGAGAAGTTCCGCGGCGTCTATCGCATCCGCCTGCGCCTGGAAGGCGACCCGACCAGCTTTGAGGAAACGGCCGGCGACGAAGAATAGTCGCTGCCGCGAGTTCGTCTTGAAACGAAACTGAGTCCATGGCCTATGGTCTCCCAAACCAGGGAGACCATCGATGCTCATCTACGGCTCGTCGCTTTCGCCGTTCGTCCGCAAGACCATGGTGTTCGCCACCGAAAAGGGTCTGGCGTATGACACCAAGGTGGTCCGACTGGGCCAGCCCGACCCCGAGTTCGAGGCCTGCAGCCCGTTCGGCAAGATTCCCGGCTTCCAGGACGGCGACTTCAAGATCTCGGACTCCTCGGCGATCATCACCTATCTGGATGCGGCCTATCCGGAGCCGAACCTGATCCCGACCGAGCCCAAGGCGCGCGCGCGGACCGTCTGGTACGAGGAATACGCCGACTCAATCTTTGTCGGCGCTGCGGGCCCGATCTTTTTCAACCGCGTGGTGGGGCCGCGCTTTATGGGCGCAGAGCCCGACCAGGCGGCGATCGACAAGGGGATCAATGTCGCCATGCCGCCGGTGCTCGACTATCTGGAGCGCACGATCCCGGCGAGCGGCTTCCTGGTTGAGGACCGTTTCACCCTGGCCGACATCGCCGTGGCCAGTCCGTTCGTGAACCTGGAACACGCTGGTTTCGATTTCGCCAAGTGGCCCAAGTCCAAGGCCTATGCCGACGCCATCCTGGCCCGGCCGTCGTTCGAGGGCATCATCAAGCGCGAACGCCGGATGCTGGGGGCTTAAGGCGCCGCTTGGGGCGGCGGACGGGATCGCCTACATCCCGTCCATGCCGCTCGATGCGCTTCTCTCCGAAATCTCGGCCTGCCGCGCCTGCGCGCCGTATCTGCCGCACACGCCGCGGCCGGTCACGCGCGTCAGCACGGCGACGCGGCTGCTGATCGCGGGCCAGGCCCCAGGGCGGATCGTCCACGAGACGGGCCTGCCCTTCAACGACCCCTCGGGCGTCCGCCTGAGGCAGTGGATGGGGATCGACCGCGAGACCTTCTACGGGCGGTCCGAGATCGGCGTCGCGGCCATGGCCTTCTGTTTTCCGGGGACCAATCCCAAGGGCGGCGACTATCCGCCACCGCCGCGCTGCGCGGCGCTGTGGCGATCGCAGTTGCTGGCGGCGCTGCCCAATGTCGAACTGACCTTGCTGGTCGGCCGCTACGCCCAGGAGTGGGCGCTGGACGGCCGAACGGGCAAGACCATGACCGAGACCATCGAGCGCTGGCGAGAATTCGGACCGAACGTTCTGCCGCTGCCGCATCCATCCTGGCGCAACACCGCCTGGCTGAAGCGCAATCCGTGGTTCGAGGCTGAGGTCACGCCTTATCTTCGCCGGCGTGTCGCAGACATTCTACGGTCATGAATCGCCGCGCCCTGATCTTGTCAGCCTGCGCCGCCGCGCTGTCGGCGTGCGCGCCGCTGCGCCAGCGGCCGGAGCTGGCGGCGCTGGGGTTTCGAGGGCCGCGTCTGACGGATGAGGCTTTCATCAGTTTCGACGGCGCGCACCTTGGTCTGATGCGCTGGCTGCCCGCCGGCGAGCCCGACTGGGTCGTGGTCGGCCTGCACGGCATGAACGACTATGCCAACGCCTATCACCTGGCCGCCGCCTGGTGGGCGGGCAGGGGCATCGCGACCTATGCGCTGGACGTGCGCGGGTTCGGTCGCTCGCCCGAGCGCGGCGTCTGGGCGCAGCCGGAGCTTGTCATCGAGGATGTCCGCCTGCTGGTCGAGGCCGTGCGCGAGCGCCATCCGCGCGCCAAGGTCGCCCTGGCCGGAATCAGCATGGGCGGCGGTCTGGCGATCAGCGCCATGGCCACGCCCGACCCGCCCCGCGTCGACAAGCTGATGCTGTTCGCGCCGGCGGTCTGGGGTTGGTCGAACCAGCCGTTGCCCAACAAGCTGAGTTTGTGGATCACCGCCCATACGAAGGGCGACTGGGTGGTCAAGCCTCCCGAGTGGCTGGTGCGCAACGTCATGCCTTCCGACAACATCGACGAACTGCGCCGCATGGGTCGTGATCCGCTGATGATCTGGGGCGCGCGCTCCGACACGCTCTATGGCCTGGTCGGACTCATGGAGCGCGCCTGGAGGTCGCCGGGCGCGATCTCGACCCCGGTCGCCTGGTTCTACGGCGCCAACGACCACGTCATTCCCCGCGCGCCGACGGTCGAAGCGGTGAGCCGCCTCAAGTCTGGCGCGCTTACGGCCTACTATCCCAAGGGCTATCACCTTCTGCTCGTCGATCTGCAGGCTGAAGCGGTCTGGCGGGACGTCGAGGCGTTCCTGCGTGACGCGCCGGGGGGCTGGCCGCCGTCGGGTGTTCCGACCATTCCCTCCAGTCTCGCGGCGATGACAGCGTTGGATCCGCCCAAGGCGGCCAAACGCGGCTTGTCGCAAGGTCAGCCTTCGGGCTTGTGAGCCGGGGAAAGCCAGCGTACACCGCCCGCCAACTTCATTCTGGCTGAGGCGAGACCGGCAGCATGACCTTGTTCGATTCCCCCGATTTCGAGGGACACGAAGGCGTTCACGCTTTCTTCGACGAAAAAACTGGTCTGAAGTCGATCATCGCGGTCCATTCGACCGCGCGCGGGCCGGCTGCCGGCGGCTGCCGCATGTGGGACTATTCCAGCGCCGATGCGGCCCTGACGGACGCGCTGAGGCTGTCGCGCGGCATGTCGTACAAGAACGCCATGGCCGACCTCGACTTCGGCGGCGGCAAGGCCGTGATCATCGGCGACAGCCGTAGCCAGAAGACGCCGGAACTGTTCGAAGCCTTCGGTCGCGCCGTCGACAGCCTGGGTGGCCAGTACTGGACCGCCGAGGACGTCGGCGTCTCGCCGTCGGACCTGGAAAGCACGCGCAAGACCACCCGTTTCGTCGCCGGCCTGGAAGGCCACGCGGCCGCCTCGGGCGATCCCTCGCCGGTGACCGCCGAGGGCGTGTTCCGCGGCGTGCGCCTCTGCGTCGAGCGCGCTCTGAACCGCGACCTGAAGGGCGTTCGCGTCGCCATCCAGGGCGTCGGCCACGTCGGCGCCTATCTGGCCGAGAAGCTGCACGCGGCCGGCGCGGAGCTGATCATCGCCGACGTGAACCAGGTGGCCCTGGCCGAGGTGGCCGCCAAGACCGGCGCCACGATCGTGCCGACCGACGCGATCTTCGACGTCGAGGCCGATGTCTTCGCCCCCTGCGCCCTGGGCGGCGCGATCTCGAACGCGACCCTGCCGCGTCTGAAGGTCAAGGTGATCGCCGGCGGCGCCAACAACCAGCTGGCCGACGCCATGATCGGCCAGACCGTGTTCGATCGCGGCATCCTCTACGCCCCGGACTACGTCATCAACGGCGGCGGCATCATCAATGTGGCGGCCGAGATCCGCGCCCTGGAAGCCGGCGGCGCGTTCGACGGCGGCTGGGTGGCGAGCAAGCTTGATCGCCTGGCCCAGACCCTGGCGGAAGTGATCGATCAGTCGATCAGCGAGAAGCGTCCGGCCAACCTGGTGGCCGATGAGATCGCGCGCGCGCGCATCGCCGCCGCGCGGGGCTGAGGCTGAAGCCTGACGGTCTCTCCGGCGGATGGGGAGACCGTGGCGCCTCTGCTGGGGCTGGGCTTAACGGCCTTGGATCGAGACCGTGACGCCGACGACCGTGTCCTTGTTGGAATAGTCGATCGAGTTCAGCTTGCGCCGCGTCGCCGACAGCGACACCTGATTGTTGTTCTTGCGATAGCCGATGCCGACCTGGCGACTGCCGAAGCGCGCCAGCTTGTCTTCGCTGAAGCCGGCGTTGCGCCAGCCGTCGATGGTGTCGCGCACCAGGTTCAGGCTGTAGGCCTTGCCCGAGCTGGCGGCGAACAGCATCCAGCGCCCGCGCCGCAGGTCCTCGGCCGACGCGCCCGCCTTCGAGACCAGATTCGACGCGTTCAGTGACAGGCGCTTGACCAGGCTGGGCTGCATGCCCAGCGGCGTGAAGGGCAGGGGCTCCTTGCCGACCTCCGCCTTGAGGACCTTGCCATAGGGCCGGTAGGTCTTGGTGTGGGTGAGCGCGAGAACGGGTCGAGGGTGGCTCTGCGCGGCCTCGGTGAGGATTCGGGCGGTGGTACGGGTCTTGGGCGCTTCGGCTTGGGCCAGGGTCTGGACGCGGGGAGCAGGCTCGGGCCGCGAGGGTGCTGCGCCCGCCAGGCCCGTTTCTGCGGGACCGCCCGCCAGGGCGACGGTCGCCGCCGCTGGCGTCGCGGCGACCTCCGCCGCAACCGCGCGCGCCCGCTCGCCGCCATAGCGCGCCGTGGCGATCGGCGCGTCGGGGTCGTCCACGCTTGCGCCGTCCTTAGGGCCACCCGCCAGGGTCAGGGTCCGATTGAATTCTTCAGGAACATGAGTCGACAGCGCCGTCGCGGTCCCAACGACCGCGAGGCCCGTTACAGTCAACAGACATCCGAGCGCGACACGTCGCATGCTCGTCAGCTCCCCCATTCCCTTGCGCTAAGGTTAAGGGTGTCGGGAAGGGCTGTACAGACGTGTAGCGCGAGAGTTGAACCCTGCGCTGACATGCCGCGCCTAAACGGGCGCCTCAGTGGCCGGGACGCTATTCGAAGCGGCGTATCGCCTTCGCAGGCGCGTATTCCGCCGCCGGATTCGCGCCCTGCCGTGGCTTCCGCGCAGCCTCGAGGACACACAGGCCCCTGTCCTGGCCCTGATTCGCGCTGCCGTACTGGGGGCGGTGGGCGACAGGCGGACGTCCCGCAGCAGGCGACGTCGCCTCCGCACAGGCGCCTGTTCACCGTTCGGCGCGATCAGGCGCGGAAGCCGGCCTCGGCGAAGCTCAGCATGCGATCCAGCAAGGCCACGACATCGGCTTCGCTGGTCTGTCCTTCGGACAGCACGTTCAGCCGGTCGAACTCGGCGAAGCGATTATTGTGCAGCATGCCCAGCGTGAAGTGCAGCCGCCAGTAGACCTCTTCGGGCGACAGGTCAGGGCGGGCGCGCAGCAGGGCGTCCGAGAAGCGGCGCAGGTGAGACACGTCGGTCTTCAGCACCTGGCGAATCTCGTCGGTGCCTTCGCTGCGGGCGCGGATCAGGAACTGCAGCGAAATGCGGCGCTCGTGGTCGGGCGCCAGCCAGCGCAGCGGCGGGGTCAGCAGGGCCGCCAGGATCTCGCGCAGGGGCGGGCTCCCGACGTTGCGGTCGTTAGCCTCGTGCAGCATCTTGGCGCGCTCGCGATTGAGCTCGGCCGTGCGCCGCTTGAAGATCTCGAACAGCAGCGCGTCCTTGGAGCCGAAGTGATAGTTCACCGAGGCCAGATTCACGCCCGCGGCGGCCGTGATGTCGCGCACCGAAACGTTCTGAAAGCCATGCAGCGCGAATAGGCGTTCGGCGGCGACGAACACCAGGTTCTTGGTGGCGGCTTCGCTCTCGCTCGCGTCGACTTCATGCGAAGCGGCGGCGTCGGTCGTCGGACTCACTACAGATTCCCCTTTACCCGCAGGGAAGTCTTACGGGCGTTCGAATTTGGCGCAAGCGTCAAGATCGTCCCTGTAGCGCGTAACGACGTTCGCGTTTAGGCTTTTCCCGTAAAGCGCGTGGGGGCGACAAGATGATCGGCATGCTGACGGCCATTCTGCTGCTGGCGGGGCAGGCCAGTACGCCAGCGCCCGCGGTCAAGGATGATGCGGCCAAGGTGGACTCGGTCACGATCACCGCCGCCGAAAAGAAGCCGGCCGCCATGCCGCCCTGGTCGCGGAAGATCGAGGGGATCGGCTGGCCGTTCATGGGGGTTGGCGAGGACAAGTCCGTCATGATGTTCGCCAAGACGGGCAAGACGCCGTCGGGCGCGGACTACCAGCGGGTCTGGGTTCGCCACGAGTTCCGGCTGCCCCAGACGGAGGCGGGCCTGACGTTCCGCTCCGAACGCCTGGCCCAGGACGTCGACTGCAAGGCGCGCGCGTTCCGAAGCCTGGCGGTCTATCGCTATCCGGAAAACAACCTCGGCGGTGAGCCTGTGGCCTTCAAGTTCGATGAGAACGACTGGACCAGGCCCGACGCCGGCGCCTTTGCAGAGACCGTGGTGGACGCCGCCTGCATGCGCCCGGACGCTGTGGGCTAGAGCCTGTCTGGTTTAGATGGAACCATCTAAACCAGATCAACAGGCTCTAAAATCAAACACTTAGAGCCATTTCAAACGCTTTAGATGATTCCATCTAGAGCTAAAGGGCTCTAGCGTCGCGGGTCTGCCGCCCCCTTCAGGGACAGGTTCCAGAGATAGACCTGCCGCGCCCGCGAACCGGTGGGCAGACGCTTGAGCTGCTCGATCTGGCTCTTGGCGAGACGGAACGGACGATAGCCCCGGCCACGGAGGCAGGCTTCCAGCGCAGGCTCGAGTTGCCGGGCGACCTCGCGCCAGGTCTTGTTCATGTGCAGCTGCGCCCGCGCGGCGTGGTCGACCAGGGCGTTGACGTCCATGTTGGGCTGCGTCGCGTCCTGCTGCGCCAGACCGTCCGGCTGCGCGGCGTCGGTCATGTAGGTCAGGTCCACCAACGGAATCGACACCGGCGCCTTGGTTTGCGCCTCGTAGGCGCATTCGACCGCGTCGGTCCGGTACTGCAGGAACGAGGTCCCGGCCTTGCCCCAGCTGTCGCGCGACGCCGCCAGGGCGGGTTGCGCGGCGACGACCGTGATCAAGCCTAGGGCGAGGGGGAGGAGCCGAAGCATCGCGCGTTCCAACGTTTCCGTCCGTGATAGCGGTAACGAGGTTCGCCGAAAAGGCGTCAACGCGTGATCGGCGCCAGGCGCTGGGGCGAGCGCTCGGTTTGCCGGTGCGCCATCCGCAGCAACGGGCGGGCGACGGCCGCGCTCAGGATCAGCGGCGCCAGCAGCAAGGCCAGGGCCTTGCGGCGCCTGCTGTCGGCCCGCTTGAGGAAGTAGCGCACCAGGCCCTTTCCCTTGTGCCACTCGATGACCAGCGGGCTTTCACGGCTGGTGGAGCCGACATGCACGACCCGGGCGTGCGGCTGGAACAGCACGCATCCGCCCTGGCGACGGGCGCGCCAGCACAGGTCGATATCCTCGACATGCAGGAAGTAGCCTTCGTCGAACCCGCCGAGGCGCTGGAAATCTCGGGCGCTCACATAAAAGCAGGCGCCCGAGATCGTCGGGGTGTCCACCGGGAAGGGCGGGATGGGCTCACCTTCCCGGTGGATCTCGAAGCGGCGCAGCGGGGGCAGGGTGGCGCTAAGCTTCGAGAGGCTGAGCAGGGTGGTCACCGGCGTGATCTCGCCACGCCGGCCGCCCCGCTGTTCGGTGCCGTCGGTGTTGAACACCCGCGCGCCCACCACACAGGGCGAGGGGCGATCCCGCGCGGCCTCGCGCAGGGCGGCGACCGCGCCGGGGGTCAGGAAGGCGTCGGGATTGAGGAAGACCAGCTCGTCCCCCTTCGCCGCCGTCGCGCCCAGATTGGCGGCGCGGGCGAAGCCGATATTGCCCAGGCCCTGCAGCAGCCGCACGCGCGGTTCCCGGCGGGCCAGGTCGCGGAGCCAGGCGGCGTCGGCGAGCGAGGAGCCATTGTCGACGATGACGAACTCGTCGACCCGAGGCTCGTCCAGCGCATGACGGATGCTCTCCATCAGCGCCGGACCAGTCATGTAGACGACCATGACCAGCGACAGGCGAGGCCGCGTCGTCGCGGCGGCGGATCCTGAGGCGATGGGATCGAGGGGGAGGTACATGGCGACGCTTCGTTCAAAATAGTTGCGTTAAAACTGTATGTGGCGAGCGACCGGCTTGCAAGCCCTTCGATCGACCTGAACGACGGATGTTGCGTTTTTATGCAATGTGTAACAACTAGGGGAAACGCCTGCGGTTGGGCGTGCGAGCAGCGTTGCGATGTCACGAACGGCGATGAATCCCGCCAAGGCGGCCTTGACCAAGAGTTTGCGGCGCGAGGCCGGCCGGTGGCTGAAGGCGGCCCGCGAAGCGGCGGGGCTCACCCAGGCCGAGTTGGCCGAGAAGACGGGGCTTCGCTACTACACCTTCGTCTCGCAGGTGGAGAACGGCCTGGGTCGCGTGCCGATCGAGGCGCAGGCGGTCTGGGCGCAAAGCCTTGGCCTGGATCCCACCCAGTTCGCGCGGACCCTGCTGCGCTATTACGAGCCTGAGCTCTATCGGCTGTTGTTCGACGGCGCGGCCGAAGAGGTCGAGCCCTTCGTCGCCGACCAGGCGGCGCAGGCCTGACGCGCGCCGCCATGGGTGAGGTCCTAGCCTTCAGTCCCCGGCCCCCGGCCACCGACTGGTCCGCCAACGAGCGGGGCCTGCTGCTGCTGCTCACCCAGCAACTGACCGCCAGCTATGGCGAGGTCGACGGCGTGTTTGGCCAGACCGACTCCGGGGATCCCTGGTACGTGGTCACCGACGCCAATCAGGACGTGCTCGTTCACATCGCCCGCATCGACGGCCAGTTCGTCGTGCACGATGCGGCCGTCGACATGTTCCATCAGGTCGGCAGCCTGTGGGGCGCGCTTCGTCAGGTTCTCGCCTCAGGCGCGCCGGAGGCGCCGACAGGGGTCGTGGTCGCGTTCAACCCGGCCAGCCGCGAGGCGCAGTCGTTCCTGTCTCTGGTGGTCGCCTTCGGCCTCTATCTGGAGCTTCGCGGCGTCGAGTTCGGCCAGACGGGGCGCCTGGACTTCGACAGCGCGCCGCGCGCCGGTGATCCGGCGATGCAGGCGCTGACCTCGAAACTCATCGCCGCGCTGAACCTGGACGCCGGCAAGAGTGAGGCCGAGGCGATCGTCGCCGCCGCCGTCGCCCGCGAGCTGGGCCCGCAAGCCCCGTTCAAGGCGGTGCAGGGGTCCGCCATCGCCGTGCAAGCCGCCAATGCCGAGTCGCCGAGCCTGGGCGCGTTCAAGCCGCCGAGCGCGCTGGGCGCGCCGCCCTCAGCGGCGCATGCGCCGTCCGGCCAGGCCGGCGCTTCGCCGCCGCCCGGCGACACGCCAGGCGATGTCGAGGTTTCGGGCGAAGGGTTCGCGACCGGCAAGTCGCTGACGCACGGCACGCCCGGCGCTGATGTTCTGGCCGGCTCGTCCGGGGGCGACACCATCCGCGCCGGCGGCGGCGATGACTATGTCGACGGCCGCGGCGCGGGCGCGGGACAGGTCGATCGGCTCGACGGCGGGGACGGCGACGACCAGATCGTCATGGGCGCGCGCGTCGTCGCCAGCGGCGGCGCAGGGGCCGACACGTTCCTGGTCTCCGCCCAGCCGCCGACCGACAAGGCCGAAGGCCTGCTGGGCGTCGTGCTCGATTTCTCCGTGGCCCGCGGCGACCAGCTTGAGGTTCAGGGCAAGGGGGAGATGACGGTCGTCAGCTCCACGGCGGTCGCCGACGTCCTGGCCGCCCAGGGCGCGACGTTGGGCGAGAGCAACATCGCTGTCCTGGCGGAGATCAGCCCGCCGGTCGCCGGCGCCCGCGTCGGCTTCGACATCAATGGCGATGGGCAGGAAGATGTCTTCATCCTGCTGGGTGGCGCGGCGCCGACCAGCTTCCATGTCGGCATGACAATCGCCAACGATCACGCCGCCGCGCCGGTGGACAAGGTCTCGCTGGTAGGCCAGCCGAGCGTTGATCTGGGGCCCGTGGGCGAGCCTGCGCCGCGCGGCTGAGCGGGCGGCAGGCCGCGCGAGCACCCTTGAGCTTCAGCGATGTTTTGCGTGGTAAGGCGGCGGCAAAGTGCGCTAACTCGCTCACTCTGAGGTGGAGTTTAGGCGCATGTTCGCGGGTCCTGGTGAGCCGAGCGTTGGGTCGTCTAGGTGGACAAGGCGCGCAGCGATCGGCGCGATCCTGTCGGCTGGAGCCGGCGCGGTGGCGGCGTGCTCGCCCTTTTCGGGCGGCTATCGTTTCAAGATCGAGATCGAGATCGAGGTTGGTGGTCAACGCTACTTCGGAAAGGGCGTGCGCGAAACCGTGACGCGCGAGCAGAGCGCGTGGCCCGATCAAACCTCCCTTCTGACCCGGAAGACGCGCGGCGAGGCGTTCTGGATTGATGTTCCGGGGTTCCCGACCTTGTTCGTTCTCTTGCCGCGTTACGATGGGTCCTTCTTGCAAGAGTGGAACCCTGACCTTTACCTCGTGAAAACAGAGTATAGGCGCGACGAATTCGAAAGATACTCGGTTGATAAAAAGATCGACCGAGCGACCTTGGCGCTCTCGCAAATGCCGGCGCTTTTATACTTCAAGAATTTTTCTGATCCCGCTTCGGGGGAGGTTCTGGCCCCCGCCAATATCGCGAAGGTCTATGGCTCAGGTGCGCGAGTCGTCCGCGCTTCGGTAGCGCGAACTCGTGAATCTGTGAGTCGAGGTATTAGAAGGAAAATTCCGTGGATGGGGAGGGAGATACGGGCCTACAGTGCGTTTGACATGCAAGTTCAATCTCCCAACAGATACATATTCAATATTCGGCACTTCTATTCTTGGGGAATTATGTAAATATTTACCTATATGTTGCTGTGGGTTCTGAATTCGCGGTGAATCAGTGGGGGTAGATACTTGCTCCCCCCGCCTAACCCCGCACCAACTCCCGCATGGCCTTGTCCAGGCCCTCAATGGTCAGCGGGAACATCCGGTCGGCCATGATCTGGCGCATCACCCCGATCGACTGGGTGTAGTCCCAGTGGCGTTCCGGCGTAGGGTTTAGCCAGATGCAGCTCTGATAGATGTCGGTGACGCGCTGCATCCAGATCGCGCCCGGCTCTTCGTTCCAGTGCTCGACGCTGCCGCCCGGATAGGTGATCTCGTAGGGGCTCATCGTGGCGTCGCCGACGAAGATCACCTTGTAGTCGGCCGGGAACTTGTGGAGCACGTCGAAGGTCGGGATCTTCTCGGTCTGGCGACGCTTATTGTCCTTCCAGACGGCCTCATAGAGGCAGTTGTGGAAGTAGTAGAACTCCAGGTTCTTGAACTCGGTGCGCGCGGCGCTGAACAGCTCCTCGCAGAGCTTGATATGGCTGTCCATCGAGCCGCCGATATCGAAGAACAACAGCACCTTGATGGCGTTGCGGCGCTCGGGCCGTAGCTGGATGTCGAGATAGCCCTTCTCGGCGGTGCCCTTGATGGTGCCGTTCAGGTCCAGTTCCTCGGCCGCGCCGGTGCGGGCGAACTTGCGCAGGCGCCGCAGGGCGACCTTGATGTTGCGGGTGCCCAGTTCGACGCTGTCATCGAGGTTCTTGTATTCGCGCTTGTCCCAGACCTTCACGGCCCGGCCGTGGCGGCCCTTGTCCTGGCCGATGCGCACGCCTTCGGGGTTGTAGCCGTTGTTGCCGAACGGGCTGGTGCCGCCCGAGCCGATCATCTTGTTGCCGCCCTCGTGGCGCTTTTTCTGCTCGCGCAGGCGCTCCTGCAGAGTCTCCATCAGCTTCTCGAAGCCGCCCAGGGCCTCGATCTGGGCCTTTTCCTCGTCGGTGAGGAACTTCTCGGTCAGGGCTTTCAGCCATTCCTCGGGAATGTCGGCGGCCAAGCCGTCATTGACCGTCTCCAGGCCCTTGAAGACGTGGCTGAACACGCGGTCGAACTTGTCGAGGTTCTTCTCGTCCTTCACCAGGCTGGCGCGCGAGAGGAAATAGAAGTCCTCCACCGAGCGGTCGATGACGTCCTTGTCGAGCGCCTCCATGAGCAGGAGGTACTCGCGGAGACTGACCGGCACCTTGGCCTGACGGAGCTCAGAGAAGAAGCGGAGGAACATCGGCGCGACTTTCGAACAGGTGTTCGGATTGTGTCGGGTTCTGAAAGAAGACGCAATGGCGTGCGTCCTTCGAGGCCCGCTGCGCGGGCGCCTCAGGATGAGGAGCGCTGTTCTGAATTCCTCATCCTGAGGTGCGAGCCATTGGCGAGCCTCGAAGGACGCAGGGACTCACCCCCGCCGCAGGATGAACTCCAGATCGTTCGTCTCGCCCACAGGGAAGAAATACTCGCCGACCCTCGCAAAGCCCAAACGACCGTAGAGCCGCTGCGCCCCAAAGTTCTCCGACCATACCCCGATCCACAGCCGACGCGGGCCGGCGGCCTCCAGCCAGTCCAGCGCCGTGTTCAGCAGGCGAGACCCGCGCCCGCCACCCCGGTGGGCTTTCAACAGATAGATCCGCTTGAGCTCGCCGTCTTCGGGCGCGACCTCATCGTGGGGCAGGTCGCAGGGGCCGGCCAGGGCGTAGCCAACGGCCTCGCCGTCCGCGTCCTCCATCAGCCAGGTGGCCTTGTCCGGATGGGCCAGATCGTTGCGCGTCCGCTCAAGACCATAGGCGTAGGCGAGAAAGGTCTCCAGATCCTCGGGCGGATAGAGGTGGGCGAAGGTCTCGCTGAAGGTGCGTGCGCCCAGGCTCGACACCGTGTCGGCGTCGTCGATCGTGGCCCGACGAATGGTGTACGAGGCGGTGGTCGGATCAGCGTTCACGGTCTAGGAGTCTCCCATGGCTCTCGCGCTTTATACGCATTTGGACATGCTCGACCACCGGCCGGGCGACCGGCATGTCGAGCGCCCGGAACGTCTGCGGGCGGTGCTCGACGCGCTGAACGACGATCCGAATCTGGCGCTCGATCCGATGGACGCGCCGCTGGTCGAGATCGAGGATCTGCTGCGGGTCCATCCCAAGGCCTATGTGGACGCCGTCTTCGCCGCCGCGCCTTCGACGGGACGCGTGGCCCTGGATCCGGACACGGTGCTGTCCGCAGGCAGCCTCGCCGCTGCGCGTCGGGCTGCGGGCGCCAGCGTGGCGGCGGTGCGGGCCGTGGCGGAGGGCATGACCGAGCGCGCCTTCTGCGCCGTGCGGCCTCCGGGCCACCACGCCGAGCCGGGCGTGGCCATGGGCTTCTGCGTCTTCTCCAGCGTCGCCGTCGCCGCCCGGGCCGCCCAGGCTGCGGGCCTGCAGCGCGTGGCGATCGTCGATTTCGACGTCCATCACGCCAACGGCACCCAGGCGGTGTTCGAGCATGACCCGACCGTGTTCGTGGCCTCGATCCACCAGTCGCCGCTCTATCCGGGCACCGGTGATCCCAGCGAGACGGGGCTTGGCAACATCGCCAACGCCACGGTGCCCGCCCATGCGTCTCGCGAGACCTGGCGGTCGCGATTCGAGGGCCTGATGGACAAGGTCGACGCCTTCGCCCCCGAACTGGTGATCGTTTCGGCCGGTTTCGACGCCCATGCGCGCGATCCCCTGTCGGCGCAAAGCCTGGAGGAGGACGACTTCGCCTGGGCGACCCGCGCGATCCTGTCGGTGGCCAGGGCTCGCGGCAAAGGCCGGGTTGTGTCCTCGCTCGAGGGCGGTTACGACCTGCAGGCGCTAGGGCGTTCCGCCGCCGCGCATGTACGCGCTCTTCAGGAGGAATGAGAGGACGGCGCGGCCTTCGGGCCATCGGGCTTCTCTTCAACATGGCTGCCGTCACCATCGCCGACCACAAGTCCCCGCCCGCGCGACCGGGCGTCATCACCCTGGCCCGCCACGGTGAGCCTGCGCTGTCGCGCAAGGTGACGCTCAACGCCCCTCAGTACGGAGACTGGTGGGCGCGCTACGAGGAGGGGGGGCTTAAGGCGGGGCAGACGCCGCCTTCCGGCCTGGTGGAGATTGCGCGGGACGCCGGCGCCATCATCGCCTCGACCCGCCTGCGCTCGATCGAGACCGCCAGGGCCGTCGTCGGGGAACGGGCGTTCGCAACCGACCCGACCTTCATCGAGGCGCCGCTGCCGCCGCCGCCCTGGCCGCTGTGGCTGCGGATGTCGCCCAAGCATCTGGGGTTCTTTGCGCGGTTCTGGTGGTGGTTCTTCGACAACCACGGCGGCCAGGAGACCCGCAAACAGGCCGAGGCCCGCGCCGGCCAGGCGGCCGACCTCCTGGTCGAGCTGGCCGAGAACGGTCAGGACGTGCTGGTTCTGGCCCACGGCTTCTTCAACTGGATGATCGCCGATGCGCTCAAGGCGCGGGGATGGGCGAAAATCGTTGATCAAGGTCACGCCTACTGGAGCATCAAGCGCTTCCGCCGCGCTTAGTCTGCAAAGCCTCTTCCCTTAACCACGCCTTGGCTCTAGGCCGTTGCCCGCGCCGCTCGTCGCCACTAGGCTGACGGCTGTTCACCTGAGAGTTGAAATGACCGACGCTGCGAACCCGCCCGCTGACATCTCCGCCCTCAGCTTCGAGGAAGCGCTGTCGCAGCTGGAGCGCATCGTGCAGGAGCTGGAGTCGGGCCAGGCTGCTCTCGAGCGCTCGATCGACATCTACGAGCGCGGCGCGGCCTTGAAGGCGCACTGCGAGAAGAAGCTCGAGGCCGCGCGCCTGAAGGTCGAAAAGATCGTGCTGGGGCAGGGCGGCGCGGTGGCCGCAGAACCGGCCGAGTTCAACTGATGCCCGGCCAGCGCCCGGCGTGCGAGGGGAGCCCCTCATGAGCGACCTTGCCAAGCGGATCGTCCAGGCGGCCGACATCGTCACCGTGGCGCTGGACGAGCTGTTGCCGCGCGCCGACGGCCCCGAGAGCCGCCTGACCGAGGCCATGCGCTACGCGGCGCTGGGCCCTGGCAAGCGCCTGCGGCCGTTCTTCGCCCTGGAAACCGGCAAGATGTTCGATCTGCCCGAGCGGCCGGTGCTGCGCGCGGCGTGCGCGCTGGAGTGCATCCACGCCTACAGCCTGGTGCATGACGACCTGCCCGCGATGGACGATGACGACGTGCGTCGTGGTCGCCCGACCGTGCACAAGCAATACGACGAGGCCACGGCCATCCTGGCGGGCGACGCCCTGCAGACGGCGGCCTTCGAGATCATGGCTCACCCGGACACCCACGACGACGGCCATGTCCGCTCGGAACTGGTGCGCAAGCTGGCTATCGCCTCGGGCGCGCGCGGAATGTGCGGCGGCCAGATGATCGACCTCCTGGGCGTTCGCGACGATCTGGGCGCTGTGGCGCGCATGCAGCGGCTGAAGACCGGCGCCCTGATCGCCTTCGCCTTCGAGATCCCGCTGATCATCGCCCGCGCCAAGGAGTCCGAGCGCTCGGCCCTGATGGCCTTCGCCCAGGACC
Source organism: Caulobacter vibrioides (assembly GCF_002858865.1). GTDB lineage: Bacteria > Pseudomonadota > Alphaproteobacteria > Caulobacterales > Caulobacteraceae > Caulobacter > Caulobacter vibrioides. Next base: position 478,935 of record NZ_PJRR01000019.1, on the reverse strand, counting down.
TGGGTCTGGCCTACCAGATCGTCGACGACATCCTCGACGCCGAGGGCGATGAGGAGACCCTGGGCAAGGCCGCCGGCGGCAAGGACGCCGCCAAGGGCAAGGCCAACTACGTCACTTTGTTGGGGCTGGATGCGGCCAAGGAGCGCGTGACCCTTTTGGCCGAGCAGACGCGTTCCCATCTCGAAATCTTTGGCGAACGGGCCGAACATCTCCGCGCGAGCGTTGATTTCGTGCTGGACCGCCGCAACTGACCGCGCTTTTAACAGATATGTCTTCCAAAACTCCTCTGCTCGACACGATCGCCTCGCCCGCCGATACGCGCGGTCTCTCGCTCGCCGAGCTCAAGCAGCTCGCGGCGGAAGTCCGGGCTGAGACGATTGACGCCGTGTCGGTGACGGGCGGGCACCTGGGCGCGGGCCTGGGCGTGGTCGAACTGACGGTGGCCCTGCACCACGTGTTCGAGACGCCCAAGGACATCGTCATCTGGGACGTCGGCCACCAGGCCTATCCGCACAAGATCCTCACGGGTCGCCGCGACCGCATCCGCACCCTGCGCCAAGGCGGCGGCCTGTCGGGCTTCACCAAGCGGGCCGAGAGCGAATACGACCCGTTCGGCGCGGCCCACGCGGCCACCTCGATCTCGGCGGCGCTGGGCTTCTGCGCCGCGCGCGACGCGAAAGGTGAGGACAACAGCGTCATCGCCGTGATCGGTGACGGCTCGCTGGGCGCGGGCATGGCCTATGAGGCGATGAACGCGGCGACCGATACGACCAAGCGCCTGATCGTCATCCTCAACGACAACGACATGTCGATCGCCCCGCCGGTGGGCGGCATGAGCGCGTATCTCGCCAACCTCGTTTCGGGCGGCGCCTATCGCTCGGTGCGCAAGCTGGGCAAGACCGTCGTCGAGAAACTGCCCACGCCGATGCGCGAAGCCGCGCGGAAGGCGGAAGAGTACGCCCGCGGCATGGTCACCGGCGGCACCTTCTTCGAGGAGCTCGGCTTCTACTATATCGGCCCGATCGACGGCCACGATATGGACGCCCTGGTCAGCGTGCTCAAGAACGCCAAGGCGTTCGGCGACAAGCCCGTGCTGGTCCACTGCGTCACCCAGAAGGGCAAGGGCTACGCGCCCGCCGAAGGCGCGGCCGACAAGCTGCACGCGGTGGTCAAGTTCGACGTCGTCACCGGCCAGCAGCAGAAGGCGGCCGGCGGCCCGCCCAGCTACACCAAGGTCTTCGCCCAGGAACTGATCAAGCAGGCCGAGAAGGACGACAAGATCGTCGCCATCACCGCCGCCATGCCCTCCGGCACGGGCCTTGATCTGTTCGGCAAGGCCTTCCCCGAGCGCACCTTCGACGTCGGCATCGCCGAGCAGCACGCGGTGACCTTCGCCGCGGGCATGGCGGCCGACGGCATGAAGCCGTTCGCGGCGATCTATTCGACCTTCCTGCAGCGCGGCTACGACCAGGTGGTCCACGACGTCGCCATCCAGGGCCTGCCGGTGCGCTTCGCCATGGACCGCGCCGGTCTCGTCGGCGCCGATGGTCCCACCCACGCCGGCAGCTTCGACATCGGCTTCATGGGCGCTCTGCCCGGCATGGTGCTGATGGCCGCCGCCGACGAGGTGGAGCTGGCCCGCATGGTCGCCACCGCCGCCGAGATCGACGACCGCCCCAGCGCCTTCCGCTATCCGCGCGGCGAGGGCCTGGGTCTCGACATGCCGGCCATCGCCGAGCCGCTGGAGATCGGCAAGGGCCGCATCGTCCGCGAGGGGACCAGCGTCGCCATCGTCTCGTTCGGCACGCGTCTGTCGGAAAGCCTGAAGGCCGCCGACCTGCTGGCCGCGCGCGGGCTTTCCGCCACCGTCTGCGACGCCCGCTTCGCCAAGCCGCTCGATCTCGACCTCCTGCTCCGACTGGCCCGCGAGCACGAGGCCATCATCACGGTGGAAGAGGGTTCGATGGGCGGCTTCGGCGCCTTCGTGCTGCAGGCCCTGGCCCAGCACGGCGCCCTGGACCGCGGCCTGAAGATCCGCACCCTGTGCCTGCCGGACGTCTTCCAGGACCAGGACAAGCCTGACGCGATGTACGCCCAGGCGGGTCTGGACGCCGAAGGCATCCTGCGCGGGGCGCTGTCGGCCATGGGCATGGACAATGTCAGCGCGGCGGGCGCGGGGCGGCGGGCTTAAGGGCTCTTCTGCGAGCGCGAACGGCGTTCCGGCGGGGAGTAGGAAGGTCGGCTTTCTGGAGCGAGACCCAAGGCTGCTCGCGGCCCTTGGCGGACGTTCGAAAATCCTCCCCCCAGAGGGGGAGGAGACCGAAGGCCGGAGGGGGAAGTTCTGCCGAGCCGGCTTCTTCCCCCTCCGTCGGCTTCGCCGACACCTCCCCCGCTGGGGGGAGGATTTGGTCCGCTCACCACCCACTGCCGACGTTCGAAACGCCCGCTTCCCGGAGCTATCGCCCCTCGGGAACCGACCAGAGGCCGGCCCGATGGGCCTTGCGGTACGGGTCCCGCCCCTAGAACGGCGAGAACTTCTCGACCAGCGACTGGCCGGCCGGGGTCTTCTGCACGCGGCTGATGTCGCCGCGGCCGCCGTAGCTGATGCGGGCTTCGGCGATCTGAGTGTGGCGGATGGTGTTGGCCGAGGAGATGTCCTCGGGGCGGACGATACCGGCCACGGTCAGCTGGCGCAGCTCGGCGTTGGTGCGCACTTCCTGGGTGCCCTGGATGACCATGTTGCCGTTCGGCAGAACCTGGCTGACCACAGCGGCGATCGTCAGGCTGATCTTTTCCGACCGGCTGACGCCGCCCGAGCCGGCGTTGGTGGTGGTCGAGTTGGTCTCCAGCGCTGAGGCCGGATCGAAGCCGCCCGGCAGGAACTTGCCCAGGCTCGATTCCATGCCCAGCAGATGCGGCACGCCGGCCTTCATATTGGCGGTGCGCGAGCTGTTGGTCGCGTTCTTGGTGCTGGCGCTGTCATCGATGTCGATCATCACGGTGACGATGTCGCCGACGCGGCTGGCGCGCTGGTCGTTGAAGAAGGCGCGGGCCCCGACCCGCCACAGCGAGTTGGCCGAAGCCGCCTGCGGGGCGGGCTCGCGGGCCGACACGTACTGCTGTTGCATGGGGGCCAGCGGGGCCGGGTAGCCGACGGGCGCGAGATCCGGACCCTTGACGGCCTCCTTGACGGTCGAGCAGGCGGCCAGCGGGGCCAGGAGGACGGCGGCGGCGAGGATAGCAGGACGACGCATGATCTGGACCTCTTAGCGAGCGGCGAAACGGAGGGGTTGCGAGCGGGCTTGCAAGCTCTGGGCCTGCGGGCCGACAGCGGCGGCGCCGGGGCCGACGGCCACAGCCTGGATGATCTTCTTCGACAGAGTGTTCTGAACGGCGAACACATCACCGGCGGCGGCGGCGGCCATGGCCTTGCCCTGCAGTGACAGGGAGATTCCGCCGTCTTCATAGGTGATGGTGATCAAGTCGCCGCTCTTGATGACCTGGGCGGCGGCCACATCCTTCATCCCGACGGGAGCGCCTTCCCGCAGGGGACGCTTGGCGGCGAGGCCGATCACGGCGTCGGCGTCGCGCGGCGCATCGGCCGGGGCGCCGGCCATCTTCACCCAGATGAGATCCTGCGGCTGGACGATTTCGCCGGCCGACAGGCTGCGGGCGTAGGCAAGAACTTCCACATTGGCGCGCGGGGCGCCGGCCAGACGCGCGCCGGCCAGCTGAGCGCCGGGGGCGGCGCTCGACGAGACGCCGCCATTATCGACGCCCTCGCGAACGATGATCCGGCGCACGCCGTTGGCGTTGGTCCAGACGTAGCCCGCGCGGCGGGCCGACATCTGCACCTGACCGGCTTCGAGCACGGCGGTGGCGCCCATGCGTGCGGCGACCACGACGTTGGCGGCGGGGCCGCTGACGCCGTCGAAGAGATCGCCCAGAGTGATGCGGCCGTCGGCGTCGGTGGTGTCCATCCGCAGGGTCACGGGCGTTCCGGCGAAGGCGGGCGCCGACAGGGCGGTGATCACCAGGGTGGCGGCGGCGGCGAAGAGAAAGGCCTTCATGAGCTTACGACCGCAGTTGCGAGGTGGCTTGCAGCATCTGGTCGGCCGTCGAGATCACCTTCGAGTTCATCTCGTAGGCGCGCTGGGCGGTGATCAGGGCGGTGATTTCAGAGACCGCGTCGACGTTGGAGGCCTCGGTGTAGTGCTGCAACAGCATGCCAAAGCCCGGCTCGCCCGGCGCAGCCAGGGTCGCCGCGCCCGAGGCGGCGGTCTCCAGGAACAGGTTGTCGCCGATGGCTTCCAGGCCGCCTTCGTTCAGGAAGTTGGCCAGCTGGATCTGACCGACGGTCTGGGGCTGGGGCTGACCGTCCAGCTTCACCTGCACCAGGCCGCTCTTGCTGATGGTGATGTCGGTGGCGTTCTGCGGGATCGTGATGCCCGGCTGAACCAGATAGCCGTCCTCGGTGACGATCTGGCCCTGGTCGTTGGTCGAGAAGTTACCGGCCCGTGTATAGGCCGTCTCGCCCGACGGCAGCAGGATCGGCATGTAGCCCTTGCCCTGGATCGCCAGGTCCAGCGGGCTGTCGGTCAGGGTGGGGGTGCCTTGCTCGGTGATGCGATAGACCGAGCCGGCCTTGACGCCGCCGCCGACCTGCACGCCCGTCGGCACGATGTTGCCGTCGCTGGACGACTGCGAACCGGCCCGCTCGATGGTCTGGTACAGCAGGTCCTGGAACTCGGCGCGTTGGCGCTTGAAGCCAACGGTGTTCATGTTGGCGATGTTGTTCGAGATGACTTCGACGTTCAGCTGCTGAGCAGCCATACCCGAAGCGGCGGTGCGGAGAGCTTGCATCGGCTAGCGTTCCCTAGTTGATCTTGCCCAGACGCTCGACGGCGCTGCGCGAGAGTTCGGCGGTGTTGTCCATCATCTTGGCGACGCTCTCGTAGGCGCGCTGGATCTCGATCAGCTTGGTGATCTCGATCACGGGTTGGACGTTCGAGGCTTCCAGCATGCCCTGGTGGATCTGGGCGTCCGTGACGGGCTGCGGGGCGGTGTTGGTGGTGTTGCGGTAGAGGTTGTCGCCGTCCTTGGCGAAGGTGGACAGGTCGTCCGGGCGCACCAGGCCGATTCTGCCGACCCGGATCGCGCCTTGGCTGACGATGCCGTCCTTGCCGATCGTCACGGGGCCAAGGCGGGGATCGATCGTGATCTGTCCGCCGCCGTCGTCCAGCACAGGCGCGCCGGCCTGGGTGACGAGGATGCCTTCCGGATTGGTGGTGAAACGGCCGTCGCGCGTGTAGCGCTCACCGCCATTGGCCTGGACCTTGAAGAAGCCCATGCCGTTGATGGCCAGGTCGTAGTCGCCGCCCGTCTTGGTCATCGGGCCCTGGGTGAAATTGCGGGCTACGCCGGTGTCCAGCACGAACTTGACCGGCGCGGAGCCGTCCAGGGTCTTGGCAGGCTTGGCCTGCTCGGTGCGGACCATCAGGTCTTCGACCTTGAAGCCCGTGGTGTTGGCGTTGGCGATGTTGTTGGCCACGATGTCGAGCTCGCGGCGCAGCGTCATCTGACGCGAGAGGCCGACATAAAGCGCGTTGTCCATGGCGAGTTAACTCGGGCGGCTGACGCGACAAATGCGTCGCAACCCCAGAAGCAACCTTCGTGCCAGCGCTAAAAGGCCATTAAAATCAACAAATAGGAAGGTTAATGCGGGTGTGCTGGTCGGACTCTGCCGGGCAGATTCAGCCTGCGACCAATTGCCCGGCAAAACACATCGTTAACCATGCTTCGCGCATGAGTACGGGTATAGATTCCAAGGAACCGCGCGCGTGGCCAAGAAACCCGAAAAGGAAGCTCCCGCTCCCGAAGGCGAAGAGGGCGCTGAGGGCGAAGCTCCGGCGAAGAAGAAGCCGCCAATCCTGATCATCGCGATCGCTGCGGGCGTGCTTGTTCTGGGCGGCGGCGGCGCTGCGGCCTTTTTCCTCCTGAAGCCGAAGCCGGCCGCTGAAGCGGGCGAGCACGGCGAGAAGAAAGAGGAAAAGAAAAAGGAAAAGAAGAAGGAAGAGAAGGGCGACAAGAAGGACGCCGAGAAGGGCGCTGAAGGCGCGGCTGGGACTCCGGTGATCAAGGAGGGCCCCGACGGCGTCGTCTTCTACACGCTGCCGGACATCGTCGTGAACATGCAGACGGCGGACGGTAAATCGACCTTCCTGAAGCTGAAGCTGACCTTCGAGCTGCCCGACGAGGAAACGGCCGATGAGCTGACGCCGAATCTCCCCAGGTTGCAGGACATGTTCCAGACCTTCCTTCGCGAGCTGCGTCCTGAGGACCTGAACGGCAGCCAGGGCACGTACCAGCTGCGCGTCGAACTGCTGCGCCGGGTCAATCTGGTCGCCGCGCCGGCCAAGGTGAACGCCGTCCTCATCGAGGAGATGCTGATCAACTAGTCCTCAGGGCGGGTTGGGCGAACGATCATGGCGGACGAACTCGACGATCAGGCGGCGATGGCCCAGTGGGCCTCGGAAAACCCTCCCGGAGGCGGAGAGGGCGTGAACGAGTTCGGCGATTTTTCCGGCGGCATGGGCGGCTGGGATGACGGCGGCGGCGACGGCGCCTCCGAGCGCATTCTGAACCAGGACGAGATCGACAGCCTGCTGGGCTTCGATCTCTCGGGGGACGGCTCCGACGACCGCACGGGCATCCGCGCCATCATCAACTCGGCGCTCGTCTCGTACGAGCGCCTGCCGATGCTGGAAATCGTCTTCGACCGCCTGGTGCGGTTGATGACCACCAGCTTGCGCAACTTCACCTCCGACAACGTCGAGGTCAGTCTCGACAACATCAGTTCGATCCGCTTCGGCGACTATCTGAACTCGATCCCGCTACCGGCCATCCTGGCCGTGTTCCGCGCCGAGGAGCTCGACAACTACGGCCTGCTGACGGTCGACTCGAACCTGATCTACTCGATCGTCGACGTGCTCTTGGGCGGTCGTCGCGGTACGGCGGCGATGCGCATCGAAGGTCGGCCCTACACGACGATCGAGCGGGTGCTGGTCCAGCGGATGATCGAGGTCGTGCTGCACGACCTGAAGAGCGCCTTCGAGCCGCTGCATCCGGTCAGCTTTTCGCTGGATCGCCTGGAGACCAACCCGCGCTTCGCCGCCATCGCCCGTCCGGCCAACGCCGCCATTCTGGTGAAGCTGCGGATCGACATGGAGGATCGCGGCGGCCGTATCGAGCTCTTGCTGCCCTACGCGACGCTGGAGCCCATCCGGAAGATGCTGCTGCAGCAGTTCATGGGTGAGAAGTTCGGTCGCGACAACATCTGGGAAGGCCACTTGGCCACCGAGTTGTGGACCACCCAGATGGAGGTCCGCGCCGTGCTCGACGAGCAGCAGGTGCCGCTTTCGCGCGTGCTGAACATGCAGGTCGGCGACACCCTGATGCTGAACGCCACGCCCGACAGCCTGGTGGAGCTGCGCGCCGGCGCCATCCCGCTGACACGCGGCCGCATGGGGCGTCGCAACCATTCGATCGCCGTCCGGGCCGAAGCCCCGCTGACGCCGGCGGCGAAGAAGGCCGTGCAGAAACTGAAATGAGCGTCGTCGCCCTGGCCATGAACGGGTTCCTGGCGGTGCTGCTGATCGCGGCGCTGATCTTCGGCTGGCGTCTGGAGCGCCGGCTGAAGGCGCTGCGCGACAGTCACGAAGGCTTCGCCAAGGCGGTCGCCGATCTCGACCAAGCCGCCGCGCGGGCCGAGCAGGGGCTCGCCGATCTCCGCGCCGCCACCGACGAGGCCGCTGAAACCCTGGCCGTCCGGATCGAGCGCGCCCAGGCCCTTGCGGCTCAGCTGGAAGATCGGGTCAACCGGCCTGCGCCGCCCAAGGCTCAGGCAGCGCCGGAGCGCGAGCCTCCGCCACGTCCGTCGCGTGCGATCGAGGCTCCGCCGGTCTCACCCTCTGGCGAGCGTCGCCTTTCGGCGGCCGATTTCGAGCGCCTTCTCGAGCGCGAGGATCGGGTCGAGCGGGCCGCTCGCGGCGAGCCGACGCCGCGACCCGCGCCACGTCCAAATCTGAGCCAAGAAACCCCGCGTTCACGGGCGCGGGTTGATGATGACCTGTTTGATGGGCCGGCTGATCCCCCGCGCCCGACCAGCAATCCACGAGTTCCTCGCCGATGAAGAACATTCCGCGCATTCTGCCCCTGATCGGTGTCGCCGCAGGCGGTGTGCTGGCCATCAACGCCCTGTCGGGCGCCAAGTCGCTGCCCGACCTGGTCAGCGGGGCCAAGGCCTTCGCCGAGGGCGCCGCCAAGCCTGAAGGTCCCGAAGGCGAGGGGGCTCCCTCGGCCGAGGGCGCAGGGCAGCCCGCCGCCGCCAAGGCGCCGCCGCCTCGGGTCTGCGCGCCGTCGGCTGACGCCCTGGCGCGGGAGGCGGGCCTCTCGCCGGCTGAACTACGCATCCTGCAAAGCCTGGGCGCGCGCCGCGGGCAACTGGACCAGCGCGAGCAGGACATCGATGTCCAGCTGCAGCTTCTGGCCGCCGCCGAGGCCAAGCTCGACGCCAAGATGAAGGCTCTGACGGGCCTGAAGGGCGATATCCAGGGGCTGCTGGGCCAGGTTGACGCCCAGAAGCAGGCCGAGGTCGACCGCCTGGTGGTGGTCTATCAGGGCATGAAGCCCAAGGACGCCGCAGCGCGGATGACGTTGCTGTCGGATGAGGTTCGCCTGCCGATCGCGGCCAAGATGAAGGAAAAGACCCTGGCGATGATCCTGGCCAACATGGCTCCGGGCGACGCCAAGATCCTGACCGAGCGCCTGGCTTCGCGTCTGGCCAACCCCGCTGTGGACAAGGGCAAGGCGGCCGTCGCCGAGAACGCCGCGCCGGGCGCCGCGCCCGGCCAGCGCGCCGCCGGTCCTCTGGCGGGCGCAGCGCCCGCCGCCGCCAGGCCGCCCGCCAACCAGGCCGGTTAAGGGAGGCCCATGACCCTTCGCCAGCTCCTGCGTTCCAGCGTCGCCGCCGCGTGCATCGCGGGCACGCTGGCGCCGACCGGCTACGCCGCGCCCCAGCCGATGGTGGCGCGCGGGGCGCTGGACGTGCGCGTCGCGCAGGCGGCTGAGTTCTCCCGGGTCGAGTTCCACTGGGCCGGCGGCGCGCGAATGACCCCGGTGCGGCAGGGCCAGACGCTGGTCCTGCGGTTCAATCGTGACGCCAATCCCAATCTTTCCGCGCTGAAGATCGCGCCGCCGCGCTGGATCAAGTCGGCGGACGCCCGTCGCGTCAACGGCGTGCTGGAGATCGTTCTCACCCTGACCGATGACGCCGACGCCAAGCTCGGCACGGCCGACGGCGTCGACTTCGTCAATATCTACCCCAAGGCCGGCGCCATTGCGTCTGCGGCGGCGGCGGCTTCACCGGCGACGGCCCCCGCGCCGGTCGGTCGTCCCAATCCCATGCCGCGCGATGGCGTGGTTCGCGCGGGGATCGATCGACGGGATGGGCAGGTCACCCTGTCGTTCGACTGGGCTGCGCCGGCGGGCGCAGCGGTCTTCCGGCGGGGCGAGGCGGTCTGGATCGTCTTCGACACCCCCGCGCGGCTCGATATCTCCAAACTGCCGGGCACGACGCCGCGCTATTCCAAGCTGCAGGTCTATCGCGGCGCGGACTATGTGGCGCTGCGCGTCGTCGCACCGCCCGGCGAGCCCTATGTGGCGGTCGGGTCGGGCCCGTCCTGGCGCGTCAGCTTCGGCGCCGGACCACAGCAGAGCCCGGACATCATCCAGGTCACCCGCGCCGAGCAGTCACCTTCGGCCGCACTGTCCGCCGCCGTTGCCGGCGTCACGCGGGCGATCTGGGTCGATGATCCGGCCGTTGGCGATCGCATCATCGTCGCGCCGGCCCTGGCCCCGGCCAAGGGGCTGCCGTCTCGGCGTGAGTATGTCGAGTTCGCGTTGCTGCAGTCGGCTCAAGGTCTGGCCGCCGAGGCCTACGCCGCCGACCTGATGGTCCAGGCGCAAGCCGATCAGGTGCGCATCGGCCGCCCCAAGGGCCTGGCCCTGTCGCCGGCCTCGGCCGCCGCCCCGCCGGAAGAAGCCAGCGCCGGGGCGCCGCAGCCGCTGTCGATGCCCGCCCTGATCGATCTCGAGGCCTGGCCCAAGACGGGCTCTGGCGGGTTCCTGGCGCGCTACAACGCGCTGCAGGGCGCGGTGTCGGCCGCGAGCGAGGATGAGGCCGATATCGCCGCACGCCTGGCGCTGGCGCGGTTCCTGGTCGGCTCCCAGATGTCGTTCGAGGCCATTGGGGTTCTCAACGCGGGCGCCCGCAAGCACCAGACCCTGATGGGCAACCCCGAATTCCGCGGCCTGCGCGGCGTGGCGCGGGTGCTGGCCGGGCGTCTTTCGGAAGCTGACGCGGACTTCTCGTCGCCCGTGCTGGCTGATGAGCCCTCAAGCGCGCTGTGGCGCGGCTATATCTCCGCCAAGAACGGCCAATGGCTCGATGCGCGAACCCAGTTCGCCAACGGGACCCGGGCGCTGGATCTGTTCCCGCCGATCTGGCGAGCGCGCTTCCTCAAAGCCCAGGCCGACGCCGCCTTGGGCGTGGGGGACCTGCCGGGCGCCATGCAGGCCGTGACGAAGGCCCTGGCCCAAGCCAAGATCCCCGTCGAGGACCAACTGGATATTCGCCTGGTCCAGGCGCGCATTTTCGAGGCCAAGGGTGAGAAGGCGCGCGCGCAGCGCATGTACACCGCCATTGCGAAGGCCCCCATCGATCGGATCGCCGCGCCGGCCACGCTGCGCGCGACCCAGCTGCAGTATGCGCGTGGCCAGATCAACGCGACCAAGGCCGCCGAGACGCTGAACCAGTTGCGCTATCGCTGGCGTGGCGATGGCGTGGAGCTGGAGGTCATCCGCGCGCTCGGCAAGCTCTACATCGACCAGGGCCGGTACCGCGAGGCGCTGGAGGTTCTGCGATCCGCCGGACGTCGCCTCTCGGATCGTCCCGAGGCCGTCGCGTTGCAGAACGACCTCTCCGAAGCTTTCCGTCAGCTGTTCCTGCAAGGCTTGGCCGACGGCATGCAGCCGATCCAGGCGGTCGGCCTGTTCTACGACTTCCAGGATCTGACGCCGATCGGTGCTGACGGCGATCAGATGGTCCGCAATCTGGTTCGCCGCCTGGTCGACGTCGATCTGCTCGGCGATGCGGCCAAGCTGTTGAAGTATCAGGTCGAGAACCGTCTCAACGGCGTTCCCAAGGCCCAGGTCGCGACCGATCTGGCCTGGATCTACCTGATGGACAAGAAGCCCGAGGACGCGCTGAACACCATCAACGCGACCCGCACGACGATCCTGCCGCCCGCCCTGAACGCCGAGCGTCGTCTGGCTACCGCCCGCGCCCTGATGGGTCTGGGGCGCTATGACGCGGCGCTGGATCTGGTCGAAACCGACACCAGCCGTGACGGGCAGGAGATCCGCGGCGAGATCGCTTGGAAGCAACGCGCCTGGCCGGCCGCCGGCGCGCTCTATGAGCGGTCCCTGGGCGACCGCTTCAGGACAGGCGGGGCGCTCAGCGCGGCCGAGGAGGCGAGGTTGCTGCGCGCCTCGGTGGCCTACAGTCTCGCCGATGACGACGCGGCGCTCGGTCGCCTGCGCGCTCGCTGGTCGGGCTTCATCGAGACAGCCAGCAACCCTGAAGGTCTTCGCGTAGCGCTACAGGGCATGTCGATGGGCGCGGTGTCCGCGTCCGACTTTGGACGGGTTTCCGCCGACAACGAGGCCTTCAATGGCTGGATCGGTCGCCTCAAGGAACGTTTCCGGACAGGACAACCGGCCGGGTCACCCGCCCGCGCGGGCGGCTAGCGCTCGCTGCGGTGATCGCAGGTTCGCGCGCGATAGAAGGGCGGCAGGGCAAGGTTCGCCTGAAAGCGCGCTCAAGAGGCGTTATGGAAGGCAGGGTGTTTCCGAATGGCCCCGGGAATCCTTCAAACAGTTCCTATGAAACCGGATTGGTCTTATGGCGGGCGCCAAGCGTTTGGCCTAGTTAGAGCCCCGCCGCGCGCCGATCCGAGGGCGGCGAAGTGCGGCCGCTTGCCTTTCCCGCGCAGGCATGTCATGACAACGTTGTCATAAGGTGGACGACATTGGCTAAGAACAACGACGTCGGCGAGAACGGCCGCGAAGTCTTGGTGCTGCTGGGCGGAGCGGGCGATTTGGCCCTCCGGATGCTGCTGCCTTCTCTGTATTTCCTGGAGCTCGACCGACTGCTGCCGCACGATCTGCGGATCATTGGCGTCGCCCGGGCCGACCATGACGCGGCCAGCTACAAGGCGCTGGTCCGCGAGCAACTGGGCAAGCGCGCGACAGTGGAGGAGGCGGTCTGGAATCGCCTCGCTGCACGCCTCGACTACGTGCCTGCGAACATCACCAGTGAGGAAGACACCAAGAAGCTGGCCGAACGGATCGGTGCGCATGGCACGCTGGTCATCTTCTTCTCGCTGTCGCCCAGCCTCTACGGCCCGGCTTGCCAGGCTTTGCAGGCGGCCGGCCTGACGGGGCCCAACACGCGCTTGATCCTCGAAAAGCCGCTTGGCCGCGATCTCGAAAGCTCCAAGGCCACCAACGTCGCCGTCGCCGCTGTGGTCGACGAGAGCCAAGTGTTCCGCATCGACCACTATCTGGGCAAGGAAACCGTCCAGAACCTGACGGCCCTGCGCTTCGCCAACGTGCTGTTCGAGCCCCTGTGGGATCGCAACACGATCGACCATGTGCAGATCACCATCGCCGAGACCGAAAAGGTCGGCGACCGCTGGCCCTACTATGACGAATACGGCGCGCTGCGGGACATGGTGCAGAACCACATGCTGCAACTGCTGTGTCTGGTCGCCATGGAAGCGCCCTCAGGCTTCGATCCCGATGCGGTGCGCGACGAGAAGGTCAAGGTGCTGCGCTCCCTGCGGCCCTTCACCAAGGAGACCGTGGCCCACGACACCGTGCGTGGCCAGTACGTCGCCGGTGTGGTCGAGGGCGGCGCGCGCGCTGGCTACGTCGAGGAAGTGGGCAAGCCCACCAAGACCGAGACTTTCGTGGCCATGAAGGTCGCGATCGACAACTGGCGTTGGGACGGCGTGCCGTTCTTCCTGCGCACCGGCAAGAACCTGCCGGACCGCCGCACCCAGATCGTCGTCCAGTTCAAGCCTTTGCCGCACAACATCTTCGGTCCGGCGACCGATGGCGAGCTGTGCGCCAATCGTCTGGTCATCGACCTGCAGCCGGACGAAGACATCTCGCTGACGATCATGAACAAGCGTCCGGGTCTCTCGGACGAGGGCATGCGACTGCAGTCGCTGCCGCTGTCGCTGTCGTTTGGCCAGACCGGCGGGCGCCGTCGCATCGCTTACGAAAAGCTGTTCGTCGACGCCTTCCGCGGCGACCGTACGCTGTTCGTGCGTCGCGATGAGGTCGAGCAGGCCTGGCGCTTCATCGACGGCGTCTCGGCGGCCTGGGAAGAGGCCAGTATCGAACCGGCGCACTATGCGGCGGGCACCTGGGGACCGCAGTCCGCCCAGGGCCTGATCTCGCCCGGCGGCCGAGCCTGGAAGGCCTGAGCATGCCCTTCACGCCCATCAAGCTCGAAGCATTTGGGTCCCGCGAGGACCTCTATGACGCGGCCGCCTCGGTTCTGGTCGGCGCGTTGACGACGGCGGTCGCTCGTCACGGCCGGGTCGGCTTCGCCGCCACCGGCGGCACGACGCCGGCGCCGGTCTATGACCGCATGGCGACCATGACCGCCCCCTGGGACAAGGTCACGGTCACGCTCACCGACGAACGCTTTGTTCCCGCTACCGACGCCAGCAGCAACGAGGGTCTGGTGCGTCGCCACCTGCTCGTGGGCGAGGCGGCCAAGGCCTCGTTCGCGCCGCTGTTCTTCGACGGCGTGAGCCACGACGAGAGCGCGCGCAAGGCCGAGGCAGGCGTCAATGCCGCCACCCCGTTCGGCGTCGTTCTCCTGGGCGTGGGGCCGGATGGGCATTTCGCTTCGCTGTTTCCGGGCAATCCGATGCTGGATCAGGGTCTTGACCTGACCACGGACCGTTCGGTGCTGGCCGTGCCGCCCAGCGATCCCGCGCCGGACCTCCCACGCCTGAGCCTGACCCTGGCCGCCCTGACCCGCACCGATCTGATCGTGCTGCTGGTCACCGGCGCGGCCAAGAAAGCTTTGTTGGACGGCGACGTTGATCCGGCCCTGCCGGTCGCCGCCATTCTGAAACAGGACCGCGCCAAGGTCCGCATCCTCTGGGCGGAGTAGATCGCCATGAGCCTGAATCCCGTCATCGCCGACGTCACCGCCCGGATCGTGGCGCGCAGCAAGGACAGCCGCGCGGCCTATCTCGCCAACATGGAACAGGCGATCGCCAATCAGCCGGGGCGCGCCAAGCTGTCCTGCGCCAACTGGGCCCACGCCTTCGCCGCCTCGCCGGGCGTCGACAAGCTGCGCGCCCTGGATCCGAACGCGCCGAACATCGGCATCGTCTCGGCCTATAATGACATGCTGTCGGCCCACCAGCCGCTGGAAGCCTATCCCGCGCTGATCAAGGACGCCGCCCGGGACGTGGGCGCGACCGCCCAGTTCGCCGGCGGGGTGCCGGCCATGTGCGACGGTGTCACCCAGGGCCGTCCCGGCATGGAGCTGTCGCTGTTCTCGCGCGACGTGATCGCCATGGCGACCGCCGTGGCCCTGACCCATGACGCCTTCGACTCGGCGCTGTATCTGGGCGTCTGCGACAAGATCGTGCCGGGCCTGGTGATCGGTGCCCTGACCTTCAGCCATCTGCCCGCCCTGTTCGTGCCCGCCGGCCCGATGACCTCGGGCCTGGCCAACAGCGAGAAGGCCCGCATCCGCGCGCTCTACGCCGAGGGCAAGGTCGGTCGTGAGGAACTGCTGGCGGCCGAGAGCGCCAGCTATCATGGCCCGGGCACCTGCACCTTCTATGGCACGGCCAACACCAACCAGATGCTGATGGAGCTGATGGGCTTCCATTTGCCTGGCTCGGCCTTCGTCCATCCCAACACGCCGCTGCGTGAGGCCCTGGTCAAGGAATCCGCCCGACGCGTGGCTGCGGTGACCAACAAGGGCAATGAATTCATCCCGGTCGGCCGGATGATCGACGAGAAGTCGTTCGTCAACGGCGTGGTCGGGTTGATGGCGACCGGCGGCTCGACCAACCTGGCGCTGCACATCATCGCCA
Organism: Caulobacter vibrioides; assembly: GCF_002858865.1. Lineage (GTDB taxonomy): Bacteria > Pseudomonadota > Alphaproteobacteria > Caulobacterales > Caulobacteraceae > Caulobacter > Caulobacter vibrioides. The sequence continues at coordinate 463,681 of NZ_PJRR01000019.1, read as the reverse complement.
TGGCCGCCGCTGCGGGCGTGCAACTGACGCTTGAAGACCTGGACGATATCTCCAAGGCCACGCCGCTGCTGGCGCGCGTCTATCCGAACGGTTCGGCCGACGTGAACCACTTCCAGGCCGCCGGCGGCATGGCTTTCGTGATCCGTGAGCTGCTGAAGGCGGGTCTGGTGCACGAAGACGTCCAGACGATCGCGGGCGCCGGCCTGTCGCTGTACGCCCAGGAACCGGTGCTCGAGGACGGCGTGCTGACCTGGCGTGACGGCGCTCACGAGAGCCTGGATCCCGCCATCGTGCGGCCGGTCTCCGACCCGTTCAGCAAGGAAGGCGGCCTGCGCCTGATGGCGGGCAATCTGGGGCGCGGCGTGATGAAGATCTCGGCCGTGAAGCCCGAGCACCACGTGATCGAGGCGCCGTGCGCTGTGTTCCAGGAACAGGAAGACTTCATCGCCGCTTTCAAGCGCGGCGAGCTGGATCGCGACGTGGTCGTGGTGGTCCGCTTCCAGGGGCCGTCCGCCAACGGCATGCCTGAACTGCATAACCTGTCGCCGTCGATCTCGGTGTTGCTGGATCGCGGTCACAAGGTGGCCCTGGTCACCGACGGCCGCATGTCCGGCGCCTCTGGCAAGACGCCCGCCGCCATCCACGTGACGCCGGAAGCGGCCAAGGGCGGGCCGCTGGCCTATGTCCAGGACGGCGATGTGATCCGCGTCAATGCCGAGATCGGGGAACTGAAGATCATGGTGGACGAGGCGACCCTGCTCGCCCGGACCCCCGCGAACGTCCCGGCGTCCAAGCCGGGCTTTGGCCGGGAACTGTTTGGATGGATGCGGTCGGGGGTCGGCGCGGCCGACGCCGGCGCCTCCGTCTTTGCTTGAGGAAGCGCTAGGTCATGGACGGCAATCACAGCGGCGGGCTCGGCCTCGTCGGCGACATCGGCGGTACGAACGCCCGCTTCGCCCTGGTCGAGTTCGACGGTCAGGACCCGCGCCTGATCGAGCCGACGGCCTATAGGGGCGAGGACTACGGCACGGCCGAGGACGCCATCGAGGAGTATCTCCGCAAGGTCGGTGTCAAGCATCCTGACCAGGCGGTGGTCGCTGTGGCCGGGCCGATCGACCACGGTCAGGTCCACATGACTAATCTGGACTGGCGGATCTCCGAGGACGGCCTGCGCCGCGCAGGCGGTTTTCGGAACGCCAAGCTGATCAACGACTTCACCGCCCAGGCGCTGGCCGCGCCGCGCGTTGGCCCTAAGGACCTGCGCCAGATCGGCGAATTGCCGACGTCGGGGGAGGGCGATCTGGCGATCCTGGGTCCAGGCACCGGCTTCGGCGTCGCAGGCCTTGTCCGTCGCCATGGCCAGGAGATCCCGCTGGCCACCGAGGGTGGTCACGTCGCCTTCGCGCCGGTCGATGACGTCGAGATCGAGGTGCTCCGCGCCCTGACCCGGCGCCTGGACGGCGGTCGGGTGTCGGTCGAGCGGATCCTGTCGGGTCCCGGCATGGAGGACCTCCATGTGGATCTGGCGGCCGCTGAAGGGCGCGGTGTCGAGGCGCTGACCGCCAAGCAGATCACCGAGCGCGCCGTAGAGGGCTGCGCCGACAGCCTGGCGACGGTGAACCGTTTCTGCGCCATCCTGGGCTCAACGGCGGGCGACATCGCTCTGACCTTGGGCGCACGCGGCGGTGTTTTCATCGCCGGCGGCATCGCACCACGCATCATCGACATCCTGGAGAAGAGCCCGTTCCGCGAGCGCTTCGACAGCAAGGGGCGTCTGTCCGGCTTCACCCGTTCGATCCCGACGCACGTGATCCTGCATCCGCACACCGCCCTGATCGGTGCGGCGGTGGCGCTCACGCCGGAGGGCCGTGCGGCGGTGTCGTAGTCGTTTTCTTGGGGCTCGCCATGACAGCCTTGTCATGGCTAAGTACGCGCCGAACCGAGCGAATCGGACCGGCGAGGGACGGAAATTGAGCGCCAAAGTCACGATCCACGACGTGGCCCGCGAGAGCGGAGTCTCGATCAAGACCGTCTCGCGTGTCCTGAATCGCGAGCCCAACGTCAAGGCTGACACCCGTGATCGCGTGCAGGCCGCGGTAGCTGCGCTGCACTATCGCCCCAATATCTCGGCCCGTAGCCTGGCGGGGGCGAAGGCCTATCTGATCGGCGTTTTCTTCGACAACCCCAGCCCCGGCTACGTCACCGATGTGCAGCTCGGCGCCATCGCCCGTTGCCGGCAGGAAGGGTTCCATCTGATCGTCGAGCCGATCGACTCGACCGCCGATGTCGAGGATCAGGTCGCGCCGATGCTGACGACGTTGCGCATGGACGGCGTGATCCTGACCCCGCCGCTCAGCGATCATCCGGTCGTTCTGGCGGCGCTTGAGCGGGAAGGGGTGGCCTATGTCCGCATCGCCCCAGGCGACGATTTCGACCGTGCGCCGTGGGTCAGCATGGATGATCGGCTGGCCGCCTACGAGATGACCAAGCATCTGGTCGATCTGGGCCACAAGGACATCGCCTTTATTGTAGGGCACCCCGACCACGGCGCTTCGCACCGGCGTCATCAGGGGTTCCTCGATGCTATGCGCGACAGCGGCCTGCGTGTTCGTGATGATCGTGTGGCGCAGGGCTGGTTTTCGTTTCGCTCGGGCTTCGAGGCGGCCGAGAAGCTGCTGGGCGGCGCGGATCGACCGACGGCGATCTTCGCCTCGAACGATGACATGGCGCTGGGCGTCATGGCGGTCGCCAATCGCTTGCGGCTTGACGTTCCTACTCAACTGTCAGTCGCCGGCTTCGACGACACGCCGGGAGCGAAGATAACCTGGCCTCAGCTCACCACGGTTCGCCAACCGATCCACGCCATGGCCGGAGCGGCCGCCGACATGCTGATGCAAGGCGTCGAGCGGGAAGAGGGCGCGCCCCCGCCATCGCGGCTCCTGGACTTCGAACTCGTCGTGCGGGAGTCCACCGGCCCAGCGTCGCACTGACGAGTGCGCGATTGGCAAGTTGGTACCGCAATCATATTCCCCTTGACAGCGCTGTCCGATCGACGTGAGATCGCATAGATCAAGACAGTCGCCACGAAAAGGCGGCGTCAGGAGGAAACGCCATGACCTCGCCTGGCCAGTCCAGCGGCTGTCGCGCCCTGTGCGCACGATCACTCCCCTCCAAGCGGACCTGAAGCCGCTTATCTTCGCTCGGCGCGGACACTTCGCAAGCGCCGCGCCGAGCGCCTTTCCTTTAAACACCGCTCCGCCCGACGGACGCCCCTTCAAGGATCGCCCATGCTGCCGCGCCGTTTCGCCTTCGCTTCCGCCCTGGCCCTGACGATCGCCTGTGGATCGGCCGGCGTGGTCCTGGCCCAGACGCCGCCGAACGCCACTGCAAACCCCGCCGTTTGGCCGAAGTCGGCCAGTCCAGCCGCCATCACCGACGCCAAGACCGAGGCCTTCATCGCCCAGCTGATGAGCCGGATGACCGTCGAGGAGAAGGTCGCCCAGACCATCCAGGCCGACGGCGCCTCGATCACGCCCGAGGAACTGAAGAAGTACCGGTTGGGATCGGTGCTGGTCGGCGGCAACTCAGCGCCGGACGGCAATGACCGCGCCAGCCCGCAGCGCTGGATCGAATGGATCCGCGCCTTCCGCGCGGCGGCGCTGGACAGGCGCGGCGACCGGCAGGAAATCCCGATCATCTTCGGCGTCGACGCCGTGCACGGTCACAACAACGTCGTGGGCGCTACGATCTTCCCGCACAATGTCGGCCTGGGCGCAGCGCACGACCCCGACCTGATCCGTCGTATCGGCGAGGTGACCGCTAAGGAAATGGCCGCCACCGGCGCGGACTGGACCTTTGGTCCGACGGTCGCCGTGCCTCGCGATTCACGCTGGGGCCGCGCCTATGAGGGCTATGGCGAGAATCCGGAGATCGTGAAGGCCTATTCGGGCCCGATGACCCTGGGGCTGCAGGGGGCGCTGGAAGCCGGCAAGCCGCTGGCGGCTGGCCGCGTGGCGGGCTCGGCCAAGCACTTCCTCGCCGATGGTGGCACCGAGAATGGCCGCGACCAGGGCGACGCGAAGATCTCCGAGGCCGATCTGGTGCGTCTGCACAACGCCGGCTACCCGCCGGCGATTGAAGCCGGCATCTTGTCGGTGATGGTCTCGTTCTCCAGCTGGAACGGGGTCAAGCACACCGGCAACAAGAGCCTGCTGACCGACGTGCTAAAGGAGCGCATGGGCTTTGAGGGCTTCGTCGTCGGCGACTGGAACGCCCACGGCCAGGTCGAGGGCTGCAGCAACACCAGCTGCGCCCAGGCCTATAACGCCGGCATGGACATGATGATGGCTCCCGACAGCTGGAAGGGCCTCTACGACAACACCTTGGCGCAGGTGAAGGCCGGGCAGATCCCCATGGCGCGGATCGACGATGCCGTTCGCCGCATCCTGCGAGTCAAGGTCAAGGCCGGCCTGTTCGAGGACAAGCGGCCTTTGGAGGGCAAGCTGGAGCTCCTCGGCGCGCCTGAGCACCGGGCCGTGGCGCGCGAGGCGGTGCGCAAATCGCTGGTGCTGCTGAAGAACGAAGGCGTGCTGCCGCTGAAGAGCTCGGCTCGTGTGCTGGTCGCCGGAGACGGCGCCGACGACATTGGCAAGGCCTCGGGCGGTTGGACCCTGACCTGGCAGGGCACCGGCAACAAGAACAGCGACTTCCCGCATGGCCAGTCGATCTATGCAGGCGTCGCCGAGGCCGTGAAAGCCGGCGGCGGCAGCGCGGAACTGTCGGTTTCAGGCGATTTCAAGCAGAAGCCCGACGTGGCGATCGTCGTGTTCGGCGAGAACCCCTACGCCGAGTTCCAGGGCGACATCACCAGCATCGAGTATCAGGCTGGCGACAAGCGTGACCTGGCGCTGCTGAAGAAGCTCAAGGCTGCGGGCATTCCGGTGGTGTCGGTGTTCCTGAGCGGCCGGCCCCTGTGGACCAACCCCGAACTCAACGCGTCCGACGCCTTTGTCGCGGCGTGGCTGCCCGGCTCGGAGGGCGGCGGCGTGGCCGACGTTCTGGTCGGCGACAAGGCGGGTAAGCCGCGCCACGACTTCCAGGGCAAGCTGTCCTTCTCCTGGCCCAAGCGCGCCGACCAGGAGCCGATCAATGTCGGCGACCCGGGCTATGACCCGCTCTTCGCCTATGGCTATGGCCTGAGCTACACCAAGCCCGGCAAGGTGGCCAAGCTGTCGGAATACCCGGGCGTCGCGTCCGCCGCCGCCAATGTCGATCGCTACTTCGTCGACGGCCGCACGCCTCCGCCCTGGATGATGAACGCCTCCGGCGCGGCGTCGCTCAAGACGGTGGACGCCGGCGCGCAGGAAAACGCCCGTCAGGCCACCTGGAGCGGCGAAGGGCTGGGCGTGGTCGGGGTTATGGGATCGCCGGTCGATCTTTCGCGGCAGACCACCGGCGACATGGCCGTGATGCTGCGATACCGCGTCGAAGCCGCCCCGACGAAACCGGTGTCAATGAGCGTAACCTGTGGCGAATCCTGTCGCGCGACGGTAGACGTAACGTCAACGTTGTCAGGTGCGAAAACGGGCGAATGGCGTACGGCGAAGATCAAACTTTCCTGCTTCCTCGCCAAAGGCGCGGATATGACGCAAATTTCGTCTCCGTTTGCGCTGACGACCGCGGGGGCGCTGACGCTTTCGTTCACGGAAATCCGGCTCGCCTCGAACGAGGGCGACGCCACCTGTCCAAACTGATCCATGAAGGAGCGACGGCATGATCCGCGCCCGTCGCTCGCGCATCGTCGCCACCCTCGGTCCGGCGTCGAGCTCTTTCGACATGATCGTCACCCTGGCCAAGGCCGGGGCTGACGTCTTTCGCCTGAACTTCAGCCACGGCGCCCACGAGACCCACGCGGCCGTCTATGCGGCCATTCGCGAGGCTGAAAAGGTCGTCGATCGTCCGCTGGGCGTGCTGGCCGACCTTCAGGGGCCCAAGCTGCGCGTCGGCAAGTTCGCCGATGGTCCGGTGATGCTGAAGGCCGGCCAGGCGTTCCGCTTCGACAGCGATCCGGCGCCGGGCGACGAGACGCGCGTGCATCTCCCGCACCCGGAAATCCTGACCGCGATGCGGCCGGGCGCGACCCTGCTGCTGGACGACGGCAAGCTGCGGATGACCGTGACGGATGCGGGCCCCGGCTACGCCAACACCAAGGTCGTCAACGGCGGCAAGCTGTCGGAACGCAAGGGCGTAGCGGTGCCGGATGTCGTCATCCCGATGTCGCCGCTGACCGCCAAGGACCGTGAGGACCTGGCCTTCGCCCTGCGCCTGGGCGTGGACTGGGTGGCGCTGTCGTTCGTGCAGGCCCCTGAGGATATGGCCGAGCTGCGCCGGATCGTCGAAGGCCGCGCCGCCGTGCTGGCCAAGATCGAAAAGCCGCAGGCGCTGAAGGTGCTGGGCCCGATCCTGGATCTCTGCGACGGCGTCATGGTGGCGCGTGGCGATCTCGGCGTCGAAATGGCGCCCGAGGAGGTGCCGGTCGCCCAGAAGGAAATCCTGCGCGCGGCGCGTGAGCGGGGCATTCCCGTGATCGTCGCCACCCAGATGCTGGAGTCGATGACCAGCTCGCCGACCCCTACGCGGGCCGAGGCGTCGGACGTCGCCAACGCCGTCTATGAGGGCGCCGATGCGGTGATGCTGTCGGCGGAGTCGGCGGCGGGTGACTATCCCGAAGAGTCGGTCTCGATGATGAACCGCATCATCGAACGCGTTGAGCGTGACCCGAAGTGGCCAGAGCTGATGTACGCCGAGCAGAGCCACGACGACGTGGACGCCGACGTGCTGGTGGTCGCCGCCGCCGGGGCGGCCAAGTCGGGGTCCACCAAGTGCCTCGTGGCCTTCACCACCACGGGCGCGACCGCGCGCCGCCTCTCGCGCGAGCGCCCCTTGCAGCCGGTGCTGGCCCTGTCGCCCGAGATCAGCGCCGTGCGTCGCATGTGCCTGGTCTGGGGTGTGGAGCCGCGCGTCAGCGCTCAGCCCGACAGCCTGGAGGTCGTCACGACGGACGCGTCGAGCAAGGCGTTGGAGCTCGGCCTGGTGGCGCCCGGTGAGCGACTGCTGGTCGTCGCGGGCACGCCCTTTGGCGCTCCGGGCGCAGCGAACCTTCTGCGTCTGGCGCATGCGCCGGCGCCGGCGCGCCGGCGTTAGAGCCCTTTAGCTTTAGATGGAATCATCTAAAGCGTTTGAAAGGTCTCTAAGTGTTTGATTTTAGAGCCTGTTTATCTGGTTTAGATGGTTCCATCTAAACCAGACAGGCTCTAGTCCTGCCAGGTTTAGACGGGGGCCGTTCGGACGATCGGCCCCCGTTCGTTGATGAAAGGCGCGCTCAGAAGCCCATCAGGCGAGCGTAGCGGTCGCGGTGGAAGCTGGCCCCGCCGAACAGGGCCTCGGTGACGCGTGCGCGCTTCATGTACAGGCCGGCGTCGTGGGCGTCGGTCATGCCGATGCCGCCGTGCATCTGCACCATCTCGTTCGACGCCAGGTGCACCAGCTCGCTGGCCTTGGCCTTGGCCAGAGAGGCCAGCGCGCGGCTGTCGGCGCCGGCGTCCAGCGCCTCAAGCGCGGCTTCGACGCACGAGCGGGTGGTCTCCAGGTCGGTGAACCACTTGGCGGCGCGGTGTTGCAGGGCCTGGAACGTGCCGATGACCTGGCCGAACTGGGTGCGGGTCTTCAAGTAATCCAGGGTGATGTCGAAGGCGGCGCTGGCGCTGCCCAGCATCTCGGCGGCGAGGCCCGCATAGGCGCGGTCCAGGGTCGGCTCCAGGATGGCCCAGCCCTTGTCGACCTCGCCCAGCACCGCGTCCGCGCCGACCTCGACGCCGTCGAAGACGATCTTGGCCGCGCCGCGCGAGTCGATCAGCGACAGGTGCGAGCGGGTCACGCCGGCGGCGTCGCCCGCGACCAGGAACAGGGTCAGGCCGGCGGTGTCGCCCGGCTGGCCGCTGGTGCGGGCCGCAACGATCAGCAGGTCGGCGGCCTCACCGTCCAGCACCAGGGTCTTGGTTCCGTTCAGCACGTAGCCTGCGCCGCTTTGGGTCGCCGACAGGGCGGTGCGGGCGGGGGCGTGGTGAGCGCCTTCGTCGATCGCCAGCGTCGCCACGGCCTCGCCGGTGGCGATCTTGGGCAGCCAAGCCTGCTTCTGAGCGTCGGAGCCGCCCAGCTGCAGCGCCGAAGCGGCGATCATGGCGGTGGAGAGGAGCGGGGAGGCGGCCAGGGTCCGGCCGGTCTCTTCCAGGATCAGGCCCAGGCCCAGATAGCCGAAGGCCGAGCCGTCATAGGCCTCGGGCACGATCACGCCGGCCCAGCCCATCTGGCCCATCTCGGCCCAGGCGGCGGGGTCGAAGGTCTGCTTGCTCTTGCTGTCGCGCAGCTTGCGCAGGGCGCCGACGGGGGCGCTTTCGCTGGCCCAGCCCTTGGCGGTGTCGCGCAGCATCGTCTGTTCTTCGGTCAGGACGGCCATGTTCAGGCTCCTTGAAAAGTCTTGGTCTTGGCGCGCCGTTCCGACGGCGCGCGCGGCTTACGGCTCGGAGGGTTACTGGTGATCCAGAAGGCCCAGGACCCGCTTGGCGACGACGTTGAGGTTGACCTCGCTGGTGCCGCCCTCGATCGAGTTGCCCTTGGCGCGCAGCATGGCGCGGGGTGCGGCCAGCTCCTCGGCGCTGAAGTCTTCGCCCGACCAGCCCAGGCCCTGAAGTCCCAGGGCCTCGACCAGCAGCTCGGTGCGCTCCTGGTTCATCTTGGCGGCGGCGTACTTGATGATCGAGACGGCGGCGCTGGGGCCCGAGCCCTGCTTGGACTCCGCCTCGGCGCGGCGCACGGTCAGCATGAAGGCGTGGGCGTCCATCGAGTGAGCCGCCAGACGCGCGCGGAAATCGCCGTCGGCGATGCGACCTTCGCTGTCGACACCGAGCTCCTTCTTGGCCGCCTCGACGACCGACAGGCCGCCGCCGCCGCCAAAGCCCGAGGCGCTGATGTTCTGGCGTTCGTACTGCAGCAGGCGCTTGGCGATGTCCCAGCCGCCGTTCAGCTTGCCGACGAGCTGTTCCTTCGGGACCTTCACATTGTCGAAGAAGGTCTCGCAGAAGGGCGAGGAGCCGCTGATCAGCTTGATCGGGCGGGCCTCGACGCCGGGCGAGGTCATGTCGAACAGCACGAACGAGATGCCCTCGTGCTTCTTGCTGGTGTCGGTGCGCACCAGACAGAAAATCCAGTCGGCCTGGTCGGCGTAGCTGGTCCAGACCTTCTGGCCGTTGATCAGATAGTGGTCACCCTTGTCCTCGCACTTGGTCTGCAGCGAGGCGAGGTCAGAGCCCGCACCGGGTTCGCTATAGCCCTGGCACCAGCGGGTTTCACCGCGGACGATCGCGGGCAGGAAACGCTGCTTCTGCTCCTCGGTGGCGTATTCCAGCAGCACCGGGCCCAGCATCCAGACGCCGAAGCTCATCAGGGCCGGGCGCGCCTTGAGGCGGCGAAGCTCCTGTTCCAGAACCTTGTTCTGGGCCTTGGAGAGGCCGCCGCCGCCGTATTCCTTGGGCCACATCGGGGCGGTCCAGCCGCGTTCGGCCATGCGGTCGAGCCACAGCTTGGCGTCGGGGTTCTTCCACACCATCTTGCGGCCGCCCCACGGGGCCTCGTCCTCGCCCATCGGCGCGTTCAGGGACTTTGGATAGTTGGCTTCGAGCCAGGCGCGGGTATCGGCGCGGAAGGCGTCGAGATCGGTTCCCCCGAAATCGGCCATGGTCTCATCTCCCTAAGCGGACCGGTGTTTGGCCGACACACTACCCCTCGCCACGGCGGCGGCAAGCTGATTCAAACGATCGTTCGCATCTTGGCGCGCGACCACGCCGGGGATTACGCGATATAGAAGCGGCTGCTCCTGGATCCCTCGGGGATTCGCGATTTCGGGATCTGGATGTCCTCGACAGTTTTCAGGCCCGCGGCCCATGCGATCGCCCCCACCGTGGCGGCGATCCTGGCCGCGTCGGCGGGTGTCATGCTGTTGGCCTCCGGGGCGACGCCGTCCGAACCGACCCGTTTCCTGCTTCTTCTGGCCTTCGCGCCGGACCTGCTGATCGAGATCAGCCACTTCTTTTCCTCAATTTTGGGTCTCGTGCTGCTGCTGCTGGCCTTTGGCCTGCGTGCGCGGCTCGGCGCGGCCTGGTGGGCCGCTCTGATCGTGCTGGGGGCCTCGGCCGTTCTCGCCATTTTCAAAGGCCTGAACTGGGAAGAGACCGCCATGCTGCTGGTCTGCTTCTTTGTGATCCTGCCGTTCCACGACGCGTTTCCCCGGAAGGCCGCGCTCACCAAGATGGAGATCACGCCGGGGTGGCTGCTCTCAGCGGCTGCCGCCATCGTCGGGGCGTCGGTCCTGGGCTGGTGGTCGTTCAACCACACAGAGTTCGCTGACAAGTCCTGGATCAGGATCCTGCAGGATCACGACGAGGCGGCCCGGGCCATCCGCTCGTCGGTCGCCGCGGCTATTGTCCTGCTTGGCGTCGGCGTCTGGCGCCTGATCGCGACGGCGGCGACCCCGCCCGTGGTCGACGACACCGATCCCGAGTTTGACCGGGTGCGCGCCATTCTGGCCAAGGCCGAGGGCGCCGAGCCCAGCGCCAACCTCGCGCTGCTGGGCGACAAGCGGTTTCTGTTCTCGGCGTCAGGCGAGACCTTCCTGATGTTCGGGGTCCGCGGCCGCTCGTGGATCGCGCTCGGTCCGCCCGTCGGCAAGCGCGAGGAGCGCATGGAGCTGTTCTGGCGCTTCCGCGAACTGGCCGACGCCCACGCCGCGCGCGCGGGCTTCTATGGTCTCGGACCCGACGATCTTCCCGACACGGTGGATCTGGGTCTGGCCATCCAGAAGACCGGGGAGAGCGCGGCGGTGCCGCTTGAGGCGTTCAGCCTGGTTGGGCGGCGTCGCGAGGTGCTGCGCCGGAACTGGCGTAAGGCCGGGGAAGGCGGCGCGGCGTTCGAGGTCCTGCCTGTGGGCGCGGCGCCGGCCATGATGGACGAGCTGAAGTCCATCTCGGACTCCTGGCTCTCGCATCACGCGGGCGGCGAAAAGAGCTTCTCGATGGGGGGCTTTGACCCACGTTATGTGGCCGAGTTCCCCGTCGCGGTTGTTCGCAGTGAAGGCAAGATCGTCGCCTTCGCCACGCTGTGGACGACGGCCGCCAAGACGGCGTTCTCCATGGACCTGATGCGCTACTCTGACGAAGCGCCCAAAAACGTCATGGACTATCTGTTCGTCGAGCTGCTGCAGTGGGGCAAGGACGAGGGATACAGCGCCTTCGAGTTCGGCGTCGCGCCGCTGGCGGGTCTGCAGGATCGCCCACTGGCCCCGATCATGTCGCGCGTCGGCCGGCTGCTCTACGAGCGCGGCGAGGAGATCTATAACTTCCAGGGTGTGCGTCGCTACAAGGACAAGTACGACCCAGTCTGGCAGCCGCGCTACATTGCCGCGCCTCAGAAGTGGGCGATCCCGTTCCTGCTCGCCGACATCGGGCTGCTGTCGTCCGGTGGGGTCTCCGGCCTGGCGAAACGACCCAAGAAGCTCCCGGAGAAGGCCGCGACCTAGTAGCGCGTCTGGTTACCCGTCTGGACGCCTAGCAGGTTCACCAGATGCACCAGCATCAGCATCAGTCCGACCACGCAGATCATCATCATCGGCCGCCAAGGGATCAGCCGCGGACCCTTGAGAATATTGATCGGACGCGCGCCCAGCCAACCGAAGAGCACGGCGAGCATCAGGAACAGGATCGCGGCGGCGGCGGTGACGGGCAGGTCCATGCGCGCTTCTAGGCCTGCGACAATCCGCCTGGCAAATGGTTAACCAGTGTTAACCCTCTTGCTTTTGAACCGCGCTACAGAGTGATGGGACTCTGTCCTGATTCCTCCACAGTGAATCGCACAGCCACTACATCTGGCGTTTTCGTCGCGTTTACACCCTAGGAATCGGTGACTAGCGTTTTCCCCAGGTGCGGGGAGATCGATTCGCATGACGGCGGCTTCGCCATGGAGCGTTAAGGGGATTGACCCCAAGGCACGGGAGGTCGCGAAAGACCTCGCGCGTCGCTCCGGCATGACTTTGGGTGAATGGCTGAACCGAATGATCATCGAAGGCGATGGTCAGACCGCTGATCCGCGTCTCGCGGGGGACGATGTCCCCAACCGCGCCTATCTCGAGATTGTCAAAGATGATGCGCCGCCGCGCATCGAGATCGCCGAGCATCCGGCAGATGAGGTTGGTCGCGTCGCGCTGGCGCTGGATCGCCTGACCCAACGCATTGAAGCCGCCGAGGGGCGCAACGCCGCCGCCATCACCGGCATCGATCACTCCGTCCGTGACGCCCTGACGCGTCTGGGCGCATCCGAACGTGAGCAGATCGCCGTCGCCGCCCGGTTCGAGGGCGCTGTCGACGAACTGAAGACCGAGCAGGCTCGGGCCACCGAACGTCTGCGCCGGATCGAGAGCGAGGCGGCGGGTCCGCGCTCGGCCGAGGCGTTGCGCGCGCTGGAAGGCGCCTTGGGCAAGGTCGCCGGACACCTTTACGAAGGCGAGGCGCGGACGCGCGAGGCGATCGCGACCCTGGAAGCCAAGCTGAACCAGCAGAGCTCGGGCGATCCCAGCGCGCTGGTCGAGGCTGTGGTCGCGCGACTGGGCGAACGCCTCGAAGCCGCCGAAACCCGCACCAGCGACGCGCTGCGCGAACTGGGCGCGTCGTTCCAGGCCCTGGATCAGCGCTTGGGCGCCGTCGAGACCGCCAATCCCGCCACGGGCGTTCAGGAGGGCCTGGACAGCCTGGCGGCCACCCTCACGCAGAAGATGGAAGCCGCTCGCCTGGAAATGGCGGCCAAGCTTCGCGAAAGCGCCGACGGACGTTTCGATCGCATGGAGCGCAAGCTCGGCGAGATGGCGGCCCACGTGCAGGCGGCCGAACAGCGCTCGGCCCAGGCCATTGAGCGTATGGGCCGCGAGATTGTCGGTGTCGCTGACGCGTTCAATCGCCGCGTCCACGCCGCCGAGAGCCGCAACGCCAGCGCTATCGAGCAGGTCGGTGGCGAGGTTGCGCGGATCGCCGCCAGCGTCGAGCACAAGCTCAATCGCGCCGATAGCGTTCAAGCCCAGGCCCTTGAAAAGCTGGGCGGCGAGATCGCCCGGATCACCGAGAAGCTGGCCGAGCGGATCGGCAGCGCCGAGCGACGCAACGCCCTGGCCATCGACGATGTCGGCGAACAGGTCGCCCGCGTCACAGAGCGCCTGAACCAACGCCACGAACGTTCCAGCCAGGAACTGGTCGACCGCATCCGCCAGAGCGAAGAGCGCACGCTCCGCATGCTGGAAGAAGCGCGCGAAAAGATCGACAGCCGTCTGTCCGAGGCGCAGCGGAAGCTGGAAGCTGCGCCGCCGTCGCCGCCGCCCGCGCAGGCTCCGGCGCCGGTTGCGACTGCTCAGCGTCCGGTTCCGCCGGCGGCTTCGCCCTTCGAGGACAACTATTTCAGCCAGGCCGCCTCGTTCAGCACGTCTGAGGATGAGGCTGACGCGTTTGATGCGCCGCCTGCGCCGGCACGTAGCTTCGAGGTGGCGGAGTTCCCGGCTGCGGAGCCGGAAGAACCGGCCTTCGCACACGATGACTACGCGATCGCCGATGGCTTCGAGCCGGAAAGCCCGCGCTATGAAGTCGAGCCTGAGGTCTCCGACTTCGCGCCCGCCGAGCCGTCGCGTCCGATGTCGACCCGCGATATCATCGAGCAGGCCCGCGCCGCCGCGCGCGCCGCCGCCGCCTCGGAAGGCAAGGGCGGCAAGGCCAAGTCGGCGAAGAAGGAAAAGGCTTCCAAGGCCAGCGGCGCGCTGTTCGGCGGCTTTGGCGGTTTCTCGACCAAGAAGTCGAAGGCGCGCTTGGGCGCGACCGTGACGACGGCCCTCGTTGTCTTCGCCGCCGCCGGCGCGCTCGGGGCCGGCGTGGGCGGCCTGCTGCTGCTGAACACCGACGACGGCAACAACTCGCCCAGCCGCGTCGCCCAGGCGATCGCTGGTCGCAAGGCCGATGTCGAGGTGAATGGTCCCGAGGCTGACACGACCCCCGGCGCGCCGCGCGCCGCCGTCGCGCTGACGACGGGCAAGGTCGTCCCAGCCGAGGTCGAGGCCCCTGCAGCCCCGCCGACCAACGAAGCCAAGGCCCTGTTCGAGGACGCGGTCCGTAAGATCGAGTCGGGGGATCGCTCGGGCGTCGAGCTACTGAAGCGCGCCGCCAATGGCGGCTACCCGGCCGCGCAGTTCTACCTCTCGAAGATGTACGAGGGCGGCAAGAACGGCGTGAAGGTCGATATGGCCGAAGCGCGCCGCTGGAGTGAGCGCGCCGCCAACGGTGGCGATCCGCGGGCCATGCACAACCTGGCCCTCTACTACTTCAAGGGCGAGGGCGGTCCGCGCAATTCGACGACGGCCGCCAGCTGGTTCCGCAAGGCCGCCGACATGGGCCTGGTCGACAGTCAGTTCAACCTGGCTCAGCTCTACGAAAGCGGACTGGGCGTCAGCCAGAATCCGGCCGAAGCCTACAAATGGTATGTGATCGCCGGCCGCGCTGGGGATTCGACCGCGCGGGGCCGCGCCACGGCGCTGCGCTCGCAGCTGACCGCAGAGGCCCAGCAGACCGCTGACCGCTCGGCCTTAGCCTTCCGTCCGCAGACTCAGGTCCAGACCGCCAGTCTGTCGACCGCTGCGCCGGCCGCCGCAAACGCCAACCTTGGCGTTGCGCAGCGTGTCCTGTCGCAGCTGGGCTATTACCAGGGGCCGCGCGACGGTGTCTCGTCGCCCGCCCTGCGCATGGCGATCGCGGCCTATCAGCGTGATCAGGGTCTGCCCTCCACCGGATCGGTGGACGGCGAGACCCTCAATCGCCTGTCGGTCTACGCGCGCTAAACGCCTCGCGACCTCGCGCTTTGCCGGGAAGAGGGCCGCGTTTGTCGTGGCCCGTTCTCGCTCGCCTTGGCGCCTGTTCGGGATAAACTCCATTGCATTCAAACACCTTCCCGGGCCAATTCAGGTCATAAGGCAGGGCTTCGCGCGCTGAAGATCGTCCGTGGACCTATCGCGTCCGGTCGGTAATAGTCGCGTTAGGGGCAGGGGCGGGCGACCAAGGTCGCCTTCCGAAGGAGTTGTGGCATGAACGAGTCCGCGGGCGGGCGGACGCCGGTTCCACCGGCGGCGTGGGTCTTTGGTCTATCGACCCTGATCCCATTCTTTATCGCGTCGGGCTTGTTCTGTTATGGCCCCGTGGCCATCCGGAAGTCCGCCTTGCTGGGACTTCTGGCTTACTCGGCTGCGATGGTTTCCTATTTCGGCGGGGTCCGTACAGGTCTTGAGATTGAGAACCCTAGTCCGCGATGGTCGGTCCTGGGTATCTCTCTTCTCTTCCCGCTGGCTGGATTTGGCCTGTTGCTGGGCGGCCTGAAGTTTGAAGCGGCCTGGCAGCTATCGGGTTTCCTGCTGGTGTTCCTGCTGCAGTGGGTCTGGGATGTCACCGACCACGAGGGGCCGAGTTGGCGGCCCCGGATGCGCACCCTGATGACCGCCGGCGCGGCCATCTCTCTGGCGTTCGCGCTGGAGCAGGCCTTGCATATGTAGGCGCCGGCGCTAGAGCCTGTCTGGTTTAGATGGAATCCTCTAAACCGGATAAACAGGCTCTAATTCATAGACTTAGAGCGCGTTCGAGCGGTTTAACCGCTCATACTTAAACCTAACGCGGTCTAGTCCGGTCGCAGGGATTTGAGGCCCACCGCGTGGACCCGCTGGGGGCCCAGCGCTCCCGCCAGGACCGGGCCGTCGAACAGACCGGAAAAGGCTTCGTCGAGAATATTCAGGCCGCCCGCATAGGCGCCAAAGGCGGGCAGAACCAGACGCGCCCCGTCGGTGACGAAGCAGCGGCGGCGGACCGTGGCGCGTCCGCTGGACACCTTGGCTGCGGGGTGAAGGTGCCCCGCCACCTCGCCGGGTTGCGCGCCGGGCAAGGGCTCATGCCGAAGCGTGAGACCCGCGAGGCTGGCCTCGTCGATCACGTCACCCGGCAAGGCTCTTGGGCCATCGGCGTCATGGTTGCCCACCGCCCAGACCAGTTCTCGTCCCGAAGCCAGACCTTCCAACCGACGGTAGTCGTCGTTGGCCAGCCGGGCCTCGCCGGCGGCGTCGTGAAAGCTGTCGCCCAGAAAGATCAGTCGCTGAGGGGCCAACTGGGTGATCTCGCGATCGAGCCGATCCAGGGTTTCACGCGTGTCATAGGGCGGCAGCATCTGACCAAAGCGCGCGGCGTAGCTGCTGCCCTTCTCGAAGTGCAGGTCGGCCACGATCAGCGTGCGCTCGCGCTCCAGCCACAGTGCGCCGGACCACCTCAGCATCACCTCGACATTGGCGAGCGCAACGCGAAGGCCGCCGCAGGGTGAGGATTGGAAACGCGTCACGGCCGCGCCTCGGCGATCAGGTCGGCTTCAGCCTCGGCCAGGATCATCTCACCGGCGGCGTCGCCGGGCGCGCGCTCGCGGCCGATTTCCAGCATCATCGGGACGGCGAAGGGCGAGACCCGATCCAGCGCCACGTGCCGGATGCGCCCCCTGACGCGGGTCAGCATGTCGCCCAGGCGCGCGATGTCCAGCAGGCCGGTGGCCGCGTCGAGCCGCGCGCAGCGGAGCATCAGGTGGTCGGGTTGGTGTTTGCGCAGCACGTCGTAGATCAGGTCCGTCGAGAAGGTCACCTGCCGGCCGGACTTCTCGGCGCCAGGGTGGCGGCGCTCGATCAGACCCGCGATCAGGGCGCAGTGCTTGAACGAGCGCTTCATCATGAAGCTCTCGTCCAGCCAAGCCTCAAGGTCGTCGCCCAGCATGTCCTGGGCGAACAGCTCGTCGATATCGAGGTTGTCCATAGGGCGCAGCGACCACAGGTTCAGCGCGTAGTCGTTGCAGACAAAGCCCAGCGGGCCGACGCCCAGACGGTCCAGGCGGCGGGTCAGCAGCATGGCCAGGGTGGTGTGGGCAAGGCGCCCGTCGAACGGATAGCAGACCATGTGGAACCGCTTCCCGCGCGGGAAGGTCTCCAGCAGCATCTCGCCCTCCGCTGGCAGGGCCGAACGGATCTTCTGCCAGGACAGCCACTCCTGCACGTCGCCGGGCAGGGCGCTCCACTCGCGCTCGTCATGCATCATCTGGCGCACGCGACCGGCCAGATAGGTCGATAGCGGGAACTTCGAGCCGCCCCAGCTGGGCATCTTAGGATCATCGTTGGGCGCGGGCGAGACATAGGCGTCGGCCCCGACCAGGCTGTTGTAGCGCCAGACCTGGCCGGCGAAGACGAAGGTGTCTCCGGGCGTCAGCTGTTCGAAATAGCCTTCCTCGGCCTCGCCGATCTTGCGGCCACCGACGGGTTTGCGGCCGCCGCCGATGCGGATGTTGATCATGGCGGGGGAGATGATCGCGCCCACGTTCATCCGTTGCTGTTGGCGGGCCTGGGCGTTGCGCGCCGTCCAGAGCCCTTCGGCGGTCGGCACGATCCGCCGGAACTTGTCGTAGGCGCGAAGCGCGTAGCCGCCGGTCGAGACGAAGTCGACCACGGCCTCGAAATCCTCCCAGGTCAGGCCGGCGTAAGGCCCCGCCGAGCGGACCTCGTCATAGAGATCGGTCAGCTTGAACGGCTCGGAGCAGGCGCAGCCCATGATGTGCTGGGCCAGGACGTCCAGCGCGCCGATACGCGGCGGCTCGCCGTCGAGGTGGTTTTCCAGGATGGCGTCGGCGGCGGCGCGGCACTCCAGCATCTCGAAGCGGCTTGCGGGCACGAACAGGGCGCGGCTCGGTTCGTCCAGGCGGTGATTGGCGCGGCCGATGCGCTGGACCATCCGCGAGGCGCCCTTGGGCGCGGCCAGTTGGATGACGAGATCAACGTCGCCCCAGTCGATGCCCATGTCGAGCGTCGAGGTGCAGACCACCGCGCGCAGGTCGCCACGCGCCATCGCCGCCTCGACCTTGCGCCGCTGCTCGGCCGACAGGCTGCCATGGTGCAGAGCGATCGGCAGGCCCTCGTCGTTCAGCTCCCACAGTCGCTGGAAGGCGAACTCGGCCTGGAAGCGGGTGTTGACGAACACCAGCGCCGTCTTGGCCGCTTTGATGATGTCGTAGACCTCGGCCATCGCGTGTTCGGCCGTGTGACCGGCCCACGGCACGCGGCCGCCGGACACGAGGACCTCGACGACCGGCTGCGCGCCGCCGGCGCCCAGGACGAGGTCGATGTCGGGTTCGCATATCCTCCCCCGCGCGCGGGGGAGGTGGCCCGGAGGGCCGGAGGGGGCGAGCTGGAGGTCGGCCGTGCTGGCCCCCTCCGTCGGCTCCGCCGACACCTCCCCCGCGCGCGGGGGAGGATTTTCCACCCGGTTCACGCCCAGCCACTTTCGCACCAGATCCGGGTCATCGACCGTCGCCGACAGCCCGACCCGACGCATGTTGGGCGCGAACTGCTGCAGGCGTGACAGACCCAGCGCCAGGAGGTCGCCGCGCTTGCTGGGCCAGATCGCATGGGCCTCATCGATGATGACGCAGCGCAGGTCGGAAAAGTACTCGCGCGCGCCCTCCCAGGCGCAGAAAAGCGCCAGTTGCTCGGGCGTGGTCAGCAGAATGTCGGGCGGGCGGACCTTCTGGCGGGCCTTGCGGCTCTCGCCGGTGTCACCGGTGCGGCTTTCGGCGACGATCGGCAGGCCCATCTCGCGAATGGGGGTGAGCAGGTTGCGCTCGACGTCCACTGCCAGCGCCTTCAGCGGCGAGATATAGAGGGTGTGGACGCCGGCCGGAGTGTTGCGCGGGGGACGCTCGGCCAGTTCGATCAGGCTGGGCAGGAAGCCCGCCAGGGTCTTGCCGCCGCCGGTCGGGGCGATCAGCAAGGCCCCGCGACCGGCCCGCGCCTTTTCCAGCATCGCCAGTTGATGGTCGCGCGGGGTCCACCCGCGTTTGGCGAACCAGGCCTGGAACTGAGGAGGAAGGGCGTTCGCCGCGAGCATTGCTGGCGATATAGCATGTTCCCTTTCTGTTTCACCCTGCTTTTGCGCGCGCCCCGCGCGAGTTCGGTTGCATCGGCCATAGCTTGCGGTTGTCTGGCTTGACGCTGGGGGCGCTGTCGTGACGCTTCAGCGGTATGAGGCATTGATGCGTTTGGGTTGGTTGATCGCGCTGATCGTCGCGGGCCTTTGGCCCGATGACTCGGCGCGCGCCCAGGACTGGCGCTCCCAGACCGACTGCGCTGCCGTCGAGCGGGCGGCGGAGGGCGGCGACGCGTCCTTCTATGTCGATCTGGCGATCTGTCACATTCGGGGCGAGGGGCGCGAGCCGGATGTCGCTAAGGGGCTGGTCTGGCTTCGAAAGGCTGTGGCGCTCGGCGATACCGACGCGATGGTCGAGCTCGGGAATCTCTACCTCTTCGGCGCGGAAGGGCTGGCGGTTGACGCCCCTGGCGCCGTGAAGCTCTACGCGCGGGCGGCGCGTCTGGGCGATCCGAACGCCATGTTCAACATGGCTGTGATGCACCGGGGCGGATACGGATTGCCCGAGAACCCGCGTCTGGCCCGCGCCTGGTATCTGCGGTCGGGTGAGGCCGGATCGGCCGCTGGCGCGTTCGGCGCAGGCGTCGCCCTGATGGAAGGGTATGGCGGGCGCTCGGACGCCAGACGGGGCGTTCTTTGGCTGCGCCGCGCCATCGAGATGGGCTCGGCCGAGGCCATGAACGAACTAGGTCGACTTCACGCCGAGGGGATGGGTGTGTCCTCGGACTCCGACAAGGCGCTCTACTTCTACCGCGCCGCGGCGCGGAACGAGCTGCCGGACGCGATGTATCGATTGGGCGCGGCCCACTACAATGGGCAGCTGACGGACAGAAACTATGTGGTGGCGATGCGCTGGTTCCAGTTGGCGGCGGATCGGGGCGACTACGACGCCTGGTTTGCCCTGGGCGTGATGTGCGAGACGGGTCGCGGCGTGAAGTCTGATCGGGAGCTGGCGCTTCAAATGTATCGACGAGCGGCCGACAGCGACGAGCCCGCCGTCCGCGAGAAGGCGCAAAGAGCGATCGACCGGCTGCTCGGCTTGGCCGAGGATGACGAGGACCCGGTGGGTTAGGCCGTGCTGCGCCCGTTCCCATTCTGTTTCGAGCCGGCTTCTGATAACCAACGCGGGTGACTGCTTCGCCGCCGACTCTGGACCTGGCTCCGGCCCTGGTCGTCCTGCCCGGACCGCGCGCCGGCCTGGCCGATGGCGGCGCGGCCCGCATGCTCCGCGCGCCGGACGCCCGCGATCTCTTCGAGCATGGGCCGGTGCTGGTGGCCCATGCGGCCATGACCGCCCGTCGCCTGAACCTGTCGCCGCCACCGCGCTCGCCGCGCCTGTTCGACGTGCTGGAGTTGCACGCCTTTGTGCGTCCGGCGGCGTTCTGCGCCCCCTCGGCGGTGGGCCTGGCGACGGCGCTGAGCCTGCGCGAACCGCACGGCGCGGCCGAGCAGGCCCAGACCCTGCGCGAGGCCGCCGACGCCCTGCTTCGAGAGCTGGCGCTGACGCCGGTCCCGTCCCGCGAAGAGGCTCTGGCGATCGCCGAGACCCTGGCCAAGGCCGGCTGGTCGTGGGGACCGGCGGTGATCGGCGCGCTGCGCTCGGTTCCCGTCGGCAACCAGTTCCGAGGTTCGGGCCTCGATGTCTGGGCGCGGCTTGTGGAGTGGGAAGACCAGGCGCCGCCCGGCGAAGCGGGGTCGCGCCCGATCGACCCTGAGCGCGCCGGCGAGCGTCTGACCGAACTGCTTCAGCGATCGGGCCTTGAAGAGGTGCGCGAAGCCCAGGCGACCTTCGCCAAGGAAGCCACCTTCGCCTTCCAGCCGCGTGAGCGGGAGGGCGAGCCGCGCATGATGCTGGCCGAGGCGGGCACGGGCGTCGGCAAGACGCTCGGCTATCTGGCGCCGGCGTCGCTGTGGGCCGAAGCCAACGGCCCGTCGGTCTGGGTCAGCACCTATACCCGCGCCCTGCAGCGGCAGATCGAGCGCGAGAGCCGGTCGATCTATCCCGATCCCAAGGAGCGGGCCCGCAAGGCGGTCGTGCGAAAAGGCCGCGAGAACTATCTGTGCCTGTTGAACTTTCAGGAGCAGATCAATGGCGCGCAGCTGGGTAACGGGGACCTGATCGGTCTGGCCCTGACCGTGCGCTGGGCCCGCGCCACGCGCGATGGCGACATGACCGGCGGCGACTTTCCCGCCTGGCTGCCGACCCTGGCGGCCGTGCCGCCCTCGGTTCAGGCCAGTCCCGCCAATCTCGTCGACCGGCGGGGCGAGTGTATCCACGCGGGTTGTCAGCACTATCGCATCTGCTTCATCGAGAAGGCGGTGCGGGCGTCCAAGCGCGCCGACCTCGTCATCGCCAACCACGCGCTGGTCCTGACCCAGGCGGCCTTCGACGGCGCGCGCACGGCGCGGGGGCTGAAGGGCGACAACGAGACCACCAGCCTTAAGCGCATTGTCTTCGACGAGGGCCACCACCTGTTCGAGGCCGCCGACAGCGCCTTCTCGGCCGCCCTGTCGGGCGCGGAGGCGGCGGAGCTGCGGCGCTGGATCCGGGGACCCGAAGGGCGTGGTCGCCGTGGGCGCGGCCTTGAAGCACGGCTGCTGGACATTCTGGGTGACCGCGAAGGCGCGCGCGGCGCGATGAGCCAAGCTATTCAGGCCGCCGCCGCGCTGCCCGGTGAGGGCTGGTCAGGCCGGGTCGCGCCGCCCGATGGGCAGATCAATCCGATCGGTCCGATCGAGAACTTCCTGGTGGCGGTGATCGAGCAGCTGCGGGCTCGCAGCGGTGACCGGGGTGGCGCCGATCTTGGCCTGCAATGCGACGCGCGGCCGGCGACCGATCTGGTCCGCGAGCGCGCGCCAGAGGCCGCCAAGGCGCTGGCCGCCATCGAAGCCCCGCTGCTGGCCCTGGCCCGGGCGCTGGAAGACGTTCTCGACGAGGACGCCGAGCACCTGGGCGCCTCAGAGCGGGCGCGGATCGAGGGCGCGTTGCGCGGCCTGGACCGCCGCGCGCGCATGACCCTCCCGGCCTGGCGCTCGATCCTCAAAGCCATCGAGGACGACGACGTCGAGCCGAGCGACAGCGATCCGGACTTCGTCGACTGGTTCGAGGCGACCTTCCTCTATGGCCGTGTGGTGGACGCGGCCTGTCGCCGGCATTGGGTGGACCCGACCGAACCGCTGCGCGCGGCGGTGCTGTCGCCGGCGCATGGGGTGCTGGTGACCAGCGCCACTCTGGTCGATCCCGCGCTGGAGGACCCGTTCGCCTTGGCCGAGATGCGCACGGGCGCGGCGCGCCTGCCCACCGCGCCCAAGGTGCTGCGCCTCGTTTCGCCGTTCGACTACGAGAACAACGCCAAGGCCTTCGTCGTCACCGATGTGAACAAGGAAGATCCGCGCCAGGTCTCGGCGGCCATGCGCGAGCTGTTCCTGGCGGCCGGGGGCGGGGGGCTTGGTCTCTTCACCGCCATTCGTCGGCTCAAGGCCGTGCATGAGCGCATCGCCGCGCCGTTGGCCGATCAGGGGCTGGCGCTCTACGCCCAGCACGTCGACCCACTGGAGGTCGGGGCTTTGGTGGACATCTTCCGGGCCGAGGAGGACGCCTGCCTGCTGGGCACCGACGCGATCCGCGACGGCGTGGACGTGCCGGGCCGCTCGCTGCGGCTTCTGGTGTTTGATCGCGTGCCTTGGCCGCGTCCGGACGTCCTGCACAAGGCACGCCGGCTGCGCTTCGGGGGCAAGGGCTACGATGACGCTGTGGCCCGGGCGCGGATCAGTCAGGCCTTCGGGCGGCTGATCCGGCGCGCCGACGACCGGGGTGTTTTCGTGATGCTGGATGCGGCCGCGCCCACGCGGCTGTTCTCGAGCCTTCCCGAGGGCGTCACGTTGGAGCGGGTGAGCTTGGTCGAGGCCATCGAAGCGACCGGCGCCTTCCTGGCCAAGAATGAGGCCTGAGCCCGCGCCGCCCAAACGCCGAACAATGATCGCATGATGCGTCCGGTTCGCCTCTGGAGCCGTAACGACCCCGTCACGAGGAGTGCTGTGTATGCGCGTTCGAAATCCCGTCGCTCTGGCCATCGTGGCGTTTTCACTCTTGGTCGCGGGTCAGGCCTGGTCCTTTGAGCTCTCCGCCAAGGCCAAGGCGGCGCTCGCCAAGGGGGAGGCCTATGCTGAAGTGTTTCCCGACCCCGACGGCATCTCGGGGCATGTGAAGGGGGTGGTGGATATCAATGCGCCGCCTGAGAAGGTCTGGCGCATCATGACCGACTGCGCGGCCGCCAAGGTGATGATCACCACGCTCGCGGTCTGCCGCATCGTCGAAGGCGACATGGCCCGCGGGTGGGACATCCGTGAGCATGTGACCCGACGCAATCTCGTGTTTCCCGGTCTGCGGATCGTCTTCCGGTCCGACTACGAACCCTACAGCCGCATCAAGTTCAAACTGGTCGGCGGCGATCTGAAGGTCGAGCAGGGCGAATGGAAGCTGCAGGCCCTGGATGGCGGCCGACGGACCCGGGTGCTCTACGACAATCGCCTGGCCGTCGACTGGCCTGTCCCAAAGGCGCTGATCCGTGAGGCTCTCCGGAAAGACACGCCCAAGGTGCTGATGAATCTAAAGCGCCTCTGCGAGTAATAAGGCGATGATTCGTCGCGCGACCTAATGTCGCAGCTTGGGATACAGCAGAGATAATCTGTATTTTCGCAGTTTTTGGGATCGAGTTAGCGACGGAATGTTTCGCCACGTTCGTTGAATGCACGGAAGGGCGGCGTCGATCGCCCACGAGCGGAGGCGGGCATGGCCGATTCCCTGTTTTTCTTTCACAATCCCAAGGCTGGCGGAACCTCGGTCGAGGACGCTCTTCGGAGCTTGTTCCCTGACGAGCGGTGTTGTCCCAGGATCGAGAACGACGCGACCGAACACGCCCAGAGGGCGGGGCGCTACGCCGGTTTTCGTGGTTACGATTTCTACGCCGGCCACTATGGCTTCGACATCTATCAGGCCGTGGGTTCAGGCATGGCGGCGGCCACGAATTTTCGCTGGCCGATTGACCGGATCGTATCCGTCTATCGCTACTTCCATCACATGGTCGAATTGTCGGATTCTCGGGTCAGGGATCCGCGCTTCAGGGCGGTTCGCCTCGCCAAGACGCTTTGCATGGATGATTTCGTCACCTGCGACGATCCGGCGGTGCAGCTCCACACCCATGATCACCATTTCCGCCAATTGACGGGATCGGGCTGGTCTATGGCCAACGAGCAGGACCTCTCCGCCGCGAGACGGCTCATCAACCAGATGGTCTGGTTCTATGTCTGCGAACATCCTCACGAGTCCCTGGCTTGGGCGGAGGAGGCCTTTTGCCGCGCGCTTCCTGAGATCCCGAGGCTGAATATCACGCGGACGGGCGGTGCGTCCGAGACGGGGCTCAGCGCACGAGCGTGCCGTCAGCTCATCTTGCAAAACGAGAGGGACATCGTGCTCTACCAGTACGCTCTGGAACGACTGATCGCCCAGGTAACGCACGAGCCCTCACGTCTGGTCGCTTAAGGCAGGCGGCGGTCTGGAGTCCTTCAGATCGAGATGAAACCATCCAAAGTGTTCAAATGGGCTCGGGATAAATGATCCTGAAGCCTGCTCATCTGCTTGGATGGCTTCATCTCAACGCGACCGGCGCTAGCTGGCCGTCACATACTTGATCAGCGCCGCCATGTTCTCGATGTAGGTTCCGGTCGAAATGCCGATTTTCGGCGTATCGGTGATGTAGGGCGAGGTGTCCGTCGCATCCCCCACGCGGGTCTGGCTGAAGTCGCCGGGCGCGGGAGTGGACGACCCGTCGCCGATATAAGGGTTGCTGGTGGCCCGCAGCTCCGTGGGCCACCAGCCCTCGGCGTTCAGCGATGCGATCAGGCTGGCGACCTTGTCCGGCGAGGTCTGGCCGGCGTCGGCTTTCAAGGTGTCGACGTTCAGGTCAGAGACCGAGATGTCGCCGGTGGTGAAGTATTTCGGCAGCGCCTTGCGGCCGCCCTTGAGCGGCGAGTCCTTGCTGGCGACTTCGGGCGACATGGCCTTGAGCTTGGCCAGCCGCTTGCGCAGGCCGTCGACGTTCACCGCGCGGAACGAGGAGTAGTGGATCACCGTCCCGTGCGGGTTCTCGTCGGTGTAGTATTCGCCATTGACGACGTTGCTGCCGCGGCGGTGCACATAGAGCGGCTTGCCCGTGCCAACTTCGATAAAGGTCGGGTAGGGGCGTCCCTTCTGGATTTCCTGCGGCAGTCTGATGCTGTCCAGCCAGTCCAGCGCCTCGCCCAGGCGCGCCAGATACTTCGGATCGCCGGTCAGTTCGTAGAAATCCATGCAAGATGCGATGTTCGCGCCCGTTGTGTGGGACGCGAAGGCTTCGGGTTCGTAGCTCCGGGCTGCGGCGGGCTTCAGCGTGTCGACATGGTGCTGCAGGCCCCAGGCCGGCTGCGGCTGGGGCTGCTGGCAGATCACGAAGCAGTCCATCGCCTTCTTGATGGCGGGCAGGGCGCGCGGATCGCCCAGGGTCTGCCAGATCATGATCAGGAACTTGATGTTCTCCCCGGCCACATCGTCGTTGAAAGTGATGTAGCCCGTATAGTCGGGGCGGCCATGGTTCTGGAATTCGGTCTTCAGCGGGAAGCGCTGGGGCCAGCCGCCGTTCGGATACTGGCTGTCGAGCACGAACTGCAGAGCCTTGTCCAAGGCCGGTTTAAAGCGCTTGTCCTGCTTTTCGACGTAGAGGCGCAGCAGGAACTGCGAGCTCTCGGCCGTGCCCGCGTCATCGAAGGTGGCGTTGCCGTAGTAGTGCTGGAATTCCTCCAGCCGCCAGCCGTTCTTGCCGATCGTGTCGTACCACTTGCGGATTGACGCCTCGCCGGCCAGATCGCCGAGATAGTTCCAGCCGCCGGCGGGATGCTGGATCGCGATCAGGGCCTCAGCGGCCTTGCAGGCGGCGTCATAATAGGCCTCGTCGCCGGTGGCGTGATAGGCGTCCAGGAACACATGGCCCATCGTCGCGGTGCCCGGCGGCTGCACCCAGATCATGGTGGGGTAGGCTTCCATCTCGCCCCAGCGGCGCGAGAGGTCGGGCAGGTAGCTCCACACATAGCCGCCCTTGTAGGCGACCTTGTCGACCATGAAACGCGTCGCCTTCTTCATCGTCTCCAGCGCGGCGTCACGGGTGGGCGCGGCGAAGGCGCGCAGCGGCGTCAGAGCGCCCGCTACAGCGAAGGCGGCCGCCGAGGTGGCCATGAGACGACGGCGGGAGAGCGGGCTGAGGGGCATCCATAAACTCCGAACGGCGCGGAGCTTACATCGATGGATAGGCGAGCGAACCTCCCTGGCCAGCGACGGCTCCGTCATCTTGGAAGTGACGTTGGGTATACTATGCTACCGGTGTCAGGATTTTGACCACCCCCTTTTCGCGAATGCCTAGGCGTCCATCGCCACGCCCGGTTTCGCGCGTCGCTGAGCGCCTGCGACAGGCGGACGCGTTGCCTAGGGGGGCGTGTTCGGCGAGTTTCCCGGCGTTCATTTTTGAGGCGACGGCGCGCTCGGAGCAGCTTGGCCGACGCCGTCCTGTTGGGGAACAGGACGACGCCCCTGGATCGTAAGGGTCCGGGGGCGTTTTCACGCGACTGCGACCGGGTCATCGCCGTTGCGTTGCGGAACAATGATCACTCTGCGTCCAGCGGTCGCATGGCGGCCTGGTGTTCATATCTTGTAAACCTTTGGCCCATGGGGACACGTAACGAGCACCTTGGCGAAGCCGAGCGTCTGGAGCGACAGGCCGAAATCGCTGACAACGCGCATGCTCGCGCCGCCTTGCTGCGCATGGCGCAAGCCTCGCGAGGCGCTGCCGCTCTGCTGGGTCTTTTCGAGGCCGGTAACGATGAGGCGCCGCCAGTCGTTCGCGGCTAGAGCGCGCTAGGTTCGAGTGGACGCGGCCAACCCGCCCGATTGAAATCTAAATATCTGATCTCAAAGCCCTTTCATCTGGTCTGGGAGGCTCTAAACCAGACGGGCTCGATCCGCTAGCCGGCCAGGCAAACCTCGACACAGCGGGCCGCCAGGGCTTGAGTCGCGTCCAGGAACGGCGCTGAGAGATCGTCGCGCGAGAGTACGAGGGGGACCTCGGTGCATCCCGCCACGACGGCCTGCGCGCCCTTGTCGATCAGGCGGCGGGCGAGGGCGGCCATGGTGTCCTGCGACGCTCGTCCAACGTCGCCCCGCTTGATCCGGTAGAGCAGGGCCATGAACTCCACCTGCTCATGATCGTCCAGCGTCACGACCTCCAGCCCCAACGCCGTAAAGCGGTCGCGATAGAGCCCAAGCGCCAGACTGGTGCCCAGCACGCCGACGACACTGGCTCCTTGTGCGCGAGCGGCCAGACCGGCTGTCTCCAGCATATCGATCAGCGGCAGGCCAGAGGCGCGCACATCCTCGGCATAGGCGTGCGCGGTATTGCACGCGATCGCCAGCACCTGGGCGCCGGAGTCCCGAAGGCCCGCCGCCATCGCCGCCAGCACCGGACCGGGGTCTGAGTCTTCGACGTTGCGGTCGGGAACCTTGGGGTTGATGTCCACCAACACCCGCAAATGGTCCTGCTCGCGGGTCACCGGCGTCGCGGCTTGCAGTTTGGCCAGAAAGTCCAGCGTGGCGGCGGGGCCCATGCCCCCCAGGACGCCAAGAACCTTGCTCATCGACGAGACCCCTATCCCAGCGCCGGCTCGAGCACCGTCTGATAGCCGAACAGGCCCTGGGCGCCGCCGGTGTGCAGGAAGACGACCCGCTCGCCCTTGAACGCGCCTTTGCGGGCCTGGTCGATCAGCCCCTTCATCGCCTTGCCCGAATAGACGGGATCGAGCAGCAGACCTTCGGTGCGGGCGGCCAGGGCCAGCGCGTCGATCACGCCTTGGTCCACGAGGCCGTAGCCCTCGCCGACATAGTCGCAGTCGGCGACGACCGCTTCGCGCCTGACTCGGCCACCAGCGCCGATCGTCTCGGCCGTGGCGACGGCAAGGTTATAGACGTTCTCTTCCTGCTTGGGCTTGGGCGCGCGGACGCCGAAGCCCAGGATCGGGATATCGACGGACAGCGCGGCGAAGCCGGCGACCAGGCCGGCGTGCGTACCGGCGCTACCGGTC
This sequence comes from Caulobacter vibrioides, assembly GCF_002858865.1. Taxonomy (GTDB): domain Bacteria; phylum Pseudomonadota; class Alphaproteobacteria; order Caulobacterales; family Caulobacteraceae; genus Caulobacter; species Caulobacter vibrioides. Next base: position 435,395 of record NZ_PJRR01000019.1, on the reverse strand, counting down.
GCCGTGACCAGGCGATCGATCTTCAAGTCCATCTGGTCGGCCTGGACGACGAGCTCGCGCGCGCAATCGACATAGCCGAGCGCGCCCACCGTATTCGAGCCGCCGCCGGGGATCACGTAGGGCTTACCCCCGCGCTGACGAACGCTCTCCGCAGTGATGTCGAGCTCGGCGACCATGTCCGTGCCGCCCGGCACATAGCGCAGCGACGCGCCCATCAGCTTGTCGAGCAGCACGTTGCCGTTGCCCATATAGTCGCTGGCCTTGGAGCCGGTGCGCTCTTCGAGGATCACCTCGGTCTTGAGGCCAAAGCGCGCGCCGGCAGCGATGGTCTGGCGCACGTGATTGGACTGAACCGCGCCCTGGGTCACCAGGGTGTCGGCGCCCTGGGCCAGGGCCTCGCCGAGGAGGAACTCCAGCTTGCGGGTCTTGTTGCCGCCGCCGGCCAGGCCGGTGCAGTCGTCGCGCTTGACCCACAGGTCGATCCCCAGCTCCGCGCCGAGGCGCGGCATGGGTTCCAGGGGCGTGGGCAGGTGGGCGAAGCGGGCGCGAGGAAAGCGAGCGAGATGCATGGGCGCAGATCCTGAGAGACTCGCCATCTGTTAGCACGGCCTGCGCCGCCGTGTTGGACCGGACGCTCCTCGCCCAGTGCGGGTTTGTGGCGGACCTGCAGTCCGTAGGTCCCGGCCTCGGCTTTGCTTTACGGGGCGCCTGGCGCTTAGCCTCCTGCGCGAGCAGTGCTATGATGAATCCAGAAGATCGGCGCGAGACAGACCCGATCCCAGGGAGGAAGACATGACCCGCATAATTCCCTTTGCCTTGGCCGTTGCCGCATTGGCGACCGCTGGCGCTGCACAAGCTTCCACGATGGTCATCGGCGGCGGGGCCGCGAAGGAATGCTCCGACTCCGCTCTGAAAGGGCGCTCGGACAAGCGCTCGGTGTTGGCCTGCACCAGCGCCTTGGAGTTGGAGAACCTGAACTTTCGTGACCGCGCCCGCACCTATGTGAATCGCGGCGTGCTCCAGATGCGGCAGAAGGATTTCGGCGCGGCGCGCTCCGATTTCGACGCAGCGGGCGCGATCGATCCCAATCTGGGCGAGGTTTTTGTGAACCGAGGCGCGGCCTATGTCGGCGAGGAGCGCTATCGCGAAGGCGTGGAGCAGATCGACAAGGGATTGGCCTTGGGCGTGAAGGAGCCGGAAAAAGCCTGGTTCAATCGCGGTCTGGCCAATGAAGGCCTCGGCGATCTGAAGGCGGCGTTCCGCGACTATTCACGAGCCGCTGAACTCAATCCCGATTGGCCGGCGCCGAAGCTTGAACTCACGCGTTTCTCGGTGAAGCGCCCCTGAATGCGTCTGGCGTGCGCTCTGCGACCCAAGGAGCCAAGTCGGTGAGTCGAGCGGCGTATCTTCTTTCCGCAGGTCTTGCTGCGTTCCTCGGGGGCGGAGCCGCGCATGCGCAAGACCTGCGTGAAATCCAAGCGCGAAACGCCGCCGCCCACGCGCTCGAAGACGCGCGTCGTGATGTTCTGCAAAGTCAGATCGCGGCGTCCAATGCGCGCGAGCGCGCGCAAACCCAGGTCACTCTGCGCGATCTGAACGCCGCGCTGACAATGGGTCCCGTCGTCTTAAAGGATACCGCGCCGCCGCCCGTGACCGGGGACGCAACGCTGAGCGACGCCGAGTTCAACGCTTCCATGGCGCGCCTTGAACGGCTGACCCAGGCGGCCCTCGAGCAGGGCAACGCCCGGATGCGGGCGATCCGGCCGGCTAGCGAGCCCAAGGAGTAGGGCCTGGGGGGCATTGCGCCTTGACCTGTGCGTCAGTGTCCCTAGTGTCCGACGTCTGTTCACCGGGGGGCCGCTCGCGCGGCTGAGATTGGGCTCACGCCCTGACCCGTAGAACCTGATCCGGGTCATGCCGGCGAAGGGAGGGAACGCGGACGACAGCGTTTGTCTCGTCCGTAAGACCGACTCAAGCACGCACGTCCGGGTCTCCTTGGAAGCTTGAGGAGCGCCCGAAATGAATATCCAGAGCACCATCAAGGCCGTGGCCGAGACGATCTCGACCGGTCCGATCCCCGGCTCGCGCAAGGTCTATCAGGCCGGCGAGCTGTTCCCCGAACTGCGCGTGCCGTTCCGCGAGGTGGCCGTCCACCCGTCGGCCAATGAGCCGCCGGTGACGATCTATGATCCGTCGGGCCCGTATAGCGACCCCGCCGTCCAGATCGACATCGAGAAGGGCCTGCCGCGCACCCGCGAGGCGCTGGTCGTGGCGCGCGGCGACGTCGAAGAGGTCGCCGATCCTCGCCAGGTGAAGCCCGAGGACAACGGCTTCGCCCAGGGCAAGCACCTTGCCCCCGAATTCCCGGACACCGGCCGCAAGATCTACCGCGCCAAGCCGGGCAAGCTGGTCACCCAGCTGGAATATGCCCGCGCCGGGATCATCACGGCCGAGATGGAATATGTGGCCATCCGCGAGAACCTGCGCCGCGAGCAGGACCGTCCGTGCGTGCGTGACGGCGAGGACTTCGGCGCCTCGATCCCCGACTTTGTGACGCCCGAGTTCGTGCGCCAGGAAATCGCCCGCGGCCGCGCCATCATCCCGGCCAACATCAACCACGGCGAGCTTGAGCCGATGGCGATCGGCCGTAACTTCCTGGTCAAGATCAACGCCAATATCGGCAACTCTGCCGTGCTCTCCACCGTCGCCGACGAGGTCGACAAGCTGGTCTGGGCCACGCGCTGGGGCGCCGACACGGTCATGGACCTGTCCACGGGGCGCAACATCCACAACATCCGCGACTGGATCATCCGCAACAGCAGCGTGCCGATCGGCACCGTGCCGATCTATCAGGCGCTGGAGAAGGTCAACGGCGTGGCCGAGGACCTGAACTGGGAGGTCTTCCGCGACACCCTGATCGAGCAGTGCGAGCAGGGCGTCGACTACTTCACGATCCACGCCGGCGTGCGCCTGCCGTTCATTCCGATGACCGCCAAGCGCGTCACCGGCATCGTGTCGCGCGGCGGCTCGATCATGGCCAAGTGGTGTCTGGCGCACCACAAGGAGAACTTCCTCTACGAGCGCTTCGACGAGATCTGCGAGATCATGCGCGCCTATGACGTGTCGTTCTCGCTGGGCGATGGTCTGCGTCCCGGCTCGACCGCCGACGCCAATGATGAGGCCCAGTTCTCGGAGCTGCGCACCCTGGGCGAGCTGACCAAGGTGGCCTGGAAGCACGGCGTCCAGGTGATGATCGAAGGGCCGGGCCACGTGGCCATGCACAAGATCAAGGCCAATATGGATGAGCAGCTGAAGCACTGCCACGAGGCCCCGTTCTACACCCTCGGCCCGTTGACCACCGACATCGCGCCTGGCTACGACCACATCACCTCGGCCATCGGGGCGGCGATGATCGGCTGGTTCGGCACGGCGATGCTCTGCTACGTCACGCCCAAGGAGCACCTGGGCCTGCCGGACCGCGACGACGTGAAGACCGGCGTCATCACCTACAAGCTGGCCGCCCACGCCGCTGACCTCGCCAAGGGTCACCCGGGCGCGGCCATGTGGGACGACGCCATCAGCCGCGCGCGCTTCGAGTTCCGCTGGGAGGACCAGTTCAACCTGGGCCTCGACCCGGAAACCGCCCGCAAGTTCCACGACGAGACCCTGCCCAAGGAGGCGCACAAGACCGCGCACTTCTGCTCGATGTGCGGTCCCAAGTTCTGCTCGATGAAGATCAGCCAGGAGGTTCGAGACTTCGCGGCCGGCAAGGCGCCCAACAGCGCCGAACTGGGCATGGCCGAGATGAGCGAGAAGTTCCGCGAGCAGGGCTCGGAGATCTATCTGAAGACCGAGTGACGCTGTTTTCACTGGCGCGACGGGGGAGACGCCTCCACCGTCGCGCCTATGAAACGCTTGAGTCTTCTCGCGGCCACAGCCGCTTTCCTGCTGGCTTCTCCGGCCTTGGCGGAAAGCCCGTTCTGGCCGGTGCAGCCCAAGAATGGCCCGGTAGCCGCAGAGCTGCGCGGCGCCTGGAAATCCCGGGGCTATGGCTGGATCGTCCAGTTCGGACCCGATGGGCCTCAACTGTTTCACACCGCCGGCGGCGCCTGCTATCCCGATCCACGCCGCGAGCCGGATCCCGACGGGGTCCTGGCCCTCTGGCGGGCTGAAGGCCCCGGCGTGATCAGCCTGACGGGCGATCCGGTCGGGACTCGCTATCAGTTTGATCGCCTTCCGAACCTGCCGACGGACTGCATTTCAGCAGGAGGCTGGACACCCGACCGCATCGTCGCCTTCGCGGCGGACACCTTCGCCGAACTCTATCCGCGCTCGGCGGAGCGCAAGCTGGATTGGCCTGCGCGCAAGGCCAAGGCGCTGACTCAAGTGGGGCCGAACGCCACCGACGATCAGCTTTGGCTGGCGATGGCGGGGCTGCTCAGCGGCCTGGATGATCCGCATGTCGAACTGCATGGGATGGTTCAGGGCGCACGCCGCGATTTTGAGCCGGGCGAGTCGCCCACGCTGATGCGCGTCCGGGCTGCAGACCCGTCCGGCGACGAGCGGGCCTGGCTCCAGGCCTACCGTGAAGGCATCCTGACGGGCCTGCTGCAGGGCAAGGGGCGTCAGGCCGCCAACAATCGGATCTTCTGGGGGCGGGTCGACGACGTCGGCTACCTCAATGTCCTGACTATGGGCGCGTTCGCCCGCAACGCCGCGCCGGACGATCCGCGACCGCTGGACGCTGCCCTCGATGAAGCCCTCAGCGCCTTCGTCGGCGCCAGGGCGGTGGTGGTCGATGTCAGCAACAATCGGGGCGGATACGACGTCATCAGCCGAAGGATCGCGGCGCGGTTCACCGCTCAACCCCGTGTGGCCTATGCCAAGGTTCCGGTGGGCGCGAAGGCCCCGCCGCAGGTGATCAAGGTCGAGCCGTCCGGTGCGGTTGGCTTTACCGGTCCGGTCTATGTGGTCACCAGTGACATCACGGTCAGCGCGGGCGAGACTTTCGCCCTGATGATGAAGGCGTTGCCGAACGTCACCCTGGTGGGTGGGACGACGCGTGGGGCGTTCTCCGACCAGCTGCCCAAGCCCCTGCCCAATGGTTGGACTCTGGCCCTGCCGGCGGAGCTCTATCGCACGGCGGACGGCCGGGATCTGGAAGGGCGCGGACTGGCGCCGACCGTTCCAATGGCGGTGTTTCCAGATAGCGACCTGATGGGCGGTCACGCCAAGGCCTTGTCCAGCCTGTTCGCGACAATCCGCGAGGGCGCCGCAGCGGGCGCGACTCGCTGACCTTCTGTTTTGAATCACGACGTGTGGCGCGATCCGGAGAGGCTCCAGGAATTTGCGCGCAAAGATTGTGATCTGGCCTCTGAAAGGGGCGTCAGATGCGGTCTTGCAGCGTTTACGAGGGGTGCGCGCAGAGTCCGAGCGCCGGGTTTGTTTCTCGCCTGAAACATCGTGTCGTGTTGCACACTCGCACATGTCGAATATGTCTATTTTTCAAAGCCTAGGCCGCATTTGGCGCGGATTGGGACACACCCCTGTGTGCTTTCTGCTGCAATAGCTGTGCTGGCTCTCCAAGGCTGTTGCGGTGCTCTCCGCCGGGCCGTAAGGAGCGACAACCCAGCGTTGGCGCCGTTTGCGTCGGCGTCGTTTGAAACTCATGCTTCTGTGGGCTGAATGACCCTTTCGACCGTGCTGCTCTACGGGCTGGCCGCCGTCTCGCTCGATCCTGCCGCGACCTCGGCGGCGACGCCTGCTGAGCCGCCGGTGATGATTGCGGAAGGCGACCAGAAGACAGCAAAGGTCAAGGACGAAGGCCCCAATGAGGTCGAAGGTCTGACCATCCAGGCCGATCCCCGGGGCAAGGTCGAGGGGAATATCGAGCCCGAGATCGAGCTGAACGAGGAGGAGATCAAGAGCTTCGGCGCCAACAGCATCGGTGAGCTCCTGACGCTTCTGACCCCGCAGACCGCCAGCACCCGAGGGCGCGATGGCGGCGGTGGCGGGCCGGTTCTGTTGATCAACGGCCGCCGCATTTCGGGCTTCCAGGAGATTCAGGGCGTCCCGCCCGAAGCGATCGAGCGCTTCCAGGTGCTGCCCGAAGAGGTCGCGCTGAGCTACGGCTACAAGGCCGATCAGCGGGTCGTGAACATCATCCTGAAGAAGAACTACAACGCCACCACGGCCCAGGCGGCGGCCACGGTCGCCACGGACGGCGGCCGCACGACGCTGAGCGGCGGCGGCAATCGGGTGCGTATCGACGGCGACAAGCGCTGGAACCTGGATCTGCAGGTTCAGCGGGACCCCTACCTGCTGGAAAACGACCGCAACATCGTGCGCGCCCCAGACGGCCAGCCCTATGATCTGGTCGGCAACATCAGTGGCCTGAACGGAGGGGAGATTGATCCCGCGCTCTCCGCCGCCAGCGGCGGATTGGTCAAGATCGCGGGCGTTCCAGACGCCGCCCAGGCCGGAAGGGTCGGGCTTTCGGCCTTCTCGCCCCTGGCGGGCCGCTACAACACCGACGACCTGACCGCGAGCCGTTCCCTGATCTCCAAGTCAGAGCGCGCCACCCTGCGCGGCTCGATCAGCCGTGATCTGAACAAGACCACCCAGCTGACGATCAGCGGAAATCTCGAAGACACCAAAAGCCAGGCGCTGTTGGGCCTTCCGGGCGTGCGGTTCACCTTGCCGGCGGGTAGCCCCTTCTCGCCGTTTTCGCAGGCGGTGACCGGCTATCGCTATATCAACGCGCCCGGGGCGCTGGCGCGGGAGACCGATGTCCTGCGCACGCAGGTCAGCATGGCGGCCAACGGGCGGGTGAAAGACTGGCGCTGGACCCTGACGAGCGATATCGACCGCACAACGACCGACACCACCACGGGGCGCGGCCTCGACGCTTCGGCGTTCCAAGCCGCAGTGACGGCCGGCGATCCCAGCGTCAATCCGTTCGGACCGATCGCCTCCAATCTCTACAAGAGCGTCGCGCCGGACACGGCTCACTCGGTCTCGACCTCTGCGAGCGCCGAGTTTGTGCTGAACGGCAATCTGTTCCAGCTGCCGGCCGGTGGGGTCCAGACCAGCTTCAAGATCGGCGCGGACACCCGTGCGCTGGACTCCAAGACCGTCCGCTCGGGCGTCAGCACCGAGCGCGACGTCACGCGCAACCGGCAGAACGTTCAGAGCAGCTTCACGCTGCCGCTGACCAGCACCCGCAATGGCGTGCTGGCCAAGGTCGGCGATCTCTCGGCCAACTTTAACGCAGGCTATGAGGACCTCTCCGACCTCGGCGGCCTGACCACCCTTGGCGCAGGGCTGAACTGGACGCCGATCAAGCCGCTCAGCCTGATCGCCAGCTTCACGGACGAGGAGGGCGCGCCCTCTACCAATCAGATCAACGATCCGCTGGTGGTGACGCCGAACGTCGTGGTGTTCGATTTCAACACGGGGCAGACCGTGCAGATCACCCGCACCGACGGCGGCAACCCGAACCTGCGCAACGACAATCGCAAGGTCTCGAAGTTCCAGGTCAACTACAAGCCGCTGGAAAAGGTCGAGCTGACCTTCAACGCGACCTACACCCGCGCCGAGACCAGCAACGTGATCTCCAGCTTCCCGGCCATTACGCCGGATCTGGAGCGCGCCTTCCCGGAACGCTTCACGCGGGACGCCACCGGTCGCTTGGTGGCGATCGACGCCCGCCCGGTGAACTTCGCGAGCGCCGAACGCGAGGATATTCGCTGGGGCTTCAACCTGTTCAGGCCCGTCGGCAAGCCGACGCCGGGCGCGGCGGCGGGGCCCGGCGGGCCGGGCGGTATGGGCGTCGGGCGCATGGGCGGCGGTCCAGGCGGCGGCATGGGCGGCATGATGCGCTTCGGCGGCCCGGGCGGTCCTGGGGGCGGGGGCATGATGGGCCCCGGCGGGCCGGGCGGCATGATGCGGCCGGGGCAGGGCATGTTGCAGCTGTCGGTCTATCACACCTGGCGCCTGACGGACGAGCTGACCACCCGCGAGGGCCTGCCCGTTCTGGACCAGCTGGACGGCGCGGCGATCAGTTCGCGCACCGGCCAGGCCCGTCACGAGGTGCAGGTGCAGGGCGGCTACTTCAAGGACGGCCTTGGCATGCGCTTCAACGGAACCTGGAAGGACTCAACCTGGGTGAACGGTGGGGCCACCGGCGGCCAGACGCTGTACTTCTCGGATCTCGCCACCCTGGGCGTGAGCTTCTTCGCCAGCTTCAACGCCCCTGCGCGCAAGGCGATGGTCGACAAGTATCCGATCCTCAAGGGCGCGCAGGTCTCGCTGAACTTCGAGAACGTATTCGACGCCAAGCAGACGGTGCGTGACCAGAATGGCGTAACGCCGCAGGCCTACCAGCGCGACTATCTCGACCCGCTGGGCCGCACGGTGCGACTGGGCTTCCGCAAGCAACTCTAGAAGTAGGCCCTAGAGCGCGTTCGTGCGCTTTGGTCGCACCCTCCTAAGCCTTGCGCGCCGAGAGCGTTCTTCGATCAGCGTCAAGCGGTGATCGGATCAAAGACCGCTATAAGACACTGTAATAGATGACTTTTCATCGGATTTGATCGGGCCAATCAGATCTGAAAGGGCTCTAGCCGGGCGGGAGCGCCTTCGCGCTCTCAACCCGTCCTTAAGCACTGCGGCGCAGACTGAAGGTCTGAGCGGCCGATTTTCGGCCGGATCGGAGGCCGTCATGGCGACCATGACTTCCAGTACGCGCCGTACAGGCGACCACTTCGAACCCACTGACGTGGACCCTCAAGTCCAGCGCCGGTTGCGTGGCTACCTCGAACAGATCGACTACACCGCATACGCTTCCAACAAGGCGGTGCTGGGCGCGACCTTCCCCAAGGTGGAAGGCGGTCAGTTCCAGCGCTTGGCCGTGGCGGCCGCAACCGCGCGCGCCAAATGGGTGAGCGAGGCGGCTCAGATGGCCGAGGGCGGCGCAACACTTTCCGAAGGTCAGTTGGCGCGTCTGGCTCATCTAAGGCTGACCTACGAAGAGCTGACCGCCGTCTATGAGGCCACCCGCCGCATGGTCGAGCGGGGCTACATCTCCTACCGGCCCATTCCGGCATAATCACCCGGGTAATATTGACTTTATATTTTATCCGGGTAAATAGCGCGCCAGGAGGTTCGCTATGTCCGGACGCGACGCGCTGCGGCGCGCTTACAAAGAACGCAAGGTCGAAAGCGGCGTGTACGCGATCCGCTGCGAGACGACCGGCGAGGTGTGGGTCGGCGCGACGCCAGACCTTTCCACGCGGCAGAACGGGATCTGGTTCTCCCTGCGTCTAGGATCGCACCGCGAACCTAGCCTCCAGGCGGCATGGAACGCCCATGGCGCCGACGCCTTCGCCTTCGAAGCGATCGAAGGTATCGACGTCGAGGGACTCGATGCATTCGGCCGCGCCTCGCGCCTCAAGGATCGGCGCGGCTATTGGATAGGGGCCCTCGGCGCCCGGGGGCTGAACTGATGGACGAGCGGTTTGTAGTCTTCCACGCAGCACGTCGCGTCGCGGCGGGCTCGCGGCTTGAGGCGGCTCTGGCGGCCCAGGCGCTGTCGACCGAGGCGGACGTCCTGATCTTTGATCCCCAGGGGCGATCGGTCGATTTCGATCTCAGTGGCGGTCCGGCAGCCCTGAAGGCGCGGTTCGCGCCGGAAGGCGAAGCGCCGCGCGGACGCGGTCGACCCAAGCTGGGCGTCGTCGCCCGTGAAGTGACCTTGCTGCCCCGACATTGGGACTGGCTCGCCGCCCAGCCCGGCGGCGCGTCCGTGGCGCTGAGAAAGCTGGTCGAGGCCGCACGTCGCGCCGCCGAGGGGCCGGACCGCATCCGCGCCTCGCGGGACGCGGCCTATCGCTTCGCCTCCGCCATGGCGGGCGATCTGCCCGGCTTCGAAGAGGCCATGCGCAGCCTTTATGCGGGCGACGACGCGGGGTTCGAAACGCAGATCGATAGCTGGCCCGACGACATCGCCGCTCAGCTCCGGACCTACGCGGCCGAAGCGTTCGGGACGGACGAGGCGACGCCTTAAGGCTCTGAGCGGGCGAGCACGTCGGCGAGAAGAGCGCGATAGGCCGTCTCGAAAGCGCTCTTGTCGCTTTCGGGCTTCTCCGGCCAGAGCGGGCGGAGCGCAGCCGTGCGGGTGGCGGCGTCCAGCAGCCAGATCCTGTCGGCCCTGGCCAGCCTGGCCATTCGTGTCTCGACGTCGGCCCGCGGCCGATTTTCGAAGGCCAGCAGAGACCGCAAGGCCCACAGCGCCTGTTCCTCGGGGTTCGGCGTCGCCGAGCCGGGGAGACGATGGGCGGTCCAGCGGATCGCGTCCAGGATCTGGTCGCGGTAGCGCGCGTCGTTCCAGGTGCTGGGGGTATGGCCAAGATTGGAGTAGAACAGCCGGCCCTTGCCGATCTGTCGGGTCCAGGTGACCGGCACGAACCAGGGTCGCTTCAACGGCGTCTCGGTGAAGTCCAGCGCCTGCAGCACCCGGACCTTCTTCGGGTCATAGTCCGAGTACTGATAGATCTCTTCCGCGTAGGCGAAGCGGCTTGGCCAGGCCCTGTTGACCGGACTTTGGCCGCCGAGCGACTGGATGGTGAGCGGCGCGCCCTGCGTCCAGGGGTGACCGGCGAACCTGCCGTTGATGAAGGCGGTATAGGTCTGGCCCGGCCCCGAATAGTCCCAGTGGGTGTCGGTGGCGCTGTGCAGGCCCACGAAGCCGCCCTTGCCGCTTTCGATCCAGCCTTGGATCGCCTGCCAGGTCTCGGCCGAGATCGGAAGCTCACCCGTGGTGTAGAAAACCAGCACGTCGATCGTCTTGAGCTTTTCCGGCGTGATGTCGCGGGCGTCCTGCGTCGACTCCACGCTGAAGGCCCCGCTCTGGCCGCCGATCTCGGCGAGGGCCACCTCTGAGGGCGTCGGTCCGTTGCTGTTGTGGGGGCGCGTCACCGGGGCATGTCGCCATCCGACCGATTGGCCCAGATAGAGCACGCGGATCTTGGGCTCGGCCTGCACAGCCTGCACGGTTGAGCAGGCGAGGGCGGTCACCAGCGCGACCAGGGTCAGGAGTCGGAACATGGTGATCTCAGGCCTTGGGTTGCATCAGGTCCCAACGATTGCCCGACAGGTCCTCGAATACAACGACCGTGCCATAGGCTTCGTGACGGGGTTCCTCCAGGAACCGAACGCCGGCCTGACTCATGCGCGCATGGTCGCCGGCGAAATCGTCCGTGTGCAGGAACAGCCACACTCGTCCGCCGCCCTGGCGGCCGATCGCCTCTGCCTGTTCGCCGACGGCGCGGGCGAGCAGAAACTGGGTCCCGTCGCCGCCGGGCGACACGACCACCCATCGCTTGCCGTGGCCCATGTCGGTGTCCTCGACCAGAGAGAAGCCCAGCTTGCCGACATAGAAGGCGATCGCCTCGTCATAGTCGGCGACGAGCAGGGACACGAGTGCGACGCGGCGGGGCATGATGGCGACTCCATGGGCGGTGGATCGAATAGCATGCGTCTGCGATACCGCCTTTGCATCGTTTTCGGCCGAGATGACGGCTATGGTCGCCGGCCCGTTCCACGAGGAGATCCCCATGGTCCCGCTTCTCATCTCGGTTCTCGCGCTCGCCCAGACCTCCGTTGAGACCAAGATCACCCCGGTCGCCGCCAAGGATCTGCCGGCGGCCGTCGTCGCCGTCGTCAAGGGCGCCGCCCCGGCCATGACCATCAAGGAAGCCGAGCTGAAGGAACGCGAGAACCGCCGCTATTTCGACGTGGAGGGCGTGATGCCGGATGGTTCGGAGATCGAGTTCGACCTGCTGGAGAAGGACGGCGCCTGGACGATCGTCGAGACCCAGCGTGACATCGCCTGGAGCGATGCGCCCAAGGCCGTTCGAGACGCCGCCGCAGCGTCGGGCAAGGCCATCACGCCGGTGCGGGTGATCGAAAGCAAGCAGAACGACGGCATGGTCATCTACGAGCTTTTCGCCGCGGGCAAACCGAAGGATCCGTCGATGGAGGTCAGCTTCAAGGACGGTCAAGCCAAGGTTCTCAGCGAGGTGTGGCCGCACTAGCCGCTGAAACCGCCACCCGACCTTACGGGTTCGCGGGGCCGAGGCTGGCGCGTCGCGCCAAGCACAGCTAAATGCGGGTTGCCCGGAAAACGGGCATGGGCCACCTTGCGCCCCTTCTTTGACAGTGGTGACGACCATGCCGCGTGACGCGGCCGGAACGGCGCTCCTTCCGGAGCGGCCGCGCGGCCCCATTATGACCGATCTGATTGAACTGCTCCGCCTGGCGGGGCCGGTCGTGCTGTCGCGCCTGGGCATCATGGTGATGGGCCTGACCGACGCGATCGTGGTCGGCCATTTCTCGGCGCAGCAGCTTGGCTATCACGCCATGGCCTGGGCGCCGTCTTCGGTGTTCGTGACCGCGACGGTCGGCCTTCTGGTGGGCGTGCAGGTGATGACCGCGCGCGCGATGGGGGCGGGCAATCCGCATGAGACCGGCGCGGTGCTGCGGCGAGGGCTCGTTTACGCGGGCTGGCTGGGCTTTGGGTCGATGGCTCTGCTGGCGCTGCTGGGACCCATGTTCCTGCAGGCCATGGGCTTGAAGGATGGCCTCGCCGAGGGCGCGACCCTGCCGCTGATCGTCTTTTCGCTGTCCCTGCCGGTCTATGCGATCTCGGTGGTTCTGACGTTCTGGCTGGAGGGGCTCTCAAGGCCAGGACCAGGCGCGGCGATGATGTGGTTGGCCAATGTCGTGAACCTGGGCGCCAACCTGCTGCTGGTGCCGGGCGTTCTGGGACTGCCGGCGCTGGGCGCGGTGGGCGGCGCCTGGGCGACCTTCATCGCGCGAACGGCCCTGGCGCTGGCGCTGGCGATCTTCGTCCTCCGCATGAAGGAGGCGCGCGAGCTCGGCGTGTTCGACAAGCCCGCTCGCGACCGACCTGCCGAGATCGAGCAGCGCCGCATCGGCTATGGCGCCGGGGCGTCCAACTTCTTCGAGGTCTCGGCCTTTGCGGGCATGAACCTGATCTGCGGCTGGATCAGCGCCCTCGCGGTGGCCGCCTATACGGTAGTGCTGAACGTCTCGGCGATCATCTTCATGGTGCCGCTGGGCGTGGCCTCGGCTACGGCGGTGATGGTGGGGCGAGCCTATGGCGCGCGCGACCCGGCGGGCATGACCCGCGCCGGCTGGATCGCCTTTGCGGTGATCGGCGTGATCGGCGTGCTGTTCGGCCTGCTGCTATACCCGACCAAGCACTGGGTCGCCCTGGCCTATACGACCGACCCTGCCGCTCTGGCGCTGATCCTGCCGGCCCTGGTGTTGGCTTGCCTGTTCTTCGCGCCCGACGCGGTGCAGGTGGTCGCGGCCCAGGCGCTGCGCGCGCGCGGCGAGGTCTGGGTTCCGACCATCACCCACCTGATCAGCTACGCCCTGGTCATGGGGCCGCTGGCTTGGTGGCTGGCGATCCCCAAGGGCATGGGCCTGAACGGCGTGCTGGTCTCGATCATTGTGACCAGCTTCCTGGCGGCCGGGTTCCTGCTGATGCGGTTCCGGATGCTGGACTGGCGGGACCGGAAGGCGGCGCAGGGGGCGGCCTAGGCCCCCAGGATCCAGCCTTCCTCGGTCGCCGCCGCCGCCAGGGCGTCTTCGGCGAGGCTCTTTGGCGCGTCGAACGAAGTCCCCAGCTTGCCGGCTTCGTCCAGCTTGGCGAAGTGCTCGGCTAGGCTGCGGACCTGGGCCAGGTCCTTGACCTCGCCCGGCGCCGGCGTGGGCTTGAGCAGCGAGGGATAAACCTCAGCCACCACCACCTCGACGCCCTCCAGATCGGCGTCCGTCAGGGCCTTGAAGCCCGTCTCGAACGGCCAGACCCGAACGGCGTCGCCCCGGGCGTCCTTCAGACGGCGCACGGCCGGGATGCCCATGATCGCCTGACCGCCGACCGAGCCGTTGTAGTAGAGCTTCCAGATCGAATGCGCGCCCTTGGCGGCCTGATCGGCGTAGCGGAACTCGGGCAGGTCGTCGGGACCGTGCTCGCGGGGGCGCTTGGGCTGCAGCGTGGTCAGGGCGTCCTTGGGCGGGCAGCCCCAGAAGGGGAACGGGCCGCCCGTCAGGCGACGGTTGATTTCCGAGCCCACGCCAAAGCGGTTGTTGGTGTTGTCGGCCTTGTCCTTGACCATCTTGGCCAGTTGGTCCCAGACCGCGCGCCAGGGCGTTTCGCCCGGCAGCGCCAGGGCTTGCGCCAGGCCGCGCGGGAAGCCGAGCGGGAAGTCGAAACCCACTAGGGCGCGCTCGCCACGCTTTTTCAGGTCGTCCAGGATGGCGGCCAGCTTCGTCTCGGCCTCGCCGCGCGTCGCCGGGTTGTAGCTCTCGAAGCTCAGGCGGAAGCGGACGTCACGCTTGAGCACGCCGATCCAGATGGAGTCCGCGCCCGTGGTCGGCTTGGCCGCCGCGCTCCAATCGACGATCACATAGGCGCTGAACAGACGCGACACGGCACCCGGCTCCGAAAAAACAAACGAAGCCGCGCTTCTACCGCTCCGGGCCTTTGAGGACCAGTCGGATCGACGCTTTACCCGTGGATTAGGCCGCGTCGCGGATCTTGGTCGTCGGGCCGATCGGGCGACCGTTCCGGGCGAACCAGCGGATCGGCGGCTCGCAGGCCGCGCCCACGGCGGCGCGGACGATGGCCGGCGGGCGGCGCTCTTCCGGCGTCATGAACAGGCCGTTGGCCTTCAGCTTCAGGCCGGCCACCTTGTGCGCGCCCAGCATGGTCAGAGGCACGGCCAGGACCAGGCCGGCCAGGATCGGCGCGGTGGCGGTCAGCAGGTCCGGCGTGAACCAGAACGAGGCGGCCAGGATCAGGCCCGACAGGCTGATCCAGCCCATGGCGGCCCAGGCTTCCTTGAAGTCGACCTTGTCGGCGTCGCGGCGTTGCGCCGCCCAGCCGCCGACCTTGCCGGCCAGGATTTCCACGATGGCGCGGGTCTGGGTGAACATCAGCATCGGCGCGACCAGAGCCGACAGCAGCATTTCGACGCCCAGGCCGGCGGCCATGCGGCGCTTGCCGCCAAAGCCCTTCACCTCGCCCTTGCGGGCCAGCACCAGGATGGCGCCGAGGATCTTGGGCCCGAACAGCAGCACGAAGGTGATGATCATCGCCCAGGCCGTCGCCTGGATTTCGCTCCAGTCGATCAGGGCGTGCGCGGCGGCCTTCAGGTCGGCCATGGTGAAGGCGGCCTTCTTGAGCTCGGGCATCAGGGCGCGAGAGATCAGGCCGGCCGACAGACAGAAGAACCACAGCGGAGACAGGGCGTAGCTCAGCACGCCGATCACCAGGTGCATGCGGCTCATCCAGTGCAGGCCTGGGAGGGCGATCAGCGGCACGTGCTGGATGTTACCCCGGCACCAGCGACGGTCACGGGTGGCGAAGTCGAGCAGGTTGGAGGGGCTCTCTTCGTAGGAACCGTCGAGATAGGGCGCCAGGTGCACGCTCCAGCCGCCGCGGCGGAGCAGGGCGCTTTCCAGGGCGTCGTGGCTCATCACCTCGCCGCCGAAGGGCTTGGGGCCCGGCAGATGCGGCAGGCCGCAAGTCTCGGCGAAGGCGCGGGTGCGCACGATCGCGTTGTGGCCCCAGAACGAGCTTTCCGAACCCGACCACCAGGCCAGACCCGTCCAGGCGACGCGGCCATAGAGGCGCGTGGCGAACTGCAGCGTGCGGGCGAAGATCGTCTGGCCGTTGATGATCATCGGCATGGTCTGGATCAGACCCGCCCCGGGGTGACGCTCCATGGCGTCGGCCAGGCGCACCATGGCGTCGCCGGTCATCAGGCTGTCGGCGTCCAGCACCAGCATGTGCTCGTAGGCGCTGCCCCAGCGGCTGACCCAGTCGGCGACATTGCCGGCCTTGCGGCCCGTGTTTTCCTTGCGGATGCGGTAGTAGACGTTGCAGTTGGCTTCGCGACGGAAGCGCGCGAAGCAGGCCTGCTCGGCCAGGGCCACCTGCGCGTCGCGGGTGTCGCTGATCACGAAAATGTCGAAGTTGCGCGCCGCGCCGGTCTCGGCGATCGAGGCGTCCATGGCGCGCAGGCGGGCGAACACCGCCGCCGCGTCCTCGTTGTAGACCGGCATCAGGATGGCGGTGCGCGTGTGCAGCTTGGGCATCGGCGCTTCGCTGTCGATGCCGAGCGGGTCCTTCGGCCGGCCCATAAGGACCACGAAACCGATGAGCGCCGTGCAGAACCACAGCGACAGGGCCAGGAACAGCGGCGCCAGAAGCGTCAGAACCACGGCTTCAAGGCGGGTCACGCCGCCGAGCGCGATGGTGTCGAACGAGGCCTTCCAGCCCGCGACGCCCATGGCGATGGTCATCAGACCCAGCATCCAGCGGCGCAGGTTCATGTCCTGGGTCAGCGCGGTGGCGCGTCGGGCGCCGCCCTGCCAGAAGCTGAGCGGCTGCACCGGCATGGCCAGAGCCGCCTCATCCGGAATCTCGACCGTGTCACGGCGAACGACCTGATCGAGGCTCACGCTCGTGGAGGAGCGCACATCGAAGAGGCTGGAGCGATCGCTCATATCGTCAGATCTCGGACTTTTCCGGCGGGCCGGGCTCTCTCCGCGCGCGTCTTCCGTCGGGGGGCCTTTTCGCTTGCCGATGGGTTCGCTAGGGAACCGGCAGGCGTCTTTTGGCGCTTCGCGACGGATGATACCGGCGTGGAGAGCCGCCGGTGTCTCTACAGTAAAACTTCGATCACAAATTCGCTACCGGAAATCACGCGGATTTCGCAGTTGCGAGAAGATTTCGTGACGCTGCAGGCCAAAGTGATCGCGCGTCGTGTTCAGGGGAATGGGTAAGTATATGAAATTTCATGTTATTATGTTCGCCCTTGCGCTTCTGGGTCTCGCCGCCTGCGGGAACGATTCCCCCAACACGCGTTCGGAAAACAGCGTTGCAGAGGCTGTTTCATCCACCGTGGACCTCCCGAGCTACGACTCGCAGGGCGTCGTAGCCAGTCTTGAGGGCCAGATTCTCACGCTCGATCACGACGGCGCGAGCGCTGCCGGTCTCAAGCCCGGCCGGGATCGTTTCAGGGTCTATGCAGATGTCCTGGCCGAAGCGCCTATCGCGCCTGGATCGCGCGTCGCCTTCGCGTTCAAGAAGACCCCGCAGGGACTGGAAATCGCCGAGCTTCGCGCGCAGCCCTGAACAAGAACGGGCGGCTGGTGATCCAGCCGCCCGTCCGGTTTGTAAAGTATGGTTGGCCTCGCCGCGGGGGGGAGACCTGCCGAAATGAGCGTTAGCCCAGCTTGACCAGCATCTTGCCGAGGTTCTCACCGGTGAAGAGCTTCAAGAACGCGTTCGGCGCCCGATCGACGCCGTCCTCGACCGTTTCTTTCCAGGTGATCTTCCCCGCCTTGATCCACTCGGACATGTCCTTGGCGAACTGCGGATAGAGGTCGAAGTGGTTGGAGACGATGAAGCCCTCCAGGCGCAGGCTCTTGCCGACGGCCAGGATGATGTTCGACGGGCCTTCCGGCTTACTGGTCTCGTTGTATTGCGAGATCATGCCGCACAGCGCGAAACGGGCGAACGGGCGGGCCGAGTTGATGGCCGCTTCCAGGTGCACGCCGCCGACGTTCTCGAAATAGACGTCGATACCCTTGGGCGCGACCTTGGCCAGTTCGGCGACCACGTCGGGGGTGGCCTTGTAGTCGATCACGTGGTCGACGCCGATCGACTTCAGGAACGCCACCTTTTCGGGGCCGCCGGCCGAACCGATCACCGTGTGGCCCTTCAGCTTGGCGATCTGGCAGACGATCGAGCCGACGGCGCCGGCGGCGGCCGACACGAACACTACATCGCCGTCCTTCAGCGCCGCGACGCGCAGGAGGCCTGCATAGGCGGTCATGCCCGGCATGCCGGCCACGCCCAGAAACGCCTGGGGCGGGATGCCGTGGGTCTCGATCTTGGTGATGGCGCCCATGCCGGCGGCGGCCAGCGACTTGGGATGAGCGTTGTAGGCCTCGCGCCAGCCGAACATCGAGCTGACGATGTCCCCCGGCTTGAAGTCCGGGTCGTTGGAGGCGATCACCTCGCCGATCGCGCCGCCCTGCAGAGCTTCACCCAGTTGGAAGGGCGGGACGTAGCTGGGACGGTCATACATGCGGCCGCGCATGTAGGGATCGACCGACATCCACAGGTTCTTGACCTGGATTTCGCCGTCGCCGGGGGCGGGCAGCTCGACGGTGGCCAGCTCGAAGTCGGAATCCTTCGGCATGCCGACGGGACGGGCTTTCAGGCGGATCTCGCGCGAGGTGGTCATGGGGGTCCTCCCTGCCTTGGCTTGGCCAAGTGTTGCAAATTTAAACGACTGTTTAGCGCGCCCTTACGCAAGTCACCAGTGCTTCTAAGCGGCCTCGAAGCGCGCTAGACAGCGGCCCATGACCCAGACTCTGAAAGCGGGCGTTGTCGGCGCCGGTGTGTTCGGCGGCTACCACGCCAAGAAGTACGTCGAATTGGACGGCGTGACCCTGGTCGGCGTGTTCGATATCGATCTGGCGCGCGCCAAGGCGCTGGCTGAACCACTGGGCGCGCAGGGCTATGACGACATGGACGCGTTCCTCGCGGCGGTCGATGTGGTCACGGTCGCCGCGCCGGCCGTCCACCATGCCGCCCCGGCTCTGGCCGCGCTGAAGGCGGGTAAGCCGGTCTATTCGGAAAAGCCTTTGGCGGTATCGCCCGACGACGCCGACAAGATGGTCGCTGCGGCCGCCAAGGCCGGCGTGCCGCTGGCGTGTGGCCACCAGGAGCGGGTTGTGTTCCAGGCTATGGGCCTGCTGGACATCCCCGAGCAGCCTCTGCGGCTGGAAGCCGTGCGGCGTGGCACGCCATCAGACCGCAATCTCGACGTCTCGGTGGTGCTGGACCTGATGATCCACGACATCGACCTGGCCCTGGCGCTTTGCGACGGCCAGCCGATCGCGGTGGAAGGCGAGGGGGCGATCACCCGCTCGACCTCGCTGGACTGGGTTAAGGCCGAGGCGACCTTCGACAACGGCTTCACCGCCGTCTTCGACAGCTCGCGCGTCGCCGAGGCCCGCGAGCGGACCATGAAGGTCGTCTACCCCTCGGGCGAGGTCGAGATCGACTTCCTCCAGCGCACCTTCCGCAACACCACGCCCTATCCGCTGATCGAAAACTTCACCGAGACCCCGGCGGGCAAGGATCCGCTGGGCCTGTCGGTGGCGGGTTTCCTGGCGGCGGTGCGCGGCCAAGCGTCCCGTCCGGTCGTGACCGGCGAGGAGGCCGCGCGGGCGCTGGATCTGGCGCTGGCGGTCGAGCAGTCGGTCGAGGGCTAGAGACCGCTCGACCGACGAAAGCGCCGCCGTCAGGCGGGGAACATCCTCGCCAGGGTCTGCTCCAGCACGACCAGTGGCATGGGCCCCTGCAGCAGGACGTCGTGGAAGGTCTTCAGGTCGAAGCGCGCGCCGGCCCGCTTTTGGGCCTGTTCGCGCAGCCTCACCCACTCGACGTGGCCGATTTTGTAGCTGCAGGCTTGGCCCGGCCAGATGCAATAGCGGTCGATCTCGCGCTGGACGCGGGCGCGCGGCATGCCCGTTTGGCTGACCATATAGTCAGTGGCCTGGGCGCGGCTCCAGCGTTTGAAGTGCAGGCCTGTATCCACGACCAGTCGCACCGCGCGGAACTGCAGCGACTGCAAGTAGCCGATCTCGCCGAGCGGATCGCCCTCATAGACGCCCATCTCGGCCGCTAACTGCTCAGCATAAAGCGCCCAGCCCTCACCATAGGCCGCAAAGCCCATGCCGGCGCGACGCAACATGGGGATCTGCTGCGAGCCCAGGGAGATAGACCCCTGCCAGACGTGACCGGGAAGGGCCTCATGATAGGTCAGGGTCGGCAGGTTGAACTTGGGCCACTCGGCCGTGTCCTTGAGGTTGATATAGAAGCGGCCGGGTCGCGAACCGTCGAGCGCCGGCGCCTGGGCGTAGCCGTTCGGCGCGCCGTCCTCGATCTCCGGCGGCACGCGGACGATCTCCACCGGCGCGGCGGGGAGGGTCTTGAAAACCGTTCCCATACGGGCCCGGATCGCGGCGGTCTGGGCGTTGAGATCCGCCAGCAGCTGGGCGCGGCCCGCGTCGGTGTTGGCGTACTGCTGGTCCGCACGGGCTGACAGCGCCGTGAGTCGCTGAGCCACGGTTCCGTCGGTCAGGCCCAGCCGCCGCAGGCGCGCGTCGATCTGGGCTTCCAGTTCGGCGACCTGCTCGAGGCCCAGACGATGCACCTCGTCAGGTGTGCGGCGCGTGGTCGTCTGGAAGGCCAGGGCGTCGGCGTAGAAGGCGTCACCGTCGGGCAGTTTCCAGACGCCGGCGTCACCCTTGGCCTTGGCGCGGGCGGCTTCCAGCGCCGCGATCTGGCGGTCCAGGGCGGGATGCACGGCGGCGCTGACGATCGCGGCGGCGCGCCCGGCCCAGTCGCCCGCAAGCCCGGCCTTGGCGGCGCGGCTCGCGATCGAGCGGGTCACGCTGGCCTCCGCCGCGCTGGCCGCGCGCTGCCGGCGGAGTTGGGCGAGACCCGCGTCGAGGGCGAAGTCGGGGGCCAGGACGCCCTTGGCGACGTCCAGCGCCAGGGCCTCGGTGTTCGCGTCGAGCGCGACGGCGTAGGCCTGGAGGCGCGAGAGGTAGGCCTCGGCGTCGTCCGAGGTACGCACCGGATGGCGGGAGTCGAGGAAGTCCGGGATCGTCTGATAGGACCCGGTCAACTGGCTCAGTACGTAGGGCGAATAGGGCGCATAGCCGAAGCCGGCCTGACCTTCGCCGAAGTCATACTTCACGCCGCCGTCGACGGCGCGGCGATAGGCGTAGGTGGCGACCTCCAGATCGATACGGGCCTCGGGCGACAGCCGTTCCGGCGCCACCCGCGCCAGGGCGGCCAGGCGTTCCTTGCGCGCGGTGATCCAGGCGTTGCGACCGGCGCGCGAGGCGTCGTTCAGCTTGCTGCGCTGGCCCGCTCGGGAGCCGACGTCCAGGCCGCGGGTGGTGGCCATTTCTGGCGCAGCGTCGAGATCTGCGTTCCAGAAGGTGTCGAGCAGCGCACGAAGTTCCGCATCGCCAACGCCTGGCGTCGCGGAGAAGGCCGCCGTCGCGCCCCACAGCGGGGCCGAGGCCGCAGCGCCGAACAGAAACTGCCGTCTATCCATCTTGTCGTGTTCCCCCACTTGTCCGTTCACGGTAAGCCCGTTCGCCGCCCTCTCGCCAGAGCCTGGGCGCCCGAACGGCGATCATCGTTGATGTTGAGCGCCGCGTTTCAGGAGAGTCTGTTTGCCGCACGCCGCCTGGCCCGTCGATCCCGCCGCGATCGCGCCGTTCCTGTTGGCGATTGTCCTGATCGAGCTCACGCCGGGGCCGAACATGGGCTACCTGGCGGGCCTTTCGGCGGTTGAGGGGCGCCGCGCCGGAGTTGTGACGATCGCCGGGATCACGGCGGGCCTTCTGGTCTACATGCTGGCCTCGGTGGCGGGGCTGACAGAGATTCTCCGCTTTAACCGCCCGCTCTATGAAGTCCTTCGCTGGGCGGGGGTCGCCTATATCTTCTGGCTGGCGTTCGACGCCTGGCGCGGTGAGAAG
Organism: Caulobacter vibrioides; assembly: GCF_002858865.1. Taxonomy (GTDB): domain Bacteria; phylum Pseudomonadota; class Alphaproteobacteria; order Caulobacterales; family Caulobacteraceae; genus Caulobacter; species Caulobacter vibrioides. The sequence goes on along the minus strand of NZ_PJRR01000019.1, from coordinate 413,726 downwards.
CCGACCGATTTTCAAGGCGAGGACGGGCGGGCGTGGATCCACTTCCGACGCGGGCTGGTGGCGAACCTGCTCAACCCCAAAGCCGCCTTGTTCTACGTGACGCTCTTGCCAGGCTTCATCCAGACCGGCCATGCCTCGCCGACTGTCCAGGCCCTGATCTTGGGCGGGGCCCACATCGCCGTAAGCATCGCGGTTCACGGCGCGATCGTTCTGTCTTCAGACGGCTTGGCGCGGCGTTTGATCCTCGAGGGCTCCAGCCCCAGAACCCGCAGGCTCTTCGCCGTGGCCTTGGTGGCCACCGCGATCTGGATCGCCGTCGAGACCGGACGCTGAGGCGCTGTCAGTCCTCGTCGAGATCGAACGGCAACTCGTCCTGATCGCTGTGGGTTTCCCGCCGCGCTTTCGAGACTGGCTGATAGGTCGGCTGCGGGTGGCTGACGGGGGGACTGACAGGCGACGCAGACTCATCATCGTCCCAGGGCGGGTCCTCGAACATGTCGGGTTCCCGCTCGATGGGCGGCGGCGCAGGGCGGGATCCAGGCCGCGAGGTCAGTGGTCGCCGCGCGTCGTCGAACGATGAGCGCCGCGCCAATGGCGGCGGCGTATCCGGCAGGGGCGGCGGCGGCGGATGGAGATCGTCGTCCTCCGCTTCCGGCTCGATCGGCGCGATGGGGGCAGCGGGACGCGGCGGCGGCGCGACCACTGTCTCGGCCACCTCTCGGACGGGGCGCGGTGGAAGCGGACGGCGTACGATCGCCTCGCAGCGGGCCAGCCAGCGATTGGCCTCCTGCATCAGCTCGGCGGGCGATTTGCTTTCACGGCGCGTCTCGTCGCCCGGCGCCCAGAGGTCCAGGGTGAAGTCAGGATTGCGCGGATCATCGAAGATCAGGCGCAGGGCGACGGTCTGGGCCTGGGGCGCGACATGGTCGATCGCTCGCCGACCTTCGCCTCGGAACACGCGTCCCATCACCTGACCGTCGACGAGCAGCTCAGCGCCGACCAGTTCGTCGAGGCGATAGATCAGGCACCAGGCGCCGCGATCCCAGGCCACCGCCAGCAGGTTGGTGGAAAAGGAAAAGCCGGCGCCCCGGCCACGGCCCCGCGCGACCACGACGCCTTCCGGCTCGCTCTTGAGAACGTTGCGGAGGGCGCGGCGAATGCGCCGGTCCTCATCGCCGTACCAGATGGCCAGGCTGCCCAGGAACGTCACCGCCGAGCCGGCGATGGCCACGAACAGCAAAAGACGCGCGAGTTCGCTCATAGTGGGCACAGGCTAGAGGGAGTCCCGATTCCGGGACAGGGGCAGCCCCTAGATACGGAAACGACCGACCACCGGCACGTGGTCCGAGGGCTTTTCCTTGTCGCGTTCGTCGCGGTGGATGACGAGGCCCGTCAAACGGTCGGCCGCCTGCGGCGACAGCAGCAGGTGGTCGATGCGGATGCCGAGGTTCCGCTGCCAGGCGCCGGCCTGATAGTCCCAGAAGGTGTAGCCGCCCGGCGCGCCGTCGGCCTGCATATAGGCGTCGGCGAAGCCCAGGTTCTTCAAGGCGCGGAAGGCTGCGCGGCTCTCCGGCTGAAACAGGGCGTCGCCCAGCCAGGCCTGCGGGTTGGCGACGTCCTCGACCTCCGGAATGACGTTGTAGTCGCCGGCGATCACCAGCGGTTCCTCGAACGCCAAGAGGCCTTGGGCGTGGGCGTGCAAGCGGCGCATCCAGGAAAGCTTGTAGGCGAACTTCTCAGTCCCGATCGGATTGCCGTTCGGCAAATAGATGCCCACGACGCGGAACGGCGTCGGCGCGGCGATCACCGCCTCGACATAGCGCGCCTGCTCGTCGACCTCGTCCTCGGACAGGAAGGGCAGCCCCTTGCGGACATCCTCGATCGGATGCTTCGAGAGCAGCGCCACGCCATTGTAGGTCTTCTGGCCGTGAACCGCGACGTTATAGCCAAGCCGTTCAAAGGCTTCGGTCGGGAACTTTTCGTCGACGCACTTGATCTCCTGCAGCACGGCCACGTCGGGAGCTTCCGATTCGAACCACGCCAATACCCCTTCCAGGCGAGCATTGATCGAATTGACGTTCCAGGTGGCGATACGCATTGACGGCTCCAAGGTGCGGCGGGAGGCTAGGGCGCATGAAGGCCGCGCTCAAGTCGGGGAAAAAGTCTGTCGACCGCACGCAGCTGGCGTTGATGACGCTGGCGACGTGCGTATGCGGCGTGCTGGCCGTGCTGGGCGCTGTCCTGGCGATTTTCACGCCTCTGGTCTTTGACCGCGCCGGCAACGCCCTCAATCCGATCGCCTGGCTCGGCTTCGCTTTCGCCGCCCTGTTCTGGGTGGTCTGCTTGCTGGGCCCGCTGGCGGGCTGGATCCTTTGGCGCAAGGGCGCGTCGCCGCTGGCGTGGGCCGCCATGATCACGCCGCTGGCCTGGGGCGCGGCGACGGTCACGCTTCTGCAGTTCGTGCCGGTCTGACGGTTCAGATCGAGAAGCTGACGCCGCAGCCGCAGCTGGACTTGGCGTTTGGGTTGCGAATCCGGAACTCCGCCCCGGCCAGCTCGTCGACGAAGTCGATCTCCGAGCCCTTCAGAAGCGCCAGGGACACCACGTCCACCAGGGCCGCGGCGCCGTCACGCTCGACCTTGAGGTCATCGTCCTCAACGCTTTCGACCAGGTCGAAGCGGTACTGAAAGCCCGAGCAGCCCCCACCATCCACCGCGACGCGGAGCATAAGGGCGCGCCCTTCGGCCTCGCCGATGGCCTTGATCCGGCGTGCTGCGTTTTCGGAAAGCGTTAAGTCGATCTGGGTCATGGCTGTGGAAAAGTTACCTTCGGCCTATATGAGGGTGTCGCGGCCTCTTCGGAAGGGGCCAAATCGTCCAATGCGATAAAGGCGGTCTATGTCTCAGGCTCCGTACTTCGTTCCCCGCGCGCCCTACGCCGAAGATCCCTCCAAATCGAAGGGACGTCGGTTCAAGGAGGACGAGAGCCGCACGCGTACGCCGTTCGCGCGCGATCGCGACCGCATCATCCATACCTCGGCCTTCCGCCGCCTGAAGGAGAAGACCCAGGTCTTCGTCGCTCATGAAGGCGACAACTTCCGCACCCGCCTGACCCATACGCTGGAGGTGGCGCAGGTGGCCCGCTCACTGGCGACGGCCCTGGGCCTGGACGCCGACCTCGCCGAGACCATCGCTCTGGCCCATGATCTGGGCCATCCGCCGTTCGGTCACGCCGGCGAGGACGAGCTTGAGATCCAGATGCGCGAGTACGGCGGCTTTGATCACAACGTCCAGACCTTCCGGGTCGTGACCGAGCTGGAGCACCGCTATCCCGACTTCGTCGGCCTGAACCTGACCTGGGAAACGCTCGAGGGCGTGATCAAGCACAACGGGCCGGTGACCAACAAGCTGGGCAAGCCCTCCTGGAAGGCGATCTCCAAGTACGACAACGAGTACGAGCTTGGCCTGGGGACCTGGGCGTCGGCCGAGGCCCAGGTTGCGGCCCTGGCCGATGACATCGCCTACAACAACCATGACGTCGACGACGGCGTGACGGCGGGTCTCTTCACGCTGGATGACCTGATGGACGTGCCGCTGATCGGCCCCATCCTCGCGGCCGTGAAGAGCGAACGACCGGATCTCGACGCGCGTCTCACGCACCTGGAGGCCGTGCGCCGCATGATCGGGGCCATGGTCGACGACGTGATGGGGGAAACGCTGCACCGCGCCGCCGCCAGCGGCGTCCAGTCGGCCGATGACGTCCGTGCGCTGGACCATGCCCTGGTGGCCTTCTCGTCGGACATGGCCGAGGATCTGGCGAGGCTTCGGGGCTTCCTCTACGAGCGGATGTACCGCCACTGGCGCGTCAATCGCACCCGCAGCCAGGCTCGCCGTATTCTGGGCGAAATGTTCTCGCTTTTCTTGCGCGAGCCGGAGGTGCTGCCCACCGTCTGGTTCGCCAAGTCGCAGAACCGCGACGAAGCCGGCCGAGCCCGTGTGGTCTGCGACTATATCGCGGGCATGACCGATCGCTTCGCGATAGAAGAGCATCGCAAACTGTTCCATCTCGACGTCTGGAACTGATCCCTTCGGGATTGAGACCCGGACCGGGGAGGCGAGCAGTGTATCGTCCGCCACCGGAGCGGGGCGGACGCTTCTGAGACGGCCCGGCCTTGGGTAACCTAGGGTCGCGCGCGTCTGATTCGATGCGTCGTTCCGTGCGCCGCGCGCCGAGTTTTGGAGCCTAGCTGAGATGTCCGATCCGCACCGCGGGGCCTATACGCCGCCTACCGACGCGCCGTTGTCGTTCGATGCGCGTCAGCCCGTGCGGGGCGCGCGCCCGCTGCCCATGACCCTGATCATCAGCGCGGTGGTGCTGGTGACCCTCGTGGTGGCCGTTGTCATGATCTATCGCGATGGCGTGCGCGGTCCCAACGACGCGCCCCAGGCGGTGGGAACCGAAGTCGCTCAGATGAAGACGCCGCCGGCTGAGAGCAGCCAGCCGAAGGATCCGGCCTCGGGTCTCCAGATTTATCATAACGAGGAGCCGCAGCCGTCGGCGACCTTCGCCGCGCCGCCGGAGACGCCGCTGGCGCGTCCGGTCGCGCCGACCGCCACGACGCCCGTCGAAACGGCCAGCCTGCCGGCGGCCAAGCCCGCCGCGCCGGCGCCGACGATCGAGTCGCTGGCCACCGCCGCGGCGGCCCAGAAGCCCGCGCCTAAGCCGGTGCAGGTGGCGCAGGCCGCGCCCAAGCCCGTAGCGGCGGCGCCCGCGACGACCGCTACCGCGCCCAAGCCGGCGGCGGTGTCCACCGGCCCGGCTTCCGTGCAGATCGGCGCCTTGTCGTCGCCGGCCCTGGCCGACAAGGCCTGGGCCGAGGCTGTTCGCCTGGCGCCGGGCCTCGCGGCCGGCAAGGGCAAGAAGGTCGAGACGGTCGACAAGAACGGCACGACGCTCTACCGCACCTCGGTCACCGGCTTTGCGACCCGTGAGGCCGCCAAGGCCTTCTGCGAGGCGATCGCCGCCTCCGGCAAATCCTGCTTCGTAAAGTGAGCCTTCTGATGGGCGCGCCCTCCGCCGCTATTCTCGGCTGCGCCGGGACGACCCTGACGGCCGAAGAGGCCGCCTTCTTCAAGGACGTGAAGCCCTGGGGCTTCATCCTGTTCAAGCGCAACATCGCCGACCCCAACCAGGTGCGCGCCCTGACCGCCGCCCTGCGCGAGACGGTGGGCCGAGCGGATGCGCCGATCCTGATCGACCAGGAGGGGGGGCGTGTCGCGCGCCTTCAGCCGCCGCATTGGCGCACCTATCCGCCTGGCCGCGCCTATGGCGAGCTGGTCGCCAACGATCCGCTGGTCGCGCGCGAGATCACGCGCTTGGGCGCTCGTCTGATCGCCCATGACCTGCACGCGCTGGGGATCAATGTCGACTGCGTGCCGGTGCTGGATGTTCCCGATCCGAAGGGCCACGAGATCATCGGCGACCGCGCCTATGGCGACACGCCCGAGCAGGTCGCGACCCTGGGCCGTGCGGCGGCGGAGGGTCTGCTGGCCGGCGGCGTGCTGCCGATCATCAAGCATATCCCGGGCCACGGTCGCGCCATGGCCGACAGCCATCTGGAACTGCCGGTGGTGAACGCCAAGCTGGCCGAGCTGGACGCCCGCGACTTCGCGCCGTTCCGGGTGCTGTCTGACATGCCGATGGCGATGACCGCCCACGTCGTCTACACGGCGATCGACCGCAAGAACCCGGCCACGACCTCGAAGAAGGCGATCAAGAGGATCATCCGCGAGTCAATCGGCTTCGACGGACTTCTGATGAGCGATGACCTGTCGATGAAGGCGCTGTCGGGCGACTTCAAGCAGCGGGCCAAGGACAGCTTGAGCGCCGGTTGCGACGTTGTCCTGCACTGCAACGGCGACATGGCCGAGATGAAGGCCGTGATGTCCGGCGTCGGGCGGATGGGCAAGGAAGCCCGTCGCCGCGCGCAGGCGGTCATGGGGCGCCTAGTCAAGGTTCCCGAACCGTTCGACGTTGCCGAGGCCCGGGCCCGGTTCGACGCGGCCTTCGATGGAAAGTACGCTTGAGCACGGGCTTTCAGCCCACCTTTGACTTCGAGGCCGCCAACGAGGCGGCCGAGGACGGCGCAGCGCTCGTCATCGAGATCGACGGCTATGAAGGGCCGCTTCATGTGCTGCTGGCCCTGGCGCGCAGCCAGAAGGTCGACCTGCTGCAGCTGTCGATCACGCGCCTGGCCGAGCAGTACCTGGCCTTCGTGCAGCAGGCCCGCCGCGTGCGGTTCGCCCTGGCCGCGGACTATCTGGTCATGGCCGCCTGGCTGGCCTACCTGAAATCGCGCCTGCTGCTGCCCAAGCCCGAGCGCGCCAAGGCCGAGGAGCCGCCGGCCGAGGAAATGGCGGCGCAGCTCGCATTCCGGCTGGCCAAGCTGGACGTGATGCGCAAGGCGGTCGAGGCCCTGAAGGAGCGTCCGATCCTCAAGCGCGACGTCTTTACGCGCGGCGACCCTGACGCGGTCAAGATCGTCTCGTCGACGAGGCTTGAGGGCGACCTCTATGGCCTGATGAGCGCCTACATCACCCAGCGCAAACGCGAGCACAGTCGCCACTACGCCCCGCGTCCGCCCACCGCCTATCCGCTGGAAGACGCCCGCGACCGCCTGCGGGGACTGCTGCCCAAGATGGAGGACTGGACGGTCCTCACTTCGGTGGCGCCGATCGATCGGGTGCTGGAGGAGGACGATGGTCCGTCACCGGCGTCGTACCTGGCCTCGACCCTGTCGGCTTCGCTGGAGCTGGTGAAGGAAGGCGTGCTGGAGGCGCGCCAACTGGAGGCCTTCCAGGACATCTACTTGCGGACCCGCGCGGAGCCGCTGGAAATCGTCGAATGACCGAGCTGGATCCTCTCTTCGTCGAGCGCTGCATCGAGGCCCTGCTGTTCGCCGCAGCTGAGCCGCTGAGCGATGTCGACCTGGCCAAGCGTCTTCCTGAAGGGGCGGATATCGCCGCCGGGATCGACGCCCTGCGCGCGCGCTATGAGGGCCGTGGCGTCGAACTGGCCTGTGTCGCGGGGCGCTGGCGCTTCCAGACGGCCGCCGACCTGTCGTTCCTGATGACCGAGGAGCGGGAGGAGCCGCGCCGTCTGTCCAAGGCCGCTCAGGAGACGTTGGCCATCGTCGCCTATCACCAGCCCGTCACGCGGGCCGAGATCGAGGCCGTGCGCGGCGTGCAGGCCAGCCGGGGCACCATCGACGTCCTCTTGGAACTGGGCCTGATCCGCATGCGGGGGCGTCGGCGCACGCCCGGGCGGCCGGTGACCTTCGGCACGACCGACGCCTTCCTGGAGCACTACGGTCTGGCGACCTTGGCCGATCTGCCGGGAATCGCCGAGATGAAGGCGGCCGGCCTTCTGGAAATGAACCTGCCGCCGGGCTTCACCGTGCCGGACCCGCTGGGTCTGAGGGCCGGGGAGGAGGAAGATCCCCTCGATTTCGACGACGGCGAAACGCCCGAATTCGCGCAGGATTTCCTGGGCGAGCCCGAAAAAGCCTAACGCGCAGGGCGCCGACGCCGCCAAGATCCGGTCACGCTTGGCTCTCCGCCATGCGAGCGCCTATATTGAGACAGAGATTGTAACGACGCGGCTCACGGTCTAAAGCGCCGCTGTCGCAAGGAGCACCGACGCTATGGGTAGCATGAGTTGGATTCACTGGGTGATCGTCCTCGGGATCGTCGCCCTGCTGTTTGGTGGTCGCGGCAAGCTCTCGAGCATCATGGGCGACGCCGCCAAGGGCATTAAGGCGTTCAAGGACGGGCTGAAGGACGAGTCCAGCAGCGAAGTCGCCGACAACAAGGCCAAGAGCGCTCTCCCGCGCACTGAGGCCGAGGCCGAAGAGCTTCGCAAGTCGTAAGATTAAGCGCGCGGGGCGCCTGACCTCGCGCGATGGTCCAACCTCGCGGGGAGCCCCTGGGCTCCTCCGCTCTAAGGCGCGTCCATGCTTCCTGATATCGGCGGCACAGAACTTCTCATCATCGCCGCCGTCGCCCTGATCGTGGTGGGTCCCAAGGACCTCCCCGCTCTGTTGCGTAAGGTCGGCCAGTTTGTCGGTCGTATGCGGGGCATGGCGTCGGAGTTCCGCGCCAGCTTCGACGAGATGGCGCGCCAGTCCGAGCTGGACGAACTGCGCCGGGAGGTCCAGGCCATGCGCTCGGGCCAGTTCACCAATCCGGTGCAGGACGCCGCGGACGCCGCGCGCGACGTGCAGGTCGACCAGGTGTTCGCCGACATCGACGCCTCGCTGTCCAGCGGCGCCATGCAGGCCCATCCCTATGCGGCCGGCGAGACGCACAATTCGATCCTGCCCACGGCCGAGCCGTCGGCCGAGATCGTCGAGGCCAAGCCCAAGCGCGCGCCGCGCAAGAAGGCCCTCGCCGAGCCCGTCGCGGCGGAACCCGTCTTGGTCGAGCCGGTCAAGGCTCCGCGCAAGCGAGCCAGCCAGAAACAAGAGATCACCGTGGAAGCGCCCAAGGCTGTCCGCGCGCCGCGCAAGCGCGCCAGCAAAGCCGGTGACTCCACCGCTTCGGACATCGTCTCGTGAGTAACGCCATCGGACACGATCCCGACGAGGAGATCGAGGCTTCGCGCGCGCCGCTGCTGGATCACCTGATCGAGCTGCGTATGCGGCTGATCATCTGCGTCGTGGCCATCGCCTTGGCTTTCGGCGTCTGCTTCGCCTTCGTGAAGCCGATCTTCCTGTTCCTGGTTCGCCCGTTCACCGTGGCGGAGGGGCTGAAGGCCATGCAGGACGCCGGCGGAGAGCACGGGGCGTTCGACCTTCTGCTGGCGCTGGTCGGCGTCAAGAAGGTCGCCACCGGCGCCTTGGCCAACATCACCCTGCAGGCCACCGCGCCGCTGGAACAGTTCTTCACCAACATCAAGCTGGCGGCGTTCGGGGGCATCATCCTGGCCTTCCCGGTCATCGCCTGGCAGCTGTACCGGTTCGTGGCGCCGGGTCTCTACAAGAAGGAGCGCAACGCGTTCCTGCCGTTCCTGATCGCCTCGCCGGTGCTGTTCCTGATGGGCGCTTCGCTGGTCTACTATGTGATGCTGCCCTTCGTTCTGTGGTTCTCGCTGAGCCAGCAGATGGTGGGCGACGGCGTGCAGGTGGTGTTGCAGACCCGCGTGTCGGAATACCTGACCCTGGTCACGACACTGCTGTTGGCGTTCGGTCTCAGCTTCCAGTTGCCCGTGGTGCTGTCGCTGGGGGGCTTGGCGGGCTTGGTCACCTCGCAGATGCTGCGCACGGGTCGTCGCTATGCGATCGTCGCCGTGTTCGTGGTCGCGGCCATCGTCACGCCGCCCGATCCGATCAGCCAGATCACCTTGGCGGTGCCGCTTTGCCTGCTCTACGAAATCTCGATCTGGTGCGTCTGGCTGATTGAGCGCCGTCGCAAGGAAGAAGACGAGAAGGCCGGTACGGACCTGGTCGTTTCGTAAGGCAGGGGCGGTCTTCGCCTTAAGCCTGGGTGCTGATGAGGATTTGTGCGAACCGAGGCCAGCAGTCGTCCTCACCCTGATCTTGTCGAAGGGCGAGGACGGCCGCCAAGACGCGTCCACCCTCAATGTGAATTCAGCCAAAGAAAAGGGCTCCGCGATCCTGTCGCGGAGCCCTTCTTTTCGCCCGGTGAGGAGCGAGGTGTTTTCAGGTGGTGTTAGGCCGCAGCGCCCACGCGGGCCTGCAGTTGGGCCTTGGCGGCGCGAACGGTGTCGGCGACGCACGACTGGTAGGTCGAGACGCTGAAGCGCGGCTGAGCCTTGCAGACCATCTGGGCGGCGTCGCGGATTTCAGCGTGGATCTGGTCGCGGCTCTTGCCCTTCAGCGAGATGCGGACGACCGAGACGGTCTCAGCCTGCAGAGCCTTGCCGGTGTCGCGAGCGCGGACGATCATGGACAGCTGGCGGTTGGCGCTGGCGATCGCGCCATCGACGCAGTCCTGGGTGGTGAACTTGCCGTTGACGGTGCAGACGGTGGTGGCGGCGTCCTTGATGGCGTTCTGGATCTCGACCGAAGTCTTGCCGGCGATCGAAACGCGGACTTCGTTAGTCTTGGCGCTGGCCGGGGCGGCGACGGCGGCGGCGATGGCGAGGGCGGCGAGAGCGGCGAACGTCTTCATGGTCATCCTTTGAATGATCGAGGGGGGCCGGGGAGGGCCGTTTTCGGGGAGGAGAAGCGCACTGAATTGAGCGAGGCTTTTCGGCGCTTAGAATTAAAGTCCCCTGAGGAAGCACGGCTAATTTGCGGTAACGCTTGGGGTGAATCTTCCAAGATCCCCGTTTTCCGAGGTTGCATAGGCTTTTTCGGGGTGCGTCATCCGGTCGCATGTGTCCAAAATATGGGTTTTTGCGCAATGAGGGTCCGCCGCCGAGGCCGGTCTTAGGGATCACGAAGCCGTTGGCGCGGTGCGCCATCGCCCGGAAAGCTTGGCGCCCCCGGCGACGCGCCTTAGAGAGGGCGTCTCTTACTGCCTCTTCCGAGCTAGCGTTCGATGCACGACATCAAGGCCATCCGCGAAAATCCTAAAGCCTATGACCGCCACTGGTCGGGCAAGGGCCGCTCGGGCGCGGCTGATGAGGCCGTGCGTCTCGACGCCGAACTGCGCGCGGCTCAGACCACGCTGCAGGAGGCCCAGGCCAAGCGGAACGAAAGCTCCAAGCTGATCGGCATGGCCAAGGCCAAGAAGGACGAGGCCGAAGCCGCGCGCCTGATGGCCGAGGTCGAGTCGCTCAAGGGCGTCATGGCCACCGCCGCCGAGGCCGAGAACCTCGCCGGCGGCCAGTTGAAGGACCTGCTGGCCAGCCTGCCCAATATTCCCGCCCCGGAGGTTCCGGCCGGGGAGGACGAGCATGGCAATCTCGAGCAGCGCCGCTGGGGCGATGCGACCAAGCTGCCGGCCGGTAAGCTGAACAAGCCCAAGGACCACGTTGACCTGGGCGCTGCCCTGGGCGGCATGGACTTCGAGGCGGCCGCCCGCATGAGCGGCGCACGCTTTGTGGTGCTGAAGAAAGACATCGCCCGCCTGGAGCGCGCCATCGGCCAGTTCATGCTGGACCTGCAGACGGTCGAGCACGGCTACACGGAGATCAGCCCGCCGCTGCTGGTGCGCGATGAGGCTATGTTTGGCACTGGGCAACTCCCCAAGTTTGAAAACGACCTCTTCTTTGCTTCGAGCATTATAGATCTAGGAGCGGACGAAGAGCTCCCGGACTCTGAAGGCCTTCTGGTGCGCTCGAAGCGCCTGCAGGCGGATGAGGAGAACAACCTCACTTTTGTTCATCGAGAAGATATCGCTGCGATCGAGCGTCGACGTTGGCTGATCCCCACCGCCGAAGTTTCGCTCACCAACATCGTTCGCGAGCAACTTATCGCCGAGGAAGAGCTGCCGATGCGCCTGACGGCGCTGACGCCCAGCTTCCGGGCCGAGGCCGGCTCGGCCGGGCGCGATACGCGCGGCATGATCCGCCAGCACCAGTTCTACAAGGTCGAGCTTGTCTCGATCACCTCGCCCGACCAGTCGGAAGCCGAGCACCAGCGCATGGTCGAGTGCGCCGAGACGGTGCTGAAGAAGCTGGAGCTGCCGTTCCGCACCATGCTGCTGTGCACCGGCGACATGGGCTTTGGCGCCAAGAAGACCTACGACCTCGAGGTCTGGCTGCCGTCGCAGGACATGTACCGCGAGATCAGCTCGTGCTCGAACTGCGGCGACTTCCAGGCGCGGCGCATGGACGCCCGCTATCGCAAGACCGGCGAAAAGGGCGGCCACTTCGTGCACACCCTGAACGGCTCGGGCCTGGCCGTCGGCCGCACGCTGGTGGCGGTGCTGGAGAACTATCAGGACGAGGGCGGTCGCATCCACATCCCGGCGGCGCTGCAGCCCTATATGGGCGGCGTGACGCACATCGGGGGGCAGGCGTGAGGATTCTCCTCACCAACGACGACGGCATCCATGCGCCGGGCCTGCAGGCCCTGGAGAAGATCGCCCGCGCCCTGAGCGACGATGTCTGGATCTGCGCGCCCGAGTACGAACAGTCGGGCGCCAGCCGCGCCCTGACCCTGGCCGACCCGATCCGCGTGCGAAAGCTCGACTCGCGCCGCTTCGCCGTCGAGGGTACGCCCACCGACTGCGTGATGATGGCGGTGCAGCACCTGATCGAGGGCGGCAGGCCGGACCTGGTGTTGTCGGGCGTCAATCGCGGCCAGAACATCGCCGAGGATGTGACCCTGTCGGGCACGGTGGCCGGCGCGATCGAGGGCATGGCGATGGGCATCCCGTCGATCGCCCTGTCGCAGTCGATGAACTATTTCCACGACGAGATCGTCGCCCACTGGGAGACGGCCGAGGCGTTCGCGCCGGGCATCATCCAGCGCCTGCTGGAAGTGGGCTGGCCCGCCGACGTGGTCATGAACGTCAACTTCCCGGCCCTGCCGCCGGAGAGCGTCAAGGCGGTCGAGGTGACCCGGCAGGGCTTCCGCGACGGCCATATGCGCCACATGGACAAGCGTACCGACCTGCGCGGCCGCGACTATTACTGGATGGGCTTCACCGCCAAGGCGTCCCAGCCTGCGGAAGGCACCGACTTGCGGGCCGTCTACGAGGGGCGGATTTCTGTCACGCCGCTGCACATCGACCTCACGCACAACGAAACCGTCCATACGCTGAAGGGCGTCTTGGGCGGCGCGCCGCCCCGGAAGGTGGGCGCATGAGCGGAGGGACGACGAAGGCCGCCGAGAACGCCAAGGCCGATCTGCCGCGCCTGATGAAGGCGTTGCGCGACCAGGGCGTCACCGATCCTCAGGTGCTCAAGGCCATCGAGACCACGCCGCGCGACCTGTTCACGCCCGACCTCTTCAAGGACCGCTCGTGGGAAGATTCGGCCCTGCCGATCGCCTGCGGCCAGACCATCAGCCAACCCTATATCGTCGGCCTGATGACTCAGGCCCTGACGGTCGAGCCGCGCTCGCGGGTGCTGGAGATCGGCACCGGCTCGGGCTACCAGACGACGATCCTCAGCAAGGTGTCGCGGCTGGTCTATACGATCGAGCGCTACCGCACCCTGATGAAGGAAGCCGAAGCGCGCTTCAACACGCTGGGTTTGACCAATGTCATCACCAAGTTCGGCGATGGCGGCGAAGGCTGGGCCGAACAGGCGCCGTTTGACCGCATTATGGTCACGGCTGCGGCGGAAGATGATCCAAAGCGGCTGCTCTCGCAGCTGAAGCCGAACGGCGTGCTGGTCGCGCCGGTCGGCAAGGGGCCCGTCCAGAGCCTTCGGCGCTACGCCGGAGACGGCAAGGGCGGCTTCCGGGTCGAGATTCTCTGCGACGTACGCTTCGTGCCCCTGCTGGCCGGCGTCGCCAAGGATCAGTGAGTTTCTGGGGACGCGTTGATCGCGTCTCAGGATGTTAAAGGTTGGTTTACCCTGGCGGAGCCCTTTGGAGCTCCGACGGGAAAGGAGACGCTATGAGGCAGTTGTGGACGCAAGCGGCGGTGATCGCTCTGACGGCTGGAACGCTCGGCGCCCCTGCGCACGCCAGCGGACAGTCGGGTCAGCGCTTCACGCCGAACTTCCCGATCACTCAGCCGGCCGCGCCGCCGCCGGGTGAGACGATCCAGGCTCAGCCGGGCGAGGCCGAGAGCCTGCCGCGTCCGACGCCGATCCCGGTCCAGTCGGCGCCGCCGATCGCGCAGGCTGAACTGCCGCCCCCGGCTCCGGTCTCCACCCCTGCGCCCGCGCCTCAGCCCGTTCTTCGCGCAACGCCGCCTCGGACCGTGGTGACCACGACCGTGACCGGTCCCGTGGTCGAAGTCGCGGGCAAGCCCCAGGTGCGGGTCGTGGAGTCGGGCGACGCGCTGGACGCCATCGCGCGCGGCATGGGCTCGACCCGGGCCGAGCTGGTCAAGCTGAACGATCTTGAACCGCCTTATCGCCTGAAGCTGGGTCAGAAGATCAAGGGCCCTGCGACGACCGCCAAAGCCTATGTCGTGCAGACCGGCGACACGATGTTCGCGATCGCCAAGCGCTTCAATGTGACGGCTGCGGCCCTCGCCGAAGAGAACGACCTGAAGTCGGGCGCGGCCATCAAGAAGGGCCAGAAGCTGCTTCTGCCCGACGGCTACAAGGACAAGGGCCCGATCAAGACCACCCAGGTGATTCCGGGAACGCCGGCCACGATGGTCGCCGAGGCCGAGCCGGCGCCGGCCACCACCCGTCCTGCGGCGCCCGCCGCGACGCCGTCGCGTCCCGTGCGCCAGCCGGTCTCCGAAGAGACGAGCGAGCCGGCCACCACCAGCACCACGACCTTGAGCGTGACCGGTTCGGTCGTGACCGTGGCGGGGCCGCGTCAGGTCCACACGGTCAAGTCTGGCGACACCCTGACGGCGATCGCCCGCAAGTTCGACATGAGCGTCAGCGAGCTGGCCGAGGCCAACAAGCTCGACACCGAAAAGCCGCTGAAGCTGGGCGCCAAGATCAAGGGCCCGGCGACGACGCAGAAGGCCTATTCCGTGCAGACGGGCGACACGCTGGGCGAGATCGCCAAGCGCTTCAATGTCAGCGTCAAGGCGCTGGCCGCCGAGAACAATCTGCGGGCCACGGCCTCGCTGAAGAAGGGCCAGAAGATCGCGCTGCCCGACGGTTTCCGCGACAAGGGGCCGATCAGGACCACGACGACCACCCGTCCGGTCACGCCGCCCGCCAACACCTATGCCCGCGTGGACAGCAGCGCCGCCGCAGCGTCTACGCCGTCCAGCCCGATCCCCTACACGCCCAGCGGCGCCGCCACGCGTCCGAGCGCGCCGGTCGCCGCTCAGCCGATCACGCCGCCGCCCAGCAGCGGCCGGACGATCATCGAGACCGCCGCCGCGCCGACCGAGGCCGAGATCATCGCCTCGGGCAAGGGCAAGTTCGCCTGGCCGCTGCGCGGCGACATCATCTCCAGCTTTGGCGTGAAGGGTACGGGCCAGCGCAACGACGGCCTCAATATCCGCGCGCCGCAAGGCACGCCGGTGTTGTCGTCGGCCGATGGCGAGATCGCCTATGCCGGCAACCAGGTCCCGACGTTCGGCAACCTCGTGCTGGTCAAGCACGCCGACGGCTGGGTGACGGCCTATGCGCACCTGTCCAGCACCAATGTGAAGATGCGCCAGCAGGTCAAGCAAGGCGAGCAGCTCGGCACGGTCGGGGCCACCGGTGGGGTCAACGAACCGCAGCTGCACTTCGAGATGCGCTACGCGCCGACGGTGAAGGACAAGGCCAAGCCGGTCGATCCGGCGCTGGTGCTGCCGCGCTGATCAGGATGGGCCCGCTTCGTTGGAGCGGGCCTTTTCTTTGCGCCTAGAGCGTGCGCGTCATGAACACGCTGTTGGGATCGGGCTTGTAGCCACCGAAGGGGTCGCAAGTCTGGAACCCGTTGCGGGCGTACATCGCGCGAGCGGGAACGAAGAAGTCGCCAGCCCCGGTCTCAAGGCTGAGACGCTGCAAGCCCAGGGCGCGCGCGTGCGTCGACAGATGATCCAGGACGGCTTGGCCGACGCCCCGGCCTCGATACGCTGCGGCGGTGTGCATGGACTTGATCTCGCCGTGGCCGTCGCCCAGCTGCTTGACCGCGCCGAACCCCGCCAGGGCGTCGCCGTCCCAGGCGGCGAAAAAGTCGAGATCAGCCTGACGCATGGCGTCCAGCGGCATCACGTGACAGCTCTCTTCCGGGCCGGTGGAGCGCATGGTTGCGAAGTGGTGGGCCAGCAGGGCGATGATGCGAGGATCCTCGAAATCGCCGGCGATGATGCGAAGCTGCGGCTTGGTCATGTCGTCTAGACCGTCGTGGTGTTGATGATGAGATAGCGGGCGAGCTCGGCGCCCGGATTGGCGATCCGCTTGGCGTCGACGCCGTGATGGCGCAGGCAGTCGCCGGGGCTCAGCCGATAGGTCTCGGCCTCGATGTCGAGATGGAGCTCGCCCGCGATCAGATAGAAGAACTGCTCGCGCCCGGCGGGGGCGTACCCTTCATGCTGGGGCCGGTCTAGTTCGTAGCGGACCTCCGCGCCGGGCGGCAGCTCCCCCAGCGCCAGCTCGGTGGCGTAGCCTTCGGTCGGCGGGGCGATCAGGGTGCGCAGGAAGCCGCTCTCCGGATCGCGCCAACGCGCGGCGTCCACGCCGCGCAGAAGCCGAGGCGCGCTGGTCTCCACCGCCGCCAGCAAGCGCGACATCGTCAGGCCGTAGGCGTTGCAGAGCCGTCCCAGGGCGTTGGCGGTGGGACTGGTCTCTCCGCGCTCGATCCGCGAGATCGTCGCCCGGCTGAGCCCCGTCAGAGCGGCCGCGGCGTCCAGCGACAGGTCGCGCTCCCGCCGCAGGGTCTCAAGCCGGGCGGCCAGGGCCAGGTCGGCGGCGGTGTCGGCGTCCGTGGGCGGCACATAGCTCTCCTCTGCAAATCTCACAGAAGAGAAATTTTCTCGAAATTGATCGGATTGCAAGGGGGCGGCCCGACCCTAGCTCGGCAGCCCGACACCAAGCTCTCCGGCGAGGTCCCGGACGAACTGCCAGGCCACGCGGCCTGACCGCCCGCCGCGCATCTGCGACCACTGTAGGGCGCGGCGATCGAGATCGGCGGCGTCCAGGCCAAACCGCGCGGCGTAGCTGCGGATCGCCTGCAGATAGGTCGCCTGGTCCATCGGCGGAAAGCCGATCCACAGGCCAAAGCGATCGGAGACGCTCATCTCCTCCTCGGCGTTTTCGGCGGCGGCGATGGCGCCTTGGCTTTCGACGTGATCGCGCGGCATCAGGTGACGACGGTTGGAGGTGGCGACGAACAGCACGTTTTCGGGCGGTCCTGAGACTCCGCCCTCCAGCGCCGACTTGAGCGCCTTGGCCGCCGCCGCGCCGTCCTCGAACGAGAGGTCGTCGCAAAGCACGACAAACCGCTCCGCGCGGGCGCGCAGCAGGTCGAACAGCGGGGGAAGGGCGGCCACCTCGTCGCGATCGACCTCGATCAGCGTGAGGTCGGGATAGGTGTCGGCCATGGCCATGAATGCGGCCTTGGTCACCGAACTCTTGCCCGTGCCGCGCACGCCCCACAGCAGGACGTGATTGCTGGGCAGGCCTTCGGCGAAGCGACGGAGATTCTCGACGAACCGCGCCTTCTGCCGGTCGATGCCGACCAGCAGATCCAGCGACAGCGGGTAGTCCGGCGCGGGAACGAAGGCGGCGGTCGCCGGTTCGTGCCGGAACAGGCGCGCAGTGCTGAAATCCGGGGCCGGCGGAGCGGCCGGAGCCAAGCGCTCCAGGGCGTCGGCGATGCGGGCGAGCAGGGGGGCGAGCGCTTCGGTCATGTGTGGCTCCATACCCTCACGCGCTCGCATTGCAAAAGATAAGGCGAACGCATAGCTTCCGCCGACTTGGCGCGACCCTATCTCTAGGCGGCGCGTATTCGGATTTTTTTGGAGAGACCATGCCCACCGGTTCCACCGCAGCGACCCTGATGAACATCCTGCCCATCATCCTGATGGTCGTGCTGTTCTACTTCATGCTGATCCGCCCGCAGCAGAAGCGTCAGAAAGAGCATCTGAACATGCTCAACAACCTGAAGCGCAACGACACCGTCGTGCTGTCCAGCGGCATGATCGGCAAGATCGTCCGCGTCGAAGACCGCGAAGTGGGCGTTGAGATCGCCACGGGCGTGACCGTCAAGGTCGTTAAGGGCATGATCGCCGAAGTCCGCACCAAGGGCGAACCGGCCGCCGCCAACGACGCCAAGAACTGATCTGACGTTCCAAGCGTAGTAGCCATCGGTTCGGATGCCTCTTTGAAGGGACTCCGGACGTGTTGATCTGGGTCCCCGGCGTCAGGCGGTCATCGTCTGGCGGCCCGGTCTCAGCGCAAATCCAGGCGTCACCCGGCGTCGCTCCGAGCTTTTATCCATGCTGACACTGTCTCGCTGGAAGATTGTCTTGGTCACCTTCTCGGTGATCTTCGGCATTCTCTTCACCTTGCCCAATCTCCTGCCGCAGAAGACGCTGGATAGCTTTCCGGACTGGTTGCCCAAGCAGAAGCTGAACCTCGGCCTCGACCTGCAGGGCGGCTCGTACCTGATGTACGAGGTCGACACTGACGCCCTGCGCAAGGAGCGCCTGAAGAACCTCGTCGAGGATGTCCGCACCGTTCTGCGGGGCGAGCAGATCACCTTCGGCGAACTGGCTGAAGTCAACGGCACGGTCCGGCTCCGCATCGCCGACGCAGCCAAGGTCGACGAGGCCGCCAACCTGCTGCGCCGCTCGGTCGGCTCGCCGTTCGCCGGCTCGATCAGCGGTCGCGACGTCAATGTGAACAAGCGTGACGATCAGCGCCTGGAGCTTTCCTTCATCCCGGAAGCTGCGGCTCAGGATGCGTCGATGGCTGTCGATCAGAGCATCGAAACCATTCGCCGCCGTATCGACAGCCTTGGCACCAAGGAGCCGAACATCACGCGCCAAGGCGCCGACCGGATCGTGATCCAGGCCGCCGGCGAGAGCGATCCCGAGCGTCTGAAGGCCGTGGTCGGCAAGACCGCCAAGCTGACGTTCCAGATGGTCGATGATTCCGTCACGCCGGAGGATATCGCGGCCGGCCGGATTCCGCCGGGCTCCGAGGCGCTGCCCGGCGATGATTTTCAGCCCGTCTATGTCGTGCGGAAGCGCGCGCTGGTTTCGGGTGACGAACTGGTCGATTCCCGTCAGAGCTTCGATGACCGAGGCGCTCCGGCCGTTTCGTTCAAGTTCAATGGCTCCGGCTCGCGCAAGTTCGGCGACGCCACGGCCCGCAATGTCGGCAAGCGGTTCGCGATCGTCCTGGACGGTCGCGTGATCTCGGCGCCGGTGATCAACGGCGCTATCCCCGGCGGTTCGGGCATCATCACGGGCTCGTTCACGGTCGAGAGCGCGGCCGACCTGGCCCTGCTGCTGCGTTCAGGCGCGCTGCCCGCGCCCCTGAAGGTCGAGCAGCAGAACACCGTCGGCGCCGAACTGGGCGCGGACGCCGTGCGCGCCGGCGCCATCTCCACCCTCGTGGCGTTCATCACCATCGTCACCTTCATGATCCTCAGCTACGGGCTCTTGTTCGGCGGGATTGCGGTCGTCGCGCTGATCATCAACTGCATGCTGATCGTGGCGGCGATGTCGCTGACCCAGGCGACCCTGACCCTGCCCGGTATCGCCGGTCTAATCCTGACCCTGGCCGTGGCCGTGGACGCCAACGTGCTGATCTATGAGCGGATGCGCGACGAGACCCGGGCCGGAAAGTCACCGATCCTGGCGGCGGATGCAGGCTTCTCGCGCGCCATGACCACCATCATCGACGCCAACGTCACCACCCTGGTGGCGGCGGCCATCATGTTCGCGTTCGGCGCGGGCCCTGTCCGGGGCTTTGCCTGGACCCTGTCGATCGGCGTGTTCACCTCGGTGTTCACCGCCGTGCTGGTCAGCCAGCTTCTCATCGGCTGGTGGTTCCGCGCCGCCCGCCCCAAGAAACTCCCGATCTGAGTGAGCACACCCATGGCCTGGCCCCTGATCAAGCTGCTCCCGCAGAAAACCAACCTCACCTTCGTCAAGTTCGCTCGCATCATGGCGACGATCAGCGCGGTCCTCGTGGTCGCTTCGCTGATCGGCGTGTTCAAGCCCGGACTGAATCTCGGCATCGACTTCAAGGGCGGCTCCGTTATGGAAGTCTCGACCGCCCCGCGCGCGGTCGATCTGGCCAAGGTTCGCAGCACGCTCGAAGCCCAGGGTCTGGGCGATGTGCAGGTGCAGGCCTTCGGCTCGCCTGATCGCGCCCTGGTGCGGTTCCAGACGCCGGCCGGCGGTGACCCCGGCGTCACCCTGACCAACGTCAAGACCGCCCTGAAGCAGTCGCTGGGCGATCCCGTCCAGTTCATCAACCCCTCGGCGGTTGGCCCGAAGGTCTCGGGCGAGCTGTTCCGCAGCGGGATCCTGGCGCTGGTGCTCGCTGTCGGCCTGATGTTTGTCTATATCTGGTTCCGCTTTGAGCCGCAGTTTGGCCTGGGTGCCGTCGCGGGCCTGCTGCACGACCTGATCCTGACCTTCGGCTTCATCGTGCTGTTCAAGATCGAGTTCAGCCTCAACACCGTGGCCGCCTTGCTGACGGTGATCGGCTATTCGATGAACGACACCGTCGTCGTCTTCGACCGCCTGCGCGAGAACCTGCGCAAGTACAAGAAGATGCCTTTGAAGGACGTGATCGACCTGTCGATCAACGAAATCGTCTCGCGCACCATCATCACCGGCGTCACGGCGATCATGGCCCTGACGGGTCTGGCGATCTTCGGCGGCGACGCCCTGTTCGGCTTCTCGGTCGTCATGATCTTCGGCATCGCGGTGGGCACCTATTCGTCGATCTATGTCGGCGCGCCGATCATCCTGCTGTGGGGCGTCAAGCGCGGCGAAGAGGAAGCCACGCCGATCAAGCTCGGCGAGGCCTCGCGTCCCTGATGCGCCAGCCGCCGTCCATCGACGCCTGGGGCGGCGGCGGCTTTCGGGTCGCCGGCGTCTGGCGGCCCGGCTCGCTGCTGATCCTCGACGACCAGCCGCGCGACTGGGCTGCGTCGGCGCTGTCTGACCTGACCCCGGACGCGTTCGCCGAGGTGTTCGCGGCGGGGGGCGCGGTCGAGTTCGTGCTTTTGGGCACGGGCCTGAACAACGCGCTGCCGCCGCGTCCGGTCCGTGACGCCCTGAAGGCGGCCGGTGTCGGCTTGGAGTTCATGAGCACTGAAGCGGCCGCGCGCACCTACAATGTTCTGGCCAGCGAAGGCCGTAGACTGGCGGCGGCGCTGATCGCCGTCTGAGCGGGGCTTCGTCGACCTTCGGTATCCCGACTTTGCCCGACTCCCAAATATCCCTATGGTCCCCTTAAGGAAAATGGGATCCGAGGGGGAAACCGATGACTGGACTGCTTTCGAACTTCCGCAACACGATCATCGTCAGCTTCGTACTGGCCCTGGTGATCGTGATTGGCTACGGCCACAGCCCGCACGGGCACGACGCCACCTACTTCCAGGCCATCTTCCGCTGGCTGCACGTGCTGTTCGGCATCCTTTGGATCGGCCTGCTGTACTACTTCAACTTCGTGCAGATCCGGGTGATGCCGCAGATCCCGGCCGAACTGAAACCGGCGGTCAGCAAGTACATCGCGCCCGAAGCGCTGTTCTGGTTCCGCTGGGCCGCTCTGGCGACCTGGGTGATGGGCGTGCTGCTGGCCTATAACCGCGGCTACCTCGTCGAGGCCTTCACCCTGGGCCTGGCGGGCGGCTATACGCCGGGCGTCGACATGGGCTTCACCTTCATCGGCACGGGCATGTGGCTGGCCACGGTGATGTTCTTCAACGTCTGGGTCTTCATCTGGCCGAACCAGAAGATCGCGCTCGGCATCGTCGAGGCCGATGCGGACGCCAAGGCCAAGGCCGCCAAGACCGCCATGCTGGTCTCGCGCACCAACACCCTGCTCAGCATCCCGATGCTGGCCACCATGGCGATGCACCAGACGCTGTTTGGCTAAACCCGGCTGGAAAATGCTGTAAGGGGAGGGCCCGTCGCGACTCGCGGCGGGCCTTCTTCGTTCTGGACCCCATGGCCGACACCGAGACCCTCGACGACCTCGTCCGCCGCGTCGATCCCGACCGCTGGCTGGCGACGCGCTTCATCGCCGATCCGGCCGCCCGCGCCGACGTGATCGCCCTCTATGGCCTGAACTACGAGCTGGCCCGCGTGGCCGGCGGCGTGTCGAACGCCCTGATGGGCGAGATCCGCCTGACTTGGTGGCGCGAGGCGATGGAAGAGATCGCCGCCGGCAAGCCGCCGCGCAAGCATCCCAATGTCGAGGCCCTGGCGGCCTCCGCCTTTGATCCAAACGCCTTGGCGGTGCTGGCCGAGGCCCGGTTCGTCGACCTTGATGAGGGACCGCTGAAGGACGAGGCGGCGGTGCTGGCCTATATCGACGGCACGGCCGGCGCGCTGGCGGTGCTCGCGGCGCGACGGCTCGACCCCGCCGCCGATCCGCACGCGGTCAAGGGCGCAGCGCGCGCCTGGGGGCTTTCGGGACTTTGGCGGCTGAAGTCGGCGGGCCGCTCGCGGCTGCCCGAAGACTGGACGCAAGCCGACGTGAAGCAGCGGGTCGAGGCCCAGTTGAAGGCCGCGCGGAGCGAGGTGAGGGGATTGCCCGTGGCGGCGTTCCCCGCCGTGGCCCCGGCGGCCCTGGCGCGCGCCTATGTGTCGGGCCGTGAGATGGGCGAGCTGGAGAAGAAGCTCCGCCTGACGTTGGCGGTGGCGACGGGGCGGTTGTAAGCGCCCCCTCCGTCACGCTGCGTTTCCGCAGCGCGCCACTTCCCCCGCGAGGCGGGAGAGGAGAAAAGCGCCATCCTCCCCCGTGAAACGGGGGAGGGGGACCGCGAAGCGGTGGAGGGGGCGCTAACCGGCGGTTATTTCCCCGGCCGCGTGTTCCCGGTCCACTGGTCCAGCCAGTCCAGCACTTCCTTGTGCCATTGCACCGAGTTCTGGGCCTTGAGCACCCAGTGGTTCTCGTTGGGGAAGTACAGGAGCTTGCTGGGCACCCCCCGCCGTTGCAGGGCGGTGAAGGTCGCAAGGCCTTGTTCGACCGGGATGCGATAATCGAGCTGACCCTGGACGACCAGTTGCGGCTTGACCCACTTGTCGACGTGAAGCGCGGGGTTGAATGTCTCATAGGTCGTGCCGGCCTGCCACGGCGTGCCGCCGTTTTCCCATTCCGTGAACCAGAGCTCCTCGGTCGAGTAACCCATGGCGCGGGTGTCGAAGACCCCGTCATGGTTCACCAGGCACTTCCACGGCTCGTTCCAGTTCCCGGCGATCCAGTTGACCATGTAGCCGCCATAGGACGCACCCAGCGCGCAGGCGCGGTCGCCGTCCAGGAAGCCGTACCTGGAGAGGACGAAGCTCCAGCCCTTCTGGAGATCCTCCAGCGGGCGATCGCCCCAGTGCCGGCTGATCGAGTCGGTGAAGGCCTGGCCGTAGCCGGTCGAGCCGTGGAAATCGATCATCACAACGGCGTAGCCGGCGTTGGCGTAGACCTGCGGGTTCCAGCGATAGCTCCAGGCGTTGCTGAACGAGCCCTGCGGGCCGCCATGGATAAGGAAGGCCACCGGGTACTTCTTGGCCGGGTCGAAGTTCGCCGGCTTGACGAGGAAGCCATGCACGGTCTCGTCGTTCCAGCCCTTGAAGCTGAACTGCTCGGGCTCGCCCCAGGCGACGTCCTTGAGCGCCTCGCTCGACACGCTGGCGACCTTCACCGCCGGACCCTTGGGCGGCAAAAAGAAGAGCTCCGAGGGGCTCTTCAGGGAGTCCGAGGCGTAGACGATGCCGTTAGGACCCACGTCAAAGGCGGTGACATGCCCCTCGCCCGTCAGGGCTGTGACCTTACCGGTCTTGACGTCGATGGCGAACAGCTTGCCATGACCCACATCCAGCGCGGTAGCATAGATCGTCTTGCCATCGGGGCTCCAGGCGACCGCATCGGCCGAGCGGTCCCACTGGGGCGCGAGTTCGCGGTCCTGCTTGGTCGCTCGGTCGCGGATCATGATCCGGAAGCGGTCCGCTTCGAAGCCCGGCCGGCTCATGGCCCGATATGCGGCGTACTTGCCGTCCGGCGAGGGCGTCGGGGCGGAGTCCCAGGCCTTGTTGGCTTCGGTGCGGTTGCTCAGCGGCTCCGATCCGTCGAACTTGGCGACCCAGAAGTCAAAGTTCGTACTCCAGGGTTCTTCCCTGCCGGCCCGCTTCGCCGCGAAGGCCACCCCGTCCTGTTCGGGCGTAATGACGAAGTCCTCGTCGCCGCCAAAGGGCTTGGTCGGGCTGTCGCCGTCAAAGCCCTTCATCAGAGCGACCGGTTTGCCTGCGGCGACGCCATCGACGTTCAGGCTGTAGGCGAAAAGGTGGTTTCGCGTCCCGTCTTTCCAGGTGTCCCAATGGCGCACGAACAGGCGGTCGTAGACCACGCCGGTCGCCTTGGTGGCGGTCTTGGCCGCAAGCCGGGCCTCGGTGCAGGCCAGGTCAGGGCAGTCGGGGAACACAGCCATGGCCACGACGATCGTCTTGCCGTTTGGGGCCACCTTGTAGGCTTGCACGTCGAACGGCGTGGCGGTGATTTGCGTCGCCGTCTCGCCCGTGACGTCCGTCTTGAACACCTGCTCGGTCCCGCCGGCCCGGCTGGACGTGAAGTAGATGGTCTTGCCATCGGCGCTCCAGCGGCCGCTGGCCGCGCCGCCGTCAGAGACCTTCAGGCGGCGCGGGGCCATCTTGGTCTTCAGATCCGCCACCCAAAGCGACATGGACGCCTTGTTGGCGGGATAGTCCATCGTCCGCACGCTGTAGAGAACATGGCGACCGTCAGGCGAGACGCGTGGATCGCTGAGCCGGTCGAGGCTGGCCATGTCCTTGGCGGTGAAGACGTCCGCCTTGGTCGGCGCCTGGGCGGCGGCCACGCCGGCCATAGCGGCGGTCAGGACGAGGGCGGAGGCGGCAAGGCGCAAGCTTTTGATCATGAAACCCGATTTCCTGGAAACGGTTATGCTCACTGGCAGCGGAGCCTAGACCCGCTTTGCTCCAGCGGCTAGGGCCGCAAGCAAGGCCTCGCCAGAGCGTCGGTCATCGATCCACGTTCCGTTTCCAGGGGCGTGCGCCTGTTGTAAAAATGAAATAAATACAGCCTCTTATGTGGTAACAATCCGAAACAGACTTTGCTTTGCCGCGACGCAGCGACGCACCTAAATGCTATCTGGGGGCGAAAGGTCGGCCGTAGAGTCGTCCGCTAGCCAATAAGGGTCTCGAGTGTCGGCTTCGGGTTATTTTCAGCACACGGTCGCAGGACCGGTGATCTTTGCGGGGATCGGCCTGCACACGGGCGCGCATGTTCGCGTTGCCGTGCGCCCGGCGGTCGCCGACATGGGGATCGTCTTTGTGCGGACCGATGTGCATGACCGCGACAACCGCGTGCCGGTGACTGCGGACGCTGTCTGCCAGACCCAGCTCGGCACGGTGATCAACAACGCCGATGACGTGCGCGTCTCTACGATCGAGCACCTGATGGCCGCGCTGGCCGCGCTGTCGATCGACAACTGCATCGTCGAGGTCGACGGCCCCGAAGTGCCGATCATGGACGGCTCGTCCGAGCCCTTCGTTCAGATCCTGGATCGCGCCGGTCGTCGTCGCCAGGAAGCCGTTCGCCAGTACATCGAGATTCTGGCGCCGATCACGGTGGAGGAGGGCGACAAGCGCGCCGGCCTGCTGCCGGCCGATCGCTTCGAGGTCGCCTTCGAGATCGCGTTCGCCAGCAAGGCGATTGGTCGCCAGGCCGTCGACCTGGCGATCGACGAGGAATCATTCCGCGCCGAGCTGTCCGACTGCCGCACCTTCGGTTTCGTCCGCGACGTCGAGGCGCTGCGCGCCATCGGTCTGGCGCGCGGCGGTTCGATGGAGAACGCCGTGGTCATCGACGGCGACCGCGTGCTGAACCCGGAAGGCCTGCGCCGTCCGGACGAGTTCGTTCGCCACAAGGCGCTGGACGCCGTGGGCGACCTCTACGTGCTGGGCAAGCCCATCATCGGCCGTTTCGAAGGCGTTTTGGCGGGGCATGGCCTCAATAACGCCGTGGTTCGAGCGTTGCTGGCCCAGCCGCGCGCCTGGCGCCTGCGCGCTTTCGCGCCGGCCCTTGCAGAAGCGGTTTAGGCGCGTCTCCAGAAAGTCGGGGCCTGGCCTTCGCATTTGCGCCTTCGACGGCGTGGTGTAGAAGCCTTGCACGGCGCAGGGGCGCACGTTTGCTTCGAGGGTGAGAGAGTCCGTGCTTCGTATTTTCCAGGGACGTCCGGCCGTCACGATCGCCGCTGTCCTCGTCGCCGCCTCGGTTGCGGGTTGCGCCGGCAAGGCCAAGAAGCCGACCCTCGTCTACGAAGAGCGTCCCGTTGAACTGCTGTATTCCACCGGCGCGGACCGTCTGGACCGCGGCAACTGGAATGAGGCCGTCGACTATTTCCGCGAAGTCGAGCGTCAGCACCCCTATTCGGAATGGTCGCGCCGCTCGATCCTGATGACCGGCTACGCCCACTACATGGGCAACCAGTACGCCGAGGCGATCGGCGACGCAGACCGTTTCATCTCGCTCTATCCCGGCAATCCGTCGGCCCAGTACGCCTTCTATCTGAAGGCCATCTGCTATTTCGAGCAGATCGTCGATGTGAACCGCGACCAGGCCGCGACCGAGCAAGCCCTGGCGGCTCTGCGCGACGTCGTCCAGCGCTATCCGAACACCGAGTACGCTACCGACGCGCGGCTGAAGATCGACATGGTCAACGACCAGTTGGCCGGCAAGGAAATGGCCATCGGTCGCTGGTACCTGAAGAACGGTCAGACCCTGGCCGCGATCGGTCGGTTCAAGGCCGTGATCGAGCGCCATCAGACGACCTCGCACACGCCCGAAGCCCTGTTCCGCCTCGTCGAAGCCTATCTGACGATCGGTCTCAATGAGGAAGCCAAGCGTAACGGCGCGGTGCTCGGTTACAACTTCCCGGGCGATCGCTGGTACGTCGACGCCTACCGCCTCCTGAACGACAACGGACTGCGTCCGGCGGTCGAGCCGCTCAAGGCCGGCGCCAAGCGCAACGCTCTGGAACGCATCCTGTCGAAGGACAAGGAAGCGACCCTGGCTCCGCCTGGCGAACGTAAGGCCAAGAAGGGTCTGCTCGGGCCGCTGGGCATGTAGATCGCGGCGGGATCTTCGATGATCCCGTTTCGTTCCGCCTTTACGCTTTGAAAAATCCTGATTCCCGGCGATCTTGCGACCCATGCTGATCGGCCTTTCCATCCGTGACGTCGTGCTCATCGAGAGCCTGGACCTTGCCATCGGCGAGGGACTCACGGCGCTGACCGGTGAAACCGGGGCGGGCAAGTCGATCATCCTCGACGCTCTGGGTCTGGCGACGGGCGCGCGCGCCGATGCCGGACTGGTTCGCCGGGGGGCGACGGGTCAGGCCTCGGCTACGGCGATCTTTGCGCTTCCAGCCGACCATCCCGCCTTCGCCTATCTCGACGATAAAGGTCTGTCCTATGCGCGGGACGAGGACCTCGTTCTGCGCCGACAGCTCTCGCCCGACGGTCGTTCGCGCGCTTTCGTCAACGACCAAGCCACCAGCGTTAGCGTGTTGAAGGATCTCGGGGTTCTTCTGTTGGAGGTCCACGGCCAGCACGAGACCGTGGGCCTGCTGGATCCCAAGACCCATCGCGGGTTGCTCGACACCTTCGGTGGGGTCAGCCTGGGGGCCGTGGCCTCGGCCTGGAGCGCCTGGCGCGCCGCCCGCGACCGGGCTGAGGCGCTTCGCGACCTGGCCGGCCGCGCGGCGGCCGAGACCGAGGAGTTGACGCTCCGTCTCTCCGAACTGGACCGCCTGGACCCGCGCGAGGGCGAGGAAGCGAGCCTGGCCGAGGAGCGGGCGCTGCTCAGCTCCGCCGAGAAGGCGATGGCCGATATCGCCGCTGCTCAGGATGCGCTGGCCGGCGACAACCTCTCTGGCCGCCTGGCTCAGGCCTATCGCGCTCTGGAGCGGGCCCGTGACCGCGCGCTGCAGGCCGGCGCTCCGGCCGAAGGCTCGGCCATGACCCGGCTGTCGGCGGCCTGCGAAGCGGTGGACCGGGCGCTCGTCGAGGCCCAGGAGGCCTCGGCCGCGATCGACGCCGTCGCCGAAACCTTCGAGTTCGAGCCTGATCGCCTGGAGAAGGCCGAGGAACGCCTGTTCGCGCTGCGGGGCATGGCGCGGAAGCTGAACGTCCTCGTCGATGATCTGCCGGCCAAACGCGCGGAATTCGCCGCGCGGCTTCAGGCGATCGAGACCTCCGAAGACTCGCTGCGCGCCGCCGAGAAGGACGCGGCCGAGGCGCGGGAAGCCTATCTCTACGCGGCCGAGGCCCTGTCCGCCGAGCGCCGTGCGGCCGGTGATGCTTTGGCCAAGGCCGTCGAGGCGGAACTGACGCCCTTGAAGCTTGAAAAGGCCAGATTCCGCGTCGCTGTCGAACCGTTGGGCGAGGATCGGGCCGGTCCGTCGGGACTGGATCGTGTTGCGTTCGAGATCTCGACCAATCCGGGCGCGCCGTTCGGGGCCATGGAAGCCATCGCTTCGGGCGGGGAACTGGCACGCTTCGCCCTGGCGCTGAAGGCCGCCCTGGCCGGCCGCGGTGGCGGTCCCCAGCCGTTGATGATCTTCGACGAGGTGGATCAGGGCGTGGGGGGCGCGGTCGCAGACGCAGTCGGTTTGCGCCTCAAGCGGCTCGCCGCCAACGCCCAGGTGCTGGTGGTGACCCATTCGGCGCAGGTGGCCGCGCGGGGCGACGCGCACTGGCGGATCTCCAAATCGGG
The DNA here is from genome assembly GCF_002858865.1 of Caulobacter vibrioides. Classification (GTDB taxonomy): domain Bacteria; phylum Pseudomonadota; class Alphaproteobacteria; order Caulobacterales; family Caulobacteraceae; genus Caulobacter; species Caulobacter vibrioides. Next base: position 385,241 of record NZ_PJRR01000019.1, on the reverse strand, counting down.
CGACGATACCTCGACCCGCACCAGGGTCGAGCCGCTCAGCCCCGCTCAGCGGGAAGAGGAAATCGCCCGCATGCTATCGGGGGCCGAGGTCACTGAGGCGGCGCGGGCGGCGGCAAGGGCGCTTCTGACCCTTCACGCCTAGAGCCTGTCTGGTTTAGGGGGAACCATCTAGATCAGATAAAAAATCTATAAAATCAAACACCTAGGGCCAGTTCAAACGCTCTGGATGATTCCATCCAAAGCTATTGGGCCCTAGGCTGCGGCCTGCTTGCTCAGCGGGTAGGTGGCTCTGAGCGAGGCGTGGGTCAGGCCCGCCGTGTCCGCAGCCGCGAAGTAGCCCTCCGCAGGCAGGCCCTGAAGGATGGTCATCGCCGCCAGACCCCGCGCGTCACGACCGAAGGCCATGATGTCCATCGCGATCTTGCCCGCTTCGCCAGACAGGTCCGAGGCATCCAGCGCCAGCGCCGCCACGCGCGCATCGCGCAATACGCGCAGCGCCTCCTTGTCGGGCGGCACGCGCGCGATGACGCCGCGTGTCAGCGCCCGCAGCAAGCCGACGACCTCCAGCAGGCGGCCGGCGGGCGTGCCGCGCGTGATATCGACCAGCTCAATCATCACGCCGCCGCGCAGCAGGCTGAGCGATAGTCCCGCCGTTCCTGTCAGCAGGTCTCGACCGCGCTGGGTGCCCAGGGTGCGGAAGGACGCCGGCAGGATCAGTTCCGGCGTATTGGGTCCCTGAGCGCATCGCGCGAACACGCTCGCATACTTCAGGGTCGACTCGTCGATGAAGGCGACGTCGCGGTCCGAGAGCTTGGTCAGGGTGCGGGCCGAGGCCTGTCGCCCGCTGGCCAGGTGCGTGACCATCGGCTCGATGCGCACGGCAGTCGTAATGTTGCGCCTGAGATTGACCACGTGCTCGAGCGTGAAGTCGACGCGCAGGGCCGCGCCGCCCGCCGTGGTGAAGGCGACCGGCGTGCGGCGGGACTCATCGCCCGGATCCACCGCGATGCGGACGGGGGAGCGGGCGGAGTCGCGTCGCGCCCTGGCCGCCAGGACAATCCTCGGATCGACACGCTTGCACACCGCCGCGCCGTCTTCGACGCCGATGACCGAGCGGATTCCCAGATCCGTCACCGAGGCCGCGCCCAGCAGGTGGGTCAGCACGTCCTCGAGGATCTTCACGCTGGTCGCTTGGGCGGCCAGGCCCTGATCATGGCTCATCGCGATCAGGAACTCGCTCTCGGAGATGCGAGCGCGAAGGTCCTGTCGGTCCAGGTGGTCGTTCAGCTTGCGCTCGACATAGGTCCAGACATCGGCCCGCTTGTGGCTCCACCAATCGCCGGCCCAGGCGCGGATGGCCTTGATGCTGATGACGTTCACCGAGCCGCGCGCGACCAGGTCGGTGCCCGCCAGCCGATGGATCACCGGCGTCGGGAGAGCCACGCGTTCGTTCGCGTCCGATGGAGGAGTGTCGAAGGGCATGGGCCTGGTGCTTAAAATGAGCCCCTAAAGTGCCTTTGACGCGCTTAACCTCTCGTTTGGAAATAGGGTTTCCGAAGGGGTTTACCGTGAAAGAAACCCGGGAAAACCAAGGGAATGACGGTGGGCGCTTGGCGTTCTCGCCCCCTCGGCGCATAAGGCGGTCATGAACAAGCTGCTCCTGGTGGCGGCCGGCGGGGCCGTCGGGTCCGTCGCGCGCTATCTGGTGGGCGTCGGCGCGATGCGGGTCATGGGACCCGGCTGGCCGTATGGAACCTTCACGGTCAATGTCGTCGGCGGCTTTCTGATGGGCTGTCTGGCGTCCTGGCTGGCCCATCGGGGAAATACCTCCAGCGAGACCTGGCGCGTCATGCTGGGTGTCGGCGTCCTGGGTGGCTTCACCACTTTTTCGTCGTTCTCGCTGGAGACTGCGCTGATGATCCAGAAGCGCGCCTACGGCCAGGCGTTCACCTATTCCGCCGCGAGCGTCCTTTTGGCGGTCGCGGCCCTGTTCGCGGGCCTTCTGGTGGCCCGGAAAGTCTTCGCATGAGCACCAAGGAAGTCCGCACCCTGTACGTTGACGCCGGCGAGGACGGGGTCCGCCTCGATCGCTGGTTCAAGCGTCGCTGGCCGCATCTGAACCACATCCAGCTGAACAAGCTGTTCCGCTCGGGCCAGGTCCGGGTCGATGGTTCGCGCGCCAAGGCCGACACCAAGTTGGCGGCCGGCAGCCAGATCCGCGTGCCGCCGCTGCCGGACGCGCCCGATCCGTCCGACAAGAACAAGCTATCGGCGCGCGACGTCGCCTACGCCAAGTCGCTGGTGCTGTACGAGGACGAAGAGGTCCTGGCGCTGAACAAGCCCGCCGGCCTGGCCGTGCAGGGCGGCACCAAGACCACCAAGCATATCGACAAGCTGCTCAGCGCCTGGGGCGAGGGCGTGGATCGTCCGCGCCTGGTCCACCGCCTGGACCGCGACACCTCGGGCGTGCTGCTGCTGGGCAAGACCCCGTCGGCCGCCGCGCGCCTGTCGGGCGCCTTCGCCAAGCGCAAGGCGCAGAAGACCTACTGGGCCATCGTGGCCGGCAATCCGCACCCGACCGAGGGCGTGATGGAGCTGCATCTGGCCAAGCGCGGGGTGGGTGATCGCGAACTGGTCGTGCCGGCCCAGCCCAAGGACCCGGACGCCCAGCCGGCCGAGACCGAGTTCGTCACCATCAGCCGCGCCGGTCCGCGGGTGACCTGGATGGCGCTGCGTCCGCACACCGGCCGCACCCACCAGCTGCGCGCCCACATGAAGGCCATGGGTCACCCGATCCTGGGCGATCCCAAGTATGGCGACGAGAAGTCCGCGCCGCTGTCGGAAGGGCTGAAGCTGCAGCTGCACGCCCGCTCGATCCTGCTGCCGCACCCGTCGGCCGGCATGCTGCACATCGAAGCGCCGCTGAGCCCGGAGATGAAGGAAGGCTTCCGCAAGTTCGGCTTCTCGGAAGACGAGGCCGAGGCCGAGCCGTTCGCCCGGCGTCAGACCAAGCGGCGCTGATCCGCGCCGCTTGGTCCCCCACCGGCCGCGCCTCCAGAGGGGCGCGGGTCTCCGCCTTTGGCGGATCTCTAGACCAGTCCTGTGACAGCTCTGATGTCGGCGCTGTCGGGGAACACGGTCTTGTCGAGAAGAGCGCGGTCGACGCCCATGTGATCGGCCAGCACGCCCTTGAAGAGCGCGCGCATGTCCAGGGTCGGCGCGACGTCGCGGTTCTCGAACAGGGCCTTGTCGGCAAGCCCCGGCCAGTCGCCGACGATGCCGCCGGGCTTGAGCGCGCCGCCCAGGATCAGGCCGGTCGACGCCGTGCCGTGGTCGGTGCCGCCCGTGCCGTTCACGCGCGCGGTGCGACCAAACTCCGTGACGACCAGCACCACCGTGTTTTTCCATTCCGCGCCCAGGCCGGTATGGAGGCCATCCAGCACGGCGTCCATGTTGACAAGGCGCGTCGCGATCTGGCCGGGCTGGTTGGCATGGGTGTCGAAGCCGTCCAGCGAGACCGCAGCGATCTGCGGGCCGCCGGCCTGGGTCATGAAGCCGCCCAAGGTCGAGCCCAGCTTGCGGGCGGTCTCAACGCCGCCTCGGTTCTGTCCTCCGGCGGCCATGGCGGGCGCCATCGCAGCCCTCGCCTGGCCGGCCATGGCCGCCTCAGCCATCGCTTCGGTCTCCAGTCCGCGCGCGAACGCCGGGCCCAGCAGCGGATCAGACCTGTAGAGATCCTGTAGCAGCATGGGCAGGCGAGCAGTTTCGTCGACGCCCTTGCCGGGCGACCAACTGGCGGCCTGCACCTTGCCCCGCAGGATCAGGGGCGCGGTCGTTCCCACCGACAGACCCTCGATCGGGCGGACCGGCGCCAGGGCTTCCAGCGTCCGGTTCAGCCAGCCTGTTTCTGCGCCATAGACCTTGGCCGAACCCGTCTCCAGCACGTCCTGGGCCTCGAAGTGCGAGCGGGCGCGGTCGGGACTGGCGATGGCCGGCGCGATCCGGGCCTGCCCCTTCTGGGTCAGCGCGTGCACGGCCTTGAGGTCGGGATGCAGGCCGAAGGTGTCATCCAGCATCCGCATCTGGTCCCGTTGCAGGGCGATCGAGCCCCGCAGGGCGGCGTAGTTCGCATCGCCGACCGGCGGCGATACCGACAGGCCGTCCATGCCGCCGCGGCAGATGACAATGACCAGCTTCTTGCGGCTCAGCTCCCCTTCCGAGGCGGCGAAGGCCTGGGTCCCGAAGAAGTTGACGGTCAGCCCCAGGCTGGCGCCCAGGCCCAGCAGCGAGCGGCGGTTCAGGGGGGCGGTCATCGGCGCTGAAACTCCGGGCTCATGATCAGCAAGGCGAAGGCTTCGCGGCGGGTTTCGGCTCGGGCGACGGCCTTGGCGGCGAGCGGCGTCAGCCGTTCCCCCAGGGCCGAGGTGGCAAGGGCGTTGGGGTCGGTTTGATCCGCGACCGCAGCGGCGAAGCCCTGCGCCCACTGCATGCGCTTGATCAGCGCGTCTGGCGCCGCCCAGGTCTGGGCGTCTTCGGGCCAGCCCTTGGGGGAGGGCGGCGCGAACGGCCTTTGGCCAAGGCTGGTCAGGATCGGCGCGATGCGCTCGAACGCAGAAGGCTCGGCGCCGATCAGTCGCCAGGTCGAAAGAGCGTACTCGTAGGGCGTCTTGATCTTGGCGGGCGTCGGGTCCCAGGCTTCAGGGCTCTCGACTAGGGTTCTGGCCACCGCCGCCAGGTCCCCGCCCGTCGCCATCCAGCGCTGCTCAAGCCTCTGGACCAGTGACGGGGGCGGGACATCGGCGACGAAGTGACGGGCGATCTTGCCGCAGACGTGGCGGGCGGTGCGCGGATCGGCGGCGAGGTCGCGCAGGACGGCAAGCCCCTGTCCCACGCCCGCCTCAGCGTAGCGGCGTCCCAGGATCGTCCGTGGGCCGGGCTCGTGAGCCTGCTCGCGGAAGACGAACTGTCCGGCGCGGTCGTCCTGCTCGCGCCCGATGGAGAAGCCCGTCAGGGCGCGGGCGAACTCGGTGACGTCGCCTTGCGTGTAACCTGCGTCGATCCCGACCGTGTGAAGTTCCAGAATCTCGCGAGCCAAGTTCTCGTTCAGTCCGGCCGTGGCGCTATTCCGGCGACGGGCGACGAACTGGGCGGCGCGGCTTTGAGGGCCGATCGACAGCGCCTGGTCCAGATAGGTGAGCATGGCCGGATGCGTCGAGGACGCCACCAGCAGGTTCTCGAAGGTGCTGAACACATAGGGGCGGATCGCTTCGCGTTCGAACGGGCCGACCAGCACCGAGGTGATCTGCTTGGTCGCCGAGACCGTGAAGTGGTTGGTCCAGAACAGCGTCCAGCGCTCGCGGAAGCTGGCCGACGTGCCGGCGCCGATCCGTGCGCGCGCCAGGAAGTCCGCATTCACCTTCTGACGCAGGTCGCGTTGGGTGCTCTGGAAGGCTTGGGCGGCGAACGTGCTGTCATCGCCCCGGCCGTCCTTCTTCTGGCGTACGGCGCGGCGCTCCTGCTGATACCGGCGCATCTGCTCGAAGCGGGCGCCAGCGCTTTCGCCGTCATCCTGCGGAATGTCGGCGCCCTCGCGGCGGATCTGGGCGATCAGGAAGCCCTGCGGATCGGCCTTGGCGGCGTCGATCTCGCCGGGGCGAGCCCCCAGGCCAAAGCGCGTGGCGGCGATGGCGGCCATCAGGTCTTTGGAGGGCAGGCTCAAGCGACGGTCTCCCTTGCGCGACATCGCGATCTTGCCCATTCAACGCGGGTCCGCCACCGATCCGTCGCGGACGACCGCGAAAAGAGCTGCCCTGTGTCCGACAAGTCCGAACTGCTGCTGAAGCCCAAGCGCTTCTACAAGTCCGCCGCCGCCGCGCCGGTCGAACAGGGCTTTGCGATCCAGCTTGACGGCCGCACGCCGAAGTCGCCGGCGAGGAAGCCGCTCGTCGCCCCCACCCAGGCGCTGGGCGCGATGATCGCAGCCGAGTGGGAGGCGCAGGTCGAGTACATCGACAACAGCCTGATGCCCGCGACGCGCCTGGCCTTTACCGCCATTGACCGGATCGCCGAGACGCGCGCCGAGGTCGCCCGCGAGATCACCGCCTACGCCGCCTCCGACCACCTCTGCTACCGCGCCGAGAGCCCCCGCGTGCTGGTCGAGCGGCAGGAGCGTGAATGGGGCGCGGTTCTTGACTGGGCCAGGGCCGAGCACGGCCTCGTCTTCACGCCCGTGGCGGGGATCATCCATACGCCGCAGCCGCCGGAGACGCTTGCGTCGGTCGAGGCCCTGGCCCTGACGCTGGACGATTTCGCACTGGCGGGCGTGGCCTTCGCCGCCGGCCTGTTCGGCTCGACGGTGCTGGGCCTGGCGGTTCGTGCGGGGCAACTGGCCGGTCAGCAGGCGCTGGACCTGTCGCGCCTCGACGAGATCTATCAGGCCGAGCAGTGGGGCGAGGACGCCGAGGCCAAGGCGCGGGCCGAGGCGCTGGCCGTCGAGGCGGCGATGATCGATCGCTGGTTCGCCGCGTTGCGGCATTGACCAGTTTCGCGATCTACGTCCTCGCGGCGCTGGCCGAGATCGCGGGTTGCTTCGGTTTCTGGGCCTGGCTCAGGCTGGGCAAGTCGCCGGCATGGGCGGTGCTGGGCGTGCTGTCGCTCGTGATCTTCGCCCTGCTGCTGACGCGGATCGAGGCCGGCGCGGCGGGGCGTGCGTTCGCAGCCTATGGCGGCGTCTATATCATCGCGTCCCTGGCCTGGATGCGGGTGGTGGAAGGCGCTCGCCCCGATCGCTGGGACCTCATCGGCGGCGTGATCTGCCTGGCCGGAGCGGCGCTGATCCTGTTCGGCCCACGGACAAACTGAGTCGAGAACCCAAAAGCTATGCTGCGCTGCCGCAAGGTCCGCCTTGCGCCCCGGCGCTCGCCTCGCTACGGCTTGGCCATAAGGTGGAAGAACCGCCAGAAAACGAACCGGGCAGGAGAGTACGCGCGTGCAGCACATTCTCGAGGAACTGGAGCGTCGTCGCCAGCAGGCCAAGGCCGGGGGTGGCGAGACGCGCGTCGCCAGCCAACACGCCAAGGGCAAGCTGACCGCCCGTGAGCGCATCGAGCTGCTGCTGGACGAGGGCTCCTTCGAAGAGTTCGACATGTTCGTCGAGCACCGCTGCGCCGACTTCGGCATGCAGGACCAGAAGATCCCCGGCGACGGCGTCGTCACCGGCTGGGGCACGATCAACGGCAAGGTCGTCTACGTCTTCTCCAAGGACTTCACCGTGTTCGGCGGCAGCCTGTCGAACGCCCACGCCCAGAAGATCGTCAAGGTGCAGCGCCAGGCCATGAAGGTCGGCGCGCCGGTGATCGGTCTGTTCGACGCCGGCGGCGCCCGCATCCAGGAAGGCGTCGACAGCCTGGCCGGCTATGCCGACATCTTCGTCGAGAACGTCATGGCCTCGGGCGTCATCCCGCAGATCAGCGTGATCATGGGCCCGTGCGCCGGCGGCGACGTCTATTCGCCGGCCATGACCGACTTCATCTTCATGGTGAAGGATACGAGCTACATGTTCGTGACCGGCCCCGACGTCGTAAAGACTGTGACCAACGAGGTCGTCACCGCCGAAGAGCTGGGCGGGGCCCGCGTCCATGCGGCCAAGTCCGGCGTCGCCGAGGGCGCGTTCGAGAACGACCTGGAGGCCATGACCCAGGTCCGCCGCCTGATCGACTTCCTGCCGTCATCCAACCGCGAGCCCGCGCCCGAGCGCGAAAGCTTCGATGAGCCGCTGCGCGACGAGATGAGCCTGGACACCCTGGTCCCGGCCGATCCGACCAAGCCCTACGACATGAAGGAACTGATCCTGAAGGTCGTCGATGAGGCGGATTTCTTCGAGATCTCGAGCGAGTGGGCCAAGAACATCATCTGCGGTTTCGCCCGGATGGACGGCGAGACGGTCGGCATTGTCGCCAACCAGCCGCAGGTTCTGGCCGGCGTTCTGGACATCGACAGCTCGCGCAAGGCCGCACGCTTCGTGCGCTTCTGCGACGCCTTCAACATCCCGATCGTCACCTTCGTCGACGTGCCGGGCTTCATGCCGGGCACCAAGCAGGAGTACGGCGGCCTGATCAAACACGGCGCCAAGCTTCTGTTCGCCTATACCGAGGCCACTGTGCCGAAGATCACCGTCATCACCCGCAAGGCCTATGGCGGCGCCTATGACGTGATGAGCTCCAAGCACCTGCGCGGCGACCTCAACTACGCTTGGCCCACGGCCGAGATCGCGGTCATGGGCGCCAAGGGGGCCGTGGAGATCATCTTCCGTCAGGAGGCCAAGGACCCTGAGGCCCTGGCGGCGCGCGAAGCCGAGTACAAGGACCGCTTCGCCAACCCGTTCGTCGCCGCCCAGCGCGGCTATATCGACGACGTGATCATGCCGCACGGCACCCGCCGCCGGATCGTGCGCGGCTTGAAGAGCCTGAAGGGCAAGGAACTCTCCAACCCCTGGAAGAAGCACGACAACATCCCGCTATAGGGGGCTATCCCCAGCCGGGGACGGGTGTCGCGATCCCTCTCTCTTAGGGAGAGGGCGGGGCCCGCGCCGTCGGCGTGGGAGGGTGAGTGGTTACGGCATGTTCCGTGAAAATCCCACCTTTTCAGTCGCTTGCCAGGCTCTGCCTTGTCCGGAGAGGGCGTAACCACTCACCCTCCCAAGCGTCGCTTGGGCCCCTTCCTCTCTCTAAGAGAGAGGGGATCGGATGGGCGTTCGCAGGCTTTCATCCCCGGCCCCGAAACCTGTCGTAGTCTCTACCCACCTCGTCGCGAGGAAAGGGCGCATGGCCAGCGACCATTTGCGGCGGCGGGGGGCGGTCGAGCGGGGCTAGGTTCGAGGGGGATACTCGAACGGTCCGGGGCTGAGCTTGCTGGGCTCACCCGCCCGCCGTCGGCGTGGTTGAAGGCAAAGGGATGTGTCTTAGCCTGTATTGGCTCGTCCTCTTCGACCGCTGGGACTTCGGGAAACCGAAGCGCCCAGGTCCCGGTAAGGCCTGAACAGGGCCACCTGACGGGACGCTGATGGGTAACGGCTGCGCGGAGCGTCGGGCTTCGTCGAAACGGTAACAACACAACAGAACTCCGGACGGTGTCCGGCGCTCCGCGTCCCTTTCCATGACTTCAGCGGGTGACCGCGTGAAGCCAGCGAAACGCGCCCAAAATCCTCCCCCCAGCGGGGGAGGTGTCGGCTCGAAGAGACGACGGAGGGGGAAGGGGCAAGGTCAGCAGCACTTCCCCCTCCGGCCTTCGGCCACCTCCCCCGCTGGGGGGAGGACTTTAGAGATCCAGATCCGCCGACGCGAACTCGGCGTTCTCCTGGATGAACCGGAACCGCAGTTCGGGTTTGCGGCCCATCAGGGTCTCGACCAGGTCTTCGACGCTTTCCTCGTGGCGGGGCAGGGTGACGCGGGCCAGGGTGCGCTTCTTGGGGTCCATGGTGGTCTCCTTCAGCTGGGAGGCCATCATCTCGCCCAGGCCCTTGAAGCGGCCGATCTCGGGCTTCTTGCCCTTGAACACCGTGGCCAGCAGCTCTTCCTTGTGGGCGTCGTCGCGGGCGTACTCGCTCTTGCCGCCGTGGGCCAGGCGGTACAGCGGCGGCAGGGCCAGGAACAGGTGACCGCCGCGGATCAGCTCGGGCATGGTCCGGTAGAAGAAGGTGATCAGCAGCGAGGCGATGTGGGCGCCGTCGACGTCGGCGTCGGTCATGATGATGATCCGCTCGTAGCGCAGATCCTCTTCGCGGTACTTGGCGCCGGCCTGGGCGCCCAAGGCCAGCATCAGGTCCGACAGTTCCTTGTTGGCGGTGAACTTCTCGCCGCTGGCCGAGGCCACGTTGAGGATCTTGCCACGCAGGGGAAGGATGGCCTGGTACTTGCGGTCGCGGGCCTGCTTGGCCGAGCCGCCGGCGCTGTCGCCTTCGACGATGAACAGCTCGGCGCCGTCGACCGCGCTCCCGGCGCAGTCGGCCAGCTTGCCGGGCAGGCGCAGCTTGCGGGTCGCCGAGGCGCGGGAGACTTCCTTGTCCTTGCGGCGCTTGAGGCGTTCTTCGGCCCGCTCGATGACGAATTCCAAGAGGGCCTGGGCGTTCTTGGGGCTGGACGACAGCCACAGGTCGAACGGGTCGCGCAGCGAGGCCTCGACGAAGCGCTGGGCCTCGGAGGTCGAGAGCTTTTCCTTCGTCTGGCCCTGGAATTCGGGGTTCTTGATGAACACCGAGATCAGGGCGCCGGCCTGGGCGACGACGTCGTCGGCGGTGATGATCGTCCCGCGCTTCTCGCCCTTGAGCTCGGCATAGGCCTTGAGGCCGCGGGTCAGGGCGGCGCGGAAGCCGCTCTCGTGGGTGCCGCCTTCGGGCGTCGGGACGGTGTTGCAGTACGACTGCATGAAGCCGTCGTGCTCGCCAAAGCCTTGGGGCGTCCAGGTCACGGCCCACTCGACCGCGCCGGCCTCGCCCTGGCGTTCGATGCGGCCGGCGAAGCTTTCGGGCGTGATCGTGGTCAGGCCCTTGGTCCGCTCGGCCAGGAAGTCGGCCAGGCCGTTGGGGAAGTGGAAGATCGCCTCGGGCGGAGTCTGATCATGGATGCGGGAGGGATCACAGGACCATTTGATCTGAACGCCGCGGAACAGATAGGCCTTGGAGCGGGCCATGCGGTAAAGGCGCGCGGGCTTGAAATTGGTCCCCTCGCCGAAGATCTCGTCGTCGGGCTTGAAGCGCACCATGGTGCCCTTCTTCTTCGACGGCGCGACCTGCTGGATCGGCCCCAGCGGCTTGCCGCGCGAGAACACCTGGAGGTGCTCGAAGCCATCGCGCCAGACGGTGACCTCGACGCGCTCGGACAGGGCGTTGACGACGGAGGCCCCGACGCCGTGCAGGCCGCCCGAGGTCTCGTAGGCCTTGCCCGTGAACTTACCGCCGGCGTGCAGGACGGTCATGATGACCTCCAGCGCCGACTTGCCGGGATACTTGGGGTGCGGGTCGACGGGCATGCCGCGACCGTCGTCCTTGACCGACAGGAAACCGTCGGCGTCCAGCTTGACCTCGATGGTCTTGGCGAAGCCGGCCACGGCCTCGTCCATCGAGTTGTCCAGCACTTCGGCGAACAGGTGGTGCAGGGCCCGCTCGTCGGTGCCGCCGATGTACATGCCCGGCCGCTTGCGGACCGGCTCCAGGCCTTCCAGCACCTCGATGTCGGCGGCCGAGTACTCGCCGGGCGAGGAGGCGGCCTTCGAGGGCGGCGGCGGCGGGATGGGGCGCGGCGTCGGCTCGACGCGCGGCTCCACGCTGGCCTTGAACGGCGCGGCGGGGACGGGCGCCAGGGCGTCGTCGTCACCAAACAGGGAGGGGATCTTATCGGAGGAGGACATCAGGGGAAGTCTAGGCGATTCGAACGCGGGGGCCTCGTATGGCGGGCCAGCCTTCCCCTGAAAAGAGAAAATGAAATCCTCTCCCCGTGGGAGAGGTGTCGCCGTCAGGCGACGGAGAGGGAAGGAGCAGGCTTGGCCGAACTTCCCCCTCCGTCCGCTTTGCGGACACCTCCCCCGCTAGGGGGAGGATTTCCGAGCCTAGCGATAGGCCGGCGGATAGCCGTTCTGATCGCTGGCCGCGTAGCGGGCCTTCAGCTGCTCGTGGCGGCCGTCCTTGGGTTGCTCAACGCCGCCGATCAGCACGGTGGTCGGCCAGCTGGTGGTCTCCAGTGGATCGCCGTTCCAGACGACGACGTCGGCCAGCTTGCCGACCTCGAGCGACCCGACCTTGTCGGCCTGGCCCCAGATCCTGGCCGGGACCAGGGTCACGGCGGCGAGCGCCGCCGGGTAGGGCAGGCCATGGGCGACCGCCAGACCCGCGTTCAGACGTTCCTGGCGCAGATTGTTGAAGTCGCGCGAGCCGTTGATCGCCACCGAGACGCCGGCCGCGTGCAGGCGGGCGGCGTTGTCGAGGCGCGAGCCCAGGGTCTCGAAGCTGCCGGGCAGATCGTCCTGCGGATCCAGGATCACGGGCACGCCGGCCTTGGCGATCTCATCGGCGACCATCCAGCCTTCCTCGACGCCTTCGAGGACGATCTTGATGCGCTCTTCAGCCGCCAACTTCAGCGCTTGGCGGATGTCGGCGGCGCGGGAGACGCGGATCAAGAGCGGGGTCTTGCCCTGCACCACCGGGATCAGCGCCTGCAGGTCCAGACGCGACAGACCGAAGTCGCGGGTGGCGCCCTGCTCGAACGCCGCGCGACGGCTGGCGAACGCCCGGGCGTCCTCCAGGGCCGAGCGGAGCAGAACGAGGTTGGCGCCGCGCGAGCCGCCGGCCGCCCGGGCGCCGCTCTCGCCGAGCGACACGGTGACGGCGAGCTTGCGGGCCTCGACGATATCCGGGCTGCCGGCCTTGAGGCGGATGAACGCCGCCTGGCCGCCGAACAGCGGCGGATCGCCATCGCCATGGGCGCCGGCGGTCATTTCCTCGACCACGCCGTCATCGGCATGCTCATGGGCGCCGCCGCCGGTTCCGGACAGAACCGGCGTCACGGCCGAGCCGGTGATCCCGCCGTCGCGGGCCAGGCCCAGGAAGGTCGAGGCCGGATTGACGCCGTAGCTGATGTCGAAGGCTGCGCTCAGCGCGCTGCCGGTGCCGTCGTCGCGGGTTTCGCGCACGCCGCTGATCTCGGACGCGCCGAGGTTGGACGAGGGCGCGATCAGGCCGGGGGTGACGACCCCGCCCTTGGCGTCGATGACCCGGGCGCCGGCTGGAACCTGGATGCTGGCGCCGAGGGCGGCGATCTTGCCGTCCTTGATCACCAGGGTCCCGTTCGGGATCGCCGGGCTGGAGACAGGCTCGAGGCGGGCGTTGACGATGGCGACCGTTTCGGCCGCCGCGGGGAAGGCCAGGGCGCAGGCGGCGCTGGCGAGAAGCAGGGACCGGATCATCAGTTGAACGCTCCTTGGCCGGGCTGGCCGAGCTCGAAATCGGACTTGGGCTGGAAGCGCGGGTTCTTGCGATCGTAGGTCAGCGCGCCATCGATATAGACCTGCTCGGCCTGGGCGTAGACGCTGAACGGATCGCGGCTCCAGACCACCAGGTCGGCGGCCTTGCCCGGTTCGATCGAGCCGGTCTTGTCGCCGATGCCCATGGCCTTGGCCGGGTTGGCGGTGATCCACTTGATCGCCTCGGCGCGCGGGATGTTGATCCCGAGCTTGGCGCCGGCGGTCATCGCGATCGCGGCCTCCTGGTTCAGGCGCTGGGTCATGATCGGGTCGTCGGAGTGGATCACGACGCAGGCGCCGTTCTTGGCCAGGATGGCGGCGTTGGCGTCGATGCCGTCCAGGCTTTCCATCTTGAAGCCGGTCCACGAGGCCCAGGTGGCCGAGCAGATCTCTTCCTTGGCCAGCACGGGCGCGAGCTTGTAGCTCTCGATCGCGTGGTGGAACATCGTGATCTTGTAGCCAAACTCACGGGCGATATCGATCATCACCGCCATCTCATCGGCGCGATAGCAGTGGTTCTGCACCAGGATCTCGCCCTTCAGGACGCCGGCCAGGGTTTCCATCTGCAGGTCACGCTTGGGCGCATCGGCCTTCTCGCCCTTGGCGATCTTGGCGCGGTAGTCGTCCCACTTGCGGGCGTAGTCGGCCGCGTCGATCCAGGCTTTACGGAAGCCGAACACGTTGGCCATGGCCGTCGAGGGGCTGCGGCCACGACCGCCATAGACGCGCTTGGGGTTCTCGCCGCAGGCCATCTTCAGACCGTAAGGCGCGCCGGGGAACTTCATGCCCTGCATGGTCAGCGACGGCACGTTCTTGAGCGTCACCGAGCGGCCGCCGAACAGGTTGGCCGAGCCGGGGAGGACGAGCAGGGTCGTCACACCGCCGGCGCGGGCGCGGTTGAAGCCCGGGTCCTGCGGCCACACCGAGTGCTCGGCCCAGACCTGCGCCGTGTTCGGGTCGGTGGCTTCGTTGCCGTCCGACCGGGCCGAGACGCCGGGCGAGGGGTAAACGCCAAGGTGGCTGTGGGCGTCGACGATGCCCGGCGTGATCCACTTGCCCTTGGCGTCGATCACCACGATGTCGGCCGGGATCGGGGTGTCGGGTCCGCCGACCGCGGTGATCTTGCCTTCCGAGACAAAGACCACGCCGTTGTCGATCTGCTGGCCCGTCGCCGTCAGCACGGTGGCGCCAACAAAGGCGGTCGCGCGGGCCGGAAGCGGCTTGTAGGTCGATGGGAAGCCTGTGGACGCCTGACCATCCAAACCCTTGGGCAACGGCTTGATGTCGGCCTTCTCCGCCGGCTTGGCGGGCGTAGAAGACTTGGCGGGACCGCCGGTCCCGGTCGTGGCGCAGGCCGAGAGACCCAGCGCAAGCAGGCTCGTGGCCATCGCCACGGAACGCCATCTGATCATGAAAAACCCCGACTCTCGAAGAGGGCGGAAGGACAGACGAAAAGAACCGCGTTATCAAGTCAAACGGCGCGAACTTGTCCGTCCGCCCGCAAAAACTTTGCGCGGCGCCTCGAACCTCGATCGCGCACTGAGGCCGATGGCGCGCGGGTGCGCCGCTAAGGGGGCGGGATTGAGCGATACTGATTTTGGGCGACGGGAAGTCCTGGCCGGCGGCGTGGCGGCCGTCGCGCTCCCGACGGTTTCGAAGGCTCAGGCGGGAAAAATGCCTATGTACGGCTTGATCGGTCAGATGCTCGCTGCGCCGGGCAAGCGTGACGAACTGCTCGCCATCCTTGCTGAGGGGACGGCGGATATGCCGGGTTGCCTGAGCTATGTGCTCGCGACGGATCCGGCCAACCCCGAGGCGATCTGGATCACGGAGGTCTGGACCGACAAGGCCGCGCACGCCGGCTCGTTGAAGCTGCCGGCGGTGCAGGCCGCGATTGCGAAGGCAAGGCCCATCATCGCGGGCTTTCCGCAACGCTTTGAAACAACGCCCATCGGCGGCCAAGGCCTGAAGGCCTAGAGCCAGACAGAAAAGGCCGCGGATCGCTCCGCGGCCTTTCCCAGTCTACCCAGGTCTTGCGGCTTAGAAGCGCGCGTCGATCGAGACGCCGATGACACGCGGTTCGTTGACGAACGCGGTCAGGTTGTTGAAGTCGATCGCGCCCTTGATGTTGTGCTCGTTGGTGATGTTGCGAGCGAAGGCCGCGACTTCCCAGCCGCCTTCCTTGTTGGCGTAGCCCAGCTTCAGGCCACCTTCGAAATCACCCTTCGAGTAGAATTCCTTCGACTCGTAGAGGAACAGGTTGGTGTAGCCCTGCACCTTCCAATCGGTGAAGGCGAACAGTTCGCCGCTGGCCACCGGATAGGCGTACCGGGCGGTGAAGTCGAAGGTGTACTTCGGCGCGTTCGGGAAGGGGTTGCCATCGACCAGCGCAGCGCCCGAGGCCGTCTTGGGATCCGTCACGGTGCAGGCCGCGCAGGTGGCCACGGCCAGGGTGCGGTCCTTGATCTCGGTGTGAGCGTAGCTGTAGCCGGCGGTGACGACGAAGTTCGGCGTGACCACGAACTCGCTGTCCAGCTCCAGGCCATAGGCCTCGCCCTTCTTGGCGTTGATCAGGCGGTTGGAGTTGCTGCCGCCGCCGACCGCGCTGAACTGCGGATCGTCGATCGAGTAGGCGAACACCGCGCCGTTCAGGCGCACGCGGCGGTCGAACAGCTCGCTCTTCAGGCCCAGCTCATACGACATGATGGTTTCGGACTTCGCCGCCGAGGCCGGCGAGAAGAACGCGATGTCGCGACCCTGGATCGACGGACCGCGGAAGCCCGAGGCGACCTTGGCGTAGACGCTGACATCTTCGCTGACGGTATAGAACGCCGACAGGTCCCAGCTCAGGTGCGAGTCCGACACCGAAACCGGCGCGGCCATGTTCGGACCCGAGAGGACCTTCATGTCCTTGTCGTCGTCGGTATAGCGCAGGCCGCCGGTCAGGGAGAGTTGATCGCTGACCTTGTACGACGCCTGACCGAACACGGCCCAGGCGGTGTTCTTCTGTTGCAGCGTGGTGGCGGGGGCGAAGAAGGGGTTGGTCTGGATGGCGTACTTCGTATCGAAGTAGAAGCCGCCGACTTGCCAGCTCAGCGCACCGTCAGTGTTGCTGGCCAGGCGAACTTCCTGGGTCCACTGATCCAGATCCTTGATGCCGTCCTGGGTGTCCGACTGGAACGGGATGAAGCCCGGGCCCGTGGGATTGCCGCCGTCGATGTCGCCGCGGCTGAAGCCGTGGGTGTTTTCGTAGGCGGTGATCGAGGTCAGCTTGGCGAAGCCGAAGTCGTAGCCGATGTTCGCCGAGGCCCCGTAGCCCTTATAGCTCTGCGGGTTGTTGGCGCCGGCGTCGAAATAGACGGTGTCGCGGTCGTAGTTCGCGTTGAGCTTGTTGGAGCCCTTGGTCAGGACGTTGGCGCGGAAGACGGCGGCGGTGCCGTCCAGGTCGCGGCCGTGGACGTTGAACAGGGCGTCCAGCTTCTCGGTCGGGGTGAACAGCAGCTGCAGGCGGGCGGCGCGCTCGTTGAAGCCGCCCATGACGTTCTTCTTCTTGGTGAAGCCGTTGTCGATCCAGTCGTCGCGATGCTGGAACAGAACCGACGCCCGCGCCGCCAGCTTGCCCTCGACCAGAGCGCCGCCGACGCCGCCGTCGAAGGTGAAGGTGTTGAAGCTGCCGTAGGTCGCCGAAGCGCGGCCCTTCATTTCTTCCGACGGCTTGATGGTGTCGAACTTGACGATGCCGGCCGTGGTGTTGCGACCGAACAGGGTGCCCTGCGGGCCGCGCAGCACTTCAACGCGGTCGAGGTCATAGAGCGGCGAGCTCTTCAGGACGACGTTCTCCAGAACGACTTCGTCCTGGATGATCGAAACGGGCTGCGAGGCGGCCAGATCGAAGTCGGCGTTGCCCAGGCCGCGGATGTAGAAGCGCGGGGCGACGCGGCCGTTCGAGGATTCCGCGTACAGGCCCGGCGCCTTGGCCGACAGGGCCAGGATGTCGTCACCGGCCGCGAAGGTCGACTGCAGGCGCTCGCCGCTGATGGCGGCCACCGAGACCGGAACGTCCTGCAGGTTTTCGCTGCGCTTCTGGGCGGTGATGATCACTTCGCCCACCTTGGTGTCCTGGGCGAAGGCGGCCGGCGCGGCGGCCATGGCCGTGACCAGCGCGGCGGCGCCGCACGAAAGCGTCAGGGCGCGGCGAAGAGAGCTATTGAGGCTGTGCATGAGATATCCTGTCGAGACGCCGCGTCGCTGAGTTGTGGTCCAGGCGTTGGCGGCGATTCCGTTTGGGCTGCGATAGGCCAAGTCTCCGCCCAAGGGATATCGCGCATCACGTCTTTTCAGGAACTTGGGGGCGATTGCGTCGTCAATGTTGCGAACTTGCGACAATTTTGTTCAGTCGGCGCCACTTAAGTAATAAGTCATTCTACTTCTGGAGCGCCGTCCTGGCGCGGCGCAATGAAAAGGGGCCGGAGATCGCTCTCCGGCCCCTTGGCGTTTGTCCTAAGCCTTAAGCGCTTAGCACTTGTAGTACATTTCGAACTCGACCGGGTGCGGGTGCAGTTGCAGGCGCATCACCTCTTCCATCTTCAGCTCGATGTAGCTGTCGATGAAATCGTCATCCATGACGCCGCCGGCCTTCAGGAAGGCGCGGTCCTTGTCGAGGTTTTCCAAGGCTTCGCGCAGCGAGCCGCAGACTTCCGGGATCTTCTTCTGCTCGCGGGGCGGCAGATCGTACAGGTTCTTGTCGGCCGGAGCGCCCGGATCGATCTTGTTGATGATGCCGTCCAGGCCGGCCATCAGCAGAGCGACGAACGTCAGATAGGGGTTGCCCATCGGGTCGGGGAAGCGGGCTTCCAGACGCTTAGCCTTCGGCGAGTCGACGTGCGGGATGCGGATCGAGGCCGAGCGGTTGCGCGAGCTGTAGGCCAGCTTCACCGGGGCTTCGTAGCCGGGCACCAGGCGCTTGTACGAGTTCGTCGTCGAGTTCGAGAACGCGTTGATGGCCTTGGCGTGCTTGATGATGCCGCCGATGTACCACAGGCATTCCTGCGACAGGCCAGCATACTTGTCGCCGGCGAACAGCGGCTTGCCGTCCTGCCAGATCGACTGGTGCACGTGCATGCCCGAACCGTTGTCGGCGAACATCGGCTTGGCCATGAAGGTGGCGGTCTTGCCGTAGGCGGCCGCGACGTTGTGGATGACGTACTTATAGAGCTGCATCCGGTCGGCCATGGTGACCATGGTGTCGAACTTCAGGCCAAGCTCGTGCTGGGCGGGCGCCACTTCGTGGTGGTGCTTTTCCGGCTTCATGCCCAGCTCGCCCATGACGGCCAGCATTTCGCCGCGCAGGTCCTGGCAGCTGTCGACCGGGTTCACCGGGAAGTAGCCGCCCTTCGGACCCGGGCGGTGACCCATGTTGCCTTCGGCGTACTGCTTGTTGGAGTTGACCGGCAGTTCGGTCGAGTCGAACGAGTAGCTGGTGTCGTGCGGGGCGGTCGACCAGCGCACGTCGTCGAAGATGAAGAACTCGGCTTCAGGGCCGAAGTAGACGGTGTCGCCCACGCCGGCCGACTTCAGGTAGTTCAGTGCGGCCTTGGCGATCGAGCGCGGGTCGCGGTTGTAAGGCGTGCCGGTGTCGGGGTTCACGACGTCGCAGAACAGCGCCAGCGTGGTCTGCTGGTAGAACGGGTCGATGATCGCGCTCGACAGGTCGGGGCGCAGCTTCATGTCGGACTCGTTGATGGCCTTCCAGCCGGCGATCGACGAACCGTCGAACATCGTGCCGTCGTTCAGGAAGTCGTCGTCGACGAGGTCGATGTCGAAGGTCACGTGCTGCATCTTGCCGCGCACGTCCGTGAAACGGACGTCGACGTACTTCACGTCCTTTTCCTTGATCAGGTTCAGGATGTCCTTGGCGGTGCTCATTCCGTATCCCCTTGTAGAACTCTTTAGTTGCTGACGAACCGGCCTAGACGGCGGCCGGACCGTTTTCTCCGGTTCGGATGCGGATCACTTCCGCGATCTCCGAGACGAAAATCTTGCCGTCGCCGATGCGGCCCGTGCGGGCGGCGCGGGTGATGGCTTCCAGCGCGGGCTCGAGCTGGCTGTCCTCGACGACGACCTCCACCTTGATCTTGGGGAGGAAGTCCACGACGTACTCGGCGCCGCGATAAAGCTCGGTGTGGCCTTTCTGACGGCCGTAGCCCTTGGCCTCGAGCACGGTCATGCCTTGGACGCCCATGTCCTGCAGGGCCTCCTTCACCTCATCCAGCTTGAACGGCTTGATGACGGCTTCGATCTTCTTCATCGGTTCCACTTTCGGGCCCGTCGGCGGCGAACCGCCTTCTCTGAGGCGCAACCATCACGCCGCCCCGCAGGTCGCAAGCGAGCGCTCGCGACAAATCTGACCGAACGGTTGACTCGTAAGCATGTGATTAAAAACTAGGCGTCGAGCGCACACGATTCATGCAAAGCTAAAACCACATCCAAATGGCCTTGCGGTGCTTCATTTGACGCCTACGATCGCGCCCAACGAACGTTTGAATGGGGGCGGATATGCGCGACGACACACCGGTTTTGATCGGGGCGGGCCAATTCACCTATCGTGGTGAGGCCGCGAATTCGCCGTCGCCGCTGGAACTGCTGAAAGTTGCGGCGGAACGCGCCGTTCTTGATGCCGGTCTGTCGGGAACGGTTCTTGCCGAACTGGACGCTTTAGCGGTCGTGGCGTTCAGCATCGACGCTCCCGGCGGGCTATCGAAGCTTCCGCTACCGCGTCTCAGCGATCCGCCGGCGTCGCTCGCGCGGGCCGTGTCTGCTTCACCGCGCTGGAGCGTCTATACCGAAACAGGCGGCAACAGCCCCCAGCAGGCGGTCAATGTGGTTTGCGAACGGATCGCTCAAGGCGAGTCCGATCTGGCCCTCGTGACCGGCGCCGAATTCCTCGGCTCGCTGATGAAGCGGATGAAGGGCGGGCTGGGTTTCGATGGTTGGGGCGACGACATCACGACCGCGCCCCAGCGCATCGGCGATCCAAGGCCCGGGGTGACTCGCCAGGAGGCCGCGCACGGGCTCGGCTATCCGGTCAATACCTATCCGCTGTTCGAGAACGCGCTGCGCGCTCGCGATGGGCGATCGCAGGAAGAGCATCAGAAACAGCTGGGCGCCTTTTTCGCGCCCTTCACCAAGGTCGCGGCCGCCAATCCACACGCGTGGTTTCCGGTTGAGCGAACCGCCGAGGAATTGGTGACGGTCACTGATCGCAACCGCATGGTCGGCTATCCCTATCCGAAGTATCTCAATGCGATCATGGAGGTGGACCAGTCAGCGGCCGTCTTGATCGCCAGCGTCAGGAAGGCGCGCGAGTTGGGCGTTCCGGAAGACAAGTGGGTCTTCCTGCATGGTTGCGCCGACGCTTGCGACCTCTGGTATCCGCTGGAGCGGCAGGACTATCATTCCAGTCCGGCCATGCGCCTGACGGGTCAGCGCGCTTTCGAAATGGCCGGGATCAGCGTGGACGATCTCGACGTCATTGACCTCTACTCGTGCTTCCCCTCGGCCGTGCGGATCGGCGCCGAGGAGATTGGCCTGGCGCTCGACGACCCTCGCGGGCTGACCATCACGGGCGGCCTGCCTTACTTCGGCGGCCCTGGAAACAATTACGCGCTGCACGCCATCGCCGAGATGGTCGCCAAGCTGAGGGCTCGGCCGGGCGCTTACGGGCTTTCGACCGCCAACGGCTGGTTCCTGACCAAGCAGTCCGTCGGCATCTATTCGACCCGTCCGGTCGAGGGGAAATGGGAGCGTGAGCCGCCGTCAGTCATCCAGGCCAGGATCGATGCGCTGCCGCATCCGGAAATCATCGAAAAGCCGGAGGGCAGGGCGGTGATCGAGACCTACACGGTCGTTCACGGTCGCGAGGGCGTTCGGATGGGGATCGTGATCGGGCGTGACAGCGAAGGCCGCAGGTTTGTCGCCCAGACCCCCGACGAGCCCGAGGTCCTCCGCGATCTGGAGAGTCGCGAAGGTGTCGGACGGACCGGGACCGTCGGGCCGCATCCGGACGGTGTCCGCAACCTGTTCGTACCGGACTGAGCGCCATGAAGATCGTGCATGTCATCCGCCACGGTCGGCCGGCATCCACCTGGGGCGGCGCGGACGAGGATCCTGGGCTGGATGAGGTTGGACTTGCCCAGGCCAGGGCTGTCGCGGATGAGATCTTGAGCTTGCCAGAGCACGAGCGCCCCTCACGCGTGGTCTCATCTCCGCTGCGACGCTGCCGGGAGACCGCCGCGCCGCTGGCCGAAGCGCTGGGGGTTGCGCTCGTGATCGATCCGCGCGTCGGTGAGATCCCGACGCCTGCGGCCCTCTCGGCCGAGGAGCGACCCGCCTGGCTGCGCGCGGCTTTCGGTGGGCGCTGGGACGAGATCGTCGGCGATATCGACTACACCAAGTGGACCAGGGCTGTCGCGGCGGCGCTGGGCGAGCATGGCGGTGCGGCGGTGTTCAGCCACTTCGTGGCTCTGAATGGCGCGGTGTCGGCAGCCACCGGACGGCCCGAAGTGATGGCGTTCCGGCCGGACCACTGTTCACGCACGGTGTTCGGAATTGAAGACGACCGCTTGATCCTGATCGCGAAAGGCCGAGAAGCTCAAAGCCAAGTCCTTTGAGGTAGCGCCGTGGCCCGAGAGATCCTGACTATCGCCGAAATGGCCGCGAGCGACCGCGCCGCTGTTCTGGCGGGGACGCCAATCCCTGTGCTCATGGAGCGCGCCGGCGAAGCGGTGGCGCAGGCGGTGCGAGCCCGCTATCAGCGCCGCCCCGTGGTCGTATGGTGCGGGCCGGGCGACAATGGCGGAGACGGCTATGTCGCCGCACGCCACCTGCGGCGGCATGGTTGGCCGGTCGTCGTCGAGGCGGCTTACCCGCCGGCTACGGACGCCTGCCGCTGGGCGGCTTCGCGCTGGCGCGGAGAGGTCAAGCCATTGTCGCAGCGCCTGGCTGCGGAGGCGCTCTATATTGACGCGATGTTCGGCGCGGGCCTTTCGCGGCCGCTGGAGGGCGAGGTCGCCGAGCTCGCGCGCACCGCCGTACGGCAGGCCTTGACGATCGTCGCGGTCGATACGCCGTCGGGCGTTCACGGCGATACCGGCCGATCCCTGGACGGCGTCGCGCTGGCGGCGGAACTCACCATCACCTTCCACCGTCGCAAGCCTGCGCACGTCCTGATCGAAGGCCGCAAGGCCTGTGGCGACATCCTGGTGTCCGACATCGGGCTTTCCACGGTGGCGAGCGCAGCGCTTTTCGAGAATGACCCGTCGCTGTGGCGCGAGCGATATCCATGGCCGGCGATCGATGCTCACAAGCATAGCCGCGGGCGATTGAGCGTCGTCAGCGGCGACGCCTGGAACACCGGGGCCGCCCGCCTTGCCGCGCGGGGCGGGTTGAGGATCGGCGCCGGGGCGGTGACCCTGCTTTCGCCGCCGTCGGCTCTGTCTGTGAACGCTAGCCATCTCGAAGCGGTCATGCTGGCGTCGTTTGAGTCTGACGCTGATCTCGCCGCCAGGGCGGAGAAGGCTGACGCAGTCATTATCGGGCCCGCCGCCGGGGTAGGGGACGCGACGGCGCGCAATCTGCGCGCCCTGACGCAAACCGGGGCCGCGCTTGTGGCCGATGCCGATGCGCTGACGAGCTTCCGGGACGATCCCGGCGAACTCTTCGCCTGCCTGGACCGCGATGATGTCCTGACGCCCCATCCGGGGGAGTTCGAGCGGATCTTCCCGGGCCTGCTCGGCAGGTCGCCGGAGCGGATCACCGCAGCGCGCGAGGCGGCGAGCGCGGCGGGCGCAGTCATCCTGCTGAAAGGGGCGGACACGGTCATCGCTGCGCCGGACGGCCGAGCCGCGGTCGGGCTCAACGGGACGCCTTGGCTGGCGACGGCGGGGTCAGGGGACGTCCTCGCCGGCTTTATCGGCGGGCTGTTGGCGCAAGGGATGGGGAGCTTCGAGGCGGCGTGCGCGGGCGCCTGGATACACGCCGAGTGCGGCGCGCTTCATGGGCCTGGCCTGATCGCGGAGGATTTGCCAGGCTTGGCTCCCGCGATCCTTGCTCGTCTGCACCAAGAGCGCTGAGCGGACTTGCGCGCCCCGCCCGCAACCCGTAATGCCGGGCGCACGCGGATGTGGCGAAACTGGTAGACGCACTGGATTTAGGTTCCAGCGCCGCGAGGCGTGGAGGTTCGAGTCCTCTCATCCGCACCATACCTCTCGTAGCACCCCTTAGGGGGTGTACGAGTTTTATCGCCGCCGCTCTTGGATGCTCGCGCACGTCGTGACATAAGGGCGCTCTTTCGCCGCCCCGGCACCTCCTGGGCGGCGTCGATCTTTTGGACCCCAGGGCGGAGCTCGGGCGCCCGGCGCCCCGACCCGAGAATTAAGAATGTCGATGCAGATCGTTGAAAAGTCGGGCGAAGGCCTCAGCCGCGTTTTTGGCGTTACGGTGCCCGCGAGTGAACTGGCTACGCGTCTGGAAGCGCGGATCGCCGAAGTCGCCCCGCAAATGAACGTGAAGGGTTTCCGTCCGGGCAAGGTGCCGACGGCCCACGTTCGTCGCCTGTACGGCAAGGCCCTGATGGGCGAAGTCATCGAGCAGGCCCTGAACGAGACGACCACCAAGGTCCTCGAAGACAACAAGCTGCGTCCGGCTGGCCAGCCTGAGCTGAACCCGTCGTCGGACATGGACAAGGTCATCGCCGGCGGTGAAGACCTGTCGTTCGACCTCGCAGTCGAAGTGATGCCGGAATTCGAGCCGATCGACCCGGCGTCGATCGAGCTGGTGAAGCCCGTTTACAAGGTCTCGGACGAGGAAGTCCAAGAGGCCCTCGACGAACTGGCCAAGCAGGCTCGCACCTACGAGCCGCGTACCGGCAAGAGCCTGAAGGCCAAGGACGGCGACCAGCTGCTGATCGATTTCGTCGGCACGATCGACGGCGTCGAGTTCGCCGGGGGCAAGGCCGAAGGCGCCGAACTCGTCCTGGGTTCGGGCCAGTTCATCCCGGGCTTTGAAGACCAACTGGTCGGCGCCAAGCCGGGCGACGACGTCGTCGTCAAGGTCAAGTTCCCGGAAGAGTACCAGGCCAAGGATCTGGCCGGTAAGGACGCCGAGTTCGCCACCAAGGTTCAGGAAGTCCGCGCCCCGGTCGACGGCAAGGCCGACGACGAGCTGGCCAAGCGCCTGGGTCTGTCGGATCTGGCCGCTCTGACCGAGCTGCTGAAGTCGAACCTGGCCGGCCGCTACGACAACTCCTCGCGCTTCAAGCTGAAGCGCGCGCTGCTGGACGTGCTGGACACCAAGCACGACTTCCCGCTGCCGCCGCGCATGGTCGACGCCGAGTTCGCCGGCATCTGGCAACAGGTCGAGGCCGATAAGGCCCGTGGCGGCCTGCCGCCGGAAGACGCCGAGAAGACCGAAGACCAGCTGAAGGACGAGTACAAGAAGATCGCCGAGCGCCGTGTGCGCCTGGGTCTGGTGCTCGCCGAGATCGGCCGCAAGAACGACGTGGTCGTCACCGACCAGGAGCTGACCGACGCCATCATGCGCGAAGCCCGCCAATACGGCGCTCAGGCTCAGCAAGTGTTCGACATGTACCGCCAGCGCGCCGACCTGCAGGCCGCCCTGCGCGCCCCGATCTATGAAGACAAGGTCGTCGACCTGATCTTCGGCAAGGCCAAGATCGAGGAAAAGGAAGTCTCCAAGGACGAACTCCTGGAAGAAGACGACCTGCCGGAAGGCTATGGCGGCTAAGGCTTCGCCAGGCTGGAATTGAACGAGGCGCGGCTCGCGAGGGCCGCGCCTTTTTCGTTTCAGGCCGCGTCGCGCGCTCCTTGCAACCTGTTAAGGGGAACGCGATATGCGTGAGCGACGCCACGCGGAGGCTGATTCGTTTCCGCGTCGCCAGCACACACAAAAAGGGTGATCCCCATGATGTACGATCCGGTTTCGACGGCGATGAACCTGGTGCCGATGGTGGTCGAGCAGACCAGCCGCGGTGAGCGCGCTTTCGACATCTTCTCGCGCCTGTTGAAGGAACGGATCATCTTCCTGACCGGTCCGGTCGAGGACGGCATGGCCAGCCTGATCTGCGCGCAGCTGCTCTTCCTCGAGTCCGAGAACCCGAAGAAGGAAATCGCCATGTACATCAACTCGCCGGGCGGCGTGGTGACGGCTGGTCTCGCGATCTATGACACCATGCAGTACATCAAGAGCCCGGTCTCGACGGTCTGCATGGGCATGGCCGCCTCGATGGGTTCGCTGCTTCTGGCCGCCGGTGCCGCTGGTCAGCGTATTTCGCTGCCGAACGCGCGGATCATGGTGCACCAGCCGTCGGGCGGCTTCCGGGGTCAGGCTTCGGATATCGAGCGTCACGCCGAGGACATCATCAAGACCAAGCGCCGCCTGAACGAGATTTACGTCAAGCATTGCGGCCGCACCTATGAAGAGGTCGAGCGCACCCTGGACCGCGACCACTTCATGAGCGCCGACGAGGCCAAGGCCTGGGGCCTGGTCGACCACGTCTACGACAGCCGCGACGCGGCTGAAGCCGGCGCTGAATAAGCCTCAGCGCTTCAACGACAAAGCCGCCGGCCAGGAGGTCGGCGGCTTTTTTGTTGCGTTGATCGCCAGGCGGATCGGTTAGGCCGGCTTGCCCCGGAAAATCCGGTAGCCCTTCTCATCGGCGATCGCGAGCATCTCGGTGTCGCCGGAGGTGTCGCCATAGGCAGCCGTGAGGCGAACGTCGGGCCCGAAGACCTCGCGCAGGCGGATCACCTTCTCTTTCGCCCGGCAGTTGTTCCCGTCGAGGCCGCCCAGGATGCGTCCGTCGTCCGAGCATCGCAGACGCGTGCCGATCAGCAGGTCGGCGCCGAGTCCGCGCGCGAAGGGCGCCACGATGAGGTCGGGAGACGCGGTCACGATCACCATCTTCGCTCCCTTGGCCCGCCATCCACGCCAGACCGCCACCGCGTCAGGGCGCAACAGCGACGGGGCGAACGCCTCGGCGAAGGCGCGGGCGTCGTTCTCGATCTGGGCGACGGTCGCACCCTTGAGGAACTGGCGCACCGCGGCGGCCTTGAGCTTTCCGCGATTGCGATCGAACACATAGGCGATGAGCGCCGGCGTCAGGCGCAGCACGCCAAGAGACCACCGCGGGCCTGCACGCCACTTCAGGAAAGCATTGAAGCTGTCCTTCACGGTCAGGGTGCCGTCGAAATCGAAGGCCACGAGCAACGGCTCATGCCCCATTTCGCCGGTCATCGGGCGCGAGGCGCTCAATCCCTTAGCCATCCAAGAACGCTTAGCCATCTACTTCCATTCAAGCACGTCCGACGCGCCTGGTTCCTCACGAATCCTCGTTTGGTAATAAGGCTATCCGCTCAGAGCCGTAAGGGCCTAGGCGCACGGCGCTTGCACGAGGGGGCCAATCGCCCAATTTAGTGAGGAGCCCATGACACGATCAGACGGGTTCACGCGTTTCACGGCCGAAAGGATCCGGCGAGGCTTGTGAACCTGGCCCGGATCGGGGAATGTCAAGGATTAGACAACTCCCGGCGTGTATTCTGCTTGCTTCGGTGGCGGCGTATGCGCTCGGAAGGGGCGTCTCGGCGTAAGCCGTAGTCGCCATAGTGTGAGAAGCGATCATGACGAAAGCCGCGAGCGGCGACACGAAAAGCACCCTGTACTGCTCTTTCTGCGGGAAGAGCCAACATGAGGTGCGCAAGCTCATCGCGGGACCGACGGTGTTCATTTGCGATGAATGCGTCGAGCTCTGCATGGACATCATCCGCGAAGAGCACAAGATCGCCTTCGTGAAGTCTAAGGACGGCGTCCCGACGCCGCGCGAAATCTGCGAAGTCCTGGATGATTACGTGATCGGTCAAGGTCACGCTAAGAAGGTCCTCGCGGTCGCTGTGCACAATCACTACAAGCGGCTGAACCACGCTTCGAAGAATAACGACGTCGAACTGGCCAAGTCGAACATCCTGCTGGTCGGTCCGACCGGTACGGGTAAGACCCTGCTGGCGCAGACGCTGGCCCGAATCATCGACGTTCCGTTCACGATGGCGGACGCCACGACGCTGACCGAAGCCGGTTACGTCGGCGAAGACGTCGAGAACATCGTGCTGAAGCTGCTGCAGGCCGCCGACTACAACGTCGAGCGCGCCCAGCGCGGCATCGTCTACATCGACGAAATCGACAAGATCAGCCGCAAGTCCGACAACCCGTCGATCACTCGCGACGTGTCGGGCGAGGGCGTGCAGCAGGCTCTGCTGAAGATCATGGAAGGCACGGTCGCCTCCGTGCCGCCGCAGGGCGGGCGCAAGCATCCTCAGCAGGAGTTCCTGCAGGTCGACACGACGAACATCCTGTTCATCTGTGGCGGCGCCTTCGCTGGCCTGGAGAAGATCATCTCGGCGCGCGGCGCGGCCAAGTCGATCGGCTTCGGCGCCAAGGTGACCGATCCCGAAGAGCGCCGGACGGGCGAGATCCTTCGGAACGTCGAGCCCGACGACCTGCAGCGTTTCGGCCTGATCCCGGAGTTCATCGGCCGTCTGCCGGTGGTCGCCACGCTGGAGGATCTGGACGAGGCCGCCCTGGTCAAGATCCTGACCGAGCCGAAGAACGCCTTCGTCAAGCAGTATCAGCGCCTGTTCGAGATGGAGAACATCGGCCTGACCTTCACCGAAGATGCTCTGCATCAGGTGGCCAAGAAGGCTATCGCGCGCAAGACCGGCGCGCGCGGCCTGCGCTCGATCATGGAAGGCATCCTGCTGGAGACCATGTTCGAGCTGCCGACCTACGAGGGCGTCGAGGAAGTGGTGGTCAACGCCGAGGTCGTCGAAGGCCGGGCTCAGCCGCTGCTGATCTATGCCGAGAAAAAGGGTGGGGCGGCCTCGGCCTAACCGAAGCCTCCTGCAGCGATTAGGGCGCGCCATCATCGGATGGCGCGCCTTTTTCGTGGATAACTGGCCTCGAGCGCGTGCTTTCGAAGCCTCGTTGCACTGGCCGTGCGAGGCGTGAACGCCGCGCATGCGCCACCAGCGGGGAGATGTGAGGTCTTTTCTTCTGCGTTTTGCCGTCAAAGAGGCATAGGGCGCTCAACTTGACCGGTGTCGCGCGACCAGTCGCCGCTGTTGGGCGAGCGCGCTTGAACCGTGTTGTAAAACGTCCACATAAATAACGACCATTCGCCCAGTCCCGGGCGGACGGGCTGATCGACTCAGGCGCATCGTCTGGTGTTACGGCGGCCCGCATGGCCAGGCGCCTTTCAGGGCCTCGGCCGGGAGTATTGAGAACATGTCCGAACTACGTACGCTTCCTGTCTTGCCGCTGCGGGATATCGTTGTGTTCCCGCACATGGTGGTGCCGCTATTTGTGGGCCGCGATAAATCCGTGCGCGCGCTCGAAGAGGTGATGCGCGGCGATAAGCAGATCCTGCTCGTGACGCAGAAGAACTCGGCTGACGATGATCCGGCGCCGGGCGACATCTTTGAGGTCGGCGTGCTGGCCACCGTGCTGCAGCTGCTGAAGCTGCCCGATGGCACCGTGAAGGTTCTGGTCGAAGGCAAGGCGCGCGCCGCCGTCGTGAGCTTCACCGATCAGGAGTCTTACTATGAGGCTCAGATCGGCGAGGTTTCCGAAGACGATGGGGCGGGCCCTGAGGCCGAGGCGTTGTCGCGGGCGGTCGTCGAGCAGTTCGAAAACTACGTGAAGCTGAACAAGAAGGTGCCGCCGGAGGCCCTGGCGTCGATCCCGCAGATCGCTGAGCCCGGCAAGCTGGCCGACAGCATCGCCGCGCACCTGTCGGTGAAGATCGGCGACAAGCAGAACCTGCTGGAAATCTTCGACGTCGTGAAGCGCTTGGAGAAGGTGTTCGCCCTGATGGAGGGCGAGATCTCGGTGCTGCAGGTCGAGAAGAAGATCCGCTCGCGCGTGAAGCGCCAGATGGAGAAGACCCAGCGCGAATATTACCTCAACGAGCAGATGAAGGCGATCCAGCGCGAGCTGGGCGATCCTGACGATGCGCGCGACGAGCTGATCGATCTCGAGAAGCGGATCAAGAAGACCAAGCTTTCCAAGGAAGCCCGCACCAAGGCCGAGAGCGAGCTGAAGAAGCTGCGCAACATGAGCCCGATGTCGGCCGAAAGCACTGTGGTCCGGAACTACCTGGACTGGCTGCTGTCGATCCCGTGGGGCAAGGCCAAGACCAAGAAGATCGACCTCGTCGAGAGCGAGGGCATCCTGGACGCCGACCACTATGGTCTGGAGAAGGTCAAGGAGCGGATCCTTGAGTATCTGGCCGTGCAGGCGCGCACCAACTCGCTGAAGGGGCCGATCCTCTGCCTTGTCGGCCCTCCGGGCGTGGGCAAGACCTCGCTGGGCAAGTCGATCGCCAAGGCGACCGGCCGCGAGTTCGTGCGCATGAGCCTGGGCGGCGTGCGCGATGAAGCCGAGATCCGCGGTCACCGCCGCACCTACATCGGCTCGATGCCCGGCAAGGTCGTCCAGTCGATGAAGAAGGCCAAGACGACCAACGCCTTCGTCCTGCTGGACGAGATCGACAAGATGGGCAGCGACTATCGCGGCGATCCGGCCTCGGCGCTGCTCGAGGTGCTGGACCCGTCGCAGAACTCGACCTTCGGCGATCACTACCTGGAGGTCGACTACGACCTGTCGCAGGTGATGTTCGTCACGACGGCCAACAGCCTGAACATGCCCCAGCCGCTGCTGGACCGCATGGAGATCATCCGCATCCCCGGCTACACCGAGGACGAGAAGCTGGAGATCGCCAAGCGGCACATCCTGCCCAAGCTGGCCAAGGACCACGGCTTGAAGCCGGCCGAGTTCATCGTCCCCGACAAGGCGATCCGCGACCTTATCCGCTACTACACCCGGGAAGCCGGCGTTCGGTCGTTGGAGCGGGAACTGGGCGCCCTGGCGCGCAAAACGGTGCGGGATCTGGCCCGGGAAAAGGTCGCCTCGATCACGATCGATGACGAGCGTCTGGCCAAGTACGCGGGCGTGAAGAAGTACCGCTACGGTGAGACCGACGAGGTCGACCAGGTCGGTATCGTAACGGGCCTGGCCTGGACCGAGTTCGGCGGCGACATTCTCACGATCGAAGCCGTGAAGATGCCGGGCAAGGGTCGTATGCAGATCACCGGCAATCTGAAGGACGTGATGAAGGAGTCGATCGCGGCCGCGAACAGCTATGTCCGCTCGCGCGCGCTGCAGTTCGGCATCAAACCGCCGGTGTTCGAGAAGACCGACGTCCACATCCACGTTCCGGACGGCGCCACGCCCAAGGACGGGCCTTCGGCCGGTATCGCCATGGCCCTGGCCATGGTGTCGGTGCTGACCGGTATCCCGATCCGCAAGGACATCGCCATGACCGGCGAGATCACCTTGCGGGGACGCGTTACAGCGATCGGCGGCCTGAAGGAAAAGCTGCTCGCCGCACTTCGCTCTGGCGTGAAGACGGTCCTGATCCCGCAGGAGAACGAGAAAGACCTGGCGGATGTGCCGCAAACCGTGAAGGACGGTCTTGAGATCATCCCGGTGTCGACCGTGGATGAGGTGCTCAAGCATGCCCTGACCGGCCCCCTGACGCCGGTGGAGTGGAACGAGGCTGAGGAGCCGATCACCACCTCTGCAAAGAAGGATGACGGCGACAGCGACGCCATGCTGACGCACTAAGATAACTTATCGATGGTAACTTAGGCGGCGCGGGAGTTTCCCGCGCCGCTCGCGTTTGACGGGGCTTTTTCAACCGCCATAATCCTCTTCGAGCGCAGCGTCGTCAGCGATGAAAGCGTTGCCGCTCAGGCTGGGAGAGAAACATGACCACAAAAGCCGAGCTCGTTACGGCGATCGCCGAGAAGGCGGGCATCAACAAGAACCAGGCCAAGGACGCGCTGGAAGCCTTTATCGAAGCGGTTACGGACTCGCTGAAATCGGGCCAAGACGTGCGTCTTGTCGGCTTTGGCACCTTCAAGGCCGTGACCCGCGCGGCTGGAACCGCGCGTAATCCCCGTACCGGTGAGACCGTCAACCGTCCCGCGTCCAAGACGGCCCGCTTCCAGGTCGGCGAAGGTCTGAAGTCTTCGCTCAACAGCTAGGCGGCATATCGATCGTGTCGAGGGCGGGGCGTCGGAGCTTGACGTCCCGCTTTTCGTTTTCCGCTTTGCGCGGAAGGCGAGGGCGGATAGAAGCGCCCACCCAACAGGGCAGTTAGCTCAGCGGTAGAGCGTCTCGTTTACACCGAGAGGGTCGGGGGTTCGATCCCCTCACTGCCCACCATTCTCCCTATCGATAGCGAGTGTTTCGCGCGGTCAGACCGCATCGCCGTGGCGGGTGTCGCGGGCGCTGTTGACCTGATCGGAAACGCGTTGAGCGCCCTGAGGTTCTGTCCGCCGTCGAACGCTTGGCGTGTTCCGAATTTCGAGGCGTGAACGCCCATGTCGAGGTGTTGCTGCGGGAAGCCTCGAAGCGTCGAGGTGTCCATCCAAAGTCTTCTGGTGGCGCCGAGGAACCGTAGCTGTCGCAAAAGCTTTATCGATCTGGCGCCGAATAGGCGGCCAAAGTAGCGATGAGGATTCGGCGTGACGGACACGAGACCCGCCCAGAGTCTTGGCCCTGGTCTCCAGCCTGAGAC
Organism: Caulobacter vibrioides; assembly: GCF_002858865.1. Lineage (GTDB taxonomy): Bacteria > Pseudomonadota > Alphaproteobacteria > Caulobacterales > Caulobacteraceae > Caulobacter > Caulobacter vibrioides. The sequence goes on along the minus strand of NZ_PJRR01000019.1, from coordinate 353,521 downwards.
CCGATCGCCCGGCGACGAACCGGTCCGTCTTGTCGATACCACGATGCTCTATGCGCCCCGCAGCGGCGGTGTGCGCCGCTATCTGTCCTCGAAGCGCGCGTGGCTGGCCTCACACCGTCCCGATGTTCGCCATACGCTGGTCGTCCCCGGCGCGCGCGATTTCCATGACGGACGCGGGCAGGTGTCCATCTACGCTGCGCCGTTGCCGTTTGGAGCGGGCTACCGCTGGCCGGTCGTGAAACAGACATGGATGGAGCGTCTGATCCGCCAACAGCCCGACCTCATCGAGGCGGGGGATCCCTACACGCCAGGTCTCGCGGCGCTGCGCGCTGGCGACGCGCTGGGTGTGCCGGTGGTCGGGTTCTGTCATACCGACCTTGGAAAGCTCGCCGCGCTGCATATCGGCGATTGGGCTGAGAAGCCCGTACAGAAGCGCTGGGCGGCGATCTATCGGCAGTTCGATCAAGCCGTGGCCCCCAGCCGTTTCATCGCCGGAAGGCTGATCGAGGCAGGCGTCCGCGACGCGATCGGGCTGCCGCTCGGCGTGGATACGGCCATCTTCCATCCCGAGCGCGGGGATCGAGACGGGTTGAGGCGGCGGCTGGGCCTCTCGCCCAAGGATCGGCTTCTGGTTTTTGCCGGCCGCCCCGCCAGGGAAAAGAAGCTCGATGTGTTGGTCGCCGCCGTCGAACGGTTGGGTGACCCCTACAAGCTCTTGTTTGTCGGGGCGGGAGGTGGCGCTCCGGTCAGCGACCGGACGCTCTGCATCGACTATGTCCGCGATCCCGTCGAACTGGCGTCCATCCTCGCCAGTTGCGACGCCTTTGTTCACGCCAACGACAACGAACCTTTCGGGTTGATCGTGCTGGAAGCCATGGCCTGCGGCCTACCGGTCGTGGGCGTGTCCGCCGGCGGAGTCGCCGAGTCGGTGGATGCAGCGGTCGGGCAGCTTTCGGTGGCCTCGGAGGCTGCAGCGTTCGCCGACGCCATCGAGGCCCTGTTCGAGCGTGACGTGACGGTTGTGGGCGAGGCAGCGCGACGCCGCGCGGTCGAACGGCATGGCTGGGATGCCGTCTTTACCGAGCTTTGCCTGATCTATGATCGGCTCACGGGGCGACGCGCCTTCAGTAGCGCCTCGGCCCACGCGGGCCACTAGGCTCGCAAGGACGCCAAGATCTCATAGCTGCGCCTGCGCGCCGCGTGATCATGGATCTGGGCGGCGGCCATCAGTTCGTCCGCGCCTGTCAGTTCGAGCACTCTGTCGATCTTGCGCCTCACCGTCTCAGGCGAGCCGATTGCGGCGTACTGCAGCGTGTGATCCAGCCCCGCCAGCTCGCCCGGTGAGGCGTGCTCGCGAATATCGTCCACCGGCGGCGGCAGAAGGCCCGGACGCCCACGCCGCAAGGCCAGGAACTGCTGCTGAGTCGAGGTCGACAGCCGCTTGGCCTCCTCGTCGGTGTCGGCGGCGCAAACGCCGATGCAGACCATGGCGTAGGGGCGGTCCAGGCTTTCCGACGGCTTGAAATGGCGGCGGTACAGCGTCAGGGCCTCGATCAGGGCGTCCGGCGCAAAGTGCGCGGCGAAGGCGTAGGGCAGGCCCAGCGCCGCCGCCAGCTGCGCGCCCCAGGTCGAGGAGCCCAGAATCCAGATGGGAACGTCCTGGCTCTCGCCCGGGACGGCGCGCACGCTATGATCCACGCTCGCCGGCTTGAACCAGTGCTGCAGCTCAACAACGTCCTGAGCGAACGAATCGACCGCGCCAGCATAGCGTCGCAAGGCCCGCATCGTCGCTTGATCCGTACCTGGCGCGCGGCCCAGGCCTAGATCAATGCGTCCAGGATAGAGCGCGTTCAGGGTGCCAAACTGCTCGGCCACCATCAGTGGTGCATGGTTTGGCAGCATGACGCCGCCTGAGCCGACCCGAATCGTTGTCGTCGCGGCCGCGATCTGACCGATGACCACGGCCGTCGCCGCGCTGGCGATTCCCGGCATGTTGTGGTGCTCGGCGAGCCAGTAGCGGTGAAACCCGAGCGTTTCAGCATGTTGCGCCAGATCGATGCTGTTTCTCAGCGCCTGCCCGACACTGGAGCCTTGCGGAACGGGCGCAAGGTCAAGAACTGAAATGGGCGGAAGAGCGGCGCTGGTCATGTCCGCTAGATGGCGCATGCAGCGACAGACACAAGCTTCCACTGTGTAACTTCATGATTTCCAGGGAGATGGACGGTGGCGCGAATGACGGGGCTCGAACCCGCGACCTCCGGCGTGACAGGCCGGCGCTCTAACCAACTGAGCTACATCCGCGTCGTGCGCCAGGGCGCGACGGTCGTCCGTGACCGAGGAGGGAAGCGTATCACCTCTGAAAGGGTGGCGCGAATGACGGGGCTCGAACCCGCGACCTCCGGCGTGACAGGCCGGCGCTCTAACCAACTGAGCTACATCCGCATACCCCTTCGCCGAGGCGAAAGTGCGACCCGCCAATCGGCGAGGCGCGTCTGATATGTCGGGTGAAGACTCGTGTCAACGGCCATCTCGAAGAACCGACAAAACGTCTCTCGTTGCGAACGTTTCTCAATGTGCGCCGGGTGTTTGAAGCGCTCGCGACAGTGGGCTACAACCCGCTCGATTCAAGCCAAGGGCTGTCATGACCGCCTTCCTCCTCCAGTACCTGCCGATCGTGATCTTTCTCGGGATCGCGGCGGCCATCGGTATCGTCTTCCTGCTCGCCGCCGCGGTGCTCGCGCCCAAGGCGCCGGACCCGGAAAAGCTGTCCGCCTATGAGTGCGGCTTCAACGCCTTCGACGACGCGCGCATGAAGTTCGACGTCCGGTTCTACCTGGTGTCGATCCTCTTCATCATCTTCGACCTGGAAGTCGCGTTCCTGTTCCCCTGGGCGGTCACCTTGATGAAGCTGCCGCAAGACGTGGCGCAGTTCGCCTTCTGGTCGATGATGACCTTCCTGGGCGTCCTGACCGTCGGCTTCATCTATGAATGGAAGAAGGGCGCCCTCGAATGGGAGTGATCGTTCCCGGCAATTCGTCCCCGGTTCCGGCGCTGTCGGCCGGTCGCTCGACGGTCGAGGGCTATGACCCGAAGCTGCACGACCCGTTCTTTGACGGCGTTTCGCAGCAACTGGCGGACAAGGGCTTCATCACCGCCGCCGCCGACGACCTGATCACCTGGGCCCGCACCGGCTCGCTGATGTGGATGACGTTCGGCCTAGCCTGCTGCGCCGTCGAGATGATGCAGGCTTCGATGCCGCGCTACGATCTCGAGCGTTATGGCTTCGCACCGCGCGCCAGCCCGCGTCAGTCGGACGTGATGATCGTCGCCGGCACGCTGACCAACAAGATGGCCCCGGCTCTGCGCAAGGTCTACGACCAGATGCCCGAGCCGCGTTACGTGATCTCGATGGGCAGCTGCGCCAACGGTGGCGGCTACTACTATTACAGCTACAGCGTCGTGCGCGGCTGTGACCGGGTCGTGCCGGTCGACATCTATGTGCCGGGCTGCCCGCCGACCGCCGAAGCGCTCGTCTATGGCGTGCTGCAACTGCAAAAGAAGATTCGCCGGACGGGGACGATCGAGCGATGAGCGAAGCCCTGGAACTGCTTGGTCAGGACATCGTCGCCCGTGCGCCGGGCGTCCTGGGACATTCTGTCGCATTCGGTGAGCTGACCATCGTCGCGCGCGCGGCTTCGGTCATCGACACCCTGACCTTCCTGCGTGACGACGCGGCCTGCCGCTTCCACCAGTTGATCGACCTCACGGGCGTCGACTATCCCGAGCGCGCCGCGCGTTTTGACGTGGTCTATCACCTGCTGTCGCTGGTGAAGAACCATCGGATCCGCCTCAAGGTCTCGACCGATGAGGATACGCCGGTTCCCAGCGTCACGCCGGTGTTCCCGGTGGCGGACTGGTTCGAGCGCGAAGCGTTCGACATGTACGGCATTTTCTTCGACGGTCACCCGGACCTGCGTCGAATCCTGACCGACTATGGCTTCCACGGTCACCCGCTTCGGAAAGACTTCCCGATGACGGGCTATGTGGAAGTGCGCTACGACGATGAGCTCAAGCGTGTCGTCTATGAACCTGTGAAGATTACCGAGTTCCGTGCGTTCGATTTCCTCTCGCCCTGGGAAGGCGCCAAGTATGCGCTCCCCGGTGACGAGAAGGCGCAATAGCGAGCAAGGGGATGCCGACTCATGGGTTTGCGACGGCCTTCGTTCCGTTCCGCCACAGCGTTCTTTTTGGTCGCCTTTTCGACCGCGTTTCTGATGACCATCGGAATGCGGCTGACGGGGTGGTTCACGAAGGCGCCGACGATCTCGGCGGATCAGAACAAGTCGCTGGGCGTCGCGATCATGATCTCGGTGATCACGCTGGCGATCGGGGCCAGCATCCGGCGGATGGAAGTGGCCGAGCTGCGCAGCGCGCTGCTGGGGGCCGCCTCGGTTTTGCTGGCCTTGCCATTGTCTCAGGCCGCGATTTCCCAAAGCTGGGACGTCGCGACCACCATCATCACCTTGCTGGGCGTGGTCTTGCTGATTGCGGGACTGATCGTGTCGCTCAGCATCGAACAGCGTAACGAAGGTCCATAGTCATGACCGGAACGCCTTCGCCCGTCGCGGCGACTGAACCTGTCCAAGACGAACCCGTGGTTCCGGCCATTCCGGAGACGCCTGTTCGCAAGTTCAACATCAACTTCGGCCCGCAGCACCCGGCCGCGCACGGCGTGTTGCGTCTGGTGCTGGAGCTGGATGGCGAAATCGTCGAACGCGTCGATCCGCACATCGGCCTGCTGCATCGCGGCACCGAGAAGCTGATGGAAGCGCGGACCTATCTGCAGAACATTCCGTACTTCGACCGCCTCGATTACGTGGCGCCGATGAACCAGGAACACGCCTTCTGCCTGGCCATCGAGAAGCTGCTCGGCGTCGAGGTGCCGATCCGTGGCCAGATCATCCGCGTGCTGTACTCGGAAATCGGCCGGATCCTGAACCACCTGCTGAACGTGACGACCCAGGCCATGGACGTCGGCGCCCTGACGCCGCCGCTCTGGGGCTTCGAGGAACGCGAGAAGCTGATGGTGTTCTACGAGCGCGCTTGCGGCGCTCGCCTGCACTCCAACTACTTCCGTCCGGGCGGCGTCCACCAGGACCTGCCGCCGGAGCTGGTCGAGGACATCGACACCTGGGCCAAGGCCTTCCCGAAGATCTGCGACGACATCGAAGGCCTGATCACCGACAACCGCATCTTCAAACAGCGCAACGTCGACATCGGCGTGGTGAGCAAGGATGAGGCGATCAGCTGGGGTTTCTCGGGCGTGATGGTGCGCGGTTCGGGCATCGCCTGGGATCTGCGCCGCAACCAGCCCTACGAAAACTACAACGATTTTGAGTTCGACATCCCGCTGGGCAAGAACGGCGACTGCTACGATCGCTATCTCTGCCGCATGCAGGAGATGCGCGAGTCGACCAAGATCATTCGCCAGGCTTGCGAGATGCTGCGCAAGACGCACGGCCCCGTGCTGTCGGAAGACAACAAGGTCGCCCCGCCGCGTCGCGCCGAGATGAAGCGCTCGATGGAAGCGCTCATCCACCACTTCAAGCTCTATACCGAGGGCTTCAAGACGCCTGCCGGCGAGGTCTACGCCTGCGTCGAGGCGCCGAAGGGCGAGTTTGGCGTGTTCGTGGTCTCGGACGGGACGAACAAGCCCTATCGCTGCAAGATCCGCGCGCCGGGCTTCCCGCACCTGGCGGCCATGGACTGGATGAACCGCGGCCACCAGCTGGCCGACGTCTCGGCCATCCTGGGCTCGCTGGACATCGTGTTCGGGGAGATCGACCGGTGAGCCTGGCCGATATCGCCCAAGCGCAGCTCGACGCCTATAACGCCCAGGATCTGGACGCCCATTGCGTCCACTTCACCGACGACGTGGTCGTCGCGGGGCTGAACGGTGATGTCGCGCGCACGGGCATCGAGGCCTATCGCGCCTTTTACGCCAAGACCTTCGCCGAGTTTCCCAAGAACCAGGCGAAGCTGCTGAACCGCATCGTGGTCGGATCCAATGTGATCGACCACGAGCATGTCGACCGCGGCAACGGCGATGCGCCGTTCCAGGTCGCCGCCATCTACACCTTCAAGGGCGACAAGATCGCCCGCGTGGATTTCGCCCGATGAGCGTTCGTCGTCTCGCTAAAGAACAGCCCGCCAGCTTCGCCTTCTCGAAGGACAGCCAAGCCAAGGCCGATTGGTGGAAAGCCAAGTATCCCGCTGAGCGTAAGCAGTCGGCGGTGATCCCCATGCTGTGGCTGGCCCAGAAGCAAGAGGGCTGGATCTCCGAGCCGGCGATCCAAGAGATCGCCAAGCAACTCGAGATGCCGGTCATCCGCGTGCTGGAGGTCGCGACCTTCTACGTGATGTTCCAGCTGCAGCCGGTCGGCAAGGTCGCTTTCGTGCAGCTGTGCGGCACCACGCCGTGCCAACTGCGCGGCGCGCTCGACCTGCGCAAGGTGCTGGAAGACAAGATCGGTCCGGCCCACCACGTCTCGGCTGACGGCAAGTTCAGCTGGGAAGAGGTCGAGTGCCTGGGCGCCTGCTGCAACGCGCCGATGGCCGCGATCAACGACTACTACTACGAGGACCTGACGCCGGAGAGCCTGGCCAAGATCCTCGACGACTTCGCCGCCGGCAAGGCGCCGAAGCCGGGCAGCTATGAAGGCCGTGGCGCTTCGGAGCCGAAGGGCGCGATCCACACCCTGACCGATCCGAAGCTCTACGACGGTTCGTACGCCAAGAAGATCAAGATCCCGAACCTGCCCGAAAAGCCGAAGAAGGCCCCGAAGTCGGAGCCTGCCGCCTAACATGACCGCTGACGCCGCCCTCCAGAAGAAGCGCCTCACCGTGATGCTCGGCATCAACGCGGTGTGCTTCGTGCTGGCCGGCGTCGCGATCTACGGCGCGGTGTCGCTGCGGATCGACTGGCTGCGGCTGGTCTTTCTGGGCGCCATCGTCGCGGGCCTGGGCTCGCACATCTGGTTCATCCTGGGCTGGATGCGTGCGACCAAGGGGGAGGGCGCCTCGTCATGATCGACGACAGCGACCTCAACATGCGCAAGGCGGCGTATGTAGACACCATCCGGGGTCTGCATCGCCGCGAACGCAGTGTCGGTTTCGTCGCCTGCCTGCTCGGGGCGGTCCTCCTGATCTGGGGACGCAGCGTCGAAGGCGCGCCGTTCTGGGCGGTCGTGGCCGGCCTCGCCATCATTGGCGCGGGTTGGTCGCTTTTCGCCTATGTCATCATTCGTCGGACGCGCTATGTGCGCGCCCATCCATTCGATCCGCAAAGCTGAGTCATGGTCGGTATCCTCGAAGACAAGGACCGCATCTTCACGAACCTCTACGGTCTCCACGATTGGGGCCTCGAGGGCGCGAAGAAGCGCGGCTGCTGGAATGGCACCAAGGACATCCTGGACGCCGGGCGCGACTGGATCATCGAGAACATGAAGAACTCCGGCCTGCGCGGTCGGGGCGGCGCGGGTTTCTCGACCGGCCTGAAGTGGTCGTTCATGCCCAAGGAAGTGAAGGAAGGTCGTCCTCACTACCTGGTGGTCAACGCCGATGAGTCCGAGCCGGGCACCTGCAAGGACCGGGAGATCATGCGGCATGACCCGCACCTCCTGATCGAGGGCTGCCTGATCGCCTCGCGCGCCATGCTGGCCCACGCCTGCTACATCTACATCCGCGGCGAGTACGTCTTCGAGCGCGAGCGTCTGGAAGCGGCGATCAAGCAGGCCTACGAGGCCAAGCTGGTCGGTAAGAACAATGTCCACGGCTGGGACTTCGATATCTACGTCCACCACGGCGCCGGCGCCTATATCTGCGGCGAAGAGACGGCCCTGCTGGAAAGCCTGGAAGGCAAGAAGGGCCAGCCGCGCCTGAAGCCGCCGTTCCCGGCCGGCGCGGGCCTCTACGGCATGCCGACCACGGTCAACAACGTCGAGAGCATCGCCGTCGCGGGCACGATCCTGCGTCGCGGCGCGGCCTGGTTCGCGGGCTTTGGCCGTCCGAACAACGCCGGCACCAAGCTCTTCTGCGTCTCGGGCCATGTGAACCTGCCCTGCAACGTCGAAGAGGCGATGAGCATCCCATTCCGCCAGCTGGTCGAGGACCACTGCGGCGGCATCCGGGGCGGCTGGGGCAACCTTAAGGCCGTCATTCCGGGCGGCTCGTCGGTGCCGATGATCCCCGCCGAGCAGTGCGAAGACCTGCCGATGGACTTCGACGCCCTGCGGAACCTGAAGTCGGGCCTGGGCACGGCTGCGGTCATCGTCATGGACAAGGACACCGACCTTGTTCGCGCCATCGCCCGCCTGTCGTACTTCTACAAGCACGAGAGCTGCGGCCAGTGCACGCCGTGCCGTGAAGGCACCGGCTGGATGTGGCGCGTCATGGAGCGCATGGTCACCGGCGAGGCCGATCCCAAAGAGATCGACACGCTGCTGGACGTCACGACCCAGGTCGAGGGTCACACCATCTGCGCCCTGGGCGACGCGGCCGCCTGGCCGATCCAGGGTCTGTTCCGCCACTTCCGCCACGAGGTGGAGGAGCGGATCGCTTCCTATCGTAGCGGTCGCCTGCACGTGCAGGGCGCCAAGCTGATCGCGGCGGAGTAACAAGAATGGCAATCGCCAAGGTCAATGGCGTCGAGGTCGAGTTCGAACCCGGCATGACGGTTCTGCAGGTCGCGGAGCTGGCCGGGGAAGAGATCCCGCGCTTCTGCTATCACGAACGTCTGTCCATCGCCGGCAACTGCCGGATGTGCCTGGTTGAGGTGAAGCCCGGCCCGCCGAAGCCGCAGGCCTCGTGCGCCCTGCCGGCCGCCGAAGGTCAGGAGATCTTCACCAAGACTCCGATGGTCAAGAAGGCCCGCGAAGGGGTGATGGAGTTCCTGCTCATCAACCACCCGCTGGACTGCCCGATCTGCGACCAGGGCGGCGAATGCGACCTTCAGGACCAGGCCGTCGGTTACGGCCGTGACGACAGCCGCTATGAAGAGAACAAGCGCGCCGTCGAAGAAAAGTCGATGGGCCCGCTGATCAAGACCGTGATGACGCGCTGCATCCAGTGCACGCGCTGCGTCCGCTTCATCACCGAGGTCGCCGGCTCGCCGGAAATCGGCCTGATCTCGCGCGGCGAAGACGTTGAAATCACGACCTATCTGGGCGCGGCGGTGACGTCGGAGCTCAGCGCCAACGTGATTGACCTGTGCCCGGTCGGCGCCCTGACCTCCAAGCCCTACGCCTTCGAAGCCCGTCCGTGGGAACTGAAGAAGACCGAGAGCGTCGACGTTATGGACGCCCTGGGCTCTTCGATCCGCGTCGACGCGCGCAGCGCCGCCGTTCTGCGCGTGCTTCCGCGCATCAACGACGAGGTCAACGAGGAATGGATCTCGGACAAGACCCGCTACGCGGTCGACGGCCTGGGCCGTCAGCGTCTTGACCGTCCCTATGTTCGCGTCGGCGGCAAGCTGAAGCCCGCAACCTGGGCCGAGGCCTTTGCGGCCATCGCCGCCAAGGTCAAGTCGACCGCGCCGGAGCGCGTGGGCGTGATCGCCGGCGACCTGCAGGACGCCGAAAGCCTGAAGGCGACCAAGGACCTCTTCACCGCCCTGGGCGTGAAGAACCTCGACAGCCGCCAGGACGGTTCGGCCCTGGGCGCGGGTCCGCGCGAAGGCTGGCTCTTCAACTCGACGATCGCGGGCGTCGAGAACGCCGATGTGGTGCTGTTCGTCGGCGCCAATCCGCGTCTTGAGGCCCCGGTGCTCAACGCCCGCTTCCGCAAGCAGTGGATCGCCGGCAAGACCCGTTTCGGCGTGATCGGCGAGCAAGCCGATCTGACGTTCGACTACGATTATCTCGGCGCCGGCGCCAAGACCCTCTCGGGCCTGGCCAAGAGCAAGAACGACTTTGTCGCCGCCCTCAAGGCCGCCGAACGTCCGGCGATCATCATCGGTCAGGGCGCTCTGGCGCGCGCCGATGGCGCGGCGATCCTCAAGGCCGCCGCGGGCCTGGCCAAGTCGATGAAGGTCGTCCGCGAGGGCTGGAACGGCTGGAACGTGCTGCACACCGCCGCCGCCCGCGTGGCCGGCCTCGACATGGGCTTCGTCCCGGCTGAAGGCGGTCTGTCGACGGCCGACATGCTGAAGCCGGGCGCGCTGGATGTGCTGTTCCTGCTGGGCGCTGACGAGTGCGAAACCGCCGCCTCGGACGCCTTCAAGATCTATCTCGGCACCCACGGCGATAACGGCGCGCACAAGGCTGACGTGATCCTGCCCGGCGCGGCCTATACCGAGAAGAACGGCCTCTATGTGAACATGGAAGGGCGCGTCCAGATGGGCCGCCGCGCGGTGTTCCCGAAGGGCGAGGCCAAGGAAGACTGGTCGATCCTGCGGGCGCTGTCCGAAGTTCTGGGCCACAAGCTGCCGTACGACAGCCTGGACCAACTGCGCGCCAAGCTTTTCGCCGATCACCCGACCTTCGGTCAGATCGACTACGCGCCGGGCTCGGTGGCCACGGTGTTCGATGTCGGCGCCCTGGGCGTTGACGGTGAGGTCTCGGACGCGCCGTTCGAAAGCCCGGTCAAGGCCTTCCACCTGACCAACCCCATCGCGCGCGCCAGCGTGACCATGGCCGAGTGCGCGGCCGTGGCCTCGGGCGCCGCCAAGATCGCGGCGGAGTAGGCCGATGCAAGCGTTCTTCGCCAACCCCGCCGTCTCCTGGACCCTGCTGACCACCGGCGGGATCCTGCTGGTCGTGATCTGGGTGCTGCTGAGCCTGGCGTTCCTGCTGCTGGCCGACCGCAAGATCTGGGCCGGTGTTCAGATGCGCAAGGGCCCGAACGTGGTGGGTCCGTTCGGCCTGCTGCAGTCCTTCGCCGACTTCTTCAAGTTCGTGCTGAAGGAGATCGTGATCCCGGCCGGCGCCGACAAGGTCGTGTTCATCCTGGCGCCGCTGATCAGCCTGATCCTGGCCTTCGTCGGCTGGGCCGTGGTGCCGTTCGCGCCGGGCTGGGTGGTCTCGAACCTCAATGTCGGCATTCTCTACCTGCTGGCGATGAGCTCGCTGGGCGTCTACGGCATCATCATGGGCGGCTGGGCTTCGAACTCGAAGTATCCGTTCCTGGGCGCCCTGCGCTCGGCGGCGCAGATGGTGTCGTACGAGGTGTCGATCGGCCTGATCATCATCACGGTGATCCTGCTGGCCGGTTCGATGAACCTGTCGACCATCGTCGAGAAGCAGTCGGGCTGGATCTGGAACTGGAACGTCTTCGGCGGTGGGCTGAACAACCTCGTCCTGCTGCCGGTCATGGTGGTGGCCATGGGCATGTTCTACATCTCGGCCCTGGCCGAGACGAACCGCCCGCCCTTCGACCTGCCGGAAGCTGAATCCGAACTCGTGGCCGGTTATCAGGTCGAGTACAGCTCCACGCCGTACTTGCTGTTCATGGTCGCCGAATATTCGAACATCGTTCTGATGTGCGCGATGATCAGCGTCCTGTTCTTCGGCGGCTGGAACCCTGGGTTCCCCACTGATTTCCTCAGCAGCTGGCACCCGTTCGCGGCCAATCTTTTCCTGGCCTTGGTTTTCTACGCCAAGATCTGTTTCTGGTTCTTCATGTTCGCCATGGCGAAGGCCATCGTGCCTCGCTACCGCTACGACCAACTGATGCGCCTGGGCTGGAAGGTGTTCCTGCCGACGTCGCTGGTGCTGGTCGCTGCGGTCGCAGCCTGGCGTGTGTTCGGTCCGGCGGCCTGATGCGCCGGACCGCGATCCTGGCCTTGAGCCTGGCCGGCGCCGCCCTGGCGGCGTGCCAAGCGGTCTCGGCCCCGGATCGGTCCTATTCCCTCGGCGACGGCGTCGTCAGCTATGACGATCTCCGGCGCGAGGGCGACAAGTGCAAGGCCTCGGGTGGAACCATCCGGGCCAAGCAGGACGGGGGAGACCCTGTCCAGCTATCGAACTACACCTGCGTCATTCCCCGGACCGGGACATGAGGCAGGGCGTTCTGGGGATCGTGGCGATCAGCCTCCTGGCTGGGTGCTCGACCTGGGGCGAAAGCATTCCGCGGCCGCCTGAGCGGACGCTGGAGGACAAGGTCGAGGCGCGCCGCAAGGCTGACGACAAGACCAAAAAGTGTGTCCTCGAGCAGACGTTGCGGCGGCAGCAAAAAGAGCAGGGTAGGGACGTCCGTCCCCTCCCCAAGGAAAAGTGTTAGGAGAGCTCTGGTGTTCCAGCGCATCACTCAGGCGGTCAAGGGCGCGGCCCTTCTGGACTTCGCGGGCGCGTTCGGCCTAGCCATGAAGTACATGGTCGCGCCGAAGAAGACCGTGATCTATCCGAACGAGCGCAATCCGCAGTCGCCCCGCTTCCGCGGCGAGCACGCCCTGCGCCGCTATCCGTCGGGTGAGGAGCGTTGCATCGCCTGCAAGCTCTGCGAGGCCATCTGCCCGGCGCAGGCGATCACCATCGAGGCCGAACCGCGCGAGGACGGCAGCCGCCGCACGACCCGCTACGACATCGACATGGTCAAGTGCATCTACTGCGGCCTGTGCCAAGAGGCCTGCCCGGTGGACGCGATCGTCGAGGGCCCGAACACCGAGTTCGCGACCGAGACCCGCGAAGAGCTCTACTACGACAAGGAACGCCTTCTCGATAACGGCGACCGTTGGGAACGCCTGATCGCGAAGAATCTGGAGTTGGACGCGCCCTACCGCTAAAGACGGGGCCGAATCCGGGGTAGGCGGTGCGTCACGCGGCGCGCCGTTGTTGGACTTAAGATTTCAGGGGAGCCCAGGGCCAATGCCCGTGCAGGCGATCGCATTTTATCTACTGGCTTTCGTGACCATAGCGGCGGGTCTCCTCGTCGTGTCGGCGCGCAACCCGGTGCACTCGGTGCTCTTCCTGATCACCGCCTTCTTCTCGGCCGCCGGCCTCTTCGTCCTGCTGGGCGCGGAGTTCCTGGCGATGCTGCTGGTCGTCGTCTATGTCGGCGCGGTCGCGGTGCTGTTCCTCTTCGTCGTCATGATGCTGGACGTGGACTTCGCCGAGCTTCGCCAAGGCTTCGTGCAGTATCTGCCGTTTGGCGGCTTGATCGCCCTGGTGATCGCCATCGAGATGGTGATGGTCGTCGCGGCCGTGGCCACGAACGGCGCCGCCGCCAAGAACCCCCTGCCGAACGCTTCGCCGGGCGGCGTGCCCAACACCGAAGCGATCGGTCGCGTGCTCTACACCGACTATGTCTTCTTCTTCCAACTGGCGGGCCTGGTGCTGCTGGTCGCCATGATCGGCGCCATCGTCCTGACCCTGCGCCACAAGCCGGGCGTCAAGCGCCAGGACATCGGCAAGCAGGTCGCCCGTACGCCCAAGACCGGCATGGAGCTGGTTCAGATCAAGCCGGGTGAGGGGATCTCCGAATGATCGGCCTGCCGCACTATCTCGTCGTCGCCGCGATCCTTTTCACGATCGGCGTCTTCGGCATCTTCGTGAACCGCAAGAACGTCATCGTCATCCTGATGTCGATCGAACTGATCCTTCTGGCGGTGAACATCAACCTCGTGGCGTTCTCGGCCTATCTGCACGACGTGGCGGGCCAGATCTTCGCGATGTTCGTTCTGGCCGTCGCCGCCGCCGAGGCGGCCGTGGGTCTGGCGATCCTCGTCACCTTCTTCCGCAACCGCGGCGACATCGCGGTTGACGACGCCAGCATGATGAAGGGCTAAGCGACGTCATGCAGACGCTTGTCACCATTCTCGTTTTCGCGCCGATCATCGCTGCGGCGATCGCCGGCCTGTTCGGGCGCCGCATCGGCAACGTGGCCTCGCAGTCGGTCACGACCGGCGCGCTGATCCTGTCATGCGCTCTGTCCTGGTACACGTTCAGCCAGTGGACCTGGGGGCACATGGAAGCCTTCACGGTCCAGCTGTTGCCGTTCATCCATATCGGCGACTTCCAGGCCAACTGGTCGATCCGGATCGACGCCCTCTCGGCGACCATGCTGATCGTGGTCACGACGGTGTCGGCCCTCGTGCACATCTATTCCTGGGGCTACATGGCCGAGGATGACAGCAAGCCGCGCTTCTTCGCGTACCTGTCGCTGTTCACCTTCGCCATGCTGTCGCTGGTCACCGCCGCCGACTTCATGCAGCTGTTCTTCGGCTGGGAAGGCGTGGGTCTGGCCTCGTATCTGCTGATCGGCTTCTGGTTCAAGAAGCCCTCGGCCAGCGCCGCCGCCATCAAGGCCTTTGTCGTGAACCGCGTCGGCGACTTCGGTTTCGCCCTCGGGATCATGACCACCTACTGGGCGTTCGGCACCATCGAGTTCGCTGAACTGTTCCCGCTGATCCAGGCCAGCGCCGGCAAGACCTGGGAATTCGCCGGCCACCTGTGGCCGCTGATGGATATCGCCTGCTTCCTGCTGTTCATCGGCGCGATGGGCAAGTCGGCGCAGTTCTTCCTGCACACCTGGCTGCCGGACGCCATGGAAGGCCCGACCCCGGTGTCGGCCCTGATCCACGCGGCCACCATGGTGACCGCCGGCGTCTACATGCTGTGCCTGCTGTCGCCGATGTTCGAATACGCCCCCGTGGCCAAGAACATCGTCACGGTCATCGGCGCGGTGACGGCCCTGTTCGCCGCCACGGTCGGTCTGACCCAGAACGACATCAAGCGCGTCATCGCCTACTCGACCTGCTCGCAGTTGGGCTACATGTTCTTCGCGGCCGGCGTCGGCGCCTACCAGGCGGCCATGTTCCACCTGTTCACGCACGCCTTCTTCAAGGCCCTGCTGTTCCTGGGCGCCGGTTCGGTGATCCACGGCATGCACCACGAGCAGGACATGCGTCGCTACGGCGCCCTGGCCAAGTTGCTGCCGGTGACCTTCATCGCCATGACGATCGGCACGATCGCCATCACGGGCCTTGGCTTCCCGCCGCTGCACCTGGGCTTCGCAGGCTTCTACTCGAAGGACACCATCATCGAGGCGGCGTTCGCTGCGGGCGGCCACAACGCGCTCGCCATGTTCGCCTGGGTGATCGGCGTGCTCGTCGCGGGTCTGACCTCGTTCTACTCCTGGCGCTTGGCGTTCTTCACCTTCAACGGCACGGCGCGTTGGGGTCATGACGCCCATGGTCACGACGATCACGCCCATGCGGCGCACGGTCATGATGACCATGCCCACGACGCCCACGGTCATGACGACCACGGCCATGGTCACGACCACAAGCCGCACGAAAGCCCGTGGGTGATGCTGTTCCCGCTGGTCGTCCTATCGATTGGCGCTGTCGCCGCCGGCTTCGTCTTCGTCGGCCACTTCGTGGGTCACCACCAGGAAGAGTTCTGGCGCGGCGCGATCTACACCGCCCCGACCAACCACGTGCTGCATGAGGCGCACGAGGTGGCCATGTGGGTGAAGTGGAGCCCGCTGATCGCCTCGCTGATCGGGCTGCTGATCGCGGTGTACGTCTATCTGATCAAGGGCAACGAGCGCCTGGGCCTGAAGCTGGCCGAGCGCAAGGGTCCGCTGTACGTCTTCTTCTACAACAAGTGGTTCTTCGACGAGCTCTATGAGGCGACGTTCGTGCGCTTCGCCAAGTTCCTCGGCGACCTGTTCTGGAAGGGCGGCGACCAGAAGATCATCGACGGCCTGGGCCCCGATGGCGTGAGCGCGGTCTCGTATGAGGTCGGCAAGCGCACCGGCAAGCTGCAGACCGGCTATCTCTACCACTACGCGTTTGTCATGCTGCTCGGCGTCGCCGGCCTGCTGACCTTCGCCTTGTACGCATTCCGTTGAGGGGGACGGAGCTCATGAGCGGCCTTCTCAGCCTTACGACCTTCGCGCCCCTGGCCGGCGTCGCGGTGATCCTCGCCGCGCGCGCCCTGCATGGCGCCGGGGAAAAGACCGACACCCTGGCCAAGTGGATCGCGCTCGTGACCACGCTGGTCACGTTCGGCCTGTCGATCGTTCTCACCGTCCAGTTCGACCCGAAGAACCCGGGCTTCCAGTTCGTGGAAGACATCGCCTGGTTCGCGGGCCTGCACTACCGGATGGGCGTGGACGGCATCTCGGTGCTGTTCGTCCTGCTGACCGCGTTCCTGCTGCCGATCTGTATCGTGGCCAGCTGGAAGTCGGTCGAGAAGCGCGTTGTCGAATACCTGATCGCCTTCCTCGTGCTCGAGACCCTGGTGATCGGCGTCTTCTGCGCGCTGGACATCGTGCTGTTCTACCTCTTCTTCGAGGGCGGCCTGGTTCCGATGTTCCTGATCATCGGCATCTGGGGCGGCAAGCGCCGGATCTACGCGGCCTACAAGTTCTTCCTCTACACCCTGCTCGGCTCGGTGCTGATGCTGGCTGCGATCCTGGCGATGATCGGGATTTCGGGCACCTCGTCGATCCCCGAGTTGATGACCTTCAAGTTCGCCCCGTGGCTGCAGACCTGGCTCTGGCTGGCCTTCTTCGCCTCGTTCGCGGTGAAGATGCCGATGTGGCCGGTCCACACTTGGCTGCCCGACGCTCACGTCGAGGCGCCGACGGCCGGTTCGGTGATCCTGGCGGGCATCCTGCTGAAGATGGGTGGCTACGGCTTCATGCGCTTCAGCCTGCCGATGTTCCCGCACGCCTCGGAGATGTTCCAGCCCCTGGTGTTCGCGCTGTCGGCCATCGCCATCGTCTACACCTCGCTGGTGGCCTTCCGTCAGACCGACATCAAGAAGCTGATCGCCTATTCGTCGGTCGCCCACATGGGCTTTGTGACCATGGGTATCTTCTCGGGCAATGCGGCTGGCGAGCAGGGCGCTCTGTTCCAGATGCTGAGCCACGGGATCATCTCGGGCGCGCTCTTCCTCTGCGTCGGCGTGGTCTACGACCGCATGCACACCCGCGAGATCGCCTTCTACGGCGGCCTCACCAACCGGATGCCGATGTATGCGGCGGTGTTCATGCTGTTCACCATGGGCAATGTCGGCCTGCCGGGCACCTCGGGCTTTGTCGGTGAAATCCTGACGATGACCGGCGTCTACAAGGCCTCGACCTGGACCGCGATCGTGTCGGCCCTGGGGGTGATCCTGTCGGCCATGTACGCTCTGACCCTGTATCGCCGCGTGATGTTCGGCGAGATCACCAACCCGCAACTGGCCACGATCACCGATCTGGACAAGCGCGAGATCCTGATCTTCGCCCCGCTGATCGTCTCGACCCTGGTGCTGGGCATCTATCCCAATCTCGTGTTCAACCTGACCGCGACGTCTGTCGACGCGCTCGTCGGCGCCTGGCGCGCCGCCGTGGGTGGGTGAGGAGCCAATGACCTTTTCCGCCAACTTCTCGCTCGTGCTGCCTGAGGTCGTTCTCGCGATCGCGGCGCTGGTCCTGCTGGTCGCCGGCGCCTTCCGAGGCAAGGTCGGGGCCATCTTCACCCTTGCGGCCGTCGCGTCGCTGATCGCCGCCGCCGCCACGGCGGTGCTGGGACCCAAGGGCGTTGCTTTCGGCGGCGTTTACGTCGCCGACGCGGCTGCGACCTACGCCAAGGTGGCCATCTATCTGTCGAGCGCCGTGGCCGTCGTCCTTGGTGACCGCTGGCTGGCTCAGCGCGGCGACCAGAAGTTCGAGTACGCCGTCCTGGTGATCCTGGCCGCGCTTGGCATGGGCGTCACCGCCTCGGCCGGCGACCTGATCAGCCTCTACATCGGTGTCGAACTGCAGTCGCTGGCCCTGTACGTCCTGGCCGCCATGCGCCGTGACGACGCCAAGTCGTCGGAAGCGGGCCTGAAGTACTTTGTGCTGGGCGCGCTGTCGTCGGGCCTGCTGCTGTACGGCAGCTCGCTGATCTACGGCTTCACCGGCTCGACCCACTTCAGCCAGATCGCCCTGGCGGCCGCACACGGCGGTTCGCATGGCGTGGGCCTGCTGTTTGGCCTGGTGTTCGTGATCTGTGGTCTGGCGTTCAAGGTCTCGGCCGCCCCGTTCCACATGTGGACCCCGGACGTCTATGAAGGCGCCCCGACTCCGGTCGTCGGCTTCTTCTCCGCCGCGCCCAAGCTGGCCGCCATGATGATGTTCGCCCGCGTGCTGGGCGACGCCTTCCCGGCGTCCGAGGAGCAGTGGCGCCAGATCCTGGTGATCGCGGCTCTGCTGTCGGTGTTCGTCGGCGCCTTCGCGGGTCTCGCGCAGAGCAACCTCAAGCGCCTGTGGGCCTATTCGTCGATCGCTAATGTCGGCTACGCGCTGCTGGGCGTCGCCGCAGGCGGCGAGGTCGGCCTGCAGTCGATGCTGATCTTCATGACGCTCTACATGGTGGACGTCACCGGCTTCTTCGCCTGCCTGCAGGCCCTGAACCGCGACGGCAAGCCGATGGAGACGATCCAGGACATGGCGGGCCTTGTGAAACAGCGTCCCGGCATCGCCCTGGCCATGACCGCCTTCTCGCTGTCGGCCCTGGGGCTGCCGCCGTTCTCGGGCTTCTGGGCGAAGTACTTCGTCTTTAAGGCCGCCATGGGCTCCGGCGATGTGATGCTGCAGTGGGCCGCCGTGATCGGTCTGGTCGGCTCTGTGGTCGCGGCCTTCTATTACCTGCGCCTGATCAAGGCGATGTGGTTCGACGACGCCGCAGGCGCCGTCGACGCCCCGTCGCCTTCGGCCCGGGCCGTGGGCTTCGCCGCCGCGATCTTCTCGTTCCCGATCGTGCTTGTGGCCCTGGTCTGGCTGGAACCAGCCGCCAAGGCCGCCGCCGCCGCCTTTGGTCACGCGTGACGTGACGGGCGTTTCGCCCGTCACCGTGCCTCCCATCGTCGTTCTCGACGAGATCGACTCGACCAACGCCGAGGCCCGTCGCCGGGCCGAGGCCGGCGCGGTGGAGCCCCTGTGGCTCGTGGGCCTTCGCCAGACAGCCGGGCGGGGGCGTCGCGGGCGGGCCTGGGAAACCGGCGAGGGCAACCTCGCCGCCACCCTGTTGTTTCGCACTGAGCGGCCGCCTGCCGAGGCGGCGCAGGTGTCTTTTGTCGCCGCTCTGGCGGTGGCTGACCTGCTGGCGCGTTACGTCCCCAGTCACCTGATCAGCCTGAAGTGGCCGAATGACCCTCTGCTGGGGGGATTGAAAGTCAGCGGCATCCTCGTTGAGTCGGGCGCCTCGCCGTTCGGCGGGCTGTGGCTGGCGGTCGGGATCGGCGTGAACCTGAAGCGCAAGCCGATCGACGCCGAGCGCCCGGCCACGGCGATCGCAACCTATCTGGAAGCGCCGCCATCGCCGCAGGAGGCTGCCGAGGTTCTGGCGGAGGCCTTCGAGCGCTGGCTGCGGACATGGGACATCCTGGGCTTCCGCGCGATCGCCGACGCCTGGACCGCCCGGGCCCATGGGTTGGGCGAGCCTTGCGTGGCGCGTCTGGGCCATGAGACCGTCGAAGGGGTCGCTGAAGCCCTGGACGCCGATGGCGCGCTTCGTCTGCGCCTGGCTGATGGAAGTGTGCGTCGGATTACGGCCGGCGACGTGTTTTTTGGAGGCGCGTGATGCTGCTGGCCATTGAGCAGGGCAACACCAACACCATGTTCGCCATTCACGATGGCGCATCGTGGGTCGCGCAGTGGCGGTCAGCGACCGAAAGCACGCGCACGGCCGATGAGTACGTCGTCTGGCTTTCGCAACTGCTGTCGATGCAGGGGCTTGGCTTCCGGGCGATCGACGCCGTGATCATTTCCAGCGTCGTGCCGCAGTCGATCTTCAATCTGCGCAACCTGAGCCGCCGCTACTTCAACGTCGAGCCTCTGGTCATCGGTGAGAACGCCAAGCTGGGCATTGATGTCCGCATCGAGAAACCCTCCGAGGCCGGCGCCGACCGCCTGGTCAACGCCATTGGCGCGGCGATGGTCTATCCGGGTCCGCTGGTCGTGATCGACAGCGGCACCGCGACGACGTTCGACATCGTGGCCGCCGACGGCGCCTTCGAGGGCGGGATTATCGCGCCCGGTATCAACCTGTCGATGCAGGCTCTGCACGAGGCGGCGGCGAAGCTGCCGCGCATCGCCATCCAGCGTCCCGCCGGTAACAAGATCGTGGGAACCGATACGGTCTCCGCCATGCAGTCCGGCGTCTTCTGGGGCTATATTTCGCTGATCGAAGGCCTCGTCGCGCGGATCAAGGCCGAGCGCGGCGAGCCTATGACCGTTATCGCCACGGGTGGCGTCGCCTCGCTGTTCGAGGGCGCGACTGACAGCATTGACCACTTCGACTCTGATCTGACGATCCGGGGTCTTCTCGAAATCTACCGCCGAAACACCATCGCCGAGTCCTGATGAAAAAGTCCAAGAACGACGAGTTCGTCTTCCTGCCGCTGGGCGGGTCGAACGAGATCGGCATGAATTTCAACCTGTATGGCTTTGGGCCGGCGCACGATCGCAAGTGGATCGTGGTCGATCTGGGCGTGACGTTTGGCGACCAGACGACCCCCGGCGTCGAGATCATCCTGCCCGACCCGAGCTATATCGAGCCCTATGCCGACGATATTCTTGGCATCGTACTGACCCACGCGCACGAGGATCACCTGGGCGCCGTGCACTGGCTGTGGCCGCGTCTCAAGGCGCCGGTGTTCGCTACGCCGTTCACCGCCTTCCTGCTGCGCGAGAAGCTGCGCGACGCCGATCTGCTGGGCGAGGTGCCGATTACCGAGGTGCCGCTGGGCGGTAGCTTCAAGCTTGGTCCGTTCGAGCTGGAACTGATCACCCTGACCCATTCGATCCCGGAGCCGAACGGCCTGGCGATCAAAACGCCTCTGGGCACCGTTCTGCACACCGGCGACTGGAAGATTGACCCTGACCCGCAGCTTGGCGCGCCGACGGACGAGGCGGCTATCCGACGCCTTGGTGACGAAGGCGTGCTGGCCATGGTGTGCGACAGCACCAACGTTTTCCAGGAAGGCTCTGCCGGTTCCGAGGCCGACGTCCGCACGGCCCTTGGCGACCTGATCAAGAGCCTGAACGGCAAGATCGCCGTGGCCTGTTTCGCCTCCAACGTTGCGCGCATGGACACCGTCATCCGCGCGGCCCAGGCTTGCGGCCGCAAGGTCAGCCTCGCTGGCCGGTCAATGCATCGCATGGCGGCGGCCGCCCGCTCCGTCGGTCTGTTGGAAGGCCTCGAGCCCTTCATCAACGACGACCAGGCCAAGCATCTGCCGGAGAACGAGGTCCTCTATCTCTGCACTGGCAGCCAGGGCGAGGCGCGCGCCGCCCTGTCGCGCATCGCCGACGGCAGCCATCCGCATGTGAAGATGGGCTCGGGCGATCATGTGATCTTCAGTTCGCGCGTGATCCCGGGCAACGAAATCCCGATCCGCAACCTGCAGAACAAGCTGGCCGACCGCGGCGTTCGGCTGCACACCGAACGCGACACGCCGGGTATCCACGTGTCGGGTCACCCGTGCCGGGATGAGCTGCGCCAGATGTACGCCTGGGTGCGGCCGCATATCGCCGTGCCCACGCACGGCGAACGTCGTCACCTGATCGAGCATGCGGCCCTGGCCAAGGATCTTCAGGTCCCGCACGCCGTCAGCCCGCGCAACGGCGACATGGTGCTGCTGGCGCCCGGCCAGCCAGGCATCATCGACGAGGTGCCCGCCGGCCGTCTCTATGTGGACGGTGGGGTGGTCACGCCCGAGAACGGCGAAGCGCTGCGTGAGCGTCGCCATGCCGCCTTCAACGGGGTGCTGGCGGTGTCGATCGTGCTCGACGGTCGCAACAAGATCGTCTCCGGACCCCAGATCCGGGGTATCGGCCTGACGGGCGATGACGAGTACACGCTGGACGATGCTCTGGACGATCTCTGCGAGGAGGCCGAGAGCGCCTACAAGAAGCTGGACGGCGACGCGCGCGAGATTGACGAGACGATCGAAAGCGCGATCTCCCGCGCCGTGAAGAAGGCGGCTTTTCGCATCTGGGAGCGCAAGCCCGTCGTAGAAACCACGGTTCTTCGCATTTGATGGGAGGGGGCGGCTGCGGCGGTTCCGTGGACGCCCCATCTTTCCGCGTTGCAGCACTGGTGCTAGGCCAACAGCCAACAATCAGAACAGCAGCGGGAGTTCCTCAAGATGATCGGCAAGCTCAATCACGTTGGCGTCGCCACACCGTCCATCGATGAGTCGGTGAAGATGTACCGCGATCTGCTCGGCGCCACGTCGATCACCGACAAGTGGGCGATGCCGGAGCAGGGGGTGTGGGTCTGTTTCGTCAACCTGCCCAACAGCCAGATCGAGCTTATTGAGCCTTATGGTGAGAAGTCTCCCATCCATGGCTTCCTGGCCAAGAACCCCAAGGGCGGTCAGCACCACATCTGCTTCGAGGTGGAGAACATCTACGAAGCCCGTGACGCCCTTGTGGCCAAGGGCGCGACGGTGCTTGGCGAGCCTCGCATCGGCGCGCACGGCACCCTGATCATCTTCGTCCACCCCAAGGACATGGGCGGCATGCTTGTCGAGCTCATGGAAACGCCAAAGGACGCGCATCACTGATGAGCCCCATGACCTGGTTCGCGATCTACATGATCATCTGGTGGACCGTGTTGTTTGCGGTCCTGCCGCTCGGGTCGCGCAGCTTCTTCGAGGCCGGGATCAAGCCGCCGCCGGGCGTTGATCCCGGCGCGCCGATGAACCCGAATCTGAAGCGCAAGTTCATCACCACGACCTGGCTGTCGGCCGTGGTTTTTGGCCTGTTCTTCCTGATCATGCACTTCAAGCTCATCAGGCTTCCGGATCTGCCCGCCGGCGCCTGATGTGCGAATGCACAAGCCTTGGGCGTGGAGCGGGCGATTTGCCTCCAAACGCTCAAGGCTTGGGCGAATGGCCTCATTGTTAGCGCTTCCGGCGGTTGGGCGTGCCCCAACAAACGTTTGGCGGGTAGAGTGTTTTTCAGGAGATCGGCCTTGCCGGTCTCGCTCTGTGGCGTCTTCCCCGACGATGACTGTCAGGCCGCGCGGCGATCCGCGCGGCCTTTCTTTTGTCCGTCACGCAGCCTTACTTCCGCCCAAAGCGCGACTGCACAAAGTGGTCGTTGGTGTCTGTAATCGTCGCGCTTCCGGGCTTGGAGGGACGAGCTTGCTGCCCGGTTTGGATCAAAGATCTGAGCCAGGCCGGCTCTACCGCGTTGCCAAGCTGTCGGGCGAGGGGCTATCTCAGGCCCTTCTCGAATTCCCGGAGTTTCCAAGCTGATGCGCTCTTCGCGCTATTTCCTGCCGGTGCTGAAGGAAGCGCCTTCCGACGCCCAGATCGTTTCGCACCAGCTGATGCTCCGCGCCGGCATGATCCGCCAGGAAGCGGCGGGCATCTATGCCTGGCTTCCGCTGGGCTTGCGGGTGCTGAACAAGATCGAGCAGATCGTCCGCGAGGAAATGGATCGCGCCGGCGCCATCGAGCTCTTGATGCCGACCATCCAGCTGGCCGATCTGTGGCGCGAGAGCGGTCGCTATGACGACTACGGCGACGAGATGCTGCGCATCACCGACCGCCACAAGCGCGAACTGCTGTTTGGTCCCACCGCCGAGGAGGTCGTCACCGACATCTTCCGCGCCTCGATCAAGAGCTACAAGGACCTCCCCAAGAACCTCTACAACATCCAGTGGAAGTTCCGGGACGAGCGCCGCCCGCGCTTTGGCGTGATGCGCGGCCGCGAGTTCCTTATGAAGGACGCCTACAGCTTCGACCTCGACGCCGACGGCGCGCGCAAGTCGTACAACCGCATGTTCGTGGCCTATCTGAATCTGTTTGCGCGGATGGGTCTGAAGGCCGTGCCGATGCGGGCGGATACGGGTCCGATCGGCGGCGACCTTTCCCACGAGTTCATCGTGCTGGCTGAAACCGGCGAAAGCGCCGTGTTCTGCCACAAGGACCTGGTGGAGATGCCGGCGCCCGGTCCGGATCTCGACTGGATCAACGGCGACCTGCAGCCGCTGGTGAACCAGCGCACGGCGCTGTACGCCGCGACCGAGGAAATGCATGACGAAGCGGCCTTCAACGCCCTGCCGGAAGGCGACCGCCTGTCGGCGCGCGGTATCGAGGTCGGCCACATCTTCTCGTTCGGCACGAAGTACTCCGAGCCGATGAAGGCCACGGTGCAAGGGCCGGACGGCCAGCAGGTCCCGGTGCAGATGGGCAGCTACGGCGTCGGCGTCTCCCGTCTCCTGGGCGCGATCATCGAGGCCAGCCACGACGAGGGCGGCATCATCTGGCCGGAAAGCGTCGCGCCGTTCGACGTCGGGATCGTGAATATGCGCCAGGGCGACGCGGCCTGCGACGCCGCCTGCGAGACAGCCTACAACGCTCTTAAGGCCGCCGGCCGTGAGGTGCTTTACGACGACACCGACGCCCGTGGCGGCGCCAAGTTCGCCACCATGGACCTGATCGGTCTGCCCTGGCAGCTGATCGTCGGACCCAAGGGCATCGCCGAAGGCGTCGTCGAGATCAAGAACCGCAAGACCGGCGAGCGCCATACCGCCTCGCTGGAATCCGTCCTGGACGGCCTGACCAAGAGCAAGACCGCCTGATGCCAGACGCCCGCGCCGCCGGTCCCTTCAGTCGCTGGGAGCGCTCGGTCGCTCGCCGGTATCTGTTCGCCAAGCGCAAGAACGGCGGCGTGGCTCTGATCTCGATCATCTCGTTCAGTGCGGTGATGCTGGCGGTCTTCGCCCTCATCACCGTGATGAGCGTGATGAACGGCTTCCGCGCCGAGCTTCTGGGGCGCATCCTCGGCTTCAACGGCCACCTCTACGCCCAGTCGCCGCTGATCAACGGTCCCGATCGCGACACCATCATACGCCGCATCAAGGCCGCCCCAGGCGTTATCCAGGCCGCGCCGATGGTCGAGGCGCAGGCCATGGTCATTGGTCCCACGCAAGTGACGGGCGCCATCGTTCGAGGCGTCACGACCAGCGACCTGCGACACATGTCGCTGATCTCGGGTAACATCAAGAACGGCTCGATGGAGGGCTTCGGCCAGGGCGAATATGGCGGCGACATCGTCCTGATCGGCGAGCGCATGGCCCAGACCCTGGGCGTTCAGCCTGGAGACCCGATCACCATCATCTCGCCGTCCGGGCCGGCCACGGCCTTCGGCAGTTCGACGCGCGAGAAGAACTACATCGTCGGCGGCGTGTTCAGCGTCGGCATGAGCCAGTTCGACGAGGCCTTCATCTACATGCCCCTCGAACAGGCCCAGCTGTTCTTCGGTCGCGACACCACGGTCGACTATGTCGAGATCAAGGTCGAGGATCCGGACAAGGCCAAGGAACTCAAGCAGGCGGTCGAGATCGCCAGCGGGCCGGGCGCCGTGGTCAATGACTGGATGGACAAGAACCACAGCTACTTCACCGCGCTGCAGGTCGAGCGCAAGGTGATGCGGCTGATCCTGTTCTGCATCGTGGCGATCGCGACGCTGAACATCATCTCCAGCCTGGTCATGCTGGTGAAGAACAAGGGCAAGGACATCGCGATCCTGCGCACCATGGGCGCGAGCCAGGGCGCGGTGCTGCGCATCTTCCTGATGGCCGGCGCCTCGATCGGCGTGGCCGGCACTCTGTGCGGCCTGGCGCTGGGCGTGCTGTTCTGCGCCTACATCACCCCGATCCAAAACTTCGTGGAATGGGCGACCGGAACGTCTGTGTTCAACGCCGACGTCTACATGCTGTCCCATATCCCGGCGAAGATCGACTGGCGCGAGGTGGGCGGCATCGTCCTCGCCTCGGCCGCCATGAGCATCCTGGCGACTTTGCCGCCCGCCCTGCGCGCCTCGCGCCTCGATCCGGTGGAGGCGCTCCGCTATGAGTGATCCTGTTCTCGCGCTGCGCGGCCTGGAACGTGTCTACAAGACCGAAGCCGGCGATTTGCCCGTGCTGCGGGGCGTTGATCTGGACGTCTATCCGGGTGAGGTGGTCGGCCTGATCGGCCCGTCGGGCTCAGGCAAGTCGTCGCTGCTGCATTCGGCGGGCCTGCTGGAGCGGCCCGACGCGGGTCTTGTCGCCCTCGAGGGACGCGACTGTTCCAAGCTCTCAGAGCGGGCGCGTACCCGCATCCGTCTTGGCACAGTGGGCTTCGTCTATCAGTTCCACCACTTGCTGCCGGAGTTCTCGGCGCTCGAGAACGTCGCCATGCCGCTGACCATCGCCGGCAAGAGCCGCCGCGAGGCCGAGGCGCGGGCGCGTGAGCTGCTGGAGAGCCTGGGTCTGGGTCATCGCCTCAACCACCAGCCGGCGCAGATGTCAGGCGGCGAGCAGCAGCGGGTCGCCATCGCCAGAGCGCTCGCCAACCGTCCGAAACTGCTGCTGGCCGATGAGCCGACCGGGAACCTGGATCCCGCGACCTCCACCGCCGTCTTCCAGGCGCTCTACCAGGTCTGCCGTGAGCAGGGCGTCGCCGCGGTGATCGCGACGCACAACATGGAGCTTGCGCGCTACATGGACCGCGTGGTGGCCCTGAAAGACGGCCACTTGGAGCTTCAACGCGTTTAGAGCAGTGCGGTCCGCATCGCCGCGAAGAAGCCTTCGCGGTCGATGGCCTTGATCACGCGGGCGTTCGGCGGGCGGCGCTTGAGGGCGGGGTCGGCGATCTCGATGTCCGGCAGGATCGAGTGCGAGACGCTCAGATAGCCGCGCGTGAGCTCGCCCACCGTTTCAACGTCGACGACACAGGTTTCCGCCTCCAGGATCAGGCCCTCGTCCAGTGCGATCGCGCAGGTCAGCGCATCGGGATGCAGGCTGCCGTCCAGGCCTTCGGTCTCGCGCGCGAACGCCAGCGATGCGCGGTTCACATCGGTGAAGAACCGGGCTTTCTCGGTGTCCAACGCGTCAAGCGCGTCCAGTTGCTCTGTCGTCCATAGACCGTCCTTCAGGGTCAGGGTCCAGGTGGCGATGGAGAGGTTGAAGCCCGCATTGATGACGATCTTGGCGGCTTCCGGGTCGGCGTAGAAATTGTACTCGGCCGCCGGGGTCACATTGCCCACGCCGTTGTCTGTACCGCCCATCACCCACAGATGCTTCAGCGCTTTGGCGATGCGGGGCTCTCGCTGGTAGGCGAGGGCGATGTTGGTCAGCGGCGCTTGGGCGATCAGGGTGATCTCGCCGGGCGCATCCATGATCCGGCGCACCAGCTCATCCACGGCATGGCCCTCGGCGGGGCGCTGCGAGGTCCGCGCAAAGCAGCTATCGCTCATGCCGTCGCGGCCGAACACATAGGCGGCGTCCAGCGGCGCGCGCATCAGGGGAAACTGGGCGCCCAGATAGACCGGAACCTCGCCGGCCCGCCCGCAGCGATCCAGGGTCACCAGGGCGTTCTCGGCATGCTGCTCGAAGCCCACATTGCCGTGCGCGATGGTGATGGCCTCCAACTCAACACCCGGGCGGGTGAGGGCGAGCATCAGGGAGAAGACGTCGTCTCCCGCCGTGTCTGTGTCGATGATCAGGCGCATGGCGTTGATCTGGCCGACTCCCGGCGGCTTGGCCACTCGTTTCGAGGCTTGCGCGGGACTGACCAACGCTCCGCGCAAAGAAAATGCACAAGATTGCAGTGGAACATCTTGTGAACAGAACAAAACCGGAATATGGAACAAAACAAGAAATCTGTGGAGGTTCCGATGATCCGTGTCGCGCGTGAGTCTTTCGCCCTTGTTTCTGTGATCGGCTTCGTCTGGATGATGTGCACGGTGGCCAATCTCGTGGCCTGAGTCGCCAAGCGGCGATGATCTAGCGGAGGTCGGTCATGTCGGACGCGGAGGGGCAAGGCTTCGTCCACCTGCGGGTCCGTTCGGCCTATTCGCTGCTGGAAGGCGCTATCAAGGCCGACCATATCGGCAAGCTGGCCGCCGAGGCCAAGATGCCTGCCGCCGGCCTTGCCGACCGCGCCAACCTGTTCGGCGCTCTTGAGTACTCGTCCTACGCCAAGGATGCGGGCGTTCAGCCGATCATTGGCTGCGCCATCCCCGTCGTCGGGATTGGCGGCGGCCCGACCGAGCGCTGGGCCCGTGCGCCGACGCTCATGCTGCTGGCGCAGAATGAGCGCGGCTATCTCAACCTCTCTGAACTGTCGTCGATCGCCTATCTCGACAGCGCTGAACTGCCCGAACCCGTTGTTCCGTGGGCCAAGGTGGCCGAGCATAGCGAGGGCCTGATCCTGCTGTCAGGCGGGACCGATGGGCCCGTCGACGCTCTCTTCGCCGCCGGCAAGACCGCCGAGGCCTCGGCGGCCTTGGCCGAGATGCATCGCGTGTTCGGCGATCGCTTTTATGTCGAACTGCAGCGCCACGGGCTGCCTCGCCAGGCGGCGGCGGAGCCGGGTCTGGTCAACTGGGCGTATGACCACGACGTGCCGCTGGTGGCGACCAACGACGTCTATTTCGCCAAGCCGGGCTTCTACGACGCCCACGACGCGCTGCTGTGTATCTCCGACGGCGCATTCGTCGGCCAGGACGAGCGGCGGCGTGTCACGCCCGAGCATTGGTTCAAGCCGGCTGAAGAGATGCGCAAGCTGTTCGCCGATCTGCCCGAGGCTTGCGACAACACCCTCGACATCGCCCGGCGCTGCGCCTTCATGGTGCACAAGCGCGACCCGATCTTGCCCAGCTTCCCGACCGGCGATGGCCGCAACGAGGCCGAGGAGCTCGAGCACCAGGCGCGCGAGGGCCTGAAGATGCGCCTTGAGGGGCTGACCCTCTCGGCCCCCGAGGAAGAGTATTGGAAGCGGCTCGATTTCGAGCTCGGCATCATCAAGAAGATGGGCTTCCCAGGCTACTTCCTGATCGTGTCGGACTTCATCAAGTGGGGTAAGGCTCACGGAATCCCCGTCGGCCCCGGCCGGGGTTCGGGCGCCGGCTCGCTGGTGGCCTGGGTGCTGACCATCACCGACCTGGATCCGCTGCGGTTCGGGTTGCTCTTCGAGCGCTTCCTCAATCCCGAGCGGGTTTCGATGCCCGACTTCGACGTCGACTTCTGTCAGGAGCGGCGCGAAGAGGTGATCTCCTACGTGCAGGAGAAGTACGGCCGCGATCGCGTGGCCCAGATCATCACCTTCGGCTCGCTTCAGGCGCGCGCGGTGCTGCGCGACGTGGGGCGCGTGATGCAGCTGCCACTGGGTCTCGTCGACCGGCTCTGCAAGATGGTGCCGAACAACCCAGCCGCGCCGGTGACCCTGGCCCAGGCGATCGATCTGGAGCCGCGCCTCAAGCAGGCCAAGAAGGAAGACGCCAACGTCTCAGCCTGTCTGGACGTCGCACTGCAGTTGGAAGGCCTGTTCCGCAACGCCTCGACCCACGCCGCCGGCTTGGTGATCGGCGACCGGCCGCTCACGCAACTTACGCCGCTTTACAAGGATCCGCGATCGGACCTTCCCGCCACCCAGTTCAACATGAAGTGGGTTGAGAGCGCCGGTCTGGTGAAGTTCGACTTCCTGGGCCTCAAGACGCTGACGGTGCTGGACCGGGCGGTGAAGCACCTCAAGAAACGCGGTTTCGAGATCGATCTCGGCAAGCTGCCCTTCGACGACGCCAAGACCTACGAATTGCTCGCTTCTGGTCAGACGGTCGGCGTGTTCCAGCTCGAAAGCCAGGGCATGCGCGACACGCTGCGCAAGATGCGCTGCGGCTCGATCGAGGAGATCACCGCGCTGATCTCGCTCTATCGTCCGGGCCCGATGGATAACATCGACACCTTCGTCGACTGTAAGTTCGGTCGAAAGCCTGTCGACACCTTGCACCCGTCGCTCGAGGCCGTGCTGAAGGAGACCTACGGCGTCATCGTCTACCAGGAACAGGTGATGCAGATCGCCCAGATCCTGGCGGGCTACAGCCTGGGCGAAGCCGACCTTCTGCGTCGCGCCATGGGCAAGAAGAAGAAGGAAGAAATGGATCTCCAGAAGATCCGTTTCGTCTCGGGCGCCAAGGAAAAGAACGTTCCGGAGGAGCAGTCCGGCTCGATCTTCGAACTGGTCGCCAAGTTCGCCGGCTATGGCTTCAACAAGTCGCACGCCGCCGCCTACGCCTTCATTTCGTACCAAACCGCCTGGCTGAAGGCGAACACGCCCGTCGAGTTCTTCGCGGCGTCGATGAGCCTGGATCTGTCGAACACCGACAAGCTGGCGGTCTTCCACCAGGATGCGCGGCGTTTCGGGATCACGGTGCGCGCGCCGGATGTGAACCGGTCCGGCGCCGACTTCGAGGTCGAGAACGGCGAGGTGCTCTATGCGCTGGGCGCCATCCGCAATGTCGGCCTCGAGGCGATGAAGCATCTGGTGGCGGTACGCGCGGAGGGCGGGCCGTTCCGCGACGTCTTTGACTTTGTCGAACGCATCGACCCCCGGCAGGTCAACAAGCGGGCGATCGAAAACCTGGCGCGGGCCGGGGCCTTCGACTCGATCCACAAGAACCGCGCCCAGATCGTCGCCTCGGCCGACGTCTTGATCGCCCATGCCCAGAGCTGCCACGCCGACCGCCAGGGCGGGCAGGGCGGCCTTTTCGGCTCAGACCCCGGCGCGGGCCGGCCCCGTCTGTCGAAGACCGAGAACTGGAACCAGGTCGATCTGCTGGATGAGGAACTGTCGGCTGTCGGCTTCTACCTGACCGGCCACCCGCTGGAGGACATGGTCGGCATGCTGCGCCGTCGGCGCACGGTCATGCTGGCCGAGGCCATGGCCCAGGCCGAGGCCGGGGCTGAGGCCTTCCGGATGTGCGGCGTGGTGCGTCGCCGCCAGGAGCGCGCCTCCCAGAGCGGCGAGAAGTTCGCCTTCGTCTCCCTTTCCGATCCCACTGGCGAGTACGAGGTGCTCTATCCGCCGGAGTCTCTTCGCAAGTGCCGAGATGTCCTGGAGCCTGGGAAGGCCGTGGCCATCAAGGTGCGCGCCAAGGCGAGAGACGGCGAGGTGCGTTTCTTCGGCGACGACGCCGAACCGATCGAGAAGGCGGTGGAGAACGTCGTGGCGGGTCTGAGGGTCCACCTGTCACCGTCGGCCGCCGAGATTGATGCGCTGAAACGGCGTCTCGAACCCGCTCAAGCTCAGAAGGGGGGCGAGGTCACCTTCGTCGCGGCGATCGGCGGCGGCCGAGAGATCGAGCTCCGGCTGCCTGGGCGTTATACACTCGATGCGGCGCTGCGCGGTGCGCTGAAGACCGCGCCCGGGGTGGCGCTGCTGGAAGACGTTTAGGAAAATATTCCCACGACCTCTCCTGGTGCGGCTCGGCGCGAGCGGAGTGCGATGAATATGGACGGGGCGATGGAACGGCCGCTGAGGGGGCTCGCTGGCCACGGCGCCGAAGACGGTTGGCGCCATGATCGTAAGCGTGCTCACGCCGATCTTGGGGAACGACCACGATGACGCCAGCCGGCAAGGCGGATGAGGACGGCTCATACGATGAGGTAACGCTGCGCTTCTACGCTAACCAGGCGCAGGCCTATGCAGCTACCGCACGGGATGCGCCCAGCCGACTTCTCGCTCGGTTTCTGAGCCAGCTTCCGCCTGGGGGATATATTCTGGAGCTGGGATGCGGTGATGGCCGGGACAGTGAGGCCATGTCGGTGCTCGGCTTTCTGATCGACCCCACGGACGGCGTGGAGGCCATGGCCAAGCAGGCCGAGGGCAGGCTAAAGCGCCCAGTGCGGGTCATGCGGTTCGATCAGCTAGATGCTCAAGGCGCTTACGACGGTGTTTGGGCAAACGCCAGCCTGCTCCATGTCCCCGGATCAGCGCTTCCTGATGTTCTGTCTAGGATCTTCAGGGCCCTGAAGCCCGGCGGTCTTCACATGGCGACTTACAAGGCGGGCGCGATCGAGGGACGAGATAGCCTGGGGCGCTATTTCAACTATCCGACGACCGAGGCTCTGGAGGTCGCCTACCAGACCTCAGCGGGCTGGGAGATCCTGTCCATTCAGGACTTTGAGGGTGGCGACTACCAGGGCGGCCGACGGCCCTGGCTTGTGGTCACGGCGCGCAGGCCCGACTGATCCGCAGCCTCGTCACCAGGCCGCCGCGCGCCCGTTCAACAGCCCTGCGCGGAACAGGCGTCGCTCGGCAGCTTTGCCGCCTTTGACAATGACCGGCCGGTCCGCCGCGCGCAGGATCGGCAGATCATCCAGGCTGTCGGTATAGGCATAGGCCCAGCGGGCGCCATGGCCGGCCTCGGCCAGGGCCTGGCACTTGCGTTGGTTGCGGCAGTGGATGTTGGCGATCCAACCGCCCAGCCCTGGCTTGAGCGACGTGCCCAGCACCTCCACGCGTCGATCCAGGGTCCGGAGCAGGGCGTTCGCCAGGCACAGTGGCGCTGCGGTGACCACGACGACTCGGTCGCCGGCGGCCGCATGCTGGTCCAGAGCAGCCAGGGCCTGCGGCTTCCAGGACAGGCTGCAGCGCCTCTCGGCGAACGCGTGGGCGAAGTCGTCGCAGGACGCCAGCAACTGTTGCTCCGACAGACCCGCCGTCGCGATCCACAGCAGGATTGACGCACCCGCGCGACGGGTGAGGGGCAAGGCCACCATCGGTACGGCGACGGGCGCGACGGCGAGGATGCCCAGCATCCGCAGTGGCGATCGCTTAGCACGCTCCCACAGCCAAACCGCGGTCGAGTCGCCGTTCAGCAACGTGCCGTCCATGTCGAACACCGCGAGCATTGTCATCTCCGCCACAAGCGTCAGTATGGAGCCACGCTCCCGTGGAAGATTTGCGACACTGCCCGCAGTTTCTGTGGACGAAGGCGGCCGCATGGTGCGGCTGATGGTCTCGCCGGGGCATATCGCTACGCCCGATCGCCGAAGAGCGGGCTTGCCTTTTCGCGCAACAGCGACTATTTGCGCGGCCATTCCACACGTGGACGTTCGGCCGCACTGGGGAGACATCCCGGCGTCGCCGTTCCGGTCCCGCTCCAGAATGGTCTGGAACGGGGGTGTCCACGGAGGTTCAACCGGAAAAAGGATTAAGGCCCGATGGCTCTTCCCGAATTCTCCATGCGTCAGCTCCTGGAAGCCGGCGCTCACTTCGGTCACCAGACGCACCGCTGGAACCCGAAGATGGACCGCTACATCTTCGGTTCGCGCTCGAACATCCACATCATCGACCTGTCGCAGTCGATCCCGCTGCTGCACCAGGCCCTGGTGAAGGTTCGTGAAGTCGCCGCCGCCGGTGGCCGCGTGCTGTTCGTCGGCACCAAGCGCCAGGCCAGCGACCCGGTCGCCACCGCCGCCAAGCGCTGCGCCCAGTACTACGTGAACCACCGCTGGCTCGGTGGCACCCTGACCAACTGGCGCACCGTCTCGGGCTCGATCGCGCGTCTGCGCGAGCTGGAAGGCGTGCTGGCCGGCGAAGGTCAAGGCCGCTCCAAGAAGGAGCTGCTGCAGCTGACGCGCGAACGCGACAAGCTGGAGCTGTCGCTGGGCGGCATCAAGGACATGGGCGGCATCCCCGACATCATGTTCGTGATCGACACTAACAAGGAAGCGATCGCGATCCTGGAAGCCCGCAAGCTGAACATCCCGGTCGTCGCCATCCTCGACACCAACTGCGATCCGGACGGCATCACCTATCCGATCCCGGGCAACGACGACGCCGCCCGCGCCCTGCAGCTGTACTGCGACCTGATCGCCGACGCCGTCCTGGACGGTCTGGCCGCTGGTCAAGCCGCTGCTGGCGTGGACCTCGGCGCCTCGGTGGCTCCGGTCGAGCCGGCCCTGGCCCGCGAACTGGCGCCGGAAGCTCCGGCCGCCGAAGCAGCCCCGGAATCGGCCGAAGGCTGATTTCCCACGTGTCCCCGCTTCGCGCGGGGACCGTCGCGACCCTGACATGGGACCGGGCTAAGTAGTCCGGTCCCAACTCTTTATCGATTTGGCGAGCTAACAAGCTCGGTCGCCAACCGTTTGAATCTGGAGATTTTCGATGGCTGAGATCACCGCCGCCCTCGTCAAGGAACTGCGCGAAAAGTCCGGCGTCGGCATGATGGACTGCAAGAAGGCGCTGGCTGAGAACAACGGCGACATCGAAGCGTCCATCGACTGGCTGCGCGCCAAGGGCCTGTCCAAGGCCGCCAAGAAGGCTGACCGCGCCGCCGCCGAAGGTCTGGTGGCCATCGCCACCGCCGAGCAAGGCGCTGGCGAAACCGCCACGGCCGTCGAAGTGAACGCCGAAACCGACTTCGTGTCGCGTAACGACCTGTTCCAAGGCGCCGCCCGTCAGATCGCCGGCGCTGCGCTGGGCACCGACGGTTCGGTCGACGCGATCACCGCCGCCAAGCTGGCCGGCGGCGAGACCGTTCAAGACCACCTGACCAACCTGATCGCCACGATCGGCGAGAACATGATGGTCCGTCGCGCCGCCAAGTGGACGGTCGAGAACGGCGTCGTCGCCTCGTACATCCACAACGCCACCGCGCCGGACCTCGGCCGCATCGGCGTGCTGGTGGCCGTCGAGTCGACCGGCGACAAGGCCGCCCTGCGCGAGCTGGGCCGCAAGATCGCGATGCACGTCGCCGCGACCTCGCCGCTGTCGCTGTCGCCGGACGATCTGGACCCGGCCGCCATCGAGCGTGAAAAGGCCGTGTTCACCGAGCAGGCGCTGGAGTCGGGCAAGCCCGCCGCCGTCGTCGAGAAGATGATCGAAGGCCGTATCCGCAAGTTCCTGGAAGAAGTCGTGCTGCTGAAGCAGGCTTTCGTCATGAACCCGGATCAGACCGTCGAGCAGCTGGTCGCCGAAACCGCCAAGACCCTGGGTGCTCCGGTCGCCGTGAAGGGCTTCACGCGTCTGGCCCTGGGCGAAGGCGTCGA
Organism: Caulobacter vibrioides; assembly: GCF_002858865.1. Lineage (GTDB taxonomy): Bacteria > Pseudomonadota > Alphaproteobacteria > Caulobacterales > Caulobacteraceae > Caulobacter > Caulobacter vibrioides. Next base: position 318,711 of record NZ_PJRR01000019.1, on the reverse strand, counting down.
GAAGAAGCAAGACGACTTCGCGGCTGAAGTCGCCTCGATGACCGGTCAGGCCTAAGGTCTGATCGCCGGCGCGGCATAGCGTCGGATCGATAAATTGGGCGCGGCGCGTTCGACGCGCGCCGCGCCCTTTTCACGCCTGCCATCCGGCGTACGCACCGTGGTTGGCAAAACCCATCCCACTTCTGTAGAACGCACGTAATGTGCGTGCCGACGACTCAGGAATAGCGGTCCCATGTCCGATACCAGCGCGCCCCAGAAATATCGCCGCATCCTGCTCAAAGTGTCCGGCGAGGTCCTGATGGGCGATACGCCCTACGGCATCGACACCAACACGGTTCAATCCGTCGCCGAGGACGTCGCCGAGATCGTCAAATCGGGCGTCGAGCTTTGCCTGGTGATCGGCGGTGGCAACATTTTCCGCGGGATGGCTGGGGCCGCCAAGGGCATGGAGCGGTCGAGCGCCGACTATATGGGCATGCTGGCCACAGTCATGAACGCGCTGGCCATGCAGGACGCGCTGGAGCGCATCGGCGTGGAAACGCGCGTGCAGTCGGCGATCCCGATGGCCACCGTCTGCGAGCCCTATATCCGCCGCCGCGCCCAGCGCCATCTCGAGAAGGGCCGCGTGGTGATCTTCGCCGCCGGTACGGGCAACCCGTTCTTCACGACCGACACCGCCGCCGCCCTGCGCGCCGCTGAGATGCAGTGCGACGCGCTGTTCAAGGGCACCAGCGTCGATGGCGTCTATACCGCCGATCCCAAGAAGGATCCGACGGCCCAACGCTACGACCGCCTGAGCTACATGGACGTGCTGGCCAAGGACCTGCGCGTCATGGACGCCTCGGCCGTCGCGCTCATGCGCGACAGCAACATTCCGATCGTGGTCTTCTCGATCAAGGGGCGCGGCAACCTGCTGACCGTCCTGCGAGGCGAGGGGACCCACACCGTGGTCGCCGAAGACCGCGCCGCCTGAAGATAAAGTCTAGCGAGGAGAGCCACATGGCCGCCGCCGAAAAACCCGTTCTGTCGCGCTATCGCGACCGCATGGACAAGGCCGTTTCCGCCCTGAAGGAAGAGTTCGGCAGCCTGCGCACCGGACGCGCCTCGGCCAGCCTGCTCGATCAGGTGATGGTTGAGGCCTATGGCTCCACGACGCCGCTGAACGCCGTGGCTTCCGTCAGTGTGCCCGAGCCCCGCCAGATCAACGTCAGCGTCTGGGACCGTGGTGTCGTGGTTTCCGTTGAGAAGGCGATCCGCGCGTCGGGCCTGGGCCTGAACCCGGTCGTCGAAGGCCAGAACCTGCGTATCCCGATCCCGCCGCTGACCGAGGAGCGTCGTCGTGATCTCCAGAAGATCGCCGGCAAGTACGCTGAGCAGCAGAAGATCGCCGTGCGTAACGTTCGTCGTGACGCCAACGACGATCTGAAGAAGGCCGAGAAGGACGGGGCCATCGCCGAGGACGAGCGCAAGAAGATGGAAACGGAGGTCCAGAAGATGACCGACGACGCCATCAAGCGCATCGACGAGGCCTTGAAAACCAAGGAACATGAGATCATGCAGGTCTAATCGCCCGCATCGCGAGTTTTCATGGGGAGCGTAGAGGGAAGGTTGAAGCGAATGCCGGCGACCACCGGTCCGCAGGACGTTTCGGGACGCGCCGGGGGGCAGGCGTCCACGGAGCGTCTGCACGTGGCCATTATCATGGATGGCAACGGCCGCTGGGCGAAGCAGCGGGGCATGCCGCGCGTGCTCGGGCATCGCGCGGGCGTCAACGCCCTCAAGCGCACCGTCGAGGGCGCTCAGAGCCAGAATGTCGGTGTTCTGACGGTTTTCGGCTTCTCGACCGAGAACTGGAGTCGTCCTCCGCAGGAGGTCTCCGAGTTGATGGGCCTGCTGAAGGCCTATGTCGAATCGGACCTGGAGCGACTGGCCAAGGCCGGCGTGCGCGTCCGCATCATCGGGCGTCGCACGGGTCTCTCTACGGATATCGCCGAGGTGATCGAACGCGCCGAGCGGCGCACGGCGCAGAACTCCGAGTTCGTCCTGCAGGTCGCGTTCAATTACGGCGGGCAAGCCGATATCACCGACGCCGCGCGCGCCTTCGCCGAGCGGGTTGAACGAGGCGAAGCAAAGGCTTCGGACCTGAACGAGAAAACGTTCGAGCAGTTCCTCTCCACCGCATCTGCGCCGTCGCCGGATTTGATTGTTCGAACCAGCGGCGAGCGTCGGATTTCGAACTTCCTTCTTTGGGACTGCGCCTACGCCGAGCTCGTCTTCCAGGACGTTCTATGGCCGGACTATGGCCCCGAGGCTCTTGCGGCGGCGATCGCCGAGTATCGCGGTCGCGACCGCCGGTATGGAGGGGTCGCTGCCGATGACGTCGCCGTCGCCGGCTAAGCGCTTCAACTGGGGCAATCTTCGAACGCGCGTGGTCTCGGCGACCGTGCTCGTTCCCACCGTCGTGGCCGCGATATGGCTCGGCGGTTACTGGTTCATGGCCCTGTCTCTGGTCTGCGTCGGGCTTTTGGCTCGCGAGTGGGGACGGATCAGCGCGCCAAAGGCGCCGAACGCCGTCGGCGCCGTGGTTGGCGTCTTCTGCGGGATCGCCGTCGTCGCGGCGTTCCTGCAGCAGTTTCTGGTCGCCTGGGCCGTTGTACTGGTGGGCTCTTTCCTAGCTGGCCTGATCGCGCGCGGCGCCGTGGAGCGGCGCGCCGACGCCGCCTATGGCGTGGTCTATATCGCGCCGGCGGTGATCGCGATGGTCTGGGTGCGGTCGCTGGACGACGGGCTTTGGTGGACCCTGCTGCTGTTTGTCGTGACGTGGTTCGCCGACATCTTCGCCTATGTCACGGGCAGCATTCTCAAGGGGCCGAAGCTTTGGCCGCGCATCTCGCCCAACAAGACGTGGGCGGGCTTCGTCGGCGGTCTTGCAGCTGCAACCATAGGCGCGGTCGTTGTCGCCTCTCTGGCCAAGCTTGATCTGATCTGGCAGGCGGCGGCGCTGATCGGTCTGCTGGGCGGTCTGGCGACGATGGCGGGCGATCTCTGGGAGTCGATGCTCAAGCGTCGGTTCGGCGTCAAGGACAGTGGCGATCTCATTCCCGGGCATGGCGGCCTGCTGGATCGGGTGGATGGTCTGATGTTCGCGGCCATTGTGATCGCGGCCGTACGGCTGGTCGATCAGATCGGATGGGGGCATTGACCTCTCCCCGCAAGGTGGTGGTGCTAGGCTCGACCGGATCGATCGGCCTTTCGACCTTGAGCCTGTTCGAAGAGTCCGGTGCGCCGGTTCAGATCCTGGCGCTCACCGCCGGTCGCAATGTCGAGCGCCTGATCGAGCAAGCGCGGCGCTGGAAGCCCTCCCTAGCGGTCATCGAGGACGAAAGCCGTCTTGCTGATCTTCGCGCCGGTCTGGCCGGTACGGGCGTCGAGGCGGCCGCCGGCGCCGACGCGGTTCGCGATGCTGCGGCCATGGGCGCGGACTGGGTCATGTCGGCCATCGTCGGCGCGGCGGGTCTGGCCCCGACGGTCGCCGCCGCGCGCACGGGCGCCGTGATCGCTCTGGCCAACAAGGAGAGCCTTGTCTGCGCGGGGCCGGCGCTGCTGGCCATCGCCAAGGCCGCCGGCGGGTCGGTCATTCCTGTCGACTCGGAACACTCGGCCATTTTTCAGGTGCTTCAGTCCGAGTGCGCGCACCGCGTATCACGCCTGATCCTGACGGCCTCTGGCGGGCCCTTCCGGACCTGGGACAAGGCGGCGATGGCCCGCGCCACCCCCGAGCAGGCGATCGCTCACCCGAACTGGTCGATGGGCGCCAAGATTTCGGTCGATTCCGCGACGATGATGAACAAGGGCCTCGAGATGATCGAGGCGTCCTATCTGTTCGCAACCCCGGAAGACCGCGTCGACGTCGTGATTCATCCGCAATCGGTGATCCATAGCCTCGTAGAGTATGTCGACGGTTCGACCTTGGCGCAGCTTGGCCCGCCGGACATGCGCGCGCCGATCGCCTGCGCCTTCGCATGGCCGGATCGTCTGCCGTGGCCTGCGCCGCGCCTTGATCTTGCCGCCTACGGCCAGCTCACCTTCGAATCGCCCGACGTCGAGCGGTTCCCCGCAATCGGGATCGCGCGCGAAGCGCTGAGGTTGGGCGGAGGCGCGCCGGCGGCGATGAACGCCGCCAACGAGGTGGCCGTGGCTGCTTTCCTTGACCGCCGTATCGGGTTTCTCGATATTGCCGGCGCGGTGGCGGGGACCCTGGAGCGGATGAACAGCCTGGGTGACCTCTCCGTCGCGGAAAGCGACGCTGTCGAGACCGCCATGTTGATCGATGGCAGCGCTCGCCGCATTGCGGCCGAGGTTGTCGCGCAGAAGCGTCAGCGGGCCTGACCGGGGAGAGTATTTTCGCGCGATGATCGGCTTTCTGATCATGCTTGTGTCGCTGTTGTTCGTGCTGTCCGTCGTGGTGACGGTGCACGAGCTGGGACACTATTGGGCTGCGCGCGCTTGCGGCGTGGCCATCGAGCGCTTTTCCATCGGATTTGGCGCGCCGCTGATTTCCTGGCGCGACAAGCGCGGCGTCGAGTGGTGCGTGGCGTCTATACCGCTCGGCGGGTACGTCCGCTTCGCAGGCGATGAGAACGCCGCCAGCGTGCCTGACCAGAACGACCTCGACGCGATGCGGAACGAAATCCGCCGTCGCGAGGGCGACGACGCTGTAAATCGCTACTTCCACTTCAAGCCGGTCTGGCAACGCGCCTTTATCGCCGTCGCTGGTCCCATGGCGAACTTCATCCTGGCGATCCTGGTCTTCGCCGTGATCCTGGTGTCGTTCGGCGCCCAGAAGACGTCGACGACCGTCGGTGAGGTTGTCGCCGGAACACCGGCGGCGGCGGCCGGCTTCAAGCCGGGTGACGTCATCCTGAAGGCCGACAACCGTCAGATCCGATCCTTCCAGGACATCCAGGGCTATGTGGCGCTGCGGGCGAACATGCCGATCGACTTCGCGGTCGAGCGGGATGGGCGCACGGTGCATCTCACCGCGACGCCGCGCCTGGTGGAGCGCCAGAACGAGATCAGCGGCCGCGTTAAGGTGGGTGAGCTGGGTCTGCGCAGTGCGCCGGGCGGTCGGTTCGAGCGTTCGTCGCTGCTCAGCGCGATCCCCGACGCGACCGTCGAGGTCTGGGACATGATCAAGACGATCGCCTTCTATCTGGGCCGCCTGCTGATGGGACAGCTTCCGGCGGATCAGATCAGCGGGATCATCGGCATTGGTCACACCGCCGGCGCGGTCACCAACGGCGTTGTCGAGCAGGCTCCGAACGGCAAGGCCTTGGCGATTGGACTGATCTATTCGCAGTTCTGGCTCATCGCCAGCCTGTCGGTCAGCATCGGTTTCATGAACCTGTTGCCGATTCCGGTTCTCGATGGCGGCCACCTGGTGATGTACGCCTATGAAGCGGTGGCCAAGCGGCCCCTGCGGGCCGAGTTCCAGGCCGCCGGCTTCCGGGCGGGGCTTGCCTTGATCCTGGGTTTCATGCTGTTCGCGGCGTGGAACGACCTCAACCGCTACGACGTGTTCAAATTCATCGGCGGACTTTTCACGTGAACGTCCGTCCTCCGTCCATGATTGGTCACATGAACAAACTTCGCGCCCAAAGCGCCGCGTTCGCCACGGGTATGGCGCTGCTCCTCGGCTCGACGGCCCTGGTGGCGCCGCAACAGGCCTTCGCTCAAGCGGCCCAGACGGGCGTGGTGCAGCGCATCCTGGTGCAGGGCAACGAACGGATCGAGCAGGGCACGGTGCTGTCCTATCTGCCGATCCAGCCCGGCGACACGGTCGACTCCCAGCGCCTCGACCTGGCGCTGAAGACCCTGGCGCGCACCGACCTCTTCGCGGACGTGAAGATCGAAATGCTGGGCGGCGACCTGGTGGTGAAGGTCGTGGAAAACCCGATCATCAATCAGGTGGTCTTCGAGGGGAACTCGTCCCTGAAGGAAGACAAGCTGAAGGACGAGGTGCAGATCCGTCCGCGCGGTATCTTCACGCGCGCCAAGGTCCAGGCCGACGTTCAGCGCATCATCGAGCTTTATCGCCGCTCCGGCCGGATTTCGGCCACGGTGACGCCCAAGGTGGTTGAGCTGCCGCAGAAGCGCGTCGACCTGGTGTTCGAGATCAACGAAGGCGCCAAGAGCGGCGTGCTCGGGATCAACTTCCTGGGTAACGCCGAGTACTCGGACAATGATCTGCGCGACGTCATCGTCACCAAGGAAAGCCGCTGGTACAAGATCCTGACCAGCAACGATAACTATGATCCCGACCGGATCGAGTACGACCGCGAGCAGCTGCGCAAACACTATCGCAATCGTGGCTATTTCGATTTCCGCGTGATCTCTTCGGTGGCCGAGCTAGCGCCGGACAAGAACGGCTTTGCGGTCACCTACACCCTCGAGGAAGGGCCCAAGTACAAGTTCGGCAAGATCACCGTCGAGACCGAGCTCAAGAAGCTGGACGGCAATCTGCTGGCGCAGATCCTGCCTGTGCGCACGGGTCAGCTCTATGAAGACGAGCGGATCGAGCAGGCGACCGACGCCCTGACCTTCGCGGCCGGTGCGGCGGGCTTCGCCTTCGTGGATGTTCGCCCCCGCTATGTCCCGAACCGCGAGACCAAGACGGTCGACGTTGTGTTCCAGGTCCGTGAAGGTCCGCGCGTCTATGTCGACCGCATCGACATCGTCGGCAACACCCGCACGCTCGACTATGTGCTTCGCCGCGAGCTGGAGGTCGCCGAAGGCGACGCCTACAACCGCGTTCTGGTCGATCGGTCCAAGAACAACATGCGCCGCCTGGGCTTCTTCAAGGAAGTCGAGATCGAGGACGCGCCCGGCTCGGCCCCCGACCGCACCAGCCTGCGGGTCAAGGTCGAGGAGCAGCCTACCGGCGAACTGTCGTTCAGCGCCGGCTACAGCTCGATCGACAAGCTGGTGCTAGACGTGGGCATCACCGAGCGGAACTTCCGCGGTCGCGGCCAGAACCTGCGCGCGCGGGCGTCGGTGGGTTCGCTGCGCCAACAGATCGATTTCGGCTTCAGCGAGCCGCGCTTCCTGGGCCGGAACCTGGTCGCGGGCGTGAACCTCTACACCTTCCGCTACGACCTGTCGGAATTCGCGGCCTATGACACCAAGTCGGTCGGCGGCGATGTCCGCTTCGGCTTCCCGCTGACCAACGACTCGTCGATGAGCCTGCGCTACACGGTCCGTCAGGACGAGGTGAGCGTTGCCGACAGTCTCTGCGCCAGCGGCTCGGTGTCTCAGATCCTCTGCCTGCAGCGCGGCGCCTATATCACCTCGCTGATCGGTTACGGCCTGCGCATCGACAAGCGCAACGACCCGATCAATCCGACCCGTGGCTGGTTCGCCGACCTGAACCAGGATCTGGCCGGCGTCGGCGGCGACGTGAAGTACCTCAAGACCGAAGCGGATGCTGGCTGGTACTGGGGCTTCACCAAGGATCTGGTGTTCAGCGCGACCGGCTCGTTCGGCTACATCGAAGGCTGGGGCGGCGACAATGTTCGCATCAACGACCGCTTCTATCGCGGCGGTACGTCGTTCCGCGGCTTCGAGATCGCCGGTATCGGTCCGCGCGACATCTCCAGCTCGTTCAATTCGATGGGCGCGAAGCTCTACGCCATCAGCACCTTCGAGCTGACGGTTCCGACGTTCCTGCCCGAGCAGTACGGCATCAAGGCCGCCCTGTTCAGCGACGTCGGTACGGCCGGTCTGCTGGATGATGTTGACCGCCAGAGGTCGCCCGGCGTCTTCGATCCGAACATCAAGGATAACCTTGGCTTGCGTGCCTCGGCGGGTATCTCGATCGACTGGAAGTCCCCCATGGGGCCCATTCGTTTCGACATCAGCCGCATTCTCTCCAAGGAAGACTACGACCGAACCGAAACGTTCCGGTTCTCCACCTCCACAAGGTTCCAATAGACATGTCCAAGTTCCTGTTCGCGGCCGCGTCCAGCGTCGTCGCCCTCGCCATCGCGTCCAGCGCCTCGGCCCAGACGGCTCCGGCTGCCGCTCCCGCTGCTCCGGCCGTTACGCACGGCCCGGCTCTGCCGGGCGTCTGCATCTTCTCGAGCCCGCGCGCCGTCGGCAGCTCGCTGGTCGGCAAGGCTGTCGATGCGCGTCTGAAGACCATCATCCAGCAGGTCAACGCCGAACTGACCGGCGAGCGCACCGCGCTGGATAACGAAGCCAAGGCTCTGGACGCCAAGAAGACGACCATCGCCCAGGACGCCCTGGAGCAGCAGGCCGCGACCCTGCAAGCCAAGGCCAACGCCTGGCAGCGCAAGGGTCAGCTGCGCCAGAAGGAAGTTGAAGCGACTGAGCAAAAGGCGCTCTCGCGCGTCTATCAGGAACTGAACACGCCGATCCAACAGGTCTATCAGGCGCAGAAGTGCAGCGTCCTTCTGGACCGCGAAGCCGTGATGCTGGCCAACCCGGCCATGGACATCACCGACGCCGTCGTGGCGGCGCTTGATGCGCGCATCAAGACCTTGACCTTCGACCGTGAGCGTCTGGACCAGCAAGTTCCGGGCGCTGCGGCGCTGCAACCGACCAACAAGTAAGCGAATCGTCCCCCGCGTGGTTACGTAGGGGGACCTTCTCGCCGTGAGGAACCATGCCGGACCCGCGTTTTTTCGATAGCCTGGGTCCGGCCTTGCTTTCCGAATTGGCCCAGGCCGGCGCCGCCACTCTGGCGGACGCCGCGCTGGGCGGGCGAGTTATTACGCACGCCGCGCCGCTCGATGCTTCGGACGCCCAGGCGATCACCTTCTTTTCCGACGCGAAGCGCAAGGACGCCGCCGCCAGCACGCGCGCCGGCGCCTGTTTTGTGCGCCCGGAGCACCAAGGCTTTCTGCCGCCGACTTGCGCGGCCCTGGTCACCGGGCGTCCACAGGCCGCCTGGGCCGCCGCCGCCAATCGCCTGCACGCGCCGCGTCGCCATGAGGCCGGCGCCCCGTCCTTGCATCCAGACGCGGCGCTTGAAGACGGTGTTGCGTTGGCCCCGAATGTCACGATCGGCCAAGGGGCCAGTATCGGCCGAGGAACCCGAATTGGCCCCGGCGCCGTTATAGGTCCAGGGGTCGTGATCGGCCGCGACTGCCGCATCGGCGCCAACGCGGTGATCGGTTTTGCGATGCTGGGCGACAATGTCGCCATCTCCGCGGGGGCGGTGATTGGCGAGGCGGGTTTTGGCGCCGCGCTGGGACCGCGGGGCATGGTCGACCTCCCGCAACTGGGGCGCGTCGTGATCCAGGACAACGTGACCTTGGGCGCCAACAGTTGCGTCGATCGCGGCGCGTTCGGCGATACGACCATCGGCGAGAACACCAAGATCGACAATCTGGTCCATGTCGCGCACAACGTCCGTATCGGGCGCAATTGTGTGCTGGCGGCCTATACCGGCGTCTCGGGCAGCACCGTCGTCGGCGATGGTGTCGCGTTCGGCGGCAAGGCCGGCGTGGCCGATCATTTGAACATCGGCTCGGGCGCGAGCATCGGGGCGGCCGCCTCGGTGTTCAAGGACGTGCCGGACGGTGAAACTTGGACGGGCTTCCCCGCGCGGCCGCTGAAGCGGTGGCTCAGGGAGACCGCATGGCTGTCGCGTATGGCGGGCGGTCGAGGGACGAGGGGCTGAAGATGGGCGACAATGCAGATCAAGCGGTGCAGACCGATATCGACATCGCGGAAATCCTGGCGCGCATCCCGCACCGTTATCCGTTCCTGCTGGTCGACCGCGCCGAGGACTATAATCCCCACCAGTCGATCGTCGGCATCAAGTGCGTGACGATCAACGAGCCGTTCTTCCAGGGCCACTTCCCGGGCAACCCGGTCATGCCGGGTGTGCTGATCATCGAGGCCCTGGCTCAGACCGGCGCGGTGCTGATGAGCAAGTCGCTCGAAGTCGACACCGAGGGCAAGACGATCTTCTTCATGTCGGTCGACAACGCCCGTTTCCGCAATCCGGTGCGGCCCGGCGACGTGATCCGCATGGAGGTCGAGGTGCTGCGCGCGCGCTCGTCGATCTTCAAGTTCAAGGGCGTGGCCAAGGTCGGCGACAAGGTCGCGGCCGAGGCTGAGTTCGCCGCCATGGTCGTCGAGACGGGACCCAAGGCATGAGCATCCATCCCACCGCCATCATCGCGCCGGAAGCCAAGCTGGCCCCCGACGTCGAGGTCGGGCCCTACAGCATCGTGGGTCCGGACGTGACGCTGGCGGCCGGCGTGCGCCTGCTGTCCCACGCGGTGGTGGAAGGCGCGACGACGATCGGCGAGGGATGCGTCGTGCATTCCTTCGCCAATCTCGGCGGTCCCCCGCAGCACCTGGGGCACAAGGGCGAGCGCACCGAGCTGATCATCGGCCCGCGCAACATTATCCGCGAACATGTGACCATGCACACGGGCACCGCCTCGGGTAAGGGCGTGACCACGATCGGCTCGGACGGCCTCTACATGGTCGGCTCCCACGTGGCGCACGACTGTACGGTCGGCGACTTCGTCGTCCTGGCCAAGGGCGCGACCTTGGGCGGCCACGTGGCCATCGGCGACTATGTGTTCATGGGCGGCCTGGCCGCGGCGCACCAGTTCTCACGCATCGGCCGCTACAGCTTCATCGGTGGGCTCGCCGCCGTGACCAAGGACGTCATTCCGTACGGCTCGGTGTGGGGCAATCACGCGCACCTGGAGGGCCTGAACCTAGTCGGCCTCAAGCGTCGTGGGTTCCCGCGCGAGACGATCAATGCGCTGCGCGCCGCCTACCGCCTGATGTTCGCTGACGAAGGCACGTTCCAGGAGCGTCTCGACGACGTTGCCGAGATCCATGCCGGCAACGCCGAGGTTATGGAGATCGTCGATTTCATCCGCGCCGACGCCAACCGTCCGCTCTGCCTGCCGGAGCGGGAAGTCTAGGTATCGCCGATGCGTAAGCTTGGCCTGATCGCCGGCGGCGGGGCGCTTCCCGTCGAACTGGCGTCGCACTGCGAAGCCGCCGGACGCGCCTTTGCGGTGATGCGTCTGCGATCGTTCGCCGACCCGTCGCTTGACCGCTATCCGGGCGCAGACGTGGGGATCGGCGAGTTCGGAAAGATCTTTACGGCCCTGCGTGCCGAGGGCTGTGACGTTGTCTGCTTCGCCGGCAATGTCAGCCGGCCGGACTTCTCGGCGTTGATGCCCGACGCGCGCGGGCTGAAGGTTCTGCCCAGCCTGATCGTCGCCGCGCGCAAGGGTGACGACGCCCTGCTGCGGCGCGTGCTCGACGAGTTCGAGAAGGAAGGTTTCGAGATCGAGGGCGCGCATGAGGTCATGGGTGAAATGACCCTGCCGCGCGGCCGCCTGGGCAAAGTGTCGCCGGCGCCAGAGCACATGGCGGATATCGACAAGGCGCTGGATGTCGCTCGCGAGATCGGGCGTCTGGACATCGGGCAGGGCGCGGTCGTGTGCGAGGGCCTGGTGCTCGCCGTCGAGGCGCAGGAGGGCACCGACGCCATGCTGCGTCGCGTGGCTGACCTGCCCGAGGCGATCCGGGGGCGCGCCGAGCGCCGGCTGGGGGTCCTGGCCAAGGCTCCCAAGCCGATCCAGGAGACGCGCGTCGATCTGCCGACGATCGGGGTGGCGACGATCCATCGGGCCGCGCGCGCCGGCTTGGCGGGTATTGTCGGCGAGGCTGGACGCTTGCTGGTGGTCGATCGCGAAGCCGTGATCGCCGCCGCAGACGATCTGGGTCTGTTCGTGCTGGGGGTCGATCCGCAGGAGCGGCTGTGACGATCAATCGTGATAAACCCCTGAAGGTGATGCTCGTGGCCGCCGAGGCGTCTGGTGACGCGCTCGGGGCGGGCCTTGCCAAGGCTCTGCGGGCTCGCCTGGGTCAGGGTGTGACGTTCGTCGGGATCGGCGGGGCCAAGATGGCCGAGCAGGGGGTTCAGAGCCCCTTCGACATCGCGCAGCTGTCGATCCTGGGCATTCTGGAGAGCCTGAAGGCCTATCCCCGCGCCATGGCGCGCTTGAAGGACACCGTAGCCCTGGCGGCGCGTGAAAAGCCCGATGTCGCGGTGCTGATCGACAGCTGGGGTTTCAATATTCGCCTGGCGCACGCCTTGCGCAGGCTCGACCCGACCCTGCCGCTGGTGAAGTACGTCGCGCCGCAGGTCTGGGCGTATCGTGAAGGCCGGGCGCAGGCGCTGGCCAAGGCTGTCGATCTGTTGCTGTCGATTCAGCCGATGGATAAGGCCTACTTTGACGCCGCTGGCTTGCAGAACGTCTTCGTCGGTAACTCCGCCCTCGCCAAGCGCTTTGATCACGCTGATCCAGGACGCTTGCGCGCGGCGATTGGCGCCGCCGCCTCCGAGCAAATCCTCCTGGTCCTGCCGGGCAGCCGCCCCTCAGAGATCGAGCGGGTGATGCCGGCGTTCGAGGACGCCGTTCGGCGGCTCAAGGTCGAGCGACCGGATCTCCACATTGTTGTTCCCGCCGCCTACACCGTCGCGGAGGCGGTAAAGGCTCGTGTTGCCGGCTGGCCGTTCCGCGCCCATGTCATCGAGGACGAGGGCCTGAAGGACGACGCGTTCCTGGCGGGTGACGTGGCCTTGGCGTGCAGTGGCACCGTGACCACCGAACTGGCGCTGGCGGGGCGCCCGATGGTGGTCGGCTACAAGACTGGCGCGGTCACCTACGCCATCGTCAAGCGGCTAATGAAGCCGCGCTGGATCACGCTGTTCAACATCGCCGCCGGGAAGGCCGTGGCGCCGGAATTCATTCAGCACGACTGCGAGGGCCAAGGCCTCGCGCGCGAGGTCGCTCTGAGGCTGGATGATCCCGACCTGCGCCAGCATCAGACCGCCGAGCAGTATGCGGCGCTCGACAGGATGGGGCGAGGTATGCCGGATCCCTCCGAAGCGGCGGCCGAGGCGCTTGTGGACTTCCTGAGCGCACGCAGAGCTTTGGGGCGCGCCGGCTAGACGCCGTCGGCTCCCCCTGAAGTTAATCGGCAGTTTACGTTCGCGGCCTTAACCTTTGTAAAGCTGTCGCCGTGGAGTCGTTGTCGTGGCTGTAGACCCGACCGCGCCCGTGCCTACGATCCTTCCAACCGTTCCGGCTGGAACCGCAGTGGATTCCACAGCGGTCCTCCAGGCCTTGGCCCGCCAGGCGCTTGCCGGTTCGACGGCGCAACTCGCAGAGATGGCCGCTCAGGCTGAGGGCAAGACCTCGCCGGTTCAAGGGCAGGTGGCGGCGGCGGCGCAGTCGACAGCAAAGGATGCTGGCCATTCTGCGAGCGCGCTGGACGCACGACCAGCGCCGGCTCAGGGGGCTTCGGCGTCTGCGCCTTCAAGACCGCCCACGGAGACGCGAACAACGCGCGCCGTTCGGCTGGCGATGGCTGAGGCTGTGCCGCGACAGGCCGGCCTTGCGCCGCTGATGGCGGATGTTCAGGCCATGGTCGATCAGCCCGATACGCCGCCTGAAGTCCGAGACGCCGGGCGCGCGGTTCTGTCCACGACCCCGACGATCCCGGATATCACGACCGCACCGGGTCTTCGCCGCGCGGTCGAGCGATCCGGAGTTCTTCTTGAGGCGCATCTGGCGAGAGCGGCCGCGCCGCCTTCGGCTGTTGGCGCCGCGCCGCCGATGGTCGCTGAGGGAGACCTTAAGGCGGCCTTGTGGGTGTTGCGCAGCGCATTGTCAGCCTGGTTGGCGAAGGCCGAGGTCCCGAGTGGCGCCGTCGCGCCGCACGTCGGTTCCGTGGCCGACGACGGGGGCGCCGATGGGCCAGACCCGCAGGGGCCGATGACCCATCAAGTCCGCGCGAATAGCAGTAGCAGCAGCGCGGGCGCTATGGCCTCATCGCCGCCGGCTCAGAGCCGCTTGGCCGCCGACGCCCCGGACGCCCCGGCCGCGACGTCGTCGCCGATAGCGCGTGCGCTTCCTGCCGGAGCGCCGGTCGATGCCGAAGATCCCCCGCCGGCGCGCGTGGGGGCGCCGCCGTCTGGCAGTCCCACGACGCATGACGCCGATCCGGAGCTCGCCGTGCGGTTTGGAGCCTTTGTCGCGCCGCCGCAGAAGACTGCGGAGCGATCGCCGGGCAAGGTCGCGCTGGGCGGGACCAGCCTGCCGGCGCTGGTGCAGCTGGAGCCACGCGACGGCGAAGGTGAACCGCTGGCGACGGAGCCGGTGGAGCCTCGGCCGCTCATGACACGCGGCTATGGCGCGCCGGTGGAGGACGTCCGGTCGAAGACGCCTCCGCCACCCTATGCGGGCGGCCCTACGGCAGGCCAAAGGCCAGAACCGACACCGTCTTTGAGCTGGGCGCCGGAGGCTATGGCGCGCCGCCTGCTCAAGGGCACCCAATCGGCCCTGGCCCGTCAGGACTTGATGCAGATCGCGTCACTGCCTGAACCCCTGGTTCACGAGCAAGAGCCATCGGACGCGCGCGCCCAAGCGGCAAAGCTGAACTTTGATCTTCCGTTCGTCACGCCCCAGGGAGTCGCTGTGGCGCAGTTCGAGATCAGTCGCGATGGTGGCGGCGGGGGTGGCGGCGCAGCGGCCGCGATCGAGCCGACCTATCGCGCTCGCTTTTCGATCGATGTCGAGCCGCTGGGGCCGGTGCATGCCATGGTCGTGCTCACCGGCGCACGCGCACGCGTCTCGCTCTGGGCCGAGCGCGCTGAGACGATCACGCGATTGAGGGCTGGCGAGGAGGCGCTCGGAGCGGCTTTGCGTCAGGCGGACCTGACACCGGAAGTGGCCGTTCATTCCGGAGCTCCGCCGACGCGAGGCGTCAGCCCGCTGGGGCACTTCGTGGACCAGGCCTCATGAGCGGGATTTCGGGGCTCTCGTCCAAGCCGCGCATCGCTGTCGCGCTCCTCTATGAGGAGCCGAACGCCCCCAAGGTCGTCGCCTCCGGCCAGGGTTGGATCGGCGAGAAGATCATCGAAACCGCCAAGGAGCACGGGGTGCCGATCGAGGAGGACCCTGTGCTGGCCCAGGCGCTGTCGACGATCGAGATCGACGGGGAGATCCCCGAGGCGCTCTACCGCGCGGTCGCCGAGGTGTTGAGCTTCCTGCTCAAGCGCTGAAACGAAAAAGGCCCCGCCGAAGCAGGGCCTAATCCGTGGAGCAAAGCTTCTTGCAGCTTAGCGCTTGTCGAGCGTGACGTAGTCGCGATGCGTGGCGCCCGTGTAGAGCTGACGGGGACGACCGATCTTGCGGGTGGGGTCCTCGAACATTTCCTTCCACTGGCTGATCCAGCCCACGGTGCGGGCCAGGGCGAACAGCACGGTGAACATGTTGGTCGGGAAGCCCATCGCGCGCAGGGTGATGCCCGAATAGAAATCGATGTTCGGGTACAGCTTGCGATCGACGAAGTACGGGTCGTTCAGGGCGACCTTTTCCAGCTCCTGGGCGACCTGCAGCAGCGGATCGTTGTTGTGGCCCAGTTCGGCCAGAACCTCGTGCGCGGTCTTTTGCATGACCTTCGCGCGCGGGTCGAAGTTCTTGTACACGCGGTGGCCGAAGCCCATCAGCTTGTACTTCCGGTCCTTCACGCCCTGGACGTAGTCCTTGATGTTGTCGACCGAACCGATGGTCTCCAGCATCTCAAGCGCTTCCTGGTTGGCGCCGCCGTGCGACGGGCCCCACAGGCAGGCGATGCCGGCGGCGATACAGGCGAACGGGTGCGCGCCCGACGAACCGGCCAGACGGACGGTCGAGGTCGAGGCGTTCTGCTCGTGATCGGCGTGCAGGATGAAGATCCGGTCCATGGCGCGGGTCAGCACCGGGTTCGGCTTCCAGTCCTCGGCCGGCACGGCGAAGCACATGCGCA
Source organism: Caulobacter vibrioides (assembly GCF_002858865.1). Taxonomy (GTDB): domain Bacteria; phylum Pseudomonadota; class Alphaproteobacteria; order Caulobacterales; family Caulobacteraceae; genus Caulobacter; species Caulobacter vibrioides. The sequence goes on along the minus strand of NZ_PJRR01000019.1, from coordinate 302,832 downwards.
GGAAGTTTTCCGAATACGACAGGTCGTTGCGCGGCGACACGAACGGCTGGCCGACCGTGTACTTGTAGGCGCGGGCGGCGATCGTCGGCATCTTCGCGATCAGGCGATGGGCGCTGATCTCGCGCTCACGGGCGTCGTCGACATTGATGCTGTCCGAATAGAAGGCCGACAGAGCGCCGACGGCGCCGGTCATGACCGCCATCGGGTGAGCGTCGCGGCGGAAGCCCTCGAAGAAGCGGTCGAACTGAGCGTGCAACATCGTGTGGTAGGTGATGTTGTGCTCGAACTTGGCGAACTCGTCGGCCTTGGGCAGTTCGCCGTTCAGCAGTAGGTAGCAGACCTCGAGGAACGAGGACTTCTCGGCCAGCTGGTCGATCGGATAGCCGCGGTGCAGCAGGATGCCCGCGTCGCCGTCGATATAGGTGATCTTGCTCTCGCACGAGGCGGTGGAGGTGAAGCCTGGATCGAACGTGAAGTGATCGCTTTCACCGTAGATCTTCCGAACGTCGATGACGTCCGGACCCGTGCTGCCCTTGAGGATCGGCAGCTCATAGCTCTTGTCGCCGATCGTCAGCGTGGCTTTATCGGTCATCCGTAGACCCCTTCATTATTGGGACGGGCAGTCCAATTTTCGCTTTTCGCGGGTGCGTTATAGCGCCTCATGCGCGAGGCGCTAGCGCGTCGTCAAGACGGCCAATCGCCTCATCGCGGGAGAGGGCCGCCATGGTCTTGTTCAAGTCGGGAGCCTGCGCCCCGCCCGTGAGGACTCCGCGCAGCGCGGGACCGAACTTGCCAAAGCCGACGCCCTCGGATTCCGCGAATGATTTCAACACAGTTTCCAGGGTTGCAGCGTCGAAGTCGGGCGCGGCGGCCAGTTGGTCGCGCAGACGCTTCAGCCGCTCGACCGTCTCTTCGGTAAGCTGTTTTTGGGTTTTCTCTTCCAGCGCCAATGGGCGGGTCTTCAGCGCGAATGCGCAGTGATCGACCAGTTCGAGGATCGTCTTGGCGCCTTCCTTGACCTCGGGAACCGTGCGGGCGATGCGCTCGGCCGCGTCGGCGGGCAGGGGCTCGCCGCGCGTTTCCGCCGCCGCCAAGGCTAGGGCCGTCAGACGCGCGTCGTCGGCCTTGCGCAGGTGCTGGGCGTTGATGTGATTGAGCTTGGCCCAGTCCAGGCGCGCGGGGGCTTTGACGACATCGGCGACGTCGAACCAGCTGATCGCCTGCTCGTCGGTGAAGACCTCGTCGTCGCCGTGGCCCCAGCCCAGGCGGGCCAGATAGTTGCGCATGCCTTCGGGGATGTAGCCGAGGTCAGCGAATTCGCCGACGGCCTGGGCGCCGTGGCGCTTGGAGAGCTTGGCGCCGTCCGGGCCGTGAATCAGCGGGATGTGGGCGAAGGCCGGCACCGCCCAGTCCATGGCCTGATAGATCAGGGTCTGGCGGGCGGCGTTGTTCAGGTGATCGTCGCCTCGGATCACGTGGGTCACGCCCATGTCGTGATCATCCACCACGACCGCGAGATTGTACGTGGGGGCGCCGTCTGCGCGCAGCAGGACAAGATCGTCCAGTTCGATGTTCTTGAAGGTGACAGGACCCTTGACCAGGTCGTTGACCACGGTCTCGCCGTCCAGCGGTCCCTTGAAGCGGATCACGTGGGGCGCGGAGAGGTCGCCATCAGGCGCGTCGCGCCACGGCGAACGGATCGCGCGGCCTTCGGCGCGGGCCTTTTCGCGGGCGACCTCCAGCTCCTCGATGCTCATCCAGCAGCGATAGGCGCGGCCCTTGGCCAGCAGCTCATGCACCACCTCCACGTGACGCGGCGCGCGGGTGTGCTGGAAGATCACCTCGTCGTCGGATTTCAGGCCCAGCCAGTCCAGCCCTTCGAAGATCGCGGCGACGGCCGCTTCGGTCGAGCGCTCGCGATCGGTGTCCTCGACGCGAATAAGGAACTTCCCTCCCGTATGGCGTGCATATAACCAGTTGAACAGCGCCGTACGAGCGCCGCCGATATGCAGGAAACCGGTGGGCGAGGGGGCGAAGCGCGTGACGACGCCGGTAGGGGTGGGGTTCGACATGGACTTCAAGGCTGCAGGACAGGGCGCCGGAGCGGCGCTGGGAAACGTTCGCCGCGAAGCGACGCGGGCGAGGCGTCTTAGCATGCGGCTCAACGCCGGGCCTAGCGGTTTTCCGCAGCGCGGAATGCGTTCGCAACCCACAGAAAATACAGTGGTTTCTGCGTGTTGATCCAAAGCGCATCGCCGGATCGACAGGCCTCGACGCCCGAGGCCGCCGGCGCGCCGGCGGCTCGATGGGCGTTGACGGCGGAGTTGGCGAACAATCTGGATCGCCGCTTTCTGTGGGTGCCTGTCGCGTTTGGACTTGGCGCGGCGGCGTATCTTGAGGTGAGGGTCGAACCGGCGCTTTGGGGCCTGACCCTGCTGGCGGGCGTGATTGGGTTGGCGGCATGGGGCGCGAGGCGTTGGAACGCGCCCGCGCTGCTCGTGGTGCTGCTGGGCCTGATCGCCTTCGGAGCCGCCGGCGCGTGGGCCGCCAAGGTCCGCAGCGAGCGTGTCGCCGCGCCGGTCATGGACGGCGAACGGATCGTGCGCCGCGTCGACGGCTTTGTCGTCGACGTCGTCAGTCCCGGCGCGGGCGGACAGCGATTGCTGATCGCGCCTGTCCGGGTCTCAGGCTTGTCGCCGGAGGATACGCCGCGGCGGATCAGAGTGACCATTGGCGAGAACCCGGTTCCGAAGCCGGGCCAGGCGATCGGTCTGCGCGCGATGCTGGGGCCGCCGCCGCCGGCGGCTGCGCCTGGCGCCTACGACTTCGCGCGCGACGCCTGGTTCGATTCCATCGGTGGGGTCGGCTTCGCGATCGGCGATATCGGCGAGGTCACGCTGGATCAGCCGCCCTTGCGCCTGCGCCTGGTGATGGCTGTGAACGCCTTTCGCTGGGATCTGGCTCAGCGACTGCTCGCCAGGATGGGACCGACCAGCGGCGGGATCGGGGCGGCCATGGTGACAGGCCACGAGGCCTGGATCTCCGAGACGCAGACCGAAGCCATGCGGGCCTCAGGTCTGGCTCACATCCTGTCGATCTCGGGTTTGCACATGGCGATCGTGGGCGGGTTCGTCTTTGTCGTGGTCCGTATGGGCGTTGCGGCGTGGCCATGGCTGGCGCTCCGCGCACCGGGCAAGAAGATCGCTGCCAGCGCCGGACTGGTCGCCGTGCTGGGCTATCTGATCGTGTCGGGCGCGCCGCCACCAGCTGAACGGGCCGCTATCACCGCCAGCGTGGCTTTTCTGGCGATCCTGTTCGATCGACGCGCGATCACACTGCACGGTCTGGCGCTGGCGGCGCTCTCGATCCTGCTGCTCAAACCGGAAACGGCGGGGGAGCCGGGCTTCCAGATGTCCTTCGCCGCTACCGCCGCCTTGGTGGCCCTGGCTGAGTCCTGGCCAACGCCGGTGCGAGAGTTGTCAACGCCCTGGTGGATTCAAGGCCCTCAGGCGATCGCCACCTGGCTGGCCGCCAGCATCGCCGCCAGTCTCGTGGCGGGTTTGGCCACCGCGCCGTTCGCCATGCAGCACTTCAATCGGGTTGCGGTCTGGGGGCTGCCCGCAAATCTCGCCGTCTCGCCGCTGTCCTCGTTCGTGATCATGCCCTTTCTAGCCATCGGCACGGTTCTTGAGCCATTCGGCCTGAGCGCACCGTTTCTGGCGGTGGCGGGCTGGGGCATAGACGCCATGCTGAATGTCGCGGGGCTGTTTTCCGAAGCGCATGGAGCGCAGCACATCGTCGCCAGCGCCCCGCCGGAGGTCCTGCTCGTGGCCTTCCTGGGCCTGATGGTCCTTTGTCTCTGGAGAGGCCGTCTTCGCTGGATCGGCGCGCCCCTGGCGCTCGCCGTAGCCCTGTGGCCAAGACCAACGCCGCCCGACGCCTGGATCGCGGCCGATGGCGCGACGGCCGCCGTGCGCTCGGGCAACGCCGCCGTGCTGCTCCGACCAGACGCGAAACGTTTCGGCGCGGAGCTCTGGGCTCGGCGAAGAGGATTGGAGCCGACGACCTGGAACCTCTACGGTTGCGACCGCTGGATCTGCGCGCCTGGTCGCGGAGCGCCCGTGCGACTGTCCCTGGCCTGGTCGCGCAGAACCCCCGACGCCGAGACACTGAGTGGTCTGTGCGTTCTGAGCGATGTCGTGGTGGTGCGTGGCCCTGCGCCTGCGCGCACCCCGCCGCTGTGCGCGGATACGGTGCTGCTGACCGGCGATGATTTCGCGCGCTACGGCGCGGCCGAGCTCTATCGACGAGCCGATGGCTGGCGGATCGTCTGGGCCCAACCCTTGCGCGGCGTACGGCCCTGGAGCGGGCTGCTGACAATCCGCGACGCAAGAGGCGATAGAGAACCCTAGTCACCCGCCAAGATCGGAAGTTCAGCCATGCCAGACCCCTACAGCACACGCCGGGCCGCATTTCGGGCGCTCCACGCCGAAGGCTGCTTCGTATTGCCCAACCCTTGGGATGCGGGGGGCGCCAGGCGGCTGGAGCGGCGGGGCTTCAAGGCGTTGGCCTCGACCAGCGCGGGCATGGCGTGGGCTATGGGCAGGGACGACGGCCAAGTGACGCGCGACGAAGTCATCGCGCATCTCAGAACGCTCTGCTCAGCCACTGAACTGCCGGTCAATGCGGACTTCGAGAACGGCTTTGGCGAGACGCCTGCCGAGGTCGCAGAGAGCGTCACTCTGGCGATCCAGGCAGGCGTGGCGGGCTTGTCCATTGAGGACTGGTCGGGTTCGGAGCTCTATCCCCTCGCCTTAGCGGTTGACCGCCTCAAAGCCGCCCGCGCCGCGATCGATGCGAGCGGGCAGGATGTGATCCTGGTGGCGCGAACGGAAGGCTACCTTCGAGGCTGTCGTGATCTCCAGCCGACCCTGGAGCGCCTAGGCGCCTACGCCGCCGCCGGCGCAGACTGCCTGTATGCGCCCGCCGTGAGCGATCCGGCCGAGATCAAGGCCATCGTCGACGCTGTCGCCCCCAAGCCCGTCAATGTGCTGCTCTGGGGACCGGAGATGACCGTGGAAAGCCTCGCCGAGCTTGGCGTGCGTCGCGTCAGCACGGGGGGCGCTTTGGCCGCTGCGGCTTGGGCTGGCTTCGACGCCGCCGCTCAGCGACTAGCAGAGCAGGGGCGGATTTCACCCGACGCCTGAATAACAAGAGGCCCTGATCTTGGCGGGATCAGGGCCTGCTCCATTTTGCGCAGCGATGATCGCCAAGCCGTCAGTGGTAGCGCCGGATCAGGCCGACCAGCTTGCCCTGCACCTCGACCTGATCAGGGCCAAAGATCCGGGTTTCATACTTGGGGTTGGCGGCTTCCAGTGCGATGGATCCGCCCTTCTTGCGCAGACGCTTGAGCGTGGCTTCCTCGCCCACCAACGCGACGACGATCTCGCCCGAGGTGGCGGTGTCGCCCTTCTTGATGATCACGTAGTCGCCATCGAGGATGCCGGCCTCGATCATCGAGTCACCCTGGACTTCCAAGACATAGTGCTCACCGGCCCCCAGCATCGCTTCCGGCACCGGCAGGCGTTCGCGTTCGTGCTGGATGGCGTCGATCGGCGTACCGGCCGCGATCCGGCCAAGGATGGGCAGTTCGCGACTGTCGTTGGCGGCGGCGGCAGGACTGGCGGCCGGAGGCGGCGCCCCGCCGCCTTCGAAGACCTGCGGACGGAAGGCGCCGCGTCCCTTGGGAGGGGCGGCGGCCGTCGCCTGCTGAGGGAGCTTCACGACCTCGAGCGCTCGGGCCCGGTGCGCCAGACGGCGGATGAAGCCGCGCTCTTCCAATGCGGTGATCAGGCGGTGAATGCCGGACTTGGACGCCAGATCGAGGGCTTCCTTCATCTCGTCGAACGACGGCGAGACGCCGGTTTCCTTGATCCGTTCGTGGATGAACATCAGCAGTTCGTGCTGCTTGCGCGTGAGCATGTCGGCCTCGCTGGAGCGCGGAACAAACCGCAAACCTTTCGAATGTTCTCCTGGTGTTCCGCCGCAAAGTCAAGCTGAGCTTTGTTAACGGGCGAAAGGTTCGAAAAATCAGCGAGTTAGTCGGTGGATGGGCGAAAGTCGCGAAGAATCAGAAGCTTAACGGAACCTTTCAGGGGCTTTTTCGGGCGACGATGATGTCCTGATCCTGGATCGGCTCGCGCCGCCAGACGCCGAGCGCCTCATTGAGGATTTCAAGTCCCAGACCCTTGTACTGCTCTTGGATCAGCGCGAGGTCATAGCCGATCACCGCCTCGGGCAGGTCGGGCGTGGCGGTCCAGCATCCGTCCAGGGGGTGGATGAAATCGAAGGCGATCCGGCCCTGGCCGGTATTGGCCCTGGCCTCGTCGTCTATGAGATACCAGGAGACGATGCTGATGCCGCCGGGCTTGAGAACGCGCACGATCTCACGGGCGAACTGCGACTGATCAGCGGCGAGCAGGTGCGTGAATACCGAACCCAGCCAGACATAGTCGAAACTGGCATCGGGGTAGGGGAACACATAGGCGCTCGCCGGCTGGGTTCCGCTCGGATTGTAGCGGTCGCTATGCATGTCGGCGTGCAGGAACTCGAACCGCGGGTCGCCGACCGCGATATTGGCGCGGCACCAGTCGATGGCTTCGGCCATGACGTCGAACCCGGCGTAGCGACCGTTGTCGTCGAGATAGTCAACCAGGGGCGCGGCCGCGCGCCCGATGCCGCAACCGACATCGAGAATGGCGTGATGAGGCTTGAGGCCGGCGTCGAGAAAGAGCGCCTTGAACTGCTGCCCGACCCGCACGAAGTCGGCGTCGGCGGCGCCGACCAGGCTCCATAGCGCCTGGGGCGCTTGTATCGTCCCTGGCTCAACGGGCGTGTCGGAAGTGGGCGCCAAGGTTCCCCGAGGCGATGAGCGCAGGCGATTGATCACGGACCGGATCTGGCGGGGCGCGAGCGTCCTCAAGGTGTTCAGCAAGACGCGCATCCGATTCTCCCCGTCAGAACGGCGCCTGCCTTATAGACCAGTGGGTCGCGTCATGCGTCCGGCGTTGGGCCTAGATCATCGAACCGCGTGGCCATCTCGGGGAACTTGGGCGTGCAGCTTTGATAGAAGCTGGCGATGCGGCGCATGTCCGCAGCGTAATCGCCCGTGGGGTAGATCGCGGGGCCCAGGGTCACAAGCTTGCGCTTGTAGTCCATCATGCCCAGCACCATCGGCACCTTGGCGCCCATGGCGATGTGGTAGAAGCCCGTCTTCCACTGCCGCGCCTTGCCGCGCGTGCCCTCTGGCGCGATCGTCAGCATGAAGGTGTCGCGCCGGCCAAACTCCTCGACCATGGCCTTGACCATGTCCTTGGAACGCTCGCGATCCAGCGGGATGCCGCCCAGATCACGCATCATCTGGTCGAACGGCGCCTTGAACAGCGACGCCTTCCCGATGAAGCTGAGATCAAGGCCCAGGGCGTCGGCGGCGCCGACGAAATAGACGAAGTCCCAGTTGCTGGTATGGGGCGCGGCGATCACCACGAACTTCCGCGTTTCGGGCGGCGCGCCTTCGATCTTCCAGCCCTGCAGCTTGAAGTTCGTGGCCAGGGCCCATTTCACGACTCGTGCGAGCCAGTTCATGCACGTTTCCTCATCCGCGTTCTCGGCGCGGCGATGGTTGAAGGATGGGACTGTTTCGCCTCAAGGCGCCAGCGTTAGGAAAGCCCGTTTTGGGTTTAACCGATCAGGACGCGCGTGGCGCTCGTCACGTCCGCGTGCCGCATCAGGCTTTCGCCGACCAGCATGGCCTTGGCGCCGGTGGCTTCCATGCGCACGACATCGTCATGGGTGAAGATGCCGCTTTCGGTGACCAGAAGCGCGCCTTCGGGCGCCTGGACCGACAGGCGCTCGGTCACCGCCAGATCGACGACAAAGCTCTTGAGATCGCGATTGTTGATCCCGACCAGATCCGAGCCCAAGGCGCCGGCGCGCGCCATCTCGGCCTTATCGTGCACCTCGACGAGGGCGTCCATGCCCAGCCGGCGCGCTTCTGAAATCAGCTCTGCGGCGAGAACGTCGTCGATCATCGCCAGGATCACCAGGATCGCGTCGGCGCCCAGGGCGCGGCTTTCGGCCACCTGCCAGGGATCGACCAGGAAATCCTTGCGGATGCAGGGCAGGGTGACCGCCGCGCGGGCGCTGACCAGATGCTCATCCGCGCCCTGGAAACTCGGTCCATCGGTCAGCACGGAGAGGCAGGCCGCGCCGCCGGCTTCATAGGCCTTGGCCAGGACCGGCGGGTCGAAGTCCTCGCGGATCAGGCCCTTGGACGGCGACGCCTTCTTGATCTCGGCGATCAGCGACAGGCGGCCGGGCGCATGATGGGCCTCAAGGGCGGCCTTGAAGCCGCGCGGCGCCGAAGCGGCCTTGGCGGCGGCGTCGATCTCGGCTTGAGACCGCTCGGCTTTTCGCGCCGCCACGTCCTCACGCTTGTAGGCGGCGATCTTGGCCAGGATGTCGGTCACGCAGGAACTTCCGTGTTGGTGGCGGCCACGAGGCCGGCGAGGGCGGCCTTGGCGCGGCCGCTGTCGATGGCTTCGGCCGCCAGGGCAACGCCCTCGACCAGGGTCTCGACCCTGTCGGCGACCAGGAAGGCGGCGGCGGCGTTGAGCAGCACGATGTCGCGGTAGGGGCCGGTCTCGCCGTCGAACAGGCGCGTCAGGCCCGCGGCGTTGAAGGCGGGATCGCCGCCGGTCAGGTCCGCTAGCGCGGCGCGCGGCAGGCCAACGGCTTCGGGGGTGATCTTGAACAGGCGAACGACGCCGTCGCGCCATTCGGCCACTTCGGTCTCGCCGGTGGTCGTCAGCTCGTCCATGCCCGAGCCATGCACCGACCAGGCGCGCTCGGCGCCAAGAGCCCCCAGGGCCTTGGCGATCGGCTCGACAAAGCGCGACGCCGAGACGCCGACCACCTGACGCTTGGCGCCGGCTGGATTGGTCAACGGGCCCAGCAGGTTGAAGATCGTGCGGAAACCCAGCTGCTGTCGGATCGGCGAGACATGCTTCATCGCGCCATGGTGGGCCTGGGCGAACAGGAAGCAGATGCCGGCCTCGTCCAGCGCCTTGCGCTGCTGCTCGCGCGTGGCGTCAATATTGACGCCGAGCGCGGTCAGAACATCGGCGGTGCCGGACTTGGACGTGATGGCGCGGTTGCCGTGCTTGGCGACCTTCAGGCCGCCCCCGGCGACCACGAAGCCTACGGCGGTGGAGATATTCAACGTGTGAAGGCCGTCGCCGCCCGTGCCGCAGACGTCGATGACGTCATACGGGTGCTCCAGTTGGATGGCGGCGCGGCGCATGGCGCGGGCGCAGGCCGCAATCTCGCCCACCGTCTCGCCGCGCAGGCGGATTGCGGTGACGGCGGCCGCCACCTGGGCCGGGGTCGGCTCGCCGCGCAGGCAGGCGGCAAAGAACAGCTCGGCGTCGCTGTCGTCGAGGGTCTGGCCATCGGCGAGTTTCGCCAGCAGCGGCTTGAAGGCGTCGGACATCGCAGTGCCTAGACCCAGATCGCCGCGTCGCGCTTGACGCCGGCCAGATCCATGAAGTTCGCCAACATCTGGTGGCCGCCCTCGGTGGCGATCGACTCGGGGTGGAACTGGACGCCGAAGATCGGGCGCGTCTTGTGCTGCACGCCCATGATCTCGCCGTCATCGGTCCAGGCGGTCACCTCCAGGTCGGCCGGCAGGTCTTCGCGGCGGACGGCCAGGCTGTGATAGCGCGTAGCGGTAAACGGGTTGGGCAGACCCTTGAAGATGCCCTTGTCGTTGTGGCGCACCTTGCTGACCTTGCCGTGCATGACAGCCTTGGCGCGGATCACCTCGCCGCCGAACGCCTGGCCGATGGCTTGGTGACCCAGACAAACGCCGAGGATCGGCAGATCGGCGGGCGCGGCCTCCAGCAGCGGCAGGCAGATACCGGCCTGGTCGGGCGCCTTGGGACCCGGCGACAGCAGCACGGCGGCCGGCTTGAGGCCCAGCGCTTCAGTCACGCTCAGGGCGTCGTTGCGGTAGACGGCCGTGTCGGCCCCAAGCTCGTTCAGATAGTGGACGAGGTTGTAGGTGAAGCTGTCGTAGTTATCGATGACGAGGATCATGACGCCGCCTTTCGGAGGTCGGTTCTAGCGCGAGGCGGGCGGATGTGTAGCGCCATTTTCGCCTGCGGCTTTCAGTAACGGTTACAGTGATCGCGGAGTTGAGCATCATGGGCCCATGGACCCGCGTGATTCCGCCTTGGACCCCGTCGCCGTCGCCTATGTCCGCGCCTTGCTGCGGCCCAAGCAACGCACCCAGAAGATGGGCCCGGTGCTGGCGGCTGCGGCCTTCGCCGCGTTCTGTGCGCTGAGCTTCGCCACGGTGATGGTGTTGGCGCCGCCGGCGGTGACGCAACACCTTCCCGACGATCGGCTGGGCGGTCCTTAGCGGAACAAAGCAGCCCTCAGGCTCAGCTGAATCGCCAGGCCTCTTCGGCCGCGCGCTTCAGAGCGCGGGACTTGTGCAGGGTCTCGTCGTACTCGGCGTCCGGATCGCTGTCGGCGACGATGCCGCCGCCGGCCTGGACGTACATCATGCCGTCCTTCACCAGAGCGGTCCGCAGCACGATGCAGGTGTCGACTGCGCCGTCGGCGCCGAAATAGCCGACCGCGCCGGCATAGCTGATGCCGCGCTTCTCGACCTCGAGCTCGTCGATGATCTCCATGGCGCGAACCTTAGGCGCGCCAGACAGCGTGCCGGCGGGCAGGGCGGCCATCAGGACGTCGACGGGATCAACGCCTTCAGGCGCGGTTCCTTCGACGTTCGAGACGATGTGCATCACGTGGCTGTAGCGCTCGATCGTGAAGCTCTCGGTCACGCGCACGTTCGGGCCCTTCGGGCGGGCCTGTTCCGGCGGTGCGTTGCGGCCGTGATGGTTCAGCATCGCCACGCGGCCGACGTCATTGCGGCCCAGATCCAGCAGCATCAGATGCTCGGCGCGCTCCTTGGGATCGGCCAGCAGCTCGGCTTCCAGCGCGGCGTCTTCCTCGGGCGTCGCGCCGCGCGGACGGGTGCCGGCGATCGGCCGGATGGTGATCTTGCCGTCGCGCAGGCGAACCAGAATCTCGGGGCTGGAGCCGACCAGATTGAAGCCGTCCAGGTTCAGGAAGAACAGGAAGGGCGAGGGATTGGTTCGGCGCAGCGACCGATAGAGGGCGAACGGCGGGAGGTCGAAGGGCGCGCGGAAGCGGTGGCTGGCCACCACCTGGAAGATGTCGCCGGCGGCGATGTAGTCCTTGGCCTTGGCCACGACCTCTGCGTAGTCCGCGCGGCTGACCGGGGTGGTGAAGTCCATCGGCCCGCGCGGCGGGCGGGGCGCGTCGTGGGCGAGCGGACGGTGCAGGTCGGCCATCACCGCCTCGATCCGCGCGCGGGCGGCGTCGTGGGCCGCCTTGGCCGATACGCCGGCCTGGGGGCGTACGGTCGTCGTCAGGATGATCTCCTGCGCGATGGCGTCGAACACCGCCACGATCGACGGGCGGGTCATGATGCCGTCAGGCAGGTTCAAGGCGTCCGGATTGACGTCCGGAAGGCGCTCGACCAGGCGCACCAGGTCGTAGCCCAAGGCGCCGAACACGCCGGCGGCCATCGGCGGTAAGCCCTTGGGCAGGTCCATGCGCGAGCGCGCCACCAGATCGCGCAGACTGTCCAGCGCGCCGCCGGGCTGCGGCGTAAACCGGCCGGCGGCGATGTCGTCGCCCTCGGCGATCTCGGCCTGGTCGCCGCGACAGCGCCAGACGAGATCCGGATTCATCGTGACGATCGAATAACGACCGCGCCACGCTCCGCCCTCGACGCTTTCGAACAGGAAGCTGTAGGGCCGCGCCTGGGCGATCTTCAGATAGGCCGAAACCGGCGTCTCCAGATCGTCGATCAGGCGGGTCCAAACGACTTGCTGCCGCCCGGAGTCATAGGCTTCCGAGAAGGCGTCGAACGCGGGCTCCAAACTCATTACTCGGCTTTCTTTCCAGCCTTGGCGGCCTCGGCCTTGGCCAGGGCGTCGGTGTCGACGCCGATGGCTTGGCGGGCCAGGGTCAGGTTGCTCTTGGCCTTCATCTGGGTGCGGGCGACGACGCGCGTGGCCTCGGCCAGGTCGCGCATCAGCCCGTTGGCGGCCTGACCTTGGGCCAGAACAGCGATCTGGGCGACATTGGCGGTTGGCGCGGCGCGGACGGCGTCCAGCTTGGCGACGACATAGGCCTGGCCCTGCTGACCGGCGCGCGCGGTGAACACAGCGCCCGGCTTGGCCGTGAAGGCCGCGCCCAGGAACTCCTGCCCCAGCGCCACGTGCTGTTGAGCGTTCTGGCGGGTCAGGCCGCCGGGGATCTTCTGCACATTCGACTGAGCCGCGGTGGCGACCGCCTCCAGGCTCTCGCCCTTCTTGACACGTGCGGCCAGCTCATCGGCCTTGGCCTTCATCCGCTTGGCCATCTCCTGACCAAACCAGACGGCCGTCAGTTGCGGCTTGACCTCGGCCAGCGGCGGCAGGGCCGCAGGCACGATCCGCTCGACCTTGACGGCGTAGTATTCGCCCTTGCCGGCCTCGACCAGCTCGCTCTCGCCGCCTTGCGACAGATCGAACGCGGTCTTGATAATGTCCGGCGTCAGGCCGGCGAAGGGCTGGCCCATCTGGTCGGTTCCCTGCGCCGTCACCGGGGCGGTCGTGATGACCAGCGCGCCGGCCTTGCTGGCCGCCGAGATGAGATCAGCGCCCGCGTCACGAGCATCCTGGTAGGTCTGGGTCTGCTCATAGGCCTTGGCTTGAGCCGTCTGGCTCCGGACCTCGGCCTCGATCTGCGGGCGGACGCTGTCCAGCGTCGCGACGGCGCCGGGCGTGATCTTGGTGACCTTGACGACGGCGACGCCCAGGTCGCCGATGATCGGGCCGCTGACCTGGCCGGTCTGCAGGGCGAAGGCGGCGTCGGCGACCTTGCGATCGGGAACGGCGCTCTTGGGCTTGTCGGTCAGGACCAGCGGCGTCTTGCCGTAGGCCTTGGCGACGGCTGCGGGGTCCTCGCCCTTGCCGAGACGCTGGGAGATCACTGCGGCCGCCTTGGCGTCGGGCGCGGCGATCTGAACGATCGTGCGGGTCTCGGGCCTGGCCAGGCTATCTTTCCGGAAGTCGAAGGCCTTCTGGACATCGGCGGGATTGATCGTCACCGATGGCTCCAGCGCAGTGGCGCTGACCCGCATGATCGACAGAACCCGGGTTTCAGGGCGGGTCAGCCGATCGGCGTTTTCCTTCATGAACGCCGTCAACTGCGCATCAGTCGGCGGGTTCGGTCGCTGAACCGTCGAGGGGTTGACGACGAAGGCCGAGACCTCACGCGCCTCCAGCAGGTAGGCGCCCTGAAGCGCCCCATAGATGCGGGGCGCTTTCAGGCCGTCGGCGATCGCCGAGAAGAAGTGGGTCTGGGCGATCTCATCGCGCAACGAGGCTTCATAGGTCTCCGGGGTGAGACCGTTCTGCTGCATCAGCGTCGCATAGGCGCGAGAATCGAACTTGCCGGTGATCGGGTCGAAAGGACGGGTCGTCGGCGGCAGTTGGCTCATCTGCTCGTGAACCGTATCGGCCACCAGCTTGTCGGACGGGGCGACCCCCATCTTGTGAAGAGCGGCGGCCAGCGATTCTTGCAGCACCAGTTCCTGGACGATCTGACGATCGACGCCCTGCTCAACCGCCTGATCGGGAGTCAGGGTCGTGCCGTTCTGCTGCTCCATCGCCTTGCGATAGTTGTCAAAGCGCTGCTTGAAATCGATCGCGCTCATACTGCGCGAGCCGGCGCTGATTACGCCCGATCCCTGCGGGCCCTTGAACACGTCGCTAATGCCGAAGATGGCGAAGCTGACAATCAGCAAGCCAAACAGCACCACCGCGAAGGGCGATTTGGCGAACTTGCGGAAACCGGCGAGCATGAGCGCGAAAACCTTCCAGACAGACCGCTGCGCACAGGGACGCGACGGTCGAGAGCAGCGGGTATAGTAGAGCCGAAGGCGAGGGGGCAAGCGGCGTGGGCTTGACTTCCCAAGGGAGCGTGACCTCAAGAAGGCGCTCATGACCCTTTCGAGCACAACGCCCCGGCCTCTGATCGCCGGAAACTGGAAGATGAACGGCCTTTCGGTCGCCCTCGACGAGGCCCGAGCCGTCGCCGCCGCCCTGGAGGCGAAACCTCCGGCCGCCCGCGTCGCGATCTTCCCGCCCGCCACCCTGTTGCATCGTCTGAGCCAGGCGGTGGAAGGGGCGCATCTCCTTACCGGCGGTCAGGATTGCCATGGCAAGTCGAGCGGCGCGCACACGGGCGATGTCTCCGCCGAGATGATCGCGGACGCAGGCGGATCGCTGGTGATCTGCGGCCACTCCGAGCGGCGCACTGACCACGGTGAAACCTCCGCCCAGGTGGCCGGAAAGGCTGAAGCCGCCGCCGCGGCGGGCTTGGAGCCGATCGTCTGTGTCGGCGAGACCCTGGAGACGCGTGAAGCGGGCCAGGCGGTAAGCTTTGTCGTGAGCCAGGTGCGGGACTCGCTGCCAACCTCGCTGGCCGGCAAGGCGTTCAGCGTAGCCTATGAGCCTCTGTGGGCTATCGGCACGGGCCGAACGGCCTCGGTCGACAACATCGTCGAGATGCACGCGGCCATCCGCGCCGAGCTGGTCTCCCGTTTCGGCGAGCAGGGCCGGACCGTCCTGATCCTCTATGGTGGCTCCGTGAAGCCCGAAAACGCTCGCGAGATCCTCGCCGCGCCCGAGGTTGGTGGCGCGCTGGTCGGCGGCGCTTCGCTGAAGGCCAAGGACTTCCTGGCGATCATCCAGGCGCTTTAAGCCTGAAGAACCTTCCACGGACGGGCCGGGCAAGCGCACGGTCCGTCCCAGAATCCTTGACATCGCGGCGCCCACGTGCGCCTTACCGCGCCTTGCAAATCAGCGCGTATTCAAGACTTTCATGACCACCATGCACGCCTATCGCACCCATAACTGCGGCGCCCTGCGCGCTTCCGACACCGGCGCGGCCGTGCGTCTGTCCGGCTGGATCCACCGCAAGCGCGACCATGGCGGGCTGGTCTTCATCGACCTGCGCGACCACTACGGTCTGACGCAGCTGGTGCTGCACCCGGAAACCCCCGGTTTCAACGTCGTCGAGCGCCTGCGCGCCGAGAGCGTGATCCGCGTTGACGGCGAAGTGATCGCCCGTGACGCCAGCGTGGTGAACCCCAACCTGCCGACCGGCGAGATCGAAATCCGCGTCTCGGCCGTCGAGGTGCTGTCCGAGGCCGCCGAGCTGCCGCTGCCGGTCTTCGGCGAGCCGGACTATCCCGAAGAGATCCGCCTCAAGCACCGTTATCTCGACCTGCGTCGCGAGACCCTGCACAAGAACATCGTCCTGCGCTCGCGCGTGATCCAGTCGATCCGCAACCGCATGTTCGCCCAGGGCTTCAACGAGTTTCAGACGCCGATCCTGACCGCCAGCTCGCCGGAAGGCGCGCGCGACTTCCTGGTGCCCTCGCGTCTGCACCCCGAAAAGTTCTACGCGCTGCCCCAAGCGCCCCAGCAGTTCAAGCAGCTGCTGATGGTCTCGGGCTTTGACCGCTACTTCCAGATCGCGCCCTGCTTCCGCGACGAAGACCTGCGCGCCGACCGTAGCCTGGAGTTCTACCAGCTCGACGTCGAGATGAGCTTCGTCACCCAGGAAGACGTCTTCGCGGCTATCGAGCCCGTCATGCATGGCGTGTTCGAGGAGTTCAGCAACGGCAAGCCGGTGTCGCCGATCAACGGCACGCACACCTTCACCAACGACTTTGGCCAATCGTTCGAGCACAAGGGCTTCGAGCGCCTGACCTACGCCCAGTCGATGGCCTGGTACGGCAGCGACAAGCCGGACCTGCGAAACCCGATCAAGATGGCGAACGTCTCGGAGCACTTCCGTGACGGCGGCTTTGGCCTGTTCGCCAAGATCCTGGGCGTCGACGCCAAGAACCAGGTGTGGGCCATCCCCGCGCCGACCGGCGGTTCGCGCGCTTTCTGCGATCGCATGAACAGCTGGGCTCAGGGCGAAGGCCAGCCGGGCCTTGGCTATGTGTTCTGGTCGGAAGACCAGGGCGGCTGGGGCGGCCCGATCGCCAAGAACCTCGGCGAACCGACCCAGGCCCTGATGGAGTCGCTGGGCCTGGGCGCCGGCGACGCCGCCTTCTTCGTGGCCGGCGATCCTTCCGTGTTCGCCAAGTTCGCGGGTCTGGCCCGCACGCGCGTCGGCACGGAGCTGAAGCTGGTCGACGAGAACCAGTTCAAGTTCTGCTGGATCGTCGACTTCCCGATGTTCGAGTGGAACGAGGAAGAGAAGAAGGTCGACTTCTCGCACAACCCGTTCTCGATGCCGCAGGGCGGTCTGGAGGCCCTGGAGACCCAGGACCCGCTGACCATCCGCGCCTATCAGTATGACATCGTCTGCAACGGCTACGAGCTGTGCTCGGGCGCGATCCGGAACCACAAGCCCGAGATCATGCTGAAAGCCTTCGCCACCGCCGGCTATGGCCCGGAAGTGGTCGAGGAGCAGTTCGGCGGCATGCTGAACGCCTTCCGCTACGGCGCACCGCCGCACGGTGGTCTGGCGCCGGGCATCGACCGTATCGTCATGCTGCTGGCCGACCAGGTCGCCATCCGCGAAGTCATCGCCTTCCCGCTGAACCAGCAGGGCCAGGACCTCCTGATGAACGCCCCGGCCAACGTGCTCGACAAGCAGTTGAAGGAACTGCACATCCGGACCGCGCCGCCGATCAAGGTGTAGGCGGGGTTCCGACCCTCCACGAAAAAGCCCTCCGGTCTTGCGATCGGAGGGCTTTTTCTTTGGCCTACTAGCGACCTTACTTGGGGCCTTTGGGGGCCTTCGGCGGGGCGGGGGGTGCGGGCGGCTTGGGCACCGCGCGCAGGAGCATGAAGTGCTG
Organism: Caulobacter vibrioides; assembly: GCF_002858865.1. Lineage (GTDB taxonomy): Bacteria > Pseudomonadota > Alphaproteobacteria > Caulobacterales > Caulobacteraceae > Caulobacter > Caulobacter vibrioides. The sequence goes on along the minus strand of NZ_PJRR01000019.1, from coordinate 285,806 downwards.
GCCGCTTCGCAGGCCATTACAGGTGCGGACGCTCAGTCCCGAAGGCAGTCGCGTGCTGCTATCGCCACAGGCCTCGTCCAGCTGTTCCTGTTCCAGCCCCCGGGCGCTCGATAGATCAGCGCCGCTGAGATTGACCATGGTCAGGTCGGCGTTCCGGAAGTCCGCGCTGTTGAAGATCCCGCCGCGCAGATTCGAGCCGGTCATGTCGGCGTTGTGGAACCGCGCGCCGTCGAAGCGCGCGCCCTGGAAGTTGGCGTGGTTGATGTCGGCGTTCGAGAAGTCGGCGTCGCGGGCGTTGGCGCCCGACAGATTGGCGGCGATCAGCTCGGCGTTGGCGAAGCGCGCCTTCTGCAGGTTGGCGCCGGCCATGTTGGCGGCGTGCAGCTCCGCCGAAGACAGGTCGACGCGGACCAGAGTCGCCTGAGCGAAGTTGGCGCCGCTGCTCTCGACGCCGGACATACGCGCGTCGGTGAAGTTGGCGCGGGTGAAGTTGGCGCCGCGCATCTCAGCGCCGCGCAGATCGGCGCGGCTCAGATCGGCCCATCCGAAATCCGAGCCATAAAACATCGCGCCGCGCAGGTCGGCGCCGATCAGAACGGCCTTGGCGAAGTTGGCGCCGGTGAACTTGGCGTTCATCAGCTTGCGGCCCGCCAGGTCGCAATTGGCGCACATCCCGCCGAAGGACGTCAGCTTGGCGACGTCCTTGTCTTCGGCCCAAGCGTGCGCCTGGCCCGTCATGGCCAAGAGGCTCAGCGTCAAGGCGGCGATGGAAACGCCCAAGCGGGACATCGACTACTCCGTTCAGTCCATACGCGACTGTGTGAGTTACGGTTTGGACCGACGGAGGGCCAGAGACCACTTAAATTGCGGTAATGACGGGGATTTAACGGCAGCGCGGAATGGAAAGTCCGCGGGGCAACAACGTGGAGTCATCGCCGCACGCCTGGCTCAACTGACTCTGTTTCAGACCCGTCGCGCGATCCATCTCCGCGCCCGAAAAGTTGACGCCGGAGAGTCGCGCGCCGGCAAAGTTCGCGCCTTGCAGATTGGCTCCGACGAAGCTGGCGTTGGTCAGGTCGGCCCGCGCGAAGCTGGCTCCGGTCATGACCGCGCCATAGGCGTTGACGTCCCGAAGATCGCCGCCGGCGAAGCGTGTCCGGTTCATGACCGCCGTCGACAGGTCCGCCTGTCGAAGACGCGCGCCGGCCAGATTCTTGCCCTTCAGGGTCAGGTTGGAGAGATCGGCCTGGAACAGGTTGCAGCGTGGGCAGTTCGCGCCGTTGCGCACGGCCGCGATCTGGCCGGCGTTCTGGGCGCTGACGGGCGTCGCGACGGACAACGCCACGCCAAGGGCGGCGGCGAGCAGGGCGATCGGTTTCATTCTGGCGCACGTCCTGAGCGGAAAAGCAGGTCTTACCCTTACCCAGCAAGCTTAACGCCAGGCGAACGCCGTCAGGTGGATGCGACCGGCCCTGGCCGCTCCGACTGAGCGCCGCAGGTGTCGCAGACCGTCATTCCGCCTCTCCGCACGAGAGACAGATCGCCGCAAGCCGGGCACATCTCGCCATCCGCGCCGGGACGATCGGCGCCTTCCACGCGACGGTGGCCGAAGCTGGCGAACACCAGATTGTCCGGCGTGGCGCCCCGTGAAAAGCCCTTGGAAATGAAGCGGCTAGCCGGAACGGGATCGGCGTCGTCGTCCAGCAGGTCGTCTTCGGCAAGGCGCTTGCCCGCGCCGAGCCCATCGGCGTTGAACTCTCCGGGGTCGCCATTGGCGAGGTCGTCTCGGCCAAGGTAGGAGACGCCCAGTTCTCGGAAAATGTAGTCCAGGATGGAGGTCGCGGACTTGATCGAGTCATTGCCGGTGACCGGACCCGCCGGCTCGAACTTGGTGTAGACGAAGGCGTCGACGAACTCGTCCAGCGGCACGCCGTGCTGCAGGCCCAGCGAGACGGCGATGGCGAAGTTGTTCATCAGGCTCCGGAAGGCCGCGCCTTCCTTGTGCATATCGATGAACAGCTCACCCAGTTCGCCGTCCTCGTACTCGCCGGTATGCAGATAGACCTTGTGCCCGCCCACGGCCGCTTTCTGGATGTAGCCCTTGCGACGGTCGGGGAGGCGACGGCGCGAGCGGTCGCGCTCGACGATCCGCTCGACGACGCGCTCGGTCACCAATGGTTCTCGCGCCGGAGCGGGGCGGGGCGCTTCGGCCGTCGGCTCCTCGGGCAGATCGAGCTTGAAGTCGTACGGCGTGGGCGCGCGCTGCAGGCGCAGGGCGCGAACGCCGGCCCTGGCCGCCGCAGCCTGGGCGCGCACGGCATCGGCCGGGCGCGCGTCATGCGGAATCGAGACCGTTACGGCCGTCGGCAGGCAAGCGAAGCTCTCCACCGCCGCCAGCATCGCCAGGCGGTCATTGAACGAGGGAGCCTCCACGGACCGGAAAGCTTCGCGAAGATCAGGGTTCAGGGCTTCGCAATCGCCCAGCGTGCCCGCGCCCAGCGCATGGCGCTCGGCGGCCGCGATTTCCGCCGCCGAGAAGTCGGCGAAGGCCAGGGTGTCGAAGTCACGGCGCGCGACATCTTCGGCGGACGCGCCCAGGACGTCGCGAAGGAAGCCTGCGCCGACAATCGCCGGGGCGAAGGCCGCCCGCACGCCCTGATGCTCGCGCAGGGCGTTTTCGGCCTTCTCGATCTCGTGAGCGGTGAAGCCGCGCGCCTGCAGCATGGCGTGATCGATCGCGGGGCTCTCGGCCAGCGATCCGTGGCCCAGCGCATGCCGCCGGGCGGCATCGAGATCGACGCCCTCCGATGACAGCGCCTCGAAAGCGGCGGCGCTGAAGCTCGGCATCAGGAAGCCGTCTGCGGTTTGTGACACAGACACCGGCGCCATGGCGCCTGCCGCGCCGACGGGCGCGCCGCCCAGGCGCAAGGTCGCCTCGAGGTCCGTGAACGGTCCCACCAAGCCGGCCGAACGCAGGCCGTGCTTGCGGGCCAGCGCGTGGGCCGTCGCCAGCGCCGCAGCGGCTTCGGTGGCGAGCGCCGAGCGCAGAGCGGCGGCGCGGACCCGGCGTTCGGCCAGGGTCTTCAGTACGCCTTGGCGATCCTGATCAAAGGCGGGGTCTTGGCCCAGTGTGGCTGCGGCCTCGGCGCTGGCGGACAGCGCCGCGCCGACGGCCAGGGCCCACAAGGCGGCCGCGCCGTCGCGACCTTCGATACTGGTCTGGGCGTAGCCTTGGCTGAGCAGGCAATCGCCCACGCCCGCGAGCGAAAGGCGCGCGGGGCGCTCGCCCCGGTCCAGTTCCAGGGCCGTGGCCCACAGGTGGCAGACGAAGGTGAAGCGCTCGATGTCGAACCCTTCGGCGTCCAGGAAGGTGCTGGCGTCGATCGCCGCGCCGATCGCCGCGCCGCGCGACAGGGCTTCGGCGTCGGTCGGCGACAGGGCCAGGGTCAGGGCGCTGGTCTCCCAACCGACCTGAGCGGCCAGAGTCGCGGCCTCGTCGCCGGCGGCGACCGCTTGACGGGTTGCGGCGGCGACAAGGGGCAGCTCATCATCGACGGCGAGCGCGGTCAGCGGCGCACGGGGCTGGTCGGCCAAGGCGATGGCGTCCAGGATGGTCTGGTCGTCCGCGCCCAGTTCACGCGCCTTGCGCGCGGCCCGGGCCAGGGCCGGGTTCTTGCGAACATCGCTGCAGGCGCGGCTATCGCCCGAGCAGCGACGCACCGCGTCTGCGACCTGGTCGAGCGCGGTGTTCAAACGCGCAGCGGCTTGAGCCGCCAGGAGGCGCGCCCGGCGCTGCCCCAGGATGTCCCGCGCCTGGCTCTGGAATTCGAACTCGGTGATGTCGGGCAGCAGCCGCAGACCCGTCTGGCCCGAGGTCGGGGTCGCTATCCCGGTGAGCATCGTGGTCAACAACGCCTCGCGGAAGGCATCGGCGTCGGCCTTGTCGCCGAACAGGCCGCGCGAGAGGCCCAGTTGCGCCACGCGCGCAGCGTAACGCGCCGGACCGCCGCCAAGCGGAGCCTTCGGTTCGATCTCGCCGCCCCAGTCGAGCCAGGCTTCGACGCGGGCGTCAGACCATGACGACGGCGCCGAAACGACCTGAACGCTGTCGGCCCGTTCCAGGTCGCGCCATTCCATCGCGGGGACGAGGCCTGCGGCTTTGGCGGAGGGGCGCATGGGCGGTTCCAGGTCCGAGATGCCAGCGTGAGTGCTTACCAAATCCCTAACGTGTGATTCCACGCGGCCGGGATGGGCGTAAGGTCGCACCGAAGGTTAGAACCTTGGTCACCGCCCCTCAATAGATGTTGCGGGTGCAGGGGCGCTAATCCACAAGATGTTGAAGTGCGCCGCGACCGGCGCGCGGCTGGACGGTGAGGGCGCGGGGCGCTATGGTCCGCCCGCTTCGCCGCGCTTGTCGCGGCCGAGCAAAGCCTTGCAGATTCAGGTGCGAACGTAGTGCTGAAAGCGATCTTCACGTGGTGGAACGGCGCGACCCTCGGGCAGCGTTTCCACATTGGCCGCCGCGGCGTCTTCGTGGGTCAGGACGACTACGGCAACCGCTATTTCGAAGCGCGCGACAACAGCGACAGCTACGACCGTCACAAGCGTCGTTGGGTGATCTACAACGGCTATGCCGAAGCCTCGAAGGTCCCTGCCGAGTGGAGCGGTTGGCTGCACTATACGCTGGACGAGCCGCCGACCCGCGCGCCGCTGAAGCGTCGCGAATGGGAGAAGGACACGCTTCCGAACCTGACCGGCACCGTGCACGCTTGGCGTCCGCAGGGTTCTCTGACCCGCGGCGGCGAGCGCCCGGCGGCGACGAGTGACTATCAAGCCTGGTCGCCGGAATAGGGGCATGGCCCGCCGGGCGTCCCTGATCGCGGCGGTTAGCGTCCTGTCCGGCTTGGCCGTGGCGGGTGTCGCTGTCGCGCGTCAGGCAGGAACGCCTCAGGCGCAGACTCCGCCCGCCGCGCCCGCCGCAACGCCAGCGCCGCCGGCGCCGGTCGGAGAGCTGCGGCCCGCCCAGCCTGTTCAGGTCGCGCCCGCCACGGCGAACCCTAACCCGCCCGCGTCACCCGCGCCGGGAGCAGCCACCCAGGTCAAGCCGCCGGCGGCCACCAAGCCCGCCGAGCCCGCCAAGCGCGCGCGCTATTCGGTGGCCATCCTGCAGGCGCTGGACAAGGTCACGACCGAGACGATGCGGTTCGAAGTCCCGATCGGTCAGCCGATCCGCTACAAGACCCTGATCTTCACCGTGAGGGCCTGCGAAACGGCGGCCGCCGACGAGGTCGCGCCGGAATCGGCGGCCTATGTGGTGGTCGATACGCAACCGAAGGCCCAAGCTGGCCGCGCGGCCCCGCCGGGACGCCAGATCTACAAGGGTTGGATGTACGCCAGCTCGCCGGGCCTGAACCCGCTGCAACACCCGGTCTATGACGCCTGGCTGATCGCCTGCAAGCAGTCGATCCCGGTCGCGCCGGCCGCCAAGCCATAGAAGTCGCCCGGCGTCGCCAGGGCCTTGGATAGCCGGCGGCGATAGTCCGCGCGGCTGATTTCCATCACGCCGAACTGCGCCAGATGCTCGGTGAGAAACTGGGTGTCGAGCAGTTCGTACCCGCCCGCGATCAGTCGAGCGACGAGGTGGACCAGCGCCACCTTGCTGGCGTCCCGCGCGGTCGAGAACATGCTCTCGCCGAAAAACGCTCCGCCCAGCGACACGCCATAGAGCCCACCGACAAGCTCATCGTCCAGCCAAGTCTCGACGCTGTGGGCGAGTCCGCGGGCGTAGAGCTGGCCATAGAGCCGCTGGATCGGATGGTTGATCCAGGTGTCGAGCCGTCCGGGCCGCGAGGCGGCGCAGTGCTCGATCACCGCGTCGAAGGCGGTGTCGACGCGAACCTCGTACGGTCCATTGCGAACCGTGCGGGCTAGGCGCTTGGGAATATGGAAAGTCCCGAGCGGCAGCACGCCGCGCCGCTCGGGATCGATCAGAAAGAGGCTCTCGTCCTCTCGCGCGTCGGCCATCGGAAAGACACCGCGCGCGTAGCAGGCGATCAGGTCGTCGACCGTGAAGGCGTCGTCCATCGCCGCCCCTAGGGCCTGTCCGAGGGACAGGCCCGGTCTTGTGGCGCTTGAGCGTGGCTGTCGCCGAAACCGCTCACACTTCCGGCTGCCACGCTCACCTTAAGCTTCTTGGGCTTTGATCCAGCGTTCCAGCCAGTGGATGTTGTAGTCACCGGCCAGGATATCGGGCTGCACCAGAAGGTCCTGAAACAGCGGGATCGTGGTTTCGACGCCGCCGACCACCATCTCGCCCAGGCAACGCTTCAGGCGCGCGATGCACTCGGCGCGGTCACGACCGTGCACGATCAGCTTGCCGATCAGGCTGTCGTAATAGGGCGGGATCGCGTAGCCGGTGTAGATCGCCGAATCCAGGCGAACGCCCAGGCCGCCGGGGGCGTGGAAGTCGGTGATCACGCCCGGCGAGGGCGTGAAGGTCCGCGCGTTCTCGGCGTTGATCCGGCACTCGATGGCGTGACCCTCGAAGACGACATCTTCCTGGGTGAACGACAGCGGCAGGCCGGCGGCGATGCGGATCTGCTCGCGCACCAGGTCGATGCCGGTGATGGCTTCGGTGACCGGGTGTTCGACCTGCAGGCGGGTGTTCATCTCGATGAAGAAGAACTCGTCGTTCTCCCACAGGAACTCGATGGTGCCGACGCCGAGATAGCCGATGGCCTTGACCGCATCGACCACGACCTTGCCGATCTTGGCGCGACCTTCGGCCGACAGGGCGGGCGAGGGGGCTTCTTCCAGCACCTTCTGGTGACGACGCTGCAGCGAGCAGTCGCGCTCGCCCAGGTGCACGACGTTGCCGTGGCTGTCGGCGATGACCTGCAGTTCGATATGGCGCGGCTTCTGGAGGTAGCGCTCCATATAGACCGTGTCGTCGCCAAAGGCGGCGCGGGCCTCGGCGCGGGCGGTCGAGACCGCTTCGGCCAGGTCCTCACGGGTCTGGGCGACCTTCATGCCACGACCACCGCCGCCGGCGGCGGCCTTGATCAGGACGGGGAAGCCGATCTTCTCGGCGGCCTCGAAGGCTTCTTCCTCGGTCGACACGCCGCCGTCCGAGCCGGGAACGACCGGGATGCCGGCGTCCTTCACAGCCTGCTTGGCGGTGATCTTGTCGCCCATCATCCGGATGTGCTCGGGCTTGGGACCGATGAAGGTGAAGCCGTGCGCGCCGACGATCTCGGCGAAGCGGGCATTTTCCGACAGGAAGCCATAGCCCGGGTGGATCGCCTGGGCGCCGGTGATCTCGGCGGCCGCGATGATCGATGGGATGTTCAGATAGCTCTTGGCGGCCGGAGCCGGCCCGATGCAGACGCTTTCGTCGGCCAGGCGCACCCACATAGAGTTGCGGTCGGCCTCGGAATGGACCGCCACCGTGGCGATGCCCATTTCCTTACAGGCGCGGTGAACCCGGAGCGCGATCTCGCCCCGGTTCGCAATGAGGATCTTGTCGAACATGAGCGTTACTCGATGACGACGAGCGGCTCGCCGAACTCGACGGGCTGGGCGTCCTCGACCAGGATCTCGACGATCTTGCCGGCCTTCGGGGCGGCGATCGGGTTCATGGTCTTCATGGCTTCGACGATCAGCAGGGTCTGGCCCGCCGCGACGGTGTCGCCCACCTTCACGAAGGCGTCGGCGCCCGGCTGGGGCGAGAGATAGGCGGTGCCGACCATCGGCGACTTCACGGCGTCACCACGAACGGCGGCCGGAGCGGCCTCGACGGCGGGGGCCGGCGCGGCGGCGACCGGGGCCGAGGCGGCGGCCGGGGCCGGCGCGTAAGCCGGCGCGGCGGCCTGGACGTAGTTGACGGGCGCGGCGGTCAGTTCACGCGCGACGCGGATCTTCAGGCCGGCATGCTCGACTTCGATCTCGGACAGACCCGTGTCCTTCAGGATGTCCGCGAGCTTGCGGACCAGACGGGCGTCGATCGCGGGAGCTTCGACCGGATCGGCGGGGGCCTTGGGGTTCGACATGGAAGCTTACCTTGTTCTTCTGATGCGCCGGGCGGCGGAAAACGCCGGGCGTTATCGTTGCTATGCGCGGATCAGGCCGAAAGCGGCCTCGATCGCCAGTTCGTAACTCGCCGCGCCGAACCCGGAGACGATCCCCGTGGCCGCCAGCGAAACGTAGGTATGGCGGCGGAATTCCTCCCTCGCCGCCGGGTTGGACAAGTGACACTCGATCACGGGGATGCTCAAGGTCTTGAGCGCATCCAGCAGCGCAATCGACGTGTGGCCGTATCCGGCCGGATTGATGACCAGCGCAGAGGCCGACTCACGCGCCTCGTGCACCCAATCGATCAGCACGCCTTCATGGTTGGACTGGCGGAAGACCACCGAAACGCCACGCGAAGCCGCCCGCGCCTCACAGCGCGTCCGGACATCATCGAGGGTGTCCTTGCCGTAAATCTCGGGCTCGCGTGTTCCCAACAGGTTGAGGTTGGGCCCGCTCAGCACGTGGATCGGTTTTACCATGCGGCTCCGCCGTCGATTCCGAGGGTCTTGTATAGCCGGTTCCGCCGGGTCACAAGCACGGCTCGCTTCGGAGGAGAGATGAGGCTTTTACTGAACGGGGAAGAGCGGGACGTGGCCGGCGTGGTCACGATCGCTGATCTAGTGACCATGCTGGGCCTGGACGCCCGCAAGGTGGCTGTCGAGCGCAATCTCGAGATCGCGCCGAGGTCCAGCTACGCCGACACGGCGCTGGCCGACGGCGACCGCATCGAGATCGTCACTTTTATCGGCGGCGGTTGAGGTCTTGCGTCCTTCGAGGCCGCTTCGCGGCGCCTCAGGATGAGGAAACCATCACGAGTGTCCTCATCCTGAGGTGCGAGCAAAGCGAGCCTCGAAGGACGCAAGGCGTTTGAAACTGCGGCTTCCCGGGCGTAAACCAGCCGCATGAACGCGCATGTTACCCCCGACTCCGTCACCGCTGACAGCGACGAGACCTGGACCGTCGCCGGCCGCACCTTCCGCTCGCGCCTGATCGTCGGCACGGGCAAGTACAAGGACTATGCGACCAACGCCGCCGCCGCCCGCGCGGCCGGGGCCGAGATCGTCACCGTGGCCGTGCGCCGCGTGAACCTGACCGACCCCAGCCAGCCTTTGCTGGTCGACTATGTCAAACCGACCGAATTCACCTACCTGCCCAACACCGCCGGCTGTTTCACCGGCGAGGACGCCGTGCGCACCCTGCGTCTGGCCCGTGAGGCCGGCGGCTGGGACCTCGTCAAGCTGGAGGTCCTCAGCGATCCCAAGACCCTGTTCCCGGACATGGAAGAGACCCTGCGCTCGCTGAAGCTGCTGGTCGCCGACGGGTTCCAGGTCATGGTCTACTGCTCGGACGACCCGGTTTACGCCCGGAAGCTGGAAGAGGCGGGCGCGGTGGCCATCATGCCGCTGGGCGCGCCGATCGGCTCGGGCCTCGGCATCCAGAACCGCGTCAACCTGCGGATCATCATCGAGAACGCCAAGGTGCCGGTGCTGGTCGACGCAGGCGTCGGCACGGCGTCGGACGCGGCGATCGGCATGGAGCTGGGCTGCGACGCCATCCTGATGAACACCGCCATCGCTGAGGCCAAGGACCCGATCCGCATGGCCAAGGCGATGAAGCACGCCGTCATTGCCGGCCGCGAGGCCTATCTCGCCGGCCGGATGCAGAAGCGGCTCTATGCAGACCCCAGCTCGCCGCTTGCGGGACTGATCTAGTTTGATGAGATCGAAACCTCGCCCTTCGACGAGCTCAGGGTGAGGTTTCTAGTTGTATGCGGTTTGAAGTAGCCCTCACCCTGAGCTTGTCGAAGGGCGAGGGCGGCGGCTCACCCCGCTTTGGCCCGCGCCGCCCGCGTCTGCTCGATGGCCAGCTTCAGGGCGTCGATGTCGGCGCCGGGCACCAGGGTGTCGCCGACGATGAAGGCGGGTGTGCCCGACAGGTTCAGGGCGCGGGCCAGCGCGTCGGTGTCGGCCAGATGCTGGGTGATGGCCTGGCTCTCGCCGACGGCCTTGGCCTCGTCCATGTCGATGCCGAGTCTCTCGGCGATGCGCAGGGCGCCCCTGGCGTCGAGCGCGTTCTCGGCCATCAGCGCCTTGTGCAGTTCCAGGCTCTTGCCCTGATCCTTGGCGCCCAGGGCGATGCGTGCAGCGGCCTCGCTGTCGTTGCCGAAGATCACGAAGTCCTTCAGCACCAGCCGGATGTCGGGGTTCTTCTGGACCAGCTCGAGAACCGCCGGCGTGGCTTGGCGGCAGTAGCCGCAGCGATAGTCGAAGAACTCGGTCACCGTTATCGTGCCGGCGGGATTGATGACAATGTCGCGCGGGTCGCGTTCGATCGCCTGACGATACTCGCCGATGGCCTTTTGCGACGACACCGCCTGCTGCGCCGCCTGCTTCTCCTGCAGCTTCTGGCTGGCCTCCATCAGGACTTCGGGGTGCTCAAGCAGATAGGCGCGGACCTTTTCACCGAACGCCTTGTCCGGCTTGGACTGGTCGCAGCCGGCGAGGGTCAGGCCGGCGATGGCCAATGGGACGGCGAAGGTCGCGGCGCGGCGAAGCATGGTCATCGAAATCTCTGGATGCGTGGCCGGTCAGCGGCCGGGATTGGAGGGCATGACGCCGTCCTTAGCCAGGTCCTTGAGTTCCTGGTTCGAGGGACGGGACGCCAGCACGATGTCCGTGGCGCGGCGCCAGTCTGGCGTGTTCTTGGTCAGGAGCTCACGGGCGCGCATCGCAAAGACCTTGGCCTCGCGCACGGCGCCTAATGAGAAATATTGCTCGGCGGTGGCCAGGCGAGCCTCGCCATCCTTCTTCTGCTTGTCGTAGGCCTGAGCCAGCAGGCGCCAGGTCACCGGGTTGTCGGGCTCATTCAGCAGGCTGCGCTTCAGCTCCTGAACGCCTTCCTCGACCTTCTTAGGGTCGTTCAGATTGATCAGGGTCTGGCCCAGATTGATGCGGAGCAGCGCTGCGTCCGGCTTCAGCGCCACCGAGCGGCGCTGGGGCTCTTCGGCCTGTTCCACACGATTGAATTCAAAAAGGATCTGCCCCTTCAGCTCCCAGAGATAGGGATTGTCGGGGTGGTCGGCGATCAGGCCGTCCAGCAGCTTCAGGGCCCGATCGGGCTCCTTCATCTGGTAGTAGGCGATCGAGCGCGCATAGCGGGCCGGAAACCCGGTATCGGTCTCCTTGTACTTCATCAGCGCGATCTGGGGGTTGAGGAAGCCCTCAAGCTTGGCCTTCATCACCTCGTGCCGGGCCAGATCCTCGGGCGTATCGACGGCGTTGTAGTGCGGCAGGCGCTCGACACGGCTGCGCAGCACCTCGATCCGTTCGGACGAGAGGGGGTGGCTGCGGAAATAGGCGAACCGCCGCGCCTGATCGAACACTTCCTGATAGCGGAAATTGTCGAAGAACTCGACGAGACCCCGCCCGGATTGGCCGGTGGCTTCCAGGAAGCCGGCTCCGGCCTGGTCGGCCCGCGATTCCTGCTCACGGCTGTAACCCAGCGCGCCGAGGGCCCCGGCGTACTGGGCGTTTCCGATCAGCACCGCGCCAGCGTCAGGCGCGCCCGCCAGAGCAGCCAGAACGCCAAGACCCATGGTCAGGATCATCGGCTTGAGGCCTGCGCGCATCATCTCGTCGGAGCGGATGGGGTGGCCGCCGGCAAGGTGACCCGTCTCGTGCGCAATGACGCCGCGCAGCTGGTTCGGGTTCTCGGTCTGCAGGATCAGGCCCGTATTCAGGCCCATCTGCAGGCCCTGGGTCGCGAAGGCGTTCAGCGATTTGTCGCCGACGATGAGGATCCGCACATTCTTCGGGTCCAGACCGGCGGCGGCGAAGATCGGGTCGGAGTCGCGATGCAGGATCTCTTCGATCTCGGTGTCCCGGATCAGGGAAGGACCGTCGTTCTGCGCGTTCGCAAGCTGGGGCGCCGAAACAGTGGACGCGAGAACGGCGAGCGCGCAGATCGCAGCGCCCAATCTCTTACCGGCTCGCCCACTACGCGAGGTCATCAAGTGATCTCCAGATCGCGCCCCCGCGAACCCTGACCAATCTAACTTGGATCGCGACGGCGAGGGAACAAGGGTTCGCACCGTCGCCGCGAAAGAATTCGGCCCGCGCATCTGGAGACGCGCGGGCCGTTGTCATTCGACCTTACCGGCGCCACCAGCCCCGACGGGGCTTTTCGGGCGGCGCGGTGATCTCGTTCGGATCCGGCTCGGCCGGTTGGGCCTCCTCGACGGCTTCAACGACCGGCGCCGGCGCCGGCTCTGGCGCAACCTCGACCGCGGGAGCCGGGGGAGCGACCTCGACGGCTTCGGGTTCAGCGGTCTCAGGGGCGGGAGCCTCCGCCGCGACCTCGGTCACGGTGTCGACCGCTTCGACGGACGCTTCCGTCGCCTTCTTGCCGCGCGACCGTGAGCGCTTGGGCTTCTTGGGCGCTTCCTCGACTTCCGGCAGTTCGACCCAAACATCGGCCGGCGGCCCGGCGATCACCGGCGGCGCCAGGATGGGGGCCTCGAACGGCTCCGCAGCCTCGACAGTCGCGCTTTCCACCGAGGTTACCTCGGCGACCGGCGCCTCGTCGCGCTGGCGACGGCCCCGGTCACGACCCCGACGGCCACGTTCACGGCCAGGGCGCTCTTCGCGCTCGGCCCGCTCGGGACGCGGCGCGGCCTCGGCAGCGGCCTCGACGCGCGGCTCGGGCGCCGGACGACGCGACTCGCCACCACCGACCAGCGCAGCCGGATCATGCCAGGTGAAGACGTTCTCGCCGAAGGGCACCCGCGGACGGATCCAGACGAAGGCGTCGGTCGGACGATCGCCGTCCTCGCGCCCGCCACGACGGCCGCCACGACGACCCCGGCGACGGCGACGACGACCGCCTTCATCATCATCGCCAAACTCGCCGCGATCCTCGTCCGCGCCTTCGGCCACGACGTCCTCGTCCTCGGACTCGGTCTCGCCATCCCGCTCGTCGCGACGCCCGCGGCCGCGGTTGCGGTCGCGACGCCCGCGACGGCCCTTGCGGTCGCCGCGCTCGTCATCACGCGCCGACTTGCGCGTCGTCGCATCGTCGTCGTCGGTGTCCTCGCGGTCGGTGTCGTCCTCGTCATCGAGAATGACGTCGTCTTCTTCTTCCTCGTCGTCGTAGGCGTTCGGATCGAAGTCGTCGTCTTCCTCGACGAAGGGCGGCGGGGCCACGGCGATGCGTTCGCCCAGCTCGGTGCGCTCGATCTCCTGGTCGCCCGCGTGCAGGCTGTCATCGACCACGACCGACACGAACAGGCCGTGCGTGGTCAGCAGACGCTGCAGATAATCGCGCTTTTCGTTGAGGATATAGAGGCCGACCGAGCGCGAGACCTTCAGGATCACGCTGCCCGAGCCCTTCAGGGCCTCGGCCTCGACGGCGCGCAGGGCGGCCAGGGCGCTGGACTCCACCGAACGGACACGGCCGGTGCCTTCGCAGTGTTCGCAGACATGGGTGGTGCCTTCCAGCACGCCGGTGCGGCGACGCTGGCGGCTGATCTCCATCAGGCCAAAGCCCGAGATCTTGCCCATCTGGATGCGCGCGCGGTCGTCCTTGAGCGCGTCCTTCAGGACCTTCTCGACCGTGCGGTTGTTCTTGGCTTCATCCATGTCGATGAAGTCGATGACGATCAGGCCGGCTAGGTCGCGCAGACGCAGCTGACGGGCGGCTTCCTCGGCCGCTTCGCAGTTGGTCTTCAGCGCGGTGGCCTCGATGTTGCGCTCGCGCGTGGCCTTGCCCGAGTTGACGTCGATGGCGACCAGGGCTTCGGTCTGGTTGATGACCAGATAGCCGCCCGAGCGCAGCGGCACGACCGGCGAATAGATCTGGGCCAGATGGTCCTCAATCTTGTTCTTCACGAACAGCGGGGTCGGGTCGCGGTAGTTGAAGACCTTCTTGGCCTGGCTCGGCATTAGCATGCGCATGAAGTCGCGCGCTTCCTTGTAGCCGGCGTCGCCCTCGACCCAGATGCCGTCCAGGTCCTTGTCGTACATGTCGCGGATGGCGCGTTTGACGAGGTCTTCTTCCTCGTAGATCAGCGCCGGCGCGATCGAGTGCAGCGTGTTCTCGCGGATGTTCTCCCACAGACGCAGCAGGTACTCATAGTCGCGCTTGATCTCGGCCTTGGTGCGCTTGGCGCCGGCTGTGCGGACAATCAGACCCATGCCTTGCGGCACGTCCAGGCTTTGGACGACGCTCTTCAGACGCTTGCGGTCAGTCACCGCCGTGATCTTGCGGCTGATGCCGCCGCCACGGGCGGTGTTGGGCATCAGGACGCCGTAGCGGCCGGCCAGCGACAGATAGGTGGTCAGGGCCGCGCCCTTGTTGCCACGCTCTTCCTTGACCACCTGAACCAGCATGATCTGCCGGCGGCGGATCACTTCCTGGATCTTGTACTTGCGCATCAGGCGGCGCTTGCGGCGCGCCAGTTCTTCTTCGACGTCATCGTCATCATCGTCGACCGCGCGGTCGCCGCCATTGACGTCGTCTTCGTCGTCACCGCCGGAGGCGCGACGCGAGATCGGGGTGTCGTCCTCGTCGTCACCGGAGTCGTCGCGCATCAGCGCTTCGCGGTCGGCGACCGGGATCTGGTAGTAGTCGGGGTGGATCTCGTTGAACGCCAGGAAACCGTGACGGTTGCCGCCGTACTCGATGAACGCAGCCTGGAGGCTGGGCTCAACGCGCGTCACCTTGGCGAGATAGATGTTTCCACGAAGCTGTTTGCGGGTTTGGCTCTCGAAATCGAACTCTTCAACCCGGGTACCGTCCACGACGACCACACGCGTCTCTTCGGCGTGTGCTGCGTCGATCAGCATCTTCTTCGACATAAAGGAAGTCTCCGCGGCGCGCTGCGGGCGCTTGGCCCGGTCGCCGATATGAATGAAGGGCGCGCGCGTCGCCGACCGTCGCACCGTCAGCGCGGTTGCGAAGGGTCAGGTGCCAAAGGCGGTCGGGTGCGGCGCAGCCCATTAAGGTTCGTTTGTCCCTACCGCGCCAGGCGCGGGATTGGATGGCGCGTCGTCGCCAGGACGGCGTTTGAGCCCGACGCGGGCCCCGTGGCGCGGCGTCTCTGCAGGCGTCTTGCCCGCCAGGTCGACCGCGTCTCGAACACTATCTAATCTGCCGCTCCAGTGTCGAAAGAGGCTCAAGGCCAAATTCGACGCCTGAACGGCTCACGCGGAGTCGTGACGATCACGGATTTCGCGTGCGGCGGGACTGTAGCCACATCGGCGCGCAAAAGAAAAGGTTTCGCGGTTTGAACGCGACTTAACCCTTTCGCTACCGGGCCCGATCGATATTGAGCTCCAGTTCACCAGTTCCGGGCATCGCGGGCGCGAATGCGTAGAGGTCTCATCAATTTCGCTCGTATGGGCTGGGTCAGGGCCTTGCTGATCGTCGGCGGTGTGACTCTGGCCGGCGTGGCTGTCGCCACGGCCAAGGGACCCGCCGCGCCCGCCGGCGTCCAGAAGGTTCGTTTCGGCGGCGATCGTGTCGAAACGCGGGTCGTCATCGATCTGGACCGCGCCGCCGCCGGCAGGCTGCTGTCCGACGGCATGGCCGATCAACGTCTCGTCATCGCGCTGCCCAATGTCATGGTTTCCGGCGACCTGCAGGGCGCTGGGCAAGGCCTGGTGAAGCGCTGGCTGATCGACGAGGCCGCCGGCGGCGCGCGCCTGCGCCTGGACCTCGCCGGCAAGGTGGAAATCCGCCGCAGGTTCCTGCTGCCGCCGGGCGATGGCGCCACGGCCTATCGCTATGTCATTGACCTCAAGGCGGTGGATGGCGCGGTCGCGCCGCAAACCCCGCGTCTGGCCTTGGCGTCTGCGCCTGTCAAAGCAGCACCCCTGCGCCTGAAGAAGGTGGTCGTGATCGACGCCGGCCACGGCGGCAAGGACTCCGGCGCTGTCGGCGCCAACATCTACGAGAAGGAGGTCACGCTCGCGGCCGCCAAGTCGCTGAAGGAGCGGCTTGAGCGCACTGGGCGCTTCCAGGTTGTGCTGACGCGCGAGACTGACACCTTCGTTCCGCTCGAATCGCGCGTGCAGATCGCGCGTCGGGCCGACGCCGACCTGTTTATCTCGCTGCACGCCGACTCCGGTCCGGACGCGACGACGCGCGGCGCCTCGGTCTACACCCTCTCCGAAAAGGGCGCCGATCGCGTCGGCCTGGTTCTGGAGAAGGATGATTGGCTGATGAAGGCCAACATGCCGGGCCGCGACCGGGCGGTCAGCCAGATCCTGCTGGACCTGTCGCAACGCGCGACCAAGAACCGTTCCGCCGCGTTCGCCCAGTTGCTCCTGGCCAATGTGGGCGAGGAAACCGCCTTGCTTCGCCGTAGTCATCGCGATGCGGGCTTTATCGTGCTGCTCGCACCTGATGTGCCGGCCGTTCTGCTTGAAATGGGCTTCATCACCAATCCTGATGACGAAGCCTTCCTGAGTTCCAAGGCCAGCCGCGCCCGCCTCGTGGATGCTGTCGCGGACTCAATCGAAGCCTATTTCTCCTCGGGTCTTCGCAAGTCTTAGGCGACCACGCTTCCCCTTTCGACTGTCGCGCTCTAATCACAGGCAAGATCGATCGCGCCGCGCCGGGCTAGGTGCGACCGCGAAACCGCTTACGGTTCCGCGCCAAGCGATCTAGTGAAGTGAGCATGGCGGGCGAGGGGGCCCGTTCGACGGAGGTCGCGTGGATCTGAAACCCACCGAACGATGGATGGCCATCGCGGGCGTGGCGGTGCTGTCGGCGATCGCCGTCGCGGGATTCGCGATCGCGATCTATGCCGCCTGGCTGTTCCACGATATGCCCGACGCCGGTGAGTTGCAGGACTATCGCCCGCCGACCGCGACGCGCGTCTATGCCTGGGACGGCACCCTTATCGGCGAGTACTCCAAGGAACGCCGGATCTTCATCCCTTACGACCAGATTCCGCCACAGCTGGCGCAGGCGTTCCTGGCGGCCGAGGATCGCAACTTCTTCCAGCACGGCGGCGTCGATGTCGGCGGTCTGTCGCGGGCGATGATCAAGAATGTCGGCAACGCCGTGCGCGGGCGTCGCCTGGAAGGCGGCTCCACGATCACCCAGCAGGTGGCCAAGAACGTCCTGCTGACCTCCGACGCCACGGTCGGGCGCAAGTTCAAGGAAGCGATCCTGGCCCATCGCCTGGAGCAGTCGCTAACCAAGCAGCAGATCCTTGAGCTCTATCTGAACGAAATCTGGCTCGGCTACCGCTCGTTCGGCGTCGGCGCGGCCGCCTACAACTATTTCGGCAAGGCTCTGCCGGACCTGACCCTGGCCGAGTGCGCCTATCTGGCCTCTCTGCCCAAGGGGCCGGACAACTACCACCCGATCCGCAATCGGACCAAGGCGATCACCCGCCGCAACTGGGTGCTGGGCCAGATGGCCGAGCAGGGCTGGGTGTCCAAGGCCGACGCCCAGAAGGCGATGGCCGAGCCTCTCGTCGTCCAGGCCGCGCCCAAGCGCGCGGCCTATCGCGACGCCGACTATTTCGTCGAGGAAGTCCGCCAGCGGGGCATGGCGACCCTTGGTCCGCGCCTCAACGAAGGCGGCTACTACATGCGCACCACGCTGGATCCGCGTCTGCAAACGGCGGCGCGGGTGGCGCTGATGGACGGCCTTGAGAAGTATGATCGCCGCCACGGCTGGCGCGGCGCCTGGGGACGGGTCGAACCCAGCGACCTGAACTGGGAAAAGAAAGCCCTGGCCAAGGCCGCGCCGTCCGAGCGTCGCCAATGGCGCGCGGCGCTGGTGACCGGCAACGATGGCCGCGTCCGTCTCGTCAAGGGTGAGGGCGAAGGCCAGATCGTTTCCGAGGACATGACCTGGGCCAAGGCCGGCAAGGGCTTGAAGGCTGGAGACCTCGTCTTTGTGGAAAAGGCCGCGCAAGGCGGCTACCGCCTGCGGCAGATCCCGGCGGTCAACGGCGCCTTGGTGGCGATGGAACCCTATACGGGCCGGGTCGTGGCGTTGGTCGGCGGCTACAGCTACTCGCTTTCCAACTTCAACCGCGCCACCCAGGCGATGCGTCAGCCGGGGTCGTCGTTCAAACCGTTCGTCTACGCCGCAGCCCTGGAGAACGGCTACACCCCCGCCAGCGTGATCGTCGACAGCGCCATCACCTTCAAGGGCGCGAACGGCGAGGAGTGGAGCCCGGAGAACTACCACAAGGAATTCTACGGCGCGCAGCCGCTGCGCAAGGGCCTGGAGCAGTCGATCAACGCCATGACGGTTCGCCTGGCCCAGGGCGTCGGCATGAAGAAGATCGTCGACTTCGCCAAGCGCACGGGCGTGGTTCGCGACATGGATCCGGTGCTCGCCATGGCCCTGGGGGCCGGCGAGACCACGCCGTTCAAGCTGACCGCCGCCTACGCTCCGTTCGTCAACGGTGGGCGCCGGGTCGAGCCGCACCTGATCGAGCTGGTCCAGGATCGCGAGGGCAAGGTCATCTTCCGCGCCGACAAGCGCGACTGCGAGCGCTGCGAGGCCGGTTTCAACGGCGACGAAAGTCCGCGCTTCGCCGCGCCGGGCGAGCAGGTGATGGACCCGATCACCGCCTACCAGGTCACCTCGATGCTGCAGGGCGTGGTCCAGCGCGGCACGGCCGCCGCCGTCAGCTCGCTGGGCCGACCGCTGGCGGGCAAGACCGGCACCACCAACGAGTACCGCAGCGCCTGGTTCGTCGGCTATTCGCCGAACCTGATTGTCGGGGTCTTCATCGGCTTCGACGACAACCGCTCGCTGGGCGATGGCGAGACCGGCGCGACCGGTCCCGTGCCGATGTTCATGGACTTCATGAAGGTGGCGCTGGAAGGCCAGCCCGTGGTCGACTTCAAGCCGCCGAAGAACGCCAAGTTCGCCATGGTGCGGGGTGTGCGCGAAGCGTTCCGGCCGGGCACCGAGCCCAAGGTCGAGGTCGCCCCGACCGATGGCCCGATCCCGTACCAGGACCTTCCGCCTGGTCTGCCGCCAGTACCGCCGCCGGCGGCGCAGCCCGGTAAGCCCACACAAAAGCCGGATCCGCTGAGCGGGCTTTACTGACGTCCATTGCGCGAGGGAGCAACGCAAGTTATCTCCCGCGCCCTTCAACACTGTCACGGAGTTACGTGATGCGACCGGATGTCGAGGCCGCTGCGGCCGACATCGAGCAGTCCGTGGGACTGCTCAGGAGGCGTCTTTGACTGGGACGTCGCTCTCCGCAAGCTCGATGAGCTGAACGCCCGGGTCGAGGACCCGACCCTGTGGGACCGTCCGTCCGAGGCCCAGGCCGTGTCGCGCGAGCGCGCGAACCTGGCCGCCAAGGTCGAGGCCGTGCAGTCGATCGAGCGCGACCTCAAGGACGCCCTCGAATATGCCGAGTTGGCCGAGATGGAGTCCGACGAGGACTCGCTGAACGACGCCCGCGCCCAGCTGAAGTCGCTGAAGGAGCGCGCCGGCCGCGCCGAACTGGAGGCGCTGTTGTCGGGCGAGGCTGACGGCAACGACTGCTATGTCGAAATCAACTCCGGGGCGGGGGGCACGGAATCCTGCGACTGGGCCGGTATTCTTCTGCGTATGTACACCCGCTGGGCCAACGCCCACGGCATGACCACCGAGCTGATCGAAGAAACCGATGGCGATCAGGCCGGCATCAAGTCCGCGACCCTGCTGGTCAAGGGCGCCAACGCCTATGGCTGGCTGAAGACCGAGGCGGGCGTGCACCGCCTGGTGCGGATCAGTCCCTATGACAGCAGCGCGCGCCGTCACACCTCGTTCGCCTCGGCCTGGGTCTATCCCGTGGTCGACGACAATATCGAGATCGAGATCAATCCGTCCGATGTGCGTACCGACACCTACCGCGCCTCCGGCGCCGGCGGTCAGCACATCAACAAGACCGACTCGGCGGTGCGTCTCACGCACATTCCGACCGGCATCGCCGTGGCCTGCCAGGCCGGCCGCTCGCAGCACCAGAACCGCGAAGAGGCCTGGAAAATGCTGCGCGCGCGCCTCTATGAGGCCGAGCTCCAGAAGCGCGAAGCCGCGCAACAGGCGCTGGAAGACCAGAAGACCGACATCGGCTGGGGTCACCAGATCCGCAGCTACGTCCTGCAGCCCTACCAGATGGTCAAGGACCTGCGGACCAACGTCGAGACCTCCGACACCCAAGGGGTCCTTGACGGCGATCTCGACGCCTTCATGGCCGCGTCCCTGGCTCAGCGCGTGGGTCACACCCGCGACGGCGGCGAGGCGTCTTAAGAGCGCTGGGGCCGAGCGACCAAAAGAAAACGCCCCGGAGCGATCCGGGGCGTTATCATTTTCAGCTTCGGCCCGTCTTAGCCGGCGCTCTTGGCGATCGCCAGATGCTCGGGATGCGGCGCGGGTTGCGACGGCGCGGGCGCCGGGCGCTGGAACTTCAGGCTGCGGCCCTGGAAGAAGGCGCCGGTTTCCATGGCCAGCTGCTCGTGGGTGATGTCGCCATCGACATACGAGGTGCCGTAAAGGCGAACCTGCTTGGAGGTGATCGCGCCGACCACGCGGCCGCGCACCTCGACCGCCTCGGCATAGACCGAACCCTCGACATGGCCGGTTTCGCCGACGGTCAGGCGACCCACGCGGACGTCGCCCTTCACCACGCCGTCGATCTGCAGCTCGCCTTCGCCGGTAACGCCGCCCTCGATGGTCAGGTCGGCTGACAGCAGCGAGGCGACCTTGGGCGGTGCGCGACGCGCGGGCTCGGCCGGGGTGGCGGCCATGGGCGTCGGCAGCGGCTCGATGCGGGCCGGGGCCTTGTTGTTCGATTTAGCTTGCTTGCTGAACATACTCACCAGCCTTCAAGAAGCGGTTGGGGTTCTGGGCCTTGCCGTTGACCCAGACTTCGTAGTGCAGGTGCGGGCCGGTCGAGCGGCCTGTCGAGCCCATGCCGCCGACGCGCGAGCCGATGGCCACGCGTTGTCCGACACGAACGCTGATGGCGGCGAGGTGGGCGTAGCGGGTCTTGAAGCCGCCGCCGTGGTCGATCTCGACCGTCTTGCCATAGCCAGAGCGCACGCCGGTGAACGAGATCACGCCTGGAGCGGTGGCCATGATCGGCGTATGATAGCCGCCTGGGAAGTCCAGGCCGGAATGGAAGGCGGGGCGTCGGGTGAACGGATCAAACCGCACGCCATAGCTGGACGACAGGGCCGGATTGCTGGTCGGGCGATAGAAGGGCAGCTTCTTGGCCGCCGCGCCGAGCGATCGCATGTCCGACATGTCGTTCGCGGCGCGTTGGATGCGGGTGGCGAACTCTTCGTCCACGTCCAGCACAGCGGCGAGGGCGCGAGGATCCTTGGCCTCGATCAGCGGGCCGCCCAGCGACACGCCGCGGCCGGTATAGTTTCCAGCATCCAGGCCCGCCATCCGCATGGCCAGACGCAGGCGCTCGGCGCGGCTCTTGGCGAAGCTTTCGGCGGCGTCGATCAGGCGCTCCTGGTCCATCCGGGTGGCCTGCACCCGTTGCACCGGACTGGCGGCGAGGAGGCGAGGCTTGGCGACCTGCAGCGCTTCGGCGGCGCCGGGTACGCCCTTGAAGTCGGAGACCAGCAGGGCGAGCGCGGCGTGGCGCTTTTCGACCGACGCGGCGAGCTCTTCCAGCGAGCCATTGGTGGCGGAGAGTTGCGCCACAGCGCTGTTCAGGCGGGCCTGACGATCAGCGTTCAGGCGCTCGTAGTAAGCTTTTTGCTTGATGACCTGCTGGTCGGTCGAGCTGACCGCCAGGGCGTTGACCATCATCGCTGCCGTGCAGACGCCCATCCACAGTGCGCCGACGGCCACGCCGGCGGCGCCCAGGAGCTGCTTGTTGGTCGAGAAGACATAGCCGCGCATCTCGCCGCCGGAGCGGATGTAGATGTGCCGTTCAGGAAAAAGGGCTTCCAGAGATTGCCGCAGTCGCTTGAAGCGTTTGATCGCCATCGCCCCAGGAAACCCCCCGTTTCAGGTCCCGGCGATATGCAACGATAAAACGGAAGCGCGCAAGCGTCTTCGCGCCCGAAGGGAGCGCGAGTCACAAAATTGAACTCTGCGCCCCAATCCTTAACGATCTCTGACTGAAACGGCCACGCCAGACCCGCGGTTCCGCGCTGAAACGCCACAGGCCGATGCCTTGCTGCAACAGTTGCGCGCATCTCAGGCGCGCGAGGCGAGGTCTATTTGATCGCCTTGGCGGCGTTCATGACCGCCTTGATGTGGCCAGGCACTTTCACCTTGCGCCAGATCTCGCGGATGACGCCTTCGCGGTCGATCAGGAAGGTCGAGCGATCGATGCCCATGTACTTGCGGCCGTACATGCTTTTTTCGACCCAGGCCCCGTAGGACTCGACGACATCGCCCAGCGTGTCAGCGGCCAGTTCGATGGTCAGGTCGTGCTTGGCGCGGAACTTGGCGTGCGAGGCGGCGCTGTCCTTGGACACGCCGATGATCACCGCGCCCAGCTTCTGGAATTCCTCGACTTCCGACGAGAACTGCAGCGCCTCTGAGGTGCAGCCGGCGGTGTCGTCCTTGGGATAGAAGTACAGGACGACGTTCTTGCCCTTGAGGGCCGACAGGCTGACGCGACCGGTGTCGGTCGGCAGGTCGAAATCGGGAGCCTTGTCGCCGGGCTGCAGCATCGAACGCTTCCTTGAAATTTGTCATCCCAACCCAGCGCGAAGCGCGCTGAGCCGGGATCGCCAATGGCATGAGTCTAACCAGTCCCGCCTTGGCTACGCCAGGGCCGGGATGACAATCAACTCATAACTAAACAGGCTTCACCAACACGATCTTCTTCTTGCCGGCCGCCAGCTTGACCACGCCCTCGACGAGATCGGCGGCGGTGATCAGGCGGTTGGCGTCGGCTTCGGCCTTGTCGTTGACCTTGAGGCCGCCGCCTTGGGCCAGACGACGCGCCTCGCCGCGCGATCCCGCCAGACCCGCGTCAGCGAACAGGGCCGCCAGAACGACGCCGGCGTCCAGGTCCGCCGCCGCGATCTCGTAGGTCGGCAGGTCAGCTGACAGCGCGCCTTGCTCGAACGCCTTTTCAGCGGCGTCGCGAGCCTTGCGAGCCTCTTCCTCGCCGTGGGCCATGCGGGTGGCCTCATCGGCCAGCACCTTCTTGGCCTCGTTGATCTGGGCGCCTTCCAGGGCCTCCAGTTCGGCGATGCGATCCAGCGGCAGGTCGGTGAACAGCTTCAGGAAACGGCCAACGTCCGCGTCCTCGGTGTTCCGCCAGAACTGCCAGTAGTCGTAGGGGCTCAGCTGTTCGGCGTTCAGCCACACTGCGCCCGCCGCCGTCTTGCCCATCTTGGCGCCCGAGGCGGTGGCCAGGAGCGGCGTCGTAAGGCCAAAGGCGCTCTTCTGGTCGACGCGGCGGGTCAGCTCGACGCCGTTGAGGATGTTGCCCCACTGGTCCGAGCCGCCCATCTGCAGCACGCAGCCGTGGGCGCGGTTCAGCTCCAGGAAGTCCACCGCCTGCATCAGCATGTAGTTGAACTCGAGGAACGTCATCGGCTGCTCGCGCTCGAGGCGCAGCTTGACCGAGTCGAACGCCAGCATGCGGTTGACCGTGAAGTGCACGCCGTACTCGCGCAGGAACTGGACGTAGCCGAACTTCGACAGCCAGACGTCGTTATCGACCATGATCGCGTCGGTGGGCCCGTCGCCGAAGGTCAGGAACTTCGAGAACACCGTCTTGATGCCCGCGATATTGGCCTGGATGTCGGCGTCGCTCAGCAGCTTGCGGCTTTCGTCCTTGCCCGTGGGATCGCCGACCTTGGTCGTGCCGCCGCCCATCAGGACGATCGGCTTGTGGCCGGCCTGCTGAAGGCGGCGCAGCAGCATGATCTGGATCAGCGAACCGACGTGCAGGCTGGGCGCAGTGGCGTCGAAGCCGATGTAGGCGACGATCGGGCCGCCCTGCGCCGCCGTGTCCAGTTCGTCCGCATGGGTGATCTGGTGGATGTAGCCGCGCGCCTCCAGGGTTCGCAGGAACTCTGACTTGAAGGACGAGGCGGCGGACATGGATCGACTCTCTATCTGACGTGGCGGGCCGTCTAGCACGGCTTGGTCGGTGTGTGAGGGGTTCATTTCAGACTCCGGGAACGGGCCGGAGCGCATGATCGACTGTGTTGAAGCGACCCCGGCGAGGCGGGGGCAAAGCGACGTGTCTGGTCGGCCTCCCGCTATGGCAGCGGGCGGTAATAGGGGCGGGCCAGGACGAAAGCGTCGATCATGGGGCCTAGCTACCGTTTAACGGGCATGGCAGTCAACGTTCCCATGAAGATCCTGGGATTCATGACCGGCACCTCGCTGGATGCGGTCGACATGGCGGTGCTGGAGACCGATGGCGTGGAGATCAGCGCCTTCGGTCCGGCGGGCGAGCGCAAGTTGCGCGAAGCCACCCGCGACCTGCTGCTGAAGACCACCGACATCGCCCGCGCCTGGCCGCGCGGCGAGCCTGAGCCGGTGATCCTCGAGGAGGCCCGGCGCGCCGTGGCCGACGAGCACTTCCAGGCCGCCGAAAGCTTTCTGGATGAGCACGGTCTCTCTTGGAGCGACTTCGACCTGCTGGGCGTGCACGGCCAGACGGTTCTGCACGAGCGTCCGACGGCGGAGCGGGTGGGGCGCACGGTGCAACTGCTCGACGCCGATCGCCTGGCGCGCCTCTGCGGGCGTCCGGTGGCGTTCGACTTCCGCACCGCCGATGTCGCCGCCGGCGGGGAGGGCGCCCCGCTGGCGCCGATCTACCACGCCGCCCGCGCCCGGGCCTCGGGTTTGGCCGCCCCGGTGGCGGCGCTGAACGTCGGCGGGGTCGCCAACATCACCCTGATCGGCGCGGACGGCGACCTGCTGGCCTTCGACACCGGCCCCGGCAACGGCATGATCGACCTGATGCTGCAGGCGAGGGGGCTTGGCCGCTTCGACGAGGATGGTCGTCTGGCCCTGGCCGGCCGCGTGGATGAGGCCGTTCTGGCGGCGCTGTTCGACAGTCCCTATTTCGACGCGCCCGCGCCGAAATCGCTGGACCGCTATGACTTCTCGTTGACCCCGGTCGATCATCTCTCCGCTGAGGACGCAGCTGCGACCTTGGTGGCCTTTACCGCCGAGGCGGTGTTCAAGGCCTTCGCCCAGACCGGCGAGGCGCCCAGCGCCCTGATCGTCTGCGGCGGCGGCCGGCATAATCCGGCGATCATGCAGACCCTGGCCGCGCGCGCGCCCGTACCGGTCAAGAGCGCCGAGGCCTATGGCTGGCGCGGCGACAGCATCGAGGCCGAGGCCTTCGCGTACCTCGCGGCGCGAACCGCCATGGGTCTGCCGATCAGCTTCCCGGGGACCACGGGCGTGAAAGCGCCTATGACGGGTGGACGGATCGTCCAACCCTGATACGCCCAGACTTCGTCACAATTTTGGATTGAGCTTGCGCCGCGTTGAAGTCCGGGGGTGAGCATGATCGGGATTCTGTTGGTGGCGTTGCTGTCCGCCAGTGATACTCCGCCCCTTGGTCCGCGCGCCGCCGAACTGATAGCGCCCGTCCGCCAGGCTTTGGACGCCGAGCGCAAAACCCAGGCCGCCCTGCCGCCACCGGCGAACGACTCGGAAAAGCTGGAGCGCATGGGAAGATTGGATCAGGTCGGGCGGCGCGTCCTGACCCAGATCGACCTGTCCGTGCTGCCGCCTGAGGAGTTGAAGGCCGCTCGAAAGGCGATATGGGCGCCGATCGAGGAAGCCGACGCCGAAAATGAGAGAGCATTGTTGGCTATGGTGCCGCCGGAAGGCTGGTTTCTGAAGAGTCGTTATGGGGACAGAGCCGCGAAAGCGGCGTTCAATATCGTCCAGCATTCGAACCTCGATCTCTGGCGGCGGTTCGTGCCCGTGCTCGAGCCGCTCGTGGCTAAGGGCGAGGTCGATGGCCAGAGCTACGGCCTGATGTATGACCGGCTGGCGCTTAATGAGGGGCGACCCCAGCGCTATGGCAGTCAGATGGTCTGCAAGGACGGCAGGTATGTGGTCGACACGCTAGAAGCGCCTGAAGCAGTGGACGAACGCCGAAAAGCCATGGGCTTTCTTACGCCGCTTGCTGAGTATGTAGCGACGTTCGCCAAGTATCCGCCCTGCAACTGAGCGCCAATGAACAAGGCCTCCCCGAAGTTATGTCTCGTTAATAGAAGGTAATCTATGAATCGCGTTTGTATGTTAGTTTTGCCGTTACTTTCTGTAATCGCTATAAGCGGCAAAAGTTATGGCCAAGATGAATTTCCTGCACTCAAAGGCCCTTACCTAGGGCAGACCCCGCCGGGGTTAATCGCCAAGCCCTTTGCTCTTGGCATTGTGAATACAGAAGAATGGGGAGACGCCGGCAGCTTCTCCCCTGACATGAACGAGTTTTTTGTCACTAGATGGAAACACACTCGTGACGCCAGAGAACCGGAATCTGTCATTTTTAGACAAGTGGGCGATCAGTGGCGCAAGATAGCGGTGCCGGCTGGGGAGAGCAGGCCCTTCTACGCCCCAAACGGTAAAACCTTGCATTATGGCGCCAAATACAAGGAGCGCACTGCTGACGGTTGGTCAGAGCTGAAAAGTCTTGGCCCTGCTTTTGAAGGCATACGCATTATGAGCCTTTCAGCATCAGCCAAAGGGACTTTAGTTCTGGATGAAAGAGCTAGTTCAACCGTTGATGGAATTCTTCGGTACTCAAGGCTCGTGAGTGGCAAATGGCAAGACCCGGAGCCGTTTCCCAGGGAAATCAATACCGGCAAATGGAATGCCCATCCGTACATCGCCCCTGACGAGAGCTACGTCATGTGGGACGGTGAAAGGGAGAGTGGGTATGGCGATGCTGATCTCTATATCAGTTTTCGGCAGAAAGATGGCTCATGGGGTGAAGCTATCAATCTGGGGGACAAGGTAAATACAGAAGCCGGAGAAGGTGGGGCGCAGGTCACGCCTGACGGAAAATATCTCTTCTTCAATCGAATGGTGCCTAATGCAAACGGCAAGGCGGGCTCTCAATCAGATTTATATTGGATCGATGCGCAGATAATACAAGACCTGAAGCCGAAAGAGTAATCCATCTAGAAATCGCAGACGGTGTGCTGCCAAAAGAAGGCGCACCTTCAGCGGCTTTAACCTCGCGTCATGGCGTAGCAGAGACCAGTTTAGCAGGTCGCCGCGATCGCCTCGTACTATTGACAAGCCATAGCTTGTGGCAGGGACGCTTCTAACCTTTACCGACACCCCTGAAACGAAAAAGGCCTCCCCGAAGGGAGGCCTTTTAAGCGTTTGGACTTGAAGTCCTAGATCGGATTTTCCGCCAGGCGCTTGTCGAGATAGTCGCTGACGCTCTTTTCGACGCTGGGCAGGTGCTCGGCCCAGAAGTGGGTGGCCTTGTCGATGACTTCGTAGTCGATTGTGATGCCCTTCTGGGTGCGCAGCTTGGTGACCACCCGCTCCACCTCGACCGGGGGGGTGATGGTGTCGGCCGAGCCCGTCAGGAACAGGCCCGAGGCCGGGCAGGGGGCCAGGAAGCTGAAGTCGTACATGTTGGTCGGCGGCGACACCGAGATGAAGCCGTCCGTTTCCGGGCGGCGCATCAGGAGCTGCATGCCGATATAGGCGCCGAAGTCGAAGCCGGCGACCCAGGTCTGGCTGGCGGCCGGGTTGGACGTCTGTAGCCAGTCCAGAGCCGTGGCCGCGTCGGCCAGTTCACCGATGCCGGCGTCAAACTCGCCCTGGCTGCGGCCCACGCCGCGGAAGTTGAAGCGCAGGGTCGCAAAACCGCGCTTCATGAACAGGTGGTACAGTTGCACCGAGACCGGGTGGTTCATGTGACCGCCGGCCTTGGGGTGCGGGTGCAGGATCAGGGCGATCGGCGCCGTCTCGGTCTTGCCCGGAGAATAGCGACCCTCGATCCGGCCGGACGCGCCGGTCAAAATCACATCAGGCATATCGTCCCCTTCAGCTGGCGACGGCGGAGCCCGGCTTTTTAGGGGCCGGAATACTTGACCGCCGCGCTTGGTCTTCCTAAATCGCAGCCGCAATGCGGACAGATGGTCCGCGCGCGAAGTCGCGGCTTGTAGCACACGCAAAAGCCGATGCGCGCGGAATCTGCAAGGGGTAAGGCTGATGCGCCTGAGCACCAAAGGCCGATACGCCGTGATGGCGATGACCGACCTGGCCAAACGCCAGGACGAAAGCGATGGTCGCGCCGTGGCGCTGGCCGAGATCGCCGCGCGCCAGCAGATCTCGCTTTCTTATCTCGAACAGCTTTTCGCGCGCCTGCGCCGCAAGGGTCTGGTGATCAGCGCCCGGGGTCCCGGCGGCGGCTATCGCCTGGCCAAGGCCTCGGATGAGACCTTCATCGCCGACATCGTCCTGGCGGTGGACGAGCCGCTGCGCGCCACCCGCTGCAACTTCACCAAGGGTCAGGCCAAGGGCTGCATGGCCGGCGGCGAGCGGTGCATGACGCATAATCTCTGGGAAGAGATGGGCCGCCAGATCCACGGCTATCTGGCTTCCGTCTCGGTCGCCGACGTGCTGGCCGGCGAGCTCCGCCCCCAAGGAAGTATGATGGGCCGCCCGATGGAGATCGCGGCCGAGTGAACGCTTCCCGACCCTCGGTCTATCTCGACTACAACGCCACCGCCCCGCTGCGGCCGGAGGCGAAGGACGCGCTGCTGCGCGCCCTCGAGAGCCCGGCCAACCCCTCATCGGTCCATGCCGCCGGCCGCGCGGCGCGGGATCTGGTCGAGCGCGCTCGCGCCGAGGTCGCCGCCCTGGTCGGCGTGCCGGCCGGCTCGGTGACCTTCGTCAGCGGCGGCACCGAGGCCAACGCCCTGGCCATCGAAAGCGCCAAGGCCGCCGGCGTCGAACGCATCATCATTTCCGCCATCGAACATGACGCGGTGATGGAGACGGCCAAGGCCTCTGGCTTGCCGGTCGAGGCCTTGCCTGTGGATAACCATGGCGTCGCCGATCTCGACTGGCTGGCGCAAGCGCTTGAAAAGTCAGGAAAGACCCTGGTCTGCCTGATGCTGGCCAACAACGAGACGGGCGTCATCCAGCCTGTGGATAAGGCCTCGGCCCTGGTGCGCGCCCGCGACGGCTGGCTGCATGTCGACGCCGTCCAGGCGGCCGGCAAGATCGCCATCGACTTCTCGGGCCTCGGCGCCGACACCCTGGCGCTATCGGCTCACAAGCTGGGCGGGCCGCAGGGCGTCGGCGCCCTGATCGCCGGAACCCGCGCGACCGTGACCCGTCGCCTGCACGGCGGCGGTCAGGAGCGCGGCCGTCGGGCCGGCACCGAGAACGTGGCCGGGATCGCCGCGTTCGGCGCGGCCGCCAAGGTGGGGCGTGAGACGCTTGCCTCGACGGCCGAACAGGCCCAATGGCGCGACGCCTTGGCTGAGCGGGTCAAGGCGCAGGGCGCGGTCGTGCTGGGCGAAGGTGCTGATCGTCTTCCCCAGACGTTGTGCTTTGCAGGCGAGGGCTTCGGCTCCGAGGTCCAGGTCATGACCATGGATCTGGCCGGCGTCATGGTCAGCGCCGGCAGCGCCTGCTCGTCGGGCAAGGTCAAGGTCAGCCGTGTGGTGGACGCCATGGGCCGGGCTGATCTGGCTCCGTTCGCCCTGCGGGTCAGCGGCGGCTGGGCGAGCACGGAAGACGATTGGATCAAGTGCGGCGACGCCTGGCTCGCCGCCTGGAAGCGTATCGGCGCACGGCGCCGGGAGGTGGCTTAATGGCCGCGGTCAAAGAGACTGTCGAAACCGTCGCCGCGCTCGAGAAGTACGAGCACGGCTTTACCACCGATATCGATCAGGAGTTCGCCCCCAAGGGCCTCTCCGAGGACATCGTGCGCTTCATCTCGGCCAAGAAGGACGAGCCGGCGTGGATGCTGGAGTGGCGGCTGGAAGCGTATCGCCGCTGGCTGGCGATGGACGAGCCCGACTGGGCTAAGGTCAGCTATCCGCCGATCGACTACCAGGACACCTACTACTACGCCGCGCCCAAGACCAAGGAGGGCCCCAAGAGCCTGGACGAGGTCGATCCGGAGCTGCTGGCCGTCTACGAAAAGCTCGGCATCCCTTTGAAAGAGCAGGCAGTTCTGGCCGGCGTTGAAGGCGCGCCGCGCTACGCTGTCGACGCGGTGTTCGACAGCGTCAGCGTCGTGACCACCTTCAAGAAGGAGCTGGCCCAGGCCGGTGTCATCTTCTGCTCGATGAGCGAGGCGGTCCGCGAACACCCGGACCTCGTCCGCCAGTACCTGGGCAGCGTGGTGCCGACCTCGGACAACTATTTCGCCTGTCTGAACAGCGCGGTTTTCTCAGACGGTTCGTTCGTCTACGTCCCGCCGGGCGTGCGCTGCCCGATGGAGCTGTCGACCTATTTCCGGATCAACGCCAAGGATTCCGGGCAGTTCGAGCGGACTTTGATCATCGCCGACAAGGGCGCCTACGTCTCGTATCTGGAAGGCTGCACGGCCCCGATGCGAGACGAGAACCAGCTGCACGCGGCCGTCGTCGAGCTCGTCCTGCTGGACGACGCCGAGATCAAATACTCGACCGTTCAGAACTGGTACCCGGGCGATCCGCAGACCGGCAAGGGCGGGATCTACAACTTCGTGACCAAGCGCGCCGACTGCCGCGGTGATCGCTCCAAGGTATCGTGGACCCAGGTCGAGACCGGCTCGGCCATCACCTGGAAGTATCCGTCCTGCGTGCTGCGCGGCGAGGGCAGCTCGGGCGAGTTCTATTCGATCGCCGTGACCAACGGCCACCAGCAGGCCGACACCGGCACCAAGATGATCCACCTGGGCGCCAACACCCGCTCGCGGATCGTCGCCAAGGGCATCAGCGCCGGCAAGTCGACCTCGACCTATCGCGGTCTCGTCTCGGCCCACCCCAAGGCTAAGGGTGCGCGCAACTTCACCCAGTGCGACAGCTTGCTGATCGGCAAGGACTGCGCAGCCCACACCGTGCCCTATATCGAGGCCCGTAACGGCCAATCGGTGTTCGAGCACGAGGCCACCACCACGCGGCTTTCGGACGACCAGCTATTCTACTGCCAGCAGCGCGGCCTCTCGGAAGAGGAGTCGGTGGCCCTGCTGGTCAACGGCTTCGTCAAGGACGTGCTGCAGCAACTGCCCATGGAATTCGCCGTCGAGGCCCAGAAGCTGGTGGCGATCAGCCTGGAGGGCAGCGTGGGATGAGCCCGATCGCACATTCCCTTCTCCCCCTGCGGGAGAAGGTGTCGGCGCAGCCGACGGATGAGGGGTCTCGCCGACCCGCCCGTCGCGCCAACCCGATCCGCTTTTCGACCCCTCATCCGACCCGCTTCGCGGGCCACCTTCTCCCGCAAGGGGAGAAGGAGAATGCGAAATGACAACAATGCTCTCCATCCAGAACCTTCACGCCCGCGTCGAGGACAAGCCGATCCTGAAGGGCGTCACGCTGGACGTGCCGGCCGGCGAGGTCCACGCGATCATGGGGCCGAACGGCGCCGGCAAATCGACTCTGTCCTATGTGCTGACCGGCCGCGACGGCTATGAGGTCACCGAAGGCGCGGCGACGCTCAATGGCGAAGACCTGCTGGCCCTGGAGCCCAACGAGCGGGCCGCCAAGGGCCTGTTCCTATCGTTCCAGTATCCGCTTGAAATCCCGGGCGTTCCGGCCCTGACCTTCATCCGCACCGCCCTCAACGCCCAGCGCCGCGCGCGTGGCGAGGACGAGATCGCCGCCCCGGCGTTCCTGAAGCTGGCCAAGGAGAAGGCCGCGTCTCTGAAGATCGACTTCGAGATGCTCAAGCGCGGCCTGAACGTCGGCTTCTCGGGCGGCGAGAAGAAGCGGATGGAAATCTTCCAGATGTCCATGCTTTCGCCGAAGTTCCTCATCCTCGACGAGACCGACAGCGGCCTGGACATCGACGCCCTGAAGATCGTCTCCGAAGGCGTCAACGCCCTGCGCAGCCCCGAGCGCGGCATGCTGGTCATCACCCACTACCAGCGCCTCTTGGACCACATCAAACCCGACAAGGTCCACGTGCTGGCCGCAGGCCGCATCGTCGCCTCGGGCGGTCCGGAGCTGGCGCTGCAGCTGGAAGCGGAAGGCTATGACCGCATCGTGGGGGCGGCGGCTTGACCCTTTCCATCGCCCTCAAGACCGGCGACCTCTCGGCGCTGCCGTCGCGGCGCGACGAGGACTGGCGCTGGACCGACCTGCGGGGCCTTCTCAAGACCCTGCCGCCGGTCGCGCCGGCGCATGACGGCGAGGTTCCGGCCGGTCCGTTCGCGGGCCTGGCCGACGCCGAGACTGTATTCGTCAACGGCCGCCGCGTGACGGCGTCCGACGCCGCCTCGGGCGTCGTCGCCCTGCGCTTCGTCGCCCTGGCCGATAAGGCCGCGCAGGGCGCCAGCCACGCCATCGTCGTTAAGCCGGGCGAGAGCCTCGTCCTGCTCGAAAGCCATGAAGGCCGCGCCGGATCTTACGTCTCCGACGTCGCGCTGGACATCGCTGTGGGCGAGGGCGCCTCGCTGGAGCGGATCGTGCTGGTCGAGGATGACGCCGAGGCGGTCAATGTCGTCACCGCCGAGGTGACGCTCGCGCCCGGCGCCAAGTTCGCTCAGACCGTCCTGACCGGCGGCGCGCGTCGTCAACGGATCGAGACCCGCGTCCGCCACCCCGGCGCCCATGCCGAGGTCCGCCTCGACGGCGCCTATCTGCTGGATGGCCAGCGCCACGCCGACCTGACCAGCGTCGTCACCCACGGCGGCCTCGATGGCGTCACCAGCCAGCTGACCAAGGGCATGGTCACCGACCAGGCGCGCGGCGTGTTCCAGGGCCGGATCGTCGTCGAGAAGGGCGCCGACCAGACCGACGCGCGGATGGGCCACCACGCCCTGATCCTGTCCGACAAGGCCGAGATCGACGCCAAGCCCGAACTGCTGATCTTCGCCGACGACGTCTCCTGCGCCCACGGCAACACGATCGGCGCGCTGGACGACGAAGTGTTGTTCTACGCCGAGCAGCGCGGCATCCCCGAGGCCGAGGCCAAGGCCATGCTGACCGTGGCCTTCGTGGGCGAAGTGATCGAGCGGATCGCGCACGAGGGCGCGCGTGAGCTCGCCGCCGCCTGGGTGGCCCGCAAGCTGGGGAGTGAGGCCTGATGGCTTTTGACGCCCCCTACGACGTCGCCGCGATCCGCGCCCAGTTCCCGATCCTGGCGCGAGAAGTCCACGGCAAGCCGTTGATTTATCTCGACAGCGCCGCCAGCGCCCAGAAGCCCGACGCAGTGCTGGACGCGATGATGGGCCTGGCGCGGACCTCCTACGCCAACGTCCATCGCGGCCTGCACACGCTCGCCAACGAAACGACCGAAGCCTATGAAAACGCGCGCGAAACCGTCGCGCGCTTCATCAACGCCGAGCGCGACGAGGTCGTCTGGACCAAGAGCGCGACCGAGGCGGTGAACTTGGTCGCCAGCTCGCTGGGCCTGTCGCTGAACGCCGGCGACGAGATCGTGCTGTCGGAGATGGAGCACCACGCCAACATCGTGCCCTGGCACTTCCTGCGCGAGCGCAAGGGCGTGGTCCTGAAGTTCATCCCGGTGCTGGACGACGGGCGCCTGGGCATGGAGGCCTATAAGGGCCTGCTGTCGGACAAGACGAAGATGGTCGCCGTCACCCACATGTCCAACGTACTGGGCACCGTGAACGATGTGGCCGAGATCGTCCGCCTCGCCCATGCCGCCGGCGCACCGGTGCTGCTGGACGGCTGCCAGGGCGTGGTTCACACCAAGGTGGATGTGAAGGCGCTGGACGTCGATTTCTATGTCTTCTCCGGTCACAAGCTGTATGGCCCGACCGGCATCGGTGTGCTCTACGGCAAGGCCGAGCGGCTGGCGGCCCTGCCGCCGTACCAGGGCGGCGGCGAGATGATCGCCTCGGTGGCGCTGGACAAGATCACCTATGCCGACCCGCCGCATCGCTTCGAAGCCGGCACCCCGGCGATCCTGGAGGCCGTAGGCCTGGGCGCGGCGATAGAATGGCTGAACGGCCTGGACCGCGACGCCGTCTTCGCCCACGAGCACGCCCTCTATGAGCGGGTCGCCGAGCGCCTGCGCGGCGTCAACGGCGTGCGGATCCTGGGCGAGGCGCCCGGCAAGGGCGCGGTGCTGTCCTTTACGGTCGAGGGCGCCCACGCCCACGACATCGCCCAGGTGCTGGATCGCTACGGCGTCGCCGTGCGCGCCGGGACCCACTGCGCCGAGCCCTTGATGCGCCGCTTTGGCGTCACGTCGAGCGCGCGCGCCTCCTTCGCCCTATATAACACCGAGGCCGAGGCCGATGCGTTCGTCGACGCGCTGGCCAAGGCCTGCAGTTTCTTCAGTTGAGCTCCCGATGACCGACGCCGCCTCCCAGGAAACCGTTACGGCTCTGACCCAGGACGAGCTGAACCGGCTGACGGACCAGCTGATCGAAAAGCTGAAGACCGTCTATGACCCGGAAATCCCGGTCGACATCTATGAGCTGGGCCTGATCTACAAGGTCGATGTCAGCGACTCCAAGGACGTCGCCATCGACATGACCCTGACCGCGCCGGGCTGCCCGGTGGCCGGCGAGATGCCGGGCTGGGTCAAGGACGCGGTCATGGAGATCCCGGGCCTGAAGTCCTGCACGGTCGAACTCACGTTCGACCCGCCGTGGGACGCCTCGCGCATGAGCGACGAGGCCAAGTTGCAGTTGAATATGTTCTAGTATCTTTCTTCCGATCTTCCCGGCGAACGCCGGGACCCAGGTGAAGCCCGGAGCCGTTCCGGATGGATCTGGACCCCGGCATTCGCCGGGGAGGTCGGATAAAGGGAGTTCGAGCCCATGGAACCCACGATCGCCATCCGTCCCCGCCGCCCGCGCCCCAAGGTCGTGACCCTGACCGAGGCTGCGGCCGCGCGCGTGAAGGAGATCATGGACAAGGCTGACCAGCCTTATGCGGGCCTGCGGGTCGGTGTGAAGAACGGCGGCTGTGCGGGCCAGGAATACGTCTTCGAATACGCCAAGGAAAAGGGCCCGATCGACGAAGTCGTCGAGGACAAGGGCGTCACCATCCTGATCGAGCCCAAGGCGGTGCTGTTCCTGGTCGGGACCGAGATCGACTACGAGGTCACCAAGCTGTCCTCGAAGTTCGTGTTCCACAATCCGAACGAAACCGACGCCTGCGGCTGCGGTGAGAGCGTGACGATCCAGCCGGCCGCTGAGGCCCTGGACTGATGCTGGCGAAAACGCCGTCCTGTGTCGAATGCGGCCTGCCGTGGGGCGCTCCGCGCTTCAAGCATGAGGACGAGGCGCCGCTCTACTGGTCGGACACCGGCCTCCTGTGCTCCAGCGACTGCGCCCAGACCCACTTCGCCAAGCGGCGGGCTGAAGGAACGTTCGCGGGCGTTCCTGCGGAGTGTCCGGTCGAGGTCTGATCGCTCTAGCGAACCCTCTCCCAGAGGGAGAGGGCAGGGTGAGGGGCTATAGCCTCAGCCGGCTTAGTCCTAAGCCCACACCGGTCCTTCGGACCACCCTCTCCCTATGGGAGAAGGGACGCAGCGGCGGGCTCGGCCGGGGCGGAGGCAGTCTTCTTGCCACCAGGCTCCACCAGCACCGAAGGCTTCACCGCCTCGCCGCGCGCCTGGGCGATGAGCTCATTCGTCCGCCCCTCGATCGTCGTCTGCATCAGCGCCATGAACGCGTCCTTCTCCAGGCCCTGTGGCAGGGCGGGCAGGAACTGGATGGTCGCCATGCCGGGCGTCTTCTTCTTCTCGGTCTGCTGCCAGAAGCAGCCGAGGTTCGTGGCCACCGGCACGACCGGCAGGCCGAAGTCCTTGCTCATGTAGTAGACGCCCGTGCGGTAGCGGAAATGCTCACCCGGTGCGGCCAGGTGGCCTTCCGGATAGATCAGGATGCGACGACCCTCGGCCGCGACCTGGGCGGCGCTCTTGGACAGCGCCTCGCGTGCCTCGGGCCCGCCGCAGCTGTCGACAACAATGGCGCCGAACTTCTTCAGGATGGTCCCGACCAGCGGGAACTTTTCCAGGTGGTCGCCGGTGACAAAGCTGAGGTTGTCGACATGGGCGAACATCACAAAGCCGTCGCCCCAGCTGTGGTGCTTGGCGGCGATGATGCAGGGCCCGGCGGGGAGGTTCTCCTGGCCCTTCACCTGCACCTTGACGCCGGCCAGGGTGTCCAGCGCCCACAGCATCCGGCGGCTGTAGAGCCGCAGGGTGAAGGTCACGGCCTCGCGTCCAGGCGCCAGCGCCGCGAAGGCCGCTGACAAGCCGTAGAAGATCGACAGAACCCAATAGTAGGCGTTGAACAAAACGCTGCGCATCGAAGGGTGTCCTTTCATCGCGCGAACAGCACGGCCTGGACGGCCGCAGTCATCAGGGGGGCGTGGGCGGAGAGGGCGTCGTCGCCCAATCGGCCATAGGCCTTGTTTTGGGCGGTCTGGGTGATCACGCCGATGGCCATGGCGGCCAGCACGCGCGGATCGCCCGGCGGCATCTCAGCGTTGATCATCGCCCGCTTGATCAGGTCCTCGACCAGGGTGACCGGATCGCGGCCGTCTTCCTGGTAGTAGGGCAGGAAGTGGTGCAGCTGCAGCAGGTGGAACGAGAACAGCAACCAGTCCTCATCGGCCACCGCGCAGTAGGCGCTCACCAGCGCAGCGGCCTTGGCCTTGATGCCGCTGGCGGCGGCGGCCTCGTCGGCGATCAGGGTCGAGAGGCGGCGGTGGCAGTCCATGAAGAGGCCCAGCGCCAGGGCGTCCTTGCTCTTCCAGTGGCGATAGATGGCGCCTTCGGAGACGCCGGCCCGGGCGGCGATGGTCTTGGTGGTCGCCGCGTCGACGCCTTCGGTGACGAAGGCCTCCAGCGCCGCGCGTTGGATGCGGGGTTTCGCGCTCATGACGGGAGCTTCGCACACTGCTTGAAACTCGCAAGTGAGTGCTCACTTACATTTCCGTGATTGACCGTGATCGACGAGGCGGCGACACACGGCCATGGTCCAGACGGTTCTTGTGTATTCGATGGCCGAGGTGATCGGCGACGGGCTGATCAAGCTGCCCTTCATCGCCGGCCTGCGCGCGGCGTTTCCCGGCGCGCGGATCAGCTGGTGCGCCGCCAAGGGCGAGACCGTCTATACGGGGCCGCTGAAGGCCGTCGTGGCGGGCTCCATCGACGAGGTGATCCTGGAGGGCGCCAACGGCGCTGCGGCGCTGGACAGCTTGCCGTGGTCCAGGCCGTTCGGCGGGCGCAGGTTCGATCTCGTCATCGACACCCAGGAGAACCTGCGCCGCAGCGGAGTCGCCAAGCGGGGCTGCGCCGGGCGTTTCGTCTCGGCCGCGCGTCAGGCGAGGCGCCAGGACTGGCCGGTTGCGGTGACCGACCGTCTGGCGCGACTGCTGGATCTGGCGACGGACGGGCAGGGCGGGCCAAGGCCCCTGACCCTGACCCATCCCGACGCGCTGAAGGCTGCGGAGCTTCTGTTGCCGGCCGGCCCGACCTATGTCGGCCTCGCCCCCGGCGCCGGCGGACAGGACAAGCGCTGGCCGCTGGCGAACTACCTGGAACTGGCGCGCCGCGTACTCGCCAAGGGCTGGACGCCGGTCTTCCTGTTTGGCCCGGACGAGGCCGATGACGCGGCGATCGCCGCACGCGAGGTTCCTCAGGCGCTGCAGCCCGAGCGCAACCGCACAGACGGTCTGCCCGTGAAAGGGCCGCTGCTGGTCATCGCCCTGGCCGGACGCATGGCCGCCGGGGTCGCCAATGACGCTGGACCCGGCCACATGCTGGCGGCCGGCGGCACGCCCTTGCTGTCGCTGCAGCAGGACCGCCGCAAGGCGGTGAAGTTCCGTCCCGCCGCCCAGCGGCTTGAGATGCTGGTCGCGGAGGACTACGGAAGCGATATGGGCGCCCTGCCGGTCGAAGCGGCTTGGGGGGCGCTCGAGCAGCTGGTTTCCGGAGCGTCCTGAATGTCCATCCTTGCGCCGATCTCGGCGGGCGAACTGGTCGACAAGATCACCATCCTGCGCGTCAAGGCTCAGCGCATCGGCGATCCGGCCAAGGAGGCCAATGTTCGCAAGGAGTTGGCGCTGCTGGAGACGACGGCCCGCGAGCACCTGCCGGAAAACGCCGAGATCGCCCGGCTCACCGAAGAGCTGACCATCGTCAACGCCGCGCTCTGGGACATCGAGGACGGCAAGCGCGACTGCGAGCGTCGCCAGGATTTCGGGCCGGACTTCGTGGCCTTGGCGCGCCGCGTCTATATCGACAACGACAAGCGCGCCGCCATCAAGCGCGCCATCAACGAAGCGGCCGGATCTGAGATCGTGGAGGAAAAGAGCTACAAGCCCTATCTCGGAACCCCAGAAAAGTGACGCAAGTCGTTCGCGATGCTGGGGAAATGCTCGCGGGCATGACGCCGGAGCTGAAGTCCGGCCAGTACGTGTTCTGCGCCGCCGGCGACCGGGATTGGACGCTCGTGCAGCCGCTGGCGATGTTCCGCGAGGCGGAAGGCGTCAGCCTGATCCTTGAGCGCAGCGCGGCGGAGGCGGCGGGGTTTCCCGTCGAGGCGCCGATGGCCCTGATCACCCTGAACGTCTATTCGGCCCTCGATGGCGTGGGTCTGACCGCCGCCGTATCCGGTGCGCTCGCCGAGGCCGGGATCGCCTGCAACATGGTCGCGGCGCTACACCACGACCATGTCTTTGTGCCTGTAGAGCGGGCGAAGGAGGCGGTGGGGATCCTCCTGGCGCTGCAGGCGAAAGCCGCTACCGCCCCTTGAACACCGCCGCGCGCTTCTGAAGGAAGGCGGTGACGCCTTCGATGAAGTCCTCGGTCTTGCCGGCGATCTTCTGGGCCTTGCGCTCGGCGTGCAACTGGCCGGTCCAGTCGCTGTCGAGGCTGTCCCAGACCAGCTTGCGAATGACGCCCAGCGCGGCCGGCCCCTTGGCCAGTTCCTGCGCCAGGGCGTGGGCCGTGACCATCAGCTCGGCATCCGGCACGCAGCGGTTCACCAGGCCCCACTGGAGGGCCGTGGCGGCCGGGATCTTGTCGCCCAGCAGCATCATCTCCATGGCCCGCGCCTTGCCGATCAGGCGTGGCAGCAGATAGGTCGAGCCGCCGTCGGGCACCAGGCC
Organism: Caulobacter vibrioides; assembly: GCF_002858865.1. Classification (GTDB taxonomy): domain Bacteria; phylum Pseudomonadota; class Alphaproteobacteria; order Caulobacterales; family Caulobacteraceae; genus Caulobacter; species Caulobacter vibrioides. Next base: position 246,531 of record NZ_PJRR01000019.1, on the reverse strand, counting down.
GATGCGGCGGAACGCCTGCAGGAAATAGGCGCTCTCGGCGGCGACGATCAGGTCGCCCATCAGCGCGATTGAGCAGCCCACCCCGGCGGCCGGACCGTTCACCGCCGTGACGATCGGCAGCGGAAAGTCTCGCAGCAGGGTCATCAGCGGATTGTAGACGGTTTCCAGCGCCGAGCCGGCGTCGGGCTTGCCGTCGACGTCCGCCTCGCGACCGGCGGCGCCGCCGCCCGACAGGTTGGCGCCCGAGCAAAAGCCACGACCTTCACCGGTGAGGATCACGGCGCGCGCCTCGATCTTGCCGGCGGCGATCGACGAGAAGGCATGATGCAGTTCGCGCGCGACCTCCGGGCTGGCCGCGTTCAGTGTGGTCGGATCGGCGAGGGTGACGGTGGCGACGCCATCCTGCGTCGAGACACGGATCTTCTGATAGTCCACGGCGGAGCCTCCCTGTGTTCGTTGGGGGCGAGTCTAGGCGCCTTTGCCCCTTGGGAAGGCTAGCGAAATCTTCAGAAACAGAAACGCCGCCGATCAGGGACCGGCGGCGCAAAGGTAGGTCTTCTGCTGAAAAAGGTCAGGCGGCGTTGGCGGCGCCGGGCATGGACTCCGCGGCCGTCACGCGATTGCGGCCACCACGCTTGGAGGCGTAGAGCGCGGCGTCCGCCCGTTCCATCACCGAGTGGCCCGACTCGCCCGGCTTACGCTCGGCGAACCCCGAGGACACCGTGATCGCGCCCAGGTCCTCGTTGGTCGAGCGGCGCTTGAGCATGCGCGACGACACCTCGACGCGGATTTCCTCCAGCGTGGTCGCCACCACCGAGGCGGCTTCGCGGGGGAAGATCATCGCGAACTCCTCGCCGCCGTAGCGGGCGGCGAAGCGGGGCGGGGCGGCGACACGGCCGATGACCGAGGCGACATAGCGGATGACCTGGTCGCCCGTCTGGTGGCCCCAGGTATCGTTGAAGCCCTTGAAGTGGTCGATATCGAGCACCGCCAGGCAGATGGTCGTGCCACCTTCCTCGGCCTCGGCGCAGGCGCGGTCGAGTTCGTCGTCGAAGGCCTTGCGGTTGGCCAGATTGGTCAGGCCGTCGGTCGTGGCGTCGCGTCGCACCTGCTCCAGATGTTCGCGCAGGCGTTCGACTTCGGCGGTGGAGTCGGCGAGACGCGCCTCCAGCGACTGGTTTTCCTTGTGCACCCGGCGGGTGGCTTCGGCGATGCTGCCGACCACCGCCTTGATCGAGGCGACGTCGGTCTGGGTGTCGAGGCTCTTGCTCGCGCCGGCCAGTTCCTGGCCGAAGGCGGCGTTGGACTTCTGGGCGTTCTGGATCGCCTTGGAAACCGCCTCCAGTTCCTTGGACAGAATGTCGCCCGCATCGCGGATCTGTTCGTTCAGACGCGCCTTGGGCAGGAACGTCGCGGCAAGCTCTTCGCTGACCAGTTCGGTCATCGGCTCGCCCAGCGAGATCAGTCGGGTCAGCTCACGCGCCAGTGCGCCATTCGGGTCGGCCACATAGTGCGTCCAGAGCTCGAAGTTCAGCGCGGTCGGCCAGACTTGATGCCGTTCCATAAGCTCCAGAGCGCGCGAGGCGATCTTGTAGGCCTCTGGACCGCGCAGCGTGGTTTCGACGTCCGACATGTTCTCTTCCCTCGATGACGTTGCCCTTGCGGCAATGCCGATCGCTTGGGTTTGCAGCCTAAGCTGTAGAGTTCTTACGAGGCGTTAAGAACGAACGACGTTCACTTGCGTCTTAGCGCCGCCTCCCGCATGGTGATCATTGATAAGATGAGTTCCGCGCCATCGGCCGGACCTTGGGAGGAGCGACCAGTCCATGAACGCACCGGTGAATTTGTCTTCCGACGCGCACAAGGCGGTGATGAACGACGTGTTGCAGCGCCAGAAGGCCGCCCATCTTCGGGATGGTCCGCCCAGCGCTGAAAAGCGAATCCAATGGCTGAACCGGTGCATTGACCTGCTGGTCGGGCACCAGGCCGAGATCGCCAAGGCGGTGAATCAAGACTTCGGCTCCCGATCGCCCGAGGCGACGTCGCTGACGGACGTGGCCGGCTCGATCGGCCCGCTGAAGCACGCCCGCGAGCATCTGACCAAGTGGATGAAGCCGGAGAAGCACAAGACGACGCCGGCGATCCTGGGTCTGTTCGGGGCCAAGGCGACGGTGCAGTGGCAGCCCAAGGGCGTGGTCGGGGTGATCAGCCCCTGGAACTTCCCGGTCAACCTGACCTTTGCACCGCTGGCGGGCGTGTTCGCCGCCGGCAACCGCGCGATGATCAAGCCGTCCGAGTTCACGCCCGCGACGTCCGATCTGCTGAAGGCCATGTTCGCCAAGGCGTTCAACGAGGAGGAAGTCGCCGTCTTCGTCGGCGGGCCGGAGGTCGGTCAGGCGTTCTCGGGCCTGGCCTTCGACCACCTGGTGTTCACCGGCGCGACCTCGGTGGCCAAGCACGTGATGCGCGCCGCCGCCGAAAACCTTGTTCCCGTCACCCTCGAGTTGGGCGGCAAGAGCCCGGTGATCCTCTCGCGCGGCGCCGACATGGCGACCGCCGCCGCTCGGGTGATGAACGGCAAGACCCTGAACGCCGGCCAGATCTGCCTGGCGCCCGACTATGTCCTGGCCCCGCAGGAAGACGTCGAAGCCTTCGTCAAGGAAGCCCAGGCCGCGGTCAGCCGCTACTTCCCGACGATCAAGGACAATCCCGACTACACGGCTGTGGTGGCCCAGCGCCACTATGATCGGGTCAAAGGCTATGTCGACGACGCTCGCGCCAAGGGCGCTCGGGTTATCGAGATCAATCCGGCCGGCGAGGATCTGTCGCAGCAAGAGCACCGCAAGATTCCGCCGACCCTGATCCTCGACCCCACCGACGACATGAAGGTGATGCAGGAAGAGATCTTCGGTCCTGTGCTGCCGGTGAAGGGCTACAAGACCGTCGACGAGGCGGTCGACTATGTGAACGCCCACGACCGCCCATTGGCGCTCTATTGGTTCGGGACCGACGAGGCCGAGAAGGACCGGGTGCTGGAGAGCACCACCAGCGGCGGCGTCACGGTCAATGACGTGATCTTCCACGTGGCCCAGGAGAACCTGCCGTTCGGCGGTATCGGTCCGGCCGGCATGGGCGCCTATCACGGCTATGACGGCTTCCGCGAGTTCAGCCACCGCAAGGCGGTGTTCCAGCAACTCAAGAAGGACATCGCGCCGATGCTGGGCCTGCGGCCGCCCTATGGCGAGGGCATCCGCAAGTATCTGGCGGGCCAGATCAAGAAGTAGCCAATCGCGGCGCGGCGTGCTCCAAGCGGGGCATGACCGCGTCGATTTCCTTGCGCCTCGTCGTAGAGGCGCGCGACCTGCCGCCCATGCTGCCGGACGTCCTGCGCGAGCGCTTTGACCGAGGCGAGACCGGCGTGGCCTGGGCGCCTGAGCATGACGCTTCAGTCGGCGCGCCGCTTGGCGTGTTGGGTGGTCCGGAAGCGACGGCCTGGCCGTTCGCGATCTCGGAGCCGCCGCCTGTCAATGTTCCGGCCCTTTGCGCGGTTGGACCTTGCTGGTGGTATCCCAGCTTCGGCGCGGTGATCGGAAACGATGGCGCGCTTTATAACGCCACGGTCGGCGAGGCGCGGCACGGCTCCGCCGATCTGTCCGCGATCCCTGGCGTCGCCTCCGGAGGAACCCGGCTTGTGCCGCCGGAGGACGCTCCGGTCCTGGACGGCGGTGCGGTGTTCATGCCCTGGGGCGCGGGCTTCAACTACGGTCATTTCGTCATTGATGCGCTCCCGTCGATCCTGGCCCTGGAGCAGGCGGGTCTGCTGCACGACACGCCGCTTCTGGCGCCCCGCCTGACCGATTGGCAGCGCGAGCTGATCGCCATGGCCACACCCGGTGTGCGGCTTCAGGAAGTCGACGCGCCTGCAGTTCGTCTTGGACGCGCGGTGTTCGCCACCAGCATGGATCACTTCCTGCACCACCCGAACGGGCTGCTGGCGACCCTGGCCGAACGGGTGACCGCGAACGCGCCCAAGGGCGCCGGCGCGCGGCGGGTCTATCTGTCCCGGCGCGGGCAGTCGATGCGGGTGATGGTGGGAGAGGCCGCCTTCGAACGCGCCTTGCAGGCGCGAGGATTTGTCATTGTGCGCCCCGAAACCCTGGGTGCGCGCGCGCAGGTCGCCTTGATGCGCGACGCAGAGATCATCGTCGGCGCCAGCGGCGCGGCCCTCGCCAATGCTGTGTTTTTGCCCCGGGGCGCACGGGTGATCGAGATTCAGCCGACGAACTTCACCAGTCAGTGGGTGAGGGCGGCCTGTCGCCAGGTCGGGGTCGAATGGCGCGGCTATGTTTGCGCCTCACCCTGTCCAGCTCACGCCGCGCCGTTGCTGGCCCGCCTGAGACGGGGCTTCAAGTTCGCGTTCAGGCCGGATCTGGACGACCTGCTTAGTTTCGTCGACGCCGCGCTGTAGGCAGCATCGACCCCAAACGAAAAAGCGCCGGACGATCGCCCGGCGCCTTCGTAATCCTCGATGGATCTTGCCGACTACTTCGCGCCGCGCGGCGGGCGCGCGAGGAAGGCGGGCACGTCCGAGCCGAAGCCGACCACGCGACGATCATCGTCGTCGCGGTCACGGACCGGCTGAACCCCGCGCACCGGGCGTTCAGGACGCTCGGCGCGGGCCGGGCGCTCGGCTTCGACCGCGGTCGGCGCAGGCGCGGCGGCCTTGGGCTCGCGCTCACGGCGCGGCCGGCGTTCGCGCGCAGGGCGCTCCTCGGCCATCGCTGGGGTGTCGACGATTTCGGCGACAGCCTCCGCCGGCGCTTCGACCGTTTCTTCGGCGCGCTCGCGGCCACGACCGCGTCCGCGCGCGGGGCGCTCGCTGCGTTCACCACGCTCGCCACGATCACGGTCGCGGCCCCCGCGCTTGCGGTCGCCCTCGCGCTTGACGGTGACGGCGTTGGAGTAGTCGAGGTCCAGCTTTTCTTCGTCCGGCGTCGAACCGATCAGCTTGATGACCTTGTCGAAGCCCTTGTCGTCGGCCGGCGTGACCAGCATGTAGGTGATGCCCGTCCGGCCCGCGCGGCCGGTGCGGCCGATGCGGTGGACATAGTCGTCGGCATGGTGCGGCACGTCATAGTTGAAGACGTGGCTGACGGCCGGGATGTCGAGGCCACGCGCGGCGACGTCCGAGGCCACCAGGATCTTCAGCGCGCCCGAGCGGAAGTCCGCCAGGGTCTTCATCCGCTGGGTCTGGTCGAGGTCGCCGTGGATGGGGGCGGCGTCATAGCCGTGCACCTTCAGCGACTTGGCGACGATGTCGACCTCGGTCTTGCGGTTGCAGAACACGATGCCCGTCTCGATGCCGGCCTTTTCGATCAGGGCCCGCAGCGCCAAGCGCTTGGCCTTCGGATCAGAAGAGGGAACCTTGACCAACAGCTGGGTGATGTTGGCGTTGGTGGTCGCAGGACGCGCCACCTCGATCCGCACCGGATCGCGCAGAAACTGCTTGGTCAGGCGGGTGATTTCCGGCGGCATCGTCGCCGAGAAGAACAGGGTCTGCTTCTTGGGCGGCGTCATCTTGAAGATGCGCTCGATGTCCGGGATGAAGCCCATGTCCAGCATGCGGTCGGCCTCGTCGACGACGAGGAACTGCACGCCGGTCATCAGGAGCTTGCCGCGCTCGAAGTGGTCGAGCAGGCGGCCCGGCGTGGCGATCAGCACGTCGACGCCGCGATCGAGCTTCTTTTCCTGGTCGCCGAACGACACGCCGCCGATCAGCAGGGCCCAGGAGAGCTTGGTGCCCTTGGCGTACTTCTCGAAGCTGGCGGCCACCTGGTCGGCCAGTTCGCGGGTCGGGGCGATGACCAGGGCGCGCGGCATGCGGGCCTTGGCGCGACCCGACTGCAAGCGGTCGATCAGCGGGAGGGTGAAGGCGGCGGTCTTGCCGGTGCCCGTCTGGGCGATGCCGAGGACGTCCTGGCCCGCGAGGGCGACGGGAATGGCCTGGGCCTGGATGGGGGTCGCAGTGGTATAGCCGGTGTCGGCGACCGCCTGCAGGGTCGTGGGCGATAGCCCTAGGTCGGTGAATTCAGTCATTACACGCTGATCTGCGGAGCCGCCCGTGCTTGGGCGAGCGGGCGGCGCGGATTCGCCAGACCTGCTCCGAAGTTGGGGATAAATAGGCGGAAAGTCGGCAAAGTCAATCGTCGCGAGGGCGATGCGGAGTATTCGAAAGATGAGTGACGGGGGGTGGAAAAATTCCGCCAAGGCCTGGATCGCCGATATGGGCGAGCAGGGCGACTATGGTCGGCGTTATGTTCTCGATGCGCCGATGATCGCACGCCTGCGCCGACTGAACGGCGGTCGAGCCCTGGATGTCGGCTGCGGGGAAGGGCGGTTCTGCCGCATTCTGCGGGCCGAAGGCTTCGATCCGGTCGGGTTGGATCCGACCGTCGAGCTGCTCGAGGCGGCGCGGGCGCGTGGCCCGGGCGGAACCTATGTCGAGGGCCGCGCCGAGGATCTTGCGTTCGCCGACGCGAGTTTCGATCTGGTGGTGTCGTGTCTGTCGTTGATCGACATCGAAGCGGCGGACCGCGCGATCGCCGAGATGGCCCGCGTCCTCAAGCCGGGCGGGACCTTGCTCATCGCCAACCTGACCAGCTTTTCCAGCGCCCGCGCCAAAGACGGCTGGCAGACAAACCTTCTAGGGCGACGCACCCACTTCGCTATCGACCACTATCTGGCGGTTCGCGCCAAGTGGGAGGAATGGCGCGGCATCCGGATCATCAACTGGCACCGGCCATTGAAGGACTACATGCAGTGGTTCCTGGCGCAGGGCCTCGTCCTGACTCATTTTGACGAACCCGCGCCCACCGGCGGCGATCCGTCGCGTGCTGACAGGTACCGACGTGCCCCATGGTACGTGATCATGGAGTGGCGCAAGCCCTGACGCCGCTCTATATCCGCCCGCACATGACCATAGACCACGACTCCCGCCTTCGACGCCTTCGTTTCCGCGCCTGGCACCGCGGTTTTCGCGAAGCGGACCTCATTCTGGGGCCGTTTGCGGACACCCATGGGCCGAACCTGACGCCCGAGCAGTTCGACACGCTCGAGACGCTGCTCGAACAGTCGGATCGCGAGATCTACGCCTGGATCGTCGGGCAGGAGCCGACGCCGGCGGAATTCGAAACGGACGTCATGGCGATGATCCGTACGTTCCGGTTCCAGGCGCACGCGTCGCGCCCGGCGGGTGATGGCGCCTGACGCCATGAGCTACGACGCCAAGCAAATCGCCAAGGCCGCCGGCGGCCTGACCCTGGCCGGCGCGCCGGAGGGCTTTGACGCGCTGGTCATGGCCGACATCGCCCGCGCGCGCGGCGGCCTGACCGCCTTCGTCGCGCGCGACACCGCCCGGGCCGGGGCCTTCATCGACGCGCTGAAGTTCTTCGCGCCCGAGATCGAAGCGGTGCTTTTCCCGTCGTGGGACTGCCTGCCCTACGATCGGATCGGTCCGTCGTCGGGCGTCTCGGCCACCCGTATGGCCACGCTCTCGCGTCTGGCGCGGGGTCTGGGCGACAGCAAGGCCGCTATCCTGGTGATCGCCGCGCCGGCGCTTCTGCAGCGGGTGCCGACCAAGGATGTCCTTCTGCGCGCCTCGTACTCGGCCAAGGTCGGTAACAGCGTCGATATCAAGGACCTGGAGCGCTACTTCGCCGTCAACGGCTACACGCGCGCCTCCACCGTGTCGGAGCGGGGCGAGTTCGCGATCCGGGGCGGGGTGATCGACGTCTATCCGCCGGCCGCCGAGGAGCCGGTGCGGCTGGACCTGTTCGGCGACACGTTGGAGAGCATCCGCGCCTTTGATCCCGAGACCCAGCGCTCGACTAAGCAACTGAAGGAGATCGACCTTCTGCCGGTCAGCGAGGCGTTGCTGGACGCCGACGGCATCTCGCGCTTCCGCAAGGGCTATGTCGCCGAGTTCGGCGCGCCGGGCGATGATGCGCTGTACGCCGCCGTCAGCGAAGGCGGCCGCCGCGCCGGTCTCGAACACTGGCTGCCGCTGTTCTACGAGCGGATGGCGACCCTGTTCGACTATCTGCCCGCCGGGGCCCTAATCGGCGTCGATAACCAAGCCACCGAAGCGCGCGATGAGCGCCTGGCCATGATCCAGGACGCCTATGAGGCGCGCGCCAGCGCCGATCGCAAGTCGGCCTATCGCCCCCTGGCGCCCGAGGCCCTGTACCTGACCGCCGAGGAATGGGAGCGCGAGCTTTCCGACCGCACCCATCGGCGCTTCACGCCGTTCCAGCCTCAGGGTCTGGACGTCGTCGACCTGGGCGCCAAGCTTGGCCGGGTGTTCGCCGCCGAGCGCGCGCAGGACAGCGTCAATCTCTTCGAAGCCACCGCCGACCACGCGAAGAAACTGGCGGCCGAAGGCAAGCGCGTGCTGTTCGCCTCGTGGTCGGAGGGCTCGTCCGAGCGCCTGGGAACCATGCTGGCCGACCACGGCCTGAAGAAGATCCCCTATGCCGGCTACTGGCAGGCGGCCAAGGCCAATGATCCCAAGGTCCCCCAGCGGGTCGTCCTGCCGCTGGACCACGGCTTTGAGACCGACAGCCTGGCGGTCATCTCCGAAACCGACATTCTGGGCGATCGCCTGGCCCGCCCGCGCAAGAAGCGCCGCGCCGCCAACTTCCTGGCCGAGGCCAGCGCCCTGACGCCGGGCGACCTCGTCGTCCACATCGATCACGGCATCGGCCGGTATGAGGGCCTGAAAACGCTCGATGTACAGGGCGCGCCGCACGACTGCCTGGACCTGCTCTATGGCGGCGAGGCCAAGCTTTATCTGCCCGTCGAGAACATCGACCTCTTGACCCGCTACGGCGCGGCCGACGCCGAGAACGTGCAGCTGGACAAGCTGGGCGGCGCGGCCTGGCAGGGTCGCAAGGCCAAGGCGAAAGAACGCCTACGGGTCATGGCCGAGGGCCTGATCCAGATCGCCGCCGCCCGCCAGCTCAAGACCGTCGAGGAGACCGACCCGCCGTCGGGCGTGTTCGACGAGTTCTGCGCCCGCTTCCCCTACGAGGAGACGGACGATCAGCTCAGCGCCATCCACGACGTTCTGGAAGACCTGTCGTCCGGCAAGCCGATGGACCGTCTGATCTGCGGCGATGTGGGGTTCGGCAAGACCGAAGTGGCCCTGCGCGCGGCCTTCGTGGTGGCGATGAGCGGCAAGCAGGTCGCCATCGTCTGCCCGACGACGCTGCTGGCCCGCCAGCACTACAAGACCTTCAAGGACCGCTTCCAGGGCTGGCCCGTGAAGGTCACGCGCCTGTCGCGCCTGGTCACCGGCAAGGAAGCCGCCGAGACTCGCGAGGGCCTGGCCAACGGTCAGTTCGAGATCGTGGTCGGCACTCACGCCATCCTGTCCAAGCAGGTGTCGTTCAAGGATCTGGGCCTCGTGATCGTCGACGAGGAGCAGCACTTCGGGGTCAAGCACAAGGAGAAGCTCAAAGAGCTTCGCGCCGACGTGCACATGCTGACCCTGACCGCCACGCCGATCCCGCGCACCCTGCAGATGGCGCTGAGCGGCATTCGAGAAATGTCGATCATCGCCACGCCGCCGGTCGATCGCCTGGCGGTGCGCACCTATATCAGCCCGTTCGATCCGGTGACCCTGCGCGAGGCCCTGCTGCGCGAGAAGTATCGCGGCGGCCAGTCCTATTACGTGGTGCCGCGCATCAAGGACCTGGAGGACATCGAGAAGTTCCTCCGCACGCAGGTTCCGGAGGTGAAGTACGTCGTCGGCCACGGTCAGATGGCGGCCACCCAGCTGGAAGACGTGATGACGGCCTTCTATGAGGGCCAGTACGACGTGCTGCTCGCCACCACGATCGTCGAAAGCGGTCTCGACATCCCGTCGGCCAACACCCTGATCGTCCACCGCGCCGACATGTTCGGCCTGGCTCAGCTCTATCAGATCCGGGGCCGCGTCGGCCGCTCCAAGGCCCGCGCTTACGCCTATCTGACGACGCCGGTCGAGAAGTCGCTGACCCTGTCGGCCGAGAAGCGTCTGCAGGTGCTGCAGTCGCTGGATAGCCTGGGCGCCGGCTTCCAGCTGGCCAGCCATGACCTTGACCAGCGCGGCGGCGGCAACCTCCTGGGCGACGAGCAGAGCGGCCACATCAAGGAGATTGGCGTCGAGCTCTACCAGCAGATGCTGGAGGACGCCGTCGCCGAGCTGCGCCAGCGTCAAGGCCAGGAAGCCCTGCTGGAGGATCGCGGCTGGTCGCCGCAGATCAACACCGGCGCGGCCGTGATGATCCCGGACGACTATGTGCCGGACCTCAATGTGCGCCTGTCGCTGTATCGCCGCCTGTCCGAGGCCGAACAGGCCGCCGACCGCGAAGCGCTGGCCGCCGAGATGATCGACCGCTTCGGCCCGCTGCCGCCCGAAACCGACAGCTTGCTGAAGGTCGTGGCCATCAAGGGCCTGTGCCGCGAGGCCAATGTCGCCAAGATCGACGTCGGCCCCAAGGGCGCGGTGGCCAGTTTCCGGGGTGACAGCTACGCCAACCCGCTGGGGCTGATGCAGCATGTCGCCAAGAACAGCCTGATCTGGAAGGTCCGCCCCGATCAGAAGGTCGTCATCAAGGGCGAATGGGACACTCCGGCCCAGCGTCTGGACGCGGCCGAGAAGATCCTGACGGTCCTGGCCAAGCTGGCGAAGGGGTAGGGGCTTTAATGTCCCCTCCCCTTGATGGGGAGGGGTAGGGGTGGGGTGAACCCAACGGCTGATGTCGGGCGCGGCCGCCACCTCAGCAGTCACCCCATCCCCGACCCTTCCCCATCAAGGGGAAGGGAGAAACCCTAAGCCGCCAGGGCCTGGTCGATCGCCTGGGCGATGCGCTCGGGGGACTCGGCGCCGACGACGGCGACCTTGCCGGCGAAGATGGCGAACGGCACGCCGGTCACGCCGCCCTGGACGGCCATGGCGTGCTCGCGCGCCACGGCCTCCTTGTCGGCCCCTTCAGAGAGCAGTTGCAGCACCACCAGACGTTCCATCCCCGCCGCCTCGGCGATATCGCCCAGCACGATGGGATCGCCGATGTCGAGACCCTGCTCGAAATAGGCCTTGAACAGCGCTTCTACGACCTCGTCTTGCACGCCGGCCGTCAGGGCCCAGCGGATCAGGCGATGGGCGGCGTTGGTGTTCGGCGACAGGCCGATGGCCTCGAAGTTGAAGACGATGCCTTCCTCGGCGCCGCCCTCAACCAGCGCCGTATGGACGGCCTTGAGTTTCTCCGGGTCCTTGAACTTCTGGGCCATATAGGCTTTGCGATCGACGCCGTCTTCGGGGAGCGTCGGGTCCAGCTGGTAGGGCCGCCAGATCAGCTGGGCTTTCAGGTCGGGACGCAGGGCTATGGCCGATTTCAGGCGCCGCCAGCCCAGATAGCACCACGGGCAGACGACATCGGCCACGACGTCGATGATCATGGCTTGCGGCTGGCTCATGGCGAACTCCCTCGGAAACACCGTCCGCTAAAGGACGTGGCCCATATAGGGCGCGTGACCTTGCGCCCCAAGCGACAAGCGTCAGCCCGCCTCGCGCTTGAGCGCGGCGGCGGCGGCCCGTTCCAGGGCCTTCACCGCGCCTTCACCCGGCTGCACCTCGGCCACGCCGATATCGAATTCGCAGACGAACGGCGCGCGGTCCTCGCCGGCGTCGAAGGCGGTGCAGCCGATGACGGCGGCGATCCGTTCGGCGGCGGCGCGGGCGGCGTTCTGGTTGGTGGCGGGCAGGGCCAGGGCGAACACCTCGGTCGCCAAACGCGCCGGCGTATCCTCGACCCGCACCAAGCGCCCCACCATCGAACCGATCTGCGGAATGGCGCGGTCCAGCCAGCCGTTCTTGCGCGCCCAGACGGTCTCGGGCTTGTCGGCGACGCGCAGGACACAGATCGACAACGGCCGCGACCGCTCGCGCGCGGCGCCGGCCAGTCGCGCCAGATGGGCGGCGAACAGATCACGGGTGAAGAGGCCCGTGGCGGCGTCCATCAGGCCCGAGCTGCGCGCCTTCTCCAGCGCGCCGCGAATGGATTCGCCGCGACGGAAATTGCGCGCCAGCTCCATGACCCGCATGGCCGTCTCGCGCTCGGGCGTCTCGGGCGAGGCGACGTCGGAAACGCCGCGATGGAAGGCCTCCGACATCGTCACATAGCTTTCAGCCTTCAGGTAAAGCAGGGCCGGAATGTGGAACAGGCGCGTGTTGCGGCGCATGCCGGCGGCGATCGACAGCGCCTCTTGCTGGCTGTCGCCCGCCCACAGCACCACCGAGTCGAACGGCCGCTCGTGCAGATAATCAAAGGCCGTATAGGCCGTGAAGGCGCCGACCACCTCCGCGCCGCTGGCTTGCAGCGCGTTGGACAGGGCCAGGAACTGCGGCGCGGGCTCGCCGACCGCCAGGATGCGGTAGGGCGCGTCGGAGGGCTCCGGCAGGTCGAGGCGGCGGCCGCGTTCGCCGAAGGTCTCAAGGCGAAGCTCGAACTCTTCCTCGGCGATCGCGGTGCGGACCAGCGATTCCAGGCGCAGCGCCGCCTGCGACGGGTGCAGGGGCGGGGAGAGCGTCAGGTCGAACGCCTGGTTGCGGAAATCGGCGTCCGGTTCGCTGATCGCGATCACCGGCAGACGGCGCGGCGCGACCGCAGCCTTCAGGCGACGCGCCAGGGTCTGGGTCTCGGGGCCGGCGCTGGCCAGATCGACGATCACCGCCTCGATGGGCAGATCGCCCAAGGCCGCGAGCGCAGCATAGGGGCCGCGCGCGGTGATCGTGCGCCAGCCCAACCGGTCCAGCCCTTCGGCCAGCGGTCCGGCGCGCACATCATCGCGCGCCACGATCAGAATCCGGGCGTCAACCGCCAAACCAACCTCCGCCCGAACACACGCCACGCCGCCCCCGTCGGGACCGCCGGGATTCGGCGCTGCACCATAGCAGAGGGTGCGCGCCTTCAAAGCCGCGCAACGCCGCAGCCTGGGGGCGAATCGAAGATCGTTCGCGGGGCGCTGATCCAGGCTTGCCTGACCGAACGTCAGTATCGCTCTACTGCGCGCAATCGGCCAGGTTCGAAGGGTCGACAGGGAGATCGCGTCATGGGCCAGGGGCCGCTTTCGGGACTGAAGATCGTGGAGTTCGCCGGCATCGGACCGGGGCCGTTCTGCGGCATGTTGCTGTCGGACCTGGGCGCGGACGTCGTGCGCATCGACCGCAAGGGCCAGGGGCGCGGCTCGCCGTCCGACGTGACCGCGCGCGGCCGCCGTTCCGTGGCGCTGGACCTGAAGAATCCCGACTCGATCGAGACCTGCCTCAAGCTGCTGGAGCAAGCCGACGGCCTGATCGAGGGCTTCCGCCCCGGGGTCATGGAGCGCCTGGGCCTTGGCCCCGATGTCGCGCTCGCGCGCAACCCGAGGCTCGTCTATGGGCGCATGACCGGCTGGGGTCAGACCGGCCCCTACGCCAAGGCGGCCGGCCATGACATGAACTATATCGCCATCACCGGCGCCCTGCACGCCATCGGCACGACCGACAAGCCGGTGCCGCCGCTGAACCTGGTCGGTGATTTCGGCGGCGGGGCGCTGTATCTGGCCTTCGGCCTGTTGGCGGGGGTGATCCACGCGCGCTCGACCGGGCAGGGGCAGGTGATCGACTGCGCGATGAGCGACGGCGCGGCCTCGCTGATGGCCATGTTCTACGGCTTCAAGGCCGCCGGTCTGTGGGGCGAAGGGCGGCGGGCGAACCTGCTCGACGGCGGCGCCCACTTCTACGACACCTACCAATGCTCGGACGGCAAGTGGATTTCGATCGGCTCGATCGAGCCGCAGTTCTACCTGCTTCTGCTGGAAAAGACGGGGATTTCCGACCCGCAGTTCCAGCATCAGATGAGCCGCGAGGAGTGGCCGCAGCTTCGCGAGAAGCTGGCCGCCGTCATCCAGACCAAGACCCAGGCCGAATGGTGCGCGATCATGGACGCCTCCGACGTCTGCTTCGCGCCGGTCCTGACCATGGATGAGGCCCCCGGCCACGCGCACAACGCCGCTCGCCAGACCTTCGTCGAGGTGGCCGGCGTCACCCAGCCCGCGCCCGCGCCCCGCTTCTCGGCGACGCCGGGCGCGATCCAAGGACCGCCGCCGAAGATCGGCGGTCACAATGACGAGGCCTTGGCCGACTGGGGCTTCAGCCCTGGGGCGATCGAGGCGCTGAAGGCCTCCGGCGCGCTCTGAATTCCGTTCAGGCGCCGTTCAGGCGGGATTTTCTAGGGTGCGAGCGTCGGTCGGTCGTCGCGCCCATCCGTCCCTCGAAGCGGCGATCGGTTCACAGGCCCGTCCTGCGGAGACGCGCCGCCTCCCCAAGGCGGCGCGTCTTTGACTTCGAGAGGCCGCGCGGCCATGGTCCGGCGGATGCACGACCCGCTGCAACGCATCCGCTGGCGCGACCTCGACCTTGATCCGATCCATTGGGTCCGCGAAATCCTCCGCGTGCTGGGGCTTGCGCTGTCCCGGCTCTGGGGGCGCGACGTCATGCTCTATGTCGGCGGCGTCTCGTTTTTCGCGCTGCTGGCCGTCTTTCCGGGCCTGGCGATTCTGATCGGCCTCTACAGCTTCTTCCTGACGCCGGAGACCGCCGCCTGGCAGGCGGTGAAGCTCGCCGAACTGATTCCCTCCGGCGCGCGCTCGATCGTGCAGGATGAGCTCTCCCGGCTAGCACACGCGCCCGGGCAGACCGTTTCGCTGCAGAGCGGCGTCGTCCTGATCGTCGGCGCCTACGCCGCGCACCGGGGCTTCAAGGCCCTGCTCGCGGGCCTGTCGTTCATCCACGACGAGGAGAACCAGCGCGGCTTTCTGGGCTTCAACCTGATGGCCTTGCTGGTCCTGATGGCGGCCTTCGGCCTGCTCTTCATCATGTCGGGCATCTTCCTGACCCTGCGCCTGCTCAACTCGGCCCTGGAGCTACGACCGCTGGAGGGCGTCTCCTGGATCCAGTCCGAATGGACCTGGGCCAGCTTCGGCATCGTGGTCGGGATGAGCCTCGTCTATCGCTACGCCATGTCCCGAGGGATCGTCGGCTGGCGCGCCTCGATCGCCGGCGGGGTGGCCGCCGCTGCGCTCTGCGTGTTCATGTCCTGGGCCAGCGCCTTCTATGTCGAGAAGGTCGTCCATCTGGGCGCGACCTACGGCTCGATCTCGGCCGTGATCATCTTCCTGATCTGGCTGTCGTGGAGCGTGAACGCCATTTTCTTCGGCGGGGCGCTGGCCACCGAGGTTGAGATCGCTCTGGATGAGCGGCCGCGCGCCCTTCTGGAAGGCCCGCGTCCGATCGCGCTCAAGGCGCCTTCCGAACCCGAATCCTGATCACGCCGCCGTCCAGGTCGGTGACGTCGAGAACCGTCGCGCCCACCTGGCCCGCGAAATGCGGCGCGTCGATCCTGGCCATCGGATCCGTCGCTAGCAGCACGAGTTCCGCGCCGGGCGCGGCCGCCTCGTGCGCCTTGCGCAGCTTCAGGGTCGGCACCGGGCAGTGATGGCCCCGCGCGTCGACAACGATCGGCTCAGCCATCGGCGAACACCTGCTCGGCCGCCGCCGCAGTGAGAATGCGATGCTGGCCGGCCGCAAGGTCGTCGGGCAGGGCGATGCCGCCGATCCGCTCGCGATGCAGGGCCACGACGTGATTGCCCACCGCCGCGAACATCCGGCGGACCTGATGATAGCGCCCTTCGGTGATCGTCAGACGGGCTGTGTGGGCGTCCACCACGTCCAGGCTGGCCGGGAGCAGCGGCTTTTCCTCGCTGTCCAGCATCAGCGTTCCGGCGGCGAAAACCTGGCCCTCGGAACCGTTCAGTGGCCGGTCCAGCGTCGCCAGATAGGTCTTGGGCACATGGCGCTTGGGCGAGATGACCCGATGCAGGAAATCACCATCGTCGGTGATCAGGATCAGGCCGCTGGTGTCCTTGTCGAGACGGCCCACCGTCGAGAGCCCCGGGTCCCGCAAGCGCCAGCGGCGGGGCAGCAGATCATAGATCTTCTCGCCGTCTTCCTTGTGCGAGCACACCACGCCCAGCGGCTTGTGCATGATCAGCACCAGCGGCGCAGGCGGATCGACGGGCGCGCCACGAATGGTCATCCGCTCCGGCAGGGTCGCATCGACCGCGATGCGAGCGCCGGCGTCCTTTAGAACCGTCCCGTCGAGCACGACCTTGCCGCCGGCGACCAGGGCCTGGACCTCCTTGCGGCTGCCATAGCCCAGATTGGCCAGCAGCCGGTCCAGCCGCGCCATCAGCGCCTTGCTCATTTCTTCGCCTCGAAGACCTTGTAACCGCCGCCCTCGCCAACCAGTCGCACCTTGCTGAAGCTTTCGCCCAGGATGGCCTCATAGGGCAGATGGCGATTGGCGACGATCCACAGCGATCCACCCTTGCGGAGGGCTTCGGCGGCGGCGCGAATGAACGCTTGGCCCAGCGCCTTGTCTTCGCCGCCGCCCTCGTGGAACGGGGGATTGCTGACGACGAAGTCGAGATCCTTCAGGCCGGTCTGACGCGCATCGGCCCAGACGATTTCGGCCCGCGGATCGGTGACGTTGCGCCGCGACACCTCTACGGCGCGGTGATCCAGCTCGACGAGCGTGAGCTTGGTGACCTTCGGCGAGGCCAGCACATTCAGGGCCAGCAGTCCAATGCCGCTGCCAAAATCCGCACCCACGCCCGAGAAGGCCGGCAGGACCTGGAGGAGGGCGTTCGTACCCGCGTCCAGCCGATCCCAGCTGAAGACGCCGGGCTGGGTCCAGAGGCCATTTTCGGCGATCTGGCGCGGCGCGCCGGCCTTGAGCGCGTCTTCCAGGCCCGGGATCACGCTGGGACGCAGGCAAACGCAGATCCGGTTGTGCCGGCGGGCGCTCTCGCCGACCTCGCAGCCCAGCGCCTGCAGTTCCTTTTTCAGGCGAAGCCCGCCGCGATCCTTGGGGGCGAACACCGTCAAGCGCCCCCCCGGGGACAGGGTTCGGAGCGCGTGCGCCAGCACATAACGCCGCTCGACGGCGCCGGCGGGGGCGCGAGCCGTCACGGCATCGAAGGTTTCGTCGGCGACGGTCGCCAGATCAGTGGAGCCTACGATCAGCGGCGACAGCTGCACGGCGTCGGACGCGCAAGGCGCCAGATCATGATCGGGCAGGCCATAGAGCGCGGTGCGGTTCGCCGACATGCTTGTCCTGAAGCCCTTTTTGCTTGGTGGGGTGGATTTAACCGAGGCGCGCCATCCGGTTACGCAGATTCCACGCCGAGTTCAGCGGAAATCCCTATTGGCTCAGCGCGATCCGCGTCTCGTCCTGCCGTTGGTCTCGATGCGCCAGGATGGTTTCATAGTGGGCGACAACCCATTGCTCCAGGGTGCGGGCAAGCGCGCTGAGCGATTGGCCCAGCTCGGTCAGGCGATACTCCACCCGAGGTGGGACCTCGGGATAGCTGATCCGCTCGACAAATCCGTTCTGCTCCAGATCCCGCAGGGTTTGGGTCAGCATCTTCTGCGAGATGCCGCCGATCTGACGCATCAGCGATCCTGTGCGCACGGGCCCCTGTTGCAGGCAGCACAGGATCAGGATCGCCCACTTACCGCCGATCAGATCCAGCATCTCCCGCGACGGGCAGCGCATGTCATAGGGGTTGGCCGGCAGGAACATGGTTCAAATATTACCAAAAGGTGCGTACTTTCCATTGGGAACCATAGGGCATAGCTAGCGAGGCATCAATCCACGCCATGGAGCGTCCCCAAAATGTCTCAGCCCAACCGCGTTTATCTCTATGCCGAGTTCCAGAATTCCGCGCCCTTCACCAAGGCGATCTGGGGCGACGCCAACCCCGCCATGCAGACTGTGCCGGGTCTGCGCAGCAAGACCTGGCTCAGCGGACTGAACACCCAGTCTGTCGGCGGTTTCTACGAGTTCGATTCCGTCGAGAACGCCCGCGCCTATGCGGAAGGCATGCTCGCCGGCTTCGCCAAGGCGGCGGGCGCCAGCCTCACGGTCAAGCTTTTTGACGGCGACGTGGTGGCTGAAGCGAGCCGGGGAATGAGCTCGCCGTACTACGCTGACTAATGCAGAATCGTCCCGGGCAGCACAGCGATCTGGCCGGGACGTCCCGGAGTCGGCAATGGGGGTGTGCGCGGACTTGCTCTGCTATTGGGCGACCGTCGAACTGCCAAAGCGGCCGCGGTATTGATCATCCGCAACGCTTTCCCACCTTGGACCCACGGACTTCAAGCGTCTGTCTTGCCGCCATGGACTGGAGACATGAGGAACCCCGTCTATCATTTTGAGATTCCCGTCATGGATATGGATCGAGCGGTCCGGTTCTATGAAAGCGTATTTGGCTGGGCCTTAGATCAGCGAACCGTTGATGGCTACGCGATGGCGTTCTTCCCGCGTGCGGAGGACTTGCCTGGGGCCAGCGGCGCGCTGGCGAAGGGCGACGTTTATGTTCCGTCCAATACCGGGTCGATCATCTATTTTGATGTCGACGATATCGATGCGACGCTCAGACGCGTCGGAGCGCAGGGCGGCGCGGTCCTCTACCCGAAGACCCACGTTGGACCTTGTGGCTATGTCGCCGAAATCTCGGACAGCGAAGGCAACCGTATTGGCCTCACCGCCGCAGGCGATTGAACCTGTTACGCGGACCCATCACGCTCATTTCCGGTCATGCGCCACACGCTGGCGGACGGCTTCTAAGCTTTACTCGCTCTCCGCAGCTCATCCAAATGCGGATCATGGAGACAACTACACAACGTAGAGTGACGAATGGTCTTCTCAGCTCGGCCAGTAGCGACCGCCGCGCGCGGCAAGGCCTTCGCGGAGAATAGACCAGACGCTCGCCATCAGTCTGGACAGCATGTTGATGCGCTCCGCCTCTTGGCCTGACGGTTAGGCTACCCGGTCTGCGCGGCAACCGTGCGCCATCGCTCGGGGGTGATCGGGGGTTGGGAACGGCGCGCAATGCGGCGCCTCTATTCGGGAGCGGCCTGCTTTTTTGGCATAGGGGCCGAGATCAACGCCGCCGACTGGCGCTCCGCCAGTATTACGATTGCGATACTTCGTAATATGCAAAACGCTCTCTTCAGCGAATTCGGAGGGAGCCGCTGATGAGCATTCAGTTCACCCGCAAGCGTTTCATGGCCGCCCTGGCCGTCTCGGTGCTGGCGCTGGCCTCGTGCGGTCCGAAGGCCGCCGATAAAGCCGATCCTGCAGCGGCCGCGCCTGCCGCCAAAACTGAGTACAGGATTGGTTGGACCATCTATGCCGGTTGGATGCCGTGGGCCTATGCGCAGCAGGCCGGTATCGTGAAGAAGTGGGCCGACAAGTACGACGTGAAGATCGAACTGGTGCAGATCAACGACTACGTAGAGTCGCTGAACCAGTTTTCGGCCGGCAAGCTGGACGGCGTCACCGCCACCAACATGGACGCCCTGACCGTACCGGCCGCCGCCGGCAAGGACACCACCGTCCTGATGATCGGCGACTACTCGAACGGCAATGATGGCCTGGTGCTGAAGAACGGCGCCACCCTGGCGGATGTGAAGGGCCGCCCGGTCAATCTGGTCGAGCTGTCGGTGTCGCACTACCTGCTGGCCCGCGCCCTCGAAAAGGCCGGTCTGAAGATGAGCGACGTCAAGACGGTCAACACCTCGGACGCCGACATCGTGGCCGCTTTCGGCGCGACTGAGACCAAGGCCCTGGTCACCTGGAATCCGCAACTGTCGGAAGTGAAGAAGGCTCCGGGAGCCAAGGAAGTGTTCAACAGCGCGATGATCCCCGGCGAGATTCTCGACGGCCTGATGGTGAGCACCGAGGCGCTGAAGGCCAATCCGAACCTGGGCAAGGCGCTCACCGGCATCTGGTATGAGACTCTGGCATTGACGGTCGCTCAGACCCCAGAGGGCAAGGCCGCGCGTGAACAGATGGCCAAGCTGTCGGGCTCGGACCTGGCGGGCTTCGAGGCCCAGCTGAAGACAACCTATCTCTACGCCGACCCCAAGGCCGCCCTGGCGGCGACGGTCAGCCCTGACCTCATCACGGCCAACGACCGGGTGCGCAAATTCAGCTTCAGCATGGGCCTGTTCGGCCAGAGCGCGAAGTCAGTGGACGACATCGGCATCAGCTTCCCAGGCGGCAAGGTCCTGGGCGACCCGAACAACGTGAAGCTGCGGTTCGATCCCGCCTACGTGCAGATGGCCGCCGACGGCAAGCTGTAGATCTCGAAGCAGGGCGGCGGCGCGCGCCCCGCCGCCCCTGGCCCGGACAGAGACCATGCGTCTTTTGAACATCAGGCCGCGCGGCGGTCTCGCCGTCATGCTCGGCGCCGTGCCCCTGCTGGCGGTGGGGTTGCTCTACCTGATGGCCTCCCAGGCCCGTCACGCCGAGAACCCGCGCGACAAGCTGCTGCCGACCCCCGAGGCGATGGCCGAGGCGGTACAGCTGATGGCGAGGGTCGATCCGCTGACCGGCCACGCGCCGCTCTTGGTCGACACGCTTGCCAGCCTGGAGCGCATGGGCCTTGCCCTGGCGATCGCCACCGCCGTCAGCCTGCTGCTGGGCCTGAGCCTTGGTCTGCTTCCACTGTTGCGCGCCAAGTTCGGCCCGCTGGTCGCCGGGATCGCGGTCATCCCGCCGATCGCAGTGCTGCCGATCTTGTTCATCGTCTTCGGCCTGGGCGAAACCGCCAAGATCGCGCTGATCGTGTTCGGCGTGGCGCCGGTGATGGTCCGCGATCTGGCCGCCCACGTCGCCGCCATTCCCGAGGAGCAGTTGGTCAAGGCCCAGACTCTGGGCTCCAGCACGTGGCAGCTGGCCCTGCGGGTGGCCCTGCCGCAGGCGATGCCGCGTCTTATCGACTCGCTGCGGCTGTCGCTGTGTCCGGCCTGGGTCTATCTGATCTCGGCTGAGGCCATCGCCGCCGATGTGGGACTTGGCTACCGGATCTTCCTGGTCCGTCGCTACCTGTCGATGGACCTCATCCTGCCGTACGTCGCCTGGATCTCGCTGCTGGCGGTGATCATGGACGTCACTCTGCGGCTGATCAGCCGCCGCGCCTATCCCTGGGCCTATCCGGAAAGGGGCCGCTGATGGCGCTTCTCAGCTTCCGCAACGTCTGGGTCGAGTACGGCGACAAGGTGGTGCTCGAGAACGTCGAGTTGTCGATCGCCCAGGGCAGCTTCGTCTCCATTGTCGGTCCGTCCGGGGCCGGCAAGAGCACCTTCCTGCGGCTGGTCATCGGTCAAGAAGCGCCGACCCGTGGTGCGATCGACCTGGAGGGCCGGAAGCTGCGCGCCGAGCCCGGGCCGGACCGTGGCGTGGTGTTCCAGAAGTACTCGGTGTTTCCGCACTTGTCGGCGCGCGACAATGTCGTGTTTGGCCTGGACTGCGCTGGCTCGGCCCTGCGCGGCAAGCTCAGCGGCGCCAAGCGGCGCGCGGCCCTGGAGCAAGCCGACGCGATGCTGGCGGCGGTCGGCCTGGGCGACAGCGGTGATCTCTATCCGGCCAAGATGTCGGGCGGCATGCAGCAGCGGCTGGCCATCGCCCAAGCCTTGATCAAGAAGCCGCGCATCTTGCTGCTGGACGAACCGTTCGGCGCCCTGGACCCGGGCGTCCGGCTGGACATGCACGAGCTGATCACCAGCCTTTGGCGCGACAACGGCCTGACCATCATGATGGTCACCCACGACATCAAAGAGGCCTTCAAGCTGGGCACCCGGGTGCTGGCTTTCGACAAGCGCCGCCGTGATCCGCACGCGCCACATCGCTACGGCGCGACGGCGGTCTACGACTTCCCGCTGGACAAGCCCGGCGCGGTCGGGCCCGAGGCGCTGGCGGGTCTGGGCCAGTAGCCCCTCAAGACAACAGAAACGCCTAGCGCACTTGGGGGACTCACCCCTGCAGCGAGGCGATATAGGCCGGCCAGCCGCCCAGGACGGTGATGTCGCTCGCGCCGTTCAGGGCGCGGGGCTCGGCGACGAAACCCTTGACGCTGGTTCCGTCCTCCAGGGTCACCGTACCGATCGCCAGTGGGGCGGGGACCTCAGCGGTGAAGGCCCCGAACGCCGCGACGTCCAGTTCGTAGACTTCGACCAGGATCGACGCCCCGCCGTCGCCGACATGGACGAGCGCCGGCTTGGGCGGGGTGCTCTCGGCCATGGCGTAGAGCTTGTAAGCCGGAGCTGTGCGCGTCGCTGCGACCAGCCGAGCTTCGCGCGAGGTCAGTTGCCAGTGCAGAGGCATGCCTGACAGATGCGCCCCGACCACGGCCAGCTTCACGCCGGGCTTGTGGGGCGTCAGGTCCAGCGGCGGGGTCTCGGCCATGGGGAAGGTCTCCAGATAGACGGCGGCGAGGTCCAGAAGGGCGCGGTCGGCGAAAGCGGGGCCGATGAAGGTGACCCCAAAGCCCGTGCCGTCGGCGCGGAACCCTGCCGGAACCGCCAGGGCCGACAGGTCCAGCAGGTTCACGAAATTGGTGTAGAGGCCCAGATTGGCGTTCAGAGCCAGGGGTTCCGCCTTCAGCGCCTTGACCGTGTAGATGGTCGGCGTCGTGGGCAGGAACAGCGCGTCGGCGGCGGCCCATACGGCCTCGGCCGCCCGGCGATAGGCCTCCAGCGCATAGAGACCGCGGAAGGTCTCGACTCCGGTCACGGCCAGGCCGCCCTGGACGATGGCCCGCACGGTCGGCTCGATGGCGCTGGGCGCGGCGCGCAGCAGCGGCTCGACGGCGGCGGTGCGCTCGGCCACCCAGGGGCCGCTGTAGAGCAGCTTGGCCGCATCCAGCAGCGGGGCTATGTCGACCTCGACGGCGACTGCGCCGGCCGCCTGCAGGCGCGAGACGGCAGAGGCGTACAGCGCCTCGGACTCGCCGTCGCCGAAGAAGATCCGCTGCTCGGGCCGGGGAATCGCCACCCGCAGCCCCGCCAGGGTCAGGGCCGGTTCCGGCTGGGGCGCGGGGCGCGAGTAGGGGTCCTCGGGGTCGAAGGCGGCCAGGACCGCATCGACCCGTCCCGCCCCGTCCAGATCGGCGGCGAACACGCTGATGCAGTCCAGCGAGCGGCAAGCGGGCACGAGGCCGCGCGTGCTCCATCGGCCCTTGCTGGGCTTCAGGCCGACCAGATGATTGAAGGCGGCCGGCACCCGGCCGGACCCGGCGGTGTCGGTGCCCAGCGCGAAGGCGACCAGCCCGGCCGCCACGGCTACGGCCGAGCCCGAGCTGGAGCCGCCGCTCACGAAGGCCTGGTTGAAAACGCAGCGCGGCGCACCGTAGGGGCTGCGCGTCCCGACGAGGCCCGTTGCGAACTGGTCGAGATTGGTCTTGCCGACCAGCACCGCCCCGGCGGCCAGCAGCTGCTCGACCACGGTCGCCGAGCGCCCGGCCGTGTAGGCGAAGGCTGGGCAGGCGGCTGTCGTGGCCAGGTCCGCGACGTCGATATTGTCCTTCACCGCAAACGGGACCCCGGCCAGGGGAAGCGTCTCGCCGGCGGCGATGCGAGCGTCGACGGCGCGGGCCTGGGCCAGAACGGCGGCCTCGGGCAGCCGCAAGGTCCAGACCTGCGGCTGGATCGCGTCGTAAGCCTCGATCGCAGCCAGGGCCGAGCGGGCGACGGACTCCGCCGAGCCGCCGGCGTTTACGCCGGCGGCGATCTCGCCGACGAGGAAGCGCGGGGCGTTCATGCCGCAGCCTCCGCAACCGGGGTGACAGCGATGACCGGCGCGCCGGCGGCGATCGGCTGGCCCGGCTGGGCATAGACGGCGCTGACGACACCGGCCGTCGGGGTTGCGACGTCACACTCAGCCTTCATAGCCTCGATGATCGCGATCACCGCGCCGGCCTCAACGGCCTGACCAGGTTCGACCAGCACCTTCCAGACGTTGCCGCCCAGGGGAGCCTCGACCACATCCGCCCCGGCGGGAACCTCCACAGCGGCGACGGCGTCATCGACCTCGGCGACACCCGATAGCGCCTCGACGCGGGCGAACTCACCCTTGGCCTCCCAGTCGGCGCGCTCGGCGTCGAAGGCGGCTTGGCGACGGCTCTGGAAGGCGGCGATGCTTTCGGCGTTCTCCGCCAGCAGCCGGCGGTAGTCGGACAGGCGGAACGTCTCTTCCTCGATGCGGATCGCTCGACGGCCCAGCGGGAAGTCACGGCGCCATTCGACCAGTTCTTCAGCGCTGACCGGGAAGAAGCGGATCTGGTCGAAGAAGCGCAGCAGCCAGGGCTTGCCGTCAGTAAAGGCGTCGGTCTGGCGCCAAGTGTTCCACACTTGGATCGTGCGGCCGAACAGCTGATAGCCGCCAGGGCCCTCCATGCCATAGATGCACATATAGGCCCCGCCGATGCCAACGACGTTGGGCGGCGTCCAGGTGCGGGCGGGGTTGTACTTGGTGGTCACCAGGCGGTGGCGCGGATCGACCGGCGTCGCCACCGGAGCGCCCAGATAGACGTCGCCCAGCCCCATCACCAGATAGCGGGCGTCGAAGACGATCTTCTGGACGTCGTCGATGCTGTCCAGGCCGTTGACCCGGCGGATGAACTCGATGTTGTCCGGGCACCAGGGCGCGTCGTCGCGGACGGCCTGCATGTACTTGTCGATGGTCTGATAGATCGCCGGATCTTTCCAGCTCAGCGGCAGGTAGACGACGCGCGAGGGGATCTCGAAGTCGTCCAGTCCGCCCAGCCGGTCCTCGGCGGCGACCAGGATGTCCAGCAGCCGGGCCTGGCTGAGGCGGCGGCTGTCATAATGGACCTGCAGCGAGCGGATGCCCGGGGTCAGGTCGATGACCCCGTCCAGCGCCTGGGCCTGCAGATCCAGCAGCAGGGCGTGGATGCGCAGGCGCAGCTCCAGGTCCAGCACGATCGGGCCGTACTCGACCAGCAGGTGCTGGTCGCCCTGGCGGCGGTACAGCACCCGCGGGCGGTGGCCGTCCTGCGGCAGCTCGCGCAGGATCGGGCTGGTCTCAACGTCGATTAAGGCCGGGGCCGGGCGCGGCGGCGCGGCGCCCAGCTGGGCGATCAGCGCTTCCTGCGCCTCCAGAGCGGCGGCGGCGGTCGGATCGTCCACGACCGCGAACCGCACGGTGTCGCCCGGCGCCAGCTGGCCGGCTTTCCAGAGGTCGGCCTCGATGATCACGAAGGGGCAGACGAAGCCACCCAGGGACGGGCCGTCTGGCCCCAGGATGATCGGCATGTCGCCGGTGAAGTCGATCGCACCGATGGCGTAGGCGTTGTCGTGGATGTTGGACGGGTGCAGGCCGGCCTCGCCACCGTCGCGCCGCGCCCATTCCGGCTTGGGGCCCACCAGGCGCACGCCCGTGCGGTTGGAGTTGTAGTGCGCCTTCCAGTCCGTGCCGCCGATCATGGCGACGTCGGCCGGGGTGAAGAAGTCCGGCGCGCCGTGCGGACCGGGCAGCACCCGGATCGTCCAGGTCTTGGTCAGGGCCGGGCGCAGGGGCTCGTCCAGAGCGCCGGGCGGGGCCTCGGGCGCGGGCAGCAGCCGCAGCACGTCGCCGGCGGTCAGGTTGCGGCCGGCGTGGCCGCCAAAGCCGCCCAGGGTGAAGGTCGAGCGGCTGCCCAGATAGGTGGGAACGTCCAGCCCGCCGCGCAGCAGCAGATAGCCGCGCAGGCCCGCTTCGACCACGCGGCCGATCTTCAGGGTCTGACCCGGCCGCACGTCGAACGGCGTGTAGGGCTCGACCGCGACGCCGTCCAACCGGACGTCGAAGCGCGCCCCGGTCAGGCACAGCGTGGCCGGTCGATTGAACTTCAGGATCGGGCCCAGGGCGGTGATCTCAAGACCCGCCGCGTCGTCGGGATTGCCCAGCAGACGGTTGCCCAGCCGGAAGGCCAGGGCGTCCATCGGTCCCGACGGCGGCACCCCAACGTCCCAGTAGCCGCGACGGCCCGGCCAGTCCTGGACGGTGGTCGCCGGACCGCCGCTCAGCACCTGGATGGTGTCCGGCGTCCAGGCGATGGCCTCCAGGGCCCGGGTCGAGACTTCGCCACTGACGAACGGCTGGCTGCGTGCGACCGTCCGCAGCCAGTCGAGATTCGTCTCGATCCCCGCCAGGCGCGTCGCGTCCAGCGCCGCCTGCAGCGCCGCCACGGCGGCGGGACGGTGCTCCGCAATAACGATCAGTTTGGCCAGCATCGGGTCGTAGAAGGCGCTGACCTCGGTTCCGTCGACGACCCAGCCGTCGGCGCGCACCCCCTCGGGGAAAGCGACCTCGGTCAGTACGCCTGCGCTCGGCCGATAGTCCTGGGCCGGGTCCTCGGCATAGAGGCGCACCTGGATCGCCGCGCCGCGCGGGGCCGGCGGCGGCGTGTCGAGGAATGAAAAGTCGCCTGCTGCGCCGCGCACCATCCATTCGACCAAATCCACGCCCGTGACCTGCTCGGTAACGCCGTGTTCGACCTGCAGGCGGGTATTGACCTCGAGGAAGAAGAAGTCGTCGCGGTCGGCGTCGTACAGGAACTCCACCGTGCCGGCCGAGCGGTAGTTCGCCGCCTTGGCCAAACGCACGGCCGCGTCCAGCAGCGCCGTCCGCGTGGCCGCAGACAGGCCGGGAGCGGGCGTCTCTTCGACCACCTTCTGGTTGCGGCGCTGCAAGGAGCAGTCGCGCTCGCCCAGCGCCGCCACCCGACCCGCGCCGTCGCCGAATACCTGCACCTCGATGTGACGCGCCTTGCGGACATAGCGTTCCAGGAAGACCCCGCCGTCGCTGAAATTGCCGGTCGCCAGACGACGGACGGCGGCGAAGGCTTCTTCCACCGCCTCGGCGTTCTCGCAGACCCGCATGCCGATGCCGCCGCCGCCGGCTGTGGCCTTCAGGATCACGGGGAAGCCGATGCGCTGGGCGGCCGCCAGGGCGGCGGCGGGATCGGTCAGGAGGTCGGTGCCTGGCGCCAGGGGCACGCCGTGGGCCTGGGCCAGGTCGCGGGCGGTGTGCTTGAGACCGAAGGCGCGGATGTTGTCGGCGCTCGGGCCGATGAAAGTGACGCCGGCGTCCTCGCAGGCCTGGGCGAAGGCGGCGTTCTCACTGAGGAAGCCATAGCCCGGATGGATGGCCTGGGCGCCGGTCGCCTGGGCGGCGGCCAGCACCAGGTCCGCGCGTAGATAGCTCTCGGCCGCTGGGGCCGGGCCCAGTCGCACGGCCTCGTCGGCCATCGACACGTGCAATGAGCCGGCGTCGGCGTCGCTGAACACCGCCACCGACTTGACGCCCATCGCTCGCAGCGTGCGGATGATGCGGCAGGCGATGGCGCCGCGGTTGGCGATCAGGACCTTGTCGAACATCGGGCGGGTCCTATTGGGCGATGATCATGCGCACCGGCGTCGGATTGAAGCCGTTGCAGGGGTTGTTGATCTGCGGGCAGTTGGAGACCACCACCACCACGTCCATCGCGGCGCGCAGATCGACGAACAGGCCGGGGGCAGAGATGCCGTCAACGATGCCCAGCGCCCCGTCGGCTTCGACCGGCACGTTCATGAACCAGTTGACGTTGCTGACCATGTCGCGCTTGCCGCGCCCCTGGCGGGCGTTGGCGACCAGGAAGTTCTCGACGCAGGCGTGCTGGGCCTTGGTGTGGTGGCCATAGCGCAAGGTGTTGCTCTCGCACGAGCAGGCGCCGCCGATCGTGTCATGATAGGCCACCGCCGTAGCGGTGACGGTCATCATCGCCGCGCCCTCGTTGGACAGCAGCACCGAACCCTCGCGCAGGAAGATATTCTTCTGGGCGGCGATGGTGTCCTGGGCGCTGTAGCGCTCGGCGTCGTCGGCGGCGCTGTAGACCAGGAAGTCGACGGCCTGGTTGCCCTCCAGGTCGACAATGCGCAGGGTCTGGCCGGCCCTGACTGCATGCAGCCAGGGGGCGCGGGCGGGAACCACCTCGTCGTGGACGATGTCGCCCAGGGGCGGGGGAGCGAAGGCCATGGCGGCGTCCTCAGCGCGAGAAATAGTCTTCGACGTTCAGAAAGGCGCGCAGGCCCTCCGGCGTCGCATTGCGGATCGGGTCTGACTCCGGCGTCACCGGGCCGCGCCAGGCGGTGGCCCGCACCGGCGTCACCGCGTAGCCCGGACGCGGATCCAGCACGTGCGGGCAGTTGGCCAGCACCACGATCAGCGCCATCTCGGCCCGCAGGGTGACAAAGCGACCGGGCGGGTAGGGGCCGACGTCAATGACGGTCTCGCCGCCCTGACCGATCCGCACCTCTTTGAAAAGGTTGAGGCACGGATGGATATCCTTGCGGCCCAAGCCGAACTTGGCCACGCCCAGCGAGAAGCGGTCCCGGGCGTTGGGGTGGTCTCCGTGATTGAAGCCGTCGCCGTACTTGCGCGCGTTGCTGGCCTGGTTGGAGGCCCCGCAGAAGGCGTCGTGAGCGCCGGCGGTGTCCTCCACCAGGCTGGCCAGCACACGGCCCATGTCCGACAGCAGAAGCCGTCCCTGGCCCAGATAGCCGTTCCACTGGACCTTCAGGGTGTCGGCGATATTGAGGCGCTCGACCGGCTGCTCGGCGTTAAAGACCAACAGCGACACCGCCGCGTCGCCGCGCAGATCGGTCAGTCGCAGCCGCGCGCCACGCGACAGTCGACGGCTGGCGTAGCCGCCAGGGGCGATGGTTTCGTCCCAGACCACGTCCGCCGCCGCGACGCCGGACGGCAGATCGACAGCGGCGGAGGCCGGCACGGTCGGCATCGACTCGACTCGGGTTCCCGCCTGGGCCCGGGCGTGGGCCTGGGCGGCGTAGGGGGTGGCGGTGTGGCTCTGGGCGGCATCGCTCATGGCGGGGTCGACTCTCCGTCGAAGGGGGCGTCATCGCCGTGGAAGTGCAGCGGCGGCAGCAGGGCGGTCGTGGTGACCAGCTTGATCTGCTGAACCCCACGCACCTTGCGAAGGGCGTCGCACAGTTGCTGCAGGCGCTCCGCCGGACCCTGGACCAGCAGAACCTCCATGGCCTGATCGTCCTCGAGAAAGACGTTCTGAGCCGAGATCACTTCTTTCACATAGCCCAGCTGGGTCTGGGCCAAGGCGTGGCGAACCCGGCCGCTTTCCGCGCGATAGATGAGGGTGATGGTGCCGGCCAGCATCGCATCAGGCCGCTCGCCGCTGTGCTCGGCCAGCTCATGGCGGATCAGCTCGGCGATCATCTGCGAGCGGCTGGGCAGGCCGCGCTCGGCGACCATGGCGTCCAACTGGACCATCAGTTCGGCCGGGAGGCTTATGCTTAGCCGCGCCAGGTTCGAGGAGGTGATTTCCATGTCGAGCACTCATTGCTGATATTACGAACGATACAAATCGTAATACCATCGCAGCGGCCCGGTGGGGTCTTAGCGCCTCGATTTTGAGCGATTTTCGTTCAATCGCTACGCAATCGCTCGGAGACGATGAGCGATCAGAACCTCGCTCTGTTGCGGTTCCTGGCGAGGGAACGCCTCTCCTGAACCCTCCTGCGCGCGGGCGTTTCGCCGACAGCGGCTCCGCCAGCCGAGACGTCAGCCTCGATCCGACTCAAGCGTCAAGCCGGCGGCGAACGATCTCGACCCAGCGTTCGACAGCAATGTCCATGCTTGCAGGTGCACGGCGAAAGCTCAGTCGCGTGCGCTAAGACTCTGATTTTGCGAGAAAATTGGGATTCTGGCGGACAGGGTGGGATTCGAACCCACGGTAGGCTTCCACCTACGGCGGTTTTCAAGACCGCTGCCTTAAACCACTCGGCCACCTGTCCGGAGCAGGCGGCTATATCAGCGCTGCAGCGCCTTAACCAGACTTCAAAACAAACCGATCAAGATGATGGCTCGGAAGGGTGCGGCCCGTCGGACGACGATCGGATGAACCAGCGTATCGAACAGGCTTGGCGGATCGCGCGGAACCTTGGCCTGATGGCCTTGGCGGCCACCAGTCTAGCGGCCTGCGCCACGCCGAAATACGAGTTTGGCCGCACCGTGGCGACCAGCACGGGCAGCGCGCCGCGTCCAGGCTCGATGATCGGTCGCGACGGCAAGCCGCTGCGCGGGACTGAAAAGCCCTATCAGATCAAAGGGATCTGGTACTATCCACACGAAGATAGAAACTACAATGTCGTCGGGATCGGTTCCTGGTACGGCGAGCAGTTTCACAATCGCAAGACGTCGAACGGCGAGATCTTCGATATGAATCTGCCGTCGGCGGCCCACAAGACGCTGCCGCTGCCGAGCCTTGTGGAGGTCACCAACCTCGACAACGGCCGCAAGATGATCCTTCGCGTGAACGACCGTGGTCCCTTCGTGGGTGACCGGATCATCGATCTGTCCAAGGCCGCCGCCGATGAATTGGGCTATCGCCGTCAAGGCGTCGCTCGGGTTCGCGTCAAGTATGTCGGTCCCGCGCCGCGCCGCGCTCTGGAAGCCCCGCGCCAGTACGCGCAAGCCGCGCCGACGCCACGCCCGCCGCCACGGCCCCGGACCGCACCGCGCAGCTTTGAGGACATTCAGGAGCCGCCGCAGCGCGTCCAGGTCTTGCCGCCCCGACGCGAGGCGACCTGGAGCCCCGCGCCGATCCAGCAGTCTGCGCCCCCCATCAATCCCCCGGACCCGGTGTTTACGAGCAGCCGGTCGGCGTATCGTGTCCAGGCCGGGTCGTTCTCCACCCGGGAGAACGCCGAGAAGGCGGTCAGGCAGCTCACCAGCGCCGGCCGGGCGTCCATTGAGGCTGTCGAGCGGGCCACCGGAACGCTCTATCGCGTGACGGTCGCAGCCGGCGAGGACGAGAGCGCGGCCTGGACGCTTAGGGAGCGCGTAGAGGCGCTGGGCTATTCCGGCGCCACCATTCTGCGCCCCTAGAACGCGTTCTAAGTCTTTGAAATATAGCCTTTTCATCTCGTTTAGATGATCCCATCTAGACCAGACAGGCTCTAGACAAGTCTCTCAAACCGGTCGAATGGAGACCGGTGACCCAGGGTTTCTTCATCAGTTTCGAAGGCGGGGAGGGGGCTGGGAAGTCCACCCAGATCCGCCGCCTTGCCGACCGCCTGAAGGCGGCTGGCCACGACGTGATCGTCACGCGGGAGCCCGGCGGCAGTCCCGGCGCTGAGGCGATCCGCGAGCTCCTGGTCAATGGCGCGGCCGATCGCTGGTCGCCGGTCACTGAAAGCCTTCTGATGTACGCGGCGCGCCGCGATCACCTCGAGCGCGTCATCCGCCCGGGCCTGGCGCGCGGCGCTGTTGTTCTGTGCGATCGCTTCGCCGACTCTACCCGGGCCTACCAGGGCGCCGGTGGCGATGCGCCGGCCAGCCTGATCGCGGCGCTGGAAGAGCATGTGCTGGGCGGCACAGTTCCGGTCCTGACGCTGATCCTCGACCTGCCCGCGCAGGTGGGTCTGCAACGCGCAGAGGCGCGGGGCGGGGCGGCCCGCTTTGAGTCTAAGGGTCTGGCGTTCCACGAACGGCTTCGCGCCGGCTATCTGGAGATCGCGCGCCGGGAGCCCGATCGCTGCGTCGTAATCGATGCCGACGCCGAGCTCGACGCGGTCACGGCGGCG
Organism: Caulobacter vibrioides; assembly: GCF_002858865.1. Classification (GTDB taxonomy): domain Bacteria; phylum Pseudomonadota; class Alphaproteobacteria; order Caulobacterales; family Caulobacteraceae; genus Caulobacter; species Caulobacter vibrioides. The sequence goes on along the minus strand of NZ_PJRR01000019.1, from coordinate 214,940 downwards.
ATTTCGGACGTGGTCGTGCAACGACTGGGGCTGTGATGCTTACCCCGGCCCATCCGCGTGACGTCTACGGGCTGGACGGTCAGTCCGCCGCCGAGGCCGCCTTCATCGATGCGCTGGAGCGCGGACGACTGCATCACGCCTGGTTGCTCACCGGTCCCGAGGGCGTGGGAAAGGCCACCCTGGCCTACAGGATGGCGCGCCGCCTGCTGGGCGCTCGGCCCGATCCCTCCCAAGGCCTCTTAGGCGCAGCGCCCTCCGACGTGGTCAGCCGGCAGGTCGCCGCACGCTCGCATCCGGACCTTATGGTGCTGGAACGCCTGACCGACGACGGCAAGGCCCGGAAATCCATTCCGGTCGATGAAGCGCGCAAGCTGCCGGAATTCTTCGCCAATTCGCCCGCTGTCTCACCCTATCGCGTGGCGATCATCGACGCCGCCGACGACCTCAACGTCAACGCCGCCAATGCGGTGCTGAAGACGCTGGAAGAACCGCCGGCGCGGGGCGTGATCCTGCTGATCAGCCATGCGCCGGGCAAGTTGCTGCCGACCATCCGTTCACGCTGCCGGCGCTTGGCGATCCCCGCGCCCGGCGTGGCCGCGGCGGCCGAGATGGTCGAGCGGATGGCGGACGTTCCACATCGCGACGCCGAACGGCTGGCGCGCATGGCGCACGGCGCGCCGGGCCGCGCCCTGCAGCTGGCGGCCGCCGGCGCCATCGCGATCGACGACGCCGCCAACGAGATTCTCCGCAGCCTGCCCAAGCTCGACGAGGGTGCGCTACTGGCCATGGCCGACACCTTCCGGGGCGCCGAAGGCGCGGCGCGGTTCGAGCTCCTGATGGATCGCCTGGCCGATCAGGTGCGGATCTTCGCCACCCAGGTCGCAGCCGACGGCAAGAATTCCCTGGGTCTCGATCGCTGGGCGGCGGCCTGGGAGCGGCTCTCGAGCTGGCCGGGGGAAGCCGAGGCGGTCAACCTGGACCGGGCCGATGTGTTCTGGAGTGTGATCTCGGACTTGCGCGCGGCGGCCAAGACGGCGATGTGAGCCGCATGCTCATCGATAGTCACGTAAACCTCCACGCGCCTCAGTTCGCTGAGGACAAGGACGCCGTCATCGCCCGCGCCCGCGAGGCCGGGATCGCGATGATGGTGACGATCTGCGACAAGGTCTCATCCTTCGAGGCCGTCCACGCCATCGCCATGGCCGAGCCCGACATCTGGTGCACGGTCGGCACGCACCCCCACGAGGCCAAGGAGAACCCTGGCCTGACCGCAGCGACCCTGGTCGAACTGGCCCAGCGCCCCCGTGTGGTCGGCATCGGCGAGTGCGGGCTGGACTTCCACTACGACCTCTCGCCCCGCGAGGTGCAGGCCGAGGTCTTCCGCCAGCATTGCATCGCGGCGCGTGAGAGCGGGCTGCCGCTAGTCGTCCATACGCGCGAAGCCGATGCGGTGATGGGCGAGATCCTGGAGGCCGAGCACGCCGCCGGACCGTTCAAGATCCTGATGCACTGCTATACCAGCGGCGCCGAGCTGGCCGCGCGGGCCGCCGCCCTGGGCGCCTGGTTCTCGGTCTCGGGCATCGCCACCTTCAAGGCGGCCGAGGAGGTGAGGGCGGTGATCCGCGACATGCCCGCCGACCGGATCATCGTCGAGACCGACTGCCCGTATCTGGCCCCCGTACCCATGCGCGGTCGTCGCAACGAGCCGGCCTTCCTGCCGCATATCTACGACAAGCTCGCCGAGATCCGAGGCTGGAGCCGCGCCGAGACAGAGCAGCGCACCGAGGACGCGTTCTTCGCGCTGTTTGACCGGATCCCGCGTCCGTGAGCGGCGCGCTCGAGTTCACGATCCTGGGCTCCGGTTCCTCGGGCGGCGTGCCGCGCGCGGACGGGAACTGGGGCGACTGTGACCCGAGCGACCCCCGCAACCACCGTTCGCGCTGTTCGCTGCTGGTGCGCCGCCCATCGCCGGCGGGCGCGCTGCACGAGACGACCGTGATCATCGATACCTCGCCGGACCTGCGCCTGCAGACCTCCGCAGCGGGCGTGCGCCGCATGGACGCGGCGCTGTTCACCCATGATCACGCCGACCAGGCCCATGGCATCGACGACCTGCGCCCTTTCTTCCTGAACCAGCGCGCGCGTATTCCCGCTTACATGGATCAGGCCACGCACGACGGCCTGACCCAGCGCTTCACCTATATCTTCATCAGCCAGGGCGGCTATCCCGCGATCTGCGAACCCCGGTTGATACCGCCGCTAGGCGTTGATTTCGCGATCGAGGGGCCCAGCGGCGACATCGCCGTGCAGACCTTCGACGTCGATCATGGCGAGGTCCGCGCGGTCGGCTACCGCATTGGCGGGGTGGCCTACACACCGGACGCGCGCGCTATTCCGGAGGAGAGCTGGCCGGCGCTCCAGGATCTGGATGTCTGGATCGTCGACGCTCTGCGCTGGACGCCGCATCCGACGCACGCGCATGTCGATCTGGCGCTGGAATGGATCGCGCGCGCCAAGCCGCGCCGGGCCATCCTGACCAACCTCCACATCGACCTGGACTACCAGGCCCTGTCGGCGCGTTTGCCGCCCCACGTCGAGCCGGCCTTCGACGGAATGCGCTTCAGCATCTAGGCCGCGCGCCAGTTAGTGGCCCGCGAAGTCCGGACCGGAGACAATCAGCGTTTTTGCACATAATGTGCGGTTCGATGTCGCTGGGCCAGATCCGGCCGCCGCTGTCTGTGGCGCGACATCTATCCTGCGAAGGGAGCCTCGAGACCGAGCGAGCGCCCCAGTTCGACTGAATCTTGGCCGTACGTAACAGCGTTGAAATAAGCGCGCCCAACAACATCGTCATACGGACGCGGTAGAGTCATTTTCCAGAGTCTCATTCGCCCAACGATCATGGCCGAAACCGTCACCATCTCGCGCGAAGTGTTCCAACGTCTGCGTGCGCGCCTGCCGGCGGTCACGCGTGAGCACCTGTTCGACTGCTACGCGATCAGCGAAACGACCTGGACCAAGCTTCGCGACGGAAAGCCTGTGAAGCGCTCGACGCTAGACCGGGTTCTGGCCAGACTGGCCGCACTTGACGCGCGGGTGGCGGCCTGAATCGCTCTCAGCGGGGTCGTGTCTAAGGCGTCGACAGGCGCGACAGCTCGCTTCCAGTCTTTTTCTCCCGAAGCCGTAAATGTCAGCGCAGTATTGCGCCGTTTAGGGCGCTGATTGACCGCACCTATGTTGCGCTATTGCAGTTTGCGGATCCCCATTTCCCTTCTCGGCAGCTGACAAAAACTGCTTTCTAGAAGCGCCGGATAGGTGAGCAGCACTGTCCCCAACAGCGAGGAAGGCTGCCTTTTCCACTAGGTTGGCTAAGGTCCAGCGCCTACCTGACGATCGTGGGCGCTATTCAGGAGCATTGACCTGTTCATCCTTCGAATGGCGTCAGGCCGCGTTCCCGACTCGTATCGAGACAGGAACGAGCCTGACGCCTTGGGCCACGCGCTAGCAGGAAACGCCCGTGGGACCCAATCTGCGAACTCCGCTGCTGCAAGCGAAGCAGTCCGTGCGGGGCCTTTGCGTTGTTCAGGCGCCGTTGCTCACTGAAGCAGGCGCAGCCGGCGCTTCGCCGCCCATCCGCCTCGCGGCGAAGCCAAAGCAAACTACGGACGCGACCATCGTGATTGAAGCGCCCGCGCAGGCGAGGTTGAGGCTCTGAACGGGTCCAAGGCTGGCGCGAAGAAGATCGCTGGCGACCCCCACGGCCAGCGGGCCGAGCCCCAGGCCGATGAGGCTCGTCAAGAAGAACAGGATCGCCGACGCCGTCGCGCGGACACGGGGACTCGCCAGCACCTGCACCGAGGCGAAGGTCGGGCCATAGGCCATGGCGTGCAGGAAAACGCCCACGGCGAGCGCGGCGAGGGCGAGCGGGAGGTTGGGCGCGAAGGGCGTGACGCCCAGGAACGGCGTCGACGCGAGCAGGACCACCATCGGCTGCTTGGCGTAGCCCGACACGCCGCCACGCGCGGCGCGGTCCGCCAGCTTGCCGCCGATCAAGGTTCCGGCGCCGGCGCTGACGCCGATCGCCAGGCCCAGCGCCAGGCCCGCTAGACCCGCCGGCCCCAGACCCATGTCCTCGCCAAGCTGCGTAAGCACCGGACCGTGGTTGCGCAGGAAAACCGAACCGAAGAACGCCGACTGGCCATAGTAGGAGAAGGAGGTCAGGGCGGCGGCCAACGCGATCAGCCAGAAGGCCGGCTTTTGCTTCAGCTCAGCCAGAGCGGCCGCCAGGGACGTCGTTTGGTCAGACGCGCGCTCGGCCTTGGGGCGCTGTCGGCGAGGCTCACGAAGGGTGAGGCTGGCGATGACCGCGACGCCGATGCCGGGCAGCCCCGCGATGATGAACGCCGCTCGCCAGCCCATCGCGTCGACGAGCAGCCCCCCGACCGCCAAGCCCAGCAACGAGCCCAGCGGAATGCCCAGCGAGTAGAAGGCCAGGGCCGAGGCGAGCTTGGCGCGCGGCGTGAATTCGGTGATCAGCGAGTGCGCCGCGGGCGTGCAACCGGCTTCGCCGATACCGACGCCAATGCGCGCGAGGATGAGTTGGGGGAAGGTCCGCGCCAGGCCGCACACTGCGGTGAAGGCGCTCCAGACCGCCAGGGAGATGGCGATCAGGCGGACGCGGTCCCCTCGGTCCGCGAAACGCGCCATCGGCAAGCCGACAGCGGAGTAGAACAAGGCGAAGGCCAGGCCGCTGACCGCGCCGATCTGCCAATCGGCCAGGTTCAGTTCCGCCTTCATGGGCTCGGCGAGGATGGTGATGATCTGGCGATCAAGCATGTTGAGCGCATAGATCAGCATCAGCAGGCCGAGCGCATAGCGCCGATAGCGGTCCGACCACGCCACGGGCGGCGGCTCAAGTTCGGTGAGGTTCTGGTCTGGCATGTCCCGCTCGCGGATCGTCTTGCGATCGAACGCTAGGCGGCGTCGCGGGCCAGCGCGCGGCGCGCCCCCTCCGGGATGCAATATCGCCTATGTGATCTTCCGTGCTGCGAGCCCTTTTCGCCTTGAGCACGCGGCGACCCCGTCAACGACTGCCCAAGTTGCTGACGGAGACGCCGCGCCATGGACATCAACACTTCCGCCGGGCCAACCGGAGCCGTGCGCCGAGCGGAGGCTATCGTCGTCGGCGCCGGATTTGGAGGGATGTACGCCATCCATCGGCTGCGCCAGGAAGGTCTCTCGGTGCTCGGCCTGGAAGCGGGCGGGGATGTCGGCGGGACCTGGTACTGGAACCGCTATCCGGGCGCGCGCTGCGACGTCACCAGCATCGACTACAGCTACGCCTTCTCCCAGGCGATCGAGCAGGAATGGACCTGGAGCGAGGTGTTCGCGGCGGGCTCGGAGATCCTGGCCTACGCCAACTTCGTCGCCGACCGCCTGGACCTGCGTTCGGCCTATCAGTTCAATACGCGCGTTCAGACAATCGCCTTCGACGACGCCCGCCGTGTGTGGACCCTGACCACCGAGCAGGGCCAGATGTTCGAGGCCGACAATCTGATCATGGCGACCGGGCCGCTGTCTCTGCCCAAGCCTGTCGACATCCCGGGCGCTGACCGCTTCAAGGGCGAGCTCTATCGCTCGGGCAAGTGGCCCCATCACGACGTAGACTTCCGTGGCAAGCGGGTCGGGGTGATCGGCACGGGCTCGTCCGGCATCCAGATCGTCCCCGTGGTCGCCGAGACCTGCCAGTCGCTGACCGTGTTCCAGCGCACGCCCAGCTTCACCCTGCCCATGCGCAACAAGAAGGTCTCAGAGGACTATGCTGCGCAGCTGAAGGCCAATATGGCGGGGCTGCGGGCGGTGGCGCGCACCACCTTCACCGGCGGGGTGCGGCCTCTGTCGACGCGGCCGCTGTTCAGCATTCCGGTGGAGGAGCGCAACGAACTGATGGAGGAGGCCTGGGCCAAGGGCGCGCTCCAGTTCCTGGGCCTGTTCTCGGACCTTTTGACCAACGCCGCCGCCAACGAGATCGTCGCCGACTTCGTGCGCGACAAGATCAGTCAGACGGTCAAGGACCCCGTGACGGCCGAGGCGCTGAAGCCGCGCGGCTATCCGATCTACGCGCGCCGTCCCTGCCTCGACACCCAGTACTACGAGACCTACAACCTGCCGCACGTCTCGTTGGTCGACTGCTTCGAAGAGCCGATCAGCGCGTTCACCGAGACCGGTCTGCGGACGTCCCAACGCGAAATCGCGCTGGATGTGATCATCATGGCCACCGGCTATGACGCCCTGACCGGGCCGATGCTGGCCATCGACATCACGGGGCGCGACGGTCTGAAGCTCAGCGAGGCCTGGCGCGATGGGCCAAGGTCGTACCTGGCCCTGCTGATGCACGGCTTCCCGAACATGTTCATCATCGGCGGACCGAACGGCCCCTCGATCCTGGCCAACTACATCCGCCTGGACGAGCTGAACGTCGATTGGGTGGTGGACTGCATCCTGCATATGCAGCGGGAGGGTCTGGCCACTGTCGAGGCCACGGCCGAAGCCCAGACCCGGTGGAGCCAGACCGTGGGCGAGATCGCCGACCGCACCCTCTATGTGAAGGCCGACACCTGGTACACCGGCACCAATATCGAGGGTAAGCCGCGCGGCTTCTTCGTCTTCGCCGGCGGCCTCAACCGCTATGCCGAGATCTGCGCCGGCGTGGCGGCGGCGGGCTATGAGGGCTGCTGCTTCACGGCGCGATAGGCAATCTGGAACAGGCGGGGCGCGGCGGTCGCCGCGCCCCGTACCCGGGTCAGTCGCCCTGGCCCAGGAACGGGTAGAGCGGATCATCGGGGAAGCGGCCGCCGACCGGCGTACGGGCCCCGAAACGTTCAGGATGAACGCCGGGCGTCGGGGCGTACTTCTCGATCCAGTCGAAGATCACTTGGCGCGCGGCGATGCGCCACTCGCCGTTGCGCTTTTCGAAGCGGTCCAGATAGCGGCCGCACATGTGCAGGACGACCAGGGAGCCGTCGTCGTCCGGTTGTCGGTGCAGGGCGGTGAAGACGGACTCGACCGCAGCGGCGGTCTCGCCTTCGAAGGCGATCATGACGTTGTGCACCTGGTGCACGCCGCGCTCGACGTGCGGCAGGATTTTCAGGGCCCAGTCGACGAACTCCGACGCCGTGCCGGTGAAGGAGCCGTGCTGATCGGGGCCTTCGGGCCAGGCCACCGACCGCAGGGCCGTCTCGTCCATCCGGTCGATGCCGCGGCAATAGCGGTACAGGCACTGGCGGATCTGCTCGCTGTCCCACAGCTGCTGGAGATTGGGTTGGTCCGCCATGCGAGGCCTCACGAAATGAACAGGGGTTACAGGATGTCGTTGGCGTCGCCGGCGTCGCCGAAGGCGGTCCAGCCGCCGTCGACGGTCAGGGTGGCGCCGGCCACGTAGCTGGCGGCGGGGGAGGCCAGGAACGCGATGGTCCGGGCGACTTCCATGGGATCGCCCAGGCGGCCGATCGGCGCGCGGCGCCGGATCTTGTCGAACTGCGCCCGTCCGGCGGACTTGAGCGCAAGAACGGCGGGGGTCTCGATATAGCCGGGCGCGACCGTGTTCACGCGGATGCCGGCGGAGGCCCATTCGCAGGCCAGGCTGCGGCTCATCATCGTCACGGCCGCCTTGGCGGCGCAGTAGGCGTTGCGCTGGGGCAGGGCGCCCAGGCCCGCTATGGAGCCGAGATTGACGATGACGCCGCCCTGGCTCATCAGGCGCGCGGCGGCCTTGGCGGTGGCCAGCGGGCCGTTGAAGTTGAGGTCGTAGACGCTGGTGAAGTCCTGGGCGGTCTGCTCCAGCGAGGGCTTGAAGACGTCGGCGGCGCCGGCGTTGTTGATCAAGACATCCAGTCGCCCCCAGCGCGCCTGGGCCTGAGCGAAGGCCGCCTCGACCGCCGCGACGTCGGTGATGTCGGCCTGAACGACGATGTGCTCGTCGCCCAGGGCCTCGGCGAGCGCCTTGGCGCCCTCCGCATCGCGCTCGATCACCAGCAGACGGTCGCCAGCAGCGTGAAACATATCCACGACACAGCGACCGATCCCCCGGCCACCGCCGGTGATCGCGCTGACGCGGGGCGAGGGGGCTAGGGGGCTGGGTGCGGGCGTCGTCGAGGCCGGTCCCGAACCGCCATAGACCGTGTAGCCGCCGTCCACGACCAGCGTGGCGCCGACGACATAGCTGGCGGCGTCGCTGGCCAGGAAGAACGCGCCTTCGGCCATCTCCTCGGGCTCGCCCATCCGGCCAAGCGGAATACGGGAGAGCACGATCGAGGGATCCAGAAGACCCGCATCGATCTGGTCCTGGACCATCTGGGTGCGGGTGTAGCCCGGCAGGACGGCGTTGACGCGAACGCCCTTCGCCGCCCATTCGCAGGCCAGGGTCCGGGTCAGCGAGATCACCGCCGCCTTGCTGGCGCTGTAGCTGGTGCGCTTGGCCAGGGCGACCAGCCCCGCGCCCGAGGCCAGGTTGATGATCGCGCCGTGGCCTTGCTCGATCATCAGGCGTCCGGCTTCCCGCGCGGCCAGGAAGGCGCCCGTGACGTTGATCGCCTGCAGCCGGGCCACCTCTTCGGCCGTCTGGTCCAGGGTGGCGGTCGGCTGAGGGTCGGTGACGCCGGCGTTGTTGACCAGCACGTCGACCCGGCCGAACTCGCGATGCAGCTGCTCGAACCCTTCGCGGATCTGGGCCTCCGAGGAGACGTCCATCGCGATCGCGTGGTGATCGGGCCCAAGGCTGGCGGCGCGTTCGCGCGCGCGCTCGACGTTACGGTCCGCGACCAGCACTCTATCGCCCGCGCGGGCGAAGCGCTGGCAAGCCGCCCAGCCGATGCCATCCGCGCCGCCGGTCACCAGAACCACGCGCGACTGCGCCTTGGAGGTCATTGCGTACTCTGTCTCGTGTGGGCGTCGCGGATGACGGCCTTCGCGAAAACCTAGCAGCGCCCCTCCGCGCGCCACGCGGGGGTCCGCGCGCTCGCCGAATATCGCCTATGTGATGTGGCGCGCGCCGCCCGGCCGGACTCAGGCCGGGCGGCGTGAGCGGCTACCAAGTTCAGGAGGCGGTCCACGACCGACGACTGGGCAAGGAGCAAATGATGTCGTGCTTGAAGATTGAGGTCGAAGACTTCGTGGCGACGGTGACGCTGGCCAACCCGCCGGTGAACTCGGCGAGCGTCGACATGATGCTGGAACTCACCGCAGCGTTCGACGCCTTCAACGAAAGCCCCGACGTCCGCGCGGTGCTGCTGACGGCCGAGGGCAAGACCTTCTGCGCGGGTGCTGATCTGAAGAACCGCCCGGGTCCCGACGCTCCGGCCGGGACGGCTTTCGCCCGTCAGCGCATGGCCCGCGAGATGAGCTGGTCGATGGTCGAGTGCAGCAAGCCGATCGTCGTGGCCGTCAACGGCGCGGCCCTGGGCGCGGGCCTGGGCATCGTGGCCAGTTGCGACATCATCGTGGCCTCGGAGCGAGCCGTGTTCGGTCTTCCCGAGATCGATGTGGGCCTGGCCGGCGGCGCCAAGCACGCCCTGCGTTTCATTCCTCATTCGCTGGCCCGCCGCATGGTGCTGACCGGCTGGCGCGTGCCGGCCGAGGAGCTCTATCGCCGCGGCCTGATCGAAGCGGCGCTGCCGCACGAGGAGTTCCTGGACTACGCCCGCGGAATCGCCAAGGAGATCGCCAGCAAGAGCCCCGTCGCGGTCGCTGCGGCCAAGGACAGCCTGAACGTCATCGACAATCTGAGCCTTCGCGACGGCTACCGCTATGAGCAGGGCAACACCTACAAGCTGTCCAAGAGCGAAGACGCCAAGGAGGCGGTGCGGGCGTTCATCGAAAAGCGTCCGCCGGTCTTCCAGGGCCGCTGACCGGAGGCGGCGCTCGGCCCTTTGGCTGGGCGCCGGCGCGCCGACCTTTCCGACAACAAGAAGCCAGCGTCACGGGGTGACGCTGGCTCTTCTTTCTGAGATTTCACCGGCCGTCAGGCGTTGGCGATGATCCGACGCAGCAGCGGGGCGGCGACGCCGGCCGTGTTGCGCACCTTGGTCCAGCGCTCGAGGCTGGCGAGTGGATCGCAGGCCCCCGTCCTGGCCATGTAAAGCGGTCCGCCGCGCCATTTCGGAAAGCCCAGGGTCTGGGTCCAGATGGCGTCGACAAGGCTGGGCGACAGGTCCGGGTGCGCTTCAAGTACGTGCGCCGTGCCGTTAATGGCTGCAGTCAGGCACCGCTCGACCACCACCTCGTCGTCGATTGGGGCGCGCGCACATCGCTGGAAGGTGGCCGAGGCCTGCAGTAGACGATCGACTTCCGGTTCGAAGGTGTAGCGACCATCGCTGCCATGGCGGTACCAGCCTGGCGCATCGGCGCCGCCGGTGCGGCCTTCGTCGGCCATCAGGTCGAGGGTCGGCGAATAGGTGATCCAGTCCTCGCCGTTGGCCGGGCCAGACTGACGGCGGAAGACCGCTTCGAGGCCCTCGCGGTCAGAGCGCAGGAACGGCGCGACGCGGAAGCCGAACTTCTGCAGTTCGCGGTCGATCTGGCCGGGGGTTGCGCCCTCGTCCAGCAGGTGGATGGCCTCGCGAAGCAGCGGCCAGGCCAGCTCATGCGCGAGTTCGGCGGGAACGGCGGCGCGGGCCAGGGCGGCCTGGCCACGCTCGGCATAGGTCAAGGCCTGGGCCTCTGGCGATGCGGCGAAGGTCTCGTCCAGGCGATCGATCTCGGCGCGTGCGCGGCGGGCTGGCGTCTGCCAGGCGAGCTCCATGGCGCGCAGCAGCATCATCGGCGCGGTCTGCTGCGGGGCCTCGCGTCGCACCTTGGCCCTAAGACCGTAGATCTTGGCGGCCACGACCTCGGGTTCCGCCGTGAGCGCGACCCTGCGCTCTTCCTTGCAACCGGCGGCGAGCTTTTCGGCGACCTGCAACAGGTCGCGCGCGGCGACGAGGTCGATCAAGCCTTGCTCGACCGCCGCCTTGCTGTCCCAGACCGCGTTGAAGACGGCCAGATCGGCCGCCCGCTCGACCTCGACCAGTCGGGCCAGGCGGATCAAGGTCTCGGCCGCCGGAAGGTGGCCTTCGCTGCGGGCCAGGTTCGAGATGGTGACGTTAGGCAAGGCCACGCGCGCGCCGCACGCCAGGGCCAGCTCCAGGCCCGAGCCGGTGACAGGGCCCGAAAGGGCGGCGACAATCGGCTTGGTCGAGCTCGCCACCGCCGCATAGACGGCTGACCGAGAGTCATCCGGCGCGGTCTTGGCGGCAAGCACGTCATTGAACAGGCGGCGACCGTGGAGAACGATGGCGCAGACCTCGGGGTCATCGCCGAACGCGGCGATTTGCTCGATGAAGGCGCTAGCGTGCGCGGCGTCCCAGCTGCAGGGCGGTGGGCAGTCCAGTTTCAATTGCGCGACGCCGCGCCGGGGCGCTGATACCGTTCGAATGGATTGGCCGGTCAGCACGTCGCGCGTCGACCGGCGGGTCGTTCCCGTTCCCATGTTTCCTCCAACCGGTTGCGTGTCGCGGTCCGCTTTCGAGCGGTTATTTTCCGGTCCGGCGCACGCCCAAGCGCTCGCCATGCGGAACAACAGCACGCGAGGGCGAAAGGTTAAAGTCGCGCAGCCGTCGAACCTCTCAGTATCGCGTATGTGAAAAGACAGGGGGCAAGAGAGCCGCCTCCGGGTGAGGCGAGATCCGTCCCTATGGTCGGGCGCAAAGACCACCGGATACAGGAATAGCCATGCTCGGCCTGATGCAGGATACGCCTCTAACGTTGTCCTCGCTCCTTGATCACGCAGCGCGTTTTCACGGCGAGGTCGAGATCGTTTCCAAGGAACCCGGCGGCGTGACGCGAACCAATTACGCGCGGGTCGCGGCTCGGGCGCGCCAGCTGGCGGCCGCCCTCCGCCGACGAGGACTTGGGGAAGGCGACCGTGTCGCCAGCCTGGCCCTGAACAGCGCCCGACACCTGGAACTGTACTACGGGGCCACCGGGGCGGGCGGTATCCTGAACACCGTCAATCCACGCCTGTTTCCCGAGCAGATCGCCTTCATTCTGCGTCACGCCGAAAACCGGATCGTGTTCTTTGATCCGGCCTTCGGACCCCTGCTGGAGACCCTGGTCGACCAGGCGCCGCAGGTCGAAGCCTATGTCTGCCTGTCCAGCGCGGGCGACATGCCGAGCCTGCGCCTGCCCAATCTGATCGCCTATGAAGACCTACTTGCGCCCGAGGCCGAGGACGCGCCGTGGACCGTTGTCCCTGAGAACGCCGGCGCCATTCTCTGCTACACCTCGGGCACCACGGGCGATCCCAAGGGCGTGCTCTACAGCCACCGTTCGTTGGCCCTGCACGCCTTCGTGGCGACGGGCGCGGACGGCATGGCGATCTCGCGTCGAGACAGCATCCTGCTGGTGACGCCGCTGTTCCACGTCAACGCCTGGGGCATTCCCTTCAGCGCCGCCATGTGCGGGGCCAAGCTTGTCCTGCCCGGCGCCGCCGTCGACGGCGAAAACCTGTTCAACCTGATGCGAGCCGAGCGCTGCACCTTCAGCCTGGGCGTGCCGACGGTCTGGCTGGGCTTCCTCGACTATGTCGCCACCCATCGCGAGGAACTGGATCTCGCGGGGCTGGCGCTGGAGCGGATCCTGGTCGGCGGCTCGGCCGCGCCACGCAGCATGATCGAGCGCTTCGACTACATGCTGGGCGTCTATGTCATCCATGCCTGGGGCATGACCGAGACCAGTCCGCTGGCCACGATCGGCACGCCGCTTCCCGAGCACGCCTTCCTCGATCGTCAGGCGCGATATGACGTGCAGGCCCTGCAGGGCCGCGCCATCTATGGCGTCGAGCTCCGCATCGTTGACGCCGACGGCGTGGTCGCGCCGCACGACGGCGTGGCGGTCGGCGACCTTCAGGTCCGCGGGCCTTGGGTCGTGCAGCGCTACTTCAAGGCCGACGCGCCGGCCACCACCGAGGACGGCTGGTTCCCCACCGGCGACGTGGCCAAGATTCATCCCAACGGCTACCTGCAGCTGACGGACCGCTCGAAGGACATCATCAAGTCCGGCGGCGAATGGATCTCGTCGGTCGACCTTGAGAACGTCGCCATCGCCCATCCCGACATTCGCGAGGCTGCGGTCATCGGCGTGCCGCATCCAAAATGGCAGGAGCGTCCCTTGCTGATCATCGTACCGGCGCCGGAGACGACGCCCGACAAGGACGACATACTCAAGTTTCTGGCCTCGCGTGTGGCGCGCTGGCAGGTGCCCGACGACGTGGTGATCGTCGAGAGTCTGCCGCACACGGCGACCGGCAAGCTGTTGAAGGCCAAGCTGCGCGAGACCTATCGCGACTACTTGGCCGAGCCCGCCTGAAGCCGGCCTCAGGCCTCGGGCGCTGAATAGTGCCTGAGGCTTTCGGCGTAGTCGGCCACGCCCGACTTCATGATCGCGACGATCTCGCTCTTGTGGCGGGCGATACGGCTGTTGAGGCCGCCGACGCCGAGCGTCAGCTGGACGCCGTGCGGGGCGGCGGGCAGGGGCATGGCGATCCCCGCCGCGTTCGGGAACGGGAAAGCGGCCAGCAGGCTGTAGCCTTCGCGGCGAACCCAGGTCAGTTGCTCCTGCAGTTGGCCGATGTCGATGCGATCGCTGGTTCCGCCAAGATAGGCGTTGATGTGACGGCACAGCTTGTCGACCGCCTTGCTCGGCATCCGGCTCATCAGGACCAGGCCAGCGGCCGAGTGCGGCAGCACCCGCATGCTGCCCTCGGCCAAGGCGATCTTGTGCGGATGGCTAGGCTGCACGATGCGCAGGTGCTGGATGAAGATGTCGTTCTGAGACGAGATCACCACCGTCTCGTTGGTCTGCTCGAAGATGCTCTTGACCAGACGATCCAGATCGCCCGATCCGAACAGGTGGTGGTTGACCCAGTCACCCAGGGCCGCGACGCGCGGCGTCGGGAAGTAGGTGCGCGAGGCGCGGTCGTAATTCAGGTAGCCCAGAACGACCATGCTCTTGAGCAGGGTGGTGGTGCTGGATTGGGGATAGCCGAGTTTCTCGAAAATGTAGGTCAGCCGCAGAGGCGCGCGCTGCTCCTGGAACAGCTCCAGGATCTCCAGGGTGCGCGCAGCGGATTTGATCGGGTCTCGGCGCATTTTTAGGTTCCAACTGGTGGCGGTTCAGTCTGCCAGCACAGCGGCTTAGAGCGTCGCGCTACCGCTGCGTCTAGCGTTCCAGCACATATGTGATGTTGTCCAGCCCATGGGCGAGGTCGGCCCGGCCAGAAAAACGACGCGGAAAGCCGTAAACGCGCGGCCTCGATGAGTGATGGCGGCGGTTCATCTCAATTATCGCGTTTGCGATATTCAGAACCCTCTATCCCCCGGTCTGGCCAGACCTCGTTCGCCCCGGCTCCCTAAGACAGACGCTCGAGCAGCGTTGCAACAATCACAGATGAGCCCGCGCCGCGCGGAAGCTTATTGGGGGAAACGAATGGTGATCTCGCAGACCTTGCGCCGTGCGGCCTTGTTGGCCGGCGCCTCGACACTCTCCTTGGTCCTGGCCTTGCCCGCCGCAGCCCAGACCGCCCCCGCGCCGCAAGACGGCGTGACCATCGACGAACTGGTCGTCACCGCCCAGCGTCGCGAGGAAAAGCTGCAGGACGTGCCCATCGCCGTCTCGGCCTTCTCCAACGACATGCTGAGCCGACAGAAGATTGATGGCGGCCCGAACCTGCAACTGGCGATTCCGAACGTCACCTTCGCCAAGAGCTTCTACAGCGGCTACAACTTCCAGATCCGCGGCATCGGCACCAAGCAGACGGCCGTCACCGGCGACAGCTCCACAGGTGTCCACTTCAACGGCGCGCCGCTGACCTCCAACCGCCTGTTCGAAGCCGAGTTCTTCGACGTCGAGCGTGTGGAAGTCCTGCGCGGGCCGCAAGGCACCCTGTATGGCCGTAACGCCACCGGCGGCGTGGTCAACGTCCTCAGCGCCAAGCCCACCGGCGAGTTCGAGGGCATGGTGCGGGCCGAGGTCAGCAACTATGACGGCCGCAAGTTGCGGGGGATGGTCAATATCCCGCTGGTCGCCGACAAGCTGGACCTGCGTCTGGCCGGCGCGACCCTGAATCGCGGGGGTTTCGTCGACAACCTGGGCACGGGCGACAAGGTCGATGACCGCGACCTCTATTCCTTCCGGGCCAGCTTGCGCTGGCGCCCGACCTCGACCATCGACGCCAACTTCGTCTGGCAGCACTTCAAGGAGCGCGACAGCCGCCTGCGCACCGGCAAGGGGCTGTGCACGCGCGACAACGGTCCAAGCTCTGTGGGCGGCACGGCCATCACCAACGCCACGGTTCGCGGCTTCCTGAGCGCGGGTTGCGCCGACGCTTCGGTGTACAACGCCGCCGCCTATGGCACGCCCAACTCGCTGGCCACCCTGTATGGGATCATCGGCTTCGCGCGCGGCCTGACCAGCGGCGACGTCTATGGCGGAACCCAGCCAAAGGGCCTGGATGTCATCGACTCGGCGAAGAACCCCTACTATCGCGCCGAGGAAGACGTCTTCACGCTGAATGTGGCGTGGGACATCAATGACAAGCTGCAGCTCAACTCGCTGACGTCATACTACGACGGCGAGCTGGACGCGCGCCAGGAGATGAACCGCTTCCAGGCGTCGACGGTGTTCAACAGCACCACCCTGGCGCCGGGCGGTCTGGTGAATGATCCGCAGTTGGGCGCGTCCAACCGCATGTCGGTTTCGGACCGCATCACCACGCCGTCCCGCCAGTGGAGCCAGGAACTGCGCTTGCAGTCGAGCTTCGACGGTCCGTTCAACTTCAGCCTCGGCGGCCTGGCGCTGCGCTATGACGTAGTCCAGTCGTTCTACATCATGTCGAACGCCTTCACCTACGCGGCGATGGTGGCCAATGGCGGCGCGAACTGCGCCCCGGGGGGGACGTGCGTCTATATCGATCCGAACCGTGTGCCGACCGGCCAGGGGCATGGCAACTATCTGAGCTTCCAGCCCTATCACCTGGATTCGAACGCCCTGTTCGGCGAGGTCTATTATGAGGCCACGCCGGAGCTGAAGTTCACGGTTGGCCTGCGCTACACCGACGACAAGAAGACGCTCGACAACTTCCCGGTCAAACTGCTGACCCCGGGCAGCGGCCTGACGCCAGGAACGCCGCCTCAGCTGACCGCCGAGTTCAAGAAGTTCACCGGTCGCGCAGGCTTCGACTGGAAGCCGGACCTGGGCTTCACCGACGACACCTTGGTCTACGCGTTCTATTCGCGCGGCTATAAGGGCGGCGGTCCCAACAACATCGGTCAGGTCGCGACCCTGCGGCCGTTCTACGAGCCGGAATATGTCAACGCCTTCGAAGTGGGGACCAAGAACACCCTCCTGGGCGGCGCCCTGGTCCTGAACGGCTCGGCGTTCTTCTACGATTACAAGGGCTACCAGATCTCGAAGTTCGTGAACCGGATCTCGGTGACCGAAAACATCGACGCCGAGATCAAGGGCGTCGAGCTGGAAGCCGTCTGGGAACCGGTCAAGCGCTTCCGCATGAACGGCACGGTGGGTCTGCTCGACACCAAGATCAAGAACGGCGAGTCGATCGACCCGATGAACCGTACCGGCGGCAATCCGAACCTGACCCTGGTCAAGACCTCGGGCGCGGCGGGCTGCGTGGTTCCGACGGCTGCCCTGGCCAACCTGCTGGCGGTTATCCAGCAAGCTCCGGGGGCGGCCACGGTCACTGGCGTCTCGGGTAACCCCTCGGCGCTGCTGGGCGCTTGCTCGGGCAGCTTCGCGACCTCGTTCGGCGTGACGCCGACCGACGGCGTGGCGGCCAAGCTGAAGGGCAACGAGCTGCCGGGCTCGCCGAACTGGACGGCGTCGATCGGCGCTCAGTACTCGTTCGACGTCCTGGATGGCTGGGAAGGCACCGTGCGCGGCGACTACTACCGCCAGGGCGACTCCTACGCCCGGGTCTTCAACACCTCGGTTGACCAGCTCAAGGGCTGGGCGAACGCCAACATCTCGTTCCGCCTGGTCAATGACGAGCGTGGCCTGGAGATCGAGGGCTACGTGAAGAACGTCTTCAACAAGCGGGCGATCACCGACGTCTTCCTGATGGACGAAGCGCTGGGCCAGGTCGCCAACGCCGTCTTCACCGAGCCGCGCATCATCGGCGTTTCCCTCCAAAAGACCTTCTAGTTCTTCCGCAAAGGTCCTCGGACATCTGGCGGCGGTCGAAAGGCCGCCGCCTTTTTTGATGCGCGCATCACGTCGGTGATGTTTCCGCTTCGCTGGACGCAGCATCGAGGCGCGCCGGGAGGGCGGGCTATTGATGGATCCTAAGATCGATCGCGCCTAGAGCCGGTCGGAAATGCGGGAGGAGGGAACGATGGCTGGTCGTCTTGAAGGGCGCGTCGCGGCGGTGACGGGGGCCTCGCGGGGCCTGGGACGGGCGACTGCGGCCTTGCTCGCCGCCGAAGGAGCAATGGTCGCTCTGCTGGATCTGAAGGCGCACTGGGCCCAGGCTGCGGCCGACGAAATCATCGCCGCCGGTGGCCGGGCCGTGGGGCTGGGCTGCGACGTCTCCGATCGCGAGGCTCTGACTGACACCCTGGGCTCGATCAACGACGCGCACGGCCGGTTCGACGTGTTGGTGAACAACGCGATGTGGAACGTCTACGAACCGCTGGCGGCCATCCGTCCAGAGAGCCTGGACCGCATGATCGGCGTCGGCTTCTCGGGCGTGATCTGGGGCATGCAGGCCGCGGCCCCGCTGATGGCCGCTTCGGGCGGCGGCTCGATCGTCAACATCGCTTCGGTCAGCGCCTTGCTGGGTATTCCGAACGGCGTCGCCTATTGCGGCGTCAAGGCGGGCGTCGCCGGCATGACCCGCGCCGCCGCCGCCGAGCTCGGCGCCATGAACATCCGCGTCAACGCCGTGGCGCCGTCGACGGTGGACACCGAGGGCGTGCGTCGGGTGGTTTCCGAAGAGCGCATCGCCATGCGGATCGGACAGACGCCGCTCGGCCGCCTGGGAACCACCGAGGACATCGCCAAGGCGGTCCGCTACCTGGCGTGCGACGACAGCGACTTCGTCACGGGCCAGATGCTCACCGTCGACGGCGGGCTGGCCACCGCATTGTCCTAAAAGGTTCTGGGCCGGATGAGGTCATCCGGCCCAGACGAACAGTCGTTGTTGAGGCGCGTCGGGGGTGGATCACACCGTCCCCGACGCGCTTTTCGATTCAGGCCGCTACGGCGCCGGGCCGCAGGCTGGCCGCCAGTTCGGCGCGGTGATGGTCGGCGTTGCCGAACGCCATGTCGATCATGATCAGGCGCTTGAGGTAGTGGGCCACGGCCAGCTCTTCGGTGAAGCCGACACCGCCGTGCAGTTGCACCGCCTGACGGCCGACATAGAGGCTGGTCTGGCCCACGCGCGCCTTGGCCGCCGCGATCACCTTGCGACGTTCGGCGGGGACGCCCGAGAGCGCGATCATCGCCAGGTACATCATCGAGCGGGCCTCCTCGCAGGCGATCGCCATGTCGACCGCGCGGTGCTGCAGCGCCTGGAAGGCGCCGAGCGTCTGGCCGAACTGCTTGCGGGTCTTGAGATACTCCATCGTCATCTCACGGACGGCGTCCATGGCGCCCACGGCCTCGGCCAGGCGGGCTACGACGCCCCGATCGACGGCGTCGCGCAGCAGGGGGAAGCCTTCGCCTAGGCCGCCGATCAGGTTCTCGGCGGGAACCACCACGCCGTCCAGCTTCAGGCTGGCGTTGTGGCGGTTGTCCATGGCGCGGCTGCGCATGACCGTGAGGCCCTCGATCTCTGCCGGAACCAGGAACAGGCTGACGCCGTCCTGGCTATCGTCGGCGCCGGCCGTGCGGGCGGGAACGACGAACCAGTCGGCGGCGCCGCCATCCAGAGCGTGGCTCTTCGCGCCCGTGAGCCGGAAACCGCCCTCGACGGCTTCGGCGCGGGTGGCGATGCGGTTGAGGTCAAAGCGGCCGTTCGGTTCGGCGTCGGCCAGGCTGATCACCAGCTTGCCTTCAGCCAATCCGGCCATCAGGTGGGCGCGGAGCGCTTCGGTCGCGGCGGTCAGCAGCGTCGGGGCGATCACGCCGGTCGAGACGAAAGGTTCCAGCATCAGGTAGCGACCGACCGCCTCGGCCACGACCATGGTTTCCGTCGGGCCCGCGCCCAGGCCGCCATCGTCTTCGGGAACGTTCAGCATCAGCCAGCCCAGATCGGCCATGCGCCGCCAGCTGGCCGCGTCATAGGCCTCGCCGCGCTCTACGCGGGCCCGCCAGGCCGTGAAGTCGCCGTGGTCGGCGCCGTACCGCCAGGCGCTGTCCTTCAGGAGCTGCTGCTCTTCGGAAAGGTCGAAATTCATGGGGACCTCAGAGGCCGAGCGCCCGACGGGCGATGATGTTGCGTTGGATTTCGTTCGAGCCGCCGTAGATGCTGGTCACTCGGGAATAGATCATCCCCTTGGCCGCCCAGGCGTCGGGCGCTTCGAATGGGCCCAGCGGCGCGAAGGCCATGGCGTCGTAGCCCTGCAGCTCGACCCAGTACTCGGTGATCTGCTGCAGCAGCTCCGACCAGCGGATCTTGATCATCGAGGCGCGGGGCCCCGAGTCCTGACCGGAGGTGGCTTCGGCCATGGTCCGCATGACCATGCCTTCCAGAGCCATGACCTCCAGCTCGAACTGGGCCAGGCGGTCGGCGACGCGGGGATCGTCCAGCAGGCTGCGTCCGCCGACCAGGGTCTCGGCCGCGACCTTGCGGGCGCCGCGCAGTTGCTGGGCCAGGCGCGTCGTGGTGGCGGCGGTGACGCCCCGCTCGCGATCCAGCAGCACCTTGCCATAGCTCCAGCCCATGCCTTCCTCGCCCAGCAGGGCCGAGGGCGGGACCCGCACATTGTCGAGGAAGACCTCGTTGGTGTGGTGGATCTCGTCCATGGTCACGACAGGGCGGATCGTCACGCCGGGCGTGTCGATGTCGATCAGGAACAGCGAGATGCCGGCCTGCTTGCGCGCGTCGGGATCGGTGCGGGCCAGCAGGAACATCCGGTTCGCCACATGCGCGTAGCTGGTCCAGGCCTTCTGGCCGTTGATCACGTACTCATTGCCGTCCCGCACGGCGCGGGTCGACAGCGACGCCAAGTCAGAGCCGGAGTTGGGTTCCGAATAACCCTGGCACCACCAGTCGTCGCCCGAGACGATGGCCGGCAGGTACTTGGCCTTCTGCTCGGGGCTGCCGAAGGTGAAGATGATCGGGCCGATCAGTTCCAGACCCTGGTGGAACTGCACGGGCGCGTCGGCGCGCGAGGCCTCGGTCTCGAAGATGTAGAGCTTCGTCGGGTCCCAGCCCGTGCCGCCATACTCTTTTGGCCAAGATGGTGCGCCCCAGCCGCGCGCGTGCAGCAGCTTCTGCCACTGGGTGAACTCGTGGGGCTCCAGGCGCATGCCGGCGCGCACGCGACTTTTGAACGACTCGGGGACGTTCTCGGCGAAGAAGGCGCGCACCTCGTCGCGGAAGGCGGACTGCTCCGGGGTCAGGTCAAGATTCATGGTTCACCACGGGTCAGAGGAAACAACGGGTCTCGGCGATGCCGCGCACGCCAAGACCGTGGAACGCCATCAGGCGACCGGAAGCGTCGACGTCGGTCTTCAGCCGGCCGCCGCTGTCCGAGATCGAGGTCACATAAAGAATGTCGAGGTCTTCGCCGCCGAAGGCCGGGCACGAACAGAACGGCGCGGGGCTTTCGACGACCCGATCCAGGCGGCCGTCCGGCGAAATGCGGATCAGCTTCTGGGCCTGCACCAGGGCCAGCCAGATATGGCCCTCGGCATCGACCGTCGCGCCGTCCGGGGCGCTGTTGAAGCCGGTGGTGTCAAAGAAGTCGCGCTTCTCGCCCACCGCGCCGGTCTTGGGGTCATAGCTGAACGCCCAGACCATGTGGCGCAAGCTGTCGGCGAAATAGAGCGTGTCGCCGCTGGGGCTAAAGCAGGTGCTGTTGGCGATCTCGATCGGCTCGGTGGGCAGCACTTCCCAGGCGCCGCCCGGCGAGAAGCGATAGAGCTTGCCGATCCGCCCCGTCTCGTTGTGCATCGCCATCGTCCCGGTGACGAACCGGCCCTGGCGATCGGCCTTGCCGTCATTGAAGCGCTCGATCTGCGCCAAGGTGTCGGGGAGGGCGATCGGCGTGAAGTCGCCGGTGTCCAGCTGGACGCGATAGGCCCCGTCCGCGAGGCCGGCGATCAGCTCGCCAGGGCGGCCCAGAACCACGCTGCCGATGGGCTTGGGCGCGGGGATGGATCTTTGCTCGCTCGTGAACGGGTCATAGCGCCAGATGGCCGGCGCCATGCTGTCGACCCAGTAAAGCACCCCTGCGTCGGCGTCCCACAGCGGCGACTCGCCCAGCCGACAGCGCTCCTTGCCGATGATCTCGACGGTAAAGGTCATAGGGAGGGTCCTTTGCTGGAAGCGCTCGCGGCGAAGTCCGCGCGGCGGTCCTTGGCTTCGCGCACGCGCAGGCTGCGCCCGCGATTGGCCAGGATGATCTCGCCGTTGATGGCTCGGCTGGCGGGCGAGGCGAGGTGGACGGCCAGGTCCGCGATCTCGTCGGGATCCACGCCGGCGCCGTCCTGAGCCAGGTCCAGGGCGATGCAGTTGGCGCGATGCCCCGCGCCGAAGCCTTCCAGGGTCACGCAGCGCATCAGCGCGACATGGGCGCCGGAGAAGGCGCACGCGTCGGCCGCGCCCCAGGCGCCCAGATAGCCTCGGTCGCCCACGAGCACGATCGCGCCCTTTGGGTTCAAACGGCCCAGCAGGGCGCCCAGGGCTTCGAACAGATCGGTGAAGTCCGCCAGTTGGGCGTCCAGCCGCGCGTCGTCGATGTCGAGAAACAGCGACGGCGGCGGGGCGGGCGGCGCGACCAGCACGGCGGCGGCCAGGCCATGTTCCAGCGCTGTGATCGCCGCAGCGTCGGGCCGGGCCAGGGTGATGACGCCGCCCTGGACGTCCGCGCTGAAGCGGCTTGCGATCGCCTCGGCGACGGGGCCCTGGCCGATGACCAGGGTCGAAGGTTTCGACATGTTCATAGCGGCGGCAGTCCCAGGGATTTCCCGCCGTCGGCCATCAGGATCTGGCCGTTGACGAAGCTGGCGTCCGGTCCGGCCAGGACGCTGACAATGGCGGCGATCTCGGCCGGGTTGGCCGGAGCCCCGGTCGGCTCCATGCGCTTGAGCGCGCCCAGCATGTCGCCAAAGCCGTCGATCATCCGGGTGTCGACCATGCCCGGCGCCACCGCGTTGACGCGGACGCCGCGCCAGCGCAGCTCGATCGCCATGGCCCGGGTCAGCGACACAACCGCAGCCTTGGAGGCCACATAGTGGGCGGCGCCGGCCCCGCCGAGATAGCCGCGCGAGGCGATGTTGATGACGCTGCCGCCGTCGGGCATGCGACGGACAGCCTCCTGCGCGACCCGGATCGTCGCCAGCAGATTGACGCCCATCACGCGGTCGCAAGCCGCCCGATCGACCTGGCCGATAGGGTCCAGAACACCGCTGATCCCGGCGTTGTTCACGAGAACGTCCACCGCCTCGACCCCGTCCAGAGCCTTGATCACCGCGGCGCGATCACGGCAGTCGACGGCGGCGGTGCGAACCGTCAGTCCGGCTTCGCGCCAGTCTGCGGCGGACCGCGAAAGCTGGGTTTCGTCCGCGTCCAGCGCCAGGATGTCAAAGCCGTCCGCGCCAAGGCGCTCGACGATGGCGCGCCCGATGCCCTGTGCGGCCCCGGTGACCATGGCCAGTTGCGGCATGACTGAATTCCTCCTCATGGCGCAGCAAACGCCAGCTCGCCGACGGCGCGGACATCCGATCGCCGGCGGCGGCGCTAATCACATGGGTGATGGATCAGACGAGGGTTTCGAGCGCCGCGCGCGTGAAGCCGGCCAGTCCGTCGGTCTGGCCGTCGCGAACCTTTTCCACCCAGTGCGGATCGGCCAGCAGGGCGCGGCCCACGCCGACGAGATCGAAGTCGCCGCGGTCCAGCATAACGTCCAGCTTGTCGAGCGAGGAGGCGGCAATCACCTCGACGCCCTCCCGCAGGCTGGCCACGACGTCGCCGTCCAGGCCGACCGAGCCGACGGTCATGGTCGGTTTGCCGGTCAGTGTCTTGGTCCAGCCGGCCAGGTTCAGCGGCGAGCCTTCGAACTCGGGCTCCCAGAAGCGCCGTTGGGAGCAGTCGAAAACATCCACGCCGGCGTCGACCAGCGGCTGGAGGAAGGCCGCCAGTTCGTCGGGCGACTGGCAAAGGCGGGCCTTGTAGTCGACCTGTTTGAACTGGGAGTAGCGGAAGAAGATCGGGAAGCTGGGGCCCACCGCTTCGCGGCAGGCCTTGATCACCTCGGTGGCGAAGCGCAGGCGCTCGATCATGTCGCCGCCGTAGCGGTCTTGGCGCTGGTTGGTGGCCGCCCAGAAGAACTGGTCGATCAGATAGCCGTGAGCCCCATGGATCTCGACGCCGCTGGCCCCGATCGCCGCCGCGTCGCGCGCGCCCTTTGCGTAGGCCTGGATCACCGCCTCGATCTCGGCCTCGGTCGCGGGCGTCCCGAAGGGCTTGCCAGGCTCGTAGACGCCGGAGGGCGAAAGCGACGGCGCGCTGGCGTTCGGCGGATCGGCGGTGAGCGAGCGGTGGCCGCCGATGTGCCAGAGCTGGGGAATGAACGCCGCGCCCGCCGACGTCACCGACGCCGCGATCGCCTTCCATTGCGCCAGGGCCCGGCCGTGGAAGTTCGGGATATCCGCGTGGTCGACGGCCGCCGGATGGTCGACCGCGACCCCTTCGGTGATGATCACGCCGACGCCGGCCTCGGCGCGGCGACGATAGTAGTCAGCGACGGCCTGGTTCGGAACGCCGCCGGGGGAGAAGCGCCGAGTCATCGGCGACATGACCACGCGATTGCGAAGCGCGAGGCCCGCCACGGTGGTGGGCGCGAACAGCGAGGACGTGGACACTACGGAGTCTCCAGATGCGAAGGGGGCGTCCCGGGGCGTCGCGCTCCGGGCTGGCAGCCAAGACGTCGCAACGACTAGGCGCGGACGATCGACGCGCGCACCAAAGTTCGCGATCGAACCACGCGCATCACCCACGTGATTTATCGGCCGCTCATAGGGCCCGGCGCGGCGCCCATCCCGCCGCCCCATAGACCTTTGGCAAAGAGACCTCGGGAGGCCGCCGTGAGCTGGAACTATGGAGACATCTTCGACGCGGTCGCCCGCGCCGCGCCGCCCGAGCGTCCCGCTCTGATCTGGCGCGACGTCGTCGTGACGTGGGGCGAATTTGATCACCGCACCAACAATATGGCCAAGGCCCTGATCGATCTCGGACTCAAGCCGGACGCCCGGATCGGGATTCTGTGCCGCAATCACCCGGCCTATCTGGAGTTCCTGGTCGCCGGCGTGAAAGCGCGCCTGCTGACCGTCAATCTCAACTACCGCTACACGGCCGACGAGATCGCCTACGTCCTGAACGACTGCAACGCCGAGGTGCTGTTCTACCAGTCAGACTTCGACGGGATGCTGGAGCCGTTGCGAGCGCGACTGCCCGGCGTGCAGGCCTGGGTGCGCATCGAGAACGAGCGCTCGCCCGAAGCAGCCCCGGAGGGCGCGCTGTCCTACGAAACCCTGGCGCGGACGGGCGATGGCAAGCCGCTGGACATCACCCGTTCGGCCGATGACGGCTATCTGCTCTACACCGGCGGCACGACCGGCAAGCCCAAGGGCGTGCACTGGTCCACCGACCAG
Organism: Caulobacter vibrioides; assembly: GCF_002858865.1. Classification (GTDB taxonomy): domain Bacteria; phylum Pseudomonadota; class Alphaproteobacteria; order Caulobacterales; family Caulobacteraceae; genus Caulobacter; species Caulobacter vibrioides. Next base: position 190,070 of record NZ_PJRR01000019.1, on the reverse strand, counting down.
TCGCGCCGCGTCCAGCTGGAGTCGCCGCTGATCGCTCGCGTCCCCCAGACCATGGACGAGCACCTGGAGACCGTCCGCGCCACCGACAGCCGGATCATTCCGGCTTGTCCGCTGATGCACGGCTCGGGCAGCAACTCGGCCATGGGCGATCTGCTCAATGGCGGGACGGCGATAATCCTGTCGGGCGACCGGTTCGACGCCGTCCAGCTGTGGCGCGAGGTCGAGAAGCATCGCGCCACGCGGGTCTCGATCGTCGGCGACGTCTTCGCCAAGCCGATGCTGAAGGCGCTGGACGACGCGCCGGGCGCTTTTGACCTGTCCAGCATGCGGGCGATCAGCTCGGCCGGGCTGACCTGGTCAAAGGAGGTCAAGGAAGGGCTGCTGCGGCACATGCCCAATATCGCGCTGGTCGACATCCTGGGCGCGTCGGAAGCCTCAGGCCTGGGCTACTCGGTCGCGAAGGCCGGCAAGATCCCGGAGACCGGCGTGTTCGACGCCGCGCCCCTGACCGTGCTGATCGACCCGGATACGGGCGCAGTGATGCCCAAGGATCGGCCGTCCGAGGGCTTCATCGCCCGCAGCGGGGCGATGGCAAACGGCTATTTCGGCGATCCGGAGAAGACCGCGGCCACCTACCGCACGATCGACGGCGTGCGCTACGCCGTGCCCGGCGATTTCGCCCGCTGGATGCCGCCCAACCAGTTCACCCTGATCGGCCGAGGCAACCTGTCGATCAACACCGGCGGCGAGAAGGTCTTCCCCGAGGAGGTCGAGGAGGCGCTGAAGCTGCAGCCGGGCGTCGCCGACGTTCTGGTGGTCGGGCAGCCCGACGACAAGTGGGGCAAGATCGTCGTGGCGATCCTGAAAGCTGATGGGGTGTTCGACGAGGCGCAGGTCCGGGCGGGTCTGGCCCAGACGCTGTCAGCCTACAAGCACCCCAAGCGCTTCGTCCTGGTCGACACCGTGCCCCGGCACGAGAGCGGCAAGGCCGACTATCGCACCGCCATTGCGCTGGCGGCCGAGACGGCCTGAGCCTCAAGCCTTCGCGCGCGGCGGCCAGGCGTTCATCGACTGGCCGCCGATCGCCATCAGTTCGCCGGTTCGGGCGAACAGGCGGATATCGCCATGCGCAAAGCCCGAACGGATGCCCTGGATTCGCGCGTCGCAAAGGATCCAGTCGGTTTCGATACGACGCAGCACCCGCAGGGTGTTGTCCAGGCTCACCCCGCCCAGGCCGCCGCCCAGCGCCTTGCTCAGCGCGTAGGGGGTGAAGTCGCCGAACAGCGCCAACACGCTGACGTCCATCGGCAGGTCCTGGCGCGCGCGCACCCAGAAGACCGTGCGGCCGCTGTCGGCCAGCTTTCCGGTCGGTTCGACTTCGGCGAACGCGCCGGGCGCGATGCGCATCTCCAGGGTTTCGAGCAGCGTGCCGGGTTCCTGGCCGTGGGGCCACAGCTTCGCCGTTTCACAGGCCTCTGGCGGGGGAACCTCCGGCGCCTGATCCCAGGCATGGTCCAGGGGTTCGTCACGGACGCCCAGGGCCGCCGAGGCCAGGAAGATTTCTCGATCCCTAACGCGTCCGATCACGCGCGCCTGTGAGATCGTCCGGCCGGGGCCTGGAACCTCAATGTCCAACGCCAGGACTTCCTCGGCGCGGACAGGACCCAGGAACTGGATCGTCGACCAGACGACCGGGCGTTGGAGATGATCCTCCAGGGCCGCCAGGGCTGAACCGAAGAGCACGCCGCCAAAGACGAAGACATTGCCGGGAGGCCCGACGCACAGGCGTCGGTCGGCGATCAGGCTCTGGCGCGACGCCCCCGGCGTCGCCTCCAAGCGCATCAGGCGCGACGGGGAGGCGCCTTGGGGCGTCGTCGAGGCGTTCTGGTCGGTCATCTGTCTCTCCTCGCGGCGTCCGGGCCAAGGCCAGGGGGCGTCAAGGTTAGCCATTCGACGGCCGTGGGGATTCGATCAAGGGCGCGCCAGCGTCTACCGCCAACAGACACATCCGTGATGTTCGCGCTCCAAGGCGGCCACGTCTGGCGAAGGGGAGGGCGTCGCCGCGACAAAGGCTTCGTTCCTCAGGGAGATCGCCATGACCGCGTCGCAGCAACCGACTGCAAGCCAACAACCGACCCGCATCGACGCCCTCGTGATCGGCGCCGGCTTCGGCGGCATGTACGCCGTTCACAAGCTGAGCGGCATGGGCCTGAGCGTCCAGGGCTTCGAGGCCGGCGGCGACGTAGGCGGGGTCTGGTACTGGAACCGCTATCCGGGCGCGCGTTGCGACCTGATGAGCCTGGACTACTGCTATTCGTTCTCGCCGGAGATCGAGCAGGAATGGACCTGGAGCGAGCAGTTCGCCGCCCAGAGCGACATCCTGGCCTATGCCAACTTTGTCGCCGACCGCCTTGATCTGCGACGGCATTTCCTGTTCGAGACCTGGGTCACGGGCGCGGCCTATGACGAGGCGGCCAATGTCTGGCGCGTCACGGTCGACGATGGCCGGGTGTTCGAGGCGACCTACTGTGTGATGGCCTCGGGGCCGCTGTCGATCCCCAAGGGCGTGCCGTTCGACGGCGCCGACGACTTCAAGGGCGAGATCCTCTTGGCGGCCAAGTGGCCCCATACGCCGGTCAGCTTTGAGGGCAAGCGCGTCGGCCTAGTCGGCACCGGTTCGACCGGTATCCAGATCGTGCCGGAGGTCGCCAAGACCGCCGGGGCCCTGACGGTGTTCCAGCGCACCCCCAGCTTCACCCTGCCGATGCGCAACGTCACGCTGGAGCCGGACTATGTCGCCGAGCTGAAGCGCAACTACGCCGGCATTCGTCAGGTGGCGCGCAACAGCCCGCTGGGCGGCGTGCGGCCGCAATCGACCCGGCCTTTCTTCAGCGTCACGCCCGAGCAGCGCCGCGCCTTGATGGAGGACTCCTGGGCGAGGGGCGGTCTGTCGTTCCTGGGCACCTTCTCGGATCTTCTGGTCAATCCCGAGGCCAATGAACAGGTCGCCGAGTTCGTGCGCGGCAAGATCAGTGAGGTCGTCACCGATCCCGTGACCGCCGAGAAGCTGAAGCCGCGCGGCTACCCGATCTTCGCCCGCCGTCCGTGCCTGGACACGCACTACTACGAGACCTTCAACCTGCCGCACGTCAAGCTGCATGACTGCCTGGAAAGCCCGATCGTCAAGATCACCCCGGCGGGCCTGCTGACCGAAACGGGCGAGGTCGAGCTGGATGTGCTGATCTTCGCCACCGGCTATGACGGCCTGACCGGGGCGCTGCTGAACTTCGACGTGGTGGGACGCGGCGGTCTCCAACTGCGCGACAAGTGGCGCGACGGGGCCAAGTCGCATCTGGGCCTGATGATCGCCTCGTTCCCGAACCTGTTCCTGGTCTGCGGCCCCAATGGCCCGGCCGCCCTGGCCAATATCATCACCCTGGACCAGCAGAACGTCGACTGGATCGCCGACGCGATCACCCACATGCGCACGGAAGGTCTGGCGACGATCGAGCCAACCGAAGCGGCCGAAGAGGCCTGGATGAACACGGTCTACGCTCTGGCTGAGCTGACGCTCGTTTCCAAGGCCAACACCTGGTACGTGGGCGGCAATATCAGCGGCAAGCCGCGCGGCTTGAGCATGTATACCGGCGGGTTCCAGCGTTATACCGAGGCGTGTCGCCTGGCTGCTGAGAACGGCTACAAGGACTTCGTGTTTGAGACGGTCGCCGCGAAATCGGCCGCAAAAAGCCCGGCGCTGGTCGGATAGCGCCTTAGACAAGTCGAGATAGGGAAGGGCGGCGCCGCGGATCAGCAGCGCCGCCCTTTTTCGTTCTAGCCACCGCGCTTGAGGGTCTCGCGCGCGATGATCAGCTGCTGGATCTGGCTGGCGCCTTCGTAGATCCGGAAGATGCGAACGTCACGATACAGGCGCTCGATCCCGTAGTCGGCGACATAGCCCGCGCCGCCGAACACCTGCACCGCCCGGTCAGCGACCCGGCCGACCATCTCTGAGGCGAACAGCTTGGTGGCGGCGGCCTCCAGCGTGACATTGGCCCCGGCGTCGCGCTTGCGGGCCGTATCAAAGACCAGGGCCTTGGCCGCCAGCGCCTCGGTCTTGCTGTCGGCGATCATGGCTTGGATCAGCTGGAAGTTGGCGATCGGCTGGCCGAACTGCTTGCGCTCGCTGGCATAGGCCACGCAGTCGGCGATCAGCCGCTCGGCCACGCCCACGCAGACCGCCGAGATGTGAACCCGGCCGCGATCCAGCACACGCATGGCCACTGTAAAGCCCTCGCCTTCGGCGCCCAGGCGGTTCTCGACCGGCACGCGGACATCCTCGAAAACGACGTCGTGAATGTGGGCGCCTTGCTGGCCCATCTTCTTTTCCGGCTTGCCGACGCTAAGGCCCGGAAGGTCGGCGGGAACCAGGAAGGCCGACACGCCGGCGCCGCCCTTGGTGTTCAGGTCGGTGCGCGCCATCACCGTGAACAGGTTGGCCCGGCCGGCGTTGGTGATGTAGCGCTTCACCCCGTTCAGAACATAGTGGTCACCGTCGCGCACAGCGCGGGTCTGCACCGAGGCGCTGTCCGATCCGGCTTCGGCTTCGGTCAAGGCGAAGGCGGTGATGGTCTCACCGGAGGCGATTGACGGCAGCCAGCGCGCCTTCTGAGCTTCGTCGCCGAACATCACCAGACCCTGGCTGCCGATGCCGACATTGGTGCCGAAGGTCGAGCGGAAAGCGGGGGCCGCGTGGCAGAACGCTACCATGACGCGAGCTTCTTCCTCAAGGCTTAGCCCCAGGCCGCCATAGCTTTCGGGGATCGATAACCCAAAGAGACCAAGCTGCTTCATCTCTTCGATGATGGATCCGGGCACCTCGTCCGTTTCGGAGACGAGCCCTTCGATGGGACGAAGGCGCTCGGCGACGAAGCGTTGGATGACATCGATGAGGGCGCTGAGCGTATGTGGATCTGTCATAGAGTTTCCGTTGAGAGGAGAGCGCTATTGTTGGCTGCAGCTTGGCGCGTCGATCGGGGCGCGACGTTCAGGAGTAGGGGGCCTTGGTGCTGCTGGAGCCACGGGAGCTCACGCGTCATGGCCTCGAGATCCGCCGCTCAGCCTCGGGAACGGCGTCGACCAGACGCTCGAAGCCGGTTAGGTGGCGCTGGTGGAAGGCACGATCGAAATCAGGCGCGCGGAGAGTCATCAGACACCCATCGTCGAGAGATCCATGCGCTGTAACGCCGACGCCTGCCGCGGTTCACAGGCCTTTGGCGGCGGTAGCCAAGATCACATGGGCGAAAATGCGCCGTCTTCCGAAACTGCGCATGTGCGCTTGGTGTTGCTCAGCACAACATACTGATAAAAAATACTATTTTCGAAGTATCGGCATTCGTGGCGTTGCATTTGGCCGAAACCTTACCGTTGCACATGCGCCCGGCGGAACTACCGTTCATGCGCAGAAGATTGGGTGGGCCGGAGCGCCATAGATTTTGCCTGTGGATAAAATTCGCACCGCGGCCGACTTCGGTTCCTGACTCATCGCGGACCTACGTAACGTCCGCTTGTGGAAGGGCCCGATTACGCTACTGGCGCAGGCTTGATCCAAAAGGCAACCGTCCATGAAGTTCGCCGGCGCGCTCGCTGCGTGTTTTGGACCGCATGGCAGAAGATTGGCTCAGGCTTCTCGAGCGGATCTGACCGAGCCATCTACTACAAACAGCCTGCGGGCCATGTGCTTCAGGTTTTCCACGTACTTTGCCTGAGACCAGCCGCAAGCCTGGGTGAGGTGTTCCCAGTTTTCGACCTGCATCATGGTCCACAGGAGATCTGTCGCCGCATCGACCGTGTGTTCGGCTGACAGCATCCGATCTCGCTCGAGGGCCTGGATCGCGGCTTCGCAGCCCTCGCGCATGTCCTGCATGCGCCGGGCCCAGGCGCCACGAGCGGCTTCGTCCGTCGGCCCCATCAGCATCAGCGGCTTCGCGAAGGGGTAGATTTCCGGGATGTAGGCAGCCCAGGCCTCGACATAGGCATCAAGGCGCTCTGTACCCGTTCTCGCCGCCCGGCTCGGCGCGAGACGGTCGTTGGAGCGCTTGATCTCGTCGACATGGAACGTCATCGCGATCAGCAGCTCCGCCCGGTTTGCGAAGTGCAGATAGACCGCCTGCCGGGTAATGCCGGCGCGCCGGGCAATGTCCGACATGCGCACGTCTGCGCCGTGGCCTTCCTGCAGCAAGTCCGTTGTCGCCTGCAGGATGCGGCGGCGGGTCTCCGAATTTTCACTTGACATGGTGTCTAGTAGCCGAGCATTTGACGCCATGTCAATTGACACTGTGTCAAGTGAAGGGGCGCTATGCGCATTGTCGTGTTTGGAGCGACCGGGAGCGTTGGGCGCAGCCTGGCGCCACAGGCTCTGGAGCAGGGTCTGCAGGTCACGGCGCTCGCGCGGTCGCCCCCAAAAATCGGGCCTCCCCAAGGACCGTTTGATCGTCGTGCCGGGAGACATCTCGGACCCTGATGCTGTCGCCCGGATGTGGCGGACTTCCTGCTCCGCCAGCTGACGGACGACACCTATCTGCGCCGGGCCGCCTGGCTGAGCAATTGATGGAGAACGGCATGAATTCCCAGACAATCCTGATCGCCGGCGCCTTCTCAGTCATCGCCTATGCGCTCGTATCGGGCGTCTTTCTCGCTTTCTCGGGAGTCGTGATGCCGTCGCTGGCGGCGTCCAGTCCGACAGGCGCGATCCAGTCGATGCAGATCATCAATCGAAAGGTGTTTCCCACCCTGTTCATGGTCTTACTGATCGGCATGGCGGTTGTATCGCCCCTCCTGGTCGGCTGGGTCCTCTGGCAGGGGGCGGGACCAGCGGGACCCTGGATCCTCGCGGCGGGCTCCTCTTACATCGTCGGCGTGTTCATCGTGTCGCTCGTCTTCAACGTGCCGATGAACGAGCGCCTGCACCGGATGGATCCCCAGGGCGCCATCGCGGACGCCTACTGGCGCCGCTACGTGCCGGGCTGGACCTTCTGGAACACGATCCGCTGGGTCGCCTCGGCGATTTCCGCCGCCTGTATGTTGATGGCCGTCCTGACGCTGAGCTGATCACTGGCCAGCCGGGAGCTGTTCTCACGCGCCCCGTTCCGGCCTTCCCTTTGCAAGGATCCTTTTCGATGTCCCCGTTTCCTTTTCGCCCCGCCCTTCTGCTGGCCGCCGGAAGCATCGCCCTTGTGATCGGCGTCGCGATCCTGGCTGACCCGGTCGGATTCCACGCGGCCGGCGGCGTGCGCCTCAGCGCCGAAGCAGGCTTGCTGAACGAGATGCGCGCCGCAGGCGGCGCAATCTTGGCTGTGGGTCTTCTGGCGCTGATCGGGGTGTTCACCGTCGCGCTGCGAACTGTAGCCTTGACCGCCTGCGCAGTGGTCTATTCCGGCTATGGCCTTGCTAGGCTCTTCAGCTTTCTTGTGGACGGGGTACCCAACCCCGCACTCGTCTGGATTACGGCCTTGGAACTGGTGATGGGCACGGCCTGTTTCGTGGCGGCCGCTGCGCCCTCCAGGTCGAGAGCGTCTGCTCAGGGGTGAAGCCGGGGACGGGCGGAGAGCCGCATTAGCCCCCTTATCGCCTCCGCGCCATGAACGTGCGGGCCACATGAGCAATCGTCAACGCCACGACTAACAGAACCGGCGCTAAGAGCACTGGGGGCGTCCGCATAGCTTCAGGCAGCACGTTGTTGTTGCCGAAGAAAAAGATTCCGGTCGCGACAAACATCGACAGACCCATGCGGCCGGCGTGCCGACCACGGCGGCGAGCGTTGCAGGTGACCGTCGCTCTGGAGAAAGCCAGATCGAAAATGGCCAGGAGCAGGGCGAAGGCCGCAAGGCCGACGAAGGCCATTGGGGGCAAGCCGTTAAGCGCTCCGCCCGAAGCGCCGCCCGCCATGACCCCAACCGTCAACGCGCTCAGGACAAGCGCTAAGGAGGAGAGGGGCGCAAAGCGCGTGATCGCCCGAGCGACAGCGCCAGGGTTCGCCGCAGCCCAACCGGAAATCACCGCATGGGCCGCGACCCAGGACAGAAGGACGGTGAAGGGGATTTGCCGCGCGAGGCTCATCCAAAGGCCGCTTGCGCATAGGAAGAGCATGCTCCCGAGGAAAATGAGGCCTGCTGCGCGGTGAACCCGGCGTCCCTTGGGCGCCGCGAACGCGAGGAAGCCTGCGATGATGCTGGCGCAGCCGACGAGGAAGTGCGCTTGGGCCACCAGCGGGGGCTCGCTCATGGCCTCGGCTCCAGACGCGATGGAGTGAGAAGCGTCCGGGCCAGCCAGAAGATCATCAGGAGCAGGATCACCAGTTCGGGCAGGGCCAGAACGCCCGATCGGCGAACCGCCTCGGGAAAGGCTGCGGCGCCTGGGCCGCCGAACGCCGATCCGGCCGCAAGGAAGAACCCCAGGCACATGCGCCACAAGTGCCGGGCAATGCGTCGCCGTTCGCTGGCGTGCGGGCGCCAAAACAGGTTGGCGTCACCCACCGCCGCCACGAAGCCCATGCCGCCGAGTAGCAGGTAGTTCTCCGCTGGGAAGCCCAGGAAGGCCTGTCCGGAGTGGGCGGCAAACACCCCGATGGAGACGAGCGAGACAGCGTTGACTAGGTTCAAGGCCCCGACGATGCGCGAGCCCAACCCCAGAGCGCCTGGCTGAGCCCGCGCCGCCATCCATCCGCTTGCCAAAAGGCATAGGGCCAGCACCCCCGCATGGAAGGTGATGTAGAACGTCTCGGCCCGAACAAGACCAAGTGCAGCACCGACGGCGGACGCCAGGCCCATGGTGACCACGAAGATGCGGCCCGCTTGGATATGCAAGGACCGTCCCTTCGGCGCGGCCAGAGCTGTCGCTCCGGCGGCCACGGCGAGCACGCCGGGGACCACATGCGTGGCCATGATGATTTCTGTCTGCACGATCGGCTCCGTTCCTGTTCGGAGCCATTGCTCTGACGAAGAAGTCGGGGCCTGTCGTCTGATCGTGAAGGGACGGACAGCTCCGCCGCTTGCGCAGCCTGCGCCGATGTCCTGTTCTGGGCGCGCAAGGGGGGCGGCGCACGGATGGGTGAAGTCGGTTCAACGTCGTCTGTGACCATGATCGCTCTCGCCGCCTGGGTCATCGGCCTCGGCGGCGCCGGCGTGGCCGTCGCGCTCTCCGGGCCGATCAAGGCCGGGCGCATTCCGCTGACGGCGGTTTTCATCGTGCTGACGCTGCTTGCGACGCCAGCCCCGCTCGCGTTCTTCGCACGATCGCTCTTCCCGGTTCTTCTGCCCTGGCTCTTGCCTGTCCTAATGGCCGCGCCCGCGACGTTTCATGCGTTCGTCCAGGCTCGTGTTGGCGATCAGACCGCAGGCAGGCCGAGCCGCCTCCGGCGTCTGATCCTGCCTGTTCTCGGGATGCTGACCGCGATTGGCTACATGGCTCTCCCGGGCGCCCAGCGGAGCATCATGCTCGTAGAAGGCCATCTGCCGCCGGGCGCGGCGCCAGCGACCCTGGCCTTGGCGACTTTCGCGCTCGTTCTCGCATGGCCGGTCGCTTCGGGCGCCTACGTCGTCGCCATCATGCGGTTGCTGACGCGCCATCGCGCTAGGCTCAAGGATCGGTTCTCCAACATCGACCAACTTGAGATGCGTTGGGTAGAGGGCTTCATGGGCCTGGTCGTTGTCCTCTGGGTTTCCGCTACGGCCGCCCTTCTGACCGACAATCTATCCTCGGCGACCGCGCGTCCCGGCGAGATTATGCTGCTTATGACGGGCGCTCTGCTGCTGCTATTGATCTGCTTCTCGCTAAGAAGCTCGGTCGTCGAACTGATCGACGCTGAATCTGTCGGAGACTCAGACCTGGAGACGTCCGGTCCACGCAAGTACGCGCGGTCTGCCCTGACCCAGGACCATGCCCAACGGCTCGCTGAACGCATCCGCCGCACCATGAGCGAAAAAAGCCTGCATCTCGATCCGAACCTTTCCCTAGCCAAATTGGCCCGGAGTGTCGGCGCCGCGCCAAACCACGTATCTCAGACGCTCAACGACACCTTGGAGCGAACCTTCTTCGACTACGTCAATGACCAGCGCATCGAAACCGCCAAGGGATGGCTTAAGGAGACCGACATGTCGGTTCTCGACATCGCTATCGCCGCCGGATTCAACTCGCGCTCGACGTTCTACAAGGCCTTTTGGGCGCGCACAGGACAGACGCCCAAAGACTATCGACAGGGCTGAGGTCGACGGTTCCACAGTGTGATTGTGGGCCGGTCGACATCCTTGGCCTTGGTGTCGCAGCCCCCCCTTGGCTGGGCGGCATACTTCTCGCGCAAGACTGGACGGTGCTGGGCTTGCGGCTGGAGCGCTCGGCTGAGGATTGTGTTTCCGGGGCAGCACCGAGTGCTCAACGTCCGGTTCTGGGCAGTGAGTCAACGGCCGCTCATGGCGGATGTGTCTGGCGCCGGCATCGTGATCGGCGAACTCACCGATCACGATGCGGCGAAGCTAGAGCAACTCGTACGCAGGAATCGTCAGGAACTCCTCCAGATCGTCCGAGAGCACCATCCTGGTGAAGATGTGCGCGGCTTCCTCCAGGCGAGGGGAGGCGAACTCGCGGCGCAGGTCGCTCATCTCCTGGCTGAACAGGCTGACGAACAGTTCTGAGCTCAGCACGCGGCCGTCGTCGAGTGCGGCGCCGAGGCGCACCCACTGCCAGAGCTGGGTGCGGCAGATCTCTGCGGTCGCCGCGTCCTCCATCAGGTTGTAGAGCGGCACCGCGCCGCGACCTTCGATCCAGGCCTGGGTGTAGCGGACGCCCACCCGAATGTTTTCGCGGACGCCAGCCTCGGTGCGCGAACCCTCGTGCAACTCCAGCATCTGGGCCTGGGTGATCGAGAGATCGTCGAGCTTGCGGTCGAGCTGGTTCGGCGTCGGCATCAGGCGGTTGAACACCTCCATGGCCACCGGAACGAGGTCGGGGTGCGCCACCCAGGTGCCATCGTGGCCGGCTCCGGCTTCCCGCTCCTTGTCTGCCCGGACCTTGGCGAAGGCCGCGTGGTTGGCGGCCTCGTCGCCCTTGACCGGGATCTGGGCCGCCATGCCGCCCATCGCGAACGCGCCACGGCGGTGACAGGTCTGGATCAGCTTCAGCGAATAGGCGCCCAGGAAGGCCTTGCCCATCACCATGGCCGAGCGGTCCGGCGTCAGGAACGCTTCGCGACGGCCCAGGCGCTTGATGAACGAGAAGATGTAGTCCCAGCGGCCGCAGTTTAGGCCGACGATATGGTCCTTCAGCTCGAACAGGATCTCGTCCATCTCGAAGGCGGCGGGGATGGTCTCGATCAGCACCGTGGCCTTGATCGTTCCCACCGGCAGGCCGAGCACCTCCTGGGCGCGGAGGAAGACGTCATTCCACAGGCGTGCTTCCAGGTGGCTCTCGAGCTTGGGCAGGTAGAAGTAAGGCCCTGAGCCTTTGGCGATGGCGGCCTTGGCGTTGTGGAACGCGTAGAGGCCAAAGTCGAACAGGGCCCCGGCCACGGCCTGGCCATCGACCTCTAGGTGGCGCTCCATCAGGTGCCAGCCGCGCGGGCGGATTTTCAGCACGGCGGGGGTTGGCCCCATGGCGTAGGCCTTGCCCGACTTTGCGTCGACGTGGGTCAGCTCGCCTTGCCAGCGGTCTTTCAGATTGATCTGGCCTTCGACGACGTTGGCCCAGGTCGGGGCCGTGGCGTCCTCGAAGTCGGCCATGAACACCTTGGCCCCGCAGTTCAAGGCGTTGATGATCATCTTGCGGTCGACCGGCCCGGTGATTTCGACGCGGCGGTCGAGCAGGTCGTCGGGAATGGCTGCGATGGTCCAGTCGGCGCTGCGGATCGATGCGGTCTCTTCCAGGAAGTCGGGCAGTTCGCCGGCGTCAAAGCGCGCCTGGCGCGCCTGACGGGCTTCCAGCAACTGGCGGCGACGCGCGTCGAAACGACGGTGCAGGTCGGCCACGAAAGCCAGGGCTTCGGGGGTGAGTACTTCCGCAGCTCGGCCTTCAACGGGAGCGGTGACCTGGATGTTGGCGGCGATGTCGAGCGGCATGGGAAGCTTTCCGTGGCGGTGGGATCGGCTCCCCGGATATCCGGGGAGCCGTCATCGGGACTCTGGTCGGTTCTTGATGGCTAGGCGCTCTTTTCGGCGCCTTTTTCACGAACGGTCGGGACGATCTGATCGCCCCAGTTGCCCGCGCCGTCATGATGGCGCGAGGTGCGCACCAGCTCCACCGAATAGCCGGCGGCGATGGCGCGACGCACGGCGTCGTTCAGGCGGTGGGAGGCCTCGGCGAGCCGTTCGACGGCGCGCTTGTCGTCGTCCGTCGCGGGCATGGTGGCGGGAGAGAATGCGGTCATGGCTCTGCTCCTTTGGGGGCTTAAGTGTCGGGCCTATTCGGCCGCGAACTGGTTCATGGTGTTGGCGTGGCCGCCAGCCTTCAGGGCGCGTTCGCCGGCGACCATCTCCTTGAAGGTGTCGCCGAGATCCGAGCCGACCTCGTGCTGGTGTTTCACGGCGGAGACGCCGCGGCGGATCTCCTCGCGCTGCACCGTGTTGACGTAGGCCTGCATGCGATCTTCGCCGAAGTAACCGCGCGACAGCTCGTCCACGCTCTTGGCGGTCAGGTGGAAGGTCGGCAGGGTGATCAGGTTGTGGAACACCCCGGCGCGGGCGGCGATGTCGACCTGGAAGCGCGCCAGACGCTCATCGGCCTCGCGGCCCAGGTCGCTCTTGTCGTACTCGGCTGACATCAGCGCATTGCCGTCCGGGTAGCTGTCCTTATGGATCTTGCCCTCGGCGATCCACTGGTCACGCACCTGCTTGCGCAGATTGAGCGTCCAGTTGAACGACGGCGAGTTGTTGTAGGTCAGCTTGGCGTTCGGCACGACCCTGCGGACCTCGGCCACCATCGAAGCGATCTCATCGACATTGGGGGTGTCGGTTTCGATCCACAGCAGGTCGGCGCCGCCCTGGGTCAGGTTGGCGATGCAGTCCTCAATGACGCGCTGGCGGCCAGTGCCGTCCTGGAACGCGAAGAGGCCGTTGGGCATGCGCACGGGCTTAACGAACGCGCCGTCCTTCATGATCGCCAGCTCGCCGTCCTTCAGCGGGTTTTCCGGGGTGACGGGCTCGGTCTTCAGCCACTTAATATAGTCGCTGGCCAGATCGCCAGGCTCCTGGCTGACCGGGATCTTCTGGGTCAGGCCTGCGCCCAGGCTGTCGGTGCGGGCGACGATGACGCCGTCGTCCACGCCCAGTTCCTCGAAGGCCAGGCGGCAGGCGCGCAGCTTCTCGATGAAATCCTCGCGCGGCACGGTGACCTTGCCGTCCTGGTGGCCGCATTGCTTGGCGTCGCTGACCTGGTTCTCGATCTGCAGGCAGCAGGCGCCGGCCTTGATCATCTCCTTGGCCAACAGATAGGTCGCGTGCTCGTTGCCGAAGCCGGCGTCGATGTCGGCGATGATCGGCACCACGTGGGTCTCGAAATTGTCGATCGCCTTGATCGCGGCCTGCTCGGCGATCTGGTCGCCGGCCTTGCGGGCGGCGCTCAGCGCCTTGAAGAGGTCGTTGATCGCCACTTCGTCGGCCTGGCGCAGCGAGACGTAGATCTCTTCGATCAGGTCGACGACCGAGGTCTTCTCGTGCATCGACTGGTCGGGCAGGTGGCCGAAGCGGTTGCGAAGGCCCGCGACCATCCAGCCCGACAGATAGACGTAGGCGCCCTTGGTCGTGCCGCGCAGGCGTTTGACCGCCTTGATCATCTGCTGGGCGTGAAAGCCTGACCAGCAGCCCAGCGACTGGGTGAATTTGGAGCTGTCGCGATCGTACTCGGCCATGTCGGCGCGCATCACCGGGGCCATGGCGCGGGCGATATCCAGGTGGGTGTTGAAGGTGTTTTGCAGCTTCAGCTGGATGATGTCGTCGACATCGACGCCGCCCGGCGTGACGCCTTGCGGGTAGCGCGCCAGCAGGGCGTCGCGGTGTTCGGCATAGGTCTTGCGCTGCGTCATGGTCGTTCGATCCCACTACAGTGGCCGAGGCGGTGAAGCCTTGCGGGCCCAGGAAAACTCGTGATGGAGAGCTAGCGCTGCGCTGCGGGATCGGTCGAACCTATTGAAGGCAAATTGTCAAAGATCGACTTTGTAATTTATGTAAAGTTGTGACAAATTGACGGAATGGCTACGCTCGAAAAGAAGCAGAACGACAAGAAGCTGTTCCTGGGCGGACGGCTGAAACGGCTGCGCCGCGACTTAGGCGTGACGCAGGCGCGTATGGCCGAGGAGCTGGGCGTCTCCGCCAGCTATCTGAACCTGCTCGAGCGCAATCAGCGACCGGTGACGGCGCAGATCCTGCTGCGCCTGGCCGACGCCTACGATCTCGACCTCCGGAGCCTGTCAGCCGACGATCCTGGCGGCGGCGCCGGGCTGGAGGAGGTCTTAGCGGACCGGATGTTCGCGGACCTGGCCGTGTCCCGACACGAGGCGGCCGAGGTCGCCGAACTGTCGCCCGGGATCGCCGAGGCGATGTCCCGGCTCTATCGCGCCTATCTGGATCGCGGCCGCCTGATCGATCTTGGGGCGTTTGAACGTCCGGACGGCGCGGGACCGGCCTCGGATCTGTCGTCGCCGACCGACTGGGTGCGCGATCTGGTCGGCGCGCAGCGCAACCACTTCGCCGAGCTGGAGGCCCTGGCCGAGTCGATCGTGCGGCAGTTAAAGGCCGACCCGCAGGACCTGGGGCCGGCGGTGCGCGAGCGTCTGCAGAGCCGGTTCGGCGTCCAGACCCGGATCATGCCCCTGGAGGTCATGACCGGCTCGTTGCGTCGCTACGACCATCACCGCAAGCGGCTGATGCTGTCCGAGACCCTGGCGCACGCCAGCCGCACCTTCGGTATGTGCTACCAGCTGGGTCTCATGGAAGGCGGGGAGGTGCTGACCGAGCTGACCGACCGCTTCAAGGCGCCCGATCGCGCCACGCGTCAGCTGCTCAAGGTGTTCCTGGACGGCTATCTCGCCGCGGCGATCATGATGCCCTACGAGCCGTTTCTCGCGGCCATGGAAAGCACCGGTTATGACATCGAACGCGTGCGGTCGCGCTTTGGGATCAGCTACGAGCAGGCGGCCCAGCGGTTGACCACTCTGGGGCGCGCAGGCTCGCGCGGCGTGCCGTTCTTCATGATGCGGCTGGACGCGGCGGGCAACATCTCCAAACGCTTCGCCGCCGGTCCCTTCCCGTTCTCGCGCTTCGGCGGCGCCTGTCCGCGCTGGAACGTCCACGACAGCTTCAAGACCCCCGGCCGGATCGTCACCCAGGTGATCGAGACGCCTGACGGCGAGCGCTATTTCACCCTGTCGCGTACGGTACGGCGGACCTCGGGCCTGCAGGCCGGGCTCGAGGACGAGCTCGTGGTCGGTCTCGGTTGCGAGTTGAAATACGCCAGCAAGCTCGTCCATGCGCGGGGCCTCGACATCGCCAATCCCATCGCGGTGGAGATCGGCCCCTCTTGCCGGATCTGCGAGCGCCCGGCCTGTCCGCAGCGGGCGGCGGCGCCCATCAACCGGACCCTGATGGTCGAGGAAAGCAGCAAGGCGCTGTCACCTTTCCCGTTCGTCCGGTAGCGAAGCGTCCGGCCATCACGCCAGGCGCTTCTGAGCTTAAGCTAGTCCTTCCGGTCCGGCAGGGGCGGCCAGCTGAGCCTCGGTTAGCTTGGTGCGGACGATATGATCGTCGGGATCACCCGGTTCGGGAGCGACCGACACGTCCGCAAGCGCCACGACAACCTTTTTGTCCGGGCCCATGCGGTCGATCTCAATGACGACCGCCGTTGGCTTGCACTGCCGTGGAAGCTGCCGTCAGTCTGTGCAGAGATGGGGGGAGGGGAGCTCGTTCGAGCGCATGACGGCGCAGCTTCGGTTGCCGCTTAGGGGAGCGAATGCCCAGTCGACCGAATACGCCTCCGCAGCGTCGCCTCCGGAACCAACCGATATTTGAAGCGGGTGTCATTTGGCGCAATGTTTGTCGTAAACCCTCAATTCCTAGCAGGGCTTCCACGGCTACGATTTGGCGAGGCATTCGTCAGCTGATTGCGGAATTCAGCATGGCGATCTGAGCGGTGCCGACAATAACAGTCAGGCCGAATTTTTAGACTTCGGTTTGGCGAGGTTCGCGCCATCGCGCGACCAGCTAGCGTCCTCACGACAGAAACTTTGACGCTCAGAGGCCATCAACTCTGAGGTTTTTCGGACAACGACTAACGGGGCCATCAAATATGACCCGTGACAGGTGATGTGCAACACCAGCGAACATGCGATCGCTTCTGATAATATATCTTAGACGAACTATGGATCTGCAACGGCGCAGATGCGTCGAGTGGCCGCGGCCCCCTAACTCACCGCCTTGGCGACGACAGCGGCCAGCGCCTCGCCGATCTTCTTGGCGCCCTGAGCGTTCGGATGAATTCCGTCGCGCTGCATCAACGCCGGATTGCCGACGACGCCCGCGAGGATATTCGCATAAAGCGGCACGCCGAACTCCTTGGCCAGGCTCGGATAAATGGCGTTGAAGTCACGCGCGTAGCTGGCGCCGATCCTGGCTGGCGCGGCCACGCCGACCAGCACCGCACGGACGTTCCGGGCCTTGAGCTTCTGCAGCACGCCGCGAAGGTTCGCCTTGGTCTGAGCCGGATCGACGCCCTGCAGCAGATCGTTGCCGCCGAGCGCCACCACGCAGAGCTGTGTGTCCTTCGAGACACTGAAGCCAAGCCGGGCCAAGCCGCCGCCGCTTGTGTCGCCCGAGACGCCGGCGGGTCTTACGACCGCTGAGATCCCACGTCGCCCCAGCGCTGACTGTAACTGCGCGGGCATGGCCTCGCGCGCGGGCAAGCCGAGCCCGGCGGTGATGGAGTCGCCGAGCACGGTGATCACCACCGGCTTCGGCGCGGCACCGATCTGGCTCAGCAGGCCGATCCCCAGCAAAAAACGTCGGCGGTTGGGAAAACGGTGTGCGGTCTGGCTCATGCTTTCCTATGTAGTCTAGCTGCCGGCCAAACAAGGACCGGCCTCGCAGGAAAACCCATGTCCGACGACGTTACGCCCGCCGCGCCCCTGGTCCTCGACGCCGTCGCCCTGACCCTGCCCTCCTCCGCCGGTCCCGTAAACATCCTGCGCGGCGTCGACCTCGTGGTGAACCCCGGCGAGCGGGTAGCGATCATCGGTCCCTCGGGCTCGGGCAAGTCGTCGCTGATTGCGGTCGGCGCGGGCCTGGAAGAACCCACGTCGGGTCAGGTGCGTTTGTTTGGTCAGGATCTGGCCAAGCTGAACGAGGACGGCCGCGCTCGCCTGCGACGCGGTCGCGCGGCCCTGGTGTTCCAGTCGTTCCACCTGCTGCCGAACATGACGGCCGAGGAGAACGTCGCGACGCCGCTCGAGATCGACGGCGCGCGCGACGCCATGACGACGGCCCGCGACTGGCTGGGCCGGGTTGGCTTGTCGGGGCGTCTCACCCACTACCCCCACCAGCTCTCGGGCGGTGAGCAGCAGCGCGTGGCCCTCGCCCGCGCTCTGGCCGCCCGGCCCGCCCTGCTGTTCGCCGATGAGCCCACCGGCAATCTCGACGGGGCTACGGCGACCTCGGTGGCGGACCTGATGTTCAACCTGGTGACCGAGGTCGGCGCGGCGATGGTGATGGTGACCCACGACCCCGTGCTGGCCACCCGGGCCGACCGGATCGTGCGGATGGCCGATGGACGGATCGTCTCGTGAGCCGCACGCCCCTCGCCTTCCGCCTCGCCGCCCGCGAACTTCGCTCGGGCGTGCGCGGTTTCCGCATCTTTCTGGCCTGTCTGGCGCTGGGCGTCGCGGCGATCGCGGCGGCCGGCTCGACGGCCGAAGCCTTCCGCCAGGGCCTAGCCAGCCAGGCGCGCGAGATCCTTGGCGGCGATCTGGCGTTCTCCGTCGAGAACCGCGATTTTACGCCCAAGGAGCGCCAGACCTTCGACAAGCTGGGTGTGACCACCTACGCCGCCACGGCCCGCGCCATGGCCCAGGCTCCCAGCGGCGAGCGGCGGCTGGTCAATCTGCGCGGCGTGGACGGACAGTTTCCGCTCGCCGGCGCCGTGACGCTGGAAGGCGCACCGAACCTGCAAGGCGCCCTGGCGGACCGGAACGGGGTCCCCGGCGCGGCGGTGGAGCCGGCGCTCATGGATCGCCTGAACCTGAAGATCGGCGACCGGTTCGAGGCCGGCCCGATGACGCTGGTGGTGGGCGCGCGGTTGACCGGTGAGCCCGACGGTCTGTCACGCGGCTTCGCCATCGCGCCACGGGTCCTTGTCCGGGGCGAGGTGCTGGAGCGATCCGGCCTCCTGGCGCCCGGCGGCCTGACCAGTCGGACGGTG
The DNA here is from genome assembly GCF_002858865.1 of Caulobacter vibrioides. Lineage (GTDB taxonomy): Bacteria > Pseudomonadota > Alphaproteobacteria > Caulobacterales > Caulobacteraceae > Caulobacter > Caulobacter vibrioides. The sequence goes on along the minus strand of NZ_PJRR01000019.1, from coordinate 171,623 downwards.
CGCGTGGCGCTTTCGCCCAACCAGGATCCCCGCGCGGTCGGCAAGGCTGTGCAGGCCTCGCTTCCGGACTCGCGGATGCGGGTGCGCGACCGTCTGGACGCTGCGCCGGGCGCGCGCCGGCTGATCGACCAGCTGGAGTATTTTCTGGGCTTCATCGGCCTGGCGTCGCTGGTCGCCGGCGGCCTCGGCGTGGCGGGCGCGGTTTCGGCCTATCTGTCCGCGCGAGAGCCGGCGATCGCCGTGCTGAAGGCGCTGGGCGCGCAGAGCGGCCTGATCCGCGATCTGCACCTGATCCAGATCGCGGTCCTGGCCCTGCTGGGGATCGCGATCGGCCTTGTCGTCGGCGGCGCAGCGCCTCTGATCCTGGGGCAGCTCGCGGGCTCCAGTCTGCCGGTGCCGGCGCTGTTCAAGGTCTATCCCCTGCCCCTGGCCAAGGCCGCGCTCTTTGGCCTGCTGGCTGCGGCGGCGTTCTCGTTGCTGCCCCTGGCGCGAGCGCGGACAACGCCGCCGTCGGCCCTGTTCCGGCGCGCCCCCAAAGGTCGGCTTCCGTTCGGCGTCGAGACGGTCGGCGCGGCGCTGGCCGGCCTGGGCCTTGCCGCGCTGGCGGTCGCCACGGCGCCGACGCCGATGGCCGCCGCGATCATGATCGCCGGCGTGGCGGTGTCGTTTGGCCTCCTCGCCGCGCTGGGCCGGTCCGCGGCCTGGGCGGCCGGCAAGGCGCGGGGCCTCACCCGAGGCCCCGCCAAGCTGGGCCTCGCCAACCTCGCAGGGCCTCGCTCGGCGGCGCGAACGGCCAGCCCGGCGATCGGTCTGGGCGTTGCGCTCCTGGCGTGCGTGGTGCTGATCCAGTCGGCGCTGCTGGCCCAGGTCAGCGACGTGGCTCCCCGCACCGCGCCGGCCATGGTGTTCACCGAGATTCCGGCCGACCAGGCCGCGACCTTCGAGGCGACGGCAGCCTCGGTCATGGGACCGCTGACCGAGGACACCTATCTGCGCATGCCGTTCGTCACGGGTCGCATCATCGCGGTGAAGGGCAAGCCGATCGATCCGAAGAGCGTCAAGCCCTCGGCGCGATGGGCGTTCGACAACGACATCAGCCTGTCGACCCTGGGCAAGGAGCCGAAGAACGCCGGCGTCGTCGCCGGGCGTTGGTGGGCGGAAAACGACACCGGTCCGCCCAAGCTGGCCATGAGCGCCGAGATCGCCGAAGCCGCCGGCCTCAAGCTGGGCGACACGGTCACCCTGCTGGTTCTGGGTCAGGAGATCCAGGCGCGGATCACGGTGCTACGGACCATCGAGTTCGGCGGTTTTGGACCCAACTTCAACCTGATCCTCAATCCGGCGACGCTGGAAGGGGCCGAGCTTCGCAGCGTGGCGATCGCGCGTATGGACAAGGCCCAGGAAGCCGCCCTCACCCGCAAACTTGGCCAGACCCTGCCGACCGTCAACGTAATCAGCGTGCGCGAGCAGTTGGAGTCGGCCGCCGCCCTCTTCGACCGTCTGGCCCTGGCCGTACGAGGCGCGGCGGCGGTGGCCGGGCTGGCGGGCCTCCTGGTGCTGGCCGGCGCCATCGCGGCCGGCGCCCGGGCGCGGGCCCGGGAAGCCGCGACCCTGAAGGTGCTGGGCGCCACGCGGGGTCAGATCCTCCTGGCCTATGTGATCGAGTACGGCGCGGTCGGTCTGATCGCCGGGGCGGCCGGCGTGCTGTTCGGCTTTGCCGCCGCATGGCCGGTGGTGGTCAAGGTTTTCGAGGCCACGTGGAGCGTCGACTGGAGCGGTGTGCTGGCCCTGCTGGCGGGCGCGACGGGCCTGGCGACCCTGGGCGGCCTGATCGCCGCGAGCCTCGCCCTGGCGCAAAGGCCAGCGCCGGTTCTGCGGGGGGACTAGCGGCTCCGCAGAACCGGCCTTGGTCGCTTGGCCGGTTTAACCGCCGACAAGAGGGAGGCGGGGCGATCCGCCAGGACAACCGGCGTGATCGCACCGAAGCGCGACGGCCGGCTCCTACCAGACGAAGGTGCCCGCCGATCTGGCGGGCAAGGACGCCTTGAAGCGCGCTCCGGCCGACGCTATTGCGAAGTCGACCGCAGCGGTCGACACGTTCAGCACGATCAGCACGCGCTGACCATCGGGGTTCTGAAACGCAACGGTCCGAAGTCCCTCGATCTTGGCCGGCGAGCCGATCCGCACCGCGCCGGGCTTCACGAAACGGCTGGCGTGGCCAAAGGCGTAGTATTCCTGCGTGCGGGTGACCGCGCCGGTCTGGCTATCGATCGAAACCACCCCGCGACAGTCACCGCAGCCGCCCGCGTGGGGGCCGAACTTTTCGTCAAGCGCCAGGTTCCACATCAGCACGCCGCGCGCGTCGCCGCGCGTGGAGCCGATGATCAGCTGCTCGACCATCCAGGCGAAGCTGTCATCGAACTTGGGCGCCCATTCCCCGCCCGAACACTCGGTGAAGAACACCTCCTTGTCGGGATAGGCCGCGCGCACCTTGTCCTGCGCCGAGACCTCGCCCGCGTAGCAGTGCCAGGCCACGCCCGTCAGGAACGCGCGGGCCTTCGGGTCGGCCAGGACCGTCAGTGGCTGCTGGGGCTGGTCCCAGTTGTGGTCCCAGTCGAGCACGCGGGTCTTGATCTTCTCGCGCTTGAACACCGGGGCCAGGTGCTCGCCGAAGAACCGCGCGCGATCCTGCGGCAGCCACCGCATGCCCGGATAGTTCTCGGGCTCGAAGTCAGGCTCGTTCTGGACGCTGAGATAGTCGGTGGGCACGCCGACCTTGGCGGCTTCCTGAACGTAGCGGGCGAAGAACGTGGCGTAGACGGGGTAGGCCTCGGCCTTGAGCTGGCCTTTGAGCAGCGAGCCCGTGGTCTTCATCCAGGCCGGCGCGCTCCAGGGCGAGGCCATGACCTTCAGCTCGGGATTGATCTTCAAGGCCGCCCGGACGGTGGGAAACACGTGCTGCTTGGGCCGCGCCAGCGAGAAGTGCTTCAGCTCCGGATCCGGCGCGCCGTCCGGCGTGTCATTGAGGCTGTAGTGGTCCAGCGAAAAGTCGGACGCGCCGATGGTCACGCGGGTGAAGCTGAAGCCCAGACCGCCCTCCCCGCGTCCGAACAGTTCGCGCAGCAGCGCGTCACGGTCGGCGGGCTTGAGCTTGTTCTGGATCAGCCAGGCCGAGGCGTCGGTGATCGACGCGCCGAAGCCGACAATCGACTGATGACGCTCCTGGGCGTCGACCGCGATCACCGGCAGTCCGGCCAGCGCCTCGGCGGACGAGGCCGCCACTGGCGCCTGCGCGGCCAGGAGCTGGCTCTTGTCGCCGGTCGTCACCCAGGCGCGGAGCTTGGGCGCGGCCAGGACCGGCGAGGTCGCGGCCAGCGCCGCGACCGTGATGGACAAAAGGCGAAGGCGCATCAGGGCTTCCTCGACCAGGACTTCAGCTTGGCGCTGCCGGTCAAGACGGGCTCGCCGGCGTTGCGGCCCACATAGAGCGGATAGGTCCCCGCCGCGATGGTCCAGCCCGGCTTGGCGGTGTCGTAGTCCGCCAGGATACGCGGCTCGACGGTGAGGGTCACCCGCTTGGTCTCGCCGGGCGCCAGATCGACCTTCTGGAAGCCGGCCAGACGTAGCATGGCTTTACGCTGGCCCGAGGTGACATAGAGCTGAGGCGTGTCGGCGCCGGCGACCTTGCCGGTGTTGGTGACGTCGAAGCTGACCTTCAGGCCATCGCCGTCCTCGACCTTGAGGTTCTTGTAGCCGAAGCTCGTGTACGAAAGGCCATAGCCGAACGGATAGAGGGGCCGGCGCTTTTCCTGGGCGAACCAGCGGTAGCCGACCGCCGCGCCTTCAACGTAGCGAACCGGGAAGCCCTTGATCGGTCCCGCCTTCTGGCCGGCGCGGCGGGCGTCATCGATCGCCGCCTGCTCGGCGAAGCCCGGCGCGCTGGCGCGCGGCGCTTGGTCCTCGCTCTTGGGGAAGGTCATGGCCAGACGGCCCGACGGATTGACCTCGCCAAACAGCAGGCGCGCAATCGCCTGACCGCCCCGCTGGCCCGGATACCAAGCCTGCAGCACCACCCCGACCTTATCGAGCCAGGGCATCAGCACCGGACCGCCGGTCTCGAGCACGACGACCGCGTTCTTGTTGGCCGCCGACACCGCCTCGATCAGCGCGTCCTGGTTCTCGGGCAGCGCGATCGACGGGGCGTCCTGGGCCTCGGTCTGCCAGTGCCAGGCGAACACGATGGCGACGTCGGCGTCCTTGGCGGCCGCGGCTGCGGCGACGGGGTCCTTGCCGTCGATATAGGAGACCTCGGCGTTGGGGTTCGCGGCCTTGATCGCCTGCAGCGGTGAAGACGCATGCCAGGTGACCCGTACGAACGAAGCCGCCTCGCCGCCGTTCAGCGGGATCTCGACCGGCGCGCCGCCCACCGAGCGGACCTGCGAGGAGCCGCCGCCCGAGATCACGCCCACGTCGGCGTGGGCGCCGATCAGAACGATCTTCTTGGCGCTCTTGGCCAGCGGCAGCAGTCCGCGATCGTTCTTCAGCAGCACCGAACCACGCTCGGCCACGGTCTGGGCGACCTTGGCGTGGGCGTCGTAGTCGATCGGCTGGGCGCTCGTCGGGGTCGGATTGTCCATCAGGCCCGAGGAGATCACCCCGTGCAGGATACGCCGGACCATGTCATCGACGCGGGCCTGGCTGACCTCGCCCTTGGCCACGGCCGCCTTGAGGTCTTCGCCAAAGAAGATCTGGGCGTCGAGCTCCTGGCCCGACTGCTGGTCCAGCCCCGCCAGCGCCGCCTTGACCGTACTGTGCACCGCGCCCCAGTCCGACATCACCCAGCCCGGATAGTTCCAGTCGCGCTTGAGCACCTTGTTGAGCAGGAAGTCGTTCTCGCAGGCCCAGTCGCCATTGACCTTGTTGTAGGCGCACATGACCGAGGCGGGGTTGCTCTTCTCGATCGCGATCTGGAAGGCCAGGAGGTCGCTCTCGCGCAGATCCGCCTCGTCGATCTGGGCGTCCATCACGTGGCGCCCGGTCTCCTGGGCGTTCAGCGCGAAGTGCTTGATCGTCGAGACGATCTTGTTGGACTGCACGCCCTTGATCTGTTCGGCGACCATCTCGCCGGCCAGCAGCGGGTCTTCGCCCAGATACTCGAAGTTTCGGCCCGCCCACGGGTCGCGGGTCAGGTTCACGCCGCCGGCCAGCAGGACGTTGAAGGTCTTGGCGCGGGCCTCGGCCCCGATCATCGCGCCGCCGTCAAAGGCCAGCTTCGGCTCGAAGGTGGACGCTAGAGCCAGGCTGGACGGCAGGGCCGTGGCCACATCGCCCTTGCGCTGCTCCACCTGGTTGGCGACGCCCAGGCTGGCGTCGCTTTCGCGCAGGGTCGGGATGTTCAGGCGCGGCACGCCCGGCACATAGCCGGCTGACGGGATCATGTCCGTCGGCGCCGGCTTGGCCATCGGCGGGAACAAGCCGTGCAGATAGGTGATCTTCTCATCGAGCGTCATCTGTTTGACGAGCGCGTCGGCCCGCACCCAGGCCGGATCGCTAGGGCGAGCGGTCAGGGGCGCGCTGTCCTTGGTCGGCATGACCTGCGCGACCGCGCCCGACATCGGCAGGAACGCGAGCAACGCCACGGCGGCGGTGGTCCGGCACAGGATCCGCAAGGCGGATGATGGCTGGGCGGCGGTCGTCATGGCGGTACTCCGGATAAGCTTGGCTATGAGGTGGGAACAGGCGCGAGCGGCGGCGCCGGACAGGCGTGCGCGACGAACTCGGCATGGGAGGGCATCACGTTCAGGCACTTGCCGATGACCGTCTCGATATTGCCGAGGAACCGGGCGATCTCGTCGTCGGACTGGACATGCACGAGCGGGTCGTAGGCGCGCGGAATGACGCCCTGGCCGAGGAAGACCTGGATCCAGCTCTCCTCGGTGAACAGCTCGTCGTCTTCGCGGAACACCCGGCCGTTGGCGCGGAAGAGATCCATTTTCCGCTGCAGCGTGGCGGGGATCTCCATGTCGCGGCAGTAGCGCCAGAATGGGCTGTCGTCGCGCTCGGTGGCCTTGTAGTGCAGGATGATGAAGTCGCGGATCCGCTCGTATTCGAAATCGGTCTGGCGGTTGAACTCATCGATCGTCGCCTGATCGAAGCCGGCGTCCGGCAGCAGCCGCACCATGCGGATCACCGCAGACTGGATCAGGTGCAGGCTGGTCGACTCCAGAGGCTCCAGGAAGCCGCTGGCCAGGCCGATCGCGACGCAGTTCTTGTTCCAGATCTTCTTGCGCTTGCCGGTCTTGAAGCGGATGCGCAGCGGGTCGGCGCGCGGTGCGCCGTCGAGGTTCGAGAGCAGGACGCGCTCGGCCTCGTCGTCGTCGATGTACTGGCTGGAATAGACGTGGCCATTGCCCGTGCGGTGCTGCAGCGGGATGCGCCACTGCCATCCCGCCGTATGCGCGGTGGAGCGCGTGTAGGGCGTGAAGTGCTCCGAGCGATCGCACGGCACGGCGACGGCGCGGTCGCAGGGCAGCCAGTGCGTCCAGTCCTCGTAGCCGGTCTTCAGCGCCTGCTCGATGATCAGGCCCCGGAAACCCGAGCAATCGACGAAGAGGTCGGCCGTGAGCACCTCGCCGTCGTCCATGGTCACCGACTGCACAAAGCCGTCTTCGGCGCGCAGGGTGACATCGACGATCTTGCCCTCGCGACGCGTGACGCCGCGGGCCTGGGCGAAGGTCGACAGGTGCTTGGCGTAGAGGCCCGCATCGAAATGGAAGGCGTGAGCGATATGGCCGATCGGCGACTCCGCCATATCGGGCCGGGCGCGCATGAACTTGTTGCTCAGCGCCATGGCGTTGTTGATCGACAGGTTGTCGAATTCGCCCGCTCGGCCCAGGTCCCGCATGCGCAGCCAGTACTGATGGCAGCGCAGCCAGCCCAGGTCCTGGCCGATGACGCCAAAGCCGTGGAGATAGCTCTCGCCCTGGCGCCACCAGTTCTTGAACTGGATGCCCAGCTTGAACGAGCCCTGCGTCTTGCGCAGGAAGTCGTCCTCCTCCAGCCCGAGCAGTTCGTTGAATTTCTTGATGGCGGGGATGGTCGCCTCCCCCACCCCGACCGTGCCGATCTCCTCGGACTCGACGAGGACGATCTCGTAGAGCCCCTGGAACAGGCGCGAGCAGAGCGCGGCCGTCATCCATCCGGCGGAGCCGCCGCCAGCGATCAGAATCTTTTTGAGCGGTTGCAACCACCCGCCTCCCGTTAGGTCGTAGGTCGGGGCCGCCTTTCGACGACCCCGCCCCGATTGGTTCTTGCCTGGCGAACAGAGCCGCTGGGGAGAGCGACCCGTTCAGCCCCCGGCTTAGAACCGATAGTTCACGCCGAACAGAATCTGACGGCCGTACTTTTCGTAGGTTTCGGGCAAGGCGCCGCCGCCGCTGGTCTTGGTCCCGCCGCCGTCCAGGCCCAGACGGGTGCGGTACGCCGTATTGGTCAGGTTGTTGACCTGGACCAACAGCCCCAGGTTCTCCATCGGCCCGTCCTGGAAGGTGTAGCCGATCTGGGCGTCGACCTGTTTGTCAGCCAGGATCTCGGTGAAGCCGCGCGTGGCGAACAGCTGCACCACCTCGCCCTTGAACGCCGAACGATAGCGCTGGCTGATCCGCGCCTGGAAGCCGCCTCGCTCATAGTAGCCGGTGACGTTGTAGACCGTGCCCGACAGGCCGGGGATACGGACCTTCTGCTTGGGGTCGGTGCTGGTGGTCGGGTTCAGGTTCGACTTGGTCAGCGACAGGCTGCCCTGCATGCCGAAGCCCTTCAGCAGGTCGGCGAACTGGCCAAGATCGACGGCGCCGCTGAATTCCAGGCCCTTGACCACGCCGCCGTTGCCGTTGGCCGGCAGGGTGATCTGGCCGATCGGGCTGATGGTGATGCCCGGCGGGATGGCCGTGGCCGTCGTGGGCAGCGGGATGCCGGTGAAGTCGAACTTGCCGGTCTGCGAATAGATGTAGGTGTCGAGCTTCTTGTAGAAGCCGGCCACCGACACATAGGTCGCGGGGCTGACGTACCACTCGTAGGCAAGGTCGGCCGCCTTGGCCATCCAGGGCTTCAGGTTCGGGTTGCCGCCGCTCGCCGACCACGGATTGACCGTCGTGCCCGGTGCGCAGGGCTGGCCCGAACAGACCAGCGAGTTGAAGCCCGGCGTGACGTTGGCGCGCATGTCGTCCATGCGCGGACGGGCCATGGTCTTGGACAAGGCGAAGCGCAGGCGGTGGCCGCCGCCCAGGTCATAGATCAGGTTCATGCTGGGCAGGACGTCAGTGTAGTCGTCCTTGACGTTGATCTTGGTGGGCGTGATCGGCTTGCCCGGTTCGGTGCCGTTGATCACGACGCCCGAAGAGGCCTGCTCCTGCTTGACCACCTGAACGCCGAGGTTGCCGCGCAGGTCGCCGGCCTGGAAGTTGGCGCGGGCGAAGAAGGTCGTGACCTTCTCGGTAATCTCCCAGGTCTTGTCGTAGTAGTTGGCGTCCAGGATCGGCGCCCAGTTGTAGTACTTGCGCCAGGCGTCGCCGATGTTGACGCTCAGCACGCCGCCGAAGCCGGCGAAGCCGAGCTGCGTCGGGTCCACGAGGTCGGCCGCGTCGACATAGACCTGCTGGCGACCGTTCTTCAGGAACAGGTCGTTGTCCGAGACGGTCTTGCCCTTGTCGCGCTTGGTGTGGTTCACGCCCGCGCTGACCTGGGTGATGAAGCCGTCCAGCTCGTGCTCGAGGTGGACGTCGATCGTGGTCACGTCCTCCTTCACCTGCGGGAAGCGAATGGCACCGTCGTGGCCCCAGCCGCCCCAAGGCGCGCGATCGCCCAGCGTCACCTTGCCGGCGTCGGCGTAGTTGAAGCCTTCGTCGTACTGCGAGAAGCCGTTGTCAGCGACCTGGAAGCCGATCTTGTCTAAGACGCGGCCGATGTTAGGCGTGGCCGGCGTCACGCCACCGACGCCGCGGCCATAGCCGGCGTACGTCTCCATGATCTGTTCCTTCCGCTTGTTGGAGGAATAGGACAGATCGGCGACCAGCTTGGTGCGGTCCGAAAGCTGGAACTCGTTGTTCAGACCGGCCGAAAACAGCTGGTCCATACGGGTGTTGTAGTCATTCCGCAGCTGGGGGACCGCGTTGTTGAGCAGACCGCTGCGCGCGAACTGCGAACCGCCCAGGTCTTCGGTCTTGATGTTGGTGAAGGTGGCGTTGTCCGCCCAGCCGTTCGAGAACCATTGCGCCCCGCGCGTGGTCTCCTCCTGCCGGAACGTCGAATAGTAGAGGTCCAGGGTCGAGTGGATCTGGTCGTTCGGCTGGTACTCGAAGATGCCGATGACCGCGTCGCGCTTGTTGAGGCGCGAGGTCGCGAACAGCTCCTGGCCGTTGAGGATCAGGGCGTTGTCGGCGCTGTCGGGCGTGACGGCGAAGCCGAAGGCCTCATAGCCATAGGCCTTGTAGTGCTTCACCTGCGAGGGTGAATCCAGGTGGGCGTAACCCAGAGCCACGCCGAACGTGCCGTCGGCGAACTGGTTGATGTAGCTGGCGCTGTAGCGGCCGCCCCAGTTGCTGACATCGTCGTTCAGCTTCTTGCCGGCGGTCTTCTCGCCGCGGATGTTCACCGCAACGGCGCGCTTGCCGAACTCGAGCGGCCGCACGGTGCGCAGGTCAGCCGTGCCCGACAGGCCCATGCCCGAGACCTGGGCGTCGGGGGTCTTGTAGATCACGACGCTGGACAGCAGTTCTGACGGATACTGGTCGAACTCGACGGCGCGGTTGTCGCCGGAGCTGGCCTGCTGGCGGCCGTTGAGCAGCGTGGTGGTGAAGTCTGGCGCGAGACCCCGGATCGAGATCACCTGGGCGCGGCCGTTGACGCGCTGGGCGGCCAGACCCGGCAGACGCGCGATCGACTCGCCGATCGAGACGTCAGGCAGCTTGCCGATGTCTTCCGCCGACACGGCCTCGACGAATGAGGTCTCGTTCTTCTTGATGTTAATCGCGTTCTGAATGCCGGCCTTGATGCCGGTCACCACGATGGCCTCGACGGTGTCGTCCTCGGCCTTGGGCGTCTGGGGAGCCGACTGCGCCCAGGCGGCGCCGGACCCGGCCAGGGCCAGGGTGATCGCGGCGGCCGAGGCCGTGCCGTAGAATCGCTTGTTGGACGGACGCGCGCCGCCGTTCGTGCGGTTTCGCATAAGCTCTCCCCCTTCTAATTCGCCCTGCTGCGGCGAGATATCGTTCTTGTTGTCAGGCCAGTAGCCGTGAATGCGCCTCCATGGAAGCGCTTCCAATTGCACTCAAGGCGACAACGTTGTCAAGCTCAGGCGGTCTAGAGGTGGGGCGCGGTGGTAGTTTGCCGTGTCACGACGGCATGCTCGAGCTCGTCGAAAATCGCCGCGTCGGAGACGTTGACGCCCGTCAGGCGCGCGACCAGCAGCTCGACGGCGCGCTGGCCCAGGACCTTGACCGGCTGGTGCACCGTGGTGAGCGGCGGCCAGACGATGCCGGCCACAGGCGCATCGTCGAAACCTGTGATCGACAGGTCCTGCGGGATACTGAGCCCCCGCGCATGGGCGGCGGACAGGACGCCGGCGGCCATGTCGTCGTTGGCGCAGACCAGCGCGGTCGGCTTGAGCGGATGATCCAGAAGCTCCGGCGCTAGGCGGGTGCCCGACCGGAAGGTGAAGTCCCCCCGGAGCACGACACAGTCGCCCTCCCCCAGCCCCTGCTCGGCGAGCGCTCTGCGGAAGCCCTGCAGACGTCGGTCGGCCGAAAGGTGCCCTTCCAGGCCGGCGATGAAGCCGAATCGTCGGTGACCCAGACGCAGGAGCTCGCGGGTCATGTCATAGCCGCCGGCCTCGTCGTCGACGCCGACCCCGTCGGCCTTGCCGCGTCCCGGACCGCCAGGCGAGACGGTCACGACCTTGCAGCCCTGCGCCAGCGCCGCCTCGATCAGCGCGACGTCGTCGCTGTAGGGCGGCGACAGGATCAGGCCCTCGCAGCGTTGGGTGGTGATCAGGTCCAGGATCCGCTTCTGGTGATCGGGCGTCTGTTGCGGAACGTTCTGGACCAGCACCTGGTAGCCCAGCGCCAGACAGGCGCGCAGCGCACCCAGCTCCAGCGCGGATTCGTAGTACGAGTTCGGCTCGTTCTCGGGATCTGACGCGAAGACGAAGGCCAACAGCCGGCTGGCCCCGCCCGCGAGGCTGCGCGCCTGCGGATTGACCTTGTACGCCAGCGTCTCGACCGCCTGCATCACCCGCGCGCGGACCTCGTCGCGGACATTCGGACCACCGTTCAGCACCCGCGAGACCGTGACGCGCGCCACACCCGACAGGCGGGCGACATCGTCGATCGTAGGTCTTTTGGTGGTCAAATGGAGCTCCCCCTTCGAGCGCCGGGAAGATGGTCAGGAAAGCAAAGCAACACAAGCGGCTCAACGTCATGACGCGCACGGACCGACAGAGACCCGCCCTTGGTTGACCGCTGTTCCCGGCTCTGAGCCAATCAGAGGCAGGAGGTAGCCATGACTCGCGCCAAGCGTATCCTGACCGGAGGGGCCATCGGCCTTGTCGTGGTCGCCCTTGTCGCGGCCTATTTCGGCTCGCCGGTGCTGGCCCTGCACAGCCTGACCGAGGCGGCCAAGACCGGCGATCGGGCCAAGCTGGAGCGTCTCGTCGACTTCCCCGCTGTTCGGGAAAGCCTGAAGTCCCAGCTCAAGGCGGCGATGACCCGGGCGTTCGAGCAGGACCCCGAGCTGCGCGACAACCCGTTCGCCGCGTTCGGTCAGCTCCTGATGGTCGGCGTCGTCGACAAGGCGGTCGATGCCTACGCCACGCCGGACGCCATCGCGCAGATGGTGGCGACCAGCCGCGCGCCGTCGAAGATCTCGCCCTCGGATCATGGGCCGCACGTCGAGACCGCCAAGCCGCGCGCAAAGTCCGACACCGAGATCCGCTACGGCTTCCAGGACCTCGACCACTTCAAGGCGACCTATCGCGACAAAGCCAAGCCGGAAGAGCCCGCATTTGGCCTCACGCTGGAGCGGCAAGGCCTGTTCCGTTGGAAACTGGTGCGGATCGACCTCGCGCCCGCGACCTAGAGCGACAATCCGGCCAGTCTGGCCAGGGCCGGAATGTCGAACGATTGCTCCAGGACAGCCGCGATCTCGTCGAGGGCCAGATCCACGCGTGTGGCTTGATCGACGGCGTCGGACGCCGCGCCCAGCTCCGCCAGAAGCGCCGCGCGGGCCTCACCGCGATCGAACAGGCCGTGGACGTAGCAACCGCTGACCCGACCGTCCGCCGAGACGGCGCCGTCCGTCTCACCCGTGTCGAACGTCAGCATCGGCCGGGCCACGCCTGTGGTGCGGCCGACATGCATCTCATAGCCCTCGAAGCGCGCGCCACCGTCCAGGCGGCCCGTGACCGGCCGTAGCGTCTTCTCACCGGTCATCACGGTTTCGACGTCGAGCAGGCCAAGGCCTTCCGAAGTCCCCGGCGCGCCCTCGACGCCGTCGGGATCGGCCACGCGCCGGCCCAGCATCTGATAGCCGCCGCAGATCCCCAGCACGCGGCCGCCGCGCCGCAGATGGGCACGCAGGTCGATGTCCCAGCCCTGGGCGCGAACAAAGTCGAGATCCTCCCGCGTGGCCTTCGTGCCGGGCAGGATCACCAGGTCGGCGTCGCCCGGCAGCGCCGAGCCCGGCGGCACGAAGGCGAACTCGACCCCAGGCTCGGCGCGCAGCGCGTCGAACTCGTCGAAATTGGCGATGCGGGACAGCATCGGAACTACAATACGGACCCTGCCGCCACGCCCGGCCGAACGCACGTCCAGCACGACCGCGTCCTCGGCCGGGAGCCGGCGCGCCGCCGCCAGCCACGGCGCCATGCCAAGGTCGGCCCAGCCGGTGCGCTCTACGATCGCCCGCCGACCGTCGTCGAACAGGGCCGGATCGCCGCGAAACTTGTTGATCAGGAAGCCCTTGATCATCGCCCGATCTTCCGGATCGAGCACGGCGTGCGCCCCCACCAGGGCGGCGATCACATGGCCCCGGTCGATATCGCCGACCAGGACGACCGGCACATCGGCGGCGCGGGCGAAGCCCATATTGGCGATGTCGCCGGCCCGAAGGTTGATCTCGGCCGGGCTGCCGGCCCCTTCAACGATGACGAGATCGCTCTGGCGTTCCAGTGTGCGAAAGCTCTCCACCACGGTCGGCAGCAGGCTGGCCTTGTGGTCCTGATAGCCGCGCGCAGCCCACGCGCCGGCCATCCGACCGCGCACCACCACCTGCGCGCCGATATCGCTCTGCGGCTTGAGCAGCACGGGGTTCATGTCGACCGTCGGCGCCGTCCGACAGGCGATCGCCTGCAGGGCCTGGGCGCGGCCGATCTCGCCGCCGTCTGCGGTGACGGCGGCGTTGTTCGACATGTTCTGAGGCTTGAAGGGCCGCACCGCGAAGCCGCGATTGGCGAACACCCGGCACAGGCCGGCGACCAGCACCGACTTTCCGACATCCGAGCCGCAGCCCTGGATCATCAAGGCGGCCATGCGCTGCTTTCCTCCAAGACAAGGTGGCCGGGGGCGAGGGACACCGTCCCCCGCCCCTCCCATCCCTAGAAGCGCGCCCGCAGACCCAGGAACGCGCCCCGGCCCGGCGTGCCGTAGTTCAGGATGGTCTGATAGTCCTTGTCCAAGGCGTTCTCGACCCGGCCATAGACCTCCAGGGTCTCGCTGATCGGATAGGACGCCCGCAGATCCACCGTCGCATAGCCCGACACCGGTACGGTGTTGGCCTCGTTATTGTAGGTCTTGCCCACATAGCGCACCGCCACCGTGGTCGAGAGCCCCACCGGCCAGCGATAGGTCGCCGACAGGTTGGCGAGGTCCTTCGGGCGACGCGACAGCTGCTTGCCGGTGTTGGCGCCCGCCGCCAGTTCGGCCTCGGTATAGGTGTAGTTGCCGGTGATCGTCAGACCCTCGATCGGACGCGCCTCGGCGATCAGCTCCAGCCCTTGCGCCTTGGTTTTCTGCAGATTGCGGTAGTAGCCGAAGCGGAAGACCCCGCCCGGCGCGCACATCGCGTCGGTCGCGCCGAACGAACACGAGAAGAAGCGGATCTCGTTATCGGCCTCGCGATGGAAGACCGTCGCCGAGGCGCGGACCTTACCATCGAGGAAGCGCTGCTCGACGCCGGCTTCCCAGCTGTCGAACTCTTCTGGCGAGAGCGCGGCGTTACCGTATTCGCTGAACAGCTCGTAGAGGCCCGGCGCGCGGAAGCCCTGGCTGTAACCGGCGCGCAGCACGGTGGCCCCGTCGTTCAGCGCCCAGGCCGCCCCAACCTGACCCAGGGTGTGGGTTCCGTAGGCGTCGTGGTCTTCGTAGCGCAGACCGCCGGTCACCGTCAGGCCGGGCGCGATCTCGGCCTGCAGTTGGCCGTAAAGGCTGTCGGCGCTGGTCTTGCCGGTGCGGAACGCCACGTTCGGATTGGCGACCGACGGCGAGCGGGTGCGCATGCGCGAGCGTTCGCTCTCGGCGCCGAAGGTCGCGGTCCAGGTCTCGGTGATCGCGAACACGCCCTGATATTCCCAGCGCTTGTTCTTGCCGGCCGCGTCGAACGTCATCGGCACGGCCGCGCGGGCGGGGTTGTAGTTCTCGCGGTCGGTGTCGGTATAGGCAAAGCCGACGCGGTTGTTCCAGCGACCGTCCAGCAGGGCGGCGTTCAGGCCTTGATAGACCACCAGCTCCTTGGTGCGCCCAAACTCGGGGCTATCGGCGTTGAAGCCGTCGAAGTCGTTCTTGCCGCGCGAATAGACCGCCCGGGTCTCGACCGAGACCGTATCGGTCAGTTTCACCCGCAGGCGACCCGAGGCGCCGGCGTTCTGATAGCCGTCCGCCTCCTTGCCCGTCTTGTGGGCGGAGAAACCGTCGGTGGTGTAGTAGCCGCCCGCGACACGCCAGGTGACCTTGTCCGAAGCGCCGCCGACGGCGCCGCGCAGATAGCCGGTCTTGCGCGCGCCGGCCTCGGCCGACAGCGAGCTGGTGAACGGCGTGGTCGGTTCGGCGGTGACAATGTTGACGACGCCGCCGACCGCCTGGCTGCCCCACAGGGTGGATTGCGCGCCGCGCAGCACTTCAATGCGCGATATGTCGCCGACCAGCAGGTTGCCGCTGTTGAAGCCGCCCTGGATGGACGACGGATCGTTCAGCTTGACGCCGTCGATCAGCACGACGGTGTGATGGCTCTCGGCGCCGCGGATATAAAGGCTGGTCGCCGTGCCGACGCCGCCGTTGCGGGCGAAGGTCACGCTGGGCGTCTGGGCCAGCAGTTCGGTGACCGAGATCGCCTGGCTGGCCTCGATCGCGGGCTGGGTCAGGACGGTCACCGCGGCGCCGACCTTCTCGATCGGTTGCACGGTGCGGGTGGCGGTGACCACCAGCTCGGCGACGCCGTTGGCGCCGGTGGCGCCGGCCACATCAGCCTCAGGGGCCTTCTGGTCATCGGCTAGCGCGGGCGCGGCAAGCAGCGCGGTGGCCAGGGCGGTGGAGCTCAAGAGGGCTCGGATCATAATACAGTCTTCCCGTTATGAACGACCCACGCGACGTCTCGAACGCCCGCGAAGACGCGGACGCTCAGGCCGCCGCGCGGCCTGTTGACTGTCGTTTCTCGGGAGATCCCGTTCGTTCGGCGCACCCCGGCCGAGCGATGAACGACTGCGCCGGGCAGGTCTCCTGGCTCACGGGTCAATGCTTCTAGGCGTCGCCTTCCCAGGCCTTGGGGGCCCAGTGGCATGTGACGCGAAGCTCGCCGCTTACAGTTGCGGGGGCAGCCGAGGTCTTCAACCTCGTTCCCTTTTCATCCTCTTTCGAGGAACCTGACGCGAAGCCAGAGCTACATGCTGCACCGCACACGGTCAATGTGGCGCTTGGGTGACGGGATGTCGGGCTTCGGGCCCGAGCCTTGTTTCGGTTCACGACCCTGGGCTGACCTTGGCTCCCTGCGTCCTCCGAGGCGCGCTCAGGAGCACGCACCTCAGGATGAGGTGTTCAGCAACGGGTTTCCTCATCCTGAGGTGCGAGCCGTAGGCGAGCCTCGAAGGACGCAGTGCGGTAGAAGCCCGACCTCCCCGGCGAATGCCGGGGCCCAGATTCAGCCGGAACGGCTGGGGATGACGCGCCCTCGCTCCGGGCTGAAAGGATAAGCGTGAGCGGGTTCGATCTGGACCCCGGCATTCGCCGGGGAGGTCGGGTTTCTGGAAGTATGCTCGGGACTGCTTTCGACCCTGGGCGGACCTTGGCGCGTGTATCGTTAGTTACATATGCTTAGGCCATGCCTGCCGCAGAGCCGCCGCTTCAACCGATTGCCCCTTGGCCCCTGTCGGACGCCGAGGCTACGTTTATTAGGGAGACGGTCGAGCGCGTATTAGGTGCCGACACAGTGGTTCGCAATTTTGGAACCGACCCTGACCGGCTCGACCTGCATATCGAAACGAGCACGGCACCCGGCCTGAAGCTGGACGAGTGCAAAGGACACCTGTGGTGTCGAATTGAAAGGCCTATTTTTCTCATCGCTACAAAGCGCGGCACCCGCGCACACGGCCCCGCGAAGGTAGCGTACCGTCAGGGCATCATACTCTGACGGATGCCCCTGCGCCCGAACTCCACCTTGAGCGGACATTGGCCCTATGTCGGGAGCGAAACCTCTAAAGCTCGTCCTTCGAGGGATGGGGCATGGCCATTGCGTAGGATCATGACCCCTTTGGCCGTCCCGAGATGGAGGCCACGTGCATAGCCCGAAACCTGCTGCCAGCCTGTGTCGGTCTCCTCCTCAAGCGTCACTGCATACGGTCGTTTTCCGCGAGACCCAAACTTGCAGAAGAGCCGGACGGTGCCCGAGAGAAGACCATCTAGCGCCCTTGCGAATTCGGCTTCTCGGTCGGGATTATGGGCGGGAAACCACTCAATCGAAAAGAACTCATGCTGAATTCCGATTTCGTCGTTGTTCTGGAGGTTCAACCACAACGACCAATCCAGCCCTGGCTGCTTAGGGATATTCGCGGCCAGTTCAACTGGCGCATCTTCGTCCCATTCGAGGGCTAGAGCATGCTTTTCAGCGGCTCGGATGAACAGTTCACGGGCGCGGGCGATCATCCCGTCCACCCGCACTTCTGATGCCTCACCGGTTCCACGCCTGAACATGGCATCGAGCGTAGCGCGAGCCGATGTCTGCAATCCACCCCTCACCGACCTTGGTGATGTCCGCTTGCTGGATTGACGATCGAACGGTGTCTTCCGAGCACCCCAATCCCCGTCATCGCACGAGGATTTCCGCGCCGAGGTCCTAACCCAATCAACGCCTTAGCCCGCCGAGCGACGGGCCTATCCAAAATCGACGCCTCACCCACCAAACCACCTGCACAATGATTCCACCTCGTCGCGAGGAAAGGGCGCATGGCCAGCGACCATTTGCGGCGGCGGGGGGCGGTCGAGCGGGGACAGGTTCGAGGGGGGTACTCGGACGGTCCGGGGATCTGGTTGCTGGCCAGACCCGCCCGCCGTCGGCGTGGTCGCGGGAAAGGGTTCGTCCCTCTTCGATCGCCGGGCGCTGCCGGAAACGGAAGCGCCCGGGTCCCGGTAAGGCCCGAACAGGGCCACCTTCCCGGGAGGCTGGCGGATAACGGCTGCGCGGAGCGTTCGGCTTCGTCGAAACGGTATTCTTATCTCGCAATCCGGACGAACGTCCGGCGCTCCGCGTCCCTTTCCATCCCTTCAGCGGCAGGCCGCGTGAAGCAGCGGCGTCGTGCTCATATCGAGGAACAGGCTAGCGCTGGCCGGATATTCCTCGCACACTCGTTTGAAAGCGCGATCAACGGCGCGGGGAGAAGTAAGAGTATGTCCGAGGCCCAGTCTCCTCAGAAGGCGTCATCGTGGACGCTGGCCGCATTCGCGGCGCCCTGCATTCCAGTGGCGGCCATGGGCCTGCCGCTCGTGGTGTATCTCCCCGAATACTACATCAATTCCCTGGGCCTCTCGCTGACCGTGGTGGGTTCGGCGTTCCTGATCGTCAAGCTGATCGACATCCTGTTCGATCCGCTGTTCGGCGGTCTGCTGGATCGGACCCGCATGCGGATGGGCCGCTTCCGTCCGTGGATGCTGATCGGCGCGCCGATTCTGACCGTAGGCTGCTATGCGTTGTTCATGGCCAAGCCTGGCGTGGGGTCGCTGTATCTCTGGTTCTGGCTGTCGGTGCTGTACGCCGGCTACTCGATCGTCGTGCTCTCCCAGACCGCCTGGGGCGCGGTGCTCTCCAGCGACTATCAGCAGCGCTCGCGCATCTATGGCTGGTGGCAGGGCGCCAATGTCGTCGGGATGATCCTGGTGCTGTGCCTGCCGCCGTTCATCACCGGCGTGCTCAAGGGCGACCATATCGACAGCGTCCGGGCGATGGGCTGGTTTATCGTCATCCTGCTGCCGATCACGGTGCTGCTCGCCGTCATGACCGTGAAGGAGCCGGCGGCCCCGCCCCAGCACGGCAAGACGGGCCTGAAGCAATACTGGCGACTGCTGATGCGCCCGTCGGTGCAGCGCCTGCTGTTCGCGGACCTTCTGATGGGCCTGGCTCCCGGCATCGCCGGCACGCTGTTCCTGTTCTTCTTCGAGCGGATCAAGGGCTTCGACAAGACCCAGGCGGGCGTGCTGCTGCTGGTCTACTTCCTGGCCGCCCTGGCCGGCGCGCCGCTGTGGCCCATGCTGGCCAAGAAACTCGGCAAGCACAAAGCGCTCGTCGTCGCCGCAGTCGTCTACGCCTTCGTCCAGGTCGGCGCGGTGTTCATGCCCGCAGGCAGCTCGGTGATGGGTATGTTGCTGCTGGTGCTGGCCGGCCTGCCCTACTCGGCCGCGCCGGTGCTGGTGCGCTCGATGATGGCCGACATCGGCGATGAGGAGCGCCTGGAAAGCGGCGTCGACAAGACGGGCCTGCTCTACGCCATCGTCACCGGCACGGTGAAACTGGGCTACGCTCTGGCGGTGGCGGTGTTCATCGCGCTCGGTTGGATGGGTTTTGATCCCAAGGTCTCCACGCCCGAAGGCGACGCGGCCCTGATCGGCATGTACGCGATCGCGCCGGCCGCGCTGGGACTGGTGGTCGCCGCGATCATGATGCGCTATCCGCTGGACGCGACCCGTCTCGCCGAGATCCAGCGCCAGCTTGCGGCGCGGGACGCGGCGGCGGCGGACGCCTCCAAGTCCTCAGCCCCGTCGGATTCGCATGTCCCCTCAAACGCCGCCCTTGGCCCCGCCGAGTGACGACCAGCACCCGCTGTTCGCCCTGATCGAGATCATGGCGAAGCTGCGTGATCCGAACGGCGGCTGCCCCTGGGACCTGGAGCAGACCTTCGCGACGATCGCGCCCTATACGGTCGAGGAAGCCTATGAGGTCGCCGACGCCATCGAGCGCGGCGACCTGTCGGACCTAAAGGAAGAGCTGGGCGACCTCCTGCTGCAAGTCGTGTTCCATTCGCGCATGGCGCAGGAGCAAGGGGCCTTCGACATTGCGGACGTCGCGCGCGCCATCTCCGACAAGATGATCCGCCGACATCCCCACGTGTTCGGCGATCACGCCTACGAAGACCTCTCCGCTCAGGTGGCCGGCTGGGAGCAACTGAAGGCCCAGGAGCGCCAGGCCAAGGCCAAGACGGGCGTGCTGGACGACGTGCCGACCGGCCTGCCCGCCCTCACCCGCGCCGTGAAGCTGACCAAGCGCGCCGCCCGCGTCGGCTTCGACTGGCCGACGGCCAACGAGGTGCTCGACAAGCTGCGCGAAGAGACCGACGAGATCGCGGTCGAGATCGCGGCCGGCGATCTGGCCAAGGCGCGCGAAGAGCTGGGCGACATCCTGTTCGTCTGCGCCAACCTCGCCCGCAAGCTGGACGTCGATCCCGAAGACGCTCTGCGCGCCACCAACGCCAAGTTCACGCGCCGTTTCGGCTTCGTCGAGACCGAACTGGCCAAGCGCGGCAAGACGCCTGATCAGTCCGATCTCGCCGAAATGGACGGGCTCTGGAACAACGCCAAAGCTGCGGAGAAGAAGGGCTGATGGCGCGGATCGCCATCGCCTCTGACCATGCCGGCTTTCAGCTGAAGACTGAGCTGACGACATGGCTCGAGGCTGGCGGCCACGAGGTGACGGACCTGGGGCCCAGCACGGGCGAACGCGTTGACTACTCGGACTACGGATATGATCTGGCGGAACATATCGCCCTTGGCCAATCCCAATACGGCATCGCCATTTGCGGGTCAGGCATCGGCATCTCAATCGCCGTCAACCGCCATCCTGGATGCCGATGCGCCTTGGTCAGCGAGCCTGTCGCCGCGCGCCTGAGCCGCGAGCACAACGACGCCAACGTCATCGCGCTGGGCGCGCGCCTCGTGGAAGTCGATACGGCAAAGGCTTGCGTACAAGCATTCCTGACCACCGATTTCGCGCGTGGTCGTCATGTCCTCAGGGTCGAGAAACTCGGAGCTCCGCCTGGCCTTACGACGACTGAACAGCGGCGCTGACCTGTGCGCCGGGGAACTGGCGCTCGAACCGCCCCAGGGCCTGAGCATCGAGGCGGGCGACCAGCGTCACCTCGCCGCCTGGGCCGTCATAGCGGCTGAGCACGCGGCCGTTGCGATAGATCCAGGCCAGGGCCTGTCCGTCCTGTGCGGCGAGGCTCACCTCCACCGGGGGCGAGTCATCGATGAGGCCCGCGATGCGCCGCAGCAGCGCCTCGCACCCCTCGCCCGTGACCGCCGAAACCGCCGAGGCGTCGTTGCGCCGGGCCTGTCCCTCGACGATCTCGCGATCATCTTCCGACAGCAGGTCGACCTTGTTCCAGACCTCGACGACAGTCTTGCCCTCGTCGAAGGTGACGCCCAGTTCGGAGAGCACCGTCTCGACGTCACGGGCTTGCGCCTCGCTGTCGGGATTGGCCACATCGCGGACGTGCAGCACGACGTCAGCCTCCTGCACCTCCTCGAGGGTGGCGCGGAAGGCCTCGACCAGCTCGTGGGGCAGGTCGGAGATGAAGCCCACCGTATCGGACATGATCGCAGGGCGACCGTCGGGCAGCTTCACGGTGCGAAGCGTCGGGTCCAGCGTGGCGAACAGCATGTCCTTGGCCAGCACCTCGGCCTCGGTCAGCCGATTGAACAGCGTGGACTTGCCGGCGTTCGTATAGCCGACCAGGGCGACGGTCGGGTACGGAACCTTCTTGCGAGCGCTGCGGTGAAGCGTGCGTGTCCGCCGAACCTCCTCCAGCTCCTTCTTGAGCTTGAGGATCGTGCCGGCGATCAGGCGGCGGTCGATTTCAATCTGGGTTTCGCCGGGGCCGCCGGTCGAGCCGGTGCCGCCGCGCTGACGTTCCAGGTGGGTCCAGGTCCGCACGAGGCGCGAGCGCTCATAGTCGAGCCTGGCCAGCTCGACCTGCAGACGGCCCTCGCGGGTCCGGGCCCGGCGAGCGAAGATTTCGAGGATCAGGCCGGTGCGGTCGACGACCTTCACCTTCAAGGCCTTCTCGAGATTACGCTGCTGGATGGGCGTGAGCTGGTCGTCGAAGACCGCGACATCGATATGCTCGACCTCGCAGATCGCGGCGAACTCCTCGACCTTGCCCTTGCCGAACAAGGTGGCGGGCGTGACGACGCGCAGAGGCGCGACCAGCGCCTCCACGACGTTGAGATCAAGCGCCACCGCAAGGCCGACGGCCTCCTCGAGCCGGGCGTTGGGATCCCGGGCTTCGAGGGCGGCCTGGCCCCGCAAAGGGCGTGCGGGATGGATCACGAGCGCCTTCAGGATCGGCGCGGCGTGGTCAATCGACTTGGAACTGGATTTGGACAAACGGCTCTAGGGTCAGTCGTCGGCGTCGGCGCTCGGCTCATAGAGCTGAACGGGTTGAGCCGGCATGATGGTGGAAATGGCGTGCTTGTAGACCAGTTGCGACTGGCCGTCGCGACGCAGCAGGACGCAGAAATTGTCGAACCAGCTGACCACGCCCTGCAGCTTGACGCCATTGACGAGGAAGATGGTGAGCGGCGTCTTCGACTTGCGAACGCTGTTCAGGAAGGTGTCCTGAAGATTTTGCTTCTTTTCGGCGGACATACGGGGGTTCCCCTCTCATTGTTCTCGGAGGGCCACACGCCCCCCACACAAACAAGGTCATGCTAGAGGATTTTTCGCCGAAAGCGACACGCTCGCAGCGAAAAATTCCATCCAGCCTTGCGACCGAAAGCCGCCAACCCCGGAGATTGTTCCGATGTCAGACGGCTTTCTGGCGCGCCCGCTCGATATAGAGAGCCCGCAGCCGTTTCGCCACCGGGCCCGGCTTTCCGTCGCCCAGCTTCACGCCGTCCACCTGAACGATCGGGGTCACCAGAGAGCCCGCGCCGGTGATGAAAGCCTCACGGGCGGCCTGCGCCTCGGCGATGGTGAAGGGCTTTTCGTTGATCACCATGCCGCTCTCGCGGATCACGTCCAACAGCGTATAGCGGGTCACGCCGCGCAGGATGTTGGCGTTGGTGTCGCGGGTCCGCAGAGCCCCCTCGGCATCGACGATCCAGGCGTTCGACGACGCGCCCTCGGTGACCAGGCCCATGTCGTCGACAAACCACGCCTCGATCGCGCCGCGCTCACGGGCGGCTTGCTTGGCCAGGGCGTTGGGCAGCAGGCCGATCGACTTGATGTCGCAGCGGCCCCAGCGGTTTTCCTGAACCGAGATCACCGAAGCGCCCTGAGCCGCCTTGGTCTCGCTGGCCGCACGGTCCAGCGACCGCGCGGTCACCACCACTGACGGAAGGACCGCCGGGTTCGGGAAGGCGTGATCTCGCCGCGCGACGCCCCGCGTCACCTGCAGATAGCAAAGCCCTTCACGCACCTTGTTGCGCCGCACCGCCTCGCGCAGGACCATCGTCAGGGCGGCCTCGCTCATCGGATGGGCGATGCGCAGCTCATCAAGACTGCGCCACAGGCGGGCGAAGTGCCCTTCGGCGTCCGCCAGCTTGCCGTCGAACACCGCCCAGACCTCGTACACGCCGTCGGCTAGCTGATAGCCGCGATCCTCGATATGCACCGCCGCCTCGCCGTGGCGAACAAACCGGCCATTCACATAGGCGAAACGCGACATCTACTCTTCCTCATCACCCCGAGCGCCGGAAACGCCCAGGGACTTCAGCTTACGGTGCAGGGCGGACCGCTCCATGCCGATGAAGTTGGCCGTCCGCGAGATATTGCCGCCGAACCTCAGGATCTGGGCGTTGAGGTACTCGCGCTCGAACAGCTCGCGCGCCTCGCGCAGCGGCAGGGCGATGATCCGCTCCGCCCCGATCGCGCCGGCGTTGCCCGCGCTGGGCTGCTCGGCGCCCGACAGCATTTCGGCCGTGATCACGTCGCCGGGCTCGCCCGACGCCAGGATCAGCATGCGCTCGACGTTGTTGCGAAGCTGGCGAACATTGCCCGGCCATGCCTGGACCTGAAGCGTCGCCAGAGCATCCTCACCGAGGCGCCGGCGCGCCAGACCCGTCGCCTCGCTGATGCGCTCGACGAAGTAGTTGATCAGTTCCGGAATGTCCTCACGCCGCTCGGCCAGCCCCGGAACGCGCACAGGCACGACGTTCAGCCGGTGGAAGAGATCCTCACGGAACCGCCCGGCGGCGATCTCGTCACGCAAGTCACGCGAACTGGACGAAATGACGCGCACATCCACCTGGACGTCATTGTCGCCGCCCACCCGGCGGAAGCGCTGCTCCACCAGAACCCGCAAGATACGGCCCTGGGTCTCGCGCGGCATGTCGGCGACCTCGTCGAGATACAACGTCCCGCCGTGAGCCCGCTCGAACACGCCGATCTTGCGGGGCCGGCCGCCCTCGCCTTCCTCGCCAAACAACTCGACGTCCAGTCGTTCGGGCGCCATGCCGGCGGCGCTGACCGCGACAAACTCCTGACGGGCGCGCGTGCTCGCCCCATGGATCAGGCGCGCGACGAGTTCCTTGCCCGCGCCCGGCGGACCGGAGACCAGAACGCGGCTGTTGGCGGGCGCGACCTTCAGGATCAGCTGCCGCAGAGCCTGGGCCGGGGCCGATTTGCCGATCAGGCCGTCCGGAGACAGGGTCTGCGCACGAAGCCGACGGTTCTCCCGGCGAAGCCCCGCCGCCTCAAGGGCGCGCTCGACGATCAGCAAAAGCCGGTCCGACTTGAACGGCTTTTCGAGGAACTCGTACGCGCCGCGCTTGATGGCGCTGACGGCCGTCTCGATGTTGCCGTGGCCCGAGATCATGATGACCGGCAGGTCGGCGTCCAAGGCCTTGACCATGTCGAGCAGCTCAAGCCCGTCCATGCCGCCGCCCTGCATCCAGATATCCAGCACCAGCAAAGCGGGCTTGCGCGCCCGTATCGCGGCCAGGGCCTGGTCGGAGTCGGCGGCCGTGCGCACAGCATAGCCTTCATCCTCCAGGATGCCGGCGACGAGATCCCGAATGTCGGCCTCGTCATCCACCACAAGAACGTCGGCGCTCATATCATCTCCTCAACGCCACTCTGGGCCGCGACGGGCAGACGCGCGGTCGTTGGAAACTTCATCACGACGCGCGCGCCAGGCGGCTCGCGCGCATCGACGAGGGCCAGGCTGCCGCCGTGGTCCTCCATGATCCGCTTGACGATGGCCAGGCCAAGGCCTGTGCCCTTCTCGCGGGTGGTCACATAGGGTTCGGTCAGGCGGTCGCGGTCCTTGGCGGGCAGACCCACACCATTGTCCTCGACCGTCACGCACAGCTCGTCGCCTTCACAGACGAGGGTCGCGGTGATGCGCCCTTGGAGCTCAGGCTCGTTGGCGCGGCGCGCGCCGACCGCCTCGCCGGCGTTCTTCAGGATGTTGGTCAGCGCCTGGCCGACCATGCGTTCATCGCTGGTGATCCAGACGTCGCCATCGCCCGGCTCCTCCAGTCTGACCTCAATCTCGGCGTCCTGGAACCGTTGGGCGAAGACAGCCTGTCGCAGCATCTCCGTGAGGTTCGACGGCTCGAAGCGCGGCGCGGGCATGCGAGCGAACGCTGAGAACTCGTCGACCATGCGCCCGATGTCGCCAACCTGCCGGATGATGGTGTCGGTGCAACGATCGAAAGTCTCCAGATCGCTCGCGATCTCCTTGCGGTACTTCCGGCGAAGACGTTCTGCGGAGAGCTGGATCGGCGTCAGCGGGTTCTTGATCTCATGGGCGATCCGGCGGGCGACGTCCTTCCAGGCTGCATTTCGCTGGGCCGCTACCAGACGGGTGATATCATCGAAGGTCAGAACGAGCCCTTCTGCGAAATGGCCGGCCGCCCGCACGCGGAGCCGACGCGTCTCGCCCTCGCGCATGATGTCGACCTCGACGTCCGTATCGGGCCGGCTTTCCGAGAGCGAGGTCATGACCGTTTCGAACTCTGGCGCCAGCGCGATGAGATCCACGCCGAGCGCGTCATCGGGCAAGCCCAAGAGCGCCACAGCGCGCCGGTTGACCGCCGAGATCTTGCCGCGATCATCAAGGCTGACCACGCCCGCGCTGACGCCCGAAAGCACTGTCTCGATGAACTGACGGCGGCTTTCGGCGTCCAGGCTGGCGGCCTTTAGCGCGGCCTGCTGGAGCTGGAGCTCGCTGGTCATCATGTTGAAAGCGTTGGACAGCGCTCGGATTTCCTCTGGCCCCCGCTCGACTTCCACACGTGCGTCGAGATCGCCGCCTGAGACGCGGCCGGCCGCCTCGACCAAGCCTGCGACAGGCCCGGCGATGGAGTTCGCCGCCGCAATGCCCACCCAGATGGCGGCCACCAGCACAAGCAGGGCCGTCTCCAGATAGCTCAACCCGAAGATCGCCTGGATGCGGCCGCGACTGCGCTCGGCGTCGCGATAGGAGACCAGGGCGTCCTGAGTTTCGATGAGGTGGTTGAGAATGCCCTTCTCGATCGGTCGAACGACGTAGAGATAGCCGTCGTCGAACCCCTTGAGCTTGTAGAGCGTGCGGAACAGATCCGTCGATACAAAGCGCTGAGCGCTCGCCTCGCCGCCATCCGCCCAATCGAAACTTGCGGGCGGCGGCGCCAGGAAGGGCGGCGCGCCTTCCGCCTCGGTGCGGGCCAGAATCCGACCGTCGCGATCGAGCACATAGGCGGCCGAAAATCCGTTGTCCTGCGTCAGGCCGGCCAGAAAATGACCGAAAGCGACTGGCGACTGCGCCAGCGCCGGAGCGGCCTGGTTCAGGCTGGCCGCCATCGGGCCGATATGCTCGGAAATATAGTTCTTCTGCTGTTCGACGTAGGAATTGGCGACCTTGGCCGAGTTGCCGACCACGGTCTGGACCCGCTCACTGAACCAGCCATCGACGCCGCGGTTGACCAGCACGCCGAAGAACAGGGCGACGATGACGGCAGGCGCTACGGCCGCCAGCGAAAACAGACCTACAAAGCGCAGGTGCAGGCGAGCGCCTGCGTCGCTGGCCCGTGCGTCGATCAGCTCATACAGCCGCAGGCCGACGATGGTCGCGACGCCCAGAATGAGCACGAGATTGAAGCCGAGCACCACCAGGATGACGGTGCTGGCGGCGCCGATCGAGTCCGTGCGCGGTGGTGAAGACGCCAGGGCGACGCCTGTTACGGTCAAGATCACCGCCAGCGCGTATCCGCCGCCCATCAGATAGCGCGACCGCAACACCCCCCGCCACCAGGCCCGGCTAAACCGGGTCGGCGGGCTATCGGATCCCGTCGCGTAAGCCACTGAAGACATCGCTCACGAGTTTAGGAGCGTGTGGCTCAAATTCAACAGTTATGTGCCGCGAAAGCTGCAGCCGTCAGCGACGACCGCGGGTCATCTCCACGCCAAGGTCCTGGATCTTCTTGCGCAGCGTGTTGCGGTTGAGGCCCAAAATCTCCGCAGCGCGCACCTGGTTGCCGCGCGTCGCCGACAGGGTCAGCTGGATCAGCGGCCTCTCCACCTCCTCCAGAATCCGATCGTAGAGCCCCGGCGCCGGGACGCCGTCAGGCTGATCGGCGAAGTGCGACGCCAGATGGCGCTCCACCAGAGTCGAAAGCGTCACAGGCCCTTCTTCGGCCCGTACCGCAGGCGCGTGATCCTGCAGCTCCCGGTCCACGATGCGGTAGGTGATCAGCTCTTCGGCATAGAGCGCGCACATCCGACGCATCAGGTTTTCGAGTTCGCGCACGTTCCCCGGCCAGGGATGACTCTTCAGACGGTCCAGGGCGCCTTGGTCGATGGTCTTGGCCGGCAGGCCCTCCCGCGCGGCTCGAAGCAGGAAGGTGCGCGCCAGATCGGGAATGTCTTCGGCGCGATCGCGTAGCGGCGGCAAGCGGACGGGCGCGACGTTCAAGCGGAAGAAGAGATCCTCGCGGAACAGGCCCTGCTGGATCAGGCCGCGCAGGTCGCGATTGGTCGCGGCGATGATGCGCACGTTCGGCCGACGGCCGGTCTTCGGGTTGATCACCGGCTCGGTGCCATCGATCACGCGAAGCAGACGCGTCTGGGCGTCCAGGGGCATGTCGCCAATCTCGTCGAGGAACAGCGTGCCGCCGTCGGCCTCGACCAGCCGGCCGTTGTCCCCTTCCCCGCGTCCGAACAGCTCGGCCTCGACCCGCTCACGCGGCACGGCCGCCAGGTTGATGACCACGAACTTTCCGTCGCGACGACGGCCAAGCTCGTGCAGGGCGCGCGCCACCAGTTCCTTGCCGGTGCCGCTTTCGCCGAGGATCAGAACCGTCAGATCCGCTCCAACCAGGCGCGCGATGGTGCGGTAGACCTCCTGCATCGGCGCCGAACGCCCGATGAGTGGGAGGCGCTCGTCGCGCATGGCCCGCGCCTGGGCCTTGGAGGCCTCAGTGTCCGCTGGCCGCGACAAGGCGCGCCGCGCCGCAGCCGTAACGTCATCAAGGTCGAACGGCTTGGAGACGTATTCGAACGCGCCCGCGTCGGCGGCGTTGACGGCCGTCAGAAGGGTGTTCTGCGCGCTCATGACGATGATCGGAAGCTTGGGCCGCTCCTTCCGGATCCTGGGCAGAACGTCGAAGACGTTCTCGTCAGGCATCATCACATCGGTCACGACGAGATCGCCCTCGCCGTCGGTCACCCACTTCAACAATGTCGTGGCGTTACCCGTGGCGCGGACCTGGTAGCCCAGGCGGGTGAAGGCTTGACTGAGGACGAGACGGATAGAGCTGTCGTCGTCGGCGATCAGGATTTTCTTGCTCGCGGCGTTCATGCTCGGACGTCTCCGGAAGCGGCTTCAGGGGCAACAGGCAACAAGACGCGGAAGACCGTTCGGCCGGGCTCCGATTCAAAATCGATCAGACCGCCATGGGCGGTGACTAATTTTGTGACCAAAGCCAAACCCAGCCCCGTGCCGTTCGACTTGGTGGTGACAAACGGCTGGAAGAGATGATCGCGCAGCGTGGCGGGCACGCCCGGTCCGTTATCGATCACACGCACCTCGATCGGCGCGCCGCTCGTGGCTTTCCCATCAGCCCCACGGACACGGACGCCGGGCCGCCAGGCCGTGTGGATCGACAGCACACCACGGTCGTCGCCACGCATATGGGCGGCCTCGGCGGCGTTCTTCATCAGGTTCAGGAAGATCTGGATCAGGTGATCCTCATCCCCCCAGACAGGCGGCAGCGAAGGATCGTAGCTTTCCTTCAGCGTCAGGCCGTCTGCGACGCCATTGGCCACCAGCGCGCGCACCCGATCCAGCACCTGGTGGATATTGACGGGCTCACGCATGGTCGGAGCCTGCTCCGAAAACGCCTCCATGCGATCCACGAGACGGCGGATCCGATCGGTTTCGTCGACAATGAGTTGCGCCAGGGGCTGGTCGACGGCGCTGGCGCCCGTCTTCAACAGTTGCGCGGCGCCGCGAATGCCGGCCAAGGGGTTCTTGATCTCGTGGGCCAGCATCTTGCCGAGGCCGACGACGGAGCGAAGTCCGGCCGCATCGGCGCTGCGGTCCACGCCCAGGACGCCCTTCACGTGCAGGGTCAGAAGAACCGAGCCATCTCCCAGTGGCACGGCCGCGCCGTCCGCCTCGAAGGGCGGCTGACCGAAGAGATTGACCTCGACCCCGTGCTCGCGAACGAGGCAACCCTCGAACACGGCGCGATCCAGCAGTGACACCAGCACCGACCCGGGCGGCAGCGCTGCACGGAACCGCCCGCGCGCCAGAAGCGACAGACCGTGGCCGAACAGAGCCTCTGCGGCCTCGTTCACGGCGACAAGACCGCCGTCGTGATCAACGACCAATGCAGGCTCGGGGCTCAAGTCGAAAGCTGCAGCTTTCAGAGCTTCGGTGGCCACACCACCCAGAACGCGGGCGCGATCGGTCATGCGGCTTGCCTCCCCTCGGCTAGCCAAAGCGTACGGAGAGCGCTTTCCACAGCGACAGGATCTTCAAGGCGACAGAGACTGGCGCGCGCGGCCCTTCGCGCTTCGGCGGTTTCTGGCCAAGGCGCAGCCTCGATGTACGACGCAAGATGCTTGCGGAACATCTTCAAGCCCAGCCGCTCGCCATAGAACGACAGGCTCCGTCGGAAGTGGGTGATGGCGATGGCCAGACGCTCTTCCGCCTCCGGCTCCTGGAAGCCGCGCCCCTCCAGCGCCGCCTCGATCGCGCCCGCGATCCAGGGCCGCCCATAGACACCACGGCCGATCATCACGCCGTCGGCGCCGGACTGCTCCAGCGCCTGACGCGCGGTTTCGCCGTCGACGATATCGCCGTTCACAAGGACCGGCACAGAGACAGCTTGCTTGACCGCCGCCACCGCCGTCCAATCCGCGACGCCCTTGTAGAACTGGTTGCGCGTGCGCCCATGCACCGTGACGGCCTTGGCGCCAGCGGCTTCAGCGCGCCGCGCGATGTCAGGGGCGTTCAGGCAATCGATATCCCAGCCCAGCCGCATCTTGACCGTCACCGGAACATCCACGGCCTCTACGGCCGCCGCGACGAGGGCTTCGGCGAGGTCAGGCTCACGCATCAGAGCCGAGCCGCAGGCCGCGCCTGCGGCGACTTCCTTGGCCGGGCAACCAAAGTTCAGGTCGATGATCTCCGCGCCGGCCTCCTGGGCCATGCGCGCACCCTGCGCCATGAAGTCGACGTCGCGCCCCACCAACTGGATCACCGTGAGCGGCAAGCCCTCGCCGACGGCGGCGCGGCGCACGACGTCAGGACGCCCTTTGGCGAACTCGGCGCTCGCAACCATTTCGGTGGCCACATAGGGCGCGCCAAGCGCCGAGGCCGTCTCTCTGAAGGGCAGATCCGACACGCCGGTCATGGGCGCTATCCACACCCGGCCCGGAACCTCGACGCCACCGATATCGAGCGCTTTGCTCATTTTGTAATCATCCCCACAGCTACGTTTTTAGGCATATTGTGCGGCGCAGTAAAGCCCGGATCGACTGGACAAGCGGCGCGGCCAGACTAAACAGCCGCCATGACCTTCTCCGTCGTCATCGTCGCCGCAGGCTCCGGAACCCGGGCCGGGCCAGGCCAAGCCAAGCAATGGCGCGTTCTGGCCGGTAAGCCCGTCCTGCGCTGGTCGGTGGAAGCGTTTCTGGCGGCGGGCGCGGGCGAGGTCGTGATCGTCACCACGGCGGACGGCGAAGCCTTCCTCCCGCGCATCCTGGAGGGCCTCCAGGGCTGGCGCTCGACTCTGGGCGGCGCGACTCGGGCGCTATCTGTCCAGGCAGGCCTTGCCGCCCTGTCCGAGCGCCCGGGCGCTGAGCCGGTGATGATCCACGATGCGGCTCGCCCCTTCGTGTCGCGCAACGTGATCCTCGCCTTGCTCGGGGCGCTGGCCGACGCCGACCTCGCCCTGCCCGCCCTCGCCGTCGCCGACACCTTGAAGCGACAGCCGACCGGCGAAGCGGCTCAGACCGTCTCGCGCGAGCACCTGTGGCGCGCGCAGACACCGCAAGCGGCGCGTCGCGATACGCTCATCGCCGCCTACGCCGCCTGGACCCATGGAGAACCCACCGACGACGCCCAGGTCGTCGAGGCCGCTGGCGGGCGCATCGCTTTGACCGCGGGTGACCCGCTTCTCACGAAACTGACCTATCCAGAGGATTTCGCCATGGCCGAACATCTCGCCGGCGTCGCGCGCGTCACCCGTGTCGGCCAAGGCTTCGATGCGCATCGCTGGGGCCCTGGCGAGGAGGTCTGGCTCTGCGGCGTTGCGATCAAGCACGACGAGACCCTGGTGGGGCACTCGGATGCCGACGCCGGCCTGCACGCGCTGACCGACGCCATCCTCGGCGCGATCGGCGAAGGCGACATCGGCGACCACTTCCCGCCCACGGACCCCAAGTGGAAGGGCGCCGCCTCCGACCAGTTTCTGAAGCACGCGGTCGATCTGGTGACCGCCAAGGGCGGCGCGCTGGTCAATGTCGACGTGACGCTGATCTGCGAGCGCCCCAAGATCAAGCCGCACCGCCAGGCCATGCGCGAGCGACTGGCCGAGATTCTCTCGATCCCGGTCGACCGCGTCAGCGTCAAGGCGACCACTACCGAGAAGATGGGCTTCACCGGCCGCGGCGAAGGCCTCGCCGCCTCGGCCGTCGTCGCGGTCGAGACGCCGGCCTGATTGGGTTAGGCTGAACGCCCGCGAGACCGGAGGCTCTCATGTTCCCCCTCGAAATCCAGACCCTGTCACGCCTGCTGATCGACGAGGCCCGCGCGCGGTCCCTCCGACTGGTGACAGCGGAAAGCTGCACAGGCGGGCTGGTCGCGGGCGCGATCTGTTCGATCTCCGGCGCCTCGGACGTCTTTGAGCGCGGCTTCGTGACCTACACCAACCGGGCGAAGTCCGAGATGCTGGGCGTCGCGGGGGATCTCCTCGCCGACTATGGCGCGGTTTCGGAACCCGTGGCGCGGGCGATGGCGGAAGGCGCCTTGCGGGAGAGCAACGGCCATGTGGCGGTCGCGATCACTGGCGTCGCCGGTCCGGGCGGCGGCACACCGATGAAGCCCGTCGGGACCGTCCATTTCGCCGTGGCGCGGGCCAACCGCTCGGTGGCCCACCGCCACGAGCGTTTCGATGGCCAGACGCGCGAGGCCGTGCAACTGGCCGCCGTCCTTACCGCGCTGGAGATGCTTCGCGAAGCCGTTGCCTAGGCGCCGTGCAGTTGCTGGGCGCGTGCTTCGAAGCAGGCGATCAGCTTGCCCGCCGCGCGGTCCACGTTCGCGGCCAGCATGGCGTCTAGCAGCGCGGACTTGAACGCAAACTCGATGACGAATTCGACACGGGTCGCATCGCCCTCGGGCATAAAGCGCCAGCCATTGCTGAGGCGCTTGAACGGGCCGTAGAGCAGGCTGACATCGATCGATCGGGCGTCTTTGTCACGACGAACGCGGGTCGCGAACTTCTCGCGCAGAAACGAGAAGCCCACCTGGGCTTCAGCGTCGACGGTGCTCACGGGCCCATCGACGCGACCATTCCAGGTGCGCATGCCCGTGATCCAGGGCACGAACTTCGGATACGCCTCGACGTCTCCGACCAGCTCGAACAGCTGGTCGGGCGTATAGGGCAGCACCTTCGTAACGACGTGACGGTGCAAGGCTTAGGCGGTACGAGCGTCGAGGGCGCGCCGCGCGGCCTGCAACTTGGCGAAATCCTCGCCGGCGTGGTGCGACGAGCGGGTCAGCGGACTGGACGACACCATCAGGAAGCCCTTGGCGCGGGCGATCGCCTCATAGGCCTTGAACTCCTCAGGCGTCACGAAACGGTCGATCGCCGCGTGCTTGCGGGTCGGCTGCAGGTACTGGCCAATGGTGATGAAGTCGACGCCGGCCGAGCGCATGTCGTCCATCACCTGCATGACCTCTTCCTTGGTTTCACCAAGACCGACCATCAGGCCCGACTTGGTGAACTGCGAAGGGTCACGCTGTTTCACCCGATCCAGCAGGCGAAGTGAATTGTAGTACCGCGCGCCAGGCCGGATTTTCAGATAGAGCCGCGGCACGGTTTCGAGATTGTGGTTGAAGACGTCCGGCTTGGAGTCGATCACCACATTCTCGGCCCCCTCCTTGCGCAGGAAGTCCGGCGTCAGGATCTCGATCGTCGTGCCCGGGGCGGCGGCCCGGATGGACGTGACGACCTCGGCGAAGTGGCGCGCGCCGCCATCCAGCAGATCATCGCGGTCCACCGAGGTGATGACCACATGCTTGAGGCCCATCTTGGCCACGGCCTCGGCGACCCGGCGCGGCTCGTCGGGATCCAGCTGGGTCGGCAGCCCTGTCGTGACGTTGCAGAAGGCGCAGGCGCGGGTGCAGATCTCGCCCATGATCATCATGGTGGCGTGCTTCTGGCTCCAGCACTCACCGATGTTCGGGCAGGCGGCCTCTTCGCAGACCGTGTGCAGCTTGTGCTCGCGCACAATGCCCTTGGTCTCGTTGTACTGCCCCGATCCGGGCGCGCGCACGCGCAGCCACTCCGGTTTGCGGAGCACCGGCGTGTCCGGGCGGTTCTGCTTTTCGGGGTGGCGCGCCGCCCGGTCTTCCGAGCCGCGAGCCTTGAGGGTGTCGATCACCGTGGCCATGGCGCCTAAATCGGCCTTCTTGCCCTCCGGATCAAGCGCTTGATCTTGCGTAAGCCCGCAAGGCGCGAAATGACTGAGCTGTATGCGTCGCCGTCTCCTCGCAGCCGTCCCGGCTATCGCGCTCAGCCTGGTCGTCTCCGCCTGCGGTGACGGGGCCTCCCGCGCGCCGTTTGCAGAGAGTCGAACGCCGCCGGCCCTGACCGCCCGCTTCTATCCGTCACAGGGATGGGCCTGGGGATACATCCAGTCCGGCGACGGTCCAGTGCAGCGCTACGGCGTCACCGCGCCGCCGGTGTCGCCCCGAGGGACGATCCTGATCCTCACCGGTTATGGCGAAACAGCTGAAAAGTGGTTCGAAACCGTGTCGGACCTCACGCGGCGCGGCTTTACCGTCTGGGTCCTAGAACGTCAGGGACAGGGCGGGTCTGAACGACTGACGCCGTGGCGTGACCTTGGCCACATCGACAACTTCGATCCTGACGTGGCGGTCGTCAAAGCGCTGGTCAATACAGTGATCCGCCCCAAGGGCGGGGCGCGCTTCGTTGTGCTGGGACATGGTGAAGGCGGCTTGGTCGCGCTGCGAGCGGCGCAGACAGGTCTGCCCATGGACGCCCTTGTGCTCTCATCCCCGGCGTTCGGCCTGAGCGCCCTACCCCGGCCCCGCTCCGATTTCGCCAGATTTACGCCGGCGCTGAGAACCCTCCGACTGGGCTGGGTCCGCTCTTCGGACCAGAGGGGCTGGCGTCGAGACGGTCCGGACGGCAAGGCTGCGGGCCTCACCCACGACGCCGACCGCGGCAAGGTTCAGGCCGCCTGGATGCTGGCCAACCCGGATCTTCGCATGGGCGGGCGGAGCCTGGGATGGTTCGCCGCGTTCTTCGACGCGTCAGAGGCCGCCGCGCGCGATATTGGCAAGGCGACCGTCCCCGTCCTGATGCTCAACGCCGGCCGTGACCGCGTCGTCACCGCAAAACCTCAAACGCGCCTCTGCAGGGAGATGAAGGCCTGCCGCGAGATCCGCTACGCCGAAGGCGCACACGACCTGCACATGGAATCGGACGCCGTTCGAGTCCCTTGGCTGACCGAAGTTGCGAAGTTCGCAGCGCCCGATGCGCCGCCAAAACCCAGTCCGACGAAGGATCAAGGTCACGGATTGTGACTCTTCCTTGCAAAGCTGGACCTTCCTCGGCAGACTCGCTGTTTAACGAACGAGAGCGCCCACCGCTCATCGGGGAGGTTTCGCCGGGATGCCGGTAGCTTACGACGTGCGGAACGGCCAAAAGGCCATCTTCGACGCCCTCATCGACGCCCGCGACAAGTTCGGCGCAAAGAAGCCGATCCTGGAGGACCAGGATCGCAACCCGCTGACCTATACGGATCTGATCCGGGCCAGCTTTGCGCTCGGCCGCAAGATCGCCGCCATGACCAAGCCTGGCGAGCATGTCGGCGTGCTGCTGCCGTCGGGCGCGGGCTCGGTGGTCACGTTCTTCGCGCTACACGCCTTCGGGCGCGTGCCGACGATGCTGAACTTCACCGCCGGCATCCGGAACATCAAGGCCGCTTGCAAGCTGGCCAAGATCAACCGCGTGCTCACCGCGCACAAGTTCATCGAGCTGGGCAAGCTGCACGACATCGTCGATGCGATCGCCGAGCAGGCGCAGGTGACCTATCTGGAAGACGTTCGGGGCACGATCGGCCTTCCGGACAAGCTGTTCGCCGCCGCAGCCGGTATGTTCCCACGCCAGTTCCGGGCGCCGGCCAAGCCCTCGGACAAGGGCGTGGTGCTCTTCACCTCTGGCAGCTTCGGCGCCCCGCGCGGCGTTGTGCTGACCCAGGAGAACCTCGTCCAGAACGCCATGCAGGTCGCGGCGCACATCGAGCTCGACCCGGATTGGGTGATGTTCAATCCCCTGCCCGTCTTCCACTGCTTCGGCCTGACCGGCGGTGTGATCCTGCCGATCCTGACCGGCATGAAGGCGTTCCAGTATCCCTCACCCCTGCACACCAAGCAGATCCCGCCGCTGATCAAGGACGCCAAGGCCTCGATCCTGCTGGCGACCGACACCTTCGTGAACCAGTACGCCCGCGCGGCCGAGTCCGACGAGCTGTCGGGCCTGGAGTTCGTGGTCTGCGGCGCCGAGAAGGTTCGCGACGAGACGCACACGTTGATCAAGGAGCGCTTCGGCGGCGTGCCGCTGCTCGAGGGCTACGGCGCGACCGAGGCCTCGCCCGTGATCGCGGTGAACAAGCCGACCGACAATCGCCCCGGCACCGTCGGCGGACTGCTCCCGGGCCAGGAGGTGCGGATCGAACCCGTCGAGGGCATCCCCGAAGGCGGACGCCTGTTCGTGCGCGGTCCGAACATCATGGCGGGCTATCTGCGCGAGGACGGCGGCGTCGACGCCCCTGAGGGCGGCTGGCATGACACCGGTGATGTGGTCACCATGTCCGACGACCAGTGGATCACCATCAAGGGTCGCGTGAAGCGCTTCGCCAAGATCGGCGGCGAAATGGTCTCGCTGACCGCTGCTGAAGACCTCGCTTCGGCGGTCTGGCCGGACGGTCGCCATGCGGTGATCTCGATGCCCGACAAGAAGAAGGGCGAGAAGCTCATCCTGGTCACCGATCGCCACGACGCTGACGTCGCGCCGCTTGTCGCGCATGCCCAGACGATCGGCGCGCCCGAGCTGGCGGTCCCGCGCAAGATTCTGAAGGTCACCGAAGTGCCCGTGCTCGGCAGCGGCAAGACGGACTATGTCGCGATCCAGCGCATGGCGGAAACCGACACGCAAGCGGCCTGAGTAAGCTCCGGCGGCCTGCTCGCGGTCGTCGGCTAGAATGTCGCGCCGAGCGCTTCGAGCTCGGCGCGGAAACCCTGCTTGCGGATGTGCGCCGCCCGAAGGTCGGCGACGAAGCTCGCGTGATCCGGATATTCGCCGAAATCCGCGATCATGGCCGCCAGGGACTCGGCTTCCAGCAACTGGCGGGCGGCGTCAGCGTAGCGCGTCGCGACGCCATAGGTCAGCACGTGCTGGATGGAGCCGCGCAGCAAGAGGCTCGCCGCAAGCGGATAGCTTCCCTCCAACCGTCGCGCCGCCTCGGTGATCAGGACGTCGTCCGCGCCGTTGATCTCACCCGAGCGCGACAGGATCAGACGCGACGCCGCCGGAAAGTCGGGCCACGACACGAAGAACGCCAGAGCTGTGTCAAAGCGCGGGAAGCGACGCACGACCGCCTTGGCCTGATCCTCGGCCTCGACGTCGTCGAAGTCCGGAAGGCTCTTCAGATAGGCCCGGAGAAGCGGAATGGAGAGCGTGCGCTCGAACTCAGCCCAACGTCGCTTCTGCGCTTCCTGATGATGTCCTGTGGCCTCCAGCGCCTCCAGCATCACCTCTTCCCAGGCGGCGCGCTCCTCGACGGACGTCGGATGGCGGCCCCGTGCTTCACCGGGCGCACCGGCCTGCAGGGTGGCCAGGGCGTCTTCGCCACGGCCCGCCGCGAGAAGGCGTCTGGCGATCTCGGCTGAGACCAGCGGCGTGCGACGAAGCTCAGGCGCGAAGGTCGCCTCGAAGGCGTCGATATCGCCGCTGGCGTCCGCCAGGCGCCGCAAGGCGTCCTTGTAGACCGCCGACATCGGGTCAGCGCCCCGCAGCCGCTTGGCGTTCATCGCCAGGACCGTTTCCAGCACCTCGCGCAGATGGGCCCGCCCCTGCGGTCCCATGGCGGGGGCCAGGGCGCTGGCGAGCGATCCCATCTGGGCGTGATAGTCAGTCGCCAGGATCTTGGCCGTTCGCTCCGCCAGAGCGATCGGCTCGGGCACGGCCTTCTCGGCGATGGCGCCGATGGCGTCACGGGCCGCCAGGAACACATCACCGATCGGACCGTCGGGCTGGCTGAGCCGATCCAGGGTCGGAGAGGCCAGATCCAGCAGATCGAGCATGAGATCGAGCGCGGCGGTCGCATCGTCCTGAGCCAGCCGCTCGATCATCCGGCGATGAAGGTCCAGGTCCCGGGCGAACGCCGGACGCTTGCGCCAGTGGATCCGCGACGAAGACTTGCCGATCGTCGCCAGGCGCTTGGAAATCTCCAGCGTCAGGCCTTCGCTGCCGGCCTCAGCAAACAGCTCCAGCCGAAGCACCCGCTTGACGTGGCTGTCACTGGACAGGTCGAGCAGGATGGCGGCGAGCCGCTCAGCGCCAAGATCGGCCAGATTGGCTTCGGAAAGGGTCGTCTTCGACCCCTTCCGCACCTTCGGCTTTTCGCCCGCTGTCGCGGCGGCCTTGCGCGCCATCCAGACTCCCTAAGCTGCCCTAGATGTGCAGCACGCGTCCGTAGGCGTCCAGAGCCGCTTCGTGCATCGCTTCCGACATGGTCGGGTGGGCGTAGACGACGCCGTGCAGGTCTTCTTCAGTGGCTTCCAGGGTGATGGCGGTGACGAAGCCCTGGATCATCTCGGTCACTTCGTGGCCGATCATGTGAGCGCCGATCAGCGCGCCCGTCTTGGCGTCGAACACGGTCTTGACGAAGCCCTCGGTCTCGCCCGCCGCCACGGCCTTGCCGTTGACGCGGAACGGGAAGCGGCCGGCCTTGACCTCGATGCCCGCCGCCTTGGCGCCGGCTTCGGTGTAGCCCACCGAGGCCACTTGCGGATTGGCGTAGGTGCAGCCCGGGATCGGCGAATGGACGTTGGGCGTCTTGTAGCCGGCGATCGCCTCGGCCGCGTGGATGCCCTCGTGGCTGGCCTTGTGGGCGAGCCACGGCGCGCCGGCGATGTCGCCGATGGCGTAAAGGCCGGGCACGTTGGTGCGGCAGTGCTTGTCGGTCACGACGTGACCACGATCCAGGCTCACGCCCAGCGCTTCCAGGCCGTCATTGTTGGGCGCGATGCCGACGGCGACGATGCACTTCTCGGCGGTCAGCTGCTCGATCTTGCCACCGGCTTCGACGGTGACGGCGACGCCGTCCTTGGTCTTCTCGATCTTGCTGACCTTCGCGCCGACACGGAACTTGATACCGCGCTTCTCGAACGCCTTCTGGGCGGCCTTGGAAACTTCCTCGTCCTCGACCGGCATGATGCGGTCAATGGCTTCGACGACGGTCACTTCGGCGCCCAGCGCACGGTAGAAGCTGGCGAACTCGATGCCGATGGCGCCCGAGCCGATCACGACCAGCGACTTGGGCATAGACTTGGGCGCCAGGGCGTCGCGGTAGGTCCAGATCTTGTCGCCGTCCGAGACCGCGCCGATGGCCGGGATCTCGCGGGCGCGGGCGCCGCTGGCCAGGATCACGTTCTTGGCCTGCACCGTGCGGCTGCCGCCGGCCTTCAAGGCGACAACGACCTTCGGAGCCGGCGCGCCCTTCTCAAGCTTGGCCTCGCCCTCGATCACCTCGATCTTGTGCTTCTTCATCAGGAAGGCGATGCCGCCCGACATGTTCTTGGCCACGCCGCGCGAGCGCTCGATGATCTTGCCGAAGTCGAACGAGGCCTTCTCGACCGACAGGCCGTAACCGCCCAGATGCGACAGCTGCTCGTACACCTCGCCGGACTTCAGCAGCGCCTTGGTCGGGATGCAGCCCCAGTTCAGGCAGATGCCGCCCAGGTTCTCACGCTCGACGATGGCCGTCTTCAGGCCCAGCTGGCTGGCGCGGATCGCGGCCACATAGCCGCCAGGACCGGCGCCGATGACGACGACATCGAATTCCGTGGACATGTTCTTCTAACCCTGACTTTGGCGACCGCGCGAGGGAGCGCAGCGGCGCCGATCGACCAGTCTGCAA
Source organism: Caulobacter vibrioides (assembly GCF_002858865.1). GTDB lineage: Bacteria > Pseudomonadota > Alphaproteobacteria > Caulobacterales > Caulobacteraceae > Caulobacter > Caulobacter vibrioides. The sequence continues at coordinate 132,215 of NZ_PJRR01000019.1, read as the reverse complement.
ACCGGTCTGGGAGAAACTAGAGCAGCGCCTCGACCGCGACCTTCAGGTCTTCGGGCTTCACGGTCGGCGCGAACCGATCGACGACCTGACCGTCCTTGCCGATCAGGAACTTGGTGAAGTTCCACTTGATCGCCTCAGTGCCCAAAACGCCCTTCTGCTCCTTCTTGAGGAACTTGTAGAGCGGGTGGGCGTCGGCGCCGTTGACGTCGATCTTGCTCATGACCGGGAAGCTCACGTCGTAGGTCAGCGAACAGAAGTTCGCGATCTCGGCGGCGTCGCCCGGCTCCTGAGCGCCGAACTGATTGCAAGGGAAGGCCAGGACCGTGAAGCCACGGTCCTTATGCGCCTTGTAGAGCAATTCCAGGCCTTCGTACTGAGGCGTGAACCCGCACTTGCTGGCGGTGTTCACGATCAGCAGCACCTGGCCGCGATAGTCGGCCAGGCTCACGTCCTGGCCGTCCAGCGTCTTGGCGGAATAGTCGTAGACCGACATGGCCATCTCCTCCCCGCGACCTGATCAGACGATCAGGGTCAGCGGCTCTTCGATCAGCGGCTTGAACGCCGCCAGGAACTTGGCGCCGACCGAGCCGTCGACCACGCGATGATCGCAGGTCAGGGTCACGGTCATGACCGTGGCGACCTTGATCTCACCGTTCTTGACGACCGGACGCTGCTCGCCGGCGCCGACGCTCATGATCGCGCCTTGCGGCTCGTTGATGATCGAGGCGAACGACTTGATGCCGAACATGCCGAGGTTGCTGATCGAGAAGGTGCCGCCCTGGAATTCCTCGGGCTTCAGCTTCTTGTCCTTGGCGCGCTGGGCCAGGTCCTTCATCTCGGCGGAGATCTGCGCCAGGCCCTTGGTCTCGGCCTTGCGGATGATCGGCGTGATCAGGCCGCCATCGACCGCCACGGCGACGGCGATGTCGGCGTGGTGGTGCATGGCGATGCCTTCCGGCGTGTAGCTGGCGTTGGCTTCCGGCACCTGCTTCAGGGCCACGGCGGCGGCCTTGATGACGATGTCGTTCACCGAGACCTTCACGCCCTGCTTTTCCAGCAGGCTGTTGATCTTGGCGCGGGCGGCCAGCAGGGCGTCGATCTCAAGATCGATCGTGAGCGGGAAGTGCGGCACGTCGCGGAAGCTCTCCGTCATGCGACGGGCGATCGTCTTGCGCATGCCGTCCAGCGGGACGAGGTCGTAGGAGCCGGCGGGAATGCCCATCTGCTCCAGCGACTGGATCTGACGCGGCGCGGCGGCGGTCGGAGCGACGGCGGCGGGCGCCGAGGCCGGAGCGGCCTTAGCGGCCGGCGCGCCCGACTTGGCGGCTTCGACGTCCGACTTCACGACGCGGCCGTGCGGGCCGGTGCCCTTGAGGGCCTTCAAGTCGAGACCGGCGGCCGAAGCCAGACGGCGGGCCAGGGGCGAGGCCAGGACGCGCGAGCCGTCAGCGGCGACCGGAGCGGCCGGCGCGGGCACGGCCGGAGCCGGGGCGGCGGCCGGAACCGGCGCAGCGGCGGCGGCTTTCGGGGCTTCGACCTTCGGGGCCGGCGCGGGGCTGTCGCCCTCGCCCGTCAGCTTGGCGATCAGGGCGTTGACCTTGACGTTCTCGGTGCCGGCCTCGACCAGGATGGCCTCGACCACGCCTTCATCGACGGCTTCGACTTCCATCGTCGCCTTGTCGGTCTCGATCTCGGCGATCACGTCGCCGGCCTTAACGGTGTCGCCGACCTTCACGTGCCACTTGGCGAGGGTTCCCTCCTCCATGGTGGGCGACAGGGCGGGCATCAGGATGTCGATCGACATTGAGCTTGTTCCTCAATCCTTCGGGACGGTCGCGAACCCTTTCGTCTGCGAGGGCCGGCGTCCACGATACCCCGCTTTGGGGCGGGATGAATGTCTTGGCCAAGAGCAGCGGCCCCCGCCAGGGGCGAGGGCCGCGATCTCTTAGCGGTAGCAGACCGCCTTGGCCGCCTTCACGATCTTCTCGACCGACGGCAGGCTCAGGGCTTCCAGGTTCGCCGCATAGGGCAGCGGCACATCTTCCTGGCAGACCCGCAGCGGCGGGGCGTCCAGATAGTCGAAGCCGAACTCGGTGATGCGGGCGACGATCTCGGCGCCGACGCCCATCGGGCCCCAGCCTTCCTCGACCGTGACCAGGCGGTTGGTCTTCTTGACGCTTTCCAGGATGGTCGCGTGGTCCATCGGACGGATCGTGCGCAGGTCGACGACCTCGGCGGCGATGCCTTCCTTTTCCAGCTCCTCGGCCGCCTTCAGGGCGAAACCGACCATGCGGCTGTAAGCCACCAGCGTGACGTCCGAGCCTTGGCGACGGACCTTGGCCTTGCCGATCGGCACGACCCAGTCCTCGACGTCCGGGATGTCGAACTCGTGGCCGTACATCATCTCGTGCTCGAGGAAGACGACCGGGTTCGGATCGCGGATGGCGGCCTTAAGCAGGCCCTTGGCGTCAGCGGCGTCGTAGGGCGCGATGACCTTCAGGCCCGGGACGTTGCCGTACCAGGCAGCGTAGTCCTGGCTGTGCTGGGCGCCGACGCGCGAGGCCGCGCCGTTCGGGCCGCGGAACACGATCGACGACTTGATCTGGCCGCCCGACATGTAGAGCGTCTTGGCCGCCGAGTTGATGATGTGGTCGATCGCCTGCATGGCGAAGTTCCAGGTCATGAACTCGACGATCGGCTTCAGGCCGGCCATGGCCGCACCGACGCCCATGCCGGCGAAGCCGTGCTCGGTGATCGGGGTGTCGATGACGCGACGGTCGCCGAACTCCTGCAGCAGCTCACGGCTGACCTTGTAGGCGCCCTGATACTGGGCGACTTCCTCGCCCATCAGGAACACGCGGTCATCGCGGCGCATTTCCTCGGCCATCGCGTCGCGCAGAGCGTCGCGAACCGTGATCTTCTTCAGCGGCTTACCGTCGATCTCGGGATCGGCGAAGGTCGAAACGGCCGAAATCGGGCCGCCAGCGGCCGGAGCCGCAGCGACTGGGGCCGAAGCGACCTCAGCGGCGGGAGCAGCAGCAGCCGGAGCGGCGGCTTCACCCTCGCCTTTCAGGCGGGCGATCAGCGTGTTGACCTTGACGTTCTCGCTGCCGGCCGGAACCAGGATGGCTTCGATCACACCTTCGTCCACGGCTTCGACTTCCATCGTCGCCTTGTCGGTCTCGATCTCGGCGATCACGTCGCCGGCCTTGATGGTGTCGCCTTCCTTCACCAGCCACTTGGCCAGGGTGCCTTCCTCCATCGTCGGGGAAAGCGCGGGCATCAGGATGTCCGTCACTCGGCGGCCTCCAGGTAGACGTCGGTATACAGTTCCGAGGGATCGGGCTCGGGGCTCGTGCGGGCGAATTCGGCGGCCTCGGCGACAATGCGCTTCACTTCGGCGTCGACGCCCTTCAGGTCGTCTTCGGTGACGCCGGCCTTGGCCAGGCGTTCCTTAATGTGATCGATGGGATCGCGGGTCGTCTTGACCTCGTCGACCTCTTCCTTGGTCCGGTACTTGGCCGGGTCCGACATCGAGTGGCCGCGATAGCGATAGGTCTTCATCTCGAGGATGTAGGGACCTTGGCCGCTACGGGCGTGCTCGGTGGCGCGAGCGCCGGCTTCACGCACGGCGATGACGTCCATGCCGTCGACTTCCTCGCCCGGGATGCGGAACGAGACGCCGCGCTTGTGGAACGCGGTTTCCGAGGCGGCGCGCTCGACGGCGGTGCCCATGGCGTACTGGTTGTTCTCGATCACGTACACGACCGGCAGCTTCCACAGCTGGGCCATGTTGAAGCTCTCGTAGACCTGACCCTGGTTGGCCGCGCCATCGCCCATATAGGCGTAGGAGACGTTGCCGTTGTTGCGGTAGCTGTTGGCCAGGGCCAGACCGGTGCCGAGCGCGACCTGGGCGCCGACGATGCCGTGACCGCCGTAGAAGCCGGTGGCGATGTCGAACATGTGCATCGACCCGCCCTTGCCCTTGGACGAACCGCCGGCCCGGCCGGTCAGTTCGGCCATCACCTCGCGGGGATCCATGCCGGCGGCCAGCATGTGGCCGTGGTCACGATAGCCCGTGATGATCTGGTCGCCCTTCTGCGAGATCGACTGCATGCCGACCGCGATGGCTTCCTGACCGATGTACAGGTGGCAGAAGCCGCCGATCAGGCCCATGCCGTACAGCTGGCCCGCCCGCTCCTCGAAGCGGCGGATGAGCAGCATGTCCTGATAGAATTTCAGGAGTTCGTCCTTGCCGACGAAGGCGTTGACACCGGTTTCCGGCGCCTTCCCCTCGGAGGCTTCAGCCTTGCGCGTGCGCGCCATTCAAATCTCCCTGGCCAATCTTCATCGCGGCCTTCATCCGATGAGCGCTTCCCGCCGAAAATTCGTCGGTTCCGCGAAGGTAACGCCCTGATGTTCACTCAGATCAAACGCTGATCCTGGCGATCCCCGTCTGACCCGTCGTCATTCCCGAGATGTAGCGACAGATCAGCGCGAACGCTTGACCCGGATCACATAGTCCCTCGGATCGGCGTATCCCAGAAGGGAGCGCGCGCGCTCCTCCAAAAGATCAGCCGACAGACTGCCGCTGCGTAATAGACGAGCGCGGGCCTCAAGGTCCATCCTCTCTGCGCGTATCTTCCTGAGTTCTCTCGTTTTTGCTGCGAGGTCCGCATTGCGCTGCGAGATGGAAAGCAGACCCCGATCACCCGTCAGAGCGTGAAAGGCGAAGTAGAAAATCAGGAAGAAGATCGCCGCAGTCGGCAGGAAGGGTTGCAGTCGGGCGAACATCTTAGCGTCCCAAAGAGGGATTCGTAGGATCGCCGACTGGCCTTAACGCCTTCTAAATCCGGGCGTTGAGCAGGGTTATCGGCCGATCGCCCGCCAGGCGAGCGATGCTTTCATCTGAGATGGTTTCATCCGCATCTAGATACCGCGCCGCCGAAGCCATTTCGCGCTCGCGAACACGGGAAAACTGGTCTCGTTTGAAACGACCGGCGCGCTTTTAGAAAATTTGTGGGTAAACGCCGTTCGACGAAGCCCATCCCTCCCCCTGCAAAGGCGCGCCGGCGGGAATCGGACATGAAAAGAGCGTGCCCGCTCGCGCGGACACGCTCCTGTCGTCTCGACTATTCCAAGACTGTTTAGCGACCCTTGAGGGCGGCTCGGCCGGCGTAGACGCCCTGATCATCCAGCATTTCCTGGATGCGAAGCAGTTGGTTGTACTTGGCCGTCCGGTCTGACCGCGCCAGCGAGCCGGTCTTGATCTGACCGCAGTTCAGAGCGACCGCCAGGTCCGCGATCGTGCTGTCTTCGGTCTCGCCCGAACGGTGGCTCATCACGCTGGTGTAACCGTGACGATGCGCCAGCTCGACCGCGTCGATGGTTTCCGAGAGCGTGCCGATCTGGTTGACCTTCACCAGGATCGAGTTGGCCAGACCCTTGTCCAGGCCCATCTGCAGACGCTTGGGGTTGGTGACGAACAGGTCGTCGCCGACCAGCTGCACCTTCTTGCCAAGGGTGTCGGTCAGCAGCTTCCAGCCGTCGAAATCGTCTTCGGCCATGCCGTCCTCGATCGTCAGGATCGGGAACTTGGCGACCAGACCAGCCAGGTAGTCGACCATGGCGGCTGGATCCAGCGACTTGCCCTCGCCTTCAAGCTCGTACTTGCCGTTCTTGAAGAACTCGGTCGAGGCGACGTCGAGGCCCAGGACAAAGTCGTCACCGGCCTTGTAGCCCGCCTTCTCACCCGCCTTGACGATGAAGTCGAGTGCGGCTTCAGCCGACGCCAGGTTCGGCGCAAAGCCGCCTTCGTCGCCGACATTGGTGTTGTGACCCGCGTCCTTCAGAGCCTTCTTCAGGGCGTGGAAAATCTCTGCGCCCATCCGCAGGCCTTCGCGGAAGTCCTTGGCGCCGGTCGGCAGGATCATGAACTCCTGGATGTCGATCGGATTGTCGGCGTGAGCGCCGCCGTTGATGATGTTCATCATCGGGGTCGGCAGCACGCGGGCGTTGACGCCGCCGACATACTTGTAGAGCGGCAGGCCGGCGGACTCGGCGGCGGCCTTGGCGGTGGCCAGCGAGACGCCGAGGATGGCGTTGGCGCCCAGACGCGCCTTGTTCGGCGTACCGTCGAGCTCGATCATCAGGTTGTCGACCCGACGCTGGTCTTCGGCGTCGACGCCCGACAGCGCGTCGAAGATCTCGCCATTGACGGCGTCGACCGCCTGCTGGACGCCCTTGCCCAGATAGCGAGCCTTGTCGCCATCACGCTTTTCGTTGGCTTCGTGAGCGCCCGTCGAGGCGCCCGAGGGCACTGCGGCGCGACCGAACGCGCCGTCCTCGAGAATGACGTCGACTTCGACGGTCGGGTTCCCCCGGCTGTCGAGAATTTCGCGGGCGATGATGTCGACGATCTCGGTCATGGACTTCTCCTCAAGGCCAAAGGCGCGGGAGCCTTAGCCGCCAAGCGTCCAAGGCGCAACTTGACTTCCCCATGGGAGGCCGCGTGAACGTCGATAACCCAAGGGAGGACCCGATGCTGCTCATCGAACGACGCGGCGCCATCGCCATTGTGACGCTCAATCGCCCCGAGGCGATGAACGCTCTCTCCAAGGCGCTGAGATTGGCCCTCCATGACGCTATCGTCCAACTCGACCAGGATCCGGACGTCAGCGTCGTGATCCTGACCGGCGCCGGCGATCGAGCCTTCACCGCCGGGCTGGATCTCAAGGAGCTTGGCGGCGATCCCGCGGCCATGGGCGCAGCGAACGATCAGGATGCGCGATCGAACCCTGTGCGAGCGGTGGAGACCTGCCGTAAGCCCGTGATCGGGGCGATCAACGGCGTCGCGATCACTGGCGGTTTCGAACTGGCGCTGGCGTGCGACGTGCTCCTGGCTTCCGAGAACGCGCGCTTCGCCGACACCCATGCGCGGGTCGGCATCATGCCGGGCTGGGGGCTGTCTCAGAAGCTGTCGCGCCTGATCGGGCCCTACAGGGCCAAGGAGTTGTCCCTCACCGGCAACTTCCTCGACGCCCGCACCGCCGCTGACTGGGGGCTGGTCAATCGCGTGACGACAGCGAGCGAGCTGTTGCCCACCGCATTGCGTATGGCCCAGGACATGGCGTCCATTCCGGTGGAAGCCCTGTCGTTCTACAAGTCCCTGATCGACGACGGATACGCCGTGGCGTTCGGTGAGGGGCTGGCGCTGGAGCACGAGCGGTCCAGCGCTCACAATCGCACGGTGACGCCCGAGCGTGTCGAGGCGCAGCGACGCCAAGTCATGGAGCGCGGCCGAGGCCAGTAGGACGGGCTGTCTTCACGCCTGCAGGATGGGCGAGAAGCCCCCCTGCCCCAGTCGGAACAGCACCTTTCCTGCGCCGAAATCCAGCTCCACCCTCGCGAAGAGTCGGAGCACATCGACCCCGAACAGGGCGGCGGGCCGATCGTTCAGCCCCCAGTGGTTGAAGACATGCAGATCCGCGAACGCCATGGGCGTATTGGTCAGGCGCAGGTCTCCCATCGTGATGGCGGGAATGACGCGGAACTCGCCAAGCTGGATCTCACCACTGGCGGTGAGCAATCGGATCGGGCGAACCAGATCGGATGAACGGCGCCGCTTTGCGGCGATCGATCGAGCCAGCGCCATGTTGCCGATGCTGACCCCGCCGCCGGAGTCGATGAAGGCCAATGACCTTGCACCGGCGATCCGGGAGTGGGCCAGGGTGAGCCGCCCAAACCGCGAATCCGCCGAAACCGTGACCTCCCGCGAACTGGCGTACGGCTCGAAGCCTGGCGCGCTGCGGCGGATCTCCAGCTGGTTCTTTCGGAAGTCGATGATGACGTTCCGCCCGTCCAGGGCGTCGACGCCGAGAAGGCCATCAGCGCCTACCCGTTCATACGGCAGGACGGGCAGGATGCTGTTGGTCAGCCCCGTGTCGCCGGCCCGCAAGGAGCGCACCAGCGCGGTCTGGCACGTGACCGCGCCGGTGGCGCCGTGAACCAGGACGTCGGGTCCTCGCGGCAGCTTGAGGCGTTCGGCCAGACCAGGCGTCAGGACCGTCTTGTCGGCGCCGGTGTCGACGACGAAGCGAAAGCCCGCCTCGCCGTTGATCGTCGTGGCGACCGTCAGGCGGGCGTCGCTATCGAGCGCTGCGTCCAGGATCACCAGCGGATCTTCGCCGGCGCCGGTCTCGCGGCTACCGGGAATCGTGAGGGGCGTCTGGCTCGCCACCGCAGCCTGAGCGCTGGCGCCAAGGAGGCCGGGCGCGGCCAGGATCGAGCCCAGACCTCCGGCCAGCGTGCGACGTGTGAACATCGGCCTGCTCCTCCCGGCGGGAAGGATAACACCGTTTTCGACACACTCGACGAAAATACGACGAAAAGCGCCGCCGGGACGAAACCCGGCGGCGCTTTCGAATCGTCAGAGGCGAAAGGAGACTTAGTCTTCCTTCGGCGTCAGGATCTGCTTGCCGTTGTACATGCCGGTCTTCAGATCGACATGGTGCGGACGGCGCAGCTCGCCCGTGTCCTTGTCCTCGATGAACGAGTTGGCGCCCAGGGCGTGGTGCGACCGGCGCATGTTCCGGCGAGAAGGCGAAGTTTTTCTTTTAGGAACGGCCATCGAAGTGACTCTGCTCGCTGAGCGTGAAAATCGAGAGCGGCGGCTTGGGAGCGCCCGAGCCGCCGCGTGAGGGCGGGCTTATGCCCGAATCTGTGGGAAGATGCAACCTCGTGATCAGACGAGGCGTCCATGCTCCTTCGCCGCCGCGATAAAGCTGGCGAAAAGCGGGTGCGGGGCGAACGGGCGGCTCTTCAGTTCGGGGTGATACTGGACGCCGATGAACCACGGATGGTCGTCCCGCTCGACGATTTCGGGCAGCACGCCGTTGGGCGAGCGACCGGTCAGTTTCAGGCCTGCGTCCTCCATCAGGTGGACGTAGCCGATATTGACCTCGTAGCGGTGGCGGTGGCGCTCGCTGATCTCGGTGGCCCCATAGATCTCGGCGATCTTCGATCCGGCCGTCAGGACGGCGTCATAGGCCCCCAGGCGCATGGTGCCGCCCAGGTCGTCGTTGGCGCGGCGCTGGACGGTCTCATTGCCCTTGATCCACTCGGTCATGATGCCGACCACGGGACGCTCGGTCGGGCCAAACTCGCTGGAGCTGGCGTCGGTGATTCCGGCGACGTTGCGCAGGGTCTCGATGACCGCCATCTGCATGCCGAAACAGATGCCGAAGTACGGCACCTTGCGTTCGCGGGCGAACTGGGCCGCGCGGATCTTGCCTTCCGCGCCGCGTTCGCCGAAGCCGCCGGGCACCATGATGGCGTGGGCGTTCTCCAGGCGCGCCGCAGCCGCCCCCTCGTCGCCCTCGAAGGTCTCGCTCTCGACCCAGTCGAGATTGACCTTGACCTTGTTGGCCAGGCCCCCGTGGTGGAGAGCCTCGATCAGCGACTTGTAGGCGTCCTTCAGCACCGTGTACTTGCCGACGACAGCGATGGTGACCTCGCCGTCGGGGTGCTGGACGGTGTCGTCGATGGTCTTCCAGCGCGACAGGTCCGGGGCCGGCGCATCGCGCATGCCGAAGACATCCAGCACCTCGGCGTCCAGACCCTGCTCGTGATAGTCGATCGGCACGGCGTAGATGGACGAGCTATCCATCGCCTGGATCACCGCGCTGGGCCGCACGTTGCAGAACTGGGCGATCTTGCGCTTTTCCTCCGGCGGGATCTCCTGCTCGCAGCGGCACAGCAGGATGTCCGGCTGGATGCCGATCGAGCGCAGTTCCTTGACCGAGTGCTGGGTCGGCTTGGTCTTCATCTCGCCGGCCGTCTTGATGAACGGCAGCAGGGTCAGGTGCACATAGCAGCTCTGGCCGCGCGGCAGGTCCTGGCGCAGCTGGCGGATGGCTTCGAAGAACGGCAGCCCCTCGATGTCGCCGACCGTGCCGCCGATCTCGACCAGCACGAAGTCGACGGCCTTCTCGCCCGTCTCGTCCATGGCCGGCGACAGGACGAAGTCCTTGATCTCGTTGGTCACGTGCGGGATCACCTGGACGGTCGCGCCCAGATAGTCGCCGCGGCGCTCCTTCTCGATGATCGTCTTGTAGATCTGGCCGGTGGTGATGTTGTCGGCCTTGGTCGCCGACACGCCGGTGAAGCGCTCGTAGTGGCCCAGGTCCAGGTCGGTTTCGGCCCCGTCGTCGGTCACGAAGACCTCGCCGTGCTGATACGGGCTCATCGTGCCCGGATCGACGTTGAGATAGGGGTCGAGCTTACGAAGGCGGACCTTGTAGCCGCGCGCTTGCAGCAGCGCGCCGAGCGCCGCCGAGGCCAGACCTTTGCCAAGCGAGGAAACCACGCCGCCGGTGATGAAGATGTACCGCGTCATGGGCGATCAGATTACTCGTGATTCGTGGACGCGGGGAGCAAAGACCCGCGTTCATCAACAAGATTAAACCCCCGAGGTCGCCCTCGGGGGTCGGTGAAAGCGCCGTCTGGGACGGTTAGGGCTTGGGCTGGCCGGCCGGGGCGGTGGCCGGAGCCGGCTCGGCGGGGGCCAGGAGCGCGGGCTGCTGGACGGCCGGCGCCGGGGTGTTGATCTGCGGCGTCGGGGCCTGGATGCCGCCCGGCTGGGCCGACGAGGGCAGCGAGTTCAGCGAGCCCGGAGCCGGCGTCGGGGCCGGAACGTTCTGCAGGGTCTTGGCGTCCAGGCCCTTGATGCTGTCGGCGACCGAGCCGCTCTTGTCCAGACGGCCGGTCAGGATGGTCAGCACCAGGCTGATGGTCAGGAAGATCGAGAACAGGATCCAGGTGATCCGGGTCAGGAGGTCGCCGGCGCCGCGCGCGGTCATCAGGCCGCCCGAGTTACCGCCCATGCCAAGCGCGCCGCCCTCGGAGCGCTGCAGCAGCACCACCCCGATCAGGCCGAGGCAGACGACGATGTTGATGGCCAGCAGAACGCCGATGAGCATGCGAATGTGTTCTCGATCCGGGCGCGGGCCAAACCCGCGCGAAAAACGAAGCGGCCCCTCTACCACTAGAGGCGGCTCCGCGCCATAGCTGGGAAGCGTACACGCAAACGCAAGTCCCCAAGCCTTTCCCAAGGACCGCATGATCCTCGAGACCGAACGCCTCATCATCGCCCCGCTGACGGTCGACGACGCGCCGCTGATCTATCCGTTCTTCAGCGACGCCGAGGTGATGTCCACGCTCGACCAGGAGCCGATCGAGGACCCCGACGCGGTCGCCGCGCGAGTCGGCGCCCAGGTCGAGGAGATGGCCGGCGGCGACGCGGCCTACTGGGCCATCCGCCGCGCGGCCGACGGGGCCTTCATCGGCTTTTGCGAGCTGTTCGACATCGACCGCCGCCGCGACACCGCCGAGATCCGCTTCGCCGTCGCCCGCGAGGGCTGGGGCCAGGGCTTTGGCCAGGAGGCCTTAAGCGCCCTCCTCGCCCAGATCGCCGCCGACGGTCTGAAGGCCATCACCGCCCGCGTCCACGTCGGCGACGTCCCCGCCGAACGCCTGCTGGCCAAGCTGGGCTTCCGCCCCGACGGCTACATGAAGGGCGCGGTGCACCGCGACGGCGAACGCCGCGACCGGCGGATCTATGGGCTGAGGCTGTAAGACGGAGCCGCGCCGAGCGCCCCCTCCGTCACGCGGCTCCGCCGCGCGCCACCTCCCCCGTTTCACGGGTGAGGAGGGCTGTCATCCTGCCCCGCTTGCGGGGGAGGTGGATCGACGCCGTCAGGCGGCGAGACGGAGGGGGCGCTGCTGCGGGCGCGTTTCATCGCCCCCACGCGATCCCTCGCTGAGTTGATGGAAAGGGACGCGGAGCGCCGGACATCCGTCCGGAGAAGTTTGAAAAATACCGTTTCGACGAAGCCAAGCGCTCCGCGCAGCCGTTATCCGCCAGCGTCCCGTCAGGTGGCCCTGTTCAGGCCTTACCGGGACCTGGGCGCTTCGGTTTCCCGAAGTCCCAGCGGTCGAAGAGGACGAGCCAATACAGGCTAAGACACATCCTTTTGCCTTCAACCACGCCGACGGCGGGCGGGTCTGGCCAGCAACCAGATCCCCGGACCGTTCGAGTATCCCCCTCGAACCTAGCCCCGCTCGACCGCCCCCCGCCGCCACGATGGTCGCTGGCCATGCGCCCTTTCCTCGCGACGAGGTGGGTAGAGACTACGACAGGTTTCGGGGCCGGGGACGAAACGGCGGAAACCCCCATCCAATCCCCTCTCTCATAGAGAGAGGGAGGGGCCCAAGCGAAGCTTGGGAGGGTGAGAGGTTTCACCCTTTCCGGACAAGGCGGGGCTGACAAGCGACTGAAAATACGAGACTTTACGGCCAACACCGTAACCACTCACCCTCCCACGCCTTGCAGCGTGGGCCCCTCCCTCTCTCTAAGAGAGAGGGACCTGAACGCTCGTCCGCAGCGGGGGATAAGCCCCCTGCTCGGCCCGCATCCGGTAGGCCATCACCGCCGTGTGGCCCAGCTTCTCCACCAGGCGCCAGTTGACGATGGCGCCCAGCGGCGCGCCGACCACGGGGATGAACTGGACCAGTTTGGCCAGATCGATGTGGTCGCGGTACTGCTGCTGGAAGGCCCGCCAGTCGAAGTCGTCCAGGTGGGCCGGATGGGCCCGCGCGTCCCAGTCGTCCATCGCCGCCAACACGCCGGCGCGGTGCTCGCCGTCCGAGAACGCCAGCTCGAAGATGTGCAGGATGAACAGGCGCTCGCTCAGCACCGTGCCGTCATGGCCGAACACCGCGGCGATCTCGAACAAGAGCTTGATCTTGAAGCTCATCAGCAGCGGAAAATCGGCCGCCGCCAGCAAAAAGCCCCCGGCCCCGGTCACCCCGCCCTCGACGGCGGCCGTCTTCTTCCAGCCGTCGATCGCCTTGGCCGCGTGGGCCCGGCGCTCGTCCAGGGTCAGACCCGTCAGCGGCGAGCCGGTCGTAAAGTCCGACCCGACCAGCAGCGCCCGCGTCATGCCCTCGATGGCGCTGGTGATGGCCGCGTGCACCTTGTCGGGGATGATCTTGTTGATGCGCTGCTGCGCCGCGCGCGCCAGGCCGTTCAGCGGCCCCGGCGGCTGGGTCATCTCGGCGCGCCAGGCGAGGAGGTCGTGGGAGAGGGTCATGGGGTTGAGATAGGGGTTTTAGGCGCGCGGGAGAAGGTGGCGCGAAGCGCCGGATGAGGGGTCACCCCGCCCTCGCCCGCCCCCATCGCCCAAACCAACAGCCCCGTCATTCCCGCCCTTGTGGCGAGTGTTCACCGAGGCCGACAATGGCTCGCTGTCGCGATCTGAATGTCTGAACTCGGCGCATGTGCTCATGGCAGCGCGGGACCCCATTGCAGACATCGACGGTGTCCGTGAGACTGCCCGGATGAAACGCCTCTTCATCGCATTAGCGGTCATGCTTTCTGGCTGCTCTCCAGTGAAGCATACCTACACCGTAGAAACGGCGGAAGCTGAGAGCCCGGTTGCGTCTGCTGCGGTCTCCGTATGCCGTCAGCCGACATGGTCGCTGCAGCAATCAGGAACCCGCTTTACCGGCGTTAACCGCAGCAGTTGCGAGGGGTCTGGTTTCGTCCGCCTGACTCATCAAGACGGAACGACGACGGATTGCAAAGTGGGATACGTGACAACGATGGATCAGACCTTGGCTTACAAAGTCAGTGGTCGATCGTGCGCCCCCCAACTGTGAACTTCCACTTCCACCCCGACCAGAAGATCGGAAGGTCCGCTTTCGGCGCCGGAGACCGGCTTTGTCGGTAACGGTGTATCCCCTCATTTGAGGGCGGGAATGACGGAGGTTATAGGGCCAAAACAAACACTCCCCCCTGTGTCATCCCGGCCGAAGCGCGCAGCGCGGAGCGCCGGGACCCAGGGGCGGCGCGCACAGCGTTTCGTCACCCCCTGGGTCCCGGATAGCCTCTGCGAGGCTTCCGGGATGACACCGGTTTTAAACCCCGACCTCCCCGGCGAACGCCGGGGTCCAGATCGAACCCACTGACCTTGGTGAGCCGGCAAGGCGGCCAGGCGCGAACACCCAAACCGCTCCGGATGTATCTGGGCCCCGGCGTTCGCCGCACTGGCGTGTCGCCGGGGAGGTCGGATGGTGGGATGAGGCGTCCGCTCTTCCACCGTCATCCCGCGCTTCATGCGCGGGACCCATGGTGCAGCTTCCACGTGAAAATGTGAGCGATCCCCGCCCGTGCGGCGGACAAATGGGTCCCGCGCATAAAGCGCGGGATGACGGGGATTGTTTGGGAAAAGTCCCCTGCCCTCCGCCCTCGGCGAAGGGAGCCCCCCTTACATCTCACGGCGAGACGATCGCAGGGCTGTCCAAGTCACTCAAGGACCGCCCGCCGGGCGGCCGCCGCGCGGCGACGCGGAGCGTCGTCCTTGACTGACTTGGTCAGTCCTGCACGCTGCAGCCTTCGAGAGATTTAAGGACGGGACTGCCGGGGCCTACGGAGTTCACTCTGCTCTCGATGGCCCGACGCCAACCTATTGGATAGAACTATGTCTATCGACCGCATGCATAAGCTTCGTGCATCCCCCAATTTCAGGCTTCATGAGTTGCCGGAAGAGGAGCGAGATGACGCTGGCTCCATACGCGCAAACATCGCAGAAATGCACCGTCGCTCGACGTCCTTTTGGTCTGGTCGGAATCTATTCCAAAGATGCGCAGAACAATCTGTATTCGACTATGCCAACCAAAGAACTTACCACGAGTGGCAACTTTGTGCCGCGCGAGACTGCGTTATGAGCATTTATCACTTTGGACGCATTATTGAAGGCATCGACATATCAATATCAAAATGCCCACAGCTACGCGAGATCATCGACGGCAAATCAAAACGGGAAGCGAGAAAGCGCTTTGAGCGCTATTTCCCTTCCTACATCACACTAAGACATGCAATTGCGCACTCTGCCGAACGATCCAACACCCTAAAAGACGCTTCCCGTCACGGGAGATTATCTTCGCGTAAAATTGAACTAAACCCAGATGTTTCAGTCCTAGTTGGGAGCGAAGCAAGCATGTTGTTGGTACACGACAACATCTATGGCACCACATTCTCTTCAATGTGGGACGGCGCTCTCGTTCGTTGCGAGATCAATGATCAATCGGGCGTCTGGCTGGATGAGATTACAGATGCTTATTGGGCCTCATTCGATAAGATCATTGATCCAAATCCCGAACCTCCGCCAAGGATAACCGTATCGTCGCAGCCTCCAGCTGACTTCTGACAGATAGCAGATATCGACCCAAATTCGCCCACACCTCCCCCGCTCTAATCCCCATCATCCCCAGCCCCCGCACCTCCCCCGCCCCGCCGAAGCGGCCTATATCCCTGTCCTGACGTTCACCACGCTGGACCCAAGGCTTGTCCACCCAGTTCAAACTGCCGCTGGCTTCGCCGCTGACCCATGGGCGGGAGGACTTCGCCGTCTCGCCCAGCAATGGCGATGCGGTGGCGCGGCTGGACGCCTGGCCGGACTGGGCCGAGGGGCGCCTCGTGCTGGTGGGGCCGGCAGGGTGCGGCAAGAGCCATCTGGCGCGGGCCTGGGCGGCGGCGACGGGCGCGGTGGTGGTCGAGGCGGCTGATCCGCACGCCATGAGCGTCGACCTGTCGGCCCTGCGCGGCCGGCCGGTGCTGGTCGAGGACGCCGACCGCCGGGCGCAAGGCGCGGCGGTGTCGGACGAGGCGCTGTTTCACATTCTGAACATGGCCGGGGTGGACGGCGGGACCGTGCTGCTGACCGGCCGCACCGCGCCCCTGACCTGGAGCGCCGAGGTGGCCGACCTGCGCTCACGGCTCAACGCCCTGTCGGTGGCCGAAATCGCCGAGCCCGACGATGCGGTGCTGGAGGCGGTGCTGCGCCGGGCCTTCGCCGCGGCCTGGTGGAAGCCCGAGCCTGATCTCTACCCCTACCTTTTGGCCCGCCTGCCCCGCTCAGCCGCCGAGGCGCAAGCCGCAGCGGCCTTGCTGGCCGAGGCGGCGGCCGATGGCCGGCGGGAGCTGACCAAGGCCCTGGCGCGTGAAGTGCTGGAGGGGTTCGAGGGGGATGAGGGGTAGGCCGTGACGCTCCTTCTCCCCTTGCGGGAGAAGGTGTCAGCGCAGCTGACGGATGAGGGGTCGATCGCCCTATCCGCCCAGAAACCCCTCATCCGGCGCTTCGCGCCACCTTCTCCCACAAGGGGAGAAGGCGTTTTCAAGCTGTCTTCACCGCGTCATTCACCGCGTTCACCATGACGGAACAAAGTTCGCCTATATAGAGTCCATGACCGACGCCCTGCCGATCGCCGCCAACGCTCCTGTCGCCGCCAACGCCAGCGCCTTGACGCTGGACGCCGAGCTGATGGCCTCGCCCGAACGGTTCTTCAATCGCGAGCTGTCGTGGCTGGCCTTCAACCAGCGAGTGCTGGAGGAGAGCTCCAATCCGCGCCATCCGCTGCTGGAGCGGCTGCGGTTCCTGTCGATCAGCGCCAACAACCTCGACGAATTCTACATGGTGCGCGTGGCCGGCCTGAAAGGTCAGGTGCGCGAGGGCGTGCGGGTGATCAGCCAGGACGGCCTGATCCCCAGCGAGCAGCTGAACCGCATCAACGCCTCGGCCGCCGAGCTGATGGCCGAGCAGCAGAAGATCTGGCGCCTGCTGCGCACCCAGCTGTGGGACGAGGGCCTGAAGCTGCTGGACGCCAAGGACATCGAGGGCGACGACAAGGTCCGGGCCGAGGAGATCTTCCGCAACCAGATCTTCCCGGTGCTGACGCCGCTGGCCATCGATCCGGCCCACCCGTTCCCGTTCATCCCGAACCTGGGCTTCTGCCTGGCGCTGAAGCTGCGGCGGATCGCCGACGACAAGCACCTCTACGCCCTGGCGCCGATCCCCTCGCAGGTGCGGCGGTTCTGGGAGCTGAGCTCGGTGGTGTCGCGCGGGCGCAAGCGCCAGCGCAAGATCGTGGCGCTGGAGAGCCTGATCATCCTTTTCCTGGAGCACCTGTTCCCCGGCTACGAGGTCGAGGGCCGGGGTCTGTTCCGCCTGATCCGCGACAGTGACCTCGAAATCGAGGAAGAGGCCGAAGACCTGGTGCGCGAGTTCGAGGCGCGGCTGAAGAAGCGGCGTCTGGGCCAGGTGGTGCGGGTCAAGATCCAGACCACCATGCCGGCAGACCTGCGCGACTTCATCGTCGAAGGCCTGCGCGCCGAGCCCGAGGATGTGGTGCTGCTGGACGGCAAGCTGGGCTTGGCCCAGATGAGCGAACTGATCCCGCCGGACCGTCCGGACCTGAAGTTCCCGCCCTTCAACGCCCGCTTCCCCGAGCGTATCCGCGACCACGGCGGCGACTGCTTCGCGGCGATCCGCGAGAAGGACATCCTGGTCCACCACCCGTTCGAAAGCTTCGATGTGGTGGTGCAGTTCCTGCGTCAGGCCGCGCGCGATCCGAACGTGCTGGCGATCAAGCAGACCCTGTACCGCACCTCCAAGGACAGCCCGATCGTGGCGGCCCTGATCGAGGCGGCCGACAACGGCAAGAACGTCACGGCCCTCGTCGAGATCAAGGCCCGCTTCGACGAGGAAAATAACCTCAAATGGGCGCGCGACCTGGAGCGGGCGGGCGTGCACGTGGTGTTCGGCTTCGTCGACTGGAAGACCCACGCCAAGCTGTCGGTGGTGGTGCGCCGCGAGGGCGAGGCCCTGCGCACCTATTGCCACTATGGCACCGGCAACTATCACCCGCAGACGGCCAGGGTTTACACCGACCTGTCCTTGTTCACCTGCGACCCGGCCCTGGGGCGCGACGGCGGCAAGCTCTTCAACTTCATCACCGGCTACGCCCAGCCCGGGCGGCTGGAGAAGCTGTCGTTCTCGCCCCAGACGCTGAAGCCTGATCTCCTGCGGATGATCGCCCTGGAGGCCGACGCCGCGCGCGAGGGCCGGCCGGCCGGGATCTGGGCCAAGATGAACGCGGTCGTCGACCCGCAGATCATCGACGCGCTGTACAAGGCCAGCCAGGCGGGCGTGCAGATCGACCTCGTCGTGCGCGGCATCTGCTGCCTGCGTCCGGGCATCAAGGGTCTGTCGGAGAACATCCGGGTCAAGTCGATCGTCGGCCGGTTCCTGGAGCACTCGCGCATCGTGGCCTTCGCCAACGGCGCGCCCATGCCCAGCGCCCAGACGCGGCTCTATATGAGCTCGGCCGACTGGATGCCGCGCAACCTCGACCGCCGGGTGGAAAGCCTGGTGCCGATCGAGAACCCGACCGTGCACCAGCAGGTGCTGGACCAGATCATGGTCGCCAACCTCAATGACGAGGCCCAGAGCTGGAAGCTGGGCAGCGAGGGTGACTACGCCCGCGACCCGGCCTGGAAGACCAAGGGCGCGTTCTCGGCCCACGACTACTTCATGACCAATCCCAGCCTGTCGGGACGCGGTCACGGGGCCCGCGACCTGCCGCGCGCCTTCGACCACGTGGGTCCCAAGCGCAAGCGGTGAGGCGCACAGCCCTCGCCGTTCTGCTGCTTCTGCCGGCCCTGAGCGCCTGCGCGCCCAGGGGCGAGCGACGGGCGGAGATCTGCGCGATCCAGGCCCTGCCCGCCCGTCCCGGCTTCGACCGCTTCGGCGCGCCGCCGCCGGGCGTCGAGAAAACCGCCCAGGCCACGGCCGAGGTCTATGGCCCCGGGATCGCCGGCGGCTATGGCGTGCGCTGGTGGGGCCCCTGCGGTCCCAGCGCCAAGAGCACCGACATGCTGCTGCTGGGCCCTGCCCCCTGGGCCCTGACCAAGGGCGGCCCCCGCGCCGACGGCCACCAGGTGGCCTACGGCACCTGCTACCACCGGCGCGAGGCCGACGGCTGGCGCACCGTGGCCTGCCGCATCAATCCCTAGGCCGGACCGGATAAAGTCATCCCCATGGAAATTCGTCGCGAGACGAACGGTCCCGCTTTCCCCCGACGGGGAATAGGCTAAAGGACGCGCATGCCCTTCCAGGCCCCGCGCGACGCGGCTGTAATCGATATCGGCTCAAACTCGGTCCGCCTTGTGGTGTACCGGTTGGAGGGCCGCGCCATCTGGACCGTGTTCAACGAGAAGGTGCTGGCCGGCCTCGGCCGCGACCTCGCCAAGACCGGCCGCCTGTCGCCCGAGGGCGTCGTCCAGACCCTGCAGGCGCTGAAGCGCTTCCGCGCTGTTCTGGAGGCGGTCAATCCGGCCGAAACCTTCGTGGTGGCCACCGCCGCGGCCCGCGAGGCCCTGGATGGCCCGCACTTCATTACGCGCGTGCGCGAGGAGACCGGTTTCACCGTCCGCGTGCTGTCCGGCGAAGAAGAAGCCCACTACGCCGCCGTCGGCGTGCTGGCGGGCGCACCCCACGCGACCGGCGTGGTCGGTGACCTGGGCGGGGCCAGTCTCGAGCTGGTTCACCTGTCGGCCACCGGTGCGGGCCGTGGGGTCACCCTGCCGCTGGGCCCGTTCAGCCTGGCGGGTCCCGGCGGGACCGGCAACGGCTTCGACGGCGAGCGCGTACGGCGCCTGGCCCAGGAGCGGCTGGCGCCTGTCGCCGCCGATTTCCGCACCGACACCTTCCACGCCGTGGGCGGCGCCTGGCGCAACCTCGCCCTGCTGCACATGCGGCTGTCAGGCTATCCGCTGCACGTCGTCCACCAGTACACGATCAGCGCCGGCGAGGCGCTGGACGCCGCACGCCTGGTGGCCCATCAGTCCAAGAGCTCGCTGGAACGCATAGAGGGCATGAGCAAGAAGCGCTCGGAGACCCTGCCCTACGCCGCCATCGTGCTGGAGACCCTGATCGAGCAGCTTCAGCTGAAGCGGATCGAAATCTCGGCCTATGGCGTGCGCGAAGGGCTGCTGTTCGAGGCCATGCCGCCCCGCGTCCGAGGGCTGGACCCCTTGATCGAAGGCTGCGGCGCGCTGGGCCATCGGCAGGGCGTCGCCGACGAGCTGGGCCCGGCGCTCGACGCGTGGATCGCGCCCGCCTTCGAGGACCTTCCGCCGCTGTTTGGCGACCGGGACCGCGTGCTGATCTCCGCCGCCTGCCGTCTGGCCGACATGGGCGTGCGCCTGCACCCAGACCATCGCGCCGACCTGGTGTTCGAACAGGTTCTGCGCGCGCCGATCGCCGGCCAGGGCCACGCCGAGCGCTGCTTCCTGGCCACCGCCGCCCACGCCCGCCACGCCACCAATTTCCACCCGCCGGAACTAGAGACGCTGGAACGCCTGCTGAGTCCTGCCCAGCTGAAGCGCGCCCGCGCCCTGGGCGCGACCATCCGCCTGGCGTGCGACCTGTCGGGCCGCAGCCCCAGCCTGCTGGGCCGCTCGCGCCTGACCCTGGATAGCGCCCATCTGATTGTGTCTGCAGAGCCGGGCTTTGCCGACCTCGTTCTTGGTGAACAAACCAATAAGCGCGCCAATACTGCAGCACAGCATCTTGGACTCAAACCCAAGATCATAGCGGCCTGATACAGGTATAGTTCAGATTTCGCTCATGATTAACTGGCTGTGAATCTCCCCAATACGGGGCAATTGACAGAATGCCGCACAATTCTGCAGGAAAAAAGCACGGTTTGTTAGCCTTGCCACGCGCAACCTTCCTCCAACAACAAATGTGGAGGTCAGTGATGTTGCAGCGTAAGTTCGACTATCTCGACGCTATCGCTCCGGCTGCGGCCGCTCGCAAGCGCCCCGAACTCCGAGTGGCCAATGACCACGACGCGCCGGTGACCAGCGCCGCGCGCACCCTGCAATCGGAACTGGGCCGTGTGTTCGCCCAGGAAAGCAGCTGGTCGGTTCGCCGCACGGTCGCCATCGGCGTTGTGTTCCATCTCGGCATCTTCTGCGCTCTGGGCCTGGCCGCCGGCGGTGCGCTTTCCCAGTTCGCCCATTGATCGCTCAGGCTTCCTGACCGCGTCTACCCCGGCTAGTCCGCCAGTTCTGAGCCACTCGGCATCGGATCACCCCGATCCAGCTCGAGAAAATCGGTGAAGGGCAGCCCGTAGACGCGGTCAAAGAACTCGGCCTGGTAGCGGAACGGCAGGTTGGCGTCGCTGTTCCACAGCATGACGATGCCCGTCCGCGTCGCCGGCTCGAACATCATGGTCGCGCGATACCCCGCCACCCCGCCGCTGTGGCCGACCAGATCGTGACCGCGGTAGGTGAAGCTGCGCATGCCAAGGCCATAGCCCGGTCCCTTGAGCTCCCGCGCGATATTGAGGCGGCCGTAGGGACGCCCGGTGCCGACCCGGGACCGTTGAACCTCGCCCAGTACGGACGGCGACAGCACGTCGGGCCGCAACCCCATCTGGGCCTGCATCCAGATCGCCAGGTCCACGATCGTCGAGTTCACCCCCGCTGCAGCCGGCACGTGATAGTACGCATCAGAGAACGGCAGCGCACGACCGTGACGCGTTGGCCTGGCCCATTGGGCCGAGGACTTCAAACCGGCCTCCCCGAAGGTCGTGCTCTTCATGCCCAGCGGCTCGAACAGACGGCGTTTGACCGCTTCGGCATAGTCTAGACCGGTGCGCGCGTGGATCACCTCGGTGATCGTGTCATAGGCGATGTTCTGATAGGTGTGACAGGTCCCGGGCGGACACACCGGCTTCAGCGCCGCGAACGATCCGCGAATGACGTTCGGGTCCTCCCCGTCCTCCAGCCGACCATCGTAGGCGTTGCGACCCAGGCCCGTGCGCTGGGAAAGCAGTTGCTCCAGCGTCAAGCCCACCTGCGCGTCGCCGGGCAGCTTCAGACTGGTGTCGAACGCCGAAAGCGGATCCTGAAGTGATAGCGCGCCATCGGCCGCCAATCGGGCGGTCAGGGTTCCCGCGACGGTTTTCGACAGCGAGGCCCAGCGGAACACGGTCCGCGCATCCACCGGCGCCCCGCCCTCTGCTGTGACGCCATAGCCCTGAACGAAGGAAAGTCGCCCCTTCTCGACGACGGCGACCGCCAGTCCCTGCATCGACCGATCGGTCATCATCGCCCGCAGGCGGCTGTCCACGCCGCGGTAGTCGATATCGCCCCGCCAGTCTTGCGGCCGCTCGGGCGGCGCGGGCGCGGCGGCCAAACCATGCGGCGCGCTCGTCAGGCGACCGGTGGTGCGCGGCAGGAGCATCGCGCCGAGAAGCAGCAGCAGCAGCACCGCCGCGCCGACGGCCACCCAGATGCGATGCGGCTTGCTGACCTCGACGCGCTCGGGGTCGATTTTGGGCACGGGATCCTGCGGCGGTTCGGGGGCAAATCAGCGACGCGCCGACTCGCAGCGCCGCATCCATTTCTAGTGAAGAAGCCGCCGATCGTCAGGCGCTAACGCTGTCCTCAGGCGAACAAGGCGGCATAAAGCTCGCGGGCGCTCACAGGTTTGGCGACACAGGCGGTCATGCCCGCATCGCGACAGGCCGCGACCTCGTCGTCCGAGACCGCGCCGGTGACCGCCACCACGGGCGTCTGACGATTGAGGCCCGCCGCGCGGAGCCGGCGCGTCGCCTCCAGCCCGTCCATGCCCGGCATGCGCACATCCATCACGATGGCGTCGAAGCGCTGGTCTTCGCACACCGCCAGAGCGCTCAGCGCATCCTCGGCGACATCGACGACGGCCCCGAACGCCTCCAGAATCCCGCGCAAGGTGCGCCGGTTGATGTCATGGTCGTCGACGACCAGGATCCGCGGCGCGTCCAAGCGTGGCGCCAGCACGAGGTCCTGCTCTTCGGCAAGCGCCTGGATCGTCGGCTCGGCGCCCGCCGGGGTCGGCAGGCGCAGGACGAACCGCGCGCCGCCCTCCGGCGCAGAGCTGGCAGCGAGCTCGCCACCCATCAGACGCGCCAGGTCGCGACTGATCGCCAGGCCAAGACCCGTGCCGCCGAAGTTCCGCGCGGTCTCGCTTCCAAGCTGTTCGTAGGGATCGAACAGCCGGATGATCTGCGCCTCGGTGAGGCCCGGTCCGGTGTCCCGGACCTCGATCTCCACGGCCGCCGCCCCGCTGGCGACCGGCCGGACGTCGACGGTGATTCCGCCTTCCGTCGTGAACTTCACGGCATTGCTGATCAGGTTGTTGAGCACCTGCCGCAGACGCATGGGATCGCCCCGCACCCAGCGCGGCAGGCGCTCGGCGCCGGTCAAGGTCAGGGTCACCCCCTTGGCCTCGGCCGCCCCGCGCCAGAAATCGACGGCATCGGACACCTGAGCCCGCAGGTCGTGGTCGACCATTTCGACGCCCATGCGGCCGGCCTCGATCTTGGACAGATCCAACAGGTCGTTGAGCAGGGTGCGCATCATCCGGCCCGCATCGGCGATGAGACCGGCGCTGCCCGCGTCCAAGCGTCCAGCGCCATTGACGATGGCGTTGATCGGCGTTCGCAGTTCATGGCTGACCATGGCGATCAGGGCCGAACGTGCGGCCACTTGGGCCTCGGCGGCGCGTCGCGCCTCCCGCTCGGCCTTCATCGCCCGGTGCGACCATAGGAAGGTCATGGCGATGGTCAGGGTGAACAGCCCGCCGCCGATCAGGAAGTACGGCAAGACCGGATCGCCGCCGCCGCCCGCAAGCAGAGGCGTGATGAACAGATAGGCCACGTGCGGCCCCGCGCCGCTGATGAACGCGACCATACAGCCTTCAGCCCCCATCAGGGCGGTGAAGATCGAGGCCGACAAGAGCAGCATCGCACCGGCGGCTCCGGCGGGCGTGCCCATCTCCCACAACGGCAGGGCCAGCCAGCCGAACACCGTGGCCAGGGCGACATCGGAAACGAGGTTGACCCAGACGCGGTCGGTCGGGTCAGCGGCGTTGATGAACCGCTTGAGCGCATAGAGCTCACAGATCTGGACGACGAGGTAGGCGACCGACCAGCCGAACAGGAACGGCATGTTCTTGAGGATCAAGGCCGCCACGCACAGGGTGACGATCACGAACAGACGCAGCGGAACCTGCTTGCGGCGCGACAACGCCGCCGGGCGATAGTCCTCAGCCAGGTTTGTCCAGAATGTCCGCAACACCGTTCCCATCTGGACGCGCACCCAGTCTGCCCGAGTTTAGATCGCGTTAGGTTCAAGCGTAAGCTATCGAACCGCCCGAAAGCGCCCTAACGCAATGCCCCCGGCGGCTGCATATCGACTTTCGGTCAGCCCGTCCAAGCGAGACAGGCTTGAGAGCCGCCAGCATCGCGCGTGAGGCCAGTTCAGGCGCCTGAAACCCGCGATCGAGGCGCCAGCGGGACGCCAAGACCGCGAATTTGAGCCTTAAACAAGGACGATCAATCGTTCTTGGGGGCGCGACGCACCTCGACCACCCGCACACGGGCGCCGTCCAGCACCAGCGCCAGTTCGCCGCGCTTGATCTTGAGCGCATCGGAACCGAACGCTTCGCGTCGCCAGCCCGTAAGGGCGGGCGTCGTGGCGTTGTCATCGGCGGCGATCTTCTCAAGGTCGGAGACCGTGGCGATCAGCTTGGAGGCCACACCGGCCTCTTCCGCACGCGCCTTCAGCAGCACCTTGAGGAGCTCGACGACGGCGCCGGCGTTCTGAGGCGGCGGCGGGCCGGGCTTGTCGACGACGGGCGCGTAGCCTTCCGGATCGGCCAGAGCGTCCTTGATCGCCGCCAGCAGGTCGGGACCAAACTTGCTGCCGCCAAAGCCCTTGGGCACGCCTCGCAGATTGTTCAGCGCCTCGAGATTGCCGGGCGTCTGGGTGGCCAGCTCGTCGATGGCCTCGTCCTTCAGGATCCGGCCGCGCGGCTGGTCGCGGTTCTGGGCGGTGCGCTCGCGCCAGGCGGCGACGGCCTTGAACACGGCCAGATACTTCGGCGCGGTCTTGCGCGGACGCAGGCGACGCCAGGCCTTTTCCGGGTCGACATCATAGGCGGCCGGGTCGGAGATGGCGGTCATCTCTTCCTCGACCCAGGCCAGACGGCCCGAGGTTTCCAGGCGCTCGCGCAGGATCGGGAACAGCTTGGCCAGGTGGGTCACGTCGGCCAGGGCGTAGCTGAGCTGCGCGTCGGTGAGCGGACGTCGGGCCCAGTCGGTGAAGCGGCTGGACTTGTCGATCTCGATCCGCAGCATCTGACGCACCAGGGCGTCATAGGCGATCTGCTCGCCGAAGCCGGCGGCCATGCCGGCGACCTGCGTGTCGAACAGCGGCTTGGGCATCGCCTTCAGATTGTTGAAGATCTCGACGTCCTGCCGGGCGGCGTGGAACACCTTGAGGATGCGCTCGTCACGCATCACGACCAGCAGCGGCTCAAGATCGATATCATCGGCGAGCGGGTCGATGACCGCTTCCTGGGTGGGGGACGCGACCTGGATCAGGCACAGCTTGGGCCAGTAGGTCGTCTCGCGCATGAACTCGGTGTCCACGGCGACGAAAGGCTCGCCCGCAAGGCCATTACAGAACGCCGCCAACTCGGCGGTGGTGGTGATCAGCTTCATCCGCTGCTAATAGCCTCGCGCACCCCCGAGTCTGCAAGCGTCAAGACGCGCCAAGCATGGCCGGGAAGCAAATTTTCCGCGAGTTCGGACGGCGTCGTCGCCTTCCGACAGACCAGAGCGAGCGAATGAGCGATCTGCCCAACGGCCTCACCTACGCCCAGGCGGGTGTCGATATCGATGCGGGCAACGCCCTGGTGGACGCCATCAAGCCGCTGGCCAAGGCCACGCGCCGCCCCGGCGCGGAAGCCAGCCTGGGCGGCTTTGGCGCGCTGTTCGACCTGAAGGCGGCCGGCTATGACGATCCGCTGCTGGTGACGACCACCGACGGCGTCGGCACCAAGCTGCGCATCGCCATCGACACCGGCATGCACGCCACGGTCGGCATCGACCTGGTGGCCATGTGCGTCAACGACCTCTTGGCCCAGGGCGCCGAGCCGCTGATGTTCCTGGACTATTTCGCCACCGGAAAGCTGGATGTCGAGACGGCCAAGAGCGTCGTCGCCGGCATCGCCGAGGGCTGCAAGATCTCGGGCTCGGCCCTGGTGGGCGGCGAGACCGCCGAAATGCCGGGCATGTACGCCGACGGTGAGTACGACCTGGCCGGCTTCTCGGTCGGCGCGGTGAATCGCGACGCCGTGCTGCCCAAGCTGGATCAGCAGCGCGCGGGCGACATCATCATCGGCCTGGGCTCGTCGGGTCCGCACTCGAACGGCTACTCGCTGGTGCGCCGCGTGGTCGAGCGCTCGGGCTTGGCCTGGGACGCGCCCTGCCCCTTCGAGGACGGCAAGACCCTGGCCGAGGCGCTGATGGCCCCGACCCGCATCTATGTGAAGTCGCTGTTGCCGCTTCTGAAGTCGGGCCGCGTCAAGGGCGGCGCCCACATCACCGGCGGCGGCCTAATCGAGAACCCGCCGCGCGCCATCGCCGAGGGTCTGGCCGCCGAGTTCGACTGGAACAGCTGGGCCATGCCGCCGGTGTTCGACTGGCTGGCCCAGACCGGCGGGATCACCGAGCACGAGATGCGCCGCACGTTCAACTGCGGCGTGGGCTTCATCATCATCGTGGCCCAGGCCGACGCCGAGCCGGTGCTGGCGGCCCTGCTGAACGCCGGCGAGGACGCCTTCATCTGCGGCCAGCTGGTGAAGGCTTAGGCCACCTTCTCCCCTTGCGGGAGAAGGTGGCCCGCGCAGCGGGTCGGATGAGGGGTTGCGCGGCGGATTCCGCTCGCGGCTGACGCCTTCTTCGACCCCTCATCCGTCGCCTGGCGGCGACACCTTCTCCCGCAAGGGGAGAAGGGTTTTGGGGAATGGAATGACCCAACCCACCAAAGTCGCCGTGCTGATCTCGGGCCGCGGCTCCAACATGGAGGCGCTGGTTCGCGCCGCCCAGGCGCCCGGCTGTCCGTTCGAGATCGCCCTCGTGCTGGCCAACAAGCCCGACGCCAAGGGCCTGGAGATCGCCGCCACAGCCGGGGTCGAGGCGCTGTGCGTCGATCAGAAGCCGTTCGGCAAGGACCGCGAGGCCCATGAGCGGGCCATCGACGCAGCCTTGCGCGCACGCGGGATCGAGGTCATCGCCCTGGCCGGCTACATGCGGATCCTGACCCCCTTCCTGGTCGACGCCTGGGAGGGCCGGATGCTGAACATCCACCCGTCCCTGCTGCCCGCCTATCCGGGTCTCGACACCCACGCCCGCGCCATCGCCGCCGGCGAGTTGGAGGCCGGCTGTACGGTCCATCTGGTCACGGCCGGCGTCGACGAGGGTCCGATCCTGGGCCAGGCCCGCGTGCCGATCCTGCCCGGCGACGACGAGCCCGCCCTCGCCGCCCGGGTGCTGGAGCAGGAACACAGGCTCTACGCCGACACCCTGGCGACGTTCTGCCGCGGCCTTTGAGCGGCGAAAGCCGAAGGTTGACGCGCATTTACGACGCTGGGTCAGAGAATTGTCACGGTCGCACGAGATAGTGCCGCCATGGACGCCTTCCTGAATCAGACCTTCGCCCTCGCGGCCGACAACAGCTTGTTGGCGGGCGGGTTGCTGTTCGTGCTGACCCTGCTGGAAGCGCTTCTGGTCGTCGGCGTGCTGATCCCCATCGTCGGCGTCATGCTGGCCGCCGGCGCCCTGGTGGCCCAAGGCGTGATGCATCCAGTCGAGGCGGTGCTGTGGTGCAGCGCCGGCGCGGCGGTCGGTGACGCCCTTTCCTATCTGCTCGGCCATCGTCTGGGCGGCCGCCACGGCGCTCGCATGTTGTTCTCGGGCCGTCGGCGCCTGTTCGCCCGCGCCAAGCTGCTGGCCCGCCGCTACGGCACGGTGGCGATCATCGCCGCCCGCTATCTCGGCCCCGTCCGCCCGATGATCCCGATCCTGGCCGGCATGAGCCGCGCCCGCCCCTGGCGGTTCCATATCGCCAGCGCGCTGACCGCGCCGATCTGGGTCGTGTCGCTGATGGCCCCGGGCTACTTGGCCGTCGTCAATCTGCAGCGCCTGGATCTTGATCCGGGCGTGGCCGGTCCGCTGGCGGTCGCGGCGCTGATCATCGTCGCCACGATCTGGCTGGCTTTCCAGCGGCCGCGCGCCGTCCTGGCCTAGACCGAGCGGTAACGTCGCTCGGCCCATAGCGCGCCGCCCAGCACGATGGCCACAGCGATCCACAGCGCCGCCGCCCCCACCGTCAGATAGGTCAGCGCCCCCAGCGCGCCGCCGCACGCCAGGCCCGCCCACAGCAGCGCATAGCGCCACCAGTCGCGCGGCTCTCCACCGACGATCGCGCCGGCGATCCTTTGCCCGACCTTGACCAGGGCGCCGGTCATGTAGGTCAGGCCCACAGTGACGTCGCCGTTACGCTGGAAGACCGCATTCTCGGCGCCCATCGCCATCGCCACCGCCGCAATCCCCGCGCGATCGTGTCCCAGCGCAAGCAGGATCGCGCCGATCGCCAGCAGCATGGCCTCCAGGACCAGCACCGGCGAACGCCGCGCCTCGCCCAGCGCCCGGGCCATGAGCGCGCCCAGCACCACGCCCGCGACGAAGGCCGCGACCAGCCCCAGGACCGTCAGCGCCGCCGCCCAGTGGCTCGTCGCCAGGGCCACGCCCAGGCGCGTCGAGTTGCCGCTCATGAACGAGACGAAGAAGCCGCCCAGCTTCAGAAAGCCGATCGCGTCGACATAGCCCGCCACGCCCGACAGCGTGACCGCCAGCGCCACCTCGCCGCGTCCGTAGTGCTGCACGCCCAGACTCCCGCGCAAAAGAAAACGGCCGGATCGTCTCCGATCCGGCCGCTCTGCGTCATCAGAAATGTCGACGGCGATTAGCCGACGATTTCGTCTTCCGTGAAGAACTGGGCGATTTCGATGCCGGCGTTCTCCAGGCTGTCCGAGCCGTGGACCGAGTTTTCACCGATCGACAGGGCGAACAGCTTGCGGATGGTGCCTTCGTCGGCGTTTTCCGGGTTCGTGGCGCCCATGACTTCGCGGTACTTCAGGACGGCGTTGTCGCCTTGCAGCACTTGGACGACGACCGGCTCGGCGGTCATCTGGCCCACGAGTTCGCCGTAGAACGGACGCTCGGCGTGGACTTCGTAGAACTTCTTGGCTTGGGCTTCGGTCAGCTTCACGCGGCGCTGAGCGACGATGCGCAGGCCGGCGGCCTCGATCACAGCGTTGATGGCGCCGGTCAGGTTACGACGCGTGGCGTCCGGCTTGATGATCGAGAAGGTGCGTTCGGTCACGACAGTGATCTCACAGAAAAGTTGTGAATTGGGAGGTTGCGGGCTTATAGCCGTGCGCCCCGCCCTCGCCAACCCCACCGCGTAAGCTTCACAAAAATGCTGCAGATCAACGACCTGACCTTCAATGCGTGGGGCCGGCGCTTTTTCGACAAGGCGACCGTCAGCCTGCCGCCGGGGGCCAAGGTCGGCCTGATCGGACGAAACGGCGTGGGCAAGTCGACGCTGTTCAAGCTGATCCTGGGCCAGCTGCACGCGGGCGATGACGAAATCAGCCTGCCCAAGAGCGCCCGCATCGGCTCGGTCGACCAGGAACACCCGGCCACGCCGGTGAGCCTGCTGGAGACCGTTCTCGAGGCCGATGTCGAGCGCCACACGCTGATGACGCGGCTTGAGACCGCTGATCCCGAGGAGATGGGCGAGATCTGGGCCCGGCTGATCGAGATCGACTCCGACTCCGCCCCGGCCCGCGCCTCAGAAATCCTGGCGGGCCTGGGCTTCACCCAGGAAGACCTGCGCCGGCCGATGAGCGAGTTCTCGGGCGGCTGGCGCATGCGCGTCGCCCTGGCCGCGGCCCTGTTCGCCGAGCCCGACATGCTGCTGCTGGACGAACCGACCAACTATCTCGACCTGGAAGGCGCCCTCTGGCTGGAGGCCCGCCTTCAGAAGTATCCGCACACGGCGCTGATCGTCAGCCACGACCGCGAGCTCTTGAACAACAGCTGCACCCACATGCTGCACCTGGCCGGCGGCAAGCTGGAGCTCTACACCGGCGGCTACGACGACTTCGAAAAGCGCCGCGCCGAGAAGGCCCGCCTGCAACTCTCCGCCAAAGCCAAGCAGGACGCCGAGCGCGCCCACCTGCAGGCCTTCGTCGATCGCTTCAAGGCCAAGGCCTCCAAGGCCGCCCAGGCCCAGTCGCGGATGAAGCGTCTGGCCAAGATGGAGCCGGTGGCCACCACGATCGAGGAGCGCGTCGCGCCCTTCACCCTGCCCTCGCCGCCCAAGCCCCTGCCCCCGCCGCTGATCCGGCTGGAGAAGGCCAGCGTCGGCTATGAGGCGGACCGCGCGATCCTGAAGAACCTGAACCTGCGCATGGACCTGGATGACCGCATCGGTCTTCTGGGCGTCAACGGCGCGGGCAAGTCGACCTTCGCCAAGATGATCGCCGGCGCGCTGGGCGTACAGGCCGGCGAGTTCCACCGCGACAAGAAGATGAAGGTCGGCTGGTTCCACCAGCACCAGATCGAGGCGATGGATCCCAACGACACGCCGCTGGAGATCATCCGCCGCGCCATGCCCGAGGCCTCGGAAAGCTCGCGGCGCTCGAAACTGGCCCAGTTCGGCCTCGGCTTCGAAAAGCAGGAGACCAAGGTCGAGAGTCTGTCGGGCGGCGAGCGGGCGCGCCTGCTGCTGAACCTGGTGGCGATGGACGCGCCCCACATGCTGATCCTGGATGAGCCGACCAACCACCTCGATATCGACAGTCGCCGGGCCCTGCTGGACGCGCTGAACGACTATATGGGCGCGGTGATCCTGATCACCCACGACCGTTCGCTGATGGAGCTGGTCGCCGACCGCCTGTGGCTGGCGGCCGACGGCACGGTCAAGTCGTTCGACGGCGACATGGACGACTACGCCAGGTTCGTGTTGGAGCGCGCCAAGCAGGCCGTGAAACCGACCCAGGTCAGCCGCGAGCCTGAAAAGCCCGTCGCCCCGCCCACGAAGAAGGCCGCCGTCGAGCCGCTTCGCCGCAAGGTCGAGGCCGCCGAGCAGGTGATGACGCGGCGCACCCGGGACCTCGCCGAACTGGAAGCCCAGCTCGGCGACCCGGATCTCTACGTCAAGAACCCGGGCAAGGTCGCCGAACTGACCAAGCGCCGCGACAACGCCCAGGCCAAGCTGAACGAAGCCGAGGAGGCCTGGATGAGCCTGGCCGAGGAGCTGGCCGAGGCCGAAGGCTGAGCCAACCTCAGGGTGAACGGCCGCTAAACCATGTCGTTTAGCGCTTCCCGAACGTGTGTCGCCGCATGGTGCGACCCATGAGCACAGGTCACCCCCGCAACCATGTCGTAGCCAATCCGGAAGGATTGTCGTCGCACGTCGTGTTGGAAGCGTTCGCCGAATGGGTGAACACCCGCATCGGCGAGGCCTTGCGGATCGAGATGGATCTGGCCTTCCGCGATCGCCCCTTCGACGTCGAGGTGGGCCGCTCGCCCGCCCTGGTCGGCTGGGAGCACAAGTTCATCCAGCCGGGCGCGCCCGCGCCGCGCGGCAAGATGTGGACGGTCTATCGCCTGCATGACCAGAAGGACCGTCCGGTTCACCTGCCGCAGTCCGGCGATCTGGTCGAGGACCTGACGCCGCTCCTCGGAGAGCTCGGCTATCTGGGCGTGTTCGAGGACGGCGTGGCGCAGTTTCCAGGCGTGGGTAAGCGCTGACCGCCTGCCTCCTCAGCGGCGATGGTGCTCGTCGCGCGGCTTGTCATACAGCGTGCGCAGATAGGCGGTGACGTCGGCGATCTGGATCGCCGTCATCGCCTTGGCCGGCATGGCGTAGTGACCGACCGAGGCGATCGCCTCCAGCTCCCAGTCCAATCGGTAGTCCGCATACTTCTTGGCGACCTCTCCGAAGGGCGGCGCGTCCATGCGCGGGCTGACGCCATCGGCGGTGATCGCATGGCAAGTGGCGCATTGCTTGGCCGCGAAGGTCGCGCCCCGGGCCGGCGAGCCGGGAATGGCGTCGTCCGCCTCCGCGGCGGGCCGGGACGCCTGCGCGATCGTCGTCGCCGGGACCATCAAAGCCATCATCGCCAGGGCGGTCGTCAGAAGCCTGCGCATGTCGGTCACTCCCGTCATGGCGACAATGCGCCCAACGCTCGCCTACGCCAACTCAGGGCCAGCGCGTAGGAGCAAGATCCCCGGAACGCTCTAGCCGCACTTGACCTGCTGAACCACGCCCGTATCGGCGTTGAACAGGATGTTCAGGCGGTCGGGGCGATAGTCCATCGTGACCGGGCAGGTCGTGCAGGCGACCCGCCAGCGGGAGGGGTCGACCGGCGCCGGCAGGCTGGTGCGGAGCTGGCCGATGAACTGCTGGGCGTCCTTCAGGCCGCACTCGTCCTTGGGCTCGCTTTGCGGCGGCGGCGTCGGGAGCGCGATGGCCGGCGGCGCGGTCGGCGTCGTCGGTGGTGGCGGCGGCGCGGGCTCCGGTGCGCTGGAGCAACCCGCCAGAACCATCGCCGAGATCAACACTGCAAAGGTCCGCCTCATGCCTGCTTCTCCCAACCCCGCTCGGCGCCCTGGCGCCAGTACGACACCGGATGCCCGGCCTTCTTGAACGTCGACCAACGTCCGCGCGCCTGCGCCAAGGCCTGATCGTCACGCCCGTCGAACAAGAGGATGCAGCGCGAAACCCCTGAAAGATCTCCAGGTTCGGCCCCGTCGATGAGAAACAGCGCATCGCCGCTGTTGGGGTTTCCCTCTGCGGCGGTCAGCAGCACGGGCTGTCGCTCGGCCATCGGCTCGCTGGCCAGGCCATGCGGCAGGAAGCTGTCCTCCCGCCAGGTCCAGAGATGCTGATCCAGGGCCTCGATCCGGCGCGGATCGCCGCCGCGCACCAGCGCCTTCCAGCCGCGCCCCAGCGTCTTTTCCAGGAGCTCGGGCAGCACCGCCTCGAGCGGCGAGCGCTCGAGGTGATAGAACCAGACCTCGCAGGGGTTAGCCGTCATCGAAATTCCCTGTCATCCCGGGCGAGCGTAGCGAAGACCCGGGACCGCGACAAACGCGGCGCTTGGGGCGGTCCCGGCTCGGCGCGCTTTGCGCTGGGCCGGGATGACAGCCTCTTCGGATCAGCCTTCGTAGGCGTCGGCGACGAGGCGGTTGAGCAGACGCACGCCATAGCCCACCGCGCCATCGGGCACGGTCGGATCGGCCGAGGGCTTCTTCCAGGCGACCGAGGCGATGTCGAGGTGGGCCCACGGCACGCCGTTGACGAACTTCTGCAGGAACAGGCCCGCCGTGATCGAACCGGCCGGACGCCCGCCGATGTTCTTCATGTCGGCGATCGGGCTTTCGATCTGCTTCTCATAGGCGGCCGGCAGCGGCAAGCGCCACAGGCTCTCACGCTCGGCCTTGCCGGCCGCGAGAAGTTTTTCCGACAAGCCGTCGTTATTGCTGAACAAACCGGCGTAGTCATGACCCAGCGAGATGATGATCGCGCCGGTCAGGGTGGCCAGGTCGATCATGAACTGGGGCTTGAAGCGTTCCTGCGTGTACCAAAGCGCGTCGGCCAGGACGAGGCGGCCTTCGGCGTCGGTGTTGATGACCTCGATGGTCTGGCCCGACATCGAGGTGACCACATCGCCCGGACGCTGGGCGTTGCCGTCGGGCATGTTCTCGACGAGGCCCAGCACGCCGATGGCGTTGACCTTGGCCTTGCGGCCGGCCAGGGCGTGCATGACGCCGGCCACGGCGGCCGCCCCGCCCATGTCCCACTTCATGTCTTCCATGCCGTCGGCCGGCTTGATCGAGATGCCGCCGGTGTCGAAGCACACGCCCTTGCCGACGAAGGCGATCGGCTGGGCCGACTTATCGGCCGCGCCCATCCACTTCATGATAACGAGCTGGCTTTCGCGGACGCTGCCCTGCCCCACGCCCAGAAGGCTGCCCATGCCCAGCTTGGCCATCTCGGCCTCGCCCAGGATCTCGACCTCCAGACCCAGGCTTTCCAGGCTCTTGGTGCGGGCGGCGAATTCTTCCGGATGCAGGATGTTGGCCGGCTCGGAGACGAGGTCGCGGCTGAACACGATGGCGTCGGCCAGGGCCGCCAGGGGCTCATAGGCCTTCTGCGCCTTGACCGGATCGGCGGCCGCGATCTTGACCACCTGGACCGAGGGCTTCTTCTCAGCCTTCTCGGTGGTGCGATACTTGTCGAAGCGGTACGCGGCCAGGCGCGCGCCGAAGGCGGCGCGGGCGGCGGTCTCGGCGTCGGCGCCCAGCTTGAGCACCAGCTCGACCACGCCCGAGGTCTTCACGGCCTGGAAGGCCGAAGCGGCGGCCAGCTCGACCGCCTCGGGCTCGACGGCGCCGGAGCCATCCACCCCAACCAGAACCACACGTGCGGCTTCCAGTCCGTTCGGGGCGACGATGTCGAGCGTCTGGCCCTTGGCGCCCGTGAAGCGTCCGCCGGCGATGGCGCGCGCCAGGGCGCCGCCGGTGGCCTCGTTGGCTGCGCGGGCTTCGGGCGACAAGGCGGCGCCTTCGTGAGCCAGGACCGCGAGCGCGGCGGTGGCGCCGGCCTGGGTGTCGACGGGAACGAACTCGATACGCATGCCGCGCTCCTGCAATTTGGGCGACCGTAAGCGGCGCATCAGACCGCGCGCCGGCTCACCTCATCAAGGCGGCATAGTCCAATGCCGCGCCTTAGAAAAGGCTCCGTTCGGCTACAGTCGGGACGGCCAAGTTCGGTCCCCGGTTGTGCTGGCGTTAAGCCCCCGTGTAGAACGGCGCATCTTCGGGGTTCGTCCCACGAATCCATCCGCCCCGATCCCCGTCTTCATGCGCCTCATCGAACGCTATCTCTTCCGGCAGTTGCTAGGCCCGACGCTTCTGGCGACCGCGGCGCTGGTGGCGCTTGCCCTGCTGGCCCGCAGCCTGTCGGAGTTCGATGTGCTGGTGGAGCAGCGCCAGAGCGCGCTGGTGTTCCTGAAGATCATCCTCCTGGCCCTGCCCCAGCTGCTGGGCATCATGATGCCGCTGGCCCTGTTCGTCGCCGCCCTGGTGGCCTTGAATCGGCTGCACACGGAGCAGGAGATCGTGGTCTGTTTCGCGGGGGGCATGAGTCGCTGGCGGGTCATCTCGCCGGCCATGCGCCTGGCGGTCATCGCCGCTCTGATCTCGCTGATCTCGGGTCTGTGGCTGCAGCCCTGGAGCGCCCGCCAGATCCGCGAGACCGCCTTCCAGATCAAGACCGACGTCGCCGCAACCCTGGTCCAGCCGGGCCAGTTCACCGAGCCTGGCCCGGGTCTGACCGTCTACGCCCAGTCGATCGACCGCGATAACAAGATCCAGAACCTGTTCATCCACCAGGAGCTGCCCAACGGCGCGGCTTCGACCTATTCGTCGCGAGAAGCCGAGATCGCCACCCGCAAGGGCGAGCCGGTGCTGATCATGCGCCACGGGTCCAACCAGCAGTTCTCGCGTGACGGCGTGCTGCAGTACACGTCCTTCGACGAGTACACCTTCGATCTGTCCAGCCTGTTCCACAGCGACGAGCTGCTGCACTACAAGATCGCCGACCGTTATCCGCACGAGCTGTTCTTCCCGGACCTGACCCAGGAATGGGAACAGCGCAACAAGGACAAGCTGCTGGCCGAAGGGCACTCGCGCTTCGCCGGCCCGCTCTACAACATCGCCTTGATGAGCATGGCGCTGGCCGCCGTGCTGGGCGGCTCGTTCAGCCGCATGGGCTATGGCAAGCGCATCGCCGCGGTCGGCGCGGCCGCCGCGATCGTCCGCATCGTCGGCTTCGGCGTCCAGGCGGCGTGCGAGGATGATCCCTGGCTGAACGTGCTGCAGTACATCGTGCCGCTGGCCGCCACGGCCTGGGCGATGTCGCAGATTTTCCGGCAGAGGGTCTCGCCGCGTCGCAAGACCAAGCCCGCCACCCCGGCGCCCGCGTTTTCGGGAGCCGCATGATGCTGACCATGGGCATGCTGGAACGCTATGTGCTCAAGCGCACCATGGGCGCGCTGGTCGGCGCCCTGGCGGTGCTGAGCGCGATGGTGATGCTGATCGCGTTCGTCGACATCGCGCGCAATGTCGGTACACGCGCCGACGCCAGCTTCCTGCGGCTGCTCTACCTGACCATCCTTCAGGCCCCGGCGACCATTCTGGTCCTGGCGCCCTTCATCTTTCTGTTCGGAACCATGTGGGCGTTCGTCGAGCTGAACCGCCGTAGCGAGCTGATCGCCATGCGCGCGGCTGGGATCTCGGCCTGGCGCTTCATCATGCCGGCGGCCGCCTCGTCATTCGTGATCGGCCTCCTGACGATCACCCTGCTCAATCCGCTGACTACGGCGATGACGGCCAAGTTCGAGACCGAACGCGACCGCACGATGAACGGCTATCTGAAGGAAGCGCCCAAGGGGACATGGCTGCGCCAAGGCGACGACAAGACCCAGATCGTGATCCGCGCCCGGGCCCGCGAGCTCGTCGACGGCTCGGTGCGCCTGCGCGGGGTGTCGCTGTTCGTCTACACGCTGAACGCCAAGGGGGTGATGGACTTCACCCGTCGCATCGAGGCCAACGAGGCGCGCCTGGAGCCTGGCTTCTGGCGGCTGAGCGGCGTGCGGGAAGCCACGCCCGGCGCCGGCGCCATTCGCTCGGACAGCCTCTCCATCCCCTCGAACCTGGACGATCGCACAGCCTCGGAGCGGTTCAACACGCCGCAAGCGGTGGCGCTGTGGCGCCTGCCGGCCACGATCCAGCGGACAGCCGACGCCGGCTTCTCGGCCGCGCCCTTCAAGCTGCGCCTGCAGCAGGATCTGGCCACGCCCCTGCTCTTTGCGGCCATGTCGGTCCTGGCGGCGGCCTTCTCGCTGCGCCTGATGCGCCTGGGCGGGCTGGCCATGCTGGCCGGGTCGGGCGTCGCCCTGGGGTTTGGGTTCTTTTTCTTCAACGAGCTGTGCAGCACACTGGGACGGGCCGACGTTCTGGCCCCGTTCGTCGCTGCCTGGACCCCGCCGACCGTCGCGCTTTTGGTGGGCTTCACTTTGCTTTGCTATACGGAAGATGGGTGAGTCATTGTTTCCAGGGTCGTTCATGACTGAAACGCGCTCCAGCGTCCCATCCGCCGGCCGCGCGCTGCTGATGAGCGGCGCGGCGTGGCTGACGCTGGCCTGCGCCAGCGCGGCCCACGCCCAGCAGAACCTCGCGACGATCCCGCAGACGCCGGTGATCAAGACCGCGCCGCCCGACGGCCTGGGCGACGACGGCTACTATCTGGAATCGGACCTTCTGATCCGGGACGACAAGAACCAGATCATGACCGCCGAGGGCGCGGTCGAGGCGCGCTATCAGGGCCGCACCCTGCGCGCGGACAAGGTGATCTATGACAGCAAGACCGGCGCGATCACGGCGGACGGCAATGTCCAGCTGATCAATCCCGACGGCACGGCCGAATTCGCCGATCACCTGGAGCTCGACAGGGATATGAAGGCGGGCTTCGCCCGTAACTTCGCCGCCCGACTCGAGCAGAACATGAAGGTCGCGGCCGCCAGCGCCGTGCGTCGCAACGAGAACATCCAGGAACTGAACAAGGCGATCTATACGCCCTGCGAGGTCTGTGCCGAAAAGCCGACCCCGACCTGGTCGGTCTCGGCCGACAAGATCGTCCAGGATAAGCCCAAGCAGCTCATCTACTACAAGAACGCCGTCATCCGCATGTGGGGCGCGCCGGTGCTCTACCTGCCGCTGTTCTGGCATCCGGACCCGCAGGCCAAGCGCAGCTCGGGCTTCCTGGCGCCCAAGCTCGACTTCTCGAGAGGTCGCGGCGTTTCGTACAACCAGCCCTACTACCACGTGATCTCGCCGTCATCGGACGTGATCCTGGCGCCGCAGATCAACAGCCAGGTCAATCCGTTCCTGAACGTGACCTACCGCAAGCGCTTCTACTCCGGGACGCTCGAGGCGCGCGGCGGCTTCACCTACGACAAGGAATTCGACATCCGGGGCGACCGCTTCGGCGAGGAAACCTTCCGAAGCTACGTCCTGGCCAACGGCAAGTTCGACATCAACCAGCACTGGAAGTGGGGCTTCTCGGCCGAGCGCGTCTCGGACGCGCTGCTGTTCGACAAGTACAAGATCAACGACGTCTATCAACAGCGCGGGCTGTTCACGAGCGACGATCACCGCCTGGTCTCGCAACTCTATGCGACCCGTCAGGCGCAGCGGTCGTGGTTCTCGGTGTCGGCGGTTTCGGTACAGGGGCTGCGCGTCGTGGGCGTGACCTCGGCCGGCACCGCCAATGCGTTCGAGAACAGCGGCACGTTCCCGCTGATCGGCCCACTGGTGGAAGCGCGCTGGGAGCCGGAGAAGCCGGTCCTGGGCGGTCGACTGCGCCTGCAGGGCTCCGGCGTGATGCTGAACCGCTCTGAGTCGCAGTTCGGCGAGGCGCCCTACTTCCTGGGCGCTTACAAGGGTCAGAACGGCGTCGACTCCAGCCGGGCCAGCGTCAAGGCCGACTGGCGCGCCAGCAACATCATCGGACCTGGCCTGAAGGTCTCTCCGTTCGTCCAGGCGCGCGGTGACGCCTATTCGATCAAGACCTTCGTCACCCCCGCCGCCAGCGCGCTGGGCGATGACACCCAGGAGACCTACACCCGCGCGCTCGGCGTCGGCGGCGTGGATTTCAGCCTTCCGTTCTACAAGCCGCTGACCAAAGGCGGCAGCGTGGTGCTGGAGCCGCTGGCCCAGGTCGCGCTCGGCTCGGACAGCTCGCGCGTGCCTGTGGTCGTGGCCCGCGACGGGACCAAGCGCTACCTCTACAACGAGGACAGCGCGACCATCGAGTTCGACGAAACCAACCTGTTCCAAGCCAACAAGTCGCCGGGCTTTGACCTCTACGAAGGCGGTCAGCGCCTGAACGTCGGCGGCCGCGCCACCTTCGCGCGCCCCGACGGCCGTGGCGGCAGCATCCTGGTGGGGCGCAGCTTCCGATCGGAGTTCGATCCGCTGCTGCCCACGCGCACGGGCCTGCAGATGAAGTCTTCCGACTGGATCGTTGCGGCCACCGTCACGCCGGTTCGGGGGATCAACGCCTTTGTCCGTACGCGCCTAGACTCCAAGACTCAGGACATCCATCGGATCGAAACCGGCGTCGACGCCTTCACCACGCGCGGCAGCGGCTCGGTTCGCTATCTGAAGGACGAGCTGGACGCTAACGGCAACCGCCAGGAAAACTTCGAAGCGCGCGGTGAGCTGAAGCTGACCAAGCGCTTCTCCGTGACCGCGTTCGGGCAGCGCGACATGGTCCAGGACGTCTGGCGTCGTCGCGACCTCGGTGTCGCCTACCAGGACGACTGCGTTCGCATCGACGTCATCTACCAGCAGGAAGACCGCTACGCCTCGACGGCCAGCGGTTTGCGGCTGCAACCTGATCGTACGATCGTGTTCCGCCTAACGCTCGCCACATTGGGTGATACAGGGTACAGCAGCAACTAAGTGACCGCGCTTGGGGGCGTGCGGGCGGACCCGCAGGCTTGCCAAGCGTGACTATCGGGGGCGACGGCCGCAAGGACACGTCGGTCGGACGACCGCCGCCACCGAGACTGTAATAATCGACCGCGCTCCGAAAGGAGCGGCAGGGCCTAGAGGAACGACACTATCCATGCGGTCTGCGCGTAGCGTGACGACTTTCGCGGCCGGCGCCGCGTCCATTCTCGCCTTGACCGTGGCGAGCCTCGGCGCGCCCGCCATGGCCATGCAGCAGGCGGCCCCTGAGGGCGTGGCCCAAGCGCCGTCGGCGCCGGCCGCGCCACAACCGCTGTCGGAAAGCGTGGCGGCGGTCGTCAATGACGACATCATCTCCAGCTACGACCTGATGCAGCGCATGCGCCTGCTGATGGCGACCTCCGGCATGCAGCCCACCCAGGAGAACCTGCCGCAGATCGAACAGGAAGCCCTGCGCTCGCTGATCGACGAGCGCCTGCAGATGCAGGAGCTCAAGCGGGTCGAGAAGCAGCAGAAGATCACGATCATCTCGACCGACAAGGAAGTCGAAGAGCAGATCGGCGACATCGCCCAGTCCAACCGCCTGCAACCCGAACAGCTGAAGCAGCAGCTGGTGGCGCAGGGAATCGGCCTCGATACCTGGCGCGCCCAGCTGCGCGCCGAGTCCAGCTGGCAGTCCTGGATCCAGGGGCGCTATGGGTCGCGCCTGCGCATCGGCGAGGACCAGATCAAGGCCTATCAACGCCGGCTGGCGGATGCGGCGGCCAAGCCGCAGTACCAGATCAGCGAGGTCTTCCTCGACGCCGCCCGCGTGGGCGGCATGGAGGTCGCCGTTAATGGCGCGACGCAACTGATCAACCAGATGCAGCAGGGTGCGCCGTTCGCGGCCGTCGCCCGTCAGTTCTCGGGCTCGGCCACCGCCGCCAACGGCGGCGAGGTCGGCTGGGTCAGCCAGGGCGAGATGCCGACCGAGGTCGACGCCGCGCTGGAACAGCTGCGTCCGGGTCAGCTGTCGCGCCCGATCCAGGTCAAGGACGGCGTCTACATCATCTACCTGCGCGACAAGCGTGCGGGCTCGAAGACCGCGATCGTCGACCTGAAACAGGTCGCCGCGCCGCTGGCCGCTGACGCCACCGAAGCCCAGATCGCCGCCGCCACCAAGCAACTTGTCGACCTGAAGCCCAAGATCACCAGCTGCCAGAGCCTTGAAGCGACGGCGGCCAAGGTCGACGGCCTGGTCGCCGGCGACCTGGGCGAAGCGGAGATCACCGACCTCGCCCCCGCCTTCCAGGAGGCGGCCAACAAGCTCGAAATCGGGCAGATCTCC
Source organism: Caulobacter vibrioides (assembly GCF_002858865.1). Classification (GTDB taxonomy): domain Bacteria; phylum Pseudomonadota; class Alphaproteobacteria; order Caulobacterales; family Caulobacteraceae; genus Caulobacter; species Caulobacter vibrioides. The sequence continues at coordinate 91,474 of NZ_PJRR01000019.1, read as the reverse complement.
GACCCGATCCGCACCGACGCGGGCCTGCATCTGATCGCGGTATGCGGCAAGCGCCAGGGCGGCGCCAACGCGCCGACGCACGACCAGATCGAAAACCGCCTGCGCGGCCAGCAACTGGCCCTGATCGCCAAGCGCTATCTTCGCGACCTGCGCAACCAGGCGACCATCGAAACCCGGTGACGTCGCGCCCCCTCGCCATCAGCGCCGGCGATCCGGCCGGCGTCGGCGCGGAGATCATCGCTAAGGCTTGGCGTGCGCTACGGCAGGACGGCCCCACCTTCGTCGTGATCGGCGACGCACAGCTTCTGGCCTCGGCCGGCGGCGGCGTGAAGGTGCGCGCCGTCACCCGGCCGCAGGAAGCCGCCCAGGTTTTCCCTGACGCACTCCCCGTGCTCGACATTCCCGTGCTTTCGCCGGTTGTCTACGGCCGCCCTTCCCCGAGCCACGCGCCCCAGATCATCCGCTGGATCGAGACAGGGGTCGGGCTGGCTTTGTCGGGCGCCGTCAGCGGCCTGGTCACCGCGCCGATCGCCAAGGCCCCGCTTTACGAGGCCGGTTTCCAGTTCCCCGGCCACACCGAGTTCCTGGCCGAACTGACGGCGGCGGCCAGCATGGTGGGCGCAAGGGGCCCGGTGATGATGCTGGCGGCGGGTGACCTGCGCGCCACGCTCGTGACCATCCACACCGCGCTGGCCAAGGCGCCGTCGGCGCTGACGACCGAGGCGATCATCAACAGCGGACTTGTGACCGCCCAGGCCCTGCGCAAGGACTTCGGCATCGCCGAGCCGCGTCTGGCCGTGGCGGCGCTGAACCCGCACGCCGGCGAAGGCGGCGCCCTGGGACGCGAGGAAATCGACATCATCGCGCCGGCGGTCGAAGCGCTTCGCGCGCTGGGCGTCCAGGCGTCCGGCCCTGCGCCCGCCGACACCCTGTTCCATCCCGAGGCCCGGGCGCGCTACGACGGGGTGCTGTGCATGTACCACGACCAGGCGCTGATCCCGGTGAAGATGCTGGACTTCTGGGGCGGCGTGAACATCACCCTGGGCCTGCCCATCGTGCGGACCTCGCCTGACCACGGCACCGGCTTCGACATCGCCGGACGCGGGATCGCACGGCCCGATAGCCTGATCGCCGCCATCCAGCTGGCGGCCAAGATCGCCGCCCGTCGCGGCATTTAGAACGGCCTGCCTATCCGTCGGATAGACAGGTGGAGAGACACAAGATGAGCCTGGCCGATCTGCCGCCCCTGCGCGAGGCCCTGGAACGCCACGACCTGATGGCGCGCAAGAGCTTTGGCCAGCACTTCCTGCTGGACCTGAACGTCACCCGCAAGATCGCGCGCCTGGCCCAGGTTGGCGAGGGCGACACCGTCGTCGAGGTCGGCCCTGGTCCCGGAGGCCTGACCCGCGCCTTGCTCGAAACCGGCGCGCGTGTGGTGGCGATCGAGAAGGACAGCCGCTTCCTGCCGCTGCTGGCCGAAGTGGCCGAAGTGGCCGAGGAACGTCTTGAGCTCGTGGAAGGCGACGCCCTCAAGGTCGACGCCGCCCAGGCTGCCGGCGGGCCGGCGCACGTGGTCTCCAACCTGCCCTACAACGTCGGCACCCAGCTGCTGATCAACTGGCTGACGGGCCCGTTCCGACCGCTGTCGATGACCCTGATGTTCCAGAAGGAAGTCGCCGACCGGATCGTCGCGCAACCGGGCGACGACGCCTACGGACGCCTGGCCGTGATCGCCCAGACTCTCTGCGAGGCCAGGACCGTGATGGACCTGCCGGCCAAGGCCTTCACGCCACCGCCCAAGGTGGCCTCGGCCGTCGTCCGCCTCGTCCCCAAGGCTGAACCGCCGCCCGCCGAGGTGGTCGCGGCGCTCGAGCGTGTGACCGCCGCAGCGTTCGGCCAACGGCGCAAGATGCTGCGATCCAGCCTCAAGGCGCTGGGCGGGGCCGATCTTTGCGAGCGCGCCGGCGTCAGCCCGGACGCCCGGGCCGAGGTGATCGACCTTGCGGGCTTCCTAGACCTGGCAAGGGCGACGCTGGGCGGCGGGGATCAGTAGCGCCTTTCAGCTTCGGTTCATCCACGGCGCCGCTTGATGGTCCCGTAAGCCGAGGAGAGCGCCGTGGCCATCCGCCTGATCCTGATCTGCACCCTGCTGTCGCTGGCCGCGCTGTCGGTGTTGGTGGACGGTCATCGCGCCGCTCCGATCACGGCGCGGGCGCCTGTCACGACGGCGGGATAAACCCGAAGCGTCAGCCGAGCGGGCGGCGACGGTTGTGGCCTATTGACGCCGCGCCCTCCGCCCTCCAGCTTCGCGCGGTTTTTTGAGCGGGGCGGATGTGACCACCAACAGCGCGACAAGGGCGCCTTCGACGGTCACGCGGCGTCTGTTGTTCATGGCGCTGACCCTCGCCGCCCCCGCCATCCTGCTGATGGCCGCTCTCGTGGCCGTGCAGTACACCGAGGGGCAACGGCGCTTCGCCGCCCAGCTGGTGACCACCACCCGCGCCTTGTCCCTGGCCACGGACCGCCAGATCGGTCAGGGCCAGAGCGTGCTGCAGGGCTTGGCCGTGTCCCCCGCCTTGTCGCAGGGCGATCTGGCCACCTTCGAGAAGCAGGCGCGCGAAGCTGTCGACGGCCGCGACGGCTGGATCGTGCTGATGGACAAGGACCGGCAGTGGATCAACACTCGCATGCCGCCCGGCGCGCCGCCCCCCAATGCGCCCCCCAGCGAACAGAGCTGGCGCGAGATGACTACGGGCAAGTCCAACGTCAGCAATCTGATCCCGCGCCCCAATGCGGGGCCCATCATCGGCGTCAACATGCCGGTGCTGGTGGATGGACAGATCTTCGTGCTGGCCTACATGCAGCACCCGGCGGTGTTTCATGCCCTGATGACCGGCCAGGGCCTGCCCGAGACCTGGACCGCCAGCATCGTCGATCGAAACGCCGCCCTCCTGGCGAGGTCACGCGACCAGGAGAAGATGCTGGGTCGCCATGCCAGCCTCGACATGCAAAGGGCCATGGCCCTGGCGCAGGACGGCGTGGTCGACACCCATACGCTCGACGGCGTCCAGACCCTGTCGGCTTTCAGCCGCTCCCCCACCTATGGCTGGACCTTCATTGTGGGCGTGCCGCACGATGAGCTGAACCGGACCATCCTTGGCTCACTTGGCCCTGCCCTGTTGGGGTCGGCGCTGATGATCGCCCTGGGAGTCATGGCCGCCCTGGCGTTTGCGCGTCCCATCTCGCGGGATGTGCGCGGTCTCGTCGCCGAGGCCGAGGCCTTGGCGGCCGGCGCGCCCCTGGCGCCGGCGCCCTCAGCCCTGCAAGAGATCGCCGAGGTCCGCGGTTCGCTTCGCGCCGCGGCGGAGATCCTGCGTCACCGCGAAGAAGAGGCCCGCACGGCCGCCGAGCGTCAGCAGTTGATGATCAATGAGCTGAACCATCGGGTGAAGAACACCCTCGTAGTGGTTCAATCCTTGGCCCGGCACAGCCTCAAGGGAGGCGGCGAGCTTGGTCTGGCCCAGTTCAACGAGCGGCTGCTGGCCCTGGCCGGCGCGCACGATCTGCTCACGCGCCGCAGCTGGGAAGGCGCGGACCTTGGCGAACTGGTCGCCGAAGCGCTGCAGCCCTATGCCACCCAGGTGAGCATCGAAGGACCCGCAACGCCGCTGGCCCCGAACGCCGCCGTGGCCTTGGCCATGATCCTGCATGAACTGGCCACGAACGCCTCCAAGTATGGCGCGCTGTCCACCGAGGCGGGCCGGATCCAGGTCTCCTGGACCATGGAAAGCCGCACCCGTCTGCGCCTGATGTGGCGCGAGCGGGGCGGCCCGCCGGTCAAGCCACCGTCTCGACGCGGCTTTGGCTCGCGACTGATCACATCCAGCCTGAGAGGCGATCTCTCCGGCGCCTCGGAGTTCGACTACGCGCCCGAAGGTCTGACCTGCGTCTTCAGGCTGCAGACGCCGCCGCGCGCCGCATCCTGACCAAGATCGATCGTCTCCACGCTCGCATGTCGGCCTGGCGCATCGGCCGGGAAACGGATCACCTGGGCTCAGGACCGTCTGCGCAGCGGGAACTGATGGCGCCGTTGGGCTCTTGATTGGGCAAGGGTCGCGCAGGGCGACCGCTCACGGAGTCCCCACCATGTCTATTCTCGCCTGGCTGCTTATGGGCCTGATCGCCGGTTTCATCGCCAGCAAGCTCGTCAACCGCAACGGTGGCGGCGTGCTGCTGGATATCGCCCTTGGCGTCGTCGGCGCGTTTGTCGGCGGCTGGTTGTTCACACAGTTCGGCAACGCCGGCGTCTCGGGCTTCAATCTCTACAGCCTGCTGGTCGCCACGATCGGCGCCGTGGTGATCCTGGCGCTGTATCACCTGGTCTTCGGCCGACGCGCGCTTTAGGCAAGGTCGCGGCGGCGGGCGGTGGCTCGTCGCCCGCCCTAGATCTCTTCCTTCAGAAGATCGCTGACCAGATCGCCGATCCACGGGTTGCGCGCCCGCTTCAGCCGTTCGGCGTGGTAGATGTGGGCCAGATCAGCATAGGCCCGGTCGAAATCGTCATTGAGGATGACGTAGTCAAACTGCTCCCAGGCCGCGACCTCGTCCTTGGCCCGCGACAGACGGCGGTGGATGACCTCTTCGCTGTCCTGGCTGCGCGTATGCAGGCGACGGCTCATCTCGGCCAGCGACGGCGGCAGGATATAGACCAGCACGCTGTCGGCACCGGCCTGCTTGTGCACCTTCATCGCGCCTTGAAAGTCGATGTCGAACAGCACGCTTTCGCCGCGGCTCAGCGCATCCATGATCGGCGCCTTGGGGCTGCCATAGAAGTTTCCGTAGACCTCGGCCCATTCCAGGAACGCATCCTCGGCCAGCATGCCCTGGAACTTGTCGCGCGAGACGAAGTGATAGTCGCGGCCGTCATGCTCGCCAGGGCGCGGATCGCGCGTGGTGGCGCTGATCGACAGGTGCAGATCGCCGTGGTCGGAGACGAGGCGGCGGGTCAGCGACGTCTTGCCGACGCCCGAAGGCGCGACGACCATCAGCAGCAGACCACGATGGGGATGATGGGACTTATTCAACGTTCTGAACCTGCTCGCGGAACTGCTCGATGACGGCCTTCAGCTCCAGACCGATCGCGGTCAGGCTGGTCAGGGCCGATTTCGAGCAGAGAGTGTTGGATTCGCGCATGAATTCCTGGGAGAGGAAGTCGAGCCGCCGACCCGATGCGCCCTCGCCCGACAGCAGACCGCGCGCGGCCACCACATGGCTGGCCAGACGGTCCAGTTCTTCGCGCACATCGGCCTTCACCGCCTGGGCGGCGGCTTCCTGAACGATGCGATCCTCGCTGGCGGCCTCGCCGACCAGTTCGGTCATGCGTCGGGCGAAGCGCTCCTTGATCACCGCTGGCTGGCCGGCGGCTTCGGTCTCGGCCTGGGCGGTCAGTTGCTCGATCCGGGCGACCAGGCCGCTCAGGATCGGATCCAGCGCCGCCCCCTCTTCCAGGCGCGCCGTCTTCAGGCCGTCCAGGGCCTGCGCGATTGAAGCGGCCATGGCGGCTTCGACCGCAGCGCGCGTCTCGGCGTCGTCTTCGTCCTCGCGCGCCTCGATCACGCCCTTGAGCGCCAACAGGCCATCCAGGCTCGGCTTGGCGATCATGCCGGTGGCCACATAGGGGCCGCCGGCGGTGAGGTAGCGCTCCAGGACCTGGACATTCACCCGGGTCTCGCCCGAGACCTCCGCCCGCTTGGCCTGGACGTTGACGGTCAGTTGGCCGCGCTGGAACCGCGCTTGGGCCCCGTCACGCGCGGCGCGCTCCAGGCCTTCGAAGCCCGGCGGACCGCGAAAGCGGGTCTCAAGGTTGCGGCCATTGACGCTGCGGGCCTCCACCGCCCACGACCAGGCGCCGTGCGCGCCTTCAACACGCGCGAACCCTGTCATGCCCGACAGTGGCATGCCTCAGCCCCCGGCCAGCGGCGCAGCGGCCGGCTTGGCCGGCGCCTTGCCCGCGCGTTCACGCTCGATCTGACGCCACTTGACGACGTTGGCGTTGTGCTCTTCCAGCGTCCGGGCGAACACGTGCCCGCCGGTGCCGTCGGCGACGAAGTACAGATCTTCGCTCTTGGGCGGGTTCATCACCGCCGCCAGGGCCGCACGACCCGGATTGGCGATCGGCGTCGGCGGCAGGCCGTCGATCAGATAGGTGTTGTAGGGCGTCAGGCGGCGCAGTTCCGACAGGAAGATGCCGCGCCCCAGCGGGCGTCCCCGCGAGATGCCGTAGATGATGGTCGGGTCGGAGCCCAGGCGCATACCTGTCCGCAAACGGTTGACGAACACGGCGGCGACGCGCGGACGCTCCTCGGCCAGGCCCGTCTCCTTTTCCACGATCGAGGCCAGGATGACGGCCTCTTCCTTGGTCGAAAAGGGCAGGTTCGACGCACGATCGGCCCACAGGGCGTTCAGCACCGCATCGCGATCGTCCATCATGCGCTGCAGGACGGCCGCGCGGTCCTCGCCGCGTTGCACTTCGTAGGTCTCGGGCAGGATCGCGCCTTCAGGCGGCGTGGCGGCGTTCCCCGTCAGCACCGCAGACTTGTTGAGGATGTCCATGACCATGTCCGAGGTCAGGCCCTCGGGGATGGTGATCCAGTGACGGACAATCCGGCCGCGGCGGACGGCGTCCAGCACCTGGGCCATCGAAGCGCGGCTGTTGAACTCGTACTCGCCGGCCTTCAGCGTCCGCGCCGCGCCGGTAACCTTGGCGGCGGTCATGAAGATCGACGAGGAACGGATCACGCCGCCCCGCTCCAGGCTGGAGGCGATCTCGGGCAGGCTGGCGCCCTTGCGCAGGACAACGGTGGTCTTGTCGCCCCCCTTCGCCGCGGGGCCAGGTCCGTTATAGACCCAGGCCGCGCCCAACAGGGCGACCATGCCGACCACGACCAGCGTGGCGGCGGCCCCGAGCAGGGCCCTCATCATGCGACGGCCGGCGGTGGCCGTCTCACGGCGGGAGCCCGCTCCCTTGGGAGCACGGGCGCGGGGCGGCGGTTTCTTGCTCACGAGACCTTCTTGAACACGACCGAAGCGTTGGTGCCGCCGAAGCCGAAGCTGTTGGACACGGCCACATCGATCTTCATCGGCACGGCCTTGTGCGGGGCGAGATTCATCGCGACCTCGACATCGGGATTGTCGAGATTGATGGTCGGCGGGGCGATCTGGTCACGGATGGCCAGGATCGAGAACGCCGCCTCGATCGCGCCGGCCGCGCCGAGAAGGTGGCCCGTCATCGACTTGGTCGAGGACATGACGACGTTCTTGGCGTGATCGCCGAGGAACCGCTCGACCGCCTTGGCCTCGATGCCGTCGGCCATGGTCGAGGTGCCGTGGGCGTTGACATAGTTGATGTCCGAGGGCTTCAGGCCCGCGTCACGCACGGCGGCGGCCAGGGCCCGCGCGCCACCCTCGCCGTCTTCCGACGGGGCGGTGATGTGGTAGGCGTCGCCCGACAGGCCATAGCCTGCGACTTCAGCATAGATCTTGGCGCCGCGCGCCTTGGCGTGTTCGTACTCTTCCAGCACCAGAACGCCCGCGCCCTCGCCCATGACGAAGCCGTCGCGGTCCTTGTCGTACGGGCGCGAGGCCTTCTCGGGCGTGTCGTTGAACGCGGTGGCCACGGCGCGGCAGGCCTGGAAACCGGCGATGCCGACCTTGCAGACGGCCGCCTCGGCCCCGCCGGCCACCATCACGTCGGCGTCGCCATACTTGATCAGGCGCGCGGCGTCGCCGATCGCATGGGCGCCGGTGGCGCAGGCGGTCACGACCGCGTGGTTCGGGCCCTTGAAGCCGTACTTGATCGAGACCTGACCCGAGATCAGGTTGATCAGGGCTGACGAGATAAAGAACGGGCTGACGCGTCGCGGGCCCTTGGCCTCAAGCTCCAGCGCCGTGTCGGCGATGGTCGACAGACCGCCGATGCCCGAGCCCAGGATGACGCCCGTGCGCCACTTGTCCTCGTCGGTTTCCGGAACCCAGCCCGAATCCTTGATGGCCTCATCGGCGGCGGCGACGCCGTACAGGATGAAGTCATCAACGCGCTTCTGATCGCGCGGGCTCATGGTCTGGTCAGGATCGAACGAGCCTTCGACATCCGGGCCGCCGCCACCGCGACCATCGACGCGCGGCACCTCGCAGGCGACCTGGCACGAATAGTCGGTGGGGTCGAACGCGCTGATGCGGTTCGCGCCGGACTTGCCGGCGAGGATGTTCTTCCAGGTGATGTCGACACCCTGGCCGAGCGGGGTCAGCAGGCCGATACCCGTGACGACGACTCTACGCATGGCTCACTCCCAACCTTCGATGCGGGACGCCGGATGTGGGAAAGACCCCCGCTCCGCGCCTCCGCGAATCTTGGCCTCAAACGAAAACCGCCGCGCGCACGATGGCAAGAGCCCGTGCGGCGCGGCGGAAATACTCCGGTTCGCGAACAATGCGAACCTGAAGACCTTAGGCGGTCTTTTCCGTGATGAACTTCACGGCGTCGCCGACCGTTTGGATGTGCTCGGCGGCGTCGTCCGGGATTTCGATGTCGAACTCTTCTTCGAACGCCATCACCAGCTCAACGTTGTCGAGGCTGTCGGCGCCCAGGTCGTCGATGAAGGAAGCCTTCTCGGTGACCTTCTCGGGATCGGCATCCAGGTGCTCGATGACGATCTTACGCACGCGCTCGAGAATGTCGGACATTCTGTTCAGTCCCTCTTGATCAAATTCAGAAGCCGCAGTCCCCCTCCCAGAGAGATCACCACGGCTCGTCGGGCCACCGCCTATCACGTTCTTTTTCGGGTGACCAGCGGCGCCGGTCTCCCGCGAACCGCTCCGGCGGCGGGCGGCTTCAACGGTTGAGACGATCAGACTCGTTGAAACACGTGGTTGATGTATTCACCATCTCGCTCGCTGTCGACAACCCTGAAACCGGTGCGTTCCGCCAAAATATTCGGCGATCTGCCGAGCAGAAAAACGGAATGAAACCGGGTGAAGGCAAAACAGTAGTCATAGCAAGGCGACGCATGCGCCATCTTGCCGCCCGGCTTCAACAACGCATGGAAGGCCTGGAACTGCGCGACGGGGTCCCGAAAATGCTCGATGACGTTGTTTGAGAAAATCCCGTCGAACCCGCCAGAGACCCCATCCCAGACCTGGGCTCCGCTCTCGGCGATGGCGCCGGCGGCGTTGGGCTCATGGGCGACGATGTCCCATCCTTCGCCCTTGAGGGTCTCCAGAGTGCGATTCCAGCCCCCGCCCGCGCCCCAGTCCAGATACCGGCCGCCCGGTTCGGCCTGCAGCGACCGAAAGGCCCGCAGTTCGTTCGCCGTGGTGTCGCCCTCGGCATAACGAGAATAGAGGACCTGATAGTCCTTGCCGACGAAGGCCTCATCGAGATCCAGGTACTTCTGCGGGCCGAAAACGCAGTCGCAGCCCGGGCAGACATAGCGTTCGAGGCGGCCGCCGCCGAAATAGCAGCGGTCCTCGCGAATCTCGAAGCCGTTGCGGCCGTCCGTATGCCCGCAGACGATGCAGGTCAGGGAGCGCTGCGCCAGGATCGGCTCATAGGCCACATCCAGCGCGCTCCAGAACGCTTCGGTGAAGTAGCGCTCGGTGAGGGCGGCCTGCGCCTCCAGTTTGTCGAGGCGAGCCCTCAGGGCGTCCGCCTCGGCCCGAGCGGCGGCTTCGCGCGCGGCGGTCTCCGCCAGCGCCAGATCGGTCGCCTGGGATGCGCCCAGCCGTCCCAACCAGGACAATCCAGCCACCATGACGATACCTCCTCGAAGCCTCGCCAAAGCGGCTGGAACTTAAAGTCCTTAGATCATCGCCATGCCGCCGTTGACGTGCAAGGTCTGACCCGTGACGTAACCGGCCTGGTCGCTGGCGAGATACACGCAGGCGGCGGCGATATCCGCCCCCTCGCCCAGCTTGCCGGCAGGAATGGTCGACAGGATGCCGGCCTTTTGTTGTTCGTTCAGGGCGTCAGTCATCGGGCTGGCGATAAAGCCGGGCGCCACGCAGTTGACGGTCACGCCCCGGCTGGCCAGTTCCTGGGCCAGGGCCTTGGAGAAGCCGATCATGCCGGCCTTGGAGGCGGCGTAGTTGGTCTGGCCGGGATTGCCCGTGACGCCGACGATCGAGGTGATGCCGATGATCCGGCCGGCGCGGCGCTTCATCATGCCCTTGGCCGCAGCGCGCGACAGGCGGAAATAGCCTTCCAGGTTCACCTTGATGACGGTGTCCCAGTCCTCGTCCTTCATACGCACGATCAGGCCGTCGCGGGTGACGCCGGCGTTGGCGATCACGATATCCAGCGGCGCGCCGGCGGCTTCTTCGGCCTTGGCCACCAGGCCATCGACCTGTTCGGCGTCGGAGAGGTTGGCGACGACGGTCGAGGCGCGCTCGCCCAGTTCCGCCTTCAGCTCGGCCAGGGCCGATTCCCGCGTGCCCGAGAGCACGACATGCGCGCCCTGGGCGTGCAGGGCGCGGGCGATGGCCCCGCCGATGCCGCCCGTGGCGCCGGTGACGAGCGCGGTCTTGCCGGTGAGATCAAACATGCTCGGACTTCCTTGGGCTTAGAGCGACTTGGCGAACGCTTCGAGGTCCGCCGGCGTGTTGAGGGGAACAGCTTCAGCGTCCGGGGCGATGCGCTTGGCCATGCCCGACAGCACCTTGCCGGCGCCGGCCTCGGCGAAACGCGTGACGCCGCCTTCGGTCGCCATCCAGGTCATGCTTTCGCGCCAGCGGACGCGGCCGGTGACCTGCTCGACCAGCAGCTTGCGGATCACGTCCGGATCATGGATCGGCGCGGCGGTGACATTGGCCACCAGCGGCGCGCGAGGGGCGACGATGGTCGCGGCGGCCAGGGCGGTCGCCATCTCGTCGGCGGCCGGCTGCATCAGCGGGCAGTGGAAGGGCGCCGAGACGTTCAGCGGAATGGCCCGTGCGCCCAGTTCCTTAGCCTTCTCGATGGCCTTGTCGACGGCGGCCTTGGCGCCCGAAATCACGACATTGCCGTTGTTGTTGTCATTGGCCACGACGCAGACGCCGACTTCCGAGCCGGCGGCGGCGGCGGCTTCGGCTAGGGCCAGATCCGTCTTGGGCCCGATCAGCGAGGCCATCGCGCCCTCGCCCACCGGCACGGCGCGCTGCATGGCCTGGCCACGCAGCTTCAGGAGGCGCGCAGTGTCCGACAGGCTGATGGCGCCGGCGGCGGCCAGGGCCGAGTACTCACCCAGCGAGTGACCGGCGACGAAGGCGGCCTTGTCGATGCCGACGCCGAATTCCTTCTCCAGCGTCCGCGTCACCGCCAGGCTGACGGCCATCAAGGCCGGCTGGGCGTTCTCGGTCAGCGTCAGGTCGCCTTCGGGACCTTCCTTCATCAGGGCGAACAGCTTTTGGCCCAGGGCGTCATCAACCTCCTGGAAGACTTCGCGCGCCGCGCTGAACGCTTCGGCGAGATCGGCGCCCATGCCGACCGACTGACTGCCCTGACCCGGGAAAATGAAGGCGATGCTCATCGAAGCCCGCTCCGTTTCTAAAGAGATTCAAGGCCGGGAGGGTTAGGGTAAAGCCGCCGGACGAGCAAGTGCGACGCCGTGTGGCGACCAAGGCTTGCAATCACCGCGACCACGTCCAAAGTGCGCGCGCCCACGTACCCTGACCATCTTTCCTTCGGAGTCGCGCCATGAAGATCGTTCTCGCCGGTGTCGCCGCAGTCGCCCTCGCTTTCGCGTCCCCCGCCCTGGCCGCCCTCAAGGCCGGCGACAAGGCCCCGGACTTCAGCGCCAAGGGCGCCCTGGCCGGCAAGGACTTTGACTTCAACCTGGCCAAGGCGCTGAAGAAAGGGCCGGTGGTGCTGTACTTCTTCCCGGCCGCCTACACCGCCGGCTGCACCGCCGAGGCGCGCGAGTTCGCCGAAGCCACCCCGGAATTCGAAAAGCTGGGCGCCACGGTGATCGGCATGACGGCCGGCAATGTCGACCGCCTCAAGGACTTTTCCAAGGAACACTGCCGCGACAAGTTCGCGGTCGCCGCCGCCGACAAGGCGCTGATCAAGGCCTATGACGTGGCCATGGCGGTGAAGCCCGACTGGTCCAACCGCACCTCTTATGTGATCGCCCCCAACGGCAAGATCCTGCTCAGCCACACCGACGGCAACTTCATGGGCCACGTCCAACAGACGATGGGCGCGGTGAAGGCCTACAAGGCCAAGAAGTAGTAGCGAGCGTTTTTGGATTCCGACCAGCCGCGCGGGTTGAGCCCCGCGCGCGCCTGCGGTCATGATCGGCCATGACCGATCTCGCGCAAATCGAACTCGCCGTTCGCGGCCTCGCCGTCGGCGCCTTCGCCGCCACGGGCGTTTCGCTCGCCGCCAGCCGCAAGATGACGCCCGTCCGCTGGCTGGGCGTGCTGCTCATGGCTTGCGCGATCTCGCATGTGATCGACAGCCACTTCTTCTACACTGAGCAGCGCCACTTCAGCGCCCTGACCTGGGCTCTGTCGGCCTGGACCGCCGCCGTGTTCTGGCTGTTCTGTTCCGTCTTGTTCGAGGACGAGCCGAACATCCCGACGTGGCGGTTCATCGTTCCCGCCTTCGTGATCGTTCAATGGGCGGCGGGCGCGTTCCTGCCGCCCTCCCCCGCTCGTGGCGCCGTCTGGTGGAGCTTCGCGGCGGTCTCGGTGGTGATTCACGGCCACATCCTGCTGATGGCCTGGCGCGGTTGGCGGATCGACCTGGTCGAGCGTCGCCGCCGCCTGCGCGCGCCGATCGCAGCGGCGGCCACGGGCTACATGTTCGTTCAAACGCTTTGCGATTTCGGCTTCGGTCAGGGCCCAGTCCTGCCGAGCCTCGCCCAAGCGTTCGGGCTGGCCGCGCTGGGAGTCGGCTCGGCGCTGGCCCTGCTGCGCGCCGAGCCGGTGCTGGTCCAGGCCTCACCGGCCGCCGGCGAAGCACCCTCCCCGAAGGCCGCCGAAGCCCTCGACCTCACCCCCGCCGACCGCCTGGTCCTGGCGCGCCTCGACAAGGCGATGAACGAGAACGAGGTCTGGCGCGGCGAGGACCTTTCGATCGGCGCCCTGGCGGCGCTCGTCGGCGCGCCTGAGCACCGCCTGCGCAAGCTGATCAACGGCACGCTGGGGCACCGCAACTTCGCCGACTACGTCAATGGCCGGCGGATCGAGGCGGCCAAGATCGCCCTGGCCGATCCCGAGCAGGCGCTGAAGTCGGTGTCGACCATCGCCTATGAGCTGGGCTTTGCGTCCCTGGGTCCTTTCAACCGGGCCTTCCGCGCCGCGACGGGCGTGACCCCTACCGCCTGGCGCCTGGAAGCGACACCCGCCTACGCGCCCCTGCGGCTGGTCGAAACCGGGGAAGGCGCGTCGAAAAGCGACAAGCGGGCCTGATTTCAACATCGGCGCGACGGCTCAAGATCCGCGGGCTTCCCTGGCGACGTCCCACCCATTGCCGGAGCCCCCGATGCTAGACCACCTGATCCCCTTCGCCCGCAACTGGCTGATCGGCATGCAGATCGACGTGACACGCTATGCCGTGTTCTCGATCGGCGTCTGGTTCGTCCTCTGGGTGCTGCTCGCCAAGCCCATGGCGGGCCGCAAGATCCGCGACACCCGACCTGCTGGGCGGCAACTGCTGACCGAGTTCGCGATCTCGATCCGCTCGGTGATGGTGTTCTCGACCTTCGGACTGATCACCTTCGGCCTATTCCGCGCCGGCTGGCTGCCCGGGCCACTGATCGCCAAGGGCTGGGGTCCGGTGTGGTTCTGGACCAGTCTGGTCCTGATGATCATCGCCCATGACGCCTGGTTCTACTGGACGCACCGGATGATCCACGACCGGCGCCTGTTCCGCACCTTCCACCGGCGTCATCACCGGTCGAACAACCCCTCACCTTTCACCGCCTATAGCTTCGACCTGGGCGAGGCCGCCATCAACGCGCTGTTTGTACCGCTGTGGATGATCCTGATCCCCACCCAGTGGCCGGTGGTGGGTCTCTTCATGCTGCACCAGATCGTTCGCAACACGCTGGGCCATTCCGGCTATGAGCTGTTCCCGGCTCGCAAGGACGGCCGGCCGCTGATCCCCTGGCTCACGACGGTCACTCATCATGACCTGCACCACGCGCAGGCGGGATGGAATTACGGCCTCTATTTCACCTGGTGGGACAAGCTGATGGGCACCGAGCACCCGGAGTATCTGCAGCGCTTCGCGGCCGTTACGGCCCGCAAGGACAAGGCTCTGGCGGCTACCAGTTCGCCTTCACCAGCTTGACCATGGCGCGGGCGTCCTGGAGCCGCCAGGTCTCCCGCTCGTTGCTGACGCCGCGCAGGCTGACCGTAAACTCGGCCGGCAGGTCGAACGGACGGGTCAGGCTGAGATCAACGCCCTCGTCGCCCATCGTGCCCCCACCAAAGGCGATCGAGCCCACCGGCTTGCCGTCCAGCGTCAGGGACGAGCGGATGTTCGCCCGCGCCACCGGGGCCACGCCCGGGGCGGTGATCGACTGGCTGGCGTTCATGTCCATCGACAGGCGGATGAAGTTGGCCCGCGGCAGCAGGCCGAAACCGAACAGCTTCGACATCGACGAGCGAAGACGCGCCTCGCTCTCGTTCCACGAGGCGCCCAGGGCCAGCGAGCGCTGCCCCACCCGTTCGTCGTCGGGCTTCTGACTGAGGTTCAGGTCGAGATCGTAGGTCGGGTTCTCGGGCATGCCCGACGACTTGACCGTCAGCGCGACCTTTTCCTTGTCGGTGGAGAGGTCCAGAGGCAGAGCCGCATAATAGCCGGCGAAGCGGCCGTCCTTGGCCGAGACCGACATGGCCGGCTTCTGGATGATCTCGGCGTGCGCGACACCGGCGGCCGAAACCGCCGCGAGCACGATCCAAAGACGAGCACCGATCCCCATGCACGCCAGCTAGCATACTTGGCCTTGGGCTTGGAAGCCTTGCGAGCCATTTGTAGGACAGTTCGCGTGAACGCCCGTTTTGACGGCAACCCCCGCCTCGGCTTGCGTTTGTTCCCCATATCCTGTAGGAGCGCGCGTTCTCACGGAAGGCGGTCTTGCACGCACCCATCCGGGACCGGGGTTCGCCCCGCTCGGCTTGCAGGATCCATCGTGGTCGACGGACTTCCGTCGTCGTCCGCGCCGCTTTCCACAACGGAAGAAGGAAAACATGGCGTTCTACGAACACGTGGTCATCGCGCGGCAGGACATCTCGCCGCAACAGGCCGAAGCTCTGAACGAGCAACTCAAAGCCCTCATCGAAGAGAATGGCGGTCACATCGCCAAGATCGAGTACTGGGGCCTGCGCAACCTCACCTACCGCATCAAGAAGAACCGCAAGGGCCACTATTCCCTGCTCGCGATCGACGCCCCGGCGCCGGCCGTGAAGGAAATGGAGCGTCAGCTGCTCATCAACGAAGATGTGCTGCGCTTCATGACCATCCGCGTGGAAGAGCTGGACCTCGAACTCTCGCCGGTCCTGGCCCGTCGCGATCGCGGCGACCGCCCGGAACGTCCGCGCGAAGACTTCGGCGCTCAGGCTCAGGCGTAAGGGAGAGATAGATCATGACCGATACGACTGCTCCTGAAGCCGGCGCTCCGGCCGCCGCCGCTGGCGGCGCTCGCCGCCCGTTCTTCCGTCGCCGCAAGGTTTGCCCGTTCTCGGGCGCCAACGCGCCGAAGATCGACTACAAGGACGTGAAGCTGCTGCAGCGTTACGTCTCGGAACGCGGCAAGATCGTTCCGTCGCGCATCACCGCGGTGTCGGCCAAGAAGCAACGCGAGCTGGCCAAGGCCATCAAGCGCGCCCGCTTCCTGGCTCTGCTCCCCTACGTCGTGAAGTAAGGGAGACGCCACGATGAAAGTCATTCTGCTCGAACGCGTTGAAGGCACCGGCGTCCTCGGCGACGAAGTCACCGTCAAGGACGGCTTCGCCCGGAACTACCTGCTGCCCCGCGGCAAGGCCCTGCGCGCCACCAAGGCGAACCTGGCCACCTTCGAAGCTCAGCGCGCTGAGATCGAAGCCCGCAACGTGAAGAACCGCGAATCCGCCGAAAAGAACGGCGAGTCGCTGGACGGCACGCAATACATCCTGATCCGTCAAGCTGGCGAAAGCGGCCAGCTGTACGGTTCGGTCGCGGGCCGCGACGTCGCCGACGCCATCAAGGCGGAAGGCGGCAAGGTCGATCGTTCGATGGTCGTCCTGGACAAGCCGATCAAGACGCTCGGCGTCCACGAAGTGAAGGTGAAGCTGCACGCCGAAGTGACCATCACGGTCACCCTGAACATCGCGCGCAGCCAAGACGAAGCCGAGCGCCAAGCGCGCGGCGAGAACGTGATCAACTCGCAGTTCGAGGAAGATCGCGCGGCCGAAGCCGAAGCCGCCCAAGACATGGCGGAAGGCGGCGCCGGCTCGTTCGAAGGCGACCACTACGAAGCCTAATCCCGTCCGGGATCGGAGCTTTGTTACGAAAGGCGGCGCGGAGCAATCCGCGCCGTTTTTTTCTGCGCCCGTTATGAGAACGCTTCGATGCTGGGCGCCTTGTGTCTAAATTATGAACGACCCATGTTCTCGATGCGGGGCGACTAGACCCCGCCAGCGCCGACGGCCCCGCCGCCAAGCGCTTGATCACGAGAGGGGTAATCGATGCGCTACAAGACCTTCCTACTCGCTGCAGCCTCGCTGGCCAGCGTCGCGACCATGGCCAACGCCCAGAGCGCCACGGACACCGATCAGACGTCCGTCGACGAACTCGTCATTACCGGCACCCGCACGGCGGGTCGATCGCGACTGGACACCTTGGCCCCCGTCGACGTGGTCAGTGAAAAGGCGCTGACCCGCACCGGCACCACCGAACTGGCGCAGTCGCTGTCGACGCTGGCGCCCTCGATCAACTTCCCGCGCCCGGCCATCACCGACGGCACCGACCACATCCGCCCGGCCACCCTGCGAGGCCTCGCCCCTGATCAGACCTTGGTGCTGGTCAACGGCGCCCGGCGTCATTCCTCGGCCCTGGTCAATGTGAACGGTTCGATCGGACGCGGCTCGGCCGCTGTCGACCTGAACGCCATCCCGACCATCGCGCTCGACCGCGTCGAAGTGCTGCGCGACGGCGCCTCCGCGCAATATGGCTCTGACGCCATCGCCGGCGTCATCAACCTGCGCCTGCGCGAAGCGCGCTCGGGCGGCGGCGCGACCATCACCTATGGCGGCTACAACACCCTGGTTGAAACCGCACGCAACACCGACGGCCGCCGCGAGCGCGATGGCGAAACCGTCACCCTCCAGGCCTGGCAGGGCCTGCCGCTGGGCGCCGACGGCTTCCTGACCGTCTCGGCCGAGTATCGGGACCGCAACCCCACCAGCCGCGGCGACATCGATGTTCGCGTCACGCCGGCCAGGGTGACCTCGCGCTACGGCGACGCCGAGGTGAAGGACAAGACCGTCTATCTGAACGCCGGCCTGCCGGTCGGTTCGGGCTGGGAAGCCTATGGCTGGGCCGGCTACCAGACGCGCGAAGGCGGCAGCGCGGCCTTCCCGCGCATCGTCGGCGACGCGCGCCAGACGCCGGTCGCCTCGATCTATCCGAACGGCTACCTGCCGATCATCGCGACCGACATCGAAGACTCGACGGCCGCCTTCGGCCTGAAGGGCGATCTGGCGAGCTTCAAGGTCGACCTGAACGTCGTCTACGGCAAGAACAAGATCGACTACCGCACCGAAAGCTCGGCCAACGCCTCCTATGGCGCAGCCAGCCAGACGAGCTTCAAGTCCGGCGGCATGACCTACGACCAGACAGTGGTCGGCCTGGACGTGTCGCGCGGCGTGGATATCGGCGCCTATGAGCCGCTGAACGTCGCCTTCGGCGCTGAAGCGCGCTGGGAAGGCTATTCGATCCGCGCCGGCGAGCCGACCTCGTATAACCGGGGTCCGATCACCACGGCCGCGGCGGGCGCGCAGGGCTTCCCAGGCTTCCAGCCGTCGAACGTGCTGTCGCGGGACCGCGACAATATCGGTCTCTATCTCGACCTGGAATCGCGCCTGACCGAGCGCTTCACCGCCTCGGCCGCCGTTCGCTACGAGGACTATTCGGACTTCGGCTCGACGACGACCGGCAAGCTGGCCGCGCGCTACGAACTGACCGAGGGCTTCGCCATTCGCGGCGCGGTCTCGACAGGCTTCCGTGCGCCGGCGCTGCAGCAACAGTTCTTCACCACCACCTCGACCAACTTCATCATCATCAACGGCGTCTCCACGCCGGTGGAGGTCGGCACCTTCCCCGCCACCAGCGCCGTGGCCAAGGTGCTGGGCGCCAAGCCTCTGGAAGCCGAGAAGTCGGACAACCTGTCGGCCGGCGTCGTCTTCCAACGCGGTCCGTTCGAGCTGACCGTCGACGCCTACCAGATCAAGATCGACAACCGGATCGTGCTTTCGGAGAACATCCAGGGCTCGGCCACCGGCTCGGCCACGGCGGTGGCGATCTACAACCTGCTGGCCCCGTTCAACGTGACGGCGGCGCGCTTCTTCCTCAACGGCGTCGACACCCAGACCAAGGGCGTCGACGTGGTGGCGCGCTACCGGATCGACGACGACCAGGCCGGCCGGTTCGACCTGACGGCGGCGGCCAACTTCAACAAGACCGACGTCACCAAGCTGCCGACGACCAACACCCTCTCGTCGCTGCCGGTTCCGCCCAGCCTGTTCAACCGCGCCAACGTGCTGACCTTCGAGGAAGGCACGCCCAAGCGGAAGATCACCCTGGCCGGCGACTGGAGCCGCGAAGCCTGGGGCGCGACGCTGAAGACCACCTTCTACGGCTCGGTCCTGTCGCCCAACAACGACCCGACCGGCGCCTTCGACGTTCGTACGGGTTCGAAGGCTGTCGTCGATCTGGAAGGCCGCTACGCTATCAACGAGCGGCTTAATCTGGCGATCGGCGCCAACAACCTGTTCGACGAGTACCCCA
The DNA here is from genome assembly GCF_002858865.1 of Caulobacter vibrioides. Taxonomy (GTDB): domain Bacteria; phylum Pseudomonadota; class Alphaproteobacteria; order Caulobacterales; family Caulobacteraceae; genus Caulobacter; species Caulobacter vibrioides. The sequence goes on along the minus strand of NZ_PJRR01000019.1, from coordinate 72,447 downwards.
ACCGCACGCCGGCCAACGTCAACACGACGAACGCGACGGCCTTCACCGGCTTCTCGCCGTTCGGCTTCAACGGCCGCTTCTTCTACGGCCGGATCAGCGTCAGCTGGTAGGCCATCCAGGGCCTTCCGACCGAGCTTAGAGGCGGGCGCGGAGAGCGATCTCCGCGCCCGTTCTTTTAGTCCCAACGTCAGAAGCGGACGCCCCGCCGACCGCCGCGCCTTGCGCTTGGAGCCAGCCAAAACATACACAGAACATCCCCGTTCATCTTGGGGCGCCGGGCCAACTGGCCCGCGCGTCGCAAAGCGCGTCGCGTTAACCTGTGCCGATGTCTCTCGTCCCTGCGCTCGACCTCGTTCTTCCCGGTCTTCCCGAGCCCACGATCAACGTGGCGCCGCACAACATGGAAGCCGAACAAGCGCTGCTGGGCGTCCTGCTGTATGACAACGCCGCCTATGAGCGCCTGAGCGACAATCTGCAGGCCCGCTGCTTCTACGAGCCCTTCCACCAGCGTCTGTTCCAGGCGATCGAGACCCACGTCCGCAAGGGCCAGCTGGCCGAGCCGATCCTGCTGGCCGACGAGTTCAAGAAGGACCCCGCCTTCGAGGAGCTGGGCGGTCTGCGCTATCTGGCCGACCTCGTCGACCGCGCGCCGCCAGCGGCCAATGTCGGCGACTACGCCCGCGTGATCTTCGACCTGTCGCTGCGTCGCGAACTGATCCGCATCGGCGGCGACATCGCCACGGCGGCGCAAGGCGGCAACGACGAAAAGCGTAACGCCCGCGATCAGATCGAGGCGGCGGAACAGAGCCTCTACAGCCTGGCCGAAAGCGGCGCGGCCTCTTCGGGCTTCGTGTCCTTCGGCGACGCCCTGCGCGGCGCGGTCGAGATGACCGCCGAGGCCTATAGCCGCGACGGCGGCATGTCGGGCGTCTCGACCGACCTGATGGACCTCGATCAGAAGATCGGCGGTCTGCACCCGTCCGACTTGATCATCCTGGCCGGACGCCCCTCGATGGGTAAGACGGCCCTGGCGACCAACATCGCCTTCAACATCGCCAAGAAGTATGCCTACGAGATCCAGCCCGACGGCACGAAAAAGACCGTCCAGGGCGGGGTCGTGGCCTTCTACTCGCTGGAAATGAGCGCCGAGCAGTTGGCCCTGCGTATGCTGGCCGACGCCTCGGGCGTCTCGGGCGACCGCCTGCGTAAGGGCGAGATCGACGCCAGCGAGTTCGGCCGGGTACGCGACGCGGCCATGGAGCTGCAGAACGCGCCGCTCTATATCGACGCCACCGGTGGTATCTCGATCGCCAAGCTGACCGCCCGGGCCCGCCGCCTGAAGCGCCAGGTGGGTCTCGATCTGATCGTGGTCGACTACCTGCAGCTGGTGACGGGCTCGGACCTCGGCGCTAACGCCAACCGCGTGCAGGAAGTCTCGCAGATCACCATGGGCCTGAAGGCCCTGGCCAAGGAGCTCAGTGTCCCGGTCATCGCCCTGTCGCAGCTGTCGCGTCAGGTCGAACAGCGTGACGACAAGCGTCCCCAGCTCTCCGACCTTCGGGAATCGGGCTCGATCGAACAGGACGCCGACATGGTCTGGTTCGTGTACCGCGAGGCCTATTATGTGGGCCGCGCCGAGCCGCGCGAAGGCACGCCCGAGCACCTGACCTGGCAGGAAGAGATGGACCGGCTCCAGGGCCTTGCCGAAGTGATCATCGCCAAGCAACGTCACGGCCCCATCGGCACCGTGCGCCTGTCGTTCAACAGCGACACCACCCGCTTTGGCAACCTGGCCCGCGACCACTACTTCGCCCAGGCGCGGAACATCCCGTCGGACGAATAGGCGGCGGCTTTGGGTGGTTTGCGTACGTTGGCCTGTTAGATTGGCTGCCGATCACCGGGGGTGCACATGACTGTAATGCAGTGGCTTTACGCGGTGGCGATCGCGATGGTCTTGGCCGCTCTGCTACAGCTTCTGGGAACACTGTTCGCCAACCTGGTAAAAAGGCACTCGCCTGAGACCAAAATCGTGATGGTCGCCCGCTTCATCGCGTTCTTTATCTTCTTTCTGTACTCAGCCGCTCGGACCATAGCCCCAGGCCTTGATCGGCACATCCCGCCAGCAGCATTCGTTTTCGGCTGGGTGATCGTCGGCGGCGTAGCGCTTCACCTACTTTCTGAAGCACAGACCAGCAAGAAGCCATCAACCAGCTCTGAAGCAGAACCACCGACCGTCGGCTAAGGGTGGATGGCGGACTCCAAGCCTAAGGTGGATCGGCCGAGTGCCATCATTCCTCTTCACGGGGCTTCCAGCGAATGAGCCCCTTCATCTCCCATTCTGAGAGTGCGTCCTGTGTTCTCTCGATCTTCGATTGGCGAGAGACCACAAACGTGTAGGTGGGCTTCCCAATGACTTCTACGGCACCGGAAACAGCGTTGAAAAACGATAGAATTATTCGTTTCTGATATTCGGAAGCATGGTCCGAAAATTCAATAGTGACGGCAAATGGCATGCATCAAGGATAACGCCATAGCTTTAGGTCGCAAGCAGACCGTTTTGACGTCTGGCCAGGGTCGAAAGCCGTCCAAACCCGCGACAGCTTCCCGCCAGCGAACAACAGGACCCGGAAACATCAGCCCGAAGGGTTTGACGCGCCCGACTGCCTCGGGCCACGGTTGAGGCTCTCCAAGCCCCGACGAGTCACATGGACTTCAGCCCCCTGCCCACCTCCAGCCTGATCGGCGCCTTTCTATTGGCGTTCCCGGCGCTGTTCTCGATCGTCAATCCGGTCGGGGCGGCGCTGATCTTCGATCAGGCGATGGGCGGTCGCTCGCGGCCCGAACGCCTGAAGCTGGCGCGCGCCATCGGCTTCTACGCCTTCCTGGTGCTGCTGGGCTCGCTGCTGCTGGGCGGCTATATCCTGAACTTCTTCGGCGTGAGCATCGGCGCGCTGCGGGTCGCGGGCGGCCTCGTCGTGGCGATCCGGGCCTGGGGCCTCCTGATGGACCCCGAGCAGAACGAGGACCGCAAGGCCAACCAGACCGAGTCGGCCCAGAGCCACCACGACGTGGCCTTCTTCCCGCTGACCATGCCCTTCACCACCGGTCCGGGTTCGATCTCGGTGGCCATCGCCCTTTCCTCTCAGCGACCGACAGAAGGCGACGCCGTGGCGCCGTTCTTCATCGGCGCCAGCCTCGCAGCCGCCCTGGTCGCTGTGCTGGTCTGGCTCTGCTACAGCGCCTCGGGACAGGTCACGCGCCTGCTGGGCCCGTCGGGCGCGCGGGTGCTGTCGCGACTGGTGGCGTTCCTGCTGCTGTGCATCGGCGTGCAGATCATCGCCTCGGGCGTTGAGAACCTGGTGGCCAAGTTCCTGCTCGCGCACCCGGGTTAAGCCGTTGAACCCACGCGCCGCGTCGGCTAGGCCCAAGCCGTGACCGACGCCCAAGACACCCGCATCACCATCGATCTCGACGCCCTGGCGCATAACTACGCCGCCTTGCGCGCGCGCGCCGGTGACGCCGAGGTGGCGCCGGCGGTCAAGGCCGACGCCTATGGCCTCGGCGCCGCGCCCGTGGCCGATCGCCTGTGGGCGGAAGGCGCGCGCAGCTTCTACGTTGCCCGGTTGGCTGAGGGCGTGGCCCTGCGCCGGTCGCTCGGTGACCGCGAGGCCACGATCTATGTGCTGGACGGCGCGACGCCGGGATCGGGCGAGGCGCTGGAAGGCGCGCAGCTGGTCCCCGTGCTCAACAGCCTGCCGCAGGTCGAGGCCTGGAACGTGCAGGCGCGTTCGGGTCGGCTGCGGGCGGCCCTGCACATCGACACCGGCATGAACCGCCTTGGCCTGCGCCCCGAGGAGCTGAAGGTGCTGGTCGGGTCCTTCGACCGGCTCAAGCGCTTGGATGTGGAGCTGGTCGTCAGTCACCTGGCCTGCGCCGACACCCCCGAGCATCCGCTGAACGCCACCCAGCTGGCGCGTTTCCAGGAGGCCGCCGCCTTGTTGCCGGGCGTCCGGCGCAGCCTGGCCAATTCCGGCGGCCTGTTCCTGGGCGAAGCCTATAGGTTCGACCAGACCCGCCCCGGCGTCAGCCTCTACGGCGGTGGCCCCGAAGGCCGTCCCCACCCCGAGATCCGGGCGGTCGCGACCGTCGAGGCGCCGATCCTGCAGGTCCGCGTGGTGCCGCGCGGTGAGAGCATCGGCTACGGCGCCGGATGGACCGCCAGCGACAACACCCGCGTCGCCATCATCGCCGCGGGTTATGCCGACGGCGTCCCGCGCGCCGCCTTCCCGCGCGGCGAGGTGTGGTTCGACGGCGCGCGGCGGCCGATGCTGGGCCGCGTGTCGATGGACCTGATCGCGGTGGACGTCACCGACTGCGATGCGGCCCGTCCCGGCGCGATGGTCGAGCTGTTCGGCGCCAACCTTCCCGTGGACGACGCCGCCGACGCCGCCGGGACCTCGGCCTATGAGCGCCTGACCCGACTGACGCTGCGCGGGGTTCGCCGATACATCGGCGCGGCACGCTAGCCCCGTGCGTCCGCCTTTGGCGCAGGCGGGTCTCACCCTGTAGTCTCCCCGCATCCGAGAATCAGGAGACCCCATGGCCCGCGACGGCGCCGTTTACGCCTGCCAGTCCTGTGGCGCGGTCCAGACCAAGTGGTCGGGACAGTGCTCGGCCTGCCAAAGCTGGAACACCCTGGTCGAGGAGGTCAGCGCCAAGCCGCCGGGAGCCCTGTCGGCGACCAAGGCCACCCGCGTGCGCGGCCTGCAGTTCACGGGCCTGGAAAGCGAGACCGCGCCCCCGCCCCGCATCCTGACCGGCGTCGACGAGTTCGACCGTGTGTGCGGCGGCGGCGTGGTGCCGGGTTCAGCGCTGCTGATCGGCGGCGATCCGGGCGTGGGCAAGTCCACCCTGCTGCTGCAGGTCTGCGCCAGCGCCGCCGCGCGCGGCGTCTCCTGCGCCTATATCTCCGGCGAAGAGGCCGTGGAGCAGATCCGGGGCCGCGCCGACCGCATGGGTCTGGCCAAGGCCAATGTCAGCCTGGCCGCCGAAACCGCGCTGCGTGACATCCTCGATGGCCTCAAGCGCGACAACTTCGACCTCGTGGTTATCGACTCGATCCAGACGCTGTGGAGCGACGCCCACGAGGCCGGTCCCGGCACCGTCACCCAGGTCCGCGCCTGCGCCACCGAGCTGGTGCGCCTGGCCAAGAAGAAGGGCGTTGCGATCCTCCTGGTCGGCCACGTCACCAAGGACGGCCAGATCGCCGGCCCGCGCGTCGTCGAGCACCTCGTGGACGCTGTGCTGTCGTTCGAGGGCGAGCGCGGCTATCCGTTCCGGATCCTGCGCGGCGCCAAGAACCGCTTTGGCGCGACCGACGAGATCGGCGTGTTCGAGATGGGCGATGTGGGCCTGCGCGAGGTCAAGAACCCCTCGGCCCTGTTTCTCAACGAGGGCGGCGAGCGCGCCGCCGGCGCGGCGGTGTTCGCCGGCATCGAGGGCTCGCGCCCCGTGCTCGTGGAATTCCAGGCTCTGGTCGCGCCTTCGGCCTATGGAACGCCGCGCCGCGCCGTCGTCGGCTGGGACTCTGGACGCCTCGCCATGGTGCTCGCCGTGCTCGAGGCCCGATGCGGCCTTGGTTTTGGCGACAAGGACGTCTATCTGAACGTCGCCGGCGGCCTGCGCATTACCGAACCGGCGGCGGATCTCGCGGCGGCGGCGGCCCTGGCCTCTTCCGCCCTGGACGTCGCCCTGCCCCAGGACTGCGTCGTGTTCGGCGAACTCAGCCTGTCGGGCGAAGTCCGCCCGGTCAGTCGGATGGAGACCCGTTTGAAGGAAGCCGCGAAACTGGGGTTTGACCGCGCGCTCGGCCCGCTCGCCGGCCTGCCGGAAGGCGGCGGCGCCCTGCCCGTGGCGGGCGTGGCGCGGTTGACGGACGCCGTCCGCCGGATCGGCGACGAAATCTGGACCAGCCTGACGTGACCCCGTTCGACATCATCGCCGGCCTGCTGCTCCTGATCTCAGGCGTCACGGGCTGGGTGCGCGGCGCCTCGCGCGAGCTGACCTCGGCGCTGTCCTTCATCTTCGCCGCCGCCATCGCCCTGTTTGGCCTGCGCGTCACCGGCCCGCTCTTCCGCGAGATGATGGACCCCGACTGGGCGGCGACCGCCACGGCGATCCTGGTCGTCTTCGTTATCGTTTTCCTGATCGTGCGTCTGATCGGCGGGCGGATCACCGCCAGCCTGCACGACACCTCAGCCGGCGTTCTCGACCAGGCGGTCGGCGCCGGCTTCGGCCTGATACGCGCCCTGGTGATCCTGGGCGTGTTCAATCTTCTTCTGCATCTGGCGACGCCCCCGGATCGCATGCCGCGCTGGGTGGAGGACTCGATTTTCTATCCGCTGTCGGAAGTCAGCGGCACCGTGCTGAAAGTCTTCGCCCCCAAGGGCAAGGCCCTGGCCGGCAAGATCGCTCCGGCGATCAAGGACGCCGTCAAGGACGGCGGCGACAATACGTCCGGCGAGGAATCGTCGGGAAAAGGCTATGATGAGAACCAGCGTCGGAACCTCGACGACCTGGTGGAGAAATCGCGATGACCTTCCTGGGCCAGTCGACTGACCGCTATTCCTCGAGCCCCTGGCGGGACCCGGAGGACGACAGCCTGCGTCTGGAATGCGGCGTGTTCGGCGTGTTCGGCGTGCGTGACGCCGCCGCCATCGCCGCGCTGGGCCTCCACGCTTTGCAGCACCGCGGCCAGGAGGCCTGCGGCATCGCCGCCTTCGACGGCAATCGCTTCCACACCGAGCGGCACATGGGCCATGTCGGCGACGCCTTCACCGGCGCCGACCTCGTCCAGCGCCTGCCGGGCAACATGGCCATCGGCCACACGCGCTATTCGACGGCCGGCGGCAGCTTCATCCGCAACGTCCAGCCGATGTTCGCCGATCTCGAAACCGGCGGCGTGGCGATCGCCCACAACGGCAACCTGACCAACTTCCTGACCCTGCGCGAGCGCCTGGTGCAGGAAGGCGCGATCTTCCAGTCGACCTCGGACTCCGAAGCGATCCTTCACCTGATCGCGCGCTCGCGGAAGGCCAAGATCGTCGATCGCTTCGTCGATGCGATCAGCCAGATCGAGGGCGGCTACGCCCTGGTGGCGATCACCAACAAGAAGATGATCGGCGTGCGCGACCCGCTGGGCATCCGGCCGCTGGTGCTGGGTGATCTGGACGGCAAGCCGGTGCTGGCGTCTGAGACCTGCGCGCTCGACATGATCGGCGCGCGCTTCGTCCGCGACATCGAGCACGGCGAGATGGTGGTGATCGAAGAGACCGGCATCACCTCGACCAAGCCCTTCCAGACCGCTCCGGCGCGTCCTTGCGTGTTCGAGTATGTCTATTTCGCCCGTCCCGACAGCGTCGTGAACGGTCGCTCGGTCTATGGCGTGCGCAAGCGCATGGGCATGAACCTGGCCAAGGAAACCGGCGTCGAGGCCGATGTCGTGGTGCCCGTGCCCGACAGCGGCGTGCCGGCCGCCCTCGGCTACGCCCAGCAGAGCGGCCTGCCGTTCGAGATGGGCATCATCCGCAACCACTATGTGGGCCGCACCTTCATCCAGCCCACCCAGGGCGTGCGCGAACTGGGCGTGCGCATGAAGCACAGCCCCAATCGCGCGGTCCTGGCCGGCAAGCGCGTCGTCCTGATCGACGACTCGATCGTGCGCGGCACTACCTCGCTGAAGATCGTCCGCATGGTTCGCGAAGCCGGCGCCAAGGAGGTCCACCTCCGCTCGGCCAGCCCGCCGATCAAGTGGCCCGACTTCTACGGCATCGACATGCCCGAGCGTGAGCAGCTGCTGGCGGCCAACAAGTCGCTGGAAGAGATGGCCCGGTTCCTGGAGGTCGACTCGCTGGGCTTCCTGTCCGTGGACGGTCTCTACGACGCCCTGGAAGCGGGTCAGCGCGACCCGGCGACCCCGCAGTTCACCGATCACTACTTCACCGGCGACTATCCGACCCGCCTGACGGACCGCGAGATCGCCGAGGGTCGCAACGAAACCAACGACAAGCAGCTTTCGCTGCTGGTCAGCGCGTGACATATCCCTCGTCCCGCCAAGACTGGGCGGGACGAGGATTTTGTCCATGGGTTTCAAGAGCCTGCTCGATAAGCTGAAAATCGAGCCCTACGTCATCGCCCTGTTCGGCATGGTCGTGCTGGCCTCGGTTCTGCCTGTCCGCGGCGCGGCGGCGGAAGGCCTGTCGGTCATCGTCAAGCTGGCGATCGCCCTGCTATTCTTTCTGCACGGCGCCAAGCTGTCGCGCGAGGCTGTGGTGGCGGGCGTCACGCACTGGCGCCTGCACCTGACGATCCTGGCCTTCACCTTCGTGATGTTCCCGGTGCTGGGCCTTGTGGCCAGCAAGCTGGGCGTTCTGTCCTCGACCCTGGCGGCGGGCATGCTGTTCCTGTGCTGCCTGCCGTCGACGGTGCAGTCGTCGATCGCCTTCACCTCGATCGCTCGCGGCAATGTCGCCGCGGCGGTCTGCGCGGCCTCGGCCTCCAACCTGTTCGGCATCTTCATCACGCCGGTGCTGGTCAGCGTCCTGATGCATACCGAGAGCGGCGCAGCCGGGGGCTGGGAGTCGATCAAGGACATCATCGTCCAACTGCTGCTGCCCTTCATTGTCGGCCAGCTGGCCCGGCCGCTGGTCGCCCAATGGGTCGAGAAGCACAAGCAACTGGTCGGCTATGTCGATCGCGGCTCGATCCTTCTGGTGGTCTACGCCGCCTTCAGCGAGGCGGTCGTCGGCGGCATCTGGGCCAAGGTCTCGGCCGTGGAGATGATCGCGTTGCTGCTGGCCTGCTGCGTTCTGCTGGCGATCGTGCTGGCCGCCACGACCTATGGCGCGCGCGCGCTCGGCTTCTCGAAGGAGGACGAGATCACCATCATGTTCTGCGGCTCCAAGAAGAGCATGGCGACGGGCGTGCCGATGGCCGGCATCCTGTTCCCCGGCCCGACCGCGGGGGTCATCGTGTTGCCGCTGATGATCTTTCATCAGATCCAGCTGATGGCCTGCTCGGTGATCGCCCAGCATTACGCCAAGCGGCCGTCAGAAATCCTAGAGGCTTAAGGGCTTCCGCCGGTTTTCGTTTCCGCTTCCCTGCTCTAGAACGCGCCCATGACCTCCGACTCCTCCAAGCCGCTGGCCGGCCGCATCGCTCTTGTCACCGGCGCCACGCGCGGCATCGGCGAAGCCGTCGCCCTGGGCCTGGCCAAGGCCGGCGCGCACGTGATCGCCGTGGGGCGGACGCAAGGCGCTCTGGAAGCGCTGGACGATGCGATCCTGCAGGCGACGGGCGAGCGCGCCACGCTCGTACCGCTGGACCTGCGTGAGGCCGATGGCCTGGATCACCTCGGCGCGGCCATTCACAAGCGCTGGGGCAAGCTCGACATCCTGGTCGGCGCCGCCGGCGTGCTGGGCCCCCTGACGCCCGTCAGCCATCTGGAGCCCAAGGGCTGGGACATGATCCTGTCCACCAACCTGACGGCCAACTGGCGCCTGATCCGCAGCATGGATCCGCTGCTGCGCGCGTCGGACGCCGGCCGGGCGGTGTTCTTCTCCAGCAGCGTCGCCAAGAGCCGTCCCGCCTTCTGGGGCGCCTACGCCGCGACCAAGGCCGCCCTGGAGGCCCTCGTCGACGTCTATGCCGACGAGATGGAGAACACGACTGTTCGCGCCTTCTGCGTCGACCCTGGCGCCATGCGGACCAAGATGCGCTCCGCCGCTTTCCCGGGCGAAAACCCCGCGACGGTCCCCGCACCAGAGACCATCGCGCCGTTCATGGTCGATCTGCTGCGCACTGATCGCGAGGCGGCCAAGGGTGTGGTTCGCTTCAAGGAACGCGGCCAGGAATCAGCGTCGATCGACGCCTGACCGATTCGGCGGCGCCGCCTTCATGGACGCAAGGGTTGTCTGACGCTGTCAGACTTCCACTCTGGATGGCGATTTTAGAACCGCGTTCGGCGATAGGTCGCCCCAAACGGGAGCATTAGCGGCCCGTTAACCATGCGCGGCCAGTTGTGATGCTTGATAGTCCAAGCAACCCACCGGGACCTCGAATGGCTCTGTTCTCTATTGGCCGCGACACAGGCGACCAAGCCAATCGTATTTGCGAACTTGAAGGCATTGTCGCCGCCATTCAGCGTTCCCAGGCTGTGATTGAGTTCAATCTCGACGGGTCGATCATCACGGCAAACGACAACTTCCTGCGCGCTGTCGGTTACGGCTTGGGCGAGATCCAGGGGCGCCACCACAGCCTGTTCGTCGATCCGGCCTTCGCCGCCGGTGCGGAGTATCGCGACTTCTGGCAACGCCTAAAGGCCGGTGAGTTCCTGACGGGAAAATACAAGCGCGTCGGTAAGGGCGGCCGTGAGATCTGGATCCAGGCCACGTACAATCCCGTGTTCGACCGGCACGGCAAGCTGGCCAAGGTCATCAAGTTCGCGGCTGACGTCACCGCCGCCGAGACCGAGCGGCTTGAAAGCGAACGCGAGCGGGACGCCATGCGGCAGGAGCAGGACGAGATCGTCTCAGCCCTCGCCAACAGCCTCCAGAGACTGGCCCAAGGCGACCTCACCGTCCGGATCGACGCGCATTTCGACGCGCGCCACGATCGGCTGAAGGCGGACTTCAACGCGGCCGTCGACAGCCTCAAAGACGCCATGGGCGCGATCGCCGAGGCCGCCGGCGGCATGGAGAGCGGCGCGGTCGAGATCGCCAGCGCCTCCAACGACCTCTCCAAGCGTACCGAACAACAGGCCGCCAGCCTGGAAGAGACCGCCGCCGCGCTCGACGAGATCACTGCGACCGTCAAGCGCAGCGCCGATGGCGCCAAGCAGGCCTCGGCCGCCGCTTCCTCGGCCAGTCGCGAGGCCGACCGCTCCGGCGAGGTCGTCCGCGAGGCGGTCTCCGCCATGGGCGAGATCGAGAAGTCCTCGGGCCAGATCACCCAGATCATCGGCGTCATCGACGAGATCGCGTTCCAGACCAACCTTCTGGCCCTGAACGCCGGCGTCGAAGCCGCCCGCGCCGGTGAAGCCGGCCGGGGCTTCGCGGTCGTCGCTCAGGAGGTCCGCGCTCTGGCTCAACGCTCCGCCGAGGCGGCCAAGGAGATCAAGCAACTGATCGCCAGCAGCACCGCCCAGGTCGAGCGCGGGGTTCGCCTTGTCGGCGACACGGGCCAGGCGCTGACCGCCATCGTGGCCAAGGTCGGCGAGATCGACACCCTCATCCGCGAGATCGCCGAGTCCGCCCAGGAGCAGGCGACGGGCCTGAACGAGGTCAACTCCGCCGTCAACCAGATGGACCAGGTCACCCAGCAGAACGCCGCGATGGTCGAACAGGCCACGACGTCGGCGGCCCAGCTGCGCGGCGAGGCCCAGGATCTGGCGCGGCAGGTCTCGCGGTTCCAGACGGGCGCGAGCTATGTCGCCCAACGCCCGCAAGCCGCAGCGCCGCGCCCCGAGCCCGCCATGGCCGCGCCGCGCGCCCGAATCCAGGCTTCCGCGCGCCCCGGCTCCGCCGCCGTTGCGGTCGCGCCGTCCAGCGATTGGGAAGAATTCTGATCCCGTGGGGGGACGAACCCGCAGTAACGGGTTCTAGATGGCCGCCGCTGACAAAGCGGCGGCCATTTTCGGCTCTGCTTAGCGCCCTTTAGGGCGACCGGGCCCGGTGTTCCCACGAACCGTGCGCGAACCCGCAGCCGGACGGCGCGGCGCGGCGGCCTTGCCGCCGGCCGTCTTGGTCCCGACCTTGTAGCTGGGCGTCGTGGCGACCTTCTTCTGGGCGCGCGGCCCCTTGGCCTTCACGGACTTGACCGCCGCCTTGCCGGGTTCCGACACACCGGCGGCCTCGCTCGGAGCAGCCTTTGCGACGGCGGGGCCCTTTTTCTTCACGGGCTTCACCGCCGCCTTACCCGGATCCGGCAAGCCAGCAGCCTCCGCCGCCTTGGCGGCGGCTTCAGCGGCCAGGCGCTTGGACTTCTTGACCGTGTTGCGCGAGGCGCGGATGCGCTCTTCTTCCCGCTCCCGGCGCTCGAACTCGCGCTTGCCACGGCCGCTGTGCCCCTTGGCCTCGCCATCGGCGTAGGGGTTCGCGCCCGACTTGATCGTGATCCGCAGCGGCACGCCGGGCAGATCGAAACTCTCGCGCAGGCTGTTGATCAGGTAGCGCCGATAGTGATCGGGCATCTGGTCGGCGCGGCTGGAAAACAGCACGAACGTCGGCGGACGGGCCTTGGTCTGGGCCATGTACTTGGGCTTCACGCGACGACCACTGACCGCAGGCGGCGGGTGACGCTGCATGGCCATTTGCAGCCAGTCGTTCAGGTCGCGGGTCTTGACCTTGGTCGACCAGTCACGATGCGTCTTGATCACCGCCGGCATCAGGTGGCCGATGCCCTTGCCGGTCTCGCCCGAGAGCGCCACGACCGGCGCGCCGCGCAGCTGGGGCAACATGCGCTCGGCGTGCTCGCGGAAGGCGGTAAGGTGCGCGGCCTGGTCCTCGATCAGGTCCCACTTGGCCAGCACGAACACCACGGCCCGCCCTTCCCGCTCCGCCAGGTCGGCGATCTGCAGGTCCTGGATCTCGAACGGATGGGTGGCGTCCATGACCAACAGCACCACCTCGGCGAAGGTGATGGCGCGGATGGTGTCGGCGGTCGACAGCTTCTCCAGCTTGTCCTGGACCTTGGCCTTGCGGCGCAGGCCGGCCGTGTCGACCAGGCGGATCTTGCGGCCGTCCCATTCCCAGTCGACCGAGATGGAATCGCGGGTGATGCCCGCTTCGGGACCGGTCAGCAGGCGATCTTCGCCCAAGAGGCGGTTCACCAGCGTCGACTTGCCCGCGTTGGGGCGGCCGATGATGGCGATGCGGATCGGCTTGCTGTCGTCGTCCTCGTCGTCGCCGGCCTCGACTTGAGGCTCGAAGGCCAGCAGAGCGGCATAGAGCTCAGCCATGCCCTCGCCGTGCTCACCCGAGATCGGGATCGGCTCGCCCAGGCCCAGACGGAAGGCTTCGCCGGCGCCGGCCTCGCCCGCCTTACCCTCGGCCTTGTTGGCCGCGACGATGACGGGCTTGTCGCGCTTGCGCAGGATGGCGGCGAACACCTCGTCGAGCGCGGTGACGCCCTCGCGGCTGTCGAAGACGAAGAGCGAGACGTCCGCCTCTTCGATCGCGGCCTCGGTCTGGGCGCGCATCCGCGCCTCGAGGCTGGAGTCGTCGACATCCTCGAAGCCGGCGGTATCGATGAGCTCGAGCTCAAGATCCCCCAGGCTGCCGGAGGCGTAACGGCGGTCGCGCGTGACGCCCGGCTGGTCGTCGACGATCGCCAGCTTCTTGCCGGCGAGGCGGTTGAACAGCGTGGACTTGCCCACATTGGGCCGGCCGACGATGGCGAGTTTCAAAGGCATAGGCGTCCAGTAGTCGATTTTCGCCCCTATCGCAAAAGGGAGCCGAAAAAGCGAAGGCCCGGGCCGGCTTGCGCCGACCCGGGCTTCAAGGGTTTGGGCCTCAGGTCCCGCGCGGGACCGGAAGCTTAGCGGATAGCGATCAGCTCGGCGTCGTCGGTGACGAGATAGATCATGTCACCCACGGCGATCGGGTTCAGCAGGACCGGCGAACCGATCTTCAGGGTCTTTTCCTTGGCGCCGGTCTTGGCGTTCAGGGCGACGGCCTCACCCTCGCTGGACACCGTGATCAGGCGGCCATTGGCCAGGATCGGGGTCGACCACAGACGCGGCTTCTTGGCCCGCTTCTTCTTCTGCTTCTTCGAGAGGTTGGCCGAGTCGTTCAGATCCTGGATCCAGTAGACCGAGCCGCTTTCGCGCGACACGCAGATCACCTGGCCGGACTTGTCCACGACGTAGACGACGTCGCCCGCCGCCCATGGCGTGGTGATCGCGGTGACGGGCAGGCTCCAGCGCGCCTGGCCCGAGCGCAGGTCGGTGGCGGCGAAGACGCCCGAGTGGCTGACGGCGAAAACGTCGCCCTTGTAGATCACCGGGCGGCCCGGGATGTCGCGGATCTCCGACAGCGCGTTGGTGCGGCTGGCGCGGCTCAGCGCTTCGTTCCACAGGTCGTTGCCGTTAGCGGCGCGCAGGGCGACCAGTTCCCCCGACGCGAAGCCGGAAACCACCGTGTCGCCGCTGACGGCCGGCGTCGAGGCGGCGAGGATGCGCGCAGGTTCGCTGAGCGCCTGATAGGTCCAGCCTGGCACCCCGTTCTCCGACGCGAACGTCAGGAGTTCGTTGTCGGTCGAGACGACGAAAACCCGGCCATCGACAACCGTCGGCGCAGCATGGATCGGCGTGGAGGTCGGTTGGGTCCAGCCCATCGCGCCGGTCGCCGCGTCGATCTGGGCGACGAAGCGGAAGCCCGAAGCCACGTAGAGCTTGTTGTCGGGGCCCAGAGCGACGCCGCCGCCAAAGCCCAGGCGGTCATTCTTCTTGGGGATCAGCCCCAGGAAGCCGCCCTTCGTCGTCGGGCCGGCGGCCGGACGCAGGTCCTTGCGCCAGATCGTGTCGCCGGTGCGCGCGTCCATCGCGACCACGTCGGCTTCACCGTCCATCACAAAGATGCGGTCACCCGAAGCGACCGGCGGCGCGGTGACGTGGAACTTGGCCCCGCCCTTCTTGCCGAAGCCCTTCTTCCAGGCGATCTGGAAGGCCTTGCCCGCATCAACATGCTCGATCGACTGTTCCGGATTGCCACCCGGCAGACGCCATTCGGTCTGCACGACGGGATCGGGCAGGAAGAAGTCGGCGCCCTTCAGCGACTCGCTGGCCTCGACCTTCTGGTCAAAGGCGATGATCGAAATCCGCTGACCTTGGCTGGCCGTGCTCTTGTTCTCGTCGCTCTTGTCGAAGGGGTTGAGCTTGGAAACGGTCGAGCAACCGCTGACCGTCACGGCCGCCGTCATCAGCGCGACCAGCGCGACGGAACGCTTGGAGTTCATCTTGAGGCTCATTGGGCGGCGTTCGGGGCGACGGCGGGCGGCATTTGCATCATAGGCGGCGCGGACGGCAGCGTCGCCGCGGCCTTGACCGCCGCGGCCAGATCCTTGGCCGAGCCGGAGTCGATCAGTTGCATCGCCGCCTGGGCGCGCTGGCGAATGGCTTCGGATGTGTTGGCGTCCAGCGAGTTGGCCAGGATCACGAACTCCGAGCGCGCGCCGGCCAGATCACCGGCCTGCAGCTTGGCGAAGGCCAGGGCTTCCTTGGCGTACACGCGATATGGGCTCTTTTCCCCCGCCAAAGGCGTCAACCTCGTCTCGATGTCCTTGTAGGAAGCGGTGTCCATCAAGGCGAAGGCGGATTTGAGGCGGGCCAGATCACCGATCATCGGGCTGGGAGCGACCTTGGCGGCCTCGTCGAAATAGCCGACGGCCTCCTGGGTCTTTTTCTCCTCAAGGCGGATGGCGCCCATCTGCATCAGGGCCAGGGACTTGTAGCCCTTGGCGTTGGTGTCAGCGACAGCCTTGAAGCCGGCGAACGCCTTGGTCGGCCCTTGAGTCTGCGCGGTCTGCAGTGCGGCTTGATAGGCCTGCGAGGCCTTGTCGGTCAGGCCGGTCTGATAGCTGGTCCAACCCCAGTAGCCGCCCACGCCGATCACCGCCGCCGCCGTCACCGCCGCCACCCAGGGCAGCGACTTCTTGGCTAGCGTGCGGTAACGCTCCGCCCGAAGCTGTTCTTCGACTTCGTCAAAAACATCGACCACGAAACGAGGCTCCGAAAACAGGCGCTGGCCCTTGGGCGCTTCCCGCTCATGCGAGAAACACCGTCGGGTTTAGGACAGATTGTGGCGGACGAAGGGCCGTCCGCTGAGGCGGCGAACCTATAGCGTGCCGCGCGCGGTCGCAACGCGCCGTTTTACGGCTTCTTGGCGTAGTAGGTTTCCGCCGGCCCCGGGAAGCTGCGATCACGCACGTCGCTGGCGTATTGCGCGGCCGCCCGCTCGATCTCGCCCTTCAGGTCGGCGTAGCGACGCACGAACTTGGGCGTCCAGTCGAACAGGCCCAGCATGTCGTCGACGACCAGCACCTGGCCATCGCAACCGGCCGAGGCGCCGATGCCGATGGTCGGCACGGAGACCGACTCGGTCACCTCGCGCGCCAGGCTTTCGGCGACACCTTCCACGACGATGGCGAAAGCGCCGGCCTCGGCGGTCAGACGCGCCTCCTCCAGCACCTTGGCGCGGCCCGCATCATCCTTGCCCTTGGCCTTGAAGCCGCCTTCCAGCAGCACCGCTTGCGGGCGAAGGCCGACGTGGCCCATCACCGGCACGCCGCGGCGGGTCAGGTAGGCGATCGTCTCGGGTACGGTCGGGCCGCTCTCGACCTTCACCGCCTGGGCGCCCGTCTCCTTCATGATCCGCACGGCGTTGGCGTAGGCCTCCTCGTGCGAGGCCTCGTAGGAGCCGAACGGCATGTCGACGACGACCATGGCCTTCTTGGAGCCCCGCATCACGGCCTGACCGTGCAGGATCATCATCTCCATGGTCACGCCGACGGTGTTGGGCAGGCCATGCACGACCATGCCCACCGAGTCCCCGACCAGCAGCACGTCACAGGCGTCGTCGAGCGCCGCCGCGACAGGCGCGGTGTAGGCGGTCAGACAGACAATGGGCACGCCGCCCTTGCGAGCGGCGATGTCAGGGGCGGCCAGACGGCGGACCGTCTCTTCACGATGGGCGGACAGGGCGAACCCTCCCTAAGACGCTTTTGGGCGCCGTTTGTGGGCGAGATCGCGCCGCACCGCAACATGAACAGTGATAAGCCGCCGGCAGCCGCTTAAAAATCTTCGACCAGCCGGGTCACCGCAAACGCCAGGGCGACGACCGCTAGCCCGGCCGCCAGCCAGACGGCTTCGGCGCTGGACGGTGTGCTCAGCAGAGCCGTCAACCTGGCCCATCCGCCATTGATCTCGGTCTCCAGACCATGGCTGCCCTCGCGGGAGAGCTGCGCCAGTTCGTTTGAGAACCGGCTGCCGAAGATCTGGAAGGCGCCGATCAGGCCTGCGCCCGTTCCCGCGACGGCGATGAACATCCGTCGCATCGCCCACCCTCGGTCCAACTTGGCCATGACTTCCGCGTTGAACAGCGCCGCGTCAGGAAACGACGGCGCCTGAGCGAACATGCGGGTCAATTGCGCTTCGAAATCGGGTTCAGCCATGAGCTTCCCTCCTCGCGCCCTCATCCGGTCGGGCGAGCTTCGCCCGAAGTTTGTCCAAACCACGTTTGACATGGGATTTCACCGTGCCGATCGGGATGTTCAATGCCTCCGCCGCTTCGCCGTGGGACCAGTCGGCCCCGTAACAAAGCGAAACGCACAGGCGCTCGCCCCGTGAGAGGCTCTTGAGCGCCTCGTCGAGATCGATACGGCTGGCGGCGTCGCTGGACGCATCCCGGGCGGATATCTCTTCGAGCGGCTCGATCGTGTCCGAGAAAATCAGACGCGCCTCGCGCTTGACGCGCTTTAGATACAGCCGCGCGGCGATCTTCTTGATCCACGCCCCGAAGGTCCCCTCCCCGCGAAACTCCGCCACTTGCTCGAAGCCCGTCATGAAGGCGTCCTGCGCCAGGTCGTCGGCGGTCGCGGCGTCGGCGCCAAGGCGTCGCAGCAGCCCCCGGACGGTGGAGCCATGCCGCCGCACCAGTTCCCCATAGGCCAGCCGATCTCCAGCGGCCGCCTGCGCGGCGAGCTCGACATCGTGTCCTGTTGGCGGGCGTTCCATGCCCATTGAAATCAAGCCCCTCCCAAGGCTTCGGGCGCTAGACCCGTTGTTCCTTGTTCGGATTGAAGAAGCTCAAAACAATGAACGCCACGCCGATCACGGCGGGAATGCAGGCGATGCCAAAGCCGTCGAAATCGCCGTCGCCATGGATGAAGTCGCCGAAGTAAGTCGCCAGCGCCACGCCGACGCCGATCGCCAGCCAGATGATCCCGGCGCGCAGATCGCGCAGCCGGGTCGGCGGCGTCTTCACATTACGGGTCAGGGCCTCGATCACCTCGGGCGGGACCGGCTGGCCCTTCTCGATGGCGAGACGGAGAGTCGCCTGCATTTCCATGCGCTCCTTGCTCTTCAGGTACAGCGGCACGCAGACGACGGCGCAGATCATCGCGAAGAGCGCGACCGGGACGATGATTTCGGGACCCATTCTCAAATCCTCCAGTTCGGTGAACGACGCCACAGCGCCGCCTTCACTGGTAAGAGGCGTTCACGCCCCCGTTTGGAGGCGCCGTTCGCCATGAAACTTTCGTAAGGCGCTAGGCGGTGGCGAGGCCGAGCCTTCGCCGGACCGAGGGACTGCTGACCAGCAGCGTGGCCGCCACCAGGGCCAGCGCCGCCGCAGGGGGGGCCAGACCCGGCGCCAGCGCGCCGATCAGCACGTTCAGCGCCGGCGCGCAGGCCCAGGCGACCAGGCCGACCACGCCCGCCCACCCGCCGGCCGCGGCGATCCGCCCAAGAAACGCGCGGCGTTCGATCTTCTGCATCACCACGGCGGTGAACAGATCCGCGCGGCTTGTCGCCGGCTGCTCCCCCAGAAAGGCCGAGAGCTGATCATCAGGGGTCATCGAGATCCTCCCAGAACCGCCAGCAGCCGTTCGCGGCCGCGGGTAACATGCGATTTCACAGTGCCCAAGGGAATGCCCAAAGCGTCTGAAACCTCCGCGTGAGACCAGGCCTGTCCAAGGCACAGGGTGACACACGCGCGCTGATCTTCCGGCAGAGTCGCCAGCGCCGTTTCCAGCGCCAGGCGATCTTCGGCGGCGACCTCGGCGGCGGCCTCCAGGTCCTGCTCGCCACGCCAGGCCTCGTCCCGGGCGGCGGCGCGCTGGGCGCCGCGACGCTGGGATAGAGCCTTTTTCCAGGCGACGCCGTACAGCCAAGCCCGAAAGCCGGCGTCATCGCGAAGCCTTGGCAAATCACTCCAGGCCGCCACGAAGGCTTCCTGGGCGATGTCGTCGGCGTCGATCCAGCCGCTCTTGCGTAAAAAGCCCCGCAGCGGCTTCTCGTGGATCGCCACCAGCCTGGCGAAAGCGACCTCAGAGCCCGCGCGCGCCTGTCTGACGAGCGCGGCGTCCATCAGTCGCGCGGCCGCTTGCGGCTGAACAGCACCTGGGCCAACGACGCGGCGCTCAGGGCGGCCATCACGAAAGCCACGATCGTGAACGCCTCGCCCATCCCGTAGATGTCCGCAAAGGCTGCATAGGAGAAGCCGACGCAGAGCATGCCGAACAGCACCACCTGGTACCAGCCGTCGTAACTGCTGTTTTGGCGGCCGCGCTCGGCCGCATCATCGGCGTCGAAGTTGTGGCGCTTGTCCAGACGGTTCAGAAGCTCGGGCGGCGGCTCACGTCCTGATGTGGCGTAGGTCTTGATCAGGTCCAGAGTCGCGCGGTTCGAGCGATACGACAGCCAGCTTTGGAACGCCCCGTAGACGAAGAACGCGATCGGAAACAGCAGCCACCAATAGCGGTTGAAAAAGTCAAACATCGTCGCCCCCCATCACTTCAATTGGTTCAGGAGCGCGGCCGGCGGCTCGAGCCCCTTTTCTGCGAACGCCCGCAGCGTCTGGGTCAGCTCAAGACGCGCGCGCCAGTTCAGCCATTGGCGGAAGATGCCGATCGCGGTGAACGCCATCGGAAACAGAAGCCACCAGAAGTCACGGAACAGGTCGGCCATGGAAGTTACCCCTCGTTGGAGCGCGATCTCTCGCGCTTTCGAAGGTTAGTCGCCGCCGACGGCCGCCTTGGATGCGCCGACGTACGAAATAATTTCCGACATCGAGTTGAAGGACACGGTGGGGCCATGTTGCGCCAGGATCGAAGGCTTGGCGTAGCCCCAGCCGACGGCGCCGCAATCAAGGCCAACAGCCCGCGCAGCTTCGATGTCGCGGGTCTCATCGCCAATGCAGATGATCTTGTCGCGGGCGACGCCCTGGCGCGTGACCTGCCTGAACTTGCGCGCCTTGCCAAACAGCGACGCGCCGCAGGCGTAGAGGCTGATCAGATTGCCCAGCTCCTCGCCCAGCACACGGCGGATCACCGTCTCGCTGTTGGAGCTGACAACGGCGATCTTCACGCCCGCCGCGTGCAGCGCCCGAAGCATCTTTTCGGTCTCAGGGAAGAGCGGAATGGTGTGGGCGTCGGCGGCCATAAGCTTCTTGCCGGCCCGCGCGATCAGCGGAAGCTTCCACGGCGACACGCCGAGATACCGGATAACCTCGCGCGTGCTGCGGCCCCGCAGCATCTCGATCTCGTCTTCCGTGACGGTCTTGAAGCCGTAGCGACGCGCCATGGGATTGACGGCGCGCATCATCCACGCGGCGCTGTCGGCCAGCGTGCCGTCAAAGTCGAAGATGACCAGCTCGTATCGCGAGACGGCGTTCTTCCCCACGCGCGAAATGCCCTCCATGAGCCCGCGCTTCGCGAGCTTAGCCCCCACTGATAGACCGAACCGCCCGGGCATGTCGTCTTAAACTTCGCCCGGGAGGCGACGAACAATATTCGTCGGCGTCCGTCAGCCGAACGCGGCGGCGTACCAGTCCGGCTTGAAGCCGACCACGCGCCGATCGCCAAGGTCTAGAATAGGGCGCTTGATCATCGAAGGCTGGGCCAGCATCAGCTCAACCGCCTTGGCGGCGTCGAGATCCTGCCGGTCGGCGTCCGGGAGCTTTCGGAACGTCGTGCCCGCGCGATTGAGCACAACCTCCCAGCCCAGCTCCGCAACCCAGGCCTCAAGACGCGGTCGATCGATTCCCGCGGCCTTGTAGTCATGGAAAGCATACGACCGCCCGTGATCGTCGAGCCATTTGCGGGCCTTGGAGACCGTGTCGCAATTCTTGATGCCGTACAGGGTGGGAGTCATGACGAGGTCCGTGCCGGGTCGAATCGAGCCTTGGCCTCTTCCTGCCATCGAACCGGCTCAGAGCAACAGACTGATCCGCCCCGCGCCGGCCAGGATCAGCCCAGATCCCACTCGCGCAGGACGATGTGCTGGGTCCGCCCAAGCTTGCTCTGCACCAGGGCAAAGCGGCTCACCGTCCATCTGATGGGCGTGATCGCCTGCTCCGGCAGCACCTGCCGGTCGTAGAGCAGGGTGATGTGCGGCGTGAAACTCCGGTCGGGTCGAAGCGCGGCGCCCGCCATCTTCTCTCCCAGCGCTTTCTGGAAGGCGATGAGCGGCTGAATCCCCTCCCCGCCCTGCAACGTGAAGGGGTTGTTGCCGGAGCGATTGGCGAAACTGGCGGCCCGATCGAAGACCACCTCGAACGCCCCGGCCTCGACGGCGTCGCCAGCGAAGCGACCCTTGCTGACAATGTCGTTGGGCAGGCCCGCATAGTCGCCCAGATGATGCAGGGTGATGTGGAGGCGGTCGGTCTGGAGAAGCGGGCCGGCCAGTCCTGACGCCCGTTTCAGTCGCGCGGCCTCCAGCGCGATGCGCTCGGCCGTCCGCCGGTCAGGATACAGCAGGAACATCAGCCGATCCGTCGGCGTGGGCGACTCAAGGCCCGGCAGGCCAAGCTGAAGCGTGTCTGGCATGTACGACTCCTCCGCTCTCGAGCGTTAAGCCGCTTCGCTTGCGCCTCCAACGCTGCATTACATTTCGTTTACATGCGTAATCGATCACTTGACGGAAACGTTTACGTGCGTAATCGTCCGCTCATGGAAACGACATCACAACGTATCAGCGGCGCCGAGAGCGAAGTCATGAAGGTGCTCTGGGCCGACAGCCCCAAGCCGGCCGAGGAGGTGCTGGCCATCCTGGCCAAGGATCATGGCTGGGCGGAAGGCACCGTGAAGACCCTGTTGAACCGGCTGCTCAAGAAGGGCGCCATCGCCGCCGACAAGGACGGCCGGCGCTTTCTCTATCGCCCCCTGATCGGCCGCGAGGACTATGTGGACTCCGAGAGCCAGGGCCTGTTGGACCGCCTGTTCGACGGGCGCCTCGCCCCGCTGGTGAGCCATTTCTCCAAGCGCGAAAAGCTCAATCCCGAAGACGTCGCCGAACTGCGTCGCCTGCTGGAGCGGATAGACGATGGTCAGTGACATCCTCCTCTTCGTGGGCGAAGCCAACCTGGCCCTTGCGGCGGCCGTGCTGCTGGTGCTGGCCCTGCGGCGGCCCGTCCGCAAGGTCTTCGGAGCGCGCAACGCCTATGCGCTCTGGCTGATCGTCCCGCTGTCGATCCTCGCCCTGCTGATCCCGGCCAGGACGATCGTTCTGCCCGCGCCCTCCACCGTGAGCTCAACGGCTGCGATTTCGCCGTCGCCCTCGTCGGCGCCGAGCAGCGTCACGGCGCCGAAATCGCCGCAACCGGCGCCACTGCCCGCCATCCCGGTCGGCGAGATCACGCTGGGCCTCTGGCTGATCGTGGCGTTCGGAGGGCTGATCCTGCAGGTCGAGCGACAACGTCGTTTCGTCCGCTCGCTCGGCGCGCTCAGCCGAACCGGGGAAGATCGACTGCTGCGCGCCGAAAAGCCTGGCGTCGGTCCCGCCGTGATTGGCGCCGTGGCGCCGTGCGTCGTGCTGCCGGCGGACTTCGACCGACAGTACACGCCCGAAGAGCAGGCCCTGATCCTGGCCCACGAGCGCAACCACCTCGCCGTCGGGGACGCCCAGATCAATGCCGTCGTGACCGGACTGCAGTGCCTTTTCTGGTTCAACCCGTTCGTCCACCTCGGCGCGGCCACCCTGCGCATCGACCAGGAGATCGCCTGCGATGCGGCGGTGCTGGCCCGCCACCCCAAGACCCGCCGCGCCTATGGCGAAGCCATGCTGAAGACCCAGCTGGCCGCCTGCGCACCCCCGCTGGGCTGCCACTGGCCAGCCTCGGCCAACAAGCAATTGAAGGAGCGCTTCACGATGCTCACCCACCATCAAACCGACCGCCGTCGCCATCTGGCCGGAGCCGTCGCCGTGGCCGTCCTTGGCCTCTCGACCGCCGCTGCGGCCTGGGCCACGCAGCCCGCCCGAACGGTGCAACAGACCCCTGAGGAGGCGCGTCGCGCCGTCGCGCGGCATCTTGGCCGGCCGCTCTACGACGCGGTGGATCGGAAAGACCTGCAGACCGTGCGTGAGCTGATCGCGCTGGGCGCCAACCCCAACTACATCGCCCGCGGCGACGGCTCACCGCTGATCGAGGCTGCGCGCAGCGGACAGGCTGACGTGGTCCGCGCCCTGCTGGCCGCCGGCGCCGATCCCAACCTGGCTGTTCGCGGCGACGGCAATCCTCTGATCCAGGCCTCGCGGGTCGGCCGCCTCGACATCGTGCAAGCCTTGGTGGCCCGCGGAGCCGATGTGGAGTCCTTCGTCCCCGGCGACGAGACCCCGCTGATCGGCGCCGCCCTCCAGGGCGAGCTGGCGGTCGTGAAGTACCTTGTCGAGCGCGGCGCTGACGTGAACCGCGCCGTCGAGGCCAATCCTGGGGAAATGCGCTCCCCGCTGGGCATGGCCCGCAAGAACGGCCATGCCTCGGTGGTCAACTACCTCAAGAGCCGAGGCGCTCGCGACTAAGGCGTTCATCGCTCTGCCCGAAACGGCGGAACGCCCTAGCGCACCACCACTGCCTGCCTTCTCCGATCCGGCGATGTCGATCGGATCGGAGAAGGTCCCTCGCCGCCAAGCCTAGGGCCAACACCCGGCGCGCGGCGGTCTTCCCCCCTCAACAATCAGCGAGTTTTTCAACGATGGCGATCATCGACGCTCGAACCTTGCCTGACGCCAGCCATTTGGAAGCCGATCTGGTGATTATCGGCGGCGGTCTGGCCGGCATCACCCTGGCCAAGGAACTGGCCGGCGGTCCCTTGAAAGTCGTCGTCCTGGAAAGCGGCGGCCGCGAGATGGAGCCCGAAACCCAGGCGCTCTACGCCGGAGCCTGCGTGCAGAAGGCCGACGGCAATAAGGATCGCCCGCTCCATGAGTTTCCGGTCCAATCGCGCGTTCGAGCCCTCGGCGGCTCTGGCCATGTCTGGGGCGGCAAGTGCGGACCGCTGGACCCGGCGGACTTCGCCGAGCGCGCCTGGATCCCCTATAGCGGCTGGCCGATCAGCCGCGAGGCGATGCAGCCTTACTATGACCGCGCCTGCGACATGCTGGAGATCGATCGGTTCCCGCCGGAGCGCCCGAACGCGGCCGAAGCCAGCCTGCAACCCCTGGCCCTGGACGCCAGGGACGGCTTTTTCCCCGCGCCCCGCCTGTTCGCGCGCATTTCGGGTCGCACCGACCGCCCGGCGTTCGATCGCTTTCGCACCCAGTTCGCCGAAGCGCCCAATATCGACGTCTACCTCTATGCCAACGTCGTCCGCATTCGTCGCGAGCGGAACACGATCACAGGCCTGGACATCGCCTGCCTGGACGGCAAGCGGCACAAGGCAAAGGCGACGCGCTACGTCCTGGCCACAGGCGGGATCGAGAACGTCCGGTTGCTGCTGGCGTCAGACAATCTCGGCAACCGCCATGACCTCGTGGGACGCTTCTTCCAGGGTCACGTGACCTACTCCAATGACAGCGACGCCCAGCGTGAAGGCTCGGCCTTCGCCGCGTCCCGCGCCGAGCCGCTGGATCTGTACGCACCCGCGCTGCGGTATGGTCCCCACTGCGTCATCGGCGCGGGCTTGGCGGCGCAGAAGCGAATGAAGACGGGCAACTTCACCGCCACGCTCTTCCGCGCCAACTTCTCGAACGCCGACGCCAAGGTCGCCGCCGAAACCCAGACGATCAGCAAGGTCAGCGCACAGCTCGACAAGGGGCAGGCTCAACCCAACCTGCTCGGCTTCTTCGCAATGACCGAGCATTTTCCCCATCCGGAAAGCCGGATAACGCTGGATCAAAGCCAGAAGGACGCTCTGGGCATGCCCCGCGTGAATCTCACCTGGGTCCACGGAAAAAAGGACTACGACGACCTCGAGCGCTCGATCGACGGCTTGGCGGCCGCGATGGGCGCCGCCGGCGAAGGCCGCCTTTGCTGGTCGCTTCGACGCGACGAGCTGCTGGCCAGCTCCAACGCCTCGCGCCACCACATGGGTACGACGCGGATGCACGCAGATCCTCGCAAGGGCGTGGTGGACGCCGACGGTCGACTGCATGAGGCGAACAACCTCTATGTCGCCGGAAGTTCGGTCTTCCCGACCTCGGGCATTGTCAATCCGACCCTCACGATCCTGGCCCTGACCATTCGGCTGGCCGATCACCTGAAATCCGAGAAGAAGGCAGCCTGAGCATGAGCACCCGACGCGACCTACTCGCCGCGCTGGTGGCGCTCGCCGCGGCCCCTTCCCTGTCGCAGGCGCAGACCTCCGGATTCCTGCCCGGACTCGACAAGGATGCGGCGCGGCGCATCGGCGAAGCGTGGCGAAAAGCCCATCCTGGCGACACCGCGAAGACGCTGGTCGCCAAGCTTTTCCCCACAGGCCGAGGGCCCGAAGCCCTGCCTCGCCTGCGTCGCGCGATGGCGGCGGATTTCCGAGCCGGCGCGATCTTTGCGCATCGCGGCTGGCGGCTTTCCAACACCGAGGGCGCGCTCTTCGCCCTGGTCTCAATGGAGACTTGAGCCTTAGGGCCGCAGATGGAGCAGGCTCGGGAGGGCGAGCCTGCCGCCCCTTCCGACCTCAGGCGATCGTCGACGTCTCGGGGCTAGAGTGTGCGCCCCGTGACGGCGGCCGTCTCAACGCGGGTCCAGACCTGCGACTTGCACAGGAAGTTGGGCAACAGGCACCCCTTGGCGCGCAGCGATGCGCGATTCAGCAGCCTTACCTGTCCCGAAAACGTCATGTTCAGGTCGGGCACGAACACCTTGCCCTTCCACTCATTGGCGCCAGAAACCGAGAAGTCGCGCAGCAACTGCATGCCGACCAGCCCTTGGTTGCTGCCCTTCTTGACGTCGGCCTGAGCCTCGGCGTTCGCCCAGACGACATAGCCGCAAGTCCCTGGCCCGCACGGCTTGATCTCGATGTGAACACTGCCCTTGGGATTGCGCCAGACGCCGAAAAGATCATCCGGGCGCGCCGGTCCGGCGTCGGCGGCCAAGGCGGATCCAGCCACGCTCAGCCCCGCGGCGATGATCGACGCCACAAACATCTTCCGGCTCATAAGTGTCCTTCCAGGGTCGTCAACATCGCGTTCTGAGGAAGCTAGTCGGTCGCACGATCCAGGAGAAGCCGTCAGAAATGAGACGCGCGCCGCCACGACCGCCCAGACGTGCGGAGATAACCGCCGCTAGAGCCTGTCTGGTTTGGACGGAACCATCTAAACCAGATGAACAGGCTCTAAAATCAAACATTTAGAGCCCCTTAGCGGGTCGCCCAGCCTCTGCCGATCTCCGCCAGCGGGACGCAGCCATTGTACGCCCCCGGTACCGGATCATACTTCAGCGCCAGGGTCGCCCCGGGCTCAGAGGTGAAGTAGCCGACCGTGACGAAGTCCTCCAGCAGCGGGAAGAAGTGCCCGCTGGTCGAGACGGCGGTCTCGCGATCATAGACGTTCAGGATCGCGACCTGCTGTTCCGGCGCCAGCGCCACGAAAAGCTTGCCGTGAGCCGCCTTGGCGTCGGCGTCCATGCGGGCGAACCCGCCCACCAGCTGGTCGACCTGCCATTTCTCGCAATAGTTGGCGATGGCGCGGTCGATGAACTGCGGAACGCCGGCCGCCCGAGCGCCCGGCGTATCCGTGGCGGGAATGATCAGCTCTGCGACGACATCGAGGATCTGAGCCTGCTCGGGCGTGAGGGCCGTCGGCGTCCAGCTCAGCGCAGTCGTCGCCGCAGCGGTTCCCGCCCATCCCGTCGCCGCGGCGCCGACCGTCAGAGCCAGACCGCGAAGGGCGTCGCGTCGGTTCAGCATTACAGTTCTCCCCGCTTGCGGGCGCGTACCGCATGGTCGGCGGCGCGGGCCGTCAGGGCCATGTAGGTCAAGGATGGATTGACGCACGAGGCCGAAGCCATGGCCGCCCCGTCGGTGACATAGACGTTCTTGCACTCGTGAACCTGATTGTGCGCGTTCAGCACCGAGGTCTTGGGGTCACGCCCCATGCGGGCCGTTCCCATCTCATGGATGCCAAGCCCCGGCGCGAAGCCGTTGTCATGCGCCCGCACGTTCTGGAACCCCGCCGCCTCGAGCATCTCGGCGGCGGCCGCCTGCATGTCGCGGCGCATCGCCATCTCGTTGTCGCGCATGGTGACGTTCATGGTCAGGGTCGGCAGGCCGAACTTGTCCTCGACGTCGCGGTTCAGCGTCACGCGGTTGTCGGCGTAAGGGAGCATCTCGCCGAACCCGCTAAGCCCCATGGTCCAGGGCCCGGGCTGGCTGAGCGCGGCCTTGCGCGCTGCGCCGAAACCTCGCCCGCCCTGACCGCGATCACGCTCCCAGGTCGCGCGCCCGGCGCCGCCCTGATAGCCGAAGCCCCGCAGATAGTCCGAGCGCTTGCTGGCCGCATCACCAAGATTGCGGAAGCGAGGCACATAGATGCCGTTCGGCCGGCGCCCCGAGAAGTACATGTCCGCGAATTCCGGCGCCTGGCCCGTTGCTCCCGCGCCCAGGTGGTGGTCCATAACGTTGCGGCCAAGCTGATCGCTGGCGTTGCCGAAGCCGTTCGGGAACCGCGAACTCGTCGAGTTCATCATGATCCACGCGGAGTTCAGCGCCGAGGCGCAGAGGAAGATCACATCGGCGTGGAACTCCTCGTCCTTTCGGGTCTCTGCGTCCAGAATCCGCACGCCGCTGGCTCGTCCTGCGCGCTCATCATAGATCAGCTCGGTGACGATCGAGTTGGGACGGATCACCAGATTTCCCGTCCGCTCGGCCGCGATCAGCCCGCCTGAATTGGAGCTGTAATAGGCGCCGAACGGGCAGCCGCGGATACAGAGGTTGCGGTACTGGCACTTGGTACGCCCCAGCGCGAGCTGCTCCTCGGTGGGATCGGTCAGGTGGGCCGTGCGCCCGATCGTGACGCGCCGCTCGGGGAAGCGCGCCTCGGACCGCGCCTTGAAGGCCTTCTCGACGCAGTTCAGCTCCATCGGCGGCTGGTAGTGGCCGTCCGGAAAATGCGGCAGGCCCTCGGCCTGTCCGGAAACTCCGATGAAGCGCTCGACATGCTCGTACCAGGGCGCGAGATCCTCATAGCGGATCGGCCAGTCGACCGCGATTCCTTCGCGAGCGTTTGCCTCGAAATCGATCGGGCTGTGGCGATAGCTCTGCCGCCCCCAGGTCAGCGAGCGGCCGCCGACATGATAGCCCCGGATCCAGTCGAAGCGGTTCTCCTCGGTGTAGGGGTGCTCGTCGTCCCGCACGAAGAAGTGCTGGGTTTGCTCCGTCATCGTGTAGCCGGTGCGCCGCTGCACCTTGTAGTGCGCGTTCAGCTCGGCCTCGGGGAGCTTGCCCTGCGGATATTTTGACTGCCACGGGTCCAGCATCGCCGTGGGATAGTCCTCAAGGTGGCGCACCATGGGTCCGCGCTCGAGCACAAGGACCTTCAACCCCTTTTCGGTCAATTCCTTGGCCGCGATGCCACCGGTAATGCCACTGCCCACCACGATGGCGTCGTAGGTGTTCTTACGACGCGCGCGGCCGTTCAGGTTGGCCATGTTCGCTCCCTTCGCAGTCGCTCAATGGACCGCATCGAGATGCTTCACGCAACACGACACCAACCCCGGCGACCTCTTCATTCTTGCCTGGAGGCTTCCATGAAATGGGTTACATTGCAACAAAGCTCGGCGTTTCGACCGAGGTGATATGATGCGGGGGAGACGCGCCATGGTCTGGATGAAGCCGTCACGGGGCTGGGCCAGCTTTGGGCTCGTAACAGGGCTCGCGCTCGGCTTGGCCGGCGCATCTCACGCCGATGAGGTCCAGGCTGGACCGTGGCGCTCACTTTTCGACGGCAAGACGTTGAACGGCTGGACCGCGAAGGTCGCCAGGCATCCGGTCGGCGAGAACTACCGCCAGACCTTCGTCGCCGATCAGGGCGTGATCCGGGTCTCCTATGCCGGCTACGACAAGTTCGACAACCAGTTCGGCCATCTGTTCCACAAGACCCCGTTCAGCGCCTACCGACTGCGCTTCTCCTATCGCTTTCTCACCGAAGGCGGCCTGCCCGACACGCCGGGTTGGGCGCGGGCCAACAGCGGGATCATGTTCCACAGCCAGAGCGCCGAGAGCATGACGGTCGATCAGCCCTTTCCAGTCTCGATCGAGTTCCAGCTTCTGGGCAAGGATGGCGACAAGCCCCGGCCGACCGGCGCGGTCTGCACGCCGGGCATCACGATCACGATCGACGGCGCCAAGGTGAAGGAGCACTGCACGCCGCCGGCGAATGGTCCGACCATCGCCAACGGAACCTGGGTGCAGGCCGAGCTTGAAGTGCTGCCCAGCGGCGAGATCACCCAGAAGATCAACGGCGTCGTCGTCCACCGCTATGCTAGCGCGACGCTAGACCCGGACGACACCGTCGCGGGCGGGGCCAAGCCCTACATCCTGGCCCGAGGCGCAAGCCCGGTGACCGGCGGCTACATCGCCCTGCAAAGCGAGGGCGCCCCGATCGAGTTCAAGGACATCGAGATCCAGGAACTGACCCCGCGCTGAGGCCTATTTCTTGGCTGTTTTGACGTTGAGTGTTGACGGGGTAGTGGGAGCCGCCCTCGCCAGGAGTTTATCCTCGGGCCGACCTTCGGTCGGTCGCGGGGGACAAGCTCAGGGTGAGGACGACTGCTGACCTCGGTTCGCGAAAAATCCTCATCCTGAGCTTGTCGAAGGACGAGGATTTCCATCCGCATTAGCACCCGTAGCTAACGCGAAATCAGCCTATTTCTTGACGCTGGCCAGATAGGCGATCACCGCCGCGCGCTCGGCGTCGTTGGGCGCTCCCAGCAGCATCTTGGTGCCCGGCACGACCTTGGTCGGAGCCTTCGAATAGGCGTCGAGCTTGTCGGCGGTCCAGGTGATTCCCGAGCCCTTCAGCGCCGCGCTGTAGGTGTAGCCCGGAAAGCTCGCCGCCTTGCGACCGACCACACCCGCCAAGGGCGGCCCCATCTTGCCGGGAGCCTGCTGCAGCGAATGGCACATGCCGCACCGCTGCTCGAACAGCTGCTGTCCAGACGGCGCGGCGACCGCGCCAGACGCCAGGGCTGCGAACACCGCCGCCAGGGTAAGCCGAACCTTCATCAAGCCACTCCGTCAGAACACGCGCTTGGACTACAGGCCAAGCAGCCGTCGATTGCGCCCGGCGTCGGACCCGGCGCTCGCGAAATCATCGAACGCCTTGTCCGTCACCCGAATGATGTGATCCCGGATGAACGGCGCGCCCTCGGCGGCTCCCTGCTCGGGATGCTTGAGCGCGCACTCCCACTCCAGGACCGCCCAGCCGTCATAGTCGTACTGCGCCAGCTTTGAAAAGATCGCCTTGAAGTCGACCTGACCATCACCCAGCGAGCGGAACCGGCCCGGCCGGTCCACCCAGCCCTGATAACCGCCATAGACGCCCGAGCGCGCCGACGGTCGGAACTCGGCGTCCTTGACGTGGAACGCCTTGATCCGCTCGTGGTAGCGATCGATGTAGGCCAGATAGTCCAGTTGCTGCAGCACGAAATGGCTGGGGTCGTAGAGGATGTTGGCCCGAGGATGTCCGCCGACCTCGTCGAGGAAGCGCTCGAACGTAGCCCCGTCGTGCAAGTCCTCGCCCGGATGGATTTCATAGGCCGCGTCGACCCCGTTCTCGTCGAAGACATCCAGGATCGGCTTCCAGCGACGCCCGAGCTCAGCGAACGCCTCCTCGATCAGGCCCGCCGGCCGCTGGGGCCACGGATAGAGGTAGGGCCAGGCCAGGGAGCCGGAAAAGGTCGCATGCGCCTTCAGGCCCAGCCGCCGACTGGCGACAGCGGCAGCCTTCACCTGCTCAACCGCCCAGGCCTGCCGTTCCTTGGGCTTGCCGCGCAGTTCCGGCGGCGCGAAGCCGTCGAACAGCTCGTCATAGGCCGGATGCACCGCGACCAGTTGTCCCTGCAGGTGCGTCGACAGCTCGGTGATTTCCAGGCCGTACTCGGCCAGCAACCCGGCGATGTCGTCGCAATAGGTCTGGCTTTCGGCGGCCAGGGCCAGATCAAAGAACGAGTCCGCCCCGCCCGTCGGCATCTGCACCCCGGCATAGCCCAGGCTCGACACCCAGGCGGCCATGGTCTCGAGCTTGTCGAACGGGGGCGTGTCGCCGATGAACTGGGCCAGGAAGATGGCCGGTCCCTTGAGCGTCTTCATCAGCCCTCTCCCTGCAGCGACACCCAGCCCGCATCGTCGCGGCTGGCCGCAACGGCGCGCTCGACAAAGGTCATGCCGCGTACGCCCTCGGCAATGTCCGGCACAAGGCCGCCGGCGCGGCCTTCGATGGCGTCGGCGAAATCACGGTAGATCGTGGCGAAGGCCTCGATGAAGCCCTCGGGATGACCGGTCGGCAGGCGCGTCACCGCCCGCGCCGCCGGGCCAAGATAGCCAGAGCCGGCGTGCAGCACGTGGCTGGGCCCATCCAGCCAATCCAGCGTCAGAATGTTGGGATCCTCGTGCGACCAGGTCAGGCCGCCCTTCTCGCCATAGACGCTGATCGTCAGGCCGTTGCGGGCGCCGGCTGAGATCTGCGAGGCGATCAGCACGCCGCGCGCCCCGCCCTCAAACCGCAGCAAGACGTTGCAGTCGTCGTCGAGATCGCGCCCGGGTACGACCGTCGCGACATCCGCGCACAGTCTCTCAACGCGCCGCCCAGTGATGAACTCGGCGATGTTGAACGCATGGACGCCGATGTCGCCGATGCAGCCGCCGACGCCCGATTGGCTGGGATCGGCGCGCCAACTGGCCTGCTTGTTGGCGCTGTCGCGCTCCAGCGGCGTCGACAGCCAGCCTTGCGAGTACTCGACCACCACCTTGCGAACCGCGCCCAGATCGCCGCGCGCCACGATCTCGCGCGCCTCGCGGACCATCGGATAGCCGGTGTAGGTGTAGGTCAGGCCGTACTGCTTGCCCGAGGCGGCGACGACCTTCGCCAAGGCCTGCGCCTCGGCGAGGTTCAGCGTCGCGGGCTTGTCGCTGATCACATGCAGACCCGCCTTCAGGGCTGCGGCGGACACATCGAAATGCAGATGGTTCGGCGTCACCACCGAGACCAGCTGCACGCCGTCGGCGCGCCCGCGCTCAGCCGCGAACATCGTGTGGTGGTCCGGATAGACGCGATCGGGCGAGACGCCCCAAGCAGCCGCAGCCTGGGCGCTCTTGGCGGGGTCTCGGCTGAACACGCCCGCCACAAGCCGAATGCGGCCGTCCAGCTCGGCGGCCATCCGGTGCACCGGCCCGATGAACGAGCCGGGCCCGCCGCCCACCATGGCCATCCGCAGCGCCATCAGGCGACGACCTTGGCGAGATAGTCGAAGCTGATCCTGGCCGACTCCAGGCGCGTGTAGGCGAACGGCGGCTCCTGCTCGTAGTAGAAGCCCCGGATCCCGGCGTCATAGGCCGCCGGCAGCAGCCGCTTCCAGTCGATCATGCCAGAGCCCACCTCGGTCGGATCCTGCCGCAGCTCGAAGTTGGGCTTGGTGCTCGGCTTGACGTCCTTGACGTGCATCTGGGTGAAGCGCCCCGGATAGGCCTTCAGCAGCGCGAACGGATCCTGGCCCGCCGCCGTCACCCAGCCGGCGTCCAGCTCGAAGGTCACCAGCGACGGGTCCGTGCCCTTCAGCAGGATGTCCATCCCGGTGGTCTCGCGGCCCTTGGCGTCCTTCAGCGGCGCGAACTCGAAGTTGTGGTTATGATAGCCGGCGAGAATGCCGGCCTTTTTCAGGATGGCCGCCTTCTCATTGAGGAAGTCGGCGTTCCACTTCCATTCGTCGGCGGTCATCTGCACGCCCGCCTGGCGCAGGTCGGCCGCGCCCATCCGCTCGGGGATGTAGAAGATCGGCATGATCGCCGACTTCACCCCGATGACGTGCAGTTCGTCCGCCAGCTTGACGAGGTCGCCGCTGAAGCCGCTGGGTCCCTTGGGCGAGATATGCGCGCTGGGACAGACAAGCCCGTGCTTGTCGAACGCCGCGCGCAGATCGGCGGGCGTGCGGCCAAGGTAGCCGGCCAGCTCAACCGTCCGGAAGCCGATCTTGGCCACCGTCGCCAGCTGCGCATCGAGCTCTTTGGCAAGGTCCGGACCCAGGCTGTAGAGCTGGATGCCCACGGGCTGCTTGCGACGCTGGAAGAACGGCAGCGCGCTGGCGCCCGCCGCGCCGGCGACGCCCGCGCCCAGCGCGGCGGCGCCGGCGGCCAGCAGGCCCCGACGCGACAGGCCCTGGCTCTGATTATCGAAGGCGGTCATGCGCATGGGGATCACCTTTCCTGACATCTAGGCTTGGGCCGAACCGGCGGCGGATGAAGCGGAATCCGCCTCCGAAACAGGTCCCCGCGTGGGCGGCCGGAAGAACAGCGCCAGCAGGCAGACCGCCGCCAAAGCCATGGCGGTCGGCACGAGGAACAGCGTCGTGTAGTCGACGGACCCATCGGTGGTCAGGCGACCGATCAGCGCGGGGAAGATGAAGCTGGCGGCCACATTGCCGACGCCCAGGATCAGCAAGTTGAACAGACCCTGCGCGCTGGAGCGGACATCTTTCGGGAAGACGGCGTCGACGAAGATGTAAACCGTGGCGAAGAAGAAGGCGTAGCAGACGCCGTGCAGCAGCTGCACCGCCACGATGACCGGCACGCTGTCGGCGAAGTAGGCGAAGACCGCAAAGCGCGCGGCGTGGCCCAGCACGCCGACGATCATGGTGACCTTCCAGCCCAGCTTGGCCAGCACGCGGCCCAACAGCAGCATGGTGATGATTTCGGCCACCTGGCCCAGGCTCAGCACGACCATGCTGAGATTGCCCGCGATCCCGACCCGGTTGGTCAAGAAGGCGTCGGCCATCACGAAGTAGCCGTTGTGGATCACCGAATCGATGAAGGTCACGACAAAGAGGACAAACACGAAGGGCGCGCCCAGCAGCTTGAACGCCCGTCGCCAGGCCAGCTTGTCGACAGCGTCATCGGCCTTGCGCGGCGGCGTGTGCGGCAGGGTCAGAGCGTAACCGGCGAAGACGAAGGAGACGATCGCCGCCACCAGGAAGATCCAGCGGACCTGCTCCACCGTCGCTTGGGCGCCCAGCAGGAACACGAAGGGCCAGCTGACCAGCACCCAGCCGACGGTTCCGCCCATCCGCACCCCGCCGAAGCCCGCCGCCGGATCGCGCAGATTGGCGAAG
Organism: Caulobacter vibrioides; assembly: GCF_002858865.1. Classification (GTDB taxonomy): domain Bacteria; phylum Pseudomonadota; class Alphaproteobacteria; order Caulobacterales; family Caulobacteraceae; genus Caulobacter; species Caulobacter vibrioides. The sequence goes on along the minus strand of NZ_PJRR01000019.1, from coordinate 38,140 downwards.
GCGATCGAGTTGGTGACCGACAGTGTCGGCACATAGACCAGGCTGAAAACGAGGTAACAGGCAAAGAACGGCCAGAAGGTCGTCGAGAAGGCCGTGCCCAGCAGCGCCACGCCGCCGATCAGGTGGCTGACCGCCAGGAACCGCTCGGCCGAGAAGTTCCGGTCGGCGAACTGATTCGAGAAGAAGATGCCCACCAGCGCCGCCACGCCCCAGGCGCTGCCGACCAGCGACTGCTGCCAGGGCGCGAAGCCCAGCATGCCCATGTAGGGGAAGATCTTGGGCGCCCAGGCGCCCCAAATCGCCAGCTGCAGCACCATCATCACGAACAGACGGAAACTCGTCCCCATGCCTTCGTCCTCCCCGACCCCTGGGCGGCCGCCTTTTCGCCTCTTCAGACGCGCGCCGCTCCAATGTAATCGAATTCATCGATAACAGGGGTCCGCGAAAGCGGCAACCGTTGCAAGGCCACAACGCGCGGTCTGCGATGCTTGCCAAGCTAACGGCGACCCGCCAGTGTCCGGCCGATGGCCACCATTCAAGATGTTGCTCGGGAAGCCGGGGTCTCGACCGCGACCGTGTCGCGGGTCTTCAGCGCGCCCGACCTGGTGCTTGAGGCCACGCGCCAGAAGGTGATGGAGGCCGTCCAGCGCCTCGGCTACGAGCCGAACTTCGCAGCCAAGAGCCTGCGCACCCTGCGGACCGAGAAGATCCTGGTCACGGTGCCTGACATCTCCAACCCCTTCTTCTCGCAGGTGATCCGCGGCGTCGAGGAGGCCGCGCTGGCGGCGGGTTACTCCGTACTCTTGGGCGACACGCGTCATGAGGAGGCGCGGGAGGAGCAGTACGCCCTGATGTTCCGGCGCAAGGAAGCCGACGGCCTGATCTTCCTGGGGCATCGCCTCCCGGACGTCCTGGCCGAGATGCTCGCCGCCAAGGGGCCGCGTACGCCGATCGTCAACGGCTGCGAGTTCCGGCCGGGCCTGGCGGTCTCCAGCGCCCATATCGACAATGAACGCGCCGCCGCCGAAGTCATGGACCATCTCTATGGCCTGGGCCACGTCCGCGTCGGCGTGGTGACCGGACCGCTGGCCAGCCCGATCAGCAGCGACCGCCTGGCGGGTGTGCTCACCGCCGCCCAGCGCCATGGACGCGCCAGCGCCCTGCGGATCGCCATCGGCGACTTCTCGATCGAGTCCGGCGTCCGACAAGCGGGCGGAATACTGGACGAACCGGGGCGGCCGACGGCGATCTTCTGCTTCAGCGACGAGATGGCCATGGGGGCGCTGGAAGCGATCCGGCAGCGCGGCCTGGACTGTCCGCGCGACATCTCGCTGGTCGGCTTCGACGACATCCGCTTCGCCCAGTACCTGCACCCGCAGCTGACCACGGTGCGCCAGCCCAAGGAGCAGATTGGTCACGAGGTGGTTCGGCTGCTGCTCGACATCCTCGCGGGCCGCTCCACGGCGCTGCAGAACATCACCCTGCCCCACCAGTTGGTGGTGCGGGGCAGCACGGCGCCGCCCCCCGCTTAGCGGGGCGCCAGCTCTCGCACCCAGATGTTGCGGAAGCTGATCGGAATGCTGGGGTCGCCGTGCGCCTGCAGCTTGATCGGCGACGGACCGTGCGCCTTGTAGCCGGGCTTGCCGATATAGACGGTCTCGCCCGCCAGGACCGCGTTGTCCTGCACCAGCACGCCGTTGTGCAGCACCGTCACCGAGGCGGGGGTCGTCAGCGCGCCATCGGAGCCGAACACCGGCGCGCGCCAGATGATGTCGTAGGTCTGCCACTCGCCGGGCTTGCGGTTGGCGTTGGCCAAGGGCGGATGCTGCTTGTAGACGGCGCCGGCCTGGCCGTTGACGTAGGTCGCGCTCTGATAGCTGTCGAGAATCTGCACCTCATAGCCCTGGTCGCGCGAGCCGGTGGAGGCCAGAAAGACGCCGCTGTTGCCACGCCCTTGGCCGGAACCGGCGATGTCAGCGGGAATGCGCCACTCCAGGTGCAGTTGATAGTCCCGGAAAGCGCGCTTGGTCTCGATATTGCCCCGCGCCTTGTCGACGGTGATGACCCCGTCCGCGACCGTCCAGCCCGCCGGAGACTTGTCGGCCGCTGTGACCCACTGATCCAGGTTACGGCCGTCGAACAGGATGATCGCATCCGACGGGGCCCCGCCCGGCGCGGACGCCGGCGTCACCACCGCAGGGACAGGCTTCCAGACTTCGGTGTCTTCGGGACGAGTCTGAGCCGAGGCTGTGGCGCTCAGGAGCGCCATGCCGACCGCAAAGCTAGCCAGACCCATGATCGGCTTGATCGTCATCCGCCCTACTCCCTGGAGCCGACGTTCTTTGGCCAGCAAAGCGGGCAAGATTGACCAGCCCGCGCTGCACCGCAAGCCAGGGAGGCTCACCCCTTGACGGGAGCGGTCCAGACCACGCGAGACCCCCGCACCGCAAAGGCCGCTGAGCCCAAGGCCACCGAGCGCGCATTGATGCGATCCAGGATGACCCGGGCCTGCGCGGGCGACGCCAAGGTCGGCATGCCGCGCGTGGCCATGTCTTCGGGGCCGCCCAGTCCGATCTCGTTCATCACGATCGGCGTCAGTTCGAAAGCCTGGCAACGCCCGCGCTCGAACGAGGCCTGCACGATCACACTCTCCCAGCATTCGGCGGCATAGGCGCCGGGCGGCTTCTCGGTCTGGAAGACGAAGTTGCCCAGTCCAAAGAACAGCGGCGCGCCGTCATGGATCTCGATCCCCTGCAACAGGGGCGCGCCATGCCCGACGAACACCGAGGCTCCGGCCGCGACGCATCGGCGCGCGAACGCCCTCTGCCAGGCCGGCACGTCGGCCTGGTTCGGCTCCCAGTCGTGATTGTGCTGATAGGCGATGACGACCTCGGCGCGGCGCTTGGCCTCGGCGATGGCGGCCAACACCCGCTCAGCGTCGTCCTCGCGCGGGAGACCTGAGGCGTCGCGGCGCAGTTCATTGACACCCGGACGCGCCAGCGTCGCAGCGCCGCCCTCGCGCACCTTGCCCGTGGCGAAGGCGACCAGCGCCACCGGCCCTGCTGGCGTCGGCGCATAGGCGGGCGCGGCGGCCCGGGCGAGATCACGCCCCGACCCCGCCGACACCAAGCCGGCGCGCTCAATGGCGTCGACCGTATCGAGGATCCCGCCGCTCCCCAGGTCAAAGGCATGGTTGTTGGCGGTGGCCAGCAGACGAAGGTCCATCGCCTTGAGCGCATCCAGCACCGCCGGCTCGCCGGTGTGCAAGGTCAGGGCTTCGCGCGTCGGTGCGCCGGCGCGGGGCCCCTTGATGACGGTCTCCAGGTTGGTGAAGCCAAGATCGGCCCTGGCCAACGCGCGCGCCACCGCTCGCCGTCCGGGCCACTGGGCGTCGGTCGGGGCGTGCTCGATGAGGGCCTGCCCCACGAGCGCCAGCCGCACGCGACGAGGCTTGGCGATCGCCGGCGTCGCGGCCAAGCCCAGCGCCCCCAGCAACAGACTGCGTCGATCCATCTCAGCCCCCAAAGCTTCTCATTGGAGACCATAGGCCGAACCGCGAAAAGCCAGCCACATCATGCGCGCGCGGTATGGCTTGATGATCGCCGTCTATACCATTGTCGGCTCTCAGGGGCGCTGCCAGGGTCGCCGAACGCAATGGGGGCCTTGCATGAACGAGAGCATCGAGCCGCAGCGCGCGGGCCAGCGCGGCTGGCGGCGACTGCTGGACCGCATCGAGCGCGTCGGCGACGCCCTGCCCGATCCCGTCTTCATCTTCATCGGTTGCATCGCCGTATTGATGGTCGGCTCCGTCATCGCCTCCGCGCTGGGCTGGAGCGCGGTGAACCCCGTCACGGGCCAGCACCTCCAGGCTGAGAGCCTGCTCTCCCGCGAGAACCTGGCGAAGCTGTTCGTCGACATGCCCGAGACCATGACCAAGTTCCCGCCGCTGGGGCTGGTTCTGGTGGTCATGCTGGGCGCGGCGGTGGCCGAGCGTTCGGGCCTGTTCGGCGCCTTGCTGGGCGACGCCATTCGCAAGCTGCCGAAGACAGTTCTGAGTCCCGCGATCTTCGTGATCGGCGTCATGTCGCACCATGCGGCCGACGCGGCCTATGTGGTGCTCATCCCGATGGCGGCGCTGATCTACGCCGAGGCCGGACGCCATCCGCTGGCGGGCATCGCCATCGCCTATGCCGGCATCTCCGGCGCCTTCGCCGGCAACATGCTGCCCGGCCAGTTCGACGTCTTGATCCTGGGCATCACGGCGCCGGCGGCCCAGTTGATCGATCCGAACTTCGTGATGAACCCGCTCGGAAACTGGTGGTTCACCCTGGCGATCGGGATGCTGTTCACGCCGATCGCGTGGTGGGTCACCGATCGGGTGGTCGAGCCGCGCCTTGGCCCGTGGACCCGCGAGGACACCGCCGCCGCAGCGCCAGACCTCGCCCTGGACGAGATCGGCGAGGCGCAGAAGAAGGGCCTTCGCCGCGCGGGCGTGGCCGCCTTGGTGGTGATTGGACTTTTCGCGACCCTCACGCTCTGGCCCGGCGCGCCGCTGGTCGATCACGAGGCGGTCGGGCCCAAGCGCATGACGCCCTTCTACCAGTCGCTGATCGCCGCGTTCATGCTGCTGTTCCTGACCACGGGCTGGGCGTACGGCTCGGCGACCGGTTCGGTGAAATCGCACCGCGATATCGTGTCGATGATGGCCGAGGGTATGCGGGCCATGGCGCCCTACCTGGTACTGGCCTTCTTCGCCGCCCACTTCGTGGCGATGTTCGCCTGGTCCAAGATGGGGCCGGTCATGGCGGTGCAAGGGGCGGAGACCCTAAGCGGTCTTGGACTGCCCAAGCCGCTCCTGCTGCTCTCGCTGTTGATCATGTCGTCGTTCCTGGACCTGCTGATCGGCTCGGCCTCGGCCAAGTGGAGCGCGATGGCGCCGATCGTTGTGCCCATGCTGATGCTTCTGGGCGTCTCGCCCGAGATGACGACGGCCGCCTATCGGATGGGCGATTCGATCTTCAACATCGTCACGCCCCTGGCCTCGAACTTTCCGCTGGTGCTGATCCTGGCCCAGAAATGGCGACCACGCTTTGGCGTGGGATCCATGGTGGCGTTGATGTTGCCCTACACCATCGGCTTCGCCATCGCCGGCATGGCGCTGGTCTTCACCTGGGTTGGGCTGGGACTTCCTGTCGGGCCAGGCGCGCCGAGCGGCTATGTTACGCCTACCACCGCCCAGACCATCCCCTAGCGCCATCAGGCATCATCACGCGGTGTTCGCCGCCGCCCGCCTCCCAGGCGGCGGCGATGCGCATTTCGGCGACCAACGGTCTGCGACCATGCCGTCCAGGCATAGGGTGATGCGCCGGACCAATAGCGTTGCGCGCGAAAACAGCCCGCCCCTAGGCTTCAGCATCCAAGGGGAGCGGGCCGACAGAGCCGCGCCGAGCACACCATGACGAGGGGACTTCATCGTATGCCCGTACTGAACCTGCGCGCGCTTCGCGCTGGAACCGCCTATGCCGCCCTGCTGGCCGGAGCCTTGGCCACGCCGGCCCTGGCGCAGACGGCCACCGCACCCGCCGCCCAGGCCGCCGATGCGGTTGAGGAGATCATCGTCGTCGGCTCGCGCATCCAGCGCAGGGATGCGGACGGCGTCGGCGTGGTGACCACGATCACCGAACAGGATCTGAAGAATTCCGGCGCCGGATCGGTCGGCGAGTTGCTGCAGAAACTGCCGTCCGCCGGGGTCAGCCTCAGCACCAATGGCACGCAAGGCACCTCGTACGGCGCCAGCTCGATCAACCTGCGCTACCTCGGCGGCGCCGAAGGCAGCGGCAATCGGGTGCTCGTCCTGGTCGACGGCCATCGCTGGGTCGACGGCGTGGGCCAGCGCGGCTTCCGAGATTTCGTGGATCTCAACACCATGCCGCTGGGCATGATCGAAGGCATTGAGGTTCTCAAGGACGGCGCCTCGGCCATCTATGGCTCGGACGCCATCGCCGGGGTGGTCAATATCAAGACGGCCCGCGATTTCGACGGCGTGAAGCTGACCGCCAAGTACGGCGCGACCACCCATGGCGACGGCCAGTCCTATTCGACGATGGCCAACTTCGGGAAGCGCTTCGACAAGAGCGCCATTCTGGTCTCGGCCAGCTACGTCAAGGACAAGCCGATCCTGACGACGTCGCGGGATCTGACCCGCGTGACCCTGGTTCCCGTTACAGCGCCGGGCACCAGCCCGAACGGCCTCTACATCCTGCCCGGCCTGTCCAATAACGCCTATTTCGGCACGCCCACGGGCTTTGCCACCTCGGCCAGCCCGGTAGCGTTCACCGCCGGTGCGACGATCGGCTCGGGCGCCCTGGCCGACAACGCCTATCGCACGGCGTCGTTGCCGGCCGACTACTACAACACCCAGGCGCAAGGCATCTACTCGACCGGTCCCAGCGAGCGCTGGGGCGTCTATGCCCGCTGGACCACGGACCTGAGCGACAGCGTCCGCTTCAAGGCCGAGGGCCTGTTCAACCAGCGCAAGTCTGATCAGCTGTTCTCGCCGGTGCTGCTGGATATCGGCGGCTCGGCCGGGACGATCCGCGGCTTCTCGATCGCGAACAATCAGCCGTTCAATCCGTTCGGCACAGCCAACGGCGTGCCCACCGCCAACGCCCTGGCCTTCGCCGCCAACTCGGCCTGGCGCATCCGCAAGGTGATGACCGAGGTCGGCAATCGCGACAACGTTCAGGACGTCAAGACCTGGCGCATCGCCGGTGGCTTCGACGGCGAGTTGAACCTGTTCGGCCGCGAATGGAGCTGGGACGTCTACGGCCTCTATTCGAAGAACAAGATCGACACCCAGGCGCTGAACGGCGTGAACTACGACCGGCTTGCGCTGGGTCTGGGTCCGAACTGCGCAACGACCGCAGGCTGCGTGCCGATCAACCTCTTCTCGCCGATGACCGCCGCCCAGGCCGAGTACATCCGCTTCACGGCGCGCGAGTCGAACCAGACCGAGATCTACGACTTCACGGCCAATATCACCGGCGAGCTGTTCCAGCTGCCGGCGGGCCCTCTGGCGATCGCGGCCGGCGTCGAGCACCGCAAGAACAAGGCCTCCGACAGCCCCGATCCGTTCGTCAACGCCCTGCCGACCAACATCCCGACCCCGGCGTCGGGCTCGGCCTTCGCGAGCAATACAACGACCACGGCCCAGACCCGGATCGCGACCGTCGGTCAGTACAGCCTGAACGAAATCTATGCCGAGGCGGCGATCCCGCTGCTGAAGGACGTCCCCCTGGCCAAGACGCTGGATATCAGCCTGGCGGCCCGCTACTCGGACTACGACACGGTCGGCGGCGACAGCACGGTCAAGGTCGGCGTCGGCTGGCGTCCGATCGAGGACATCCTGGTGCGCGGCACCTATGCGCAAGGCTTCCGCGCCCCCTCGATCCTGGAGCTCTTCCAGGGCGGCCGCCAGACGAGCTTCCAGGGGACCGACCCCTGCAACGGCGGCGCGAGCGCCAACCCCAGCCTGCCTGGCTGCACCGGCGTGCCCACCGGCTACAATCAGGTCAACTTCAACCTCAATGGCCTGATCCCCGGCACCATCTCGGGCAACACCAAGCTGAAGGCCGAAACTGCCGACACCTATAGCGCGGGCGTCGCCATCAAGCCGCGCTTTGCGCCAGGCCTGAGCCTGACGGTCGACTGGTACGAAATCACCGTGCGGGACGCGATCTCCAGCCAATCGGCCACGCAGATTCTCAACCTCTGCGCCCAGCGCGCCGGGGTGTTCTGTGACCTCGTGTCCCGTGACGCCTCGACCGGCGCGATCACCAACCTGCTGCAAGGCGTGCTGAACCTCGCCGAGATCAAGACCTCGGGCGTGGACACCACGCTGCGCTACGACTTCAGCAATGACCTGGGCAAGTTCGCGGCGGTCGTCGACGCCTCGTACCTGGAGAGCTTCAAGACCACGAGCCCCAACCCGGCCGGCGGCGCGCCCATCGTCGACGAACGTGCGGGCAAGGGCGATCAGCCTCGCTCGACCTATCCGCACTGGAAGGGCCAGGCCTCGTTCAGCTGGACGGGCGGGTCGTGGAACGCGCTGTGGCGCGGCCGCTATATCGGCTCGACCACCGATGTCGTGAACGCGGTGAAGGACGCCAAGACCAAGGCGATTTTCTACAACGACCTGGAAGGCGGCTATCAGTTCGAACGCTATGACACCGCCATCAGCGTCGGGATCAGCAACATCTTCGACAAGGCGCCGCCCGCGTCCTACGCCAACGCCCCGATCAACTACGACATCTACACCTACGACGCCCGCGGCCGGTACGGATATGTCCGCGTCTCGGCGAAGTTCTAGTCTGGACAGGACGGCGGCTTGCAGGCCGCCGTCCGATCCGGAGGACCGGTCTTGAACCCCGCCCTTTCCATCGATCGCCATGAAGGCCACAGCGCCTGCCAGCCGCCCGACGACGTGCATGTCACGCGCGACGTCATGGTGACCATGCGCGACGGCGTACGCCTGGCCATCGACATCTATCGGCCGGCGATCGCCGGCGAGCCGACGCACGCGCCTCTTCCGGTCCTGCTTGAGCGCACGCCCTACGACAAGCGCGGCACCAACCATGGCGACCGGACCCGCGACGATCCGATCCCCAAGTCGAAGCCGGACCTGGCGGTGCAGTTTGTGCGCGGCGGCTATGTGGTGGCCATTCAGGACTGCCGGGGTCGCTACGCCTCGGAAGGCGTGTTCGAGAAGTATCTCGGCGAGGGCGCTGACGGCTATGACACCATCGCCTGGCTGGCCGCGCAGCCGTGGTGCGACGGCCGGGTGGCGACCTACGGCCTTTCCTATGGTGCGCATGTGCAGAGCGCGGCTGCCTGCCTGGCCCCGCCCGCGCTGGCGGCGATGTTCCTCGATTCCGGCGGCTTCTCCAGCGCCTATCACTCCGGGATCCGCCAGGGCGGAGCCTTCGAACTCAAACAGGCGACCTGGGCTTACAAGCACGCACTGCTCAGCCCCGAAACCCAGCGCGACCCCGCCCGTCTCGCCGCCCTGGAGGCGCAGGACCTCAAGGCCTGGTTCACGCGGATGCCCTGGATGGAGGGTCACTCCCCGCTGAGCGCGGCGCCGGAGTACGAAAAGTACCTGCTGGACCAATGGCGCACCGGCCTCTTTGGCCCCTACTGGACCCAGACCGGCGTCTATGCGCGCGGGGCTTACGATACCTACGCCGACGTGCCGATGGTGCACATGAGCAGCTGGTATGACCCATACGCGGTCACGGCGACCGAGAACTTTCTGGGCCTTTCGGGTCGCAAGCGTTCACCGGTGAAGCTGATCCTGGGTCCCTGGACGCATGGCCAGCGTTCCGTAACCCACGCGGGGGACGTCGACTTCGGCCCCGAAGCGACGCTGGATGGGGCCTTGGCGAAGGACTACGTGGCCCTCCGCCTGGCCTGGTTCGACGCTTGGCTCAAGCCTGACCAACACGCCAAAGACCCCCTGCCCCCGGTCAAGCTGTTCGTCATGGGCGGCGGCTCTGGCCGCAAGACGCCGGAGGGCCGGCTGGATCACGGCGGCCACTGGCGCGACGAAACGGCGTGGCCGCCACAGGGCGCCCGCGTCACCGACTTTTTCCTGTCCGCCACCGGCGGCCTCTCGACCGCACGAGAGGTCGTCGACGAAGCCTTTCTCGAATACGTGCACGATCCGCTGAACCCAGTACCCACCATCGGCGGCGCCATAGCCTCCGGCGCCCCGGTGATGGAGCCCGGAGCCTTCGACCAGCGTGAAGGGCCCCACATCTTCGGCTGCCTGCCGCCCTATCGCGCGCTTCGGGATCGCGAGGACGTCCTTGTGTTCGAAACACCGCCGCTGGAGACCGATGTTGAGGTCATTGGCCCGATCCGGGCGCGCCTCTTCGTCAGCTCGGACGGGGTCGACACGGACTTCACCGTCAAGCTGATCGACGTCCATCCGCCCTCCGAGGACTATCCCGACGGGTTCGCCATGAACCTCACGCATGGGATCCTCCGCGCCCGCTATCGGGAGCGCTTCGATTGGGAGACCTGGATGACCCCGGGCGAGGTCTGTTTCATCGAGATCGAAGCGTTCCCCACGGCCAATCGTTTCCTGAAAGGCCACCGCATCCGACTGGACATCTCTTCGAGCAACTTCCCCCACTTCGACATCAACCCGAACACAGACGAGCCCGAAGGCTACGGCTTCACTCCCCGTCGCGCGAAAAATCGGGTCTATATGGACGCCCAGCGGCCCTCGCGCCTGCTGCTGCCGATCGTTACGCGCTGATCCGAGGGCCTGGATGAAGCTGAACCTGCGGAGCCTGGAGGCCTTTCGGGAGACCATGCTGAGCGGTTCGGCCACGGCCGCCGCCGGCCGCATGGGTCTGACCCAGCCTGCGGTGAGCCGGCTGATCGCCCAGCTCGAGCAGGAGGTCGGCTTCGAACTCTTCTATCGCGAGCGCGGGCGCCTTAGCCCCACGCCCGAGGCGCTGATCATCTATGACGAGATCGACTTGGCGTTCGGCGGCCTGGAGCGGGTCGACGCTCTGGCGCGCGACATCGCCGCGTTCAATACCGGCCTCCTGAAGATCGTGGCGCCGCCCAGCCTTTCCGAGAGCGTGCTGTCGACCATCCTGCCCAGGTTCATGGCGAGATTTCCCAAGGTGCGGATCGCCATCGAGTCCCGTAGCACTGCGACCGCCCGCGCCATGGTCGCCAACCGCACGGTCGACTGCGGCTTCGTCAAACTGCCGCTGGATCGCAGCGATATCTCCACGGTCACGCTATCGACGAGCGAGACGGTCTGCGTCTTGCCAGACACCCATCCACTCACGGCGCACGAGGTGCTGACGCCCGAGTTGCTGCGCGGCGAACCGCTGGTGCTGCTCGGCGCGGGAACCTGGACGCGCCGCCAGATCGACGACGCCTTCCGCGAACGGGGCGTGCGCCCCGATGTGCGGGTCGAGACCCACACCGTCGGGTCCGCCTGCGCGCTGGCGGCGGGCGGCCTGGGGGTCGCGATCGTCAACGCTCTGTTGGCCGACAACTTCGCACGCCCAGGCGTCGCTATCCGGGTTTTCCGCCCTCAGATCCTGCATGAGTACGCGTTCATGACGTCCGCGCTGGCGCCGATGAACCGACTGGCCGCGGCCTTCCTGGAAGAGGCCCAGACCTTTTTTCGCGAACAGGCGCGCTAACCGCGCCGCCGCGCTACTCCCACTCGATCGTGCCGGGCGGCTTACTGGTCACATCGTAGACGACGCGATTGACGCCGCGCACCTCGTTGATGATGCGCGTGGCGGTCTTGCCCAGAACCGGCCACGGAAACTCGAAGAAGTCGGCGGTCATGCCGTCGGTCGAGGTCACCGCGCGCAGGGCCAGAACGTTCTCGTAGGTCCGCGCATCGCCCATCACGCCCACCGTCTTCACGGGCAGCAGCACTGCGAAGGCCTGCCAGATCTGGTCGTAGAGGCCGGCGTTGCGGATCTCTTCCAGATAGATGGCGTCGGCGTCCTGCAGGACCTTGACCTTCTCGGGCGTGATCTCGCCCGGGATACGGATGGCGAGGCCCGGTCCGGGGAACGGATGGCGGCCGACGAAGGCCGGGGCCAGGCCCAGCTCGACACCCAGGGCGCGAACCTCGTCCTTGAACAGCTCGCGCAGCGGCTCGACCAGCTTCAGCTTCATGTAGTCGGGCAAGCCGCCGACGTTGTGGTGGCTCTTGATCACCGCCGAGGGGCCGCCGCGGGCCGAGACGCTCTCGACGACGTCCGGATAGAGCGTGCCCTGGGCCAGGAACGTCGCGCCCTCGATCTTGGCGGCTTCCTTGTCGAACACGTCGATGAACAGGCGGCCGATGGTCTTGCGCTTGGTTTCGGGATCGCTGACGCCGGCCAGCTCGCCCAGGAACAGGTCGCCGGCGTCCACGTGGACCAGCGGGATGTTGTAGTGGTCGCGGAACAGGGTCACGACCTGGTCGGCCTCGTTCTTGCGCAAGAGGCCCGTGTCGACGAACACGCAGGTCAGCTGGTCGCCGATCGCCTCGTGGATCAGCACGGCGGCCACCGAGCTGTCGACGCCGCCCGACAGGCCGCAGATCACCTTGCCGTCTCCGACCTGGTCGCGGATCTTCTGGACCATCTCCTGGTGGAACGCCGCCATCGTCCAGTCGCCCTTCAGCCCCGCGATATTGAACAGGAAATTGCGGTACATCGCCGGTCCGTTGACCGTGTGATAGACCTCAGGATGGAACTGCAGGGCGTAGATCTTCTTGGCGTCATTGGCGATGGCCGCGAACGGCGCGCCGGTCGATGTGCCGATCACCTCGAAACCTTCCGGGATCGCCGTGACGCGATCGCCGTGGCTCATCCAGACCGTCTCGACGCCGCCGACGCCGGCCAGGCCTTGGAACATCGGGCTATCCTTGCCGATGGTCAGCTCGGCGCGACCGAATTCGCCCGCGTGACCGCCCTCGACCTTGCCGCCCAAGACGTCGCACAGCAGTTGCTGGCCGTAGCAGATGGCCAGCAACGGCAGGCCCAGATCGAACAGCTTGCGACCGATGCGCGGGCTGTCCGCCTCCAGCACACTGGCCGGACCGCCCGACAGGATGATCGCCGAGGGCGCGTACTCGTCGACAATGGCCTCGGCCTTGTCGAACGGATGGATCTCGCAATAGACCCCCGCCTCGCGCACTCGGCGGGCGATCAGTTGGGTGACCTGGCTGCCGAAGTCGACGATCAGGACGCGCTGGTGGTCGGTTTTCTGAGTCATGGGCGAGGTCTCCAGCGGTCGGACGTGATCGGTCAGGGCGTGTAGGATGCGCGTTGCAGCACCGCGGCGAAGAAGCCGTCCGTGCCCGCGCGATGAGGGGTCAGGCGCAGATAGCCTTCGGGGGTCACATGGGTGACGCCGTCCAGGGCGATCGGCTTGACGGTGAATTCGGGGTGGCGCTCGAGGAAGGCCGCGACGCGGTCCTCGTTCTCCTCGGTCAGCAGCGAGCAGGTCACATAGATCATGCGGCCGCCGGCCTTCACGAAGGCCGCGGCGTCTTCGAGCACGCTGTCCTGCTCGATCTGGCGCTTGGCCAGTTGGTCGGGCGACAGACGCCACTTGGCGTCCGGGTGACGACGCCAGGTGCCCGCGCCCGTGCAGGGGGCGTCGACGAAGACGACGTCGATCTTGCCTTCCAGGCCCTTCAGGGGCGTGGCCTCGATCGGCGAGCGGATCTGCAGGTTGCGAACCCCCGCCCGCTGGCCGCGACGGATGGTGTCGGCCAGACGGCGTGCATCGCTGTCATGGGCGAAGATCTGGCCGCTGTTGCCCATGGCGGCCGCCAGGGCCAGGGTCTTGCCGCCCCCGCCGGCGCAGAAGTCGAGAACCTGCTTGCCCTTCACATCGCCCGCCACGGCGGCGGCGATCTGGGAGCCCAGGTCCTGCACCTCGAACCAGCCCTTCGAGAAGGCGGGCACGGCCTCCACCGACGGCGTGCGATCGGCGGCGGCGGGCGCGGGAATGCGGAAGGCGGTCGCCAGGACGCCCGCCGGCGCAGCGTCGATCAAGGCCAGAGCCTTGGCGCAGCGCTCGACATCGGTCTTCAGAGTGTTGACCCGCAGATCGACGGGCGCGCGCTCCGAAAGCGCCCGCATCTCGGCGGCCTGGTCAGGGCCCAGGGCGCGCGCCAGGTGCGGCTCCAGCCAGTCCGGATAGTCGCCCGCCACCGGCGCCGGCGCGCTGTCGGTGGAAATCGGAGCGGTCAGACGCTCGCGCTCGACATCTGTCAGGGCGCCAAAGCCGTGCTCCTCGGCGGCGGCCTCGGCGATCCGCTCGACCGGCCACTTCCACATGAAGGCCAGGACGCCCAGCATCACGCTGCGCGCGCTGACGTCGGCCATCATCCAGCCCAGCGAACGCTTGCGGCGCAGGGCGTCCAGCACGAGCCCCGAGACGAACGCCCGGTCCTTGGACCCGGCGTATCGCGCGGTCTCGCCCCAGCGCTTCAGCGCCATCTTCACCGGAAAATGCCGCGCCTCGATCTCGGTGAGAACCTCGATCGCCGCTGAAACCCGTCCTCCGTCCCGCATCAGACCACCAGGGCCGCGAGCAGCATCAGGATCCCGACCATCGACGCCAGCCAGACCAGGCTGCGGACATAGGGCACGCCGAACGCATAGAGCGGCAGATAGGCCGCGCGCGCGGCGACATACAGCGCCGCGCCATAGACCGTCAGGTCACCCAGGCGACCGCCCAGATAGTCGATGATCACCAAGGCCACGAAGAACGGAAAGGTCTCGCGGAAATTGGCGAAGGCTCGCGTGAGCCGACCGGCCATGCCGGTCAGCTCGATCGTCTCGTCGCGGGGACCGACGTTCCACTTCAAGCCGCGCTGCGGCTGGGCGGCGGCCGACGCCCAGACCAGGTTGAAGATCCCGATGGCGACCGCCACGGCGATCATTTGCAGCTCGAAGGCCATCCGCATCGGTTAGACCGCGCTCGGATAGTTGGGCGCCTCGCGTGTGATCATCACGTCGTGGACGTGGCTTTCACGCAGGCCCGCGCCCGTGATGCGCACGAACTTGGCGCGCTTTTGCAGCTCAGGGATGGTCGGCGCGCCGAGATAGCCCATGGCCGCGCGCAGGCCGCCGACCAGCTGGTGCAGCACCGGCGAGATCGGCCCCTTGAAGGGCGTCTGGCCCTCGATGCCTTCCGGCACCAGCTTGAAGTTGTCGGTGACTTCCTTCTGGAAGTAGCGATCGGCCGAGCCGCGGGCCATGGCGCCCACGGAGCCCATGCCGCGATAGCTCTTGTACGAGCGGCCCTGGTACAGGAACACCTCGCCCGGCGCCTCTTCGGTGCCGGCGAACATCGAGCCCATCATGGCGGTCGAGGCCCCGGCGGCGATGGCCTTGGCCAGGTCGCCCGAATACTTGATGCCGCCGTCGGCGATGACGGGGATGTTGCTGTCACGGGCGGCACGGACCGCTTCCATGATCGCCGTCAGCTGCGGCACGCCCACGCCCGCGACGATGCGGGTGGTGCAGATCGAGCCGGGACCGATACCCACCTTCACCGCATCGGCGCCGGCGTCGATCAGCGCGCGCGCGGCGTCGTAGGTGGCGATGTTGCCGGCGACGATCTGAACGCGGTTGGCTTCGCGCTTCAGGCGGGTCACCGCAGCGGCGACCTGGCTGGAGTGGCCGTGCGCCGTGTCGATGACGACGACGTCGACGCCGGCGTCCACCAACGCCATCGAGCGCTCGAAACCGGCGTCGCCGACGGTCGAGGCGGCGCCGACCAGCAGGCGACCCTTGTCGTCCTTGGCGGCCAGCGGATGGGCCTGGGCCTTCTCGATGTCCTTGACCGTGATCAGGCCGACGGCGCGATAGGCCTCGTCGACGACGATCAGGCGCTCGATCTTGTGCTTGCGCAGCAGCTCGCGCGCCTCGCGGTGATCCACGCCTTCCGAGACGGTGATCAGGTTCTCGCGGGTCATCAGCTGCGAGGCCGGGACCTTGTCGTCGCCCTCGAACCGCATGTCGCGATTGGTCAGGATCCCGACCAGCTTGCCCGAACCACGCTCGACCACCGGGAAACCCGAGATCTTGCGGCGGGCCTTGATCTCGCGGATCTCGGCCAGGGTCGTGTCGGGGTGGATGGTCAGCGGATTGATGACCATGCCGCTTTCGTAGCGCTTGACCTCGCGCACCTGGTCGGCCTGCTCCTCGTTGGTGAGGTTGCGGTGCAGGACGCCCATGCCGCCGGCCTGGGCCATGGCGATGGCCAGGCGGCTTTCGGTCACCGTGTCCATGGCGGCGGACACGAGCGGAATGTTCAGACTGATTTCACGCGTGAACCGGGTCTCGGTCGTCACCTGGGTGGGCATGACGTCGGACGCTGCGGGTTCGAGCAAAACGTCGTCGAAGGTGAGCCCTTCGCGAATCTCCATCGGAGTCTCCATTTTGCGGCGCGGATATAGCCGCGAGGTCGACCGTTGTCGACCCGCCACGTCGCCGATTTGGAGATGAATCTTCCCCGGCGTCAGTCGGTGATGGCGTCCAGGCCCAGCCGCCCCAACTTGGAAAGGACCGCCAGACCGTCTCCGGCGCTGATGACCTCATCCGCCTTGGGCTTTTCGATCAAGGTCCCGTTGGCGCGTTCGATGCGCACGACCAATACGCCGCCCCGCCGTTCAAAGTCGCCGACCGTGACCCGTCGCGCGGCGAAGGAGGCCGGCGCGGTGACCAATCCAAGGTCAAGCCCTAGCTGCGCCAAGGCCTCGCTCTGCTGGGCGGCCGGCGCGCGGGCTTCTTTCAGGAAGCCGGCGAGGCGCGGATAGAGGATCATCTCGGCGATGCGCTCGGCGCCGATATGGGCCGGCATCACGACCTTGTCGGCGCCGGCCTGGACCAGCTTGCGCTCGGTCGTGGGTCGCTCGCCCCGCGCGATGATCTCGATCTTCGGATTGAGGCTGCGGGCCGACAGGGTGATGAAGACGTTGGCCGCGTCGTCCGGCAGCACGGTGGCCAGCACCTTGGCCCGCTCGACATGCATGGCGCGCAGCACGTCCTCGTCCGTGGCGTCGGCGTGCCGGCAAAGATAGCCGAGTTCCCGCGCCTCGTCGCATCGCGCCTCGTCACGCTCGACCACGACGAAGCGCTCTCCGGCGGCGGCAAGCTCGCTGGCGAGCATCAGCCCAATGCGGCCGAAGCCGCAGATGACGATGTGTCCGTCGAGTTTCTCGATGTCCCGTTCCACGCGCTTTCCGAAGAACTGTTCTAACTGAGACTGGGTCAGCGCCTGCACCAGCGCGCCGGTGACGATGATGACGCCGGTGCACCCGAACACCATCGTGGCCATCGTGACGGCGCGCAAGTCGTCGGTGTCAACCGGGCGAACCTCACCATAGCCCACCGTGAAGATGGTCAGGGTGACCATGTAGAGCGCGTCGCCGAACGACCAGCCGGCGCGCATATAGGCCAGAACCGCCATGCCCGCGACGGCGAGAACGAACGCCACGGCGAAGGCCAGGTTGCGGAAGGGCCGCGCGATCAGCCCGCCGATCACGCGCTCCCCTCGCCTCACCGTCCCTTGAATCCTGTCGCGACCAGGAAGACCTCCGAGCTGTCCTGCCGGCTGGCCTTGGGCTTGAAGTGCTGGACCTTGTCGAAGTGGCGCTTGAGCTTGCCGATGATCTCGGCCGTTTCGCCGCCCTGGAACGCCTTGGCGACGAACGCGCCGCCGGGCTTGAGAACGTCGATGGCGAACTCGGCGGCGATCTCGATCAGCCCGACGATCCGCAGGTGGTCGGTCTCGCGATGGCCCACGGTGTTGGGCGCCATGTCGGACATGACAAGATCAGGTTCGCCGTCCAGCAGCGCCAGAAGCTTCTCGGGCGCGCCGTCGGCGGTGAAGTCCATCTCCAGAAGATGGGCGGGCGCCACGGGATCGACCGGCAGGAGGTCGATCCCCGCCAGGGTCGTCACGCCGCGTTCGACGGCGATCTGCAGCCAGCCGCCTGGCGCGCAGCCCAGGTCGATGACCTTCGCGCCCTTGCGGAAGAAGTGAAACTTGTCGTCGATCTCGCTGATCTTGAACGCCGCCCGGCTGCGATAGCCCAGCGCCCGGGCCTTGGCCGAGAAAGGATCGTTGATCTGGCGTTCCAGCCAGGCCTGCTGGCTGGGGGTGCGGCCATAGGCGGTCTTCAGGCGCGCGGGCTTGCCGCGCCCGCCCTCATTGCCGCCGGCCGGCGGCTTGACCATGCGCTTGCGGGGCGGCTCTTCGTCACTCATGCGGCTTCAGACTTCTTGGAGGCGCCGCCGCGACGACGCCGACGAGGGCGCCGTTGCTGATCGGACATCAGGGACAACAACAGCCCCTCTCTAAGCCCTCGATCGGCCACACGCACGCGCGAACATGGCCAGAGCTCCTGCACGGCCTGAAGGATCGCCGCGCCGGCCAATACGAGATCCGCACGATCGGCTCCGATGCAGGGCTCAGCCGCGCGTTCCGGCGAGGTCAAGGCCAGCAAGCGATCCGCCGCCGCGTCACAGTCCGTCCGGTTCATCCAGAGTCCGTCGACCACGTTACGGTCATAGCGCGCCAGGCCCAGATGCAGGCCCGCGAGGCTGGTGATGGCGCCGGACGTCCCGACCAGATGCGCCCTGCCCTCCGCGAAGACCTTCCGCATCGGCTCAGCGTGCGGGAAGGTCTCGATCCGGGCCTTCACGTCATCGACCATGGCTCGGAACCAGACGGGATTGGCCTGCTCGCCCTCCGGAAAGCGCTCGGCCAGGGTCACAACACCGACGGGGATCGACAGCCAGGCCTTGATCGGCAGCTTCCAGGCCGCGAACTGACGGGGCTTGGCGTCGAGGCCGCCGCCCTTCAGGTCCACCCAGGACAGCTCCGTCGAGCCGCCGCCGACATCGACGACCAACGCCGCGTCCTGCTGGCGATCAAAAAGGCTCATACACCCGGCGACGGATAGCTGGGCCTCCTCGCGCGGGCTGATGATCTGCAGCTTCAGCCCCGTTTCCTCGTGCACCCGTCGCACGAAGTCAGGGCCGTTGGTCGCGCCGCGACAGGCCTGGGTCGCCACCGCCTTGACGCGGATCGCCTTGCGGCGACGGATCTTCTCGGCGCAGACCTTCAGCGCCGCCAGCGAGCGCTCCATGGCGGCGTCCGACAGCTGGCCGCTCTGCGACAGCCCCTCGCCCAGACGCACGATGCGGGAATAGGCCTCGACCACGCGGAATCCGCGCGGGCTCGGCGTGGCCACCAAAAGGCGGCAGTTGTTGGTCCCCAGATCAAGCGCCGCATAGCACGACGTCTCTTCCGGCGACCGCCGGCGCCGCCCACTCGGCGCGCCGGGCGCGCGCGGCGCCTCCGACATGGTCCTAACCACCTGTCTCGCAGGCGCCGCGAACAGTTGCGACGCCTCATTTCGAGTCGACCATAGCATGTGACTCGCCCGTCGGAAGGCGCCGCCTTGATATCCGTGTCCCGGCATTTACGTTCAGGAATCAGTCAGGTGCGGCTGTTATTCTGAGCGCCATGAATTCTCGTCTCGCCAAATTCGCGATCGGACAGGTCGTCAGGCACCGGATCTTCCCCTTCAGAGGGGTGGTGTTCGACGTCGATCCGGTTTTCGCCAACACCGAGGAATGGTGGCAGTCCATCCCGGAGGATATCCGGCCGACCAAGGACCAGCCCTTCTATCATCTGTTGGCCGAGAACGAGGACAACAGCTACGTGGCCTATGTGTCCGAACAGAACCTGCTGCCCGACGACAGCGGCGAGCCTATCGGGCATCCGCAGACAGCGGTGATCTTCGAGTCGTTCGATCACGGGCTCTACAAGCTGCGCCCGCGAATCTCGCACTGAGCCGGACGATCAGCAGTTTGCAGGCCAGGGCGAGCGCGCCCAATGCGCCTCGCCCTGGCGATTCGGCATCTCATTGCAAACTTTGCGCATTGAGAACAACGTTTCTCCGCTCATCCGGCCGTTAAGCGCAAATTCCGAACAGCAATTGCCAAATCCGGGGCGTAGCGTCGTCCCATGAGCGGAGATGGCCTGAGCAACGGACCGCCCCCCGGCGCGCGTCCCGACTGGACGATCGATCAGGGCTGGGAAACCTACACCCAGGCCGAGCATGACGTCTGGATCACCCTGTACGAGCGGCAGACCGACATGCTGCATGGTCGCGCGTGCGACGAGTTCCTGCGGGGGCTGGACGCGCTGGACCTGCACCGCTCGGGCATTCCGGACTTCGCCCGCATCAACGAAGAGCTCAAGCGCCTGACGGGCTGGACCGTGGTGGCGGTGCCGGGCCTCGTGCCCGACGACGTCTTCTTCGATCACCTCGCCAATCGCCGCTTTCCCGCCGGCCAGTTCATCCGCAAGCCGCATGAGCTGGACTACCTGCAGGAACCCGACATCTTCCACGATGTGTTCGGCCATGTGCCGATGCTGACCGACCCGGTCTTCGCAGACTACATGCAGGCCTATGGCGAAGGCGGCCGCCGCGCCCTGGGCCTGGGTCGCCTGGCCAATCTCGCGCGGCTCTACTGGTACACGGTGGAGTTCGGCCTGATGAACACCCCCGCAGGCCTTCGGATCTATGGCGCGGGCATCGTGTCTTCGCGCACCGAGTCGATCTTCGCCCTTGATGATCCCTCCCCCAACCGGATCGGTTTCGATCTGGAGCGCGTGATGCGCACGCTCTACCGGATCGACGACTTCCAGCAGGTCTATTTCGTGATCGACTCGATCCAGACCCTGCAGGAGGTGACCCTTCGCGACTTCGGCGCGATCTACGAGCGGCTGGCCAGCGTCAGCGACATCGGCGTCGCCGAGATCGTTCCCGGCGACGCCGTACTGACACGCGGCACCCAGGCCTACGCCACGGCCGGCGGTCGGTTGGCCGGCGCGGCGGCGGGCTGACCCTTCAGTCCGAATAGGGCCCTCACGCCCGGGATGCGCCGCACAATCTCGTAGGTCGCAAAGCACCCGGCGAAGGTCGCCGCCACCAGGATCGCGCCTTCCAGGGCTTGCGGCAGGCCCAGCTTGGCGAGGTTGTGCGCCGTCACGACGATTAGGGTCTGGTGCACGATGTAGAACGAGAAGACGCCCAGCGTCAGATAACGCAGCACGGGCCCGCCCTTGTCCGACAGATGCTTGGCGCCGAACCCCAGGATGGCGGCGATGGCGCACCACTGGTCGGTGGCGTAGACGCATCGCATGACGATCCGCAGCGCCTCCGGCGGGTTGGCGTCATCGGCGCGATAGATCCAGGCGTAGCTCGCCCAGCCGGCCCAACAGAGAACGGCGAGCGTCAGCGCGGTCCATCGGGCCTCGATCAGCCTCGCCTTCAACACGTCGGATTTGGCCAGCCCAAAGCCGAGCAGGAACGCTGCGAACGAGACGGCGTGGTTGTACCAGTCCTCCACGAGATCGTGCGTGATCTCGAAGCGCGGCAGAAGGAAGATCCGCGTCGCCGCCAGGAAGACAATGGGCCAAATCAGAAGCCCAGAGCCCTTGAGCAAACGCTCCAGGCCGCCCTGCAGCCGGTCGCCCAGCTTGGGCAGGACCAGCAGCATCAGGGCCAGGACCAGGGAATAGACCAGCAGGTACGCGACGAACCACATGTGGTTCCAGGTCGGGGTGATCAGGCACTCTCCCTGATCGCACCAGTTGCCTGATGCGGTCGCGTATTTCCGCCAGAACACGCCATAGCTATCGACCGCGACCGGCGCGCCGGGGTTAGCGGCGACGTGCTCGACGATCTCGTAGTAACTCTGCGGCGGCACGATCACAAACATGGCGAACAGCAACGGCGGCAGCAGCCGCGCGATGCGCGACGTCGTCAGCCGCCCCACCGAAGTCCTGTCGGCCATGAACCGCGTCGCCGCGCCCGAGACCAAGAACAACAGGGTCAGGCGCCAAGGGTTGGTCAATTGCATCAGAGGCTCGAGGGCCTCAACTGGATGCGGCGTCTTCACGTGCCAATCCCACGGCACATAGAACATTCCGGTATGGTAGAGGATCAGCAGGAAGAACGCGCCGACCCGAATCCAGTCGAGGTCATGGCGCCGGTCGAGGCTTGTCACACGGGTCATGGGGGCGTCCGACTTGAGAAGCGATGCCAAGGACCTGCCGCGCGGCCCCGCCTCAGGCCAAGTCCAAGGGGATCAGCGGATATTGGCTGGGACGTCCGGAATGGGTTTGGGGACCAACGGCGGCTTTTTGGGGATGACCGGCCAGGAGCGCCAATGGCTGCTTCGTGCCTGGCTCTTCGGCGTATGCCTGATCAGCTGCATCTGCCTCGTCAACATCCTGACGATCCAACATGACTCGCCGGATCTGGGGCCTATCCGCCCCGTCATCTGGGAAGTCAGCAGCGCGCTGGTCACCATGGTGATCTTCACGATCCCTGCGGCGATGGCGGTCTGGACCAGCCGCTGGCGCCCCCGTTGGTGGATCGCCGCCCCCGCGCACCTCGCGGCGCTTCTCGCCTACTCAGCGCTCCACGTCGCGGGGTTCCTGGTCCTTCGCGAGTGGGCGCACGCCGCCCTTCTGAACGAGGCCTACAACTACGGTCCGCTTTCGACCGAGTTTCCCTATGAGTTCCGCAAGGATTTCCTAGCCTATCTGATCGCCTCGGGAATTTTCTGGCTGGCGCTGCAACGCGGCGGCCAGACGGCCGACGCTATGGGACCAGCGCGCCCCGCGACCTTCGACATTCAGGACGGCGCGCGGCTGATCCGCGTGGCGGTGGACAAGATCATCGCCGTGCGCTCGGCAGGGAACTATGTCGAGTTCATCCTCGCCGACGAGCGACGCCCGTTGATGCGATCTTCGTTGACGGCCATGCAGAACGCGCTCGCGCCCCAGGGCTTTGTCCGCACGCACAAGTCCTGGCTGGTGAACAAGGCGCTGGTCACGGGACTGAGGCCCGAAGGCTCGGGCGATTACACGATCGAGCTCGGCGCACTGGAAGCGCCCTTGTCGCGGCGCTTCCCCAAGGCCCTGGCGGCGCTACGCGAACCCGCCTAACCGACCGGACGAAGCAACAGGCCCATCAGGATGTCGTCCTCGAAGCGGCCGTCGGGCAAGCGACCTCGCGCGACCTGACGGCCCTCATGGCGAAAGCCCAGCCGCTCGTAGAGGCGAACCGCGCCGGGATTGCCGGCGCCGGCCGCCAGCTCGATCCGCACGATCTCGGGTTCCGCCGACCGCGCCCAGGCGATCAGCGACTCGAACAGCCTCGAGCCGACGCCGCGTCCCTGATGGTCAGGATGGACCGCCACGGTGAGACCGCCGAGCACGTGGGCGAACAGCGCGATCGTCTCGCGCTTCGCATGGATCTCGCCGCAAACGGTTCCGTCCGCGTCGACCGCAACCAGGCAGACATCGGCGGCGATCGCCGCTTCGGCAAAGGCCGTCGTCACCTCCTCGGGCGTGCGGGCCAAGGCGCCGGGCGTCACAGCTGCGGAGCGATGCACAGCAACGATCGCGTCGCGATCGGCGACCGTGGCGCGACGAACCGTGATGCTCATGCCGTTCTCTGGAAGGGGTAGAAGTCATCGCCCAATCCCAGAATCTGGGTCAGCGCGTCAAGCGCCTCGCGGCTCTCGGTCAAGAGCCTCGGATCGGCCAGATCCGCCGGCGAAAGACGATCGCGATAGCGGCGCGTGATCCAGTCGGCCAGGGTGTCCTGAAGTGCGGGCGTAAAGCGTTGCGCGGGGTTCGCCGCCGCCAGTTCGGCATCGGTCAGCACGACGCGGAGGCGCAGGCAGGCGGGCCCGCCGCCATTGCGCATGCTTTGGCGGACGTCGACGTACTCGACCCGGCCGATGGGGCCGTTCGAGGTCGCGAGGCTCTCGGCCACGGCGTAGGCGCGGGGATTGTCCCGCGTCTCGACGGGCGCCAACAACACCAGCCGGTCCTCGCCCGGCACGACCAGCAGCTGCGAATTGAACAGATAGCTGGCCACCAGATCAGCCATCGGCAGATCGGCCTCCGTCACCTCGACGAAGGCCGGCTCGAACAGGCCGCTCGCCGCCGCCCGGACCTCGCGCGCCATCGTGGCGCGATCCTCGAAGGCTCGCTCGTGGAAGAACAGACACTCACGCGTCCCAACGCAGACGACGTCATTGTGGAAGGCGCCGCCCTCGATCGCCGTCTTGCCCTGCTGCGGAAACACCGCGCGCGCCGCACCGTGGCGACGTTGGATCGCCTCGAACGCTTCCTTGGTCTGGCGGGCGGGGAACCGGCCGTCCCAGTGGCTCCAGGCCTCACGTCCCCAGACGAACAGGTTCACCCCCGGCGCGCCATGCTCGGCGCAGAGGCGCACATGGTTGGCCGCGCCCTCGTCGGCGAAATGCGGCTGGGCGGGCAAGGGATCGTGGACGGCAAACCGCGTCTCGTCGGCGAATAGCCGTCGAAGCGACCGCGCCGTCTGACGGCCCTCCAGGCTGCGATGCAGGTTGGTCAGAAGGTTGGCGGGCGTGAAATGCACGCGACCATCGGCGGCGTCGGCGCTGGGGGTGACCGTCGCGGCGTTCGCGGCCCACATCGGCGAGGCTGAACAGGCGGCGGCGGCCAGGGCCGGCGCATCGCGCCAAGCCGACGTCAGAACGATCTCATCTGGACCGGAAAAACCCAGCTGCCTCAAGAGGCTTATGGCTGGTCTCTCATGCGGCGGCAGTACGAACTGCGGCAGCCCCAGATCGGCCAGCCGGCGCATCTTGGCGAGCCCTTCCAGCGCAGCGCCGCGCGGATTGGAGACCTCGCCGGCGTTGCGCGTGCTGGCCAGATTGCCGGGCGAGAGACCGACATACGAGTGCGTCGGCCCGACCAGGCCGTCGCAGTTCGCCTCGAACGCTAAGATCACGCCTTCAAGCCCTTGATATCCTTCAAGGTATCAACGACCATTGAAGCCTCGAAACTCGCGACAGGATAGGCGCAGTAGTCTGCGGCGTAATAGGCGCTCGGGCGATGGTTGCCTGAGGCGCCGAGGCCTCCGAACGGCATAGAGCCGGCCGCGCCGGTGGTCGGTCGGTTCCAGTTGACCACGCCGGCGCGGATACGGCTCAGGAACTTATCCCAAAGCTCTGATTCATTGGAGATAAGTCCCGCAGAGAGCCCGTAGCGCGTCGCGTTCGCCGCCGCGAGCGCCTCGTCGAAACTCGAGACCCGCCGCACCTGCAGCAGCGGCGCGAACAGTTCCTCGTCGGGTGTCTCGAGACCCGTCAGGTCGACAATGCCGGGCTTCAGAAACGCGTCGCCCAGACCCGCGACGCCGTCCAAGGCGAGGATGGTCTTTCCCGGCGTCGCCGAGGCCACCTCACGCGCGGCCTTGGCGGCGCGGCCGGAGATCAGCGGTCCCATGAAGGGCTCGTTCTCAGCGTTCCAGGCGCCGATTACCAGCCGCTCCGCCAGCGCGACCGTCGCCTCGATGATCGCCGCGCCCGAGGCGTCATCGGGCACGATCAGCCGCCGCGCGCACGAGCATCGCTGCCCGGTGGTGATGAAGGCCGACTGTACGATGAGGGCCGCCACGGCCTCCGGCGCATCGTCGGCGTTCCAGACCACCAGCGGGTTGTTGCCGCCCAGTTCCAAGGCCAGGATCACGTCCGGACGATCGGCGAAGTAGCGACGGAAGTAGGTCCCAGCCGCGGCCGAGCCCGTGAACAACAGGCCGTCGATGTCCTGGGCGATCAGCGCCTGTCCGGTCTCGCGCCCGCCCTGGACGAGATTGACCACGCCGGCCGGCGCGCCGGCGGCCTCCAGGGCCTCGACCATCAGCTGGCCCGCCAGCGGCGTCTCTTCCGAAGGCTTGAACACCACCGTATCGCCCGCCAACAGCGCCGGGACGATGTGGCCGTTAGGCAGGTGTCCCGGGAAGTTGAACGGTCCCAGCACGGCCATGACGCCATGCGCGCGATGGCGCAGGACGGCGCGTCCGAACGGCATGGCGTTCTCGGTGACGCCGGTGCGCTCGTCATAGGCCCGGATCGACAGATCGACCTTGCCCGCCATCGAGGCGAGCTCAGCCCTGGTCTCCCAGAGGGCCTTGCCGGTCTCGCGGCTCAAGGCCTCAGCGTAGGGCGCAGCGCGCTCGACCAGGATGTCCTTGTAGCGCCGCAGGATCGCGATCCGCTCCTCACGCGGGCGATCGGCCCAGGCGGGAAAGGCCTTACGAGCGGCCGCCACCGCGTCCGCCACATCAACCGGGGTGGCCGTGGCGGCGCTCCAGACGTCCTCGCCCGTGGCCGGATCGGTGGAGCTCAGGCCTGCGCCTTGGCCCGCGCGCCACTTGCCATCGATGAACAGTCCGCCGCTCATGCCTTCACCCGCACCACTTCGCCTTCGCCTACGCCCAGGGCGTCCATTGCATCGCGTCCCAGGATCGCCGTCTCGCCGTCGATCAACACCGGCGCCCGCACGGCGCGGAAGCGCGAAACCTCGCCCGTGGAGATCAGCGCCTCTTCGCCATAGGCGTCTTCGCCCGCCTTGACCCGCAGCCGTCTGGCGTCACGCACGGTACGGATGTCATCTCGGGGACAGGCCACCGTTGGCCCCGCATCGAAGAGGTCGACGAGTCCCTGATACCGGAAGCCCTCGCGCTCCAGCATCGCCCGCGCGGCTTCACCGTCGCGGTGGACACGACCGATCACGTCGCGAGCCTCCTCGGGCAGAAGCTCGGTATAGATCGGGTGGCGCGGCGCCAGGTCCAGGATGAACTGGCCATCGGTCGACGCGCTCATCAGATCCGCCTGATCGAAGTCCAGCCGGAAGAACTTGTGCGAGACGTGCTCCCAGAAGGGGCATCGGCCGTCCTCGTCGAACCAGCCGCGCAGTTCGGCCAGAACCATCTCGGCGAAGCGCTGCGGCTCGATACCGATCAGCATGTAGCGCGATTGCGCCAGCAGCCGCCCGGCTCCGCCCTTGCGCTTCTCGGGGCGCAGGAACAGCGAGCCGACTTCGGACCAACCCGCGCACTCGTTCACCAGCACCAGCGCCTTGTGGTCGAAGCGCATTTCCAGGGTCGGCGATGACTGAGCCAGGGTCACGACCCGGAAGGAGAAGAACGGGCGCTTGAGGCCCACGCCCGCCTTGACGCCCGCGACGCCCTCGACCGTGCCGGTTTCCAGGTCCTCCAGCATCAGGGTGTACCAGGCCTCGGGCGGCGCAACGCCCGCCTGGAAGCTGGCTTCGGACAGGGCGAGGCGCGAGCGCAGCGTGGGTTCGTCTTCGGGAAGACTGGTGAAGCCGCGCCCAGACAGAACGGCCAGCTCCATCAGGGCCTCAAAATCGGCGGAACCGGCGGGACGGACGACTAGCATTCACGCATTCTCCATGGCCGCGCGGATCGCTCTGGCGTCGATCTCCCCGCTGGCCAGCTTCATCAGGATGCTCGCCGAGAGCTGAGCGCGCTCGACGAAGCTTTCGGGCCAGGCATGCTCGGCCTCGCTATGGATATCGCCGCCACGCACGCCCAGCGTATCGACATTGGGAAGCCCGGACGCGAATAGGTTGTTGCCTTCGCAGACCCCCCCCGACGGCTTCCAGGTGATGTCCTGGCCCAGCAGCGCCCCGACAGCCTTCACCGCGCCGAACAGCTGCTGCTGCGCGGCGTTGAAGGGCTTGGCGCCGCGCGTGATCAGGCCGTGCAGGTGGGCGTGGAGGTCGGGGTCGACTTCGCTCACAATCCGCGCGACCTCGGCCTCGAACCAGACAGCGGCAGCGGCCTCCGGGAACCGGACATTGAAACGGACGACGGCGACGTCGGGAACCATGTTCAGCGGCGCGCCGCCATCGATCCGCGCGACGTTCACCGTAAGACCGTCGCGCAAACCATTCAAAGCGTGGAGCTTCTCGGCGATACGCGCCGCGCCGACGATCGCGTTTCGTCCCGCCGCGAAATCGCGTCCGGCATGGGCCGCGCGCCCGTGGATGACGATGTGGAAATTGCCCGACCCCTTGCGCGCGGCCGCCAGGGCGCCGTCCGCCAGCGCGGGTTCATAGGTCAGACCGACATGTCCCTGACGCGCGAACTCAGACAGGATCGGACCTGATGCGATCGACCCGATCTCCTCGTCCGGCGACAGCAGGACCCGGTAGCCGACATTGCCGGCGTGCGGATGCGTCTCGAACGCCGCCAGAGCCGCCAGCATCACCGAGATGCCGCCCTTCATGTCGGCGATGCCCGGACCGTGCAGCGCGCCGTCCGAGCGGGTGCTCACGGCCTGGAACGGGCTATTCTCGGGATAGACGGTGTCGTAGTGACCCGTGAGGATCACCTGGACGGGCGCTTCCGGCCGGACGATCACGGCGACCGACGGCGGATGCGGGAACTCAGCCTCGCGACCGTTGGCGTCGATCTCGCGCGATGGGGTCAGCGGAATCTCAAGCGGCGCGGCCGGCAGGCCGGCGGCGGCGTCCAGCAGAATCTGCCTCTGGCGCTCCAGCCCCTCAAGATTTCGACTTCCCGAGTTTATGGCGCACCAATCGACCGCCCGGTCGACGATCCGGCCACCATCCTGCGCGATCCGATCCAGAACGCTGCGATCTTCTGACGTGAGATGCATGAAAGGCCGTTCCTCCCTCAGTCAAGATAACCAAGGGCCGCGGGCAAATCGTGCTAACCTCGAGCGAGGTAACCGGGGGCCCACGCAACAGCCTTGCTTGCTTAATAGTCCTTTCGCCAGCGAACGGAAAGCTTTGCGTCGTTCTGACCGCCGATACGGGACACCAGCGACAGAGTCCGACGAATCCGCCACTCGACCTGCGCAGCAGGACCGTCACGGCCGCCGCCGATGATTTCAACATAGACATCGTCGGTGACGTACTTGCCGCCGGCGACCGTCATGCCGGTCGCGCCCTCCGCAAAGGCCAGACGATCCAGGCGGGCGAAGCTGCGAAGGTTGCCGATAACGTCAAAGCCGCCACCGCCCGCCAGCGCCGCCACCGCCGAGGCCAGTTGCGCCGCCTCGATCGGCGACAACTGTGCGGCCGATGCGCCGAACAGCACCTGGCTGAGCACTTCGTCGCTGGGCAGTTCCGGCTTGGACGTCAGGGTGATCTCCGGTTTGGCCGCCGTCCCTAGGATACGAACGACCGCCGTCAGCGCCGTGTCCTCACGGGTTGCCGACAGATCGAGCCGCACCTGGTCGAGCTGGGTCGAAAGATAGACCATACCGTCGTCGTCGAACTCGAACCGCTTGCCGGCGAAGTCATACTCGCCGCGCACCATCCGCGCGACGCCGCTCAGTTGCGGAGCCAGCGAGGTGCCCCCGACGTGAGCGTCCAGCGAAAGCTCGACGTCCAGACCCCGACCGCGAACGAAGATGCGTCGCGGCGCCTTGAGGTCGAGATCGAGGATCATCCCGCCCGTCGTGGGACGCCGCTGCAGGCCCTGATCCAGATCGACGGGACGATTGCGTTCGACCACATCCATCGCCACCACGCCGGCAGGCGTCTTGGTCTGCGCCGAAACGTCGGCGCGATCGAGGGTCACCGCGCCGGTCAGCTTGATCTTGCCGTCGGCCGAGCGATTGACGCTGGCCTGGCCGGTCGCCACCGCCGAGGCCAGATCGTTGTCGATCAGCCGGAAGCTCTTCATGTCGAGCTTGAAATTGCCCTCGCCGCCCCGCGACAGGCTGATCCGCCCCGCCCCCGAGATCGAACCGCCCTGCCCGTCCTCACCGATGGCCTGGCTGACATCGATGGCGTTGTCGGCCAACGCCGACCGCAGCGTCACATTGCGCAATCTCAGGCCCGACTGACCGTCGTCGAAGCCGCCGCCGTCAAGCGTGGCCTGGCCGATCAGGCGCGGGTCCGCCAGCGTGCCACCAAGGCTAGCCTGCAGGTTGATGCGTCCCGACAGGGAGCGCTCGGGCCCCAGCAACAAGTCCCACAGCGGCTTGATCTCGCCTTGTGCGGAAAAGCGTCCCTGGACGCCGCGACGCCTGTTCACCGCCAGACGAAGCGGCATGGCCGAGGCCTCCACCGGAAGCACCAGATTGGCCTCGGCCTTCAGGCCCTGGCGGTTGTCGCCGTCGGCGATAATCATCAGTTGGCTGTCGCTCAGCGTGCCCTGGATCTTGGCGTCCAGCGACTGCTCGATCTTGGCGCCGCGCTCGCGCGCATGGGACAGCCGCATCGCGAAATCGCCCGTGAGCACATCGCCCTGGCCCTGCAGGTTGAAGGCGCCGTCGATGTCGCCGTCGAGGTCAGGGTCGAAGGCGGTGAGGGTCACGCCGGCCAATTCGGCCTTCAGCATCGCGGTCGCGCCGCCCAGATCGGCGTCAATGTCGGCTCGCCCCTTGTCGACGGCCAATCGCAGGCGCGCTTGCATGGGCCCGTCGCCAAACCGGATCCGCGCGGCGTCGCGCGTCTTGAGTTCTGTCCGACCAACGCGCCCCGACGCATTCAGCGTCAGGTCGTAGATCTTTCCCGTCTGCGCCAGGTCACCCGCGCCGCTGAGACGCCAAAGCCCGCCGGGCGCCTCGCCGCGCGCGTCGATCGAGAGCGGCAGGCGCGAAAGCGGCCCATCCGCCTTGATGCGTGCGGACCGCACCTTCCATGAGCCGGTGGCGACGCCTTCGGCGACCAGATCCAGCGTGGCGCTCGGCGCGCCGCCGCCCGGTGCGTCGACCAGACGCGCCGATCCCTTGACCGTCCCCTGTGGCAGGAAAGCGCCTGGACCGACGGCGACCTGCAGGTCCGCCGTCGCCGGCGCCCCGTCGCGCAATGAGACCGCCCCCTGCGCCTTGGCGCCGCCGGCGTCGACATCGACATCGGTCAGCTCGATCCCGCCCGGCGAGAACCGGAACGATGCGCGCCCACGGGCCGGGCCGTGTTGGCTATCAGCCTGCAACGCAGCCGCGCCATCCGTCCCGTTGGGGCCGCTCGCGAAGGTCAGCGTCAATCGCGCCTTGGACAGCGGCAGCCGGGGCAGCTCGATCGTGTCGAACGCGGCCTGGAGATCCGCTCGCGGCGCAGAGAGGGTTCCACCGACCCGTCCATCGCCGGCCGCCTGGCCCGCGACCTCGACCGGGCCGGCGCGGAACGGACCGGTCGCGGTCCAATCCACTCCGAAATCCAGCGCCAAGCCTTGTCCAAGCTTGCCAGACGTCTTCAGCGCCGCGTTGGCGCCGTCCAGCCTGGCCTCGTCGACCGTCAGCACGCCGGCGTTCCAGTTCGCCTTGCCGGCCAGGCGCGGCGTCAGGCCCAGAAGCCGATCCACCTCGGCGTAACCCGTGCCGAAATTGGCGGCTCTTCCATCGACGGTGAAGCTCCACGGCCTGCCCGCGAAGCTGGAAGCCGACCATTTGGCGCTCACCGAACCCTTGGCGCCCTGACGCACCGGCGCCAGGCTGGCGACCTTCATCTCCCCATCGAACGACAGGCCGCCGAGCAGCCCCCGGCCGCCTTTCCCGGTCACGATCAGGTTCGGCGCCTCGATCCGCGCGGCCGTGATCAGGAACCGGCCGCCCTTTACCCGTCCGCCCTCGAAGGTCGCCTTCGGGCTGGAGCCCAGAACCGCCAACAGGCCGGTCCCGCCGCCGCCCGCCGTCGTCGCCGCGCCCTCGATCGCGAGATTGCCCTTGGACCAACTGACCTTCGCCGGCCCCGTGGCCCGCTTGAGCCGATAGCCGAGCAGTTCCAGATCGCTGACATCCGTGCGCCCTTCGACGACGAAACCGCCATCGATCAGCCGGAAAGCGCCCTGCGCCTCGCCGCGGCCCATCTTCGGGATCGTCACGATCCGGCTCAGAGCGCCGACCTGCGCGGTGAAGGCGATGCCGTCCGGGCCGGTGCGCCGCTTGCCCAGGTCCGCCAGGCCCTGGCCACGCAGAACCAGATTCTCGGAATTCAGGCTGATCTTCAATGCTGACAGACCATCGGCGGTGGCCTTGCGCCCCTCGATGGTGAAGTCCGCGCCGGGACCGAACATGCGGGCCAGGCGCTGGGTCAATCTGGAGGCTTCAAGGTCGACACGGCCGCGCGCCGAGCCGCCTTGTTCGGCCCAGGCGCCGCGCGCCTCGAGCGGGATTTCACGTCCCGAGCGCGCAACCACATCGAACGCCGCGCGGCTGGTGGTGCCCTCCGCCTTGGCCTTCAGATCGAAGGTCCTGTCGGCGGGAAGTCCTAGCGCGCCCGCGATGGCGCCGCCGTTCGCCTCCGTCGCGTCGGCGACAAGGCGCAGCGATTTCGACCGCCCAAGATCAAAGTCGAGATCCAGATGGTCGCCGATATGGAGCCGCGACGCCACGGCGATCCGCCCCTTCTGCCCCCCGCGCCGCGCCATTTCGTAGGCGCCGTCGACGTCGAAGTCGCCCTCGGCGCCGCTGAAGGCGGGGCGCGTCAACAGACGAAACTTGACGTTGTCCAGGTCCACCGAAACAGGCGGGGCGCCAGACTTCCCCTTCGGCCCCATGGTCGGCCGACGGTGGACGGTGACATCGCGTGCGGTGATCTGCTCGGCATAAAAGCGTCGCCCGAACAGCGCGGTCGCGCGCCAGGCGACGCGCAGGTCGCGGGCCTCAAGCCAGACCCCCTTCTCGTCGGAGATCGTCAAACGACGAACGCCAAAGTCCTGCCAGATGTCGCCGGACAGCCCTTCAATGTGCAGCTTGCCAATCCGACCGAGCTTCAGTCCCGAAGCGCGCGCTTCCAGGAACATGCGGCCTTGCGGCGTGATCGGCGCTAACCGCAGCCCTCCCGCCATGACCAGCAGAAGCGCGGCCAGAACACCAACCACGACCAGCGCCACGCCGCCCCAGCCGATTTTCCGGACGACCTTCCCCGCCGTTTCGCCCGCCGCCTCGGCGGCTTGCGAGACCGTATCGGTCAGATCAGGCTTGTCCTGGTCGCGGCTCAAAAGCTTTGCCCGATGCTGAGATAGATCTGGAACTTCGGGTCGCCCTTGCGCCGTCCCAGCGGCGCGGCGATGTCGGCCCGGATCGGTCCAAAGCCCAGATCGTAACGGACGCCAAGGCCGGCGCCAGCGCGGAAGTCCTCGCGCTGGGGGGTTTCATGGGTCCCGATGGCGCCCGCATCGACGAAGGCGACGCCGCTCCAGCGATCGGTGATCTTCTGGCGCACCTCAAACGAGGTCTCGACCAGTGAAATACCCCCTTGCGGCGTGTTGTCCGACAAGCGCGGGCCGATCGCCTGATAGGCGTAGCCTCGCACCGAACCGCCGCCGCCGGAGAAGAAGCGCCGGGACGCCGGAACATCGAGAAGCCCGGCGCCCAAGATCGCGCCCAGCTTGACGCGCGCCGCCAGCACAGTGCTGTCCTGCTTGCCAAACGGCAGATAGGCCGAGCCTTGGCCAGCCAGCTTCAAGTACGGGACCGAGGTGTCGCCGGCCACATAAGTCGGTTCGGCGCGGGTCTCCAGGCGCCACCCCCGTTTGGGATCGAGGATATCGTCCGAGAAATCCCAGGCGTAGGCGGCCAGACCCGCCAGGGTCGCGAGATTCAGCTTCCGCCCGGCGATCAAGCCGTTGCGATTGACCTGCTCCTTGGTCTGCGAGAGGTCGAATGAGACCCCGAAGGTGCGATACGCCGTCGTCTGGCGTCGGCGGGTCAAATCGACGCCGACCGTGGCCCCGGTTTCGTTGTAGGCGTCGGTGTCGTTGCGGAAGACCGAGCTGTTCAGCTTCAAGGTCTGCTGCGGTCGCCGCCAGTGCGGCAGTGAGATTTCTGCGCCAAGCCGTTGTTCCAGCTTGGCGAACCGCAGCGCATATGTCGTCGTGTCGGCGCGCTTCTGGCGGTTATAGCGGATCCAGCGCGCATCGACGCCGGCGCCTTCGCTGGTCGAATAGCCTGCGCCCAGTTCGATCGTGCGCGCCCGCCTGTCGGACAGGGTGACGACCACCGGCCGATAGCCCTCGGCCGAGGCCTTGTCGGTCCCCGCGAGCGAAACCGAGATCGAGTCATAAACGGCGGTGTCGCGCAGCCGGCGCTCCAGCTCGGCGACATCTTCCGGATCATAGACGTCACCGGCCACCCAGGGCGCGAGACGGCCGACCCATTCGGGATTGG
Source organism: Caulobacter vibrioides (assembly GCF_002858865.1). GTDB lineage: Bacteria > Pseudomonadota > Alphaproteobacteria > Caulobacterales > Caulobacteraceae > Caulobacter > Caulobacter vibrioides. The sequence goes on along the minus strand of NZ_PJRR01000019.1, from coordinate 4,547 downwards.
TGCGCCCCTTGGTGACGACATCAACGCCGTTCAGACGCACCAGCTCTCCCGCCATGATCCTGAAGGTCGGCCGAACCGTGCGGTCAGCATGGTCGACCACAACTTCGCGCGGCTCGGCCGCGACGTCGGCGTAGCCGAGCTTGGCCACCTGGGCGACGATCCGGCCCTCGGCGCCGACCACGTCGGCGGAGCGCCCAGGCTCGCCTTCGGTCAGCCGCATCGCCGCAACGGCGCGCTGACGAACGCCTTCATCCGGCGGCGAACCCGACCAGTCGATGTGGGGATCGGCCAGCAGGAAAGCCGGTCCCGGCGTGATCCTCACGATGGCGCGCGGCGGATCGCCTTCGGTCACATCCGGCTCGACGGTGTAGGCGTAGTAGCCCTCCGCGCGCAGGACGGCGATCGCATCCTCACCGGCTTGACGGGCCCGGCGGCGCGCCTCGGAACGGCTGCGCGGCGGCTGTTTGGAATCGGACAGGGCGCGCTGGATGGCGTCGCGAAGGGCTCGGTCCTCGACACCCTGGATCTGGGCCATCGGCTCGTCGGCCCATGCGGCCGAGGCCGAGAGCCAGGTCACCGCCGCCAAAGCCAGGGTAGTCCGCCCAAGCACCAAATCACGTTCCCCGCGCGAAGCGCCCCCGCCCCTGCTGTAGTCGCGGGCTGGGCTCGTGTCACGTTCGGAATGGCGGCCGCCTCCGTCACGAGCGCTTCTCAAAGCAGCCGAATGGCGCCCAAATGATAGGCAGTCGTGCGCAATCGCTTAGCGGATGTCGAATCCGGGAAGCAGGACCGCGTGGAGGCCCTAGAGTCGGGACGGCGCATGCCTCTGGGGCGCGCCCAAGATCGAAGACAAGCGGATAGAAGCGTGGCGGCGAAGACCCAGACCCTAGCGGACACTCCGACCCTGCCGATGACGGAGGCGGCCTACCTGCCGGGCGTCGCCTACGACGAGATGTTCACGCCCGAGGGCGAGGTTCGCCAGCACTACGATCCGCTGCACGGCCGGATGTCGACGCTAGGCGCCGAGGAACTGGCTGCGCGACAAAGGACGCTCGAGCGCTCTTTCCTCCTCCAGGGTATCACCTTCACGGTCTACGGCGCCGAGAACACCACCGAACGGATCATTCCCACCGACCTGTTTCCCCGGATCATCCCGGCGTCGGAATGGGCGCGGATCGAAGCTGGCCTGACCCAGAGACTACGGGCGCTGAACCTCTTCCTGGCCGATATCTACGGCGATCAGCAGATCCTGATGGATGGCGTGGTTCCGCGAGAGCTTGTGCTGGGCGCGCCCTCCTATCGCCGCGAAATGCAGCACCTCTATGTGCCGCACAAGGCCTACGCCAATGTCTGCGGCAGCGACCTGATCCGCTGCCAGGACGGCCAGTTCGCCGTGCTGGAGGATAACCTCCGCGTTCCGTCCGGCGTGTCGTACATGCTGGCCAATCGTGACGCGGCCAAGCGCACCTTCCCCGGCACCTATCGCGCCGCGGGCGTTCGGCCGGTCGAGCGCTACCCCGACCTGCTGCTTTCGACCCTGAAGAGCATGGCCGCCGATTGGCGCGCCGATCCGCAGGTCGTGGTGCTGACGCCGGGCGTCTACAACAGCGCCTATTACGAACACGCCTACCTGGCGCGTCTGATGGGCGTCCCCCTGGTCGAGGGGCGCGACCTCGTGGTGCACGAGAACATGGTCTACATGCGCACCACCACCGGCCTGCGCAGGATCGACGTGATCTATCGCCGGGTGGACGATGACTTCATCGACCCGCTCACCTTCCGGCGCGACAGCTCGCTGGGCGCGGCGGGCCTGTTCAACGCCTATCGCGCCGGCAATGTGGTGATCTGCAATGCGCCCGGCACCGGCGTGGCCGACGACAAGGCGGTCTATGCCTACGTCCCCGACATCATCCGCTACTATCTGGGCGAGGACGCGATCCTGCCCAACATCGAGACCTATCTCTGCCGGGAGCCGCGTCAGCTCAGCCACGTGCTGGCCAATCTCGACAAGCTGGTGGTCAAGGCTGTCGGCGCTTCGGGCGGCTACGGCATGCTGGTCGGGCCGCACGCCAGCCAGAAGGAGCGCGATGATTTCGCCCTGGCGATCAAGGCTGATCCCGAGAACTACATCGCCCAGCCGACCATCCAGCTCTCGACCGCGCCTTGCCTGGTGGACGGCCGCATCGAGCCGCGCCACGTCGACCTGCGTCCCTTCATCCTCTCAGGCGAAAAGACCATCGTCACCCCCGGCGCGTTGACCCGTGTCGCGCTCAAGCGCGGCTCCCTCGTGGTCAATTCCAGCCAGGGCGGCGGCTCCAAGGACACCTGGGTGCTCGCCGACGACGCGCCTTCCAACGGAAACGGTCACGGGAGCGCCCGTCCATGATGCTCGCCCGTGTCGCCGACAGCCTCTATTGGCTGGGCCGCTATATCGAACGCGCCGAGCACCTCTCGCGCCTGTCCTCGGTGATGCTGAACGCCACGCTCGACCAGACCGACGCCGGCGCCCAGGCTGTGTGGATCGCCATGGCCGCCGTCGGCGCTCCTGAAGACGGCGCGGGTGTCGGGTCGTTCGAGGCGGCCCACGCGCTGGTGCTGGATCGCAGCGACCCCAACTCCGTCGTGTCCTCGCTGGCGCGCGCGCGCGAGAACGCCCGTCAGGTCCGCGATCAGATTACGACCGAGACCTGGGAACGCCTGAATCTGCTGTATCTCAAGGTCACCGATCCGAACGCGACCAAGGATTTCGCCGCAGGATCAGACATCTTCCTGCACGACGTGATCGCCGACCTGCACCTTTTCAAGGGCGCAGCCGACACCACCATGAGCCATGGCGAAAGCTGGCGGTTCATGATGCTGGGCATCTATATGGAACGCGCCCAGCTGGTCTCGCGCCTGCTGGAAGTCTGTTTCGCGGAGTCGCCCACCCACGGCCGCCTTGGCGACCACGTGGCCCTGGTCAGCGTGCTGCGCATGGCCTGCGCGCTGGAACCCTATCTTCGCGTCTACACCGCCGAGATCGAGCCGCGCCACATCCTGGAGTTCCTGGTCTTCGACGAGGATTTCCCGCGGTCGATCCGGTTCGCGACGGCGCAGATCGAACAGCATCTCAGCGCCATGGCGCGCAGCGTCTCGGCCAACGAGCGCGCGGGCCCAGAGCGCCTGGCCGGCCGCCTCAAGGCGCGACTGCAGTTTGCCGATGTCGACGAGCTGGAAGCCGTCGGCGCGGGTCCCCTGCTGACCACCGTCGTCAACGAATGCGCCAGAATCCACGAAGCCATCTACGAGACCTTCGTGGCCTACCCTCTTGAAACGCGTCTGCCCGCTTAGGATCCAAGACCGTGCTGCTCGAAATCCGACACGTCACCCAGTACCACTACGAGCGTCCCGTCCGCGAAAGCCTGATGGAGCTGTGGATGCAGCCCCAGAAGACCGCCCGGCAACGCCTGGTCAGTTTCGAGCTGGACCTGAACCCTGCGGCGCAGGTGTTCTCCTACGCCGACAGCTTCGGCAACGCGGTCTATCATTTCGACGTGCCGCAGCCGCACGACAACCTGACGATCATCGCGCGCTCGGCGGTCGAGACCGAGTCGCCCGGTGAGCGTCCCGACCAGCTCGACATGGGCGAGTGGGATCGTCTGCGCAGCGAATTCGTCCGGGGCGAATGCTTCGACTTCCTGCGGCCCCACGGGTTCGTCAGGACGACTGAAGCGCTGCAGACCTTCATCAACGAACACGACCTCGACGCCCTCAAGCGCCGGGATCCGCTGACCGCCGTCCGGAGCCTGTCGGAAACGATCTACGGCGCGTTTGAGTACCAGCCCGGCGTTACCGACGCCGACAGCCCGATCGACCTGACGCTCAGCGCCGGACGCGGGGTCTGCCAGGACTTCGCGCACATCATGCTGGCCGTCTGCCGTGGCTGGGGCGTTCCGGCCCGTTATGTCTCCGGCTACCTTTTCACCGACCGTGACGCGGGCGATCGCTCCGACCCTGACGCGACCCACGCCTGGGTCGAGGTGTTCCTGCCCAGCCTGCGCTGGGTCGGCTTTGATCCCACCAACAACATGATGGCGGGCGAACGCCATGTCGCCGTCGCCGTGGGTCGAGACTATGCGGACGTCACGCCCTCGCGCGGGGTCTACAAGGGCGACGCGGAAAGCCAGTTGGCCGTCGGCGTGTCGGTGCGCCGCGCCCGCGCCGCGCTGGCCGAACCGGAATTCCTGAGAATGGCCCGCCCCAGCTTTGCCGGCGGTCGTCGCCGTCACGACACGGCGCTGCGCGAAGAGCTGCATCAACAACAGCAGCAACAGCAGTAGCCGCCTCCGGAGTCCTGGCGGATCCAGCCAACTCAATCAGATCAACAAAAAGAACTTTATTTCAGCAGCTTAGAGCGTCATTCTGATCGAAAGACGCTCTAGGCGGCGTGGACACTTATCGCAGCCACAAGGCAATAGCGGCGAGGGTGACGACGGCGAGATAGTTGCGAGCGGTCTTTTCGAAGCGGGTTGCAACGCGCCGGAACTGCTTGAGCTTTGAGAAGCAGC
>NZ_PJRR01000018.1 GCF_002858865.1 Caulobacter vibrioides | reverse complement strand
GCTGCTTCTCAAAGCTCAAGCAGTTCCGGCGCGTTGCAACCCGCTTCGAAAAGACCGCTCGCAACTATCTCGCCGTCGTCACCCTCGCCGCTATTGCCTTGTGGCTGCGATAAGTGTCCACACCGCCTAGAGGTCCTTCGCTTTAGCCGGCGTCATCCAAAGCGTTGGACTGAGCTCCAGATATTTGAAGCTACGCCCTAATCCTCGCGCTTGGCCCCGTCGAGGTCGCGGCGAAGCTTCTCTGCGCGCGCGGCTTCCAGAGATTTCTCCGCCTTGCTGCGGCCGAAACGTACGCGGTTCTCGGTGGCGCGGGCCTTGTCGTCGGCCTTGGCCTTGGCCTTGCGGGCCTGGTTCAGATTGACGATGTCGGCCATGGGTCTCAGAGCTTCTTCTTGGCGGCGGGGCGGATAACCACGGTCTCCTCCAGCCGCAGCGTCTGTTCCTTTTTGAGAATCAGAGGCGCGCGGCCCGGGAAGACGCAGTTCTGCATCGAGCGGTCATTATACAACATCCAGCGGGTCACCGCCTGTCCGTTGGCCTTGCAGGTGAGGCCGATCGTCCAGGCGGGGGCGTTGGATCCGCCCGACCAGGCGAAGCCCATGGCTGCGCCCGCGTTGATCGCCGCGCCGTTAGGCATGATCGTCTTGCCGCCGGATGAGAAGGTCAGGTGCTCGGGATCGACCAATCGGATCGAGAAACCGCCAAAGCCCCGGTCGTCCTCGCTCCCGCCCAGGCCCAGGGCCTCGACCCGCGAGGTGATCATCGTGTCGAATTCCACCCGCCGGGCGCCCGCCTTCAGCGGCCTGACCGTCACCTTGGTGGTTTCCCGGGCGACATAGGCCAGCTCCGGGCCGGAATTGACGATCCAGTCGACCTCGAGCGTCAGGGTCCCGCCACCTTCGGCGTCGCCCAGAAAGCGTTTCTCGCGAACGAAGTACGACAGGTTCTTCATGTACCAGCCGTCGGCGACGGACTTTCCGTTCGCCTGCACCTTCATCCAGGCCCACCAGACGCCCCGGTGATGCGGATGATCGCCCGGCTTGTCCTCGGTCAGCGCGGTTCCGTCCGGCGCATAGAATGGGCTTACATAGTTGGCGCGCCCTGGTTCGGCGGATGGATCCAGCGGCTTGGTCCGATAGACCAGCACGGTCTTGCCCGCTTCGGTCAGGATGACGGCGTCATCGGAAAACACAGCGTCCACCCGCTTGTCGATCGCCGGATCGGCCAGGACGGATGGGGCGGCGAGCAACGCGAACACGACGGCGGTAGCGGGGGCGAGAAGGCGCATGAGGCGTCCTCAAACGAAGTTGGAACATATCAAGAACAATTCATGCGTGCATGGCAAGCTGAAACTTTACCGCAGGCCTGGTCGTTCTGATGTCGCGAGGGACCAAACGGGCCTCGCCAAAGCCTGGAGACTCAAGATGATCGATCTATCCCAGATCAAAGAGCGTCATGAAGTGGTCGGTTCTGACGGCGGCCATGTCGGTCGCGTGGACCATATCGCCGGCGGCGAGATCCAACTGGCCCAGTTCGATCTGGGCGGAGGCCTCAAGCACCACCTGATCCCGCTGTCTTGGGTGGAGTATATCGATGACGCCAAGGTCCATCTCAGCGTGACCAAGGACGACGCCAAGTCCAAGTGGCGCGAAAAGCACTGATCCCGACAAGCAAGCCCGATCTAGCAACGCTCCTGCGGATTCTCGCGGGGGCGTTGGCGCGCGACCGCCGATTCTTGACGCGAGGGGAGAAGCGGGCCCCTATCCGGGCGCTTTATCGGAGGGCTCTTGATGTACACGCTCTATGGTTCGCCCAGCACCGCCGGCACGGCCGTCCACTGGATGCTTCTGGAGCTTGGGGTTCCATTCGAGCTCAAGCTGCTGGATTTCGACAAGGGCGAGCACAAGACGCCCGAGTATCTGGCGCTCAATCCGGATGGCGTGGTTCCCACCCTGATCGTCGATGGCCGGCCGGTGACCCAGATGGCGGCCTTGGTGACCCTGCTCGCCGAGCGTCATCCTGAGGCGGGCTTTGCGCCGACGCCGGGATCTGCCGACCGCGCCGCCTATCTGAGCTGGAGCTTCTGGCTGGCCAACAGCTTCCAGCCGCACTTCCGCGCCTGGTTCTATCCGCACGAACCGGCCGGCGGCGAGGCGCAGGAGGCCGTACAGGCCACTGCGCGGTCGCGGATCGAGGCCGGTCTGGCGCGGCTGGACGCGCATCTGGCCGATCGCGACTACATGGTCGGGGAGGGCTTCACGACCGTGGACCTCCTGGTCACGATCCTCTGCCGCTGGAGCCGGAACATGCCCAAGCCCGCGACCGAGTGGCCGAACCTGAAGCGCTACCTCGACCGTATCCGCCAGCGTCCGGCGCTGCGCGAAGCTCACGCCCGCGAGGGGCTGACCGACTGGATTGATGGGTAGGCGTTAAATCCTCCCCCCAAGGGGGAGGCGGCCGAAGGCCGGAGGGGGAAGTTCGGGCTATCCGGCTTCTTCCCCCTCCGTCGTCTCTTCGAGCCGACACCTCCCCCGCGAGGGGGAGGATTTGAGGCTTTACTTCACGCTGGCGCAGAAGCGCTGGATGCGCGAGCAGGCGTCTTCCAGCACGTCGTTGCTGGTGGCGTAGCTGATGCGGAAGAACGGCGAGAGGCCAAAGGCCGCGCCGTGCACGACGGCCACGCCTTCGCTCTCCAGCAGTTCGGTGGCGAAGTCCTCGTCGCTCTCGATGACCTTGCCCGAGGGGGCGGTCTTGCCGATCAGGCCGGCGCACGAGGGATAGACGTAGAAGGCGCCTTCCGGGGTCGGGCAGTGCAGGCCGGTGGCCTGGTTCAGCATCGACACGACGAGGTCGCGGCGCTCCTGGAACAGCTTGGCGTTCGGCTTGATGAAGTCCTGCGTGCCGTTCAGCGCCTCCAGCGCGGCCCACTGCGAGATCGAGCAGGGGTTGGAGGTCGTCTGGCTGATCATCTTGCCCATGGCCTTGATCAGCGGCTCGGGACCGGCGGCGTAGCCGATGCGCCAGCCGGTCATCGAATAGCCCTTCGACACCCCGTTCATCGTCAGGGTGCGGTCATAGAGCTTGGGCTCGACCTGGGCGATGGTGGTGAACTCGAAGTCGTCGAACACCAGGTGCTCGTACATGTCGTCGGTCAGCACCCAGACCTGCGGGTGGCGCAGCAGCACATCGGCGATCGCCTGCAGCTCGGCGCGGCTATAGGCGCCGCCCGACGGGTTCGAGGGGCTGTTGATGATCAGCCACTTGGTCTTCGGCGTGATCGCCGCCTCGAGGGCTTCCGGCGTGATCTTGAAGCCGCTTTCGGCGGTGGTCTCGACCGAAACGGGCGTGCCGCCGGCCAGCAGGGTCATGTCGGGGTACGACACCCAGTACGGCGCGGGGATGATCACCTCGTCGCCCGGGTTCAGGGTGGCGACCAGGGCGTTGTAGATCACCGGCTTGCCGCCCGGGGCGACGTGGATCTGGCTGGGCTTGTACTCCAGGCCGTTCTCGCGCTTGAACTTGGCGCAGATGGCGGCCTTCAGCTCGGGCATGCCGTCCGGATCGGTGTACTTGGTCTTGCCCGCCTTGATCGCTTCGATGGCGGCGTTCTTGATGTTGTCGGGCGTGTCGAAGTCCGGCTCGCCCGCAGACAGGGCGATCACGTCACGGCCGGCGGCTTTCAGCGCGCGCGCCTTGGCGCTGATGGCGATGGTGGCCGACGGTGCGATACGCCGCAGGGCGGCGGACTCGAGCGACATCTTGCAGAACTCCCCTGGGTTGCCTGGTCCGAACAACAGGACCGTTTTCAGGATTGCGGCGGTGTTTACGCCCCCGGTGGCCGTGGTGCAACGCGGCAAGGCCGGGGTTCATGACATTTTGGCCAAGTTCCTGCCTCAGGGTTCTTGCCTAAGGCGACCACTGAAGATACCGCTACCATTTGTAGGATCGATCCCGAGAACGCGGACGATCCTCGGGGGAAACGCGCGGCCGCGGGACGGCCAGGCAGGGGGAACGCCGCCTATGAAATGGAAGCTTCTGTATATCGCGCTGGCTGCGCTGGCGCTGGCGATCGGGGCCGCTTCGCCAGGACTGGCGCGCCAGTCCAGCGACGGCGACATCCTGCAAAAGGCGATCAACAAGCCTTCGGCGACCTGGGGCGTCTATGGCGCCGGCCAGAAGAACGCGCCGATCAAGGACAAGACGGTTCAGGGCGGCGGGGCGACGAAGGTCGAGGTCCAGGGCGCCGGCGCCAATCCGTGGGACGTCAGCGCGTCGCAGCCCCTGACCGGCAATATCAGCAAGGGTGACGTGCTGCTGGTGGCGTTCTGGGCCAAGGCCGAGGCCGTCGACGGCGGTCCGGCCAGCGCCGACATCCCCGCCGTGCGCATTCAGCAATCCGCGGCGCCTTATGACGCGGCGATGCAGGGGCGGATCAAGGTCGGCGGCGAGTGGAAGATGTACACTGTGCCCGGCCGCGCCTTGATCGACATTCCGGCGGGCGCCGGCGCGGTCGGCCTGCATCTGGCTTCGGCCAAACAGACGGTGTTGCTCGGCGCGCTGTTCGTGCTGAACTTCGGGCCGGACTACGATCTGCGCAAGCTGACGGGCGGTTAAGCCCGCGCGCGGACGATCTCGACGAAACTCGCCAGGTGGCGCGTGATCGCCTGGCGGGTGCGCTCGTCGGTCAGCACGCCATCTTCGATCTTGGTATGGGCCTGACCGACCAGCATGTCCGACAGCGGGGCGAGGTCACAGCCGACCCGGCGCAGGTTCAGGCGCAGCGCATCCTGAGCGCGGACGGTTCCGGTGACGCCGGGGCTGGCCCCCATGGCGCAGGCGATCTTGCCGTCGAGAGGCGCGGGCTTGCCGCGTGAGGCCCAGTCGATGGCGTTCTTCAGCGCGGCGGTGAGACCACCGTTGTACTCCGGGCAAGCGATCAGCAGCGCCGGCGCGGCCCGCACCGCGTCCTTCCAGGCCACGACCGGCGGCGGATCGCCCTCTGCCTCCACGTCCTCATTGAAGAACGGCAGGTCGTGCAGGCGGAAGATCTCGATCTCGACGCCCTCCGGCGCGAGGTCGCGCGCGGCGCGCAGCAGGGCGGTATTGTAGGACGCGGCCCTGAGGCTGCCGGAGATGGCCAGGATCTTCATCGGGGGCAGACTATCCCGCCCGAACCCGGATGTCCCCTTGGCCCAGCAGTATCGGCGCCAAGAGCGCCCACAGCCGGGAAATCTCCTCTGCGGCGGGCGATCCGGGGTCCCACTCGCAGACGGATCGACCATGGGCGATCGATTGCTGGAAGGCGGCGCGGGCGCGCAGGCCCACAGACGCCAGCGGCATACCGGTGAAGCGCAGGGCCTCGGCGGCCTTCAGCACCGCCGGCGGCTCGACGCCGTTGCGACGCGGCGGAGCCTGGCTGAGCACGATCAAGCCCTTCTTGCCCAGGCGGCGGACGGCTTCGGCCGAGCGGACCACCGAGGCGATGTCCAGGAAGGTGGGGCGGCAGACCAGCACGCACAGATCGGCGCAGTTGATGGCCTGAAGGACGTCCGACTCCGGTGAGGCGGGGGTGTCGATGACCAGGGCGTCGAAGTCCGTGTTCTGGGCCTGAACCTGGGTCGAGAAGAGCTTGCCCGCATTGATCTCAGCGAGCGTTGGGCCTTCGCCGACGCGGGCTCTTAGGGCGTCCGACGCCGAGCGTTGCGGGTCGATGTCGGCCAGCATGGTGCGAAGACCGGCCAGATGCGCCGTGATCGCCAGATTGACCGAGAGCGTCGTCTTGCCCGCGCCGCCCTTGCGGGAGATGACAGCCAGGGTTTTCACGTCCGCGACTCCTTAACAGGCCAAGGTTTGCGGGCCTTGCAGCCTGTGGATAAGTAACGCTGTCATGTGAAGGGCGCGCAACACAAATGTCGCCACGGGCGAATCAGGGCGTCCCCGGATCGCGGTTTAGCGGTATCGGCCGGAAAAACGCCCGTTTCCTTTGCAGGTCTCGAGGCCGCGCCGCTTGACCCCCGACGGCGCTTGGGCGAGGAGGGCCCGTGATCCGCCGTTTCATCGACTTCATAACCAATATGGACGCCCGCGCCTGGCGCATGGTGGCGGTGTCGTTCGTGCTGTTCGGCGGCGTGGGCTTGGTCTTCCTGTTCGGTGCGCAACTGCTGGGCCTGAACGGCGAGGCGACCGTCGAGCACTGGCTGCTGGCCGCAAGCGGGCCCTGGGCGCTGCCGGTGGCGGTGGCCGTCTTCGCGATCATGGCGTTCCTGGGCGTGCCGCAGTTCGTTCTGATCGCTGCAGCCGTGGTGGCCTTTGGGCCCTGGACCGGCTTCGCCTACAGCTGGATCGGCACCCTGGTGTCGTCGCTGGTCGGCTTCTGGCTGGGAAGGGCCTATGGCGCGCGGATCCTGCGCGATTTCGCCGGCGAGAGCGTCAACAAGTTCATGCGGATGATCGGCAAGAACGGCTTCATGGCCAGCCTGATCGTGCGCCTGGTGCCCAGCGCGCCGTTCATCGTCGTCAACATGGCCGCGGGCGTCACGCCCATGCGGCTGCGCGACTTCGCCGCCGGCACCGCCATCGGCATCGTGCCGAAGATCGCCCTGACGGCCTTCGCCGGCAATTCGATCGTTCAGGCCATGCGGGGCGGCGGCAAGCAGCACATCGCCATGATCGCCCTGGCGATCGTGATCTGGCTGGGCATGGGCCTCTTGAGCCGCGCCTGGCTTACCCGCCGTGAGGCGGGGGAAGCGGGAGAGGGCTGAGCCCCGCCGCCGCATAGGTGGCTTCCCGCCACGCCCGGACGATCTCGCCAAACCATCGCGTGCGGGTCTCGTCGTCCATCCCGTCGCTATCCTCGATCCCGGCGGCCCAGGCTTCGATCACGAACGGCATGAAGGTCCGCGCGGCGTGGCGGCAGGTGGCGCGCGCCTTGTCCGAAGCCTGCGCCGGTGCGGCCACGAAGGGCTCGATCAGCCGGGTCAGCAGGTCTTCCAACGCGGCGCGCCAGACGGCGGCCTCCGGCGCGCCGCGCGCGTCACGCAGCAGCAACAGGGCGAGCTTGGGATTGGCGCGCGACATCGTGACCAACCGGGCGATGCTCGACCCGTAGCCGCCCCAGGGGCGACCAGAGTCGGCCTCGATACGCGCCAGCATGTCTCCGAACAGGGCGTCGATCAGGGCCTGCCGCGACGGATAGAGCCGGTAGATCAGGATCTTGGCCACGCCCATCCGGTCGGCGACATCCTGCATCGTGGCCGACTGCAGGCCTTTTTCCGCGAAGATCTCGACGGCGGCTTCCAGCACCGCCAGGCCGCGCGCGGCCTTGTCGACGCGCGGCTTGGGCTGGCCGGGGCGGCCTCTTGGAGTGCTGGCGCTGGGGGCTTTCGCGACGGGGCTCATCGATGATATGTAGAATGAAACTATAAAGTTTCAAATATCGGGGAGCGAGATGCGCAAAGGAATGTTCGCGGTCAGCGTGTTGGCCTTGATCCTGGCGGCGGGCGCGGCCCGGGCGGGCGAGCCGGCCACGCCGACCACCGCCGAGCGTCAGAAAGCCTTCGCCCAGACCCTTCCGCTGAACGACCGGCAGGACTTCGAGTTTGCCGACAAGGGGTTCCTGGGCACGCGGGCGGATCCGATCATCCGGCGCGCCGACGGGCAGGCGGCCTGGAACCTCGCCGCCTACGACTTCCTGAAGGCCGAGCCGCCGGCGACGGTGAACCCCAGCCTCTGGCGTCAGGCGCAGCTGCTGTCCAAGCACGGGCTGTATCAGGTGTCGGACCGCGTCTATCAGGTGCGCGGCTTCGACATTTCCAACATCACCTTCGTGCGCGGCGACACGGGATGGATCGTGATCGATCCCCTGACCATGCAGGAGACGGCCCGGGCCGCGCTCGAGCTGGTCAACGAGAAGCTGGGCAAGCTGCCGGTCACGGCGGTGGTCTATACCCATAGTCACAGCGACCACTTCGGCGGGGTTCGCGGCGTGGTCGACGAGGCCGACGTCAAGAGCGGCAAGGTCCCGATCGTCGCGCCCAAGGGCTTCATGGAAGAGGTCGCCGCCGAGAACATCCTGGCCGGCAACGCCATGAGCCGCCGGGCCCAGTACCAGTTCGGCGTCATGTTGCCGCCGGGCGTCGAGGGCCAGATCACCGCCGGCATCGGCCAGAACATCGCCCGCGGCTCGATCACCCTGATCCCGCCGACGGTCATCATCGACCATACCGGCCAGGAACTGACCCTGGATGGGGTCAAGGTGCGGTTCCAGTACACGCCCTCGACCGAGGCCCCGGCCGAGATGAATCTCTATTTCCCGGACCTGCGCATCCTGGACATGGCCGAGAACGCCAATGTCTCGATGCACAACATCCTGACCCCGCGTGGGGCCCTGGTGCGAGACGCCAAGGCCTGGGCTGATGGTCTGACCGAGGCGCTGCGCCTGTTTGGGGACAACTCCGACATCATGATCACCAGCCACGGCTGGCCGCGCTTTGGCGGGGCGGTGGTCAAGGATTTCCTGGCCGACCACCGAGACGCCTACAAGTATCTGCACGATCAGACGGTGCGGATGATGAACCGCGGCATGACCGGCGACGAGATCGCCGCGAAGATCCAACTGCCCCCGGCCCTGGCCAGGAACTGGTTCAATCGTGGCTACTATGGCTCGATGAGCTTCAACAGCCGGGCCGTCTATCAGCGCTATATGGGCTGGTACGACGCCAATCCCGCACATCTGATCCCGGCGCCGCCGGCCGACTCCGGCAAGCGCTATGTGGCGGCCATGGGCGGCGCGGCCAAGGTCAAGGCGCTGGCCGGCGAGGCCGCCGCCAAGGGTGACTATGGCTGGGCGGCCAGCTTGCTGAACCACGCAGTCATGGCCGACGACGGCGACAAGGAGGCCAAGCGTCTGCTGGCCGGTGTCTACGACCAACTCGGCTACCAGACCGAGAACGCGCTGTGGCGGAACATGTACCTGACGGCCGCAGACGAACTGCGCGGCGGGGTTCGCAAGTTGCCACCGTCCATGACGCCGCTGGACATGATCGCCGCGCTGGAAAGCCAGATGATCTTCGACGTCCTGGCCATCCGCCTCAATGCCGAGAAGGCCGGCGACGCGCGGCTGCGGATGGTGTTCGCCTTCCCCGATCGCAACGAGCGTTTCCTGATCGAGGTTCGCAACGGCGTGCTGGTGGCTCAGCCCTCGAAGGGCGGGGAGGGGGCGGACGCCACCCTGACTGTCGATCGGGCCGTGTTCCTGGAGTCGTTGTTCGGCGGAACCTCGCTATTGCCCAAGATCCTGAAGGGCGAGGTCAAGCTGGAGGGTGATCGCGCGGCGATGAGCCGGCTGGCGGGTTGGTTTGACACCTTCCCCTCCGACTTCCCGATTGTAACGCGCCCGAACTAACTGGCTTTGGGGAAGAAATTTGCGCCTCCAACGACCGATTGTTCTGGCTGGCGCAAATTGCTTGCTCGATTCAGGCCCCCTGTGTAGAAAGTCAGGCATGACTGTCACGCGCGACCTGCTTTCGCTTCGGCTTATCAGCCCCTGGGCGCTCTAGGGGCCGCGCATCGTCGTGGCCGGGCGCACAGGGGATGATTGAACCCGCAGCCCGCACGCAGACACACCCCTTTCGACGAGTACTTCCATGACCTCCGTACCCGCTGGCGCTATCAGCAAGCGCGACAACGTCGTCGTATTTGACACCACCATGCGCGACGGCGAGCAGTCGCCCGGCGCCTCCATGTCGCTGGAAGAGAAGCTGGAACTGGCCAAGATCCTCGAGGAGATGGGGGTCGACGTCATCGAGGCCGGCTTCCCGATCGCCTCGAACGGCGACTTCGAAGCTGTCCGTCAGATCGCCGAACTGATCACCGAGAGCACCGTCTGCGGCCTGGCGCGCGCCGCCGCCGGCGACATCGATCGCTGCGCCGAGGCCGTGCGCCGCGCCAAGCGCGGCCGCATCCACACCTTCATCTCCACCAGCCCCGTACACATGAAGTACAAGCTGCAGATGGAGCCGGACGCGGTTCTGGAAGCGATCACCCGTTCGGTCAGCCACGCTCGTAACCTGGTCGGTGACGTCGAGTGGTCGGCCGAGGACGCCACCCGCACCGAGCGCGACTTCCTGAAGCGCTGCGTCGAGGCGGCGATCAAGGCCGGCGCCACCACGATCAACCTGCCCGACACCGTCGGCTATTCGTATCCGTCGGAGTACGGCGAGCTGTTTCGTGACGTGATCACCAGCGTTCCGGGCGCCGACAAGGCGATCTTCTCGGCCCACTGCCACAACGATCTGGGCCTGGCTGTGGCCAACTCGATCGCCGCCATCGAAGGCGGCGCCCGTCAGGTCGAGGTCGCGATCAACGGCATCGGCGAGCGCGCCGGCAACGCCGCGCTGGAAGAGATCGTCATGGCCCTGCGCGTGCGCGGCGACCATCTGCCGTACGGCACCAGCGTTGATCCCGTGCACATCACCCGCGCCAGCCGCTACGTCTCGGCTATCACCGGCTTCCCGGTGCAGTTCAACAAGGCGATCGTCGGCAAGAACGCCTTCGCGCATGAGAGCGGCATCCACCAGGACGGCATGCTGAAGAACGCCGAGACCTACGAGATCATGAAGCCGGAGGACGTGGGGCAGGGCGCCACGAACCTGGTCATGGGCAAGCACTCGGGCCGCCACGCCTTCCGCGAGAAGCTGAAGGCCCTGGGTTACGAGCTGGGCCAGAACGCCCTGAACGACGCCTTTGGCCGCTTCAAGGAACTGGCCGACAAGAAGAAGCACGTCTTCGACGACGACATCGTCGCCCTGGTCGACGACGCCCTGGCTCGTGGCTCGGAGAAGATCCGCGTGTCGCGCCTGCGAGTCGTGGCCGGCACCGACGGCCAGTCGGCCGAGCTGACCCTGGATATCGACGGCGTCGCCAGCACGGCCGAGGCGACGGGCGACGGCCCGGTCGACGCAGTGTTCAACGCCATCCACAAGATCGTGCCGCACAGCGCCGCCCTGCGCCTCTTCCAGGTGCATGCGGTGACCGAAGGCACGGACGCCCAGGCCCAGGTCTCGGTGCGCCTGGAGGAGGACGGCCGCATCGCCACCGGCGCGGCCGCCGACACCGACACCCTGACCGCCTCGGCCAAGGCCTATGTCAACGCGCTGAACAACCTCTTCGCCCGCAAGGAGAAGAGCCGGCCTGAAGCGGCGATCGCCAGCGGGTTCTAACCCCCAAGCGCTATTGCGACGGACAGGTTGATCCTGTCCGTCAATCTTGCCGGCCCGCCAGGACCGTGACACCCCACGCGCGCCTTTGAGCGTGGGGTCTGCTCACGTCGATAAGGGGGAGGGGCGTTTGATCTGGATTCCCATCACCGTCGCGGCGACGGCCTTTCAGGTCGCGCGCAACGCCGCCCAGCGCTCGATCATGGGCGAAGCGGGGCCGTGGGGCGCGACCCTCGTGCGGTTTCTGTTCGGCTTGCCGTTCGCCACCCTGTTCGCGGCGATCGCCTGGCTGGTGACGCCGGGTGCGACCGCGCACGCCAGCTTGCCGTTCTGGATCGCCTGCGTGGCGGGCGCGGGGCTGCAGATCGCCGCGACGGCGGCGCTGCTCACGGCCATGCAGCGCTCGAGCTTCGCCCTGGGCACGGCCATGCAGCAGAGCGGGCTGCCGTTCGCCCTGATCTGGGGCGTGCTGTTCTTCGGCGACCACGTCGGCCCAGTGGCCTGGGCCGGGGGACTGATCGCGACCCTGGGCCTTGCGATCCTGACCTGGCCGCGCGGTGATGTGGTGATGCGCAAGGGCGCGGTCTGGGCCGGACTGGGATCGGGCGCGATCTTCGCGCTCAGCGCCAACTGTTTTCGGCAAGCCAGTCTGGCCTTCGAGCCGGCCCATCCCGCCGCCTCGGCCTTCGTGACGGTGATGGTGGTGCAGGCCATCCAGACGCTCGCACTGACGAGCTACCTGGCCTGGCGCGATCGCGCAGCCCTCAAGGCCGTCATCGCCGCCTGGCGGCAGTCCCTGGGCGCGGGCTTTTGCGGCGCAGCGGCGTCTGGCCTGTGGTTCACCGCTATGACGCTCTCGCCGGTGGGGCCGGTCAGAGCGGTCGGCGTGGTCGAAATGCCGATCGCCGCCATCGCCGGACGACGCCTGTTCAAGGAACGCCTGACCCCTTTGCAGGTGGTCGCCGGTCTCGTGACGGCGGTCGGCGTGGTCATGGCCGCGCTCGGCTAGATTTGGCCACTTTCGGATGCTTGGCGGGTCCCATCGCGAAACCCGTGAAGAGCTCCGCGAATAGACCTTGAAATCAACGCTTTCGCAGGGCAAACGGGCGGCGTCGGCGCGTTTATCGTCGCTCGGACGACGGCGCGGCCAGGGGGCGGCGCTCCCGTCGGGCGGCTGGACGCGCGGACCGGGTCGAAATCCCCCAAATGCGGGAATCATGTTGTCCTCGCATTGAATTGAAGTAGGAGCCTTTTCTTCTCCGCCGACCCCGTCTTCAGAGATGGATTTGGCCCTTCTTCTACGATCTGCCCCTCGATCCGACCGCTCGTTACGCCCCTCCTACCCCTCAGTCAGGGCTTTCAATGTTCTCTTCCCTTTTCGGCGTGATCTCGAACGACATCGCCATCGACCTCGGAACGGCCAACACCCTGATCTATCAGAAGGGTAAGGGCATCGTGCTGAACGAGCCGTCGGTGGTGGCGCTACGCAATGTGGGCGGGCGCAAGGTCGTCCACGCCGTGGGCATCGAGGCCAAGCAGATGCTGGGTCGTACGCCGGGTCACATGGAAGCCATCCGCCCGATGCGCGACGGCGTGATCGCCGACTTCGAAGTCGCCGAAGAGATGATCAAGTACTTCATCCGCAAGGTTCACAACCGCAAGGGCTTCGTGAACCCGAAGGTGATCGTGTGCGTGCCGTCGGGCGCCACCGCCGTGGAACGCCGCGCCATCAACGACAGCTGCCTGAACGCCGGCGCGCGCCGCGTGGGCCTCATCGACGAGCCGATGGCCGCCGCGATCGGGGCGGGCCTGCCGATCCACGAGCCGACCGGCTCGATGGTCGTCGACATCGGCGGCGGCACCACCGAGGTGGCCGTGCTGTCGCTGTCGGGCATCGTCTATTCGCGCAGCGTCCGCGTCGGCGGCGACAAGATGGACGAGGCGATCATCAGCTATATGCGTCGCCACCATAACCTGCTGATCGGCGAGACGACCGCCGAGCGCATCAAGAAGGAAATCGGCACCGCCCGCGCGCCGGCCGACGGCGAAGGTCTGTCGATCGACGTCAAGGGCCGCGACCTGATGCAGGGCGTGCCGCGCGAAGTCCGCATCAGCGAAAAGCAGGCCGCCGACGCCCTGGCTGAACCGGTCGGTCAGATCGTCGAGGCCGTGAAGGTCGCCCTGGAGGCCACGCCGCCGGAACTGGCCAGCGACATCGCCGACAAGGGCATCATGCTGACGGGCGGCGGCGCGCTGCTGCGCGGCCTGGACGCTGAGATCCGCGATCATACCGGCCTGCCGGTCACGGTCGCCGACGATCCGCTCTCGTGCGTGGCCCTGGGCTGCGGCAAGGTGCTGGAACATCCCAAGTGGATGAAGGGCGTCCTGGAATCCACGCTGGCCTAGGCCGGTATTCCTTATAGAAGCGCCGCGGGGGGCGTCGGGAGAAACTTAAGTGCGCTTTCGTGAAGGTCCGCTGGGCGACCTGAAGGTGCCATTGACGTGGACGGCGGCGGTCGCGCTGATCGTGGCCGCAGTCATCGGCGTCGCCTTTCTCCTGGCCGACCGTCGCGAGACGCTTCAGGAGCAGGCCTATGGCGTCACGCGGCAGACCGTCGACACCGTGGCCCGCCCTGTCAGCGGCGCGATCGCCGCGCCGGGGCGCTGGACGGGCCTGGGCCTTGACTATGTCCGCAGCTACTTCTTCACCGCGCATGAGAACCGGCGCCTGAAGGTCGAACTGGCCGAGATGCGCCAGTGGCGCGACCGGGCCCTGGCGCTGCAGGACCAGAACGATCGCTTCAAGAGCCTCCTGGGCCTGCGGACCGATCCGCCGATCCCGATGGCGTCGGCCCGGGTGGTCAGCGACAGCCGCGGCCCGTTCGCCAACACCCGTCTGGCGGACGCGGGCTCGGAGCGCGGCATCGTGGTCGGCAATCCGGTCCTGAACGAGCGCGGCCTGGTGGGCCGGGTGGTCGGTGTTTCGCGCGGTGTGAGCCGGGTG
Organism: Caulobacter vibrioides; assembly: GCF_002858865.1. GTDB lineage: Bacteria > Pseudomonadota > Alphaproteobacteria > Caulobacterales > Caulobacteraceae > Caulobacter > Caulobacter vibrioides. The sequence goes on along the minus strand of NZ_PJRR01000018.1, from coordinate 61,944 downwards.
CTGCTGCTGACCGACATCGCCTCGCGCACCCCGGTCATGATCGACCGCACCAATGCGCGGGCCATCCTGACCGGCGATGGCGGGCCCAATCCCAAGCTTGACTACCTGCGCGGCGTCGATCCGATCCAGCAGGGCGACCGGGTGGTCACCTCCGGCGACGGCGGTGTGGTGCCGCGCGGCCTGCCGGTGGGCGCGGCCGTGAAGGGGCTCGATGGCCGCTGGCGCGTCGTGCTGTTCGCCGACCAGGCTTCGATCGACTATGTGCGGATTCTGCTGTTCAAGGACTTCGCCCAACTGGCTGACGAAAAACAGCTTCAGGCCCGCTCTCTGCCGCCGGTAACGACCGAGGATCCGCAGACCTCGATCCTGTCGAACCCCGTCTCGCGACCGGTCGCGCCGACGCCTTCGCCGGCCACGGCCACGCCGTCGGCGGCGCCGGCCGCACGACCGGCCACCACCGCCACGCCGCCTCAGACGGGAGCGCCCCGATGAGCATGAGCGGCGCCCGGCCTCTCAATCCGGCGCGATGGCTGGGCGTGCCCATGCTGATGTGCATCGGCGCCACCATGGCTTTCGCCGCGCCGATCCGGATCTGGGGTCTGCAATTGCCCGAGCCGGTCTTCGCTATGGTGCCGGCCTTCGCCTGGGCCATGATCCGTCCCTCGATCATGGCGCCGTTCGCCCTGCTGGTGTTGGGCTTGTTCCTGGACATCTTCTGGGGCGGCCCGACCGGCCTTTGGGGCCTGTCGCTGCTGGTCGCCTATGCGATGGTTCTGATCCTGCGCAACGCGATGACGGGGCAGAGCCGTCCGATGATGTGGGCCTGGTTCGCCGGCGTGACGGCGATCGCCATGATCGCCAGCTTCCTGATCACCATGCTCGACAGCCTGGCCATGCCCAGCCTGCTGGCGGTGTTCTGGCAGTTCCTGGTGACGGCGCTGCTGTTCCCGTTCGCTCACCGGCTGGTCGATCGCTTCGAGGACGCCGACGTGCGGTTCCGGTGAGGCGATGAGCGAACCGTCCATCTTCTTTTTCGAGGTCAACGAGCGTCAGGGGGTCTTCCACCGGCGCGCGTTCCTGCTGGGCGGTCTTACGGGCCTGGGCCTGTTGACCCTAGGCGGGCGGCTGGCGCAATTGCAGCTGGTCGAGGCTCAGCGCTACCAGAAGCTCTCTGCCGGCAACCAGTTCAACTACCGCCTGGTGCCGCCGCCGCGCGGTCTGATCATGGATCGCAACGGCGTTTCGCTGGCGTCCAACCGCCCGAATTTCCGGCTGATGATCAACAAGGAAAAGGGGCTGGAGGCCGAGGCGGTCCTCGACGATCTCTCCAAGCTGGTTCCGATCGACGGAACCCGCCGGGCGCGGATCCTCAAGGAGCTGGACCGGGCGCCGCGTAAGGCGCCGGTCGTGGTGATGGAGGACCTCTCCTGGGAGGAGTTCTCGCGCGTCAACATCCGCGCGCCGGAACTGCCCAATGTCACCGCCGACATGGGCGAGGTCCGGGTCTATCCGTTCGGCGGCGCTTTCGCCCACGTGATCGGCTATGTCGCCAAGGTCTCGGACCGTGACCTCAAGGCGGCCGAGGGCGACGCCACCCAGGACCAGGAACTGCTGCACCATCCGGGCTTCCGGATCGGCAAGCAGGGCGTGGAGAAGGCGTTCGACAAGGATCTGCGGGGGCGCGCCGGCGCCACCAAGACCGAGGTCGACTCGGTGGGGCGCGTCGTACGGCTCGATCCGGCCGGCGACATTCCGCCCGTGGCCGGCAAGGCGATCCACCTGACCCTAGACGCCGATATCCAGAACCGCGCCCTCGAGGTGATGGGCGAGGAGAGCGGCGCCATCGTCGTGATGGACTGCCGTAACGGCGACCTGCTGTGCATGGCCTCCGCGCCGAGCTTCGACGCCAACCGGTTCGTGCGGGGGCTGTCCGGTCCTGAGTACAAGGCCCTGGCCGAGTACGAGCGCAAGCCGCTGCTCGACAAGTCGATGACCGGCCTGTTTCCGCCCGGCTCGACCTTCAAGCCCACGGTGGGTCTGGCCGCCCTGGCCGCCGGCATCGATCCCGAGGTCCGGGTCAACTGTCCGGGCAGCTGGTACTATGGCGGTCGGGTGTGGCGTTGCTGGGAGAAGGGCGGCCACGGCCCCCAGAACATGCACGACGCCATCAAGAATTCTTGTGACGTCTATTTCTACCAGATCTCGCTGAAGATCGGTCCCGACGCCATCGCCCGCGCCGCCCGCGCCGTCGGCTTTGGCCAGACCTTCGACATCGGCATCCCCGGTCAGAAGAAGGGCATCGTTCCAGACCGCGAGTGGAAGAAGCGCGCCTTCAAGCGCAATCCGGCCAACCAGATCTGGTTCCCGGGCGAAACCCCCAGCTACGCCATCGGGCAGGGCGCCTTGACGGTGAATGCGCTGCAACTGGCGGTGATGACGGCCCGGCTGGCCAACGCCAAGAAGGCGCTGGTTCCCCGGCTCATCAAGTCGATCGGCGACATGGAGCGTCCCGCCGGCTCGGACGTGCCGGACCTGCCGTTCTCGCCCGAGCACCTGGCCTATGTGCGTAATGGCATGGCCGCCGTGGCCAATGACGTGCGCGGCACCGCCTACCGCAACAGCCAGCTGGGCCTGGGCGACGTGCAGATGGCCGGCAAGACCGGCACGGCCCAGGTGCGCAGCTACGACAAGGGCGTGTCGCGCGACAGCAAGGACGTGCGCTGGCGGCTGAAGGACCACAATCTGTTCGTCGCCTTCGCGCCCTATGACGACCCCCGCTATGCGGTGTCGGTCATCATCGAGCACGGTGGCCTGGGCGGGGCCACGGCCGGCGCGCCGCGCGCCCGCGAGGTGATGCGCGTGGCGCTGCTGAAGGATCCGGAGATCCGCGCCCGCATCGAGCGGCCGGCGCCCTTGCCGGAGGCGGTTCCCGAGGCCGACATCGAAGGCGCCGCGCCGGAAGATCCGGTCGAAGCGCCGCCGCCCGCGCCCGAAGCGCCCACAACTCCGCAGGGAGGCCAGACATGACCCTGAGCGGCGGCCTTTCCCGGCCCGGCGAACGCGACCGGCCGACCATCAAGTTCATGGAGATCGACTGGACCTTCTGTCTGTTCCTGTGCCTGATCGCCGGCGCGGGCGCGCTGATGCTGTTCTCGATCGCCGGCGCGTCCTGGGAGCCTTGGGCGGCCAAGCATCTGATCCGCTTTGGCCTCTACTTCATCATGATGGTCATTCTGGCCATGTGTGATCTGCGCTGGTGGTTCATGGCCGCCTATCCGATCTATGTCGTGGGCCTGTTGCTGCTCATCGCCGTCGAGGTCGCCGGCGATGTCTCGCTGGGCGCCCAGCGCTGGCTGTCGATCGGCGGCTTCCGCTTCCAACCTTCGGAAATCATGAAGATCGGCCTCGTGCTGGCCCTGGCGCGCTACTATCACGGCCTGTCGGCCGACAGCGCCCGGATGTCCTGGCGCCTGCTGATCCCGGCGGGCATGATCGCCGCGCCTGTCCTCCTGGTCGCCCACCAGCCTGACCTCGGCACCGCCATGCTGATCGCGGCGACCGGGCTGTCGATCGTGGTCCTGGCGGGGCTGTCCTGGCGGATCATCTTCGCGGGCATCGCCGCGTTCCTGGCCGCGATCCCGCCCTTTGTGATGTTCGTGCTGCACGACTATCAGCGCCACCGGGTCATGACCTTTCTGAACCCCGAGGCCGACCCTTCGGGCAAGGGTTATCAGATCGTCCAGTCCAAGATCGCGCTGGGCTCGGGCGGCCTGCTGGGCAAGGGCTTTGGCCTGGGCTCGCAGAGCCAGCTGAACTTCCTGCCCGAAAAGCAGACCGACTTCATCTTCGCCACCCTGGCCGAGGAGTTCGGCTTTGTCGGCTGTTTCGCCGTGCTGTTCCTCTATGGCGCGGTGATCTTCATGGCGCTGCGGATCGCCTCGATCAGCCACAGCCACTTTGGACGTCTGGCCGCCGGCGGCACCATCTCGACCTTCGCGGTCTATGTGCTGATCAACGGCGCGATGGTGATGGGCATGGCGCCGGTCGTGGGCGTGCCCATGCCGATGCTCTCTTACGGCGGCACCGTCATGCTGACGGTGATGATCGGCTTTGGCCTGATCCAGGCCGTCCGCGTGCACCGCTACACCGAAGTGACCAGCGGCAAGGGCTCGCTGGTCTGATGAGCGAAGACGGGGAGGAGTTGCTTCCCGTCGTCGTTACGCCGCGACTTCGGCTCCGCTGTTGGCGGCCGAGCGACGCGCTGGCTCTGTCGGCCAACATGACATCCAAGGTGAGCCGTTGGCTCAGCTCGTGGCCAGATCCGACCCCACCCGAACTGGCGCTAGAGCGCATCGTTGAGGCGAGGGCAGGCGTAAGCGAAGGTTGGCACGTCAGCTACGCCATCGAGAGATTGGCGGATGATCTGGTGATCGGCGGCTTTGGTGGTGGCGCGAGGGACCAGAGGCTCCGGGTCGAGATCGGCTATCATCTCGCAGAGGGGGCACATGGCCAGGGCTACATGACGGAGGCCGCTCAGGCAGGTCTTTCGGCCTTGTGGTCACAGTTGCCGGCCGCCGAAACGATCGAAGCCCAGGCTCACCCTGATAACGCAGCCTCGCGAGCGATTCTGTCCAAGCTGGGCATGAGGTTCGTTGGCGAGCGGCCGGTCTTCGCTTCCGCGCGGGGAGTCTGGGAGCCCGGCTGCTGGTACGAGATCGCGCGACCTGACTGACCAGCGCCGCCTCGATCGCGCGATCCTCGGTTCCGCTTCCGGCGTTCTCAGCCCGCCTCGTCCAGATAGGCCTTCACCCGCGCGAACAGGTCCTCGAACATCGGCGTCGTGAGGCGGCCCGTGTTCGTGTTGAGGCGTGAGCAGTGATAGCTGTTGAAGATCCGGTAGGGGCCCGCCTGAAACTCCGAGCCATGGCCCGGAACGCCGGCCGAGGCCTTCAGGCCCAGGGTTTTGAGCACATTGCGGCGCGAGACGTCGCCCAGGGTGACGATGACCTTCAGGTTCGGGAACATATCAAGCCGCGCCTTCAGGAAAGGTCGGCAGGCGTTCTCTTCGGAAGTCTCGGGCTTGTTACCGGGCGGCGCGCAGCGGACAGCGTTGGTGACCGCCGCGTCGATCATCTGCAGCGAGTCGTCAGGGCGCGCCTCGAACTGGCCGGTGGCGAAGCCGAACTTGATCAGCGTCTCGTAGAGCAGGGCGCCGGCATAGTCGCCGGTGAACGGCCGGCCTGTGCGGTTGGCGCCCTTGCGACCGGGCGCCAGGCCGACCACCAGAAGCCGAGCGTTCTTGTCGCCGAACGACGGCGCCGGGCCGTTGAACCAGTCGGGATAAAGGTCCTGGTTCTCGCGCCGATAGGCGACGAGGCGAGGGCACAGCGGACAGTCGCGCGGTGGCTCGGCGGGGTTGGGGACGACTTCGCCGACGATGTTGGAGGGCTGGGCCATGCTCAGTACTCGTCGTCTGCGTCGCGTTCGGCCGGGGTGCGGCTGTCCATCACCTGCCGGGGCGGGGCGCGTTGCGGGCGGCCGATGATGGTTCCAAGGTCGGCGAGGTCGACGAAGTTGTCGGCCTGACGGCGCAGGTCGTCGCTGGTCATCGGCGGCTGGCTCTTCATCGTCGAGACGACCGTGACCCGGCGGCCCTTGCGCTGGACGGCCTCGACCAGGGCGCGGAAGTCGCCGTCGCCCGAGAACAAGACGAGATGATCGGCGGTCTCGGCGATCTGCAGCATGTCGACGGCGATCTCGATGTCCATGTCGCCGCGCCAGCGCTTGCGGCCCTGGCTGTCGGTGAACTCGCGCGCCGGCTTCGTGACCAGGGTGAAGCCGTTATAGTCCAGCCAGTCGACCAGCGGCCGGATCGGCGAATAGTCGTCGTTCTCGGCGATCGCGGTGTAGTAATAGGCGCGGATCAGAATCCCGCGCTTTTTGAACTCGTCGAGAAGCTTGCGATAGTCGATGTCGAAGCCCAGAGCCTTGGCGGCGGAATAGAGATTGGCCCCGTCGATAAACAGGGCGATGCGGTCGGTCGGATAGAAGGTCACGGTAATTCCTTGAAAAATCAGGTCGTTCGAAATGACTTGGACGAGGCCGTTGTCGTGGCGCTCGGCTGCAATCTGCCCGGAGCCTATCCGAGTCGCGAGGCCTTGTTGGAAGCCGCCGTGGCGGCGCTGCCGCAGGTCGGGCTGGAGGTGGTGACGCGGTCGGGCTGGTGGACCTCCGCCGCTTGGCCTGACCCGGCGGGGCCCGCGTATCTGAACGGCGTGGCGGTCGTGCGGACGACGCTCTCGCCGCGTCAGGTCCTGGACGCGCTGCATTCACTGGAGGCGCGGTTCGGGCGGGCGAGGGGAGAGGCCAATGCGCCGCGCACTCTGGACTTGGACCTGATCGCCCATGGCCGCACGGTGCTGGACGACGGCCTGGTCGTGCCGCACCCCCGCGCCCACCAGCGGCTGTTTGTGATGGGGCCGCTTTCGGAGCTGTATTCTGGCTGGATTCACCCCGTCACCGGCGAGCCGGCTTTTCGCCTGGCGGCGACCGCGACGGTCGGCCGCGATGCGCGACCAATGGCGGCGCCGACGGCCTAGAGGGTGGACATCGCACCCCGAAGCGGGCATAAGCGCCCGCTCGCGAAAGCAGGATGCTCGTGCGCGGCGTTGCGTGTCGCGGCACAGAAGCCTATTTTGCGATTGCTTACCGGCAGCCCGAGGAACTCATGGCCCGCGTCACCGTCGAAGATTGCGTCGAGAAGGTTCCGAACCGCTTCGCGCTCGTTCTGCTCTCGGCCCACCGCGCTCGCGGCATTTCCGCCGGCGCCGCGCTGATGGTCGACCGCGATAACGACAAGAACCCGGTTGTCGCTCTGCGCGAGATCGCCGACGACGTGATCGACCACGAAGGCCTGAAGGAACACCTCATCAGCACGCTGCAGCGCGTTGACGAGCACACCGAGGCCGAGGAAGAGGCCGAAACCCTGGCCCTGCTGGCCGATCCCAGCCACATGCAGATGAGCGAACTGGAACTGGTCCGCGCGCTGCAAAGCGACCGAGACGGTGGTCAGGAGGAGCGGTACTGAGCCCCGACGGCGCAGACCCTCTGACCCTTGAAGCGGTCGATCAGACCGCTCCATCCGAACGCGCGCCGGATTCGCCCCCCACGGGGACCGAATCGGGCGCGTTGTCGTCTGTGGCCCCCGTCGCTGTGACCGAAGCGCCGGCCAAGCCGCGTCCCAAGTTTCTTCGCCAGTACGAACTGATCGAGCGGGTCCACGCCTATGACCCGACCGCCGACGAGGCGCTGCTGAACCGCGCCTATGTCTATGCGATGCGCATGCACGGCTCGCAGACGCGGGCCAGCGGCGATCCCTACTATGCTCACCCGATCGAGGTGGCGGGCATCCTCACCGAGTATCGGCTGGACACCGCGACCATCGTCACCGCGCTCCTGCACGACGTGATCGAGGACACCCCGGTCACTAAGGAAGAGATCGCCAAGCTGTTCGGCGAGGAGATCGGCGAGCTGGTCGAGGGCGTCACCAAGCTCTCCAAGCTTGAGCTGCAGGCCGAGCATATGCGGCAGGCCGAGAACCTGCGCAAATTCATCCTGGCCATCTCCAAGGACGTGCGCGTCCTGCTGGTCAAGCTGGCCGACCGTCTGCACAACATGCGGACGCTGCACTTCATCAAGAACCAGGCCAAGCGCGAGCGCATCGCCCGCGAGACGCGCGACATCTACGCGCCCCTGGCCCGCAATATCGGCTGTCACCGCATCTGCACCGAGCTGGAGGAGCTCAGCTTCCAGCACACCAACCCGGTGGCGCGCGACGCCATCATCCGGCGCCTGGACGTCCTGCGCGAGGAGCAGGGCGGGGCGGTGACGCTGGTCAGTCAGGAAATCGCGGCGCGCCTGGAGTCGGCCAGTTTGCCGGCGCGGGTCTTTGGCCGCGAGAAGTCGCCCTATTCGATCTGGCGCAAGCTGCAGCGCAAGTCGATCGGCTTCTCGCAGATGTCCGACATCTATGCGTTTCGGGTGATCGTCGACAGCGAGGAAGACTGCTATCGGGCGCTTGGCGTGGTCCACCGCGCCTGGTCCAGCGTGCCCGACCGCTTCAAGGACTACATCTCGACGCCCAAGCGGAACAACTACCGCTCGCTGCACACCACCGTGGTGGGGCCGCGCGGCATGCGCATCGAGATGCAGATCCGCACCGAGAGCATGGACCGCGTCAACGAAGAGGGCGTCGCCGCCCACTTCCGCTACAAGGACGCCTCCTACGGCCTCGACCTGGAAGGCATGGAGGCCGCCGGCGGCCGCGACCCGCTGGCCAACCTGCGCCAGTTGGTCCAGGTGCTGGAGCATGGCGGCGACAGCGAAGAACTGGTCGAACACGCCAAGCTCGAGATGTTCCTCGACCAGGTGTTCGTGTTCACGCCCAAGGGCAAGCTGGTCAGCCTGCCGCGCGGGGCCATGCCACTGGACTTCGCCTATGCGGTTCACACCAGCGTCGGCGACACCTGCATCGGCGTGAAGATCAACGGCGAGCTCAAGCCGCTGCGCACGCCGCTGGTCAATGGCGACGTGGTCGAGGTCGTGCGGGGCTCCAAGCCCGTGGTGCCGCCGGACTGGCGCTCGCTGACGGTCACGGGTCGCGCCCGCTCGGCCATCCGTCGCCATATCCGCCAGACCGAGAAGGAAGAGTTCCTGCGTCTGGGGCGCGCTTCTCTGGAGCAGGTGTTCGAGCGGGCCGGCAAGAAGCTGAAGGACGTGTCGCTGCGACCGATCCTGGAGCGCTTCGTGCTGGAGACTGACGAGGCCCTGTTCGACGCTGTCGGGCGCGGTCGGGTGTCGCCCAGCCAGGTGCTGGAGACGGCCTATCCGGGCATGAAGGACTCCGAGCGCGAGGCCGCGACGGCCCGGCGCAAGATCGAAGGCGGTCAGGAGGCGGCGCGGCTCTATGTGCGCGGCGGCGGCCTGACGCCGGGCGTCTCATTGCATTTCGCCCATTGCTGCAGCGCCGTGCCGGGCGACCGCATCGTCGGCATTCTGCGCGAGGACGGCGAGGGCCTGGACGTCCACACGATCGACTGTCCGCGCCTGGCCGAATACGAGGACCGCGAGGAGCTCTGGCGCGACCTGAACTGGACGCCCGAGGCCGAGCGCTCGACCATCTCGCTGACCCGCCTGCACGCCACCATCCAGAACGCGCCCGGCGTGCTGGGCCTGGTCTGCACGATCATCGGCGAGGCCGGCGGCAACATCGTCAACCTGCGCATGCACCACCGGCAGAGCGACTTCTTCGACACCGACATCGACGTCGAGGTCCGCGACGCCAAGCACCTGACCAATATCCAGGCGGCGCTGCGGGCGTGTCCGTCGGTGGAGACGGTGGACCGGACGCGGGGGTAGGGGGGCGTCTTCGGTCGCGTTATGGGATGGGCGTTGATGTCCGGACACGACCCTTGTCGGACGATCGGAAAGTCAGCTCTAAGATTGCGCGCGTGGCCTGCCTCAGCGACAAGGGCCCATGGCCAGGTCGAAAATTGGCGACATCGTCGAGATATCCACGGGCCGAGGCTTTGCCTACGCTCACCATACCCATCGACATGCGATCTACGGATCGCTGTTGAGGGTGTTCACAGGCTTTGACGCAGAGCGTCCTGACGTTCTCCAGGTTGCTAGCCGACCTGTTCGGTTCTCAACATTCTTTCCTCTGAACACCGCCGTGACACGGAAGCTCGTCCAAATTGCTGGACACGCACCCGTTGCTCCCTCCCTGACCTCGTTCCCCACCTTCCGAGCTGGAGTTGTCAACCCTCTCACCGGAGAGGTCGGTACCTGGTGGCTGTGGGACGGAGAAAACGAATGGCGCGTCGGGGCTTTAACCCCTGAACAGAGACAGTTTCCCGTTCGCGGAGTGATGATCGACACTCTTCTTATCGAAAGGATCGAGGAAGAGTGGAATCCGGCGATCGATGTCCGATAACCACCCGTTGCGGAACTTCCCTTCGACCGCTCCCGGCGCGAGCGCCTAACCCGCCCCCAACGCCGCCACCGCATCCCGCGTCGCCGCCGTCAGCGGCGAGGGCAGGGCGTCCAGGGGAAACCAGCCCCATTCGTGGAGGGCGTGGGCTTCCTGAATGAGCGGCTCGCCCTCGAAGCTTTCGGCGGCGTAGGTGATCGCCACCCAGTGGTAGTCGTCGGCGACCATGTCGGTGACGGCCAGGACGCGGCCGGCGGTGATCCGGACGCCCAGCTCTTCATGGATCTCACGCGCAGCGCAGGTGCGGGTGGCTTCGCCCCAGTCCAGCTTGCCGCCGGGCACGCCCCAGTGGTCGGCTTCGGGGGTCTTGACCCGCTTGACCAGCAAGAGGCGGCCCTGGTCGTCCAGAATGGCTGCGCCGCAGCCGACGCGGGGGCGTTGGGCTTCTTCCGTCATGGTCGCGGTAGAGCCCGAAACGCGATGCCGAGGCAACCGGGATTTGAAGACTCGCCCGCTTGGGCCTATAGGCAGCGCTCATGACCAACGACGACGTCCTCGACGAATTCCGCGCCGCAGGGGCCCTGCGCGAAGGCCACTTCGTGCTGTCCAGCGGCCTGCATAGCCCGGTGTTCCTGCAGAAGAACCTGGTGTTCATGCGCCCCGAGCGCTGCGAGCGGCTCTGCAAGGCCTTGGCCCAGAAGATCATCGCCACGGTCGGCCAGGTCGACGTGGCGGTTTCGCCGGCCGTCGGCGGCATCATTCCGGGCTATGAGACCGCGCGCCACCTCAACGTGCCGTCGATCTATGTCGAGCGCGAGGGCGGCGGCTTCAAGTTCCGGCGCGGCTTCCACCTGGAGCCCGGCCAGAAGGTCGTGATGGTCGAGGACATCGTCACCACCGGCCTGTCGTCGCGCGAGTGCATCCAGGCGATCAAGGACGCCGGCGGCGACGTCGTGGCGGCTGCGTGCATCGTCGACCGCTCGGGCGGCAAGGCCGATGTCGGCGTGCCGCTGATCGCCCTGGCCAGCCTGGAAGTCCCGGCCTATCCGGCCGACGCCCTGCCGCCGGAGCTGGCCGCGATCCCGATCGAGGATCCGGGCAGCCGCCGGCTGAAGGGCTGAGCGAGCACGTCACACGATAAAGGGTGTCATCCCGGAAGCCTCGCAGAGGCTATCCGGGACCCAGGGGTGACGAAGCGCTGTGCGCGCCGCCCCTGGGTCCCGGCTCTACCCCCGGCTTTCGCCGGGGTTCGGCCGGGATGACACGCGTTCTTGGGACTGGGTTGCCCCTGCCTACTTCGCCGCCGCCGGCGGTGTCAGCGTCTTCACCGGCCAGGCGACGCCCAACTGCTCCAGGTATGTGCCGTACTTGTCGGGGTCGTAGTAGAACGCCTTCATCTCGGGCCGGTACGTCGCCATGATGTTGGCGTTCATCTGGGTCTGCGGCTTGTCGGCGGCCGAGAGCATCGGCACGTACTTCTGGTCCTTGGTCTGGACGTTGGTGAAGTAGGCCTTCGAGTCGGCCAGCAGCTTGGGCTGGGTCAGCAGGTCCAGCGTCGTCATCGCCACCACCTTGGAGCCGGCCACCACGCCCTTGTGGGCGATCGGCGTCGCCATTGAGATGGCGTTGGCCCAGTGGTGCCCCGGCAGGTCGGGGATGTTGGACGGATAGTTGATGGTGATCGTCGGCATGATCCACGAGATGTCGCCGATGTCGTCCGACCCGCCGCTCTCGGGCTTTTCCTCCGGCGGCTTCAAGCCCTTCAACTTGACGTCCAGACCCTCCTGCTTGGTCGAGCCGACGTTCTTCTGAACCGCCTTGGCGAAGGCCTGCTCGTCTTCGGTCCATTTGGGCAGGCCGACCTGCTCGATGTTCTTCTGGGCGGCCTCGGCCATGGGGCGGTTGAAGTGGCGCGGCGCGGCCGTGCCGACGATGGCGGAACTGACCTTGGTGTCGGTCATGTCGGCGGCGGCCTTGGCGATCTTGTCGCCGATCGCCCAGTTCTTCTTGATCGCGTCGAAGGTCTGTTCGCGGAAATAGTACCAGACGGTCGCCGCGGACGGCACGACATTGGGCTGGTCGCCGCCGTCGCTGATCACGTGGTGCGAGCGCTGTTCGGGCCGCAGATGCTCGCGGCGCATGTTCCAGCCGATGTTCATCAGCTCGACCGCGTCCAGGGCGCTGCGGCCGCGCCAGGGCGCGCCGGCCGAGTGGGCGGACTCGCCGTGGAAGCTGTACTTCACCGACACCAGGCCTGTGCCTGACGGCTGTCCCCAAGTGGTCTGCAGGTTCGCGCCCACATGGGTGAAGATCGTCGCGTCGACGCCTTTGAACACCCCGTCGCGCACCATATAGGCCTTGCCGGCCACCAGCTCCTCGGCGACGCCGGGCCACAGCACCAGGGTCCCGGCGATGTTCTGCTTGACCATCAGGTCCTTCACCGCCAGGGCGGCGACGACATTTACGGCCTGACCGGAATTGTGTCCTTCACCGTGTCCCGGCGCGCCGGGGATGATCGGATCATGCCAGGGCACGCCCGGCTTCTGCGAGGCCTTGGGGATGCAGTCGATGTCGCTGCCCAGGGCGATGGTCGGACCGCCCTGGCCGTGGGTCCAGGTCGCCGTCCAGGCGGTCGGGATGCCCGACACGCCACGCTGGATGGTGAAGCCGTTCTCCTCCAGCACCTTGGTGATGTAGGCCGAGGTCTCGACCTCCTGGAAGCCCAGCTCTCCGAACGAGAAGATCTTGTCGTTCATCACCTGGGCCAGCTTGGCCCGGCTTTCGACGCCCGCGACGGCGTCGGCCTTCAGGCTCTTGAGCTTGCCGGCCGAGATTTCGGCTGCAGCAGCGCCTTGCGCGACGACGAGCGTCAGCAGGCTCGCGGTGATCGCGAGACCAGTCTTCCTGAACATGGCTTGATGTCTCCCCCAATTGCCCCGGCCGCACGATCCGACGCCTTCCGGGCTTTGTCCATCCGGCGAACGCCCGCCCCCGTTGCAAAGCCTCACCTGCCCAAGTGAGGTGCGGCGCCCTAGGATTCGGGCGGCGGGGGGAGTAACCCTGCCGTCGAAGGCAGGAGGACCTGAGCGCATGAGCTTGCGGCTGGGCGTCAATATCGATCACGTGGCCACGATCCGGAACGCGCGCGGCGCGTCCTATCCCGAGCCCGTACGCGCGGCCGAGCTGGCGCTGATCGCCGGCGCCGACGGCATCACCGCCCACCTGCGCGAGGATCGCCGCCACATCAGCGACGCCGACATCGCCGTGCTCACCGACCTCTGCCACAAGCGCGGCAAGCCGTTGAACTTCGAGATGGCCGTCACCGACGAGATGGTCGGCATCGCCCTCAGCGCCCGTCCGCACGCGGCCTGCTTGGTGCCCGAGCGCCGCGAGGAGGTCACCACCGAGGGCGGCCTCGACGTCATCAAGGGCCAGAACCGCATCGCTGATGCGACCGCGCGGCTGCGCACCGTGGGCGCGCGGGTGTCGCTGTTCATCGAGCCCGATCCCGACCAGATCCGCGCCTCGGTCGCCGCCGGCGCCCAGGTCGTGGAGCTGCACACCGGCGCCTATTGCGACGCGGCGCGGGCGGGGGAGGAGGCCCGGGCCGAGGCGATCCTCAAGCGCCTGAAAGCCGGCGCCGCCCTGGCTCACGACCTGGGTCTGGAGGTCCATGCCGGCCATGGCATCGACTACGCCACGGTCAAGCCGATCGCCGCCATCCCGCAGATCGCCGAGCTCAACATCGGTCACTTCCTGATCGGCGAGGCGATCTTCGTGGGTCTGCCTGAAGCGATCCACCGCATGCGGGCCCTGATGGAGGCTGCGCGCGTCGAACTTGAGGCCCTGGCGTGATCATCGGCATCGGCTCGGACCTCTGCGACATCCGGCGGATCGAGAAGTCGCTGGAGCGCTTCGGCGACCGGTTTACGCACAAGGTCTTCACCGAGACCGAGCGCATGCGCTCTGAGCGCAAGCCTGATCGAGCCTCCAGCTACGCCAAGCGGTTCGCGGCCAAGGAAGCCTGCTCCAAGGCCCTGGGCACCGGCCTCAAGCGCGGCGTGCATCTGGCCGGCATGGGCGTGGTCAACCTGCCGTCGGGCCAGCCGACCATGGCCCTCACCGGCGGGGCGCTGGAGCGCCTGAACGCCATGGTGCCCGAAGGGATGGAGCCTGTGATCCATCTGTCGCTGACCGACGATCACCCCTACGCCCAGGCGTTCGTGATCATCGAGGCCCTGCCAAAGCGCTAAGGGAGACCTGCGTGGCCGAGTACATCCTGCTGATGCATGACGACGGCGGGGAGGAGCGGGCGGCCGACTGGGAGGCCTATCTGGATGGGCTGGCCGGCGCGGGCCGCCTGCGCGGCGGCAGCGCCATGGGCGAAGGCGCCTGTTACCGGAAGGTCGGCGCTCCAGGGCCGGTCTCCGGGCATGTGACGGGCTTTGTCCGCATTGTCGCCGAAAGCCTCGAAGACGCGGCGCGTTGTCTGGCCGGCAACCCGGTCTACGAGGCCGGCGGCACGGTGGAAATTCGCCTGCTGCCCGAGGACGTTTGACGCGGCGGCCCAAACCTCGCCATGAAGCTTGGCTACGCGCCGCTCTTGCCCGTCCGGCCAAGCCCGTCTAGCAAAGCCGAACCGGTTCGCCGGCCATCCCATTTCGTAGAGCTCCGCGCCCGCATGACTGACGCCGCCGACGACTTCACGCCGCCCGAAGAGAAGGGCGTCGTCGCCGAGCTTATCGAGATCGTCAAAACCGTCGCCTATGCGCTGGGTATCGCCCTGGTGCTGCGCGTGCTGCTGTTCCAGCCCTTTACGATCCCGTCGGCCTCGATGGAGCCGAACCTCTACCAGGGCGACTACATCATCGTGTCTAAGTTCAGCTACGGCTGGAGCAAGCACTCGATCCCGTTCAGCCCGCCGATCATCAAGGGCCGAATCTTCGATCGCGCGCCCAAGCGCGGCGACATCGTCGTGTTCAAGCTGCCGCGCGACAATCGCACCGACTACATCAAGCGCCTGATCGGCATGCCCGGCGATAAGGTCCAGATCCGCGGCGGCGAAGTCTACATCAACGGCAAGGCCCTGCCGCGCAAGGCCCAGGCCCCGGCCCTCGTTGACACCGGCTATGGCTTCACCCAGCAGGTCCAGCGCTTCCAGGAAACGAGCCCCGAGGGCCGTCCGTACAACATCCAGGACTTCGGCCCCGACAGCCGTGGCGACAACACCGGCATCTATACGGTTCCGGCCGGCTGCTACTTCTTCATGGGCGACAACCGCGACAACTCGGCCGACAGCCGCTTTGATCCGGGCGTCTCGCCCTACAAGGAAAGCGCCTGCAAGTGGGACTATGAACTGGACCAGTACATCGGCGACGAGATCGGCGTCGGCTTCGTGCCGGCCGAGAACCTGGTCGGCCGCGCCCAGATCATCCTGCTGTCGTGGAACGCTGAGGCGAGCCTCTTCAAGCCGTGGACCTGGTTCCTGGACGCGCGTCCCAGCCGCTTCTTCCACGTGCTGAAGTGATCTTGCCTCATGGATAGACGGGTCGCCGCCGTCGGCGACCTGGAGCGCCGGATCGGCCACAGGTTCGAAGACCGCGAACTGCTCGAACGCGCCCTGACGCACGCCAGCGTCGGGGACGGGGCCAAGAAGGTCCGCGACAACGAGGTGCTGGAGTTCATCGGCGACCGCGTGCTGGGCCTGCTGGCCGCCGAGGCGCTGGCGCAGCGCTTCCCCAAGGCCAAGGAGGGCGAGCTTGCGCCGCGCCTCAACGCCCTGGTCAGCCGTGAGACCTGCGCCCGCGTCGCGCGCAAGGCCGAACTCGGCCCCGCCCTGCGGCTGTCGGCCTCGTCCAGCAAGATCGGCGGCCGCGAAACCGACTCGATCCTGGCCGGCGCCACCGAGGCCCTGATGGCCGCGCTTTACCAGGACGGCGGGCTGGAGGCGGCGCGCAAGGTGTTCCTCGATCTGTGGAACGACGAGTTCGACCGGGCGGGCGAGGGGCGTCCGCGCGATCCCAAGACCGCGCTGCAGGAGTGGGCGCAGGGCCAGGGCCGCCCGCTGCCGACCTACCGCGTGCTGGACCGCACGGGTCCCGACCACGCGCCGGTCTTCACGGTCGAAGTCGCGGTCAAGGGCGTCGATCCGGCCATCGCTAAGGGCAAGTCCCGGCAGGAGGCCGAAAAAGCGGCGGCTAAGGCGCTGCTGGAGCGCGAGGGGGCTGATTAGCTCCGCGCCACGAGACGCGCTGGATCCGCAGCAGGCGGCGGCGCCGAAGACCCCTTTCGACCCGAGACAGACATCCGGCTAGGTTGGCGCCTCGGCTCGTGGCCATCAACGGGACGGTGCGATCTCGTTGGGCATGCACCGCAAACATCCGGCCGCCGTCCGCTACATGCCACGCCCCAAGCCGACGTATCCCTAATGCGAGAGCAGCATGGGGACCGGAACATGATGAAGCATGTGTTCGGTCGCTCCGCCCAATAAAAACTCCCTTGCCCGCGAATGGCCATAGGCTCCCATGACGAAAAGCCCGGGACGCTTCGCTGCGACATAGTCCGAAAACACGACCCCTGTTCGACGTCCATCGCCGTCTATCTCTTCGGCCACGGCGCTTATGCCGTGGGCTCCGAGATACCGCACGACGTCCCGGCCCGCGCCCGAGCCGGTGGACGCTTTATCGTTTGTCACGGTGAGCACCGTGATCTCACGAGCTTTCCGAAGGATCGGCATGGCGTCGGCCATGGCGCGCGCCGCCGTGCGGCTCCCATCCCAGGCAAGCACAACGGTATCCAGACCGCTGGGTGGCAGATCCGCGCCCCCCGGGCAGAAGGTTAGAACAGGGCGGCCAGACCCGAAGGCGACGGCCTCAACGACAGCGCGCTGACCGTCTGACTGGGAAGCAACAGGTACGATACACAAGTCGCGCGTCCTAGACCGCTCAGCAACATAGGCCGCGACAACGTAGAGGTCAGCTTTTGCGTGGATAGCCTCGCCCAAAACGCCCAATTCGCGAGCCTTTGATGTGAACGTCCCAAGCGCCGCAGTGCAGAACTCGCGGCTCTTTCGCTCCTCTTCCGCCGCCATGTGGCTGAGGCCGATCACATAGTTGGCCAGACGATTATTTGGAGGTTTGATGTCCACCTCAACCGCGATAGCTGACAATACCCCGCCAACCGAGGCGGCAAATCGTACTGCTTGATCAATCGCTTCAGTTGAAGTCGCTTCGGGGTAAGCGTCAAGATGAAGTAAAATGTCCAGCGGCGGCATGATTTGTCTCCACGAAGCGTAGATTGACTGTGAACGCTTGGGATTTTCGGACTTTGATCTAAGTCAAAATAGCCGGCTGGATACGAACAGCAGACCACCCCTTAGATGGGCTCCGGCCAAGGTCGGCTTCCACCCTCAACAGCCCCTGCGAACATCCGCTCTCACGTCGGTTGAAGCCCCTCGCTACCGCCGAACCCCCATTGGTGCTACACGCACGCGCAATGACTGACACCACCTCCAAAACCCGCGCAGGCTTCGCCGCCATCATCGGCGCGCCGAACGCCGGCAAGTCCACCCTGGTCAACCGCATGGTCGGGGCCAAGGTCTCGATCGTGACCCAGAAGGTCCAGACCACCCGCTTCCCCGTGCGCGGCGTCGCCATCGAAGGCGACACCCAGATCGTCCTCGTCGACACCCCCGGGATCTTCAGCCCTCGCCGCCGCCTGGACCGCGCCATGGTCCGCGCCGCTTGGGCTGGATCGGAAGAGGCCGAGGCCACCGTTCACCTCGTTGACGTGCAGGCCGAACTGGCCAGCCGTGCCGACAAGGCCACGCCCGGCGAGTATCGCTCGGCCCAGGACGTGCAGACCATCATCGAGGGCCTGAAGGCCGCCGACCGCAAGGTCATCCTGGCGCTTAACAAGATCGACGGGATCAAGCGCGACACCCTGCTGGCCGTGGCCAAGGACTTCTTCGACACCGGCGTCTATTCCGACGTCTTCATGATCAGCGCCTCGACCGGCGCGGGCGTCGAGGACCTGACGGCCAAGCTGGTGTCGATGATGCCGGAAGGGCCCTGGCTCTATCCGGAAGATCAGACCGCCGACCTGCCGGCGCGGCTGCTGGCCGCCGAGATCACCCGCGAGAAGGTCTATCTGCGCGTCCACGAGGAGCTTCCTTACGCAGCGACGGTCGAAACGACCGCCTTCGAGGAGCGCAAGGACGGCTCGGTGCGCATCGAGCAGACCATCCTGGTCGAGCGCGAAGGCCAGCGGGTCATCGTCATCGGCAAGGGCGGCCAGACCCTGAAATGGATCGGCCAGGCCTCGCGCGAGGAGCTGTGCGACATCCTGGATCGCAAGGTGCACCTGTTCCTGCACGTGAAGGTCAAGGAGAACTGGGCCGAGGAACGTGGCCTGTTCAGCGACATCGGCCTGGACTTCGATGTTTGACGCGCCGGCGCCGGCCGTGGAGCTGGACGCCTATTTCCGGCGTATCGGCTATGACGGCCCGCGCGAGCCGACCCTGGATACGCTGCGGGCCATCGCCTTCCGCCACCCGGACGCCATCCCGTTCGAGAACCTCGACGTCCTCTTGGGGCGTGGGATCAGCATTGTCCCCAACGATGTCGACGCCAAGCTGATCGGCGCCGGGCGGGGCGGCTATTGCTACGAGCAGAACGGGCTTTTGAAACGCGTGCTGCAGGCGCTGGGCTTCCAAGTCGAGGGGCTGATGGCCCGCGTGCTGTGGATGGCGCCGGAAGGTGCGCCGCCGCGTCCGCGCTCGCACCAGGTGCTGGGTGTCACAATCGACGGCGAGACCTGGCTGGCCGACGCCGGCTTTGGCGGCTGCGTGCTGACCGCGCCGCTGCGCCTGTTCTCGGACGAGGTCCAGGACAGTCCGCACGGCAAGTTCCGCATCGTCGACACGCAGACGAACGGCGTCGCCGAACGCCAGGTCCAGGCCGATTTGTCGGGCCGCTGGGCGCCGCTCTATCAGGTGTCGCAAGGCGCCTGGGCCGAGGTCGACTACGAGCAGGCCAATTTCTACACCTACACCCACCCCAGCTCGCACTTCACCTGGAGCATGACGGTGGGGCGCACGACGCCGACCGCGCGCTATGCCCTGAAGAACAACCGCTTCACCCATCGCGACGTCACGGGCGCCGTGGTTGAGCAGCGCGACCTGAGCGTCGATGAGCTGGAGGCGACCCTGCGGGAGGTGATCGGCCTGCCGGTGGAGCCGGACTGGCGGCCGGTGCTGGAAAAGGTCGTGGCGTGGGGAACCCCCGCTTGAGCCTGGAGTGGGAGGACGAAGCCTATGTCCTCTCGGCCCGCTCGCACGGCGAGACGGGGGCCATTGTCGAACTCCTGACCGAGGCGCGTGGCAAGGTCGCCGCCCACGTGGCCGGCGCGGCGTCGCGGCGGATGAAACCCTTCCTGCAGCCCGGCGCGCGGGTGATCGTCCGCTACCGGGCCAAGGTCGAGGGGCAGCTGGGCTCAGCCACTTTGGAGCCGATGGGTGAGGGGCCTTCATCCCTGTTCGATGATCGCCTGGCCCTGGCCGGTCTCTCGGCCGCGGCGGCCGTCGCGGCGGCGGCCTTGCCGGAACGCGAGGCTCACCCTGGCGCGTTCCACGCCCTGGAGGCGCTGATCCGCGTGCTGGAAATCCCCGAGATCTGGCCGGCGGTCTATGTCCGCTACGAGGCGGGGCTGTTGCAGGAGCTCGGCTTTGGCCTCGATCTGTCGAAGTGCGCAGCGACCGGCGCGTTCGACGATCTCGTCTATGTCAGCCCGCGCACCGGGCGGGCCGTCAGTCGTGAAGCGGGCAAACCCTATCACGACAAGCTGTTGCCCTTGCCGCCGTTCATGCTGTCGTCGCAAGGCGGACTGGCAGAGGGCGACGTGAAGGCGGGCCTGGACATCACCGGCCACTTTCTGGAGCAGTTCGTCTTCGGCCCCCTGAACAGGCCGCTGCCACCGGCCAGGCTTTGGCTGCTGGATCGCCTGACTGAGGCGGGAAGGCTTTAAGAGGCGTCATAAATGCGGTTTATCCCGAGACGGAAGTTTCGGAGCCGCTTGATGTCTGTTCTCGATCGTTACGCTCTCAGCCGCCGCCGTCTGCTGTCCGTGTTCGGCGGCGCGGCCGTCACCGCGCTCGCCATCCCGATCGAGAGCGGCAAGGCGCTGGCCCAAGCCGTGTTCTCGACCTACCCGTTCCAGCTGGGCGTCGCGTCGGGCGACCCGTCGTCGGATGGCTTTGTGATCTGGACGCGTCTGGCGCCCGAGCCGCTCGAGATCGGCTACGGCATGCCGTCCGCGCCGGTCGCCGTCGAATGGGAAGTCGGTGACGCGCCCAACATGCGCAACATCGTGGCCAAGGGCACGGCCATCGCGCCGCCGGAGCTGGGCCACGCGGTCCACGTCGAAGTCGGCGGCCTGCAGCCCAATCGGGACTACTGGTATCGCTTCACCGCCGGACGGGAGCGCAGCCTGCTGGGCCGGGCCCGCACGACGCCGGCGCTGGGCGCGGCGCTGGAGCGCGTGCGCTTCGCGGTGGCCGGCTGCCAGCACTACGAGCAGGGCTACTATACGGCCTATCGCCGTCTGGCCGAAGAAAACCCCGACTTCGTCTTCTGCTACGGCGACTACATCTACGAGTATCGTGGCAACCGGGTCTGGAACAGCGCCAGCGGTCCGGTGGAAAACGTGCGCCAGCATTTCGGTGGCGAGATCTACAGCCTCGACGACTATCGTCGCCGCTACGCCCAGTACAAGATGGACACCGACCTGCAGGCCGCCCACGCGGCCGCGCCGTGGTTCACGGTCTGGGACGACCACGAGATCGACAACAACTGGGTCACTGACCTCGACCAGGACGGCGTCGATCCCAAGATCTTCAACCTGCGCCGCCAGGCCGCCGTCCAGGCCTATTACGAGAACATGCCGCTGCGGGCCTCGAGCTTCCCGACCGGCACGTCGCTGCAGATCTATCGCCGGGCGACCTATGGCCAGCTGCTGAACCTGAACCTGCTGGATACGCGCCAGTATCGCACCGACCAGCCCTGCGGCGACCGGTTCGGCTACTGCGACGCGGTGGAGGCTTCGCGCGCCGAGGTCATCGGCCAGGTTCAGGAAAAGTGGCTGACCAACGGGCTGATCGAGTCCAAGTCGACCTGGAACGTGCTGGCCCAGCAGATCATGATGATGGACCTCGACCGCGAGCCGGGCGAGGGCAAGGCGGTCAATCCGGACTCGTGGGCCGGCTATCGCATGCCGCGCAATCGCCTGCTGCAGACCATCCGCGACCGCAAGGTCGGCAATGTCGTGGTGCTCACCGGCGACGAGCACCAGAACTATGCCGGCGATCTCTATCTCGACGGCGCCAAGGCCGAAGGGGCTCCGATCGCCTCGGAGTTTGTCGTCACCTCGATCAGCTCCGGCGGCGACGGGACTGACCAGCGCGCCGACATGGCCAGGATCCAGGCCGCCAATCCGATCCTCAAGTTCAACAACGCCCAGCGCGGCTATGCGCTCTGCGACGTCACGCCCAAGGCGTTCGTGGCCGAGTTCAAGGTGCTGGACGCGATCACCCGCCGGGACGGCAAGCTGTCGACCCGCGCCAAATGGGCGCTGGAGGCCGGAAAGACGGGGATCGTTCAGGCCTAAGAGGCCCTGACCGCTCGAATCATCGAGGGGATTTCTGCTAGGCTCCTTCCCCGGAGTAACGAATCCCCTCGATGAACAAGCCTGTCCTTCCTCCCCCCGGCGGCCCCGACGACGGCGACCGCATTCTCGACGAGCCGCTGACCGAGGCGCTGTCGCGGCGCTATCTGGCCTATGCGCTGTCGACGATCGGCTCGCGGGCGCTGCCTGACGTGCGCGATGGCTTGAAGCCCGTGCACCGCCGCGTGCTCTACGCGATGAGCAATATGCGGCTGAACCCCGACGCCGCCGCGCGCAAGTGCGCCAAGGTGGTCGGCGAGGTGATGGGTAACTTCCACCCGCACGGCGACCAGTCGATCTATGACGCCCTGGTGCGCCTGGCGCAGGACTTTGCGCAGCGCATCCCGCTGGTCGAAGGGCAGGGGAACTTCGGCAATATCGACGGCGATAACGCCGCAGCCATGCGTTACACCGAATGCAAGATGACGGAGGCGGCGACGCTTCTGCTGGACGGCATCGACGAGGACGCGGTCGACTTCCGCCCGACCTATGACGGCCAGGACGAAGAGCCGGTCGTGCTGCCCTCGGGCTTCCCGAACCTGTTGGCCAACGGCTCGTCGGGCATCGCCGTCGGCATGGCCACCTCGATCCCGCCGCACAACGCCGCCGAGCTGATCGACGCCTGCCAGCTGTTGCTGGCCAATCCCGACGCCACCACCGAAGACCTGCTGGAAAAGGTCCCGGGGCCGGACTTCCCGACCGGCGGCGTGATCGTCGAGTCCCGCGCCTCGTTGCTGGAAACCTACGAGACCGGACGCGGCGGCGTGCGGATGCGCGCCAAGTGGGAGAAGGAAGACACCGGTCGCGGCACCTACCAGATCGTCGTCACCGAGATCCCGTATCAGGTGAAAAAGTCAGACCTGGTCGAGCAGCTGGCCGACCTGATCGACAGCAAGAAGGCGGCCCTCTTGGGCGACGTCCGCGACGAGAGCGCCGAGGACATCCGTCTGGTGCTCGAGCCGAAGTCCAAGAACGTCGAGCCCGAAGTGCTGATGGAGAGCCTGTTCAAGCTCTCGGCGCTGGAGAGCCGGTTCCCGGTCAATATCAACGTGCTGGATGCGCGCGGCACGCCGGGCGTGATGGGCATCAAGCAGGCGCTGATGGCCTTCCTGGCTCACCGCCGCGAGGTGCTGACCCGCCGAGCTCGCCACCGCCTGGCCAAGATCGAAGCCCGTCTGCACATCCTGGACGGCCTGCTGATCGCCTATCTGAACCTCGACGAGGTCATTCGGATCGTCCGCTATGAGGACAAGCCGAAGGAAAAGCTGATCGAGACCTTCGGGCTCACGGACATCCAGGCCGACGCCATCCTCAACACCCGCCTGCGCCAACTGGCCAAGCTGGAGGAGATGGAGATCCGGCGTGAGCACGCCGAACTGGTGGAAGAGCGCGACGGCATTCTGGCCATGCTGGCCAGCGAGGCCAAGCAGTGGAAGCTGGTCGGCGTGGGCCTCTCCGAGGTCCGCACAGCGCTGCTCAAGATCAAGCATCCGCTCGACAAGCCGCGCCCCACGGGCGTGACCGGCCGTTCGGTGTTCGGCGAGGCCCCGCAAGTCGACGCCGACGCCGCGATCGAGGCGATGATCGTGCGCGAGCCGATCACGATCATCCTGTCCGAGCGCGGCTGGATCCGCGCCGCCAAGGGCAAGATCGACGATCCCTCGGAACTGAAGTTCAAGGAAGGCGACAAGCTGGGCTTCCTGGTCCCGGCCGAGACCACCGACAAGCTGCTGATCTTCTCCAGCGACGGGCGCTTCTTCACGCTGGGCTGTGACAAGCTGCCCAGCGCGCGCGGTCACGGCGAGCCGGTACGGATGATGATCGAGCTGGACGACAAGGTGAAGATCATCGACGTCTTCCCGTTCAAGGCCGGCCGCAAACGCATTCTGGCCTCGAAGGGCGGCTATGGCTTCCTGATGCCCGAGGAAGAAGCCCTGGCCAACCGCAAGGCCGGCAAGCAGGTCCTGAATGTCGGCAATGAAGGCGCGGCCTTCTGCCTGGAGGCCGTCGGCGACCAGCTGGCGGTGATCGGCGACAATGGCAAGATCCTGATCTTCCCGCTGGAAGAGCTGCCGGAAATGCCGCGCGGCAAGGGCGTCAAGCTGCAGGCCTACCGCGAAGGCGGCCTGCGCGACGGTCTGTCGTTCAACGCCGAGACCGGAGCCTACTGGATCGACACCGCCGGCCGGCGTCGTGACTGGGCCGAGTGGAAGGAATGGGTGGGCCGCCGCGCGGGCGCCGGGAAGCTGGTTCCCAAGGGCTTCGCCACCAACAAGCGGTTCCGTCCCAAATGAGGATCGGACGGTCGCGTCGCCGCGCGTTGAGCCTGTTGGCCGGCGTTTTCGGCTGCGCGGCCGTCGCCGCGACTCCGGCGCTGGCCCTGCCCAAGGGCAAGCCGGAGGAGGGCGGCTTCAGCGCCGAACGACTGAAACGCCTCGACGACCATATGCAGACCATGGTCGATCGGGGACAGATCGCCGGCGGTGTAACCGTCCTGGCGCGCCACGGACGGGTGGTTCAGGCCCGCGCCTTCGGGCGCCGCGTGCTGGGCGGCGACCCGATGCCGATGGACGCGATCTTCCGCATCCGCTCGGAGACCAAGCCGGTCACCGGCGTCGCCATGATGATGCTCTACGAGCAGGGGCTGTGGCGGCTGGACGATCCGGTGAGTCTGCACATTCCGGAGTTCGCCAATCTGCGTGTGGCCAAGGGCGTCGATGAGACCGGACAGCCGATCCTGACCCCGGTCTCCAGATCGCCCACCATGCGCGAGCTGATGACCCATACGGCGGGCTTTGCCTATGGACTGGCCAACGATCCCAGCAGCCCGGCCGACCAGGCCTATTACCGGGCCGAAGTCCTGCAGTCGGCGTCGCTGACCGACCTGGTGCAGAAGGTCTCGGGCCTGCCGATGTTCGCCGAACCCGGACAGCTGTGGCGCTACAGCGTGGCGGCCGACATCCAGGGCTACATCGTCGAGAAGCTGTCGGGCCAGAGCCTGCCGGTGTTCATGCAGGAGCGCATCTTCACGCCGCTGGGCATGAAGGACACGGCCTTCTATGTGCCCGAGGAGAAGCAGGGGCGTCTGGCGGCGCTGTATGACGGCGATCCGGCCACGGGGCAGTTGGTCCCTGCGGTCGAGGGGGCCTGGCGCGATGTCAGCAAGCCGCCGGCCGCGCCGCTGGGGGGCGGTGGTTTGCTGTCGACGGCCAGCGATTTCGCGCGCTTCGCCCAGATGATCCTCAACAAGGGTGAGCTCGACGGCGTCCGGATTCTGAAGCCGGAAACCGTGGCGCTGATGACCCAGAACCATCTGCCCGAGGGTTTCGTTGTCACCACCAATGGCACCGCAGGGGTTCTGGCGCCGGCGGCTCGGCCTTTTCCGTTCGCTGCGGGTATGGGCTACGGGATCGACATGGCGGTCGCCGTCGACCCGGCGGCGTCTGGCGCGCCGGTCGGCCCCGGCACGGTCAGCTGGGGCGGCAGCGCGGGCACCTGGTTCTGGATCGACCCGACCAACAACCTGTTCTTCGTCGGCATGATCCAGCGACTGGGCGGCGTGGGCCCTGGCCTGGACGCGCAATCGCGTACGCTCGTTTACCAGGCGCTGGAGCGGCCGCCTCTTCCGCCGGTCCAGGTCTCGGCCAAGGCGCCCGCCAAGCCGACGGCGTCCCGCTGAGAAGGAAAGCTCCCCCCGCCGTAAGGCGAGGGGAGCTCCTGCGCGACCTGGAAGGGCTGAAGTTCTAGGCCGCGAAGAGGATGTCGCCGGCGCCGTTGGCGCGTCCGACCGAAAGGCCCGTGACGCCGGACAGCTTGATCAGACCATCGCCCGCATCCAGGCCCGCCACGCTGTTCTGATGGAAGACGTAAGTGTCGCCGTTCCATTCGAAGACGGTGTTGCTGTTCGCGGCGGTCATGCCGGCATAGGCCGTCAGGGCGTCGTCGAAGGTGGCCGTGGTGATGAAAAAGAGCTGCTTCTTCTCGCCCGGTCCGACGACGCCCGCGAAGCTGAGCAGGTCACGGCCTTTCTGGAAGTCTTCGATGACGGCGATGTCGGAGACCTTGCCGCTTGCCATATGGACGCCCGCGAAGGACCCGACATCCACGGAGTCATAGCCATCGCCGGTGGTGATCCGACCGTCGAATTGCTCGACAAAGATGATGTCGTTGCCGGTTCCGGTGTCGATTTGACCGCGCATCGGACCATTGTCGGCATGGACGATGTCATTGCCGCCGCCGGTGCGGATGTAGCGCCCGGCGTCCAGCCCGCCCTTGTCGGCCACGATCGGCTTGAGGATGTCGTTGCCCTCCGTGGCCAGCACATGGACGTCCTGGCCCTCCCTCTTGGAAACATCCACGTTCCAGTCATGGGCGTAACTGGCGCGTTCGCCGGGCAAGCCCGGATCTGAAGCGCCGCCCTTGGCGTAGTCGCCGCCGGGCCCATAGGCCGAGATGAACACCGAGAGCGGCGAGGCCGTTCCGTCGATCCCGATGTCGGCGAGATAGGCGTGCGCAGCCTCGACATAGGGGCCCTTGTTGGCCTTGATCGCTTCGGCCATCAGCCAGCCGACCATCGCCGCCCGCGTGCCGAGGCCATTGCCGCCGTCGCCGCCAAGTTCGGCAGAGTACTCTCCGCGCGTATAGGCGCCGCCACGGCCGTTCGTGATCTCTTCGGCCAGGATATGGATCACGTCGTCAATCGACTTTTCGACCCCGAAGAGCTTGGCGTACGCCTTGCGGAAGGTGTCGTAGGCGGTTCCCGACGCGCCGTAGGCGTCGATGAAGTTCTGCTTGGCCTCGCCGTGCTTCACGAGGTTGACCGCGAAGTTGATGTAGCGGTTCTCCAGGTTGAAGTTGGCGTAGTAGGCGCTGTTGAGGTTGTTGGGATTGCCGCCCGCTGGAGACACCAGATAGTCCAGACCCGCGCGGCCCAAGGTGATGTCGGCGAGGAAACCATACGACAGGGCCGCGACTTGGGTCGTCGTCCTCGCGCTGTCGTAGATCCATTGGACCGCCGAGGCGTATGACCAGGGATCGGCGACCTGACCGTTGCGGCCCGCATCGATCCCATTCGCCATGATGGAGAGCTGCGCATCCGCCGATGGGGGGAGAGGATCTTTTCCGGGGAGCCGTGTGACGTTCCGGTAGAGCGTTGTGAGATGGTCGAGCGTGGCCATGGCTGGCTGAAACCTGTCTATTTCGTAATCCCTCGTGCAGTAAAAAATATACATACCTCGCGTCCAGGCAACCCAGCTTCACATGAAATAACCTTCACCTTGCGGGTCGGACTCTGGGTGAGGATCGCGCGAAAAACGGGTTCCAAGGTTTGGAGCCAAGCTCTAAGGTCTCTCAAACAATTGTTTGGGAGGTAGGGTTGGCGTTCCGGAAATGGGTGGCGGCCAGTGCGGTCGCGATGCTGCTGGCGAGTGGAGCGCCGGCGGCCTGGGCGGAGACCAAGGCGCCCGCCATTGTCGCGGCTGCGCCCGAAAGCGTCGGCTTCTCGGCCGAGGGGCTGAAGAAGCTCGACGCCCACATGCAGGGCCTCGTCGACAAGGGTCACCTGCCGGGCGTGACCACCATGCTGATGCGCCACGGCAAGGTCGTGAACTTCCAGGTTCATGGCAAGAAGGGCTTCGACGGCCCGCCGATGACCAAGGACACGGTCTTCCGGATCTATTCTCAGACCAAGCCGGTCACCGGCGTGGCCATGATGATCCTCTTTGAAGAGGGCAAGTGGACGCTGGATGACCCGGTCAGCAAGTTCATCCCCGAGTTCGCCAATCTTCGTGTTCTGAAGGGCGTCAACGCCGACGGATCGTTTGACACGGTCCCGGCCGAGCGCCCGCCGACGATGCGCGAGCTGATGAGCCATTCGGCGGGCTTCGCCTACGGCCTCACGCCCGATAACCCGCTCGACAAGGCCTATGCCGACAAGGTGCTGGGCGCGCGCTCGCGGGCTGACTTCGTCAAGGCGATCGCCGAGATTCCCCTGGTGGACCAGCCCGGCAAGCGCTGGAAGTACAGCATCGCCGTCGATATCCAGGGCCTGATCGTTGAGAAGCTGACCGGCCTGTCGCTGGGCGACTTCATGAAGAGCCGTATCTTCGACCCGCTGAAGATGAAGGACACCGGCTTCTGGCTTCCCGCCGAGAAGGCGGACCGCCTGGCGTCGCTCTACGTTTGGAGCCCGAAGGTCAACAAGCTGGTCCCGGCGGACGGCTACATGGTGCTCGACATCACCAAGCCGCCGGCCATGGCCTCGGGCGGCGGCGGTCTGGTCTCGACCAATGCCGACTACGCGCGTTTCGCCCAGATGCTGCTGAACGGCGGCGAGCTGGAAGGCGCCCGCATTCTTAAGCCCGAGACCGTGACGTTGATGCGCACCAACGCGCTGAGCGATGCGATCATGACTTCTAGCGAACCGCCGTTTAACACGGCGCGCGGTCGCGGCTTCGGTCTCGACTTCGCCATCGTGCTCGACAGCGCCAAGGCCGGGCCGCAAGGCGAGGGGACCTACAGCTGGGGCGGGGCGGCCGGCACCTGGTTCTGGATCGACCCGAAGAACGACCTGTTCTTCCTGGGCATGATCCACATCCTCAACAAGGCCGGCGATCCGGCGATCAAGGACATCGACGACGACAGCGCCAAGCTCGTCTACGACGCGCTGATCGATCCGAAGAAATAGCGGCCAAAGCTGCAAACTGTTCAGGGAGGATCGCCCCATGAAGGCGGCTGTCTATTATGAAACCGGCGCTCCGGACGTCCTGCGCTATGAGGATGCCGCCGATCCGGTCTGCCACGCGCAAGGCGTCGTCATCCGCGTCGAGGCCGTCAGCATCGAGGGCGGCGACACGCTCAATCGCGGCGGCGGCCAGATGGCGGGCGTCCCGCACATTGTCGGCTACCAGGCGGCCGGCGAGATCATCGAAGTCGGCGCCGAGGTCTCGCACCTGAAGGTCGGCCAGAAGGTCGTGACCGTGAACGCCTTCGGCTCGCATGCCGAACTGCGCTCCGTGCCGGCGCGTAACGCCTGGCCGATCCCCGAGGGCTTTGATCTCCACAAGGCCGCGGCCATCCCGGTGCCGTTCGGTACGGCGCATGAGTGCCTGTTCGGCGCGGGGCGCCTGAAGGCCGGCGAGACGGTTCTGGTGCAGGCCGGGGCCGGCGCCGTGGGCCTTGCCGCCATTCAACTGGCCAAGCAGGCCGGTGCGACGGTTCTGGCCTCGGCCTCCAGCGACGAGCGTCTGGAGCGCCTGAAGCCGTTCGGCATGGATCACGGGATCAACTATCGGCGCGATGATCTGGTCGAACAGGTCATGAAGCTGACCGGCGGCAAGGGCGTCGATCTGGTCGTTGACCCCGTCGGCGGCGCGACGCTGCCCGGCAGTCTCGCGGCGCTGGGCTATCGCGGCCGCGTCTCGCTGGTCGGCAACGCCGGCCGCGAGCCCATGAAGGTCGATGTCGGCTCACTGATGGGCGGCAATCGCAGCCTCACCGGCGTGTTCCTGGGCGCCGAGATCATGACCGATCGCGTCCACGATATGATCCAGGACCTGATCGAGAAGGCCGCGCGCGGCGAGCTTGAGGTCGTCATCGACCGCACCTTCCCGCTGTCGCAAGCCGCCGCCGCCCACGCCTATATCGAAAGCCGCCAGGCCGTCGGCCGCGTGCTGCTCATCCCCTGAGGCCGATCATGACCAACCGCGTGCTTGCCCATACCGGGGCGAAATATCCGATCATCCAGGCCCCGATGGGCTGGATCGCCCGCTATCAACTGGCCAGCGCCGTCTCCCGCGCCGGAGGCCTCGGGATTATCGAGACCTCGTCGGGCGAAACCGAGAACTGCAAGGCCGAGATCACCAAGATGGCCCAGAGCGGCCTGCCGTTCGGGGTGAACCTGCCGATCATGTTCCTGCGCGACGACGCCATGCTGCGGTTCGTCTGCGAGAGCGGGGTCAAGTTCGTGACCACCTCGGCCGGCAGTCCGGCCAAGTTCATCGGCCCGCTGAAGGACGCCGGCATCGTCGTCTATCACGCCGTGCCGACCGTCGATGCGGCGGTCAAATGCGTGGAGGCCGGCGTCGATGGCCTGGTGGTCGAAGGCGCCGAGGGCGGCGGGTTTAAGAACCCCGAGGAGGTCTCGACGCTGGTCCTTCTGCAGGCCATCCGTGAGAAGGTCGAGGTGCCGCTGGTCGCCGCGGGCGGCATCTGCGACGGGCGCGGCATGGCCGCCGCCTTCGCCCTGGGCGCCGAGGCCGTGCAGATGGGCACCCGCTTCGTCAGCTCGGCCGAGAGCCCCGTCCACGCCAACTACAAGGCCGCCATCACCGGGGCCAAGGAGACGGGCACCTGGGTTCTGAACAAGAAGGCCAGCCCCTGCATCCGGGCCATCAAGTCTGAGCTGACCAAGGAAATCCACGACGCGGGCGTCATGCCGCCCGACGTTCTGAAGAACATTCTCGGCGTCTATTTCGGCGGCGACATGGAGGCCGCGCCGGCCCTGGCCGGTCAGACCGTGGGTCTGATCAACGAGGTGAAGTCCGCCCACGACATCATCGACGAGACGGTCGCCCAGTTTCACCAGATCACCGGGCGTCTCGGCGCCCTGGCCGCCGCTCGCGGCTTCTAGAGGACGAAGACTATGCAGAACCTGTTTTCGCTTGAGGGCCGCGTGGCCCTGGTCACCGGCGGCTCGCGCGGTATCGGCGCGATGATCGTCAAGGGCTTCCTGACCCACGGCGCTAAGCGCGTCTACATCACCGCCCGCAAGGCCGCCGCCTGTGACGCCGCCGCCGAGGAACTGAGCCAGTACGGCGAATGCGTCTCGCTGCCGGGCGATGTCTCGACCATGGAAGGTATCCAGGGCCTGGCGGCCCGCATCAAGGAGCGCGAGCCCAAGCTCGACATCCTGGTCAACAACGCCGGCGCCGCCTGGGGCGCGGGCTTTGACGAGTTCCCCGAGAGCGGCTGGGACAAGACCGTCGACCTGAACATGAAGACGCCGTTCTTCCTGACCCAGGCCCTGATCGGCGAACTGCGCGCGGCGGCCAAGGACCGTGTCGCCAAGGTGATCAACATCGCGTCGATCGACGGCCAGTCGGTGACCAAGGACGAGACCTATCCCTATGGCGCCTCCAAGGCCGGCCTGCTGCACATGACCAAGCGGATGGCCCTGCGTCTGGCGCCGGAGAACATCGCCGTCAGCTGCATCGCGCCGGGCGCCTTCGCCTCGGACATGAACAAGGTCGCCCGCGACCACGCCGACGCCGTGGCCAAGATGATCCCCGCCGGCCGCATCGGCGAGGCCGAGGACATGGCGGGCGCGGCCATCTATCTGGCCTCGCGCGCCGGTGACTATGTGATGGGCGGTGCGGTAACCGTCGACGGCGGCGTCAGCTTCGCGCGGTGATCGGTCAGACGCTCCCCGTTCTTCCCGAGCGGGGAGCGTCTAATCCAGGTCTTCTATGTCCGCCGGCTGGGCGTCGCTGAGCGGCAGGTCGCAGGCGTCCTTGAGAGCGCCAGGCCCACGCGGCGGCCGCGCGCCGCGCTCGCGGGCCGACATCAGCGACCAGCCGCCGGGCTTGAGGATCTCCAGCGGCGAGAAGCGCGCCTTGTAGGCCATCTTCTCGCTGCCAGGTACCCAATAGCCGAGATAGACATAGGGCAGGGCGTTCTGCTGCGCCTGCACGATGTGATCCAGAATGATGAATGAGCCGAGGCTGCGACGTGGCTGGTCCGGCTCATAGAAGCTGTAGACCAGCGACAGGCCGTCAGCGAGCACGTCGACCAGGACGCAGGCCACGAGATCGCCGGGGCCTCGGTCGAGTGACTTGCGGCGATACTCGATCAGGTGCGTACGCACCGCCGTGTCCTCGACCATCGCCACATAGTCTGGCCAGGTCATCTCGGCCATGCCGCCATCGGCGTGGCGGGTCAGCAGATAGCGGCGCAGCAGCTCGAACTGCTCCAGCGTCGCTTCTGCTTCGACCAGGTGACGTTCCAGATCATCGTTGCGGCCGAGGATCTTTCGCTCGGAGCGCGACAGGATGTACTCCGTCGCCGGCGCGCGAGCGGACTGACATGCACGGCATGTCTCGCAGGCGGGGCGATAAGCGATGTTCTGGGAGCGGCGAAAGCCGACCTGGGTCAGGCTGTCATTGACGATGGGGCCGTCGGACAGCGGCAGGTGGGCGAAGACCTTCCGCTCCTCGCGACCGGGCAGGTACGGGCAAGGCGTGGGCGCCGTCAGAAAGAACCGAAGCTGTCGCGTCGGAAAATGCTGCGTCACGTCTAGCCAGTCCCTTTCAGCGCTCTGTCACCTTGAACGAGATTAGGCGGCATACCGTTTCGTTGCGCAAGCTCCACAAGAGGCCACGCGCGGAGAACGGTCACAGGCCGTCAGGCAGTACGGGCTTTTCTCGAAGCAGGACGATGGAAATCCGCCGGTTGCCCGCCAGGGTCGGGTCGTCGGCGTAGAGTGGTTCGGAGTTGGCCTTGCCCGACACCTGATAGACGCGGTCATCGTCGACGCCGGCGCTGCGGAGCACCTGCCGCGACGCGTCGGCGCGCTGGGCCGAGAGCGCCCAGTCGCCGTCCTGCTTCTTGCCGAAGGCGTTGGCGCTGGTGTGGCCGGAAATGGTCACGCGGTTCGGAAGCTGGTTGATCACCTTGGCGACCGCGCGAAGCAGCACCCGGGCCCGGTCATTAGGCTCGCGCGAGTTCTCCTTGAACATCGAGCGACCTTCCTGATCGACGAGCTGGATGCGCAGGCCTTCGGGCGTCTGATCGATCAGGATCTGCTTCGAGAGTTCGGCCAGTTCCGGCATGTCTTGCAGCGACTGGCGCAAGGACTGGGCCGCAGAGGCGAAGCTGTCCTGCTCCTTCTTGGCCAGGGCGTCGCGAAGGGCCTGCTCGCTGGCCGAGTCCAGATTGGCCGTTTCGCTGCTCTGGGCTTCCTTGGTGACGTCCTGGGCCTCGGGGGCCATCTGCTGGACGACCGACAGCTTGCCGTCGGCCTTGGCGCCGTCATCGCCCAGCGACGTGCCGCCCAGGATGCCGCCGGAGCCGCTGGTGGTGGACGAGATCGAGGCCGGCGCGAAGTAGTCAGCGATGCCCTGCTTTTGCTCGGGGCTGGTCGTGTTCAGCAGCCACATCAACAGGAAGAACGCCATCATCGCCGTCACGAAGTCGGCATAGGCCACCTTCCAGGCGCCGCCATGGTGACCATGACCGCCGCCCTTCTTGACCTTCTTGATGATGATCGGCTGTTCGCTGTTGACCGCCATCGTGCTTAAGCCTGCTTAACCTTAAGTCCGCAACCTGCCCAAAGGTCGTTAAGATGGGGTTGCCGGAATGGTCATGGCGCGCGTAATCCCAGCCTTCTTTTTAGGAGCAGCGGCATGAAGACGGCGTTTATCGGCATGGGCGTGATGGGCTTCCCGATGGCCGGTCACCTGAAGGCCGCAGGCCATGAGGTCGCCGTTTACAATCGCTCCCCCGAAAAGGCCCGTCGCTGGGCTGAAAAGCATGGCGGAGCGGCTTTCGAGACCATCGCTGAGGCCGTAGCCGGCGCCGAGGTGGTGCTGCTGTGCGTCGGCAACGACGACGATGTCCGCGACCTCGTAGCGCAGGTCCTGCCGGCCATGGGCGAGGGCGGCGTGATCGTCGACCATACGACCACCTCGGCCAAGGTGGCTCGCGAGATGGCGGCGCTCGCCGCCCAGAGCGGGAGAGCCTTCGTCGACGCGCCCGTCTCCGGCGGCCAAGCCGGCGCCGAGAGCGGCCAGCTGACCATCATGGCCGGCGGCGACCAGGCGGCCTATGACCGGGTGCTGCCTGTGATCGAGGTGTACGCCAAGGCCGTGCGGCGCATGGGCGAGGTGGGCGCGGGCCAGCTAACCAAGATGTGCAACCAGATCGCCATCGCCGGCGTCGTCCAGGGCGTCGCCGAGGCGCTGCATTTCGCCAAGCGCGCAGGCCTCCCGACCGACGATGTGCTGGCGGCGATCTCGAAGGGCGCGGCCCAGTCGTGGCAGATGGAGAACCGCTGGCCGACCATGGCGCAGGGCAAGTTCGACTTCGGCTTCGCGGTCGACTGGATGCGCAAGGATCTCGGCATCGCCCTGGACGAGGCGCGAACCAATGGCGCGAAACTGCCGGCCACGGCTCTGATCGACCAGTTCTACGCCGAGGTCCAGGCTATGGGCGGGAACCGCTGGGATACCTCCAGCCTGGTGGCTCGCCTCGAGAAGGACGGCTAGGCCATAAGCAGATCGACCAGCGACCCTGCGTCCCAGGTTCCGGCGCGGGGCGCGCTCAGGATCGTCGCCTGGTGTTCGAACGCGCGCAGCAGGCCCAGGGTCTGATCCAGGTCCGGCGCGTCCAGGCTTTCGCTGACCACGATCGCCGCGATGGACAGGCCTCGCGCGCGCAAGACCTCCAGCGCCGTGAGGAGGTGACTGGCCGTGCCCAGATAGCTGCCCGCCACCAGCAGGACCGGCAGTCCAAGCGCGACCATCAGGTCCAGATTGGTCGCCTCGTCGGTCATGGGCGACATCACCCCGCCTGCGCCTTCGATCAGGGCCAGACCGACATCGCGCCCGATCAGCCACTCGCGACAATCGGTGATGAGGTCGTCCATCTGGAGGGTGTCGCCTTCCAGCCGCGCGGCGATGTTCGGCGCCAAAGGCGCGCGGTAGCGACGCGGCGAAACGTCTGTCCAGGCTTCCGGGCGGCCCAGGGCGCGGGCCAGCCGGGCGGGGTCGCTGTCGTCTGGCGCGTCCGGATCAAAGCCGCTGACCACGGGCTTGAAGGCGTCAACACTCAGGCCCCCCGCGCGCGCAGCCTCCAGAAGGGCGCAAGCGACATGGGTCTTGCCAAGGTCGGTTCCCGTACCGGCGACAAAGAGCGATTTCACGAGGCGGTCTCCCGGAGCTTGGCGATGGCGTCGGCCAGTCGGATGATATCGGCGTCTTCATGGGCGGCGCTGAATGCGATCCGCAGGCGCGCCGTGCCGTCTGGAACTGTCGGCGGGCGGATCGCGACGACGAGGAAGCCCTGGTTCTGCAATTCCGTAGAGGCGGCGAGGGCGCTTTCCGCCGATCCCAGCACCACAGGAACGATGGGGCTGCAGGCCTCGGGCAGGCCCAGACGGCGCGTGAACAGCCGCGCCTTGGCCAGCGGGACTTCGGTCATCGTCGGGTTGGCCGCAATCAGGTCCAGCGAAGCCAGCGCCGCCGCAGCGGAGGCGGGGGGCAGGCCGGTCGCATAGACCAGGGTTCGGGCGCGGGTCTTCAGAAGGTCGACCACCGCCTGAGAGCCGCACAGATAGCCGCCATACGATCCCAGCGCCTTCGACAATGTGCCCATCTGCAGGGGGATCTTGGCGGTCGGGAAGAGCGCGCCCGAGCCGCGTCCCTCAGCGAGGACGCCAACGCCGTGCGCGTCGTCACTGAGCAGCCAGGCGTCATGGCGCTGGCAAAGCTCCGACAAAGCGTCCAGCGGCGCGATGTCGCCGTCCATTGAAAAGACGCCGTCCGTGGCCACCAGGGCGTGGCGGGCCGCGCCGCGCTCGGCGAGCAGAAGCCGCTCGAGATCGGCCGGATCGTTGTGTGCGAACTTGACGACCTTGGCGCCCGACAGCTGCGCGCCCGCCCAGATGCAGGC
Organism: Caulobacter vibrioides; assembly: GCF_002858865.1. Classification (GTDB taxonomy): domain Bacteria; phylum Pseudomonadota; class Alphaproteobacteria; order Caulobacterales; family Caulobacteraceae; genus Caulobacter; species Caulobacter vibrioides. Next base: position 26,570 of record NZ_PJRR01000018.1, on the reverse strand, counting down.
GTGGGCCAAAGCGTCGATGAGGATGACGTCGCCGGGGCCGACCAGGGTCGGGATCACCCCGGTGTTGGCCAGGTAGCCGGAGCCGAAGACACAGGCGGCTTCGGTTCCCTTCAAGCGCGCCAGCCGCTTTTCGAGGTCGGAGAGCAGCGGATGATCGCCGGTGACGAGACGCGAGGCCGCCGCGCCGGCGCCGTAGTTCAACGCCGCTTCAGCCGCCGCAGCCCGCACTAGATGGTGCTGCGACAGGTTCAGATAGTCGTTGCAGGAGAACGAGATCATCCGCTTGCCGTTGCGTTCGACCACCGCGCCGTCGTGGCGACGGGTCGGGGACAGGCGCCGCCTGAGGCTCTGGGCGTCGAGAGCCGCCAGCTTTTGGCCGGCGAAGGCGTCGAGGCTCCGCATGTCATTTTCCTTTCCGAGGATCGAGCCGGGGGATAGGCAAGGCGCCCCGAGTCCGCAAACGGAAAGCGACATGTCCGATCCTCGCTGGCTAACCGAAGGCGCACCGCACGTCTGGCGCCCGTACTGCCAGATGAAGACCGCCAGGCCTCCACTGCCGGTCGTCGCCACGCGCGGCGCCCGCCTGATCCTTGAGGACGGGCGTGAACTGGTCGACGGTCTGGCGTCCTGGTGGACGGCCTGTCACGGCTACAACCACCCCCATATTGCTGGCGCGCTGCGCAAGCAGATCGAGACCATGCCGCATGTCATGTTCGGTGGTCTGGCGCATGAACCCGCCTATCGCCTCGCCAAGCGGCTGGCCCGCCTGCTGCCGGGTGATCTGGACCATGTCTTCTTCGCCGAAAGCGGCTCGGTCGCGGTCGAGATCGCGATGAAGATGGCGCTGCAGCACCAGATCAATCGGGGCGTGGGCGGTCGTACACGGTTCCTGGCTTTCCGGGGCGGCTACCACGGCGACACCCTGGCGACGATGACGGTCTGCGATCCCGAGGAAGGGATGCACAGCCTGTTCGCCGGCGTGATGCCCGCTCAGGTGATCGCCGACCTGCCCCGGGACCCTGCGTCCGAAGCGGCGCTCGATGCTCTGCTCGCCGCGCGCGGACACGAGATCGCCGCCATGCTGGTGGAGCCTCTGATCCAGGGCGCAGGCGGGATGCTTCCGCACCCGCCTGAGGTGCTGCGGACCCTTCGCCGCCTGGCCGACAAGCACGGCGTGCTGCTGATCTTCGATGAGATCTTCACAGGCTTTGGCCGGACGGGATCCTTGTTCGCCATGCAGGCGGCGGGCGTCGAGCCGGATATCGTCACCCTGTCCAAGGCGCTGACCGGCGGAACCTTGCCGCTGTCGGCGGCGGTCGCCCGCCGGCATGTGTTCGAGGCCTTCTGGTCGGATGATCCGGGCGCGGCCCTGATGCACGGCCCCACCTACATGGCCAATCCGCTGGCCTGCGCCGCCGCCAACGCCTCGCTGGATCTGTTCGAGGATGGCGCCTGGGCGCGCAACGTCGCGCGCGTGTCGGCGGCGTTGGCCGAAGGGCTTGAGCCCTGTCGCGCCGGCGAGGGCGTGGTCGATGTCCGCACCTTGGGCGCGATCGGCGTCGTCGAGTTCGAGGCGCCCGTGCCTGTATCGGATCTCTGTGCGCGGTTCGCCGCCCTGGGCGTCTGGATCCGGCCGATGGGCAAGGTGGTCTATCTGACGCCGGCCTTCACGACGCCAGACGAGGATCTTTCGCGGCTCACCTCGGCGGTGCGACAGGTTGTCGGCGTCGATTGACCGGGCTCGCCGGGTCTGGTCCAAGCGTGGCCATGTCCGGCAAGTCATCCCCGCTCTCGGTCCTGGAGTATCTGGCGATCTTCGCGATCATCATGACCTGGGGGATCAACAACGCCGCCGCCAAGGTCGCGACCGCCTATTTGCCGCCCATGACCGTCGGCGGTCTGCGTTTCCTGGCCGCGCTGGTCTTTCTGTTTCCGTTCATTCGTCCGCCGTTCCCCGAGCCCAAGAAACTGGCGGCGATCGTGCTGCTGACCGGCCCGATCCACTTCGGTCTCGTCTATGTCGGGTTCGGCATGGGCCAGTCGCTGAGCCCCCTGGTGGTGGCCAGCCAACTCTGGATCCCGTTCACGGCCCTGGTCGCCTGGAAACTGCTCGGCGAGACCATGCGGCTGCCGGCGGTTCTGGGCCTGATCGTCGCCTTCGTCGGGGTCGCCTGGATGACCCTGGATCCCCACACCTCCGGTGATCTGCCTGCGATTGTCCTGATCGTGCTGGCCAGCGCCTGCTGGGCGGTGGCGACGATTCTGGTCCGTATGACGCCGGGCGCGAAACCCCTGAAGGTGCAGGCGGTCACGGCGCTGTTCGCCGCGCCGAGCCTTCTGGCGATGTCGTTCGCGTTCGAGACCCAGGTCGTAGAACGGATCATGACCGCGCCGCCGATCGCCTGGGCGTGCGTGATCTTCGCGGGGGTGGTCTCAACGATCGGCGCCAGCGCGCTGCTCTTCTGGCTGGTCCAGCGGCGCGAGGCGGGCCGGGTGACGCCGTACTTTCTGCTGACGCCTCTGGTGTCCTGCACGCTCGGCGTCGCTTTCCTGGGCGACAAGCTTACACCGCAACTGCTGATCGGCGGGGCGGCGACGATGGTCGGCGTGGCGCTGGTGGCCATGACGGAAAAGCGCGCGCGGGCCGAAGAGGCGCTGGCGGAAACGGCCTAGAGCCCTTTCCCATGGCGGGCGGACCGCCATGGGAGGAGGCTCATGATGGCTACTTGATCACCCCGCAAGCCACCCGCGCGCCGGCGCCGCCGATGGGCTGAGTCTTGTGATCGTCGGGGTTGGCGTGAACGACGATCGACGAGCCGTCCGCATCCAGCAGGGCGGGGCGGCCGCCGGCGCCCTTCAGCGAAACGAGCGGCGAGTAGATTTCAGCCGTCGCCGCGCCATCTGCTGCGGCGAAGATGTTCGGCAAGTCGCCGCTATCGTTGGCGTCGGGGTTCAGCAGGCCGTGGACGGTGGTCGCGGCGGTGTGGACGTGCGCGCCCGCCGACTTGAAGTCCGGGGTCCCGCAGTCGCCCTTCTCGTGGAAATGCACCGCGTGCCAGCCGGGCGTCAGGCCCTTGAGTTCGAGCTTGAGGAGCACGCCGCGCGGGGCTTCGGTGACGGTCACCGCGCCGGCGTCCTTGCCGTCGCCCGCCTTGACGACGGCGGTCGCGCTGGTCTGCGCCAGGGCCGGGGAGGCGGCGAGGGCGGCGGCGAGGCCGAGCGCGGCGGCGGCGGAGAGACGGATCATGCGTTTTTCCTTCGGATTCAAGCGAAACGGTGGGGAGAAGCCCCCCGAAAGGTGGCGTCTTCCCTGTCCGAATGCTAACAGTTTTAGACAGTTCCGTGTTCGATTCTGACGGCGAAAAATTCCCTTGAGCGACGATCACAACACCATCCCCGCTGACGGTTCGCGCGGGGATATCGCCCCGATCAATATCGAGGACGAACTCCGCCGCTCGTATCTGGATTACGCGATGAGCGTGATCGTCAGCCGCGCCCTGCCGGACGCGCGCGACGGTCTTAAGCCCGTGCACCGCCGGGTGCTGTTCTCGATGCATGAGCAAGGGCAGACGCCCGAGCGGCCTTACGTCAAGTCGGCCCGCGTGGTCGGTGACGTGATGGGTAAGTATCACCCGCACGGCGACGCCTCGATCTACTTCACCCTGGTGCGGATGACCCAGTCGTTCTCGATGGGTCTGGTTTTGATCGACGGCCAGGGCAATTTCGGCTCGGTCGACGGCGATATGCCCGCGGCCATGCGCTACACCGAGTGCCGGATGGCCCCGCCGGCCATGGCCCTGCTGGCTGATCTCGACAAGGACACGGTCGATTTCGCCGACAACTACGATGGCAAGGAGCAGGAACCGACCGTCCTGCCGTCGCGGATTCCCAATCTACTCGTCAACGGCGCGGGCGGCATCGCCGTCGGCATGGCCACCAATATCCCGCCCCATAACCTGGGCGAGGTCATCGACGCCTGTCTGCTGCTGATCGATCAGCCGGACGTGACGACCGACCAACTTCTTGATCTCGTGCCCGGCCCCGATTTCCCGACCGGTGGCGAGATCATCGGTCGCGCGGGTCCGCGCCAGGCGCTGCTGACCGGCCGTGGCTCGGTGATCATGCGCGGCGTCGCTAGCGTTGAAGAGCTGCGCGCGGGGCGCGAAGCGATCATCGTCACCGAGATCCCGTATCAGGTGAACAAGGCCAATCTGGTCGAGCACATCGCCGAACTGGTGCGCGACAAGAAGATCGAGGGTGTCGCCGACATCCGCGACGAGTCCAACCGCGACGGCATGCGCATCGTAGTCGAGCTGAAGCGCGACGCCTCGGGCGAGGTGATCCTGAACCAGCTCTATCGCTTCACCGCGCTGCAGAGCTCGTTCGGCGTCAACATGCTGGCCCTGAACCGGGGGCGCCCGGAGCAGATGGGCCTGCACCAGCTGATCCAGCTGTTCGTCGACTTCCGCGAGGAAGTCGTCGTCCGCCGGACCAAGTTCGAGCTGGGCAAGGCCCGTGATCGCGGCCACGTGCTGGTCGGTCTGACGATCGCCGTCGCCAATATCGACGAGTTCATCCACATCATCCGCTCGTCCAAGGATCCGACCGAGGCGCGCGAGCGCCTGGTGGCCAAGTCCTGGCCGGCCGGTGACATGCTGCCCCTGGTCGAGCTGATCGCCGACCCGCGCACCGTGCAGGAAGACGGCGGCCTCATCCGCCTGACCGACGAGCAGGCCCGCGCCATCCTGGCCCTGACCCTCTCGCGCCTGACCGGCCTTGGCCGTGACGAGATCGGTAACGAGGCGGCGGCCCTGGCCGACGCCATCCGCGGCTATCTGGAGCTGCTGTCCGACCGCGCCAACATCATGGCCGTGGTCCGCGAGGAGCTGGTCGAGGTCCGCGAGAAGTTCGCCATTCCGCGCCGCTGCCAGATCGTCGACGGCGACGCCGACATGGAAGACGAAGACCTGATCGTCCGCGAGGACATGGTCATCACCGTCACCATGGGCGGCTACGTCAAGCGCACGCCGCTGGCCAACTACCGCACCCAGCACCGGGGCGGGAAGGGCAAGTCGGGCATGGCGACCAAGAACGAGGACGCCGTCACCCGCGTGTTCTCGGCCTCGACCCATGCGCCGCTGCTGTTCTTCACCTCGGGCGGCAAGGTCTACAAGATGAAGGTGTGGCGTCTGCCGCTGGGCGTCGCCAATTCGCGCGGCAAGGCGTTCGTCAATCTGCTGCCGATCGAGCCGGGCGAGACCATCACCTCGATCCTGGCCCTGCCGGAGGACGAGGCCACCTGGGGCGGCCTGGATGTGATGTTCGCCACCCGCTCGGGCAGCGTCCGCCGCAACAAGCTCAGCGACTTCGTGGACGTGCGCCGCAACGGCAAGATCGCGATGAAACTGGACGAAGGGGATGGCATTGTCGGCGTGGCGGTGTGCAACGCCGACCAGGACGTGCTGCTGACCACGGCGGCCGGCCGCTGCATCCGCTTCTCGGTCGATGAAGTGCGTGTGTTCGCCAGCCGCGACTCGACCGGCGTGCGTGGCGTGAAGCTGCTGGACGGCGACCAGGTCATCTCGATGGCCGTGCTGCGCAGCGTGGACGCCACACCTGCTGAGCGCGCCGCCTACCTCAAGCATCAGCGCGCCATGCTGCGCGCCGCCGACGGCGAGGAGGGCGAAGACACCGCGACCGCCGCGGATGACGGCGATGAGGAGGTCGGCGAAGCGTCCCTGACGCCCGAGCGCATCGCCGAGCTGGGCGCTGCCGAGGAAATCCTTCTGACCGTCTCGTCGGAAGGCTTCGGCAAGCGGACCAGCGCCTATGATTTCCGTCGCACGGGTCGTGGCGGTCAGGGCCTTGCGGCGCAGGATCTGAGCAAGCGAGGCGGCCGTCTGGTGGGCTCGTTCCCCATCGATGAGAGCGACCAGATCCTTCTCGTCACCGACCAGGGACAGCTGATCCGGGTGCCAGTCTCGCAAATTCGTGTTGCGGCGCGGAATACTCAGGGCGTAACCATCTTCCGCACCGCGCAGGACGAGCACGTCGTCAGCGTCGAGCGCCTCGCCGATTCCGGCGGGGACGACAACCAGGGCGAGGACAGCGGGGCGGACGAGACCCCGTAACCCTCGGAGCCAGAATAGGGGGTTGCATGCGGGTCGGGCTTTATCCGGGGACCTTCGATCCGGTCACCAACGGTCACCTCGACATCATCGGGCGGGCCGTGAAGCTGGTCGACAAGCTGGTGATCGGCGTCGCGATCAATATTGGCAAGGGCCCGCTGTTCTCTCTGGAGGAGCGGGTTGAGATCCTCGAGCGCGAGACCGCGCATCTCAAGAAGATCGCCGAGATCGAGGTGCGGCCCTTCGACAGCCTGCTGATGCACTTCGCCCGTGACGTGAACGCCCAGATGATCGTGCGCGGCCTGCGGGCCGTGGCCGACTTTGAGTACGAATTCCAGATGACGGCGATGAACCAGCAGCTGGATCGTGAGATCGAGACAGTCTTCCTGATGGCCGATCCGCGCCACCAGGCGATTGCTTCACGGCTGGTGAAAGAAATCGCGACCCTCGGCGGCGACATCGGCAAGTTCGTGCCGCCCGGCGTGGCGGAGCAGCTGCTCGCCAAGGTCCGTAGGGGCTAGTTTGTCCGGCCTGGTGGTTCGTCGCGCGCGTCAGACCGACGGGAGCGCGCTTTGCGCCATCCTTAACGATACCTACGAGAGCACTTGGCTTCCTCAGCTCAAGCCCGACGCCGCGCGGGCTTTTCCGGGTGAGAACCGGCCAGCGGCCTATGTCGCCGAGCGCGGGACCCTTTTCTGGGTGGCCGAGACGGACGACGAGGTTGTGGGCTTCGTCGATTGGGACGCCGATTTCGTCAATGCGCTTCACGTGCGCGCAAGTCATGCCCGGAGGGGTATTGGCGCTCGCCTGATGGATATGGCTGAAGATGAGATTGCCCGCGCTGGGTACACCGCCGCGCGCCTTGAGACCGATACCTTCAATACACGTTCTCGCGCGTTTTACGCCAAGCGTGGCTATCGCGAGGTCGATCAGTATCCGGATGAGGAATGGAGAAGCGGTCTCACGACTTTGCTCCTAGTGAAGACATTTGATGAAGCGTGACCCTTGGCGACAAAACAACGAGGCGCTCGCCCCGAAGCCGCCGAATTCCTGCGCTTGAACGGTCGCCGCACTTGTCGGAAAGGCCGCGCCGTTCTACGCCCGGCTCCGACTGTTCTGTTCGGGGTACTCCATGAAGCTCGCCATGACCGCCGCCGCGCTGGCGCTGGCCGCCACCACGGTTTCCTTTGGCGCGGCCTCGGCCCAGGCCGTGTCTGACTGGCGCACGCCCGATCCCAACAATGTCCTGGTGGTCGAGACCAACAAGGGCCGCATCATCGCCGAGCTCTATCCCGAGGTCGCGCCGAACCACGTCGAGCGCGTGCGCGGCTTGGCCAAGAGCGGCTTCTATGACGGCCTGACCTTCTTCCGCGTGATCTCGGATTTCATGGCCCAGACGGGCGACCCGAAAAACACCGGGGAGGGCGGATCGGACCTCCCGGACCTGACTGCGGAGTTCAACTTCCGTCGCGGCGCCGACATGCCGCTGGGCGCCGGTTTCAAGGTGGGCAGCAACGAGTCGGGCTGGGTCTACGCGCTGCCCGTCACCAGCCAGCCCTCCGCCCTGGCCGTCATGACCGCCGACCGCAAGGTGTCGACCTGGGGCAACTTCTGCCCCGGCGTGGTGGGCATGGCGCGGGCGGGTGACCCGAACAGCGCCAACAGCCAGTTCTACTTCATGCGCGCTGCGAACGCGGGCCTCGACAAGACCTACACGGCCTTCGGCCGCGTGCTGCAGGGCGTGGATGTGGTCAAGGCCATCAAGACCGGCGAGCCCGTGCCGGACCCGCAGGACAAGATGCTGAGCGTGAAGGTTCTGGCCGACATCCCGGCTGACAAGCGCCCGACGATCCAGGTCATGGACACGCGCGGCCCCGCGTTCAAGGCTCTGGTGACCAAGCGCCAGGGCGAGCTGGGCTCCAGCTTCACCAATTGTGACGTCGACGTCCCCGCCCAGGTGAAATGATGATGCTCTCGCGCGCGCTTCTGACCGGTCTTTGTCTTGCCGCCTGCGCCAGTGTCGCAACGGCGGCGCCGAAGACGGCGAAGCCGGGCGAGGCTGATTGGCGCACGCCTGCGCCTGAATCGATCATGGTGATCGACACCAACAAAGGCCGCGTGCTGGTCGAACTGGTTCCAGAGGTCGCCCCCAACCACGTGGCGCGCCTGCAGGACCTCTCCCGCGCGGGTGTCTATGACGGCCGTACGTTCTTCCGCGTCATCGACCGTTTCATGGCTCAGACCGGTGACCCGACGAACACGGGCGAGGGCGGTTCGGATCGCCCGAACCTGAAGGCCGAGTTCACGTTCCGGCGCGCCGCCGACACCGGCTTTGTACCGATGGCCGCGCCGGCCGGGCTTGAGGTCGGCTACATCAAGTCGCTGCCCGTCGTCAGCCAGAACTGGAGCTGGAGCGACGTCACCAGCGACAAGAAGGTCGCCGCCTGGGCCACCTATTGCCCCGGCGTGATCGGCATGGCGCGAAGTGAGGATAACAACTCCGCCAACAGCCAGTTCTTTCTGATGCGCCAGCCTTATCCGTCGCTCGACAAGCGCTATACGGCGTTTGGTCGGGTGATCAGCGGCCTGGATGCGGTCCGCGCGATCAAGACGGGCGAACCGGTTCCCGCGCCGCAGGACATGATGCAGAAGGTCCGTCTGCTCTCGGACATCCTCGAGAGCGAGCGGCCCAAGGTGCGCGTGATCGACCCCAAGGGTCCCTGGTTCGCCGCCGAGACCAAGCGCCTGCGCGCGGAGAAGGGCGCGGACTTCTCGGTCTGCGATATCGCGCTCCCGGTCGAGGTCCGCTGAGGCTAAACCGATTTCCGGCCGCAACTTGGTTCACAGGCGGGCGTGAACCGCGCTAGAAGCGCGGATAACACTCGCCATCCAAGGGAAGACCATGTCGGCCGACCTCGAAAACACCCTGATCCTGACGCTCGAGAGCGGTCCGGTCACCATCAAGCTGCGTCCCGACCTGGCGCCGGGGCACGTGGCCCGCATCAAGGAACTGGTGCGCGAAGGCTTCTACGACGGCGTCGTCTTCCACCGCGTGATCCCGGGCTTCATGGCCCAGGGCGGCGACCCGAGCGGCACCGGCCGTGGCGGTTCGGACAAGCCGGATCTGAAGGCCGAGTTCAACGACGAATCGCACGTGCGCGGCGTCTGCTCGATGGCCCGCACGCCGAACCCGGACTCGGCCAACAGCCAGTTCTTCATCGTCTTCGACGACGCCACCTTCCTCGACAAGCAATACACTGTCTGGGGCCAGGTGACCGAAGGCATGGAACATGTTGACGCCCTGCCGAAGGGCGAGCCGCCGCGCGCGCCGGGCAAGATCGTCAGCGCCAAGATCGCCGCTGACGCATAGAGCCCTTTAGCTTTAGATTGAAACATCTAAAGCGTTTGAAAGGACTCTAAGTGTTTGATTTTAGAGCCTGTTTATCTGGTTTAGATGGTTCCATCTAAACCAGACAGGCTCTAAGGTCTCCCGCAGAGATCGGCAGACGGCCTCGGACCTCGTCCGGGGCCGTTTTCTATTGGCGGCGGAACGTCACCACGATCGGCCGATGGTCCGAACCGACGGCCGGTCCCCGTTCAACCTTGACCGCGCGCCATTGCTCGCCCGCGTAGACGTGATCGATCGGCAAGAACGGAGCGGGCGCGGCCATGATCCGCGAGAACTTGCCCGCCGGCCAGGAAGCCATCGCCCGCGTCCACCGTCGCAGTCCCAGGGTCTCGTCCTGTCGTTTCAGCGTGAAAGACCAGGGCGTTGAGTTGAAATCGCCGGCTAGGATCATGCTTTTGCGGTCAAATCCGGAAGCCAGTCTGGCCAGCTTGCGGCCTTGCGCCTGCTGAGGTCCGGCAGGCACGGGCCAAGTGTAGTGCACGCCGATCACCGTGAAGGGGCCCTTGGCGTCTGCCAGCGTCGCCCAGGCTGCGGAAAGATAAGGCCCTTCAAAGGTGGCTCCGCCTCGGGCGATCATCTTCTTGCGGGAGAAGATCCAAGTCTCGCAGCGCGCGCCCTTTCCGCAGGAGGCGAAGGGATAGTTTGCGCGGAGCGCCTTGACGATCGGCCAAGATTCGCCGGCGCCTTCCTCAATCACAACGACATCCGCGTCTTGGGCGAGGATCCAGGCGAGGCTCTTTTCAGGCGATCGGTTGTCGTGCCAGACGTTGAACTGCACGACCTTGAGATCACTTTGGGCGACCGTCGCCGGCTTGAAGCGCGCGGCGGCCCAGAGTTCCGGCGCCATCAGGATGGTGCATGCCAGCAGGCCGATCCCGCCGAGGGAGACCATCACCCACCGCTCCGCGCCACGGGCGCAGACGCCACCCAGGACCACCGCGCCAACAGCCATCGCCAGCCATAGCGGCGCGGCGTGGGTGAAGGCGTCCAGCCGGTCGCTGAACGCGCCGCCGAGACAGACGAGGGCCATGCCGGCGCCCACCAGACCGAGCATCAGCGCGGTGCCGCGGAAAAGCAGGCTGAGGAGTTGGGCGAGCAAGCGCATGGATGGCCCTTAGCACGGCTTTGCGACGGTGAAAGAGCGATCTAGTCGCCGGCGAAATAGCTGAGGGCGATGTTGCGCAGCCGCAGGGCGCCCACGGTGAGATCGCCGCGTAGAACAGGTCGATCTACGCTCTCGGCCTCGCCGCTCTTGGCCGCCGCGAGCGCCTCCAAGTCAAAGGCGCCGGTAAAGACTATCTCGCCAAGCTTCGGATCCTTGGCGCGATAGACCACCTCGCGCGTGTTCACGCGATAAGCTTCCGGCAGAAGGCGTATGCTGACGGTATAGTAGGTCTGCCCCAGTTCGCTGACGGCGGTGGGGCTGGTGACATTGTCGAACTCCAAGAAGATCGGGGCGTAGGTGCTGGTACGTTTGCCGCCCTCCCAAGCCGCGAAGTCGTCCAAAGCCCCGATGTGCAGGGAGGAAAGTTCCCAGTCGCCTGATCGGACGGGGGTTTCGCTAAAGTAGTAGCCGAAGGCGTCCAGTTTGGGGTCATGCTGAAAGCCTGCGACGGTCGACGGGGCAGGGCCTTCCTGCGCTGGCTTGGCCGCTGATTGCGTCGCGGGCGGGGGCTTGCTCCCTTGGCTTGCCGGATCTTCGCAGGCGGCCAGGAGCGCAAGAGGCGCCACGAACGGAACAAGCAGACGTTTCATTATGATGGGGCCCTCAATCGTCTTCGCAGCGAGCATGCGATCTTGCGAGCGGCGTTGTCTACCGAGCCACGAAGACGGGCGCGTCTTGACCTTGGGCGGTCATCGTGTGCTTGAAGCCGCCCATGCGACTTTCCGATTTTGATTTCGACCTGCCTGAGGACCGCATCGCGTTGCGACCCGCAGAGCCCCGCGACTCAGCGCGCTTTCTGGTCGTGCGCCCTGATCAGGCTATAGCTGATCACATCGTCAGCGACCTGCCGGACTTCCTGCGGCCGGGCGATGCTCTGGTGTTCAACGACACGCGGGTGATCCCCGCGCGCCTTTCCGGTCTTCGCGAAGGGCGCACGACGGGCGGCGCCGACGGTACGCCCGTGGCCGTCGAGGCCACCTTGCACCGCCGCCTGGCGCCCGATCGTTGGAGCGCCTTCATGCGCCCCGGCAAGCGTCTGAAGGTCGGCGATCGGGTCGCGTTCGGCGGACACGAAGGCCGCGTCGGCGATCTTGGCCGCCTGGACGCCGTGATCGCCGAGAAGCATGACGGCGGTGAAGTCGTCCTGACGTTCGACCTTTCAGGTCCGGACCTGGATGTCGGCATCGCCCAGCATGGCGACATGCCGCTGCCGCCCTATATCGCCGCCAAGCGGGGCGAGGATGAGCGCGATCGCGCCGACTACCAGACGGTCTACGCCCGCGAGGACGGTTCTGTCGCCGCCCCGACCGCGGGGCTGCACTTCACGCCGCAGCTCCTAGAGCGCCTGAAGGCCAAGGGCGTTTCGCTCCACTTCGTCACGCTGCATGTCGGCGCGGGCACCTTCCTGCCCGTCAAGACCGACGAGGTCTCCGAACACAGGATGCACGCCGAGTACGGTCAGGTGACGCAAGAGATCGCCGACGCCCTGAACGCCGCGCGCGCGGCCGGCGGACGCATCGTCTGCGTCGGCACCACCTCGTTGCGGCTGCTGGAGAGCGCGACGGGCGAAGACGGGATTGTGCGGCCGTTCGCCGACGAGACTGCGATCTTCATCACGCCCGGCTACCGGTTCCGGGCGGCTGATGTGCTGATGACGAACTTCCACCTGCCGAAGTCGACTCTGTTCATGCTGGTCAGTGCCTTCGCCGGGACGCAGGCCATGCGCGCGGCCTATGAGCATGCGATCGCGACGGGTTACCGCTTCTATTCCTACGGCGACAGCAGTCTGCTGTTCAAAGACGAGACCTGCTGATGGCAGCGTTCCCCTTCGAGATCGAAGCCACGGACGGCAAGGCGCGCACCGGCGTGCTCAAGACCCCGCGCGGCGACATCCGCACGCCAGCCTTCATGCCGGTCGGCACCGCCGCGACGGTCAAGGCCATGACGGTCGATCAGGTCAAGGACACCGGTGCCGACATCATCCTGGGCAACACCTATCACCTGATGCTGCGGCCCTCGGCTGAGCGGGTGAAGCGCCTGGGCGGGCTTCATAAGTTCATGCGCTGGGACAAGCCGATCCTGACCGACAGCGGCGGCTTCCAGGTGATGAGCCTGTCAGGGATCAGCAAGCTGACCGAGGAGGCGGTGACCTTCTCCAGCCACGTCGACGGCTCAAAGCATGTGCTGACGCCTGAGCGTTCGATCGAAATCCAGGCCGACCTTCTGGGCAGCGACATCGTCATGCAACTGGACGAGTGCGTCGCCTGGCCGGCGGAAGAGGCGCGGGCGCGCAAGGGCATGGAGCTTTCGGCGCGCTGGGCCAAGCGTTCGAAGGACGCCTTCGGAACCCGCGACACCCAGGCCCTGTTCGGCATCCAGCAGGGCTCGACCTTCGAAAATCTGCGTCGCGAGTCGTCCGAGCGCCTGCGCGAGATCGGCTTCGACGGCTACGCCATCGGCGGCCTGGCGGTCGGCGAGGGTCACCAGGCGATGTGCGAGGTGTTGGACTATGCGCCGGGTTTCCTGCCTGAAGACCGCCCGCGCTATCTGATGGGCGTGGGCAAGCCGATCGATTTGGTCGAAGCGGTGGCCCGAGGCGTCGACATGTTCGACTGCGTGTTGCCCACGCGCTCCGGCCGCCATGGTCAGGCCTGGACCTGGGACGGGCCGATCAACCTGAAGAACGCCAAGTACGCCGAGGACGAGACGCCGCTGGATCCCGACAGCGACTGCCCCGCCAGCCGCGACTATTCGAAGGCCTATCTGCGCCACCTCTTCAAGGCCGAGGAAATCCTCGGCCAGGTGCTGCTGTCCTGGCACAATATCGCGTTCTTCCAGGCGCTGACCGCCGCCATGCGCGCGGCGATCGCGGAGGGGCGCTTCGAGCAGTTCCGGCGCGATTTCGCCGCGCGACACCTCGGCGGCTAGAGCCCTTTAGCTTTAGATGGAATTATCTAAAGTGTTTAAAAGGGCTCTAAGTATTTGATTTTAGAGCCTGTTTATCTGGTTTAGATGGTTCCATCTAAACCAGACAGGCTCTAGTCTTCAGGGCCGTTGGGAACCCGAGGGGCCTCTTCCTTGACGATCGGGAATCTCGGGCGCCGGGGACCATAGGGGTCAGGCGGCGGCGGCATGCCGGGATCGACCACCGGCGGCGCAGTGGGAGGCTTGTGCTGAGGCGTGGCCGGCGGGGGACAGCCGCGCGCTTCGCCGAGGCCCTTCAGATAGGCCCGGCGCACGGCGCCTGAAGCGATGGCGCTTTGCACGAGCTTGTCGTGCCGTTCGGCCCCGGTCAGCTTGCGCACCCAGCCTCGCAGGGGAATCAGATCCTGGGCGGTGCTGGCGATCGCGCCCAGCGCGGCGTCACCGGCGGCCTTGCGCCCCCGATCCATCAGATCCTCGTTTTCCTGGGGCGGGTTGCGATCGATATCCTCGCCCAGGGCGGCGTCGAGCGGCTGAACCAGGGCGATCAGCGTCCGGCAGTCCGCGCGGGCAGGGCGCTGGTAGGGGTCATCCATCGCCTCCAGCAGAATGCGCGGGATCTTGGTGCGGACGATGTTCACGTCGCGCAGCGGGGCGCTGACCGCACCGGTGATTCCTTCCTTGTTGGCCTCGGAGGTTGACTTGATCCGCTCGTCGCTTCCGGCGGCCGGGGCTTGTTGAGCGCGCGCGGAAGCGCCAGCGGCGAGCGTCGCGCCGCAAAAGGCCGCCAAAAGCAAGGTTCGACGCATGAGTCACCCTAACGCGTACACAGCTTTACCGTCATCCCACGCAAAAACGGCGAAACCGTGCTTGCGACGCAGGCGACCCCCGACTATGTTCCGCGCCGCTTCCACCGGTCCCCGCCGGATCGTGAGCGGGCCGGTAGCTCAGTGGTAGAGCATTCGACTTTTAATCGAATGGTCCTGGGTTCGAGTCCCAGCCGGCCTACCAACTCCCCGAATACCCAAGCAGAAACAATGCGACGGGTCGGGTTAGACACTGAGATTGCTGAAGCGCCGCCCCTCGTGCGCCGCGGCTGCCCCGGTGGCAGGCGTCACGCTCTTGATGAGCGTTGAACAGCGCGGGTCGTACCTGGTTTAGCGTTGTCCTGGATCAGCGACAGGTCGGCATTGACCCGATCAGCGTCGCCCTTACTCACCCCCCAGCCATCATCACAGCGATGGACGGCGTCTTGGGCTGGCGCCAGTCCATCTTTATGCCGCCTTTACGCCCGGCGACGTCTTCCGCATGGAGCCTTTACGCGCCTCCGTGGTCCCTGGCCTCCGACACCTAAGGAGGCCGCGATGGCTGATCTTTTCTATGGGGCGCTGGCCTTGGGCCTGTTCGCCCTGTTCGGCGCGTTCGTCGCCGCGCTGAGGCGCGTCTGACGATGCTTGTGAACATCCTGTGGGCCGCCGGCGCGATCATCGTCGCCGGCTACATGGTCGCGGCGATGCTGCGGCCCGACAAGTTCTGACGGACCAATTCCATGACATGGCAAGGATGGGCGGAAATCGCCCTGACCCTGAGCCTAGCGGTCGCCATCGGCTGGCCGCTGGGCGTCTTTCTTTCGCGCGTCTGGAACGGCGAGAAGACCTTCCTCGATCCTGTGATGCGCCCCGTCGAGGGCCTGTTCTACAAGGCCTGCGGCGTTGATCCGAGCAAGAGTCAGAGCTGGCACGCCTACGCCCTGGCGCTCCTGGCCTTCAACCTGATCGGCTTTGTCTTCGTCTATGCGGTGCTGCGCCTGCAGGGCGTGCTGCCGCTGAACCCGCAGGGCTTCCCGGGGCTTTCGGGCCACCTGGCGTTCAACACGGCGATCAGCTTCATCACCAACACCAATTGGCAGAGCTATGCGGGCGAGACCACCATGTCGACGCTCAGCCAGATGCTGGTGCTGACGGTGCAGAACTTCGTTTCTGCGGCCACCGGCGCGACTGTGGCGGCGGCCCTGGCGCGAGCGTTCGTCGCCAATCGCGGCGAGGGCGTCGGCAACTTCTGGGCCGACCTGATCCGTACCACCCTCTACCTGCTGCTGCCCCTGGCGTTCGTGGTCGCGGTCGTTCTTGTCGCCCTGGGCCTGCCCCAGACCCTGGCCGCCGGCGTCACCGCCCATACGCTGGAAGGCGCCGAGCAGAAGATCTCGCTCTATGCGGTGGCCTCTCAGGAGGCGATCAAGATGCTGGGCATCAACGGTGGCGGGATCTTCAACGCCAACTCGGCCCACCCGTTCGAGAACCCGACCCCGCTGACCAATCTGATCACGGCGATCTCGATCAACACCCTGGGCTGGGCGGCCTTCTTCGCCTTCGGTCGCACCGTGCTGGCCAAGAAGGACGTCCGCGCCCTGGTGATCGCCGCCTTCGTGCTGCTGTTCGCCGGCGCGGCGGGAGTCTACGCCGCCGAGACGCAACCGGCCCCGGCCCAGGTCGCGGCGCAGGTCGACACCTCGGCGAACATGGAGGGCAAGGAGGTCCGCTTCGGCGCCCCCGCCACGGCCGCCTGGGTCGCCATGACCACCGGCGCCTCGAACGGCTCGGTCAACGGCATGCACTCCAGCCTGATGCCGCTTGGCGGCGGCATCGCGATGTTCCTGATGCAGCTGGGCGAGATCCTGCCCGGCGGGATCGGCTCGGGTGTGGCGATCATGGTGGTGATGGCCCTGCTGTCGGTGTTCGTCGCCGGCCTGATGGTCGGCCGCACGCCCGAATATCTGGGCAAGAAGATCGAGGCGCGCGAGATCCAGTTCTCGATCCTGGCGGTGGTGATCATCCCGCTGTCGATGCTGGGCTTCTCCGGGGTCGCCGCGGTTTTGCCCGAGGCGCTGAAGGGCCTGATGCACAGTGGCCCGCATGGGCTGTCGGAAATCCTCTACGCCTACGTCTCGGGCACGGCCAATAACGGCTCGGCCTTCGCAGGGCTCACCGCTAACGCCCCCTGGTGGAACGTGACTCTGGGCATCGCCATGGCCATGGGCCGCTTCATGCCCATCGTCGCGGTGCTGGCCATCGCCGGCAGCCTCGTGAGCAAGCCCAAGCTCGCCCCAACCGCCGGCACGCTGCCGACCGACGGCGGCCTCTTCATCGGCCTCCTGATCGGGGTGATCCTGATCCTGGGCGGCCTGCAGTTCTTCCCCGCGATGGCGCTGGGACCGATCGTCGAGCACTTCCAGGCGCTCGACGCGGTCGCCGCCCTCCGCTGAGTGGTGATCCCATGAGCACTCCCGACATCCATGCCGATCAGGGCCGACGCGCCCTGGCCGGCGGCCTCTCCAACGCCGTGCTCGCCCGCGCGGTCAAGGAGGCCTTCCTCAAGCTGGATCCGCGCAAGCTGACCGGCAATCCCGTGATCTTCGCCACCTGGATCGTGGCCCTGCTGGCCACCCTCTCGGCGGTTGCGGCGGTCGTGGGCCAGCAACCGGCGGGCTTCGCCATCCAGATCGCCGTCTGGCTGTGGGCCACGGTGGTGTTCGCCAACCTGGCCGAAAGCGTCGCCGAGGGGCGGGGCAAGGCGGCCGCCGACAGCCTGCGCGCCACCCGCGTGACGACCAAGGCCAAACTGATCGTCGATCCCAACACCGGAACCTGGATTCCCACTCCCGCCCACAAGCTGGGCGTCGGCGAGGTGATCCTGGTCGAGGCCGGCGAGGTGATCCCGACCGACGGCGAGATCATCGAAGGCATGGCCAGCGTCAACGAGGCGGCCATCACCGGCGAGAGCGCGCCTGTGATCCGCGAAAGCGGCGGCGATCGCTCGGCCGTCACCGGCGGCACCACGGTCGTCTCCGACTGGATCAAGGTGCGGGTGACGGCCGAGGCGGGCTCGACCTTCCTGGACCGGATGATCGCCATGGTCGAGGGCGCGGACCGTCGCAAGACGCCGAACGAGATCGCGCTCGCCGTGCTGCTGGCGGGCCTGACCCTGATCTTTCTGATCGCCGTGGTGACCCTGCTGGGCCTGGGCAAGTTCTCGGGCGTGGCGCTGGACCCGCTGGTGCTGGGCGCGCTGTTCATCACCCTGATTCCGACGACCATCGGCGGCCTGCTGAGCGCCGTCGGCATCGCCGGCATGGACCGCCTCTTGAAGGTCAATGTCCTGGCCACCTCAGGCCGCGCGGTCGAGGCGGCGGGCGATGTCGACACCCTGCTGCTGGACAAGACCGGCACCATCACCTTCGGCAACCGGATGGCCACCGAGGTGATCCCGGCGCCGGGTGTGCGTCCCGACGCGGCGATGAAGGCGGCCCTGATGGCCTCGCTGGCCGATGAGACGCCGGAAGGCCGCTCGATCATCGAACTGGCGCGCAACGCCGGCCTGACCCTGGAGGCCCCGGACGGCGCCACAGCGATCCCCTTCACCGCCCAGACACGCCAGTCGGGCCTCGATCACAGTGGTCGCAGCTGGCGCAAGGGCGCGGTGGACGCCGTCTACAGGACGCTTGGACTGGAGCCCCAGAGCATTCCGACTGAACTGTCCGCCGCCGTGGATCGCATCGCCCGCTCGGGCGGCACGCCGCTGGCGGTCAGCGAGGATGGCGTCCTGGTCGGCGTCATCCACCTGAAGGACGTGGTGAAGCCCGGCGTGAAGGAGCGCTTCGCCGACCTGCGCCGCATGGGCCTGCGCACCGTGATGATCACCGGCGACAACCCGGTGACCGCAGCGGCGATTGCTTCCGAAGCCGGCGTCGACGACTTCCTTGCCGAGGCCACGCCCGAGGACAAGCTGCGGCTGATCCGGGAAGAGCAGGGCAAGGGCCGCTTGGTGGCCATGTGCGGCGACGGCGCCAACGACGCGCCCGCGCTCGCTCAAGCCGACGTCGGGGTGGCCATGCAGACCGGCGCCCAGGCCGCGCGCGAGGCCGGCAACATGGTCGACCTCGACAGCGACCCGACCAAGGTCATCGAGATCGTCGAGGTCGGCAAACAGATGCTGATCACGCGCGGCGCCCTGACCACCTTCTCGATCGCCAACGACGTGGCCAAGTACTTCGCCATCATCCCGGCGATGTTCGTGGTCTCGCTGCCGGCGCTCGGCGCGCTGAACGTGATGAAGTTGCACAGCCCGCAGAGCGCCATCCTGTCGGCGGTGATCTTCAACGCCCTGGTGATCGTCGCCTTGATCCCGCTGGCCCTGAAGGGCGTGAAGTACCGCGCCGTCGGCGCCGGCAAGCTGCTGTCGCGTAACCTGACCCTTTATGGGTTGGGCGGCCTGATCGCACCGTTTGTCGGCATCAAGCTGATCGACCTCGTGGTCTCAGCCCTGGGTCTGGCGTAAACACGAGCCATCGGAGAGTCATCCGTCATGCTTTCACATCTTCGTCCCGCCCTGGTCTCGATGGGGCTGTTCACCGTCCTGCTCGGCTTGGCTTATCCGCTGGCCGTCACCGGCGTGGCCCAGGCGGCCTTTCCCAACCAAGCCAATGGCAGTCTGATCCGCGACGCCGACGGCAAGGCGGTCGGCTCGGCCCTGATCGGCCAGGTTTTCGCCAAGCCCGAGTACTTTCATGGTCGTCCTTCGGCTGCGGGCGCCGGCTATGACGCCAGCGCGTCGAGCGGCTCCAACATGGGCCCGCTGAACGAGACCCTGATCGCCCGGCAAAAGACCGATGCGGCCGCCCTGCGGGCCGAGAACCCCGGCGTGGCGATCCCCGCCGACGCTGTCACCACCTCGGGCTCGGGCCTTGATCCGGACATCTCGCCGGCCAACGCCCGCTTCCAGGCGCCGCGCGTGGCCGGGGCGCGAGGCGTTCCCGAGAAAGACGTGACCGCGCTGATCGACGCACAGGTCCAGCAACCGTTGTTGGGCTTCATCGGCCAGCCCCGCGTCAACGTCCTGGCCCTCAACCGGGCGCTCGACGCCCGCTATCCGCCACTCGCCAGCCAGAAGGACGGCTAGTGCCGGCGGACGACCCGAAACGACCCGACCCCGAGGCGCTCCTGGCCGCCGCCAACAAGGCGCGCAGGGGGCGCCTCAAGGTGTTCCTGGGCATGGCGCCGGGCGTGGGCAAGACCTACGAGATGCTGCGCGCCGCCCGTCGCCGCAAGGCCGAGGGCGCCGATGTGCTGATCGGGGTTGTCGAGACTCATGGTCGGCGCGAAACCGAAAGCCTGCTGCGCGGCATGGACGTGCTGCCACGTCGGCCGATCGAGCATCGCGGCCGCGTCCAGATGGAGTTCGACATCGACGCGGCCCTTGAGCGCAAGCCCAAGATCCTGCTGGTCGATGAGTACGCCCACTCCAACGCCATCGGCTCGCGGCATCCCAAGCGCTGGCAGGATGTCGAAGAGCTGCTTGCGGCGGGCATCGATGTCTGGACCACGCTGAACGTCCAGCACCTGGAGAGCCTGGTCGACGTCGTCCAGCGCATCACCGGCGTGCGCCAGCGCGAGACAGTGCCCGACAGCGCCCTCTCTCGCGCCGACGACATCGAGCTGGTGGACATCACGCCCGACGAGCTGCGGGAGCGGATGGCGGCCGGCAAGGTCTATGTGCCCGAGACGGCGCGCCTTGCGGCGGACAACTTCTTCAAGGTCGAGAACCTCACGGCGCTGCGGGAACTGGCGCTGCGCCGGGCGGCCCAGACAGTGGACGATCAGCTGATCGCCACCATGCGCGAGAAGGGGGTCGAGGGCCCCTGGGCCGCCGGCGAACGGATCCTGGTGCTGGTCAGCGGCGACACCATGGCCGCCACCCTAGTGCGGGCCGGCCGGCGCCTTTCGGACATGATGATGGACGCCCCGTGGACGGTCACCCACGTCGAACGGACCGATCGGCCGCTGGCCAGGGATGGCGACGTCGCCCGGCTGCGCGAGGCCTACCGCCTGGCCGAGCAACTGGGGGGCGCGACGGTGGCCCTCAGCGGCGGGGACATCGTCGACACGGTGATGGCCTACGCCCGCCGTCACAACGTCACCCAGATCGTGATCGGCAAGTCCGTCGAGAGCCGCTGGCGGGAGCTTCTGGGGCGGTCCCTGGCCGGCGCGCTGCTGCGCGAAGCGCGCGGCGTTGCGGTTCACGTCGTCACCGAGGCCGCGCCCGAGCGTGAGCCGAGACCGCCCGCGCCGCTCCGGCCCGATCGTTGGCGCGGCTATGCGGTCGGCGCCCTGTTCATCGCAGCGGCCACACTGGCGGCCTGGGGCCTGGACGTGGCGTTCAATCGTGTCGACCTGGGGATGATCTTCCTGGCGGCCGTCCTGGCGGCGGGCGTGCTGCATGGCTTGCGGCCCGCGCTGGCGGCCGCGACCGTAGCGTTTCTGGTCTACAACTATCTGTTCCTGGAGCCGCGCTACAGTTTCGTGGTCGGCTCGCCCACCGATTTCATCACCCTGGTGGTGTTCTGGGCGGTGGCCCTGGCCTCGGGCGGGCTGGCAGGGCGGGTCCGTGAGCAGGCTCTCGGCTCGCAACGGCGCGCCGCCGCCGTCACCACACTGCTGGCCGCCAGCCGCACGTTCTCCGCCGCCAGCGGCCGCGACGCCGTGGCCAAGGCGCTGGCCGAACAGGTCTCCGCCGCGGCGGGCGCGCGCGCCGTCGTGCTGCTGCCCCAGGGGGGCGAGATCGCGCTCGCGCACGGCTCACCGGAGCTCGCCCCTCTGGACGCCGCCCAGATGGCCGCCGCGCGCTGGGCCTGGGAAAAGGGCGAAGTCGCCGGCTTCGGGACGGGCACCTTGCCGCAGAGCCGGTGGACTTTCTGGCCGCTGGACGGTGTCCGCGCCCGCACGGGCGTGGCCGGCCTAGCGGCGGGCGCAGCGCCACTGGGCGCAGACCAGGAGCGCCTCGTCCTGGCGCTGCTGGAACAGGGCGCCGTGGCGCTGGAGCGCTCGCAACTCGCGGCCGAGGCGGTCGAGACCGAAACGCTTCGCCGCGCCGATCGCTTCCGCTCGGCCCTGATGAACTCGGTCAGCCATGACCTGCGAACGCCGCTATCGACGGTGCTGGGGGCCTCCACGACCCTGATCGACTATGGCGACAAGCTGGCCAAGCCCGTGCGGGAGGACCTTGTCGTCAGCATCCGGGAGGAGGCTGAACGGCTCAATCGCTATGTCGCCAACCTGCTCGACATGACGCGCATCGAGGGCGGCGCCCTGCGCCTGCGGACCGACTGGATCGACGTCCGCGATGTCCTGAACGCCGCCGCCGACCGAGTGTCGCGTCGGCTTGGCGGCCGCGATCTCGCCCGGGACTTTCCGCGCGAGCTGTCTCTGATCCAGGCCGATGCGAGCTTGCTGGAGCAGGTGGTCGTCAATGTGCTGGAGAACGCGATCGCCTACAGCCCGCCAGAAGCGCGCATCGAAATGGCCGCCTATGAGGATCGCGCCAACGTGGTGATCAGCATCGAGGACGAGGGGCGCGGGATACCGACCTCCGAGCTGGAGCGGGTGTTCGACAAGTTCCGCCGCATGGAGGAGCCCAGCGACCGCACTCAGGGGGCGGGCCTTGGGCTTTCGATCGCCAAGGGCTTCATCGACGCGCTGGGCGGACGTATCGCCGCCGCCAGCCCGATTCACGATGGAAGGGGCACGCGGATTCTCATCAGCCTGCCCAAGACCGTCACGACGCCGCATCACCTGCTATGACGGAACCATGAGCGCGCTTCGCCACCGCATCCTTGTCATCGACGATGAACCGCAAATCCATCGCTTCCTGGGACCGGCGCTTGATGCGGCCGGCTATGAGGCCCTGCGCGCTGACAGCGGCCAGGAGGGCTTGCGCGGCATAGCGCTGTGGTCGCCCGACGCCGTGGTGCTGGATCTGGGCTTGCCCGACATGGACGGCAAGGACGTGCTGGAGAAGGCGAGAGCCTTTTACGAAGGCCCGATCCTGATCCTCTCCGCCCGGGATCGCGAGGTCGAGAAGATCGAGGCTCTGGATCGCGGGGCTAACGACTATGTGGAAAAGCCGTTCGGTGTCGGCGAACTCCTGGCGCGCCTGCGCGTGGCGCTCAGGCAATCGGCAGCATCGAAACGGCCCACGGGGCCCCTGACCTTCGGTGATGTGGTCATCGATCTTGATCTGCGCCTCGTGACCAAGGCGGGCGCCGCCGTGAAGCTGTCGCCCAAAGAGTTCGAACTTCTCGCTCGCTTGGCGCTTTCGCCCGGCAAGGTGCTGACCCACAAGGAGCTTCTGGTCGGAATCTGGGGCGCCTCGCACACGGACGACACTCAGTATCTGAGGGTGTTCGTGGGGCAGCTCCGGCAGAAGCTTGAGGACGACTCCGCGCATCCCAGATTGATCCTGACCGAACCTGGCGTAGGCTATCGGCTCCAGGGGGCGGCCAGCTAGCGGGCAGGGCTGACGTCGCCAAGACTACCGGCAGCCGGAGGCTAACCGCCTCTTGATGATGGCTATCAGGTAGCGTCAGTGTGTCGCTGATCTCGGGCGTAGTTTTTCTGTGATCGTGATGTGGCTTTTCTCGTTTGCCCGATCGACATGGTAGAGATTTAAGCGGCTCACGTTCGATGTCGGTGATCCCCCTCGGGGATCGTGATGTCGCCCCCCTCGCGCCGCGCTGTTGGCGGTTCTGGACCCTGGACGACGATCAGACGATGACCGCCGACACCGCCGATCAGCGGCCGCCAGTTCAGACCGTGCGAAAGCCGTTTTTCCGCAAGCGATCAGCCATACCGGGCTTCGGCCTGACCATGGGCGTGACGCTGACGATTCTCTCCCTGCTGGTCCTGATCCCTTTGAGCGCCGTGGTTCTCAAGGCCGCGCAACAATCGCCGGCCGAGTTCTGGGCGGTGGCGACGTCGGAGCGCGCCATGGCCGCCTATCGGCTGAGCTTTGGGGCGGCGTTCGTGGCGGCGGCGATCAATGGGGTGTTCGGCGTCCTCACAGCCTGGGTGCTTGTGCGTTACGAGTTCCCGCTCAAGACGCTGGTGAACGCTCTGGTCGACCTGCCTTTCGCGCTGCCGACCGCAGTTGCCGGTATCGCCCTGGCGACGCTTTATGCGCCGACGGGGTGGGTGGGACAGTTTCTCACGCCGCTGGGGATCAAGGCGGCTTACAATCCTGTCGGTGTCGTGATCGCCCTGATCTTCATCGGCTTGCCCTTTGTCGTGCGCACCGTCGAGCCTGTGTTGCGTGACGCCGCCGCCGATGTCGAGGAGGCCGCGGCCAGCCTGGGCGCCAGCCGAATCCAGACGATTGCCCGGATCATTCTGCCGGCGCTGGGGCCTGCCTGGCTGACGGGCTTCGCCATGGCCTTCGCGCGCGGGGTGGGCGAGTACGGCTCGGTGATCTTCATCGCCGGCAACATGCCCTACCGATCGGAGATCGCCCCGCTGCTGATCATCATCCAGCTGGAGCAGTTCGAGTACACGCGCGCGGCGACGATCGCAGTCGTGATGCTGGCGGTCTCGTTCCTGATGCTTCTGATCATCAACGCCATCCAGGCCTGGGCGCGGAGGTTCGACTGATGGGAGCCGCAAGTTCCAAGGCGCGGGGCGCCACCGATGATCCGGCGTGGGCCAAGATCCTGCTCATCGGCGCCGTTTTTGTCTTTCTGGCCTTGGTGCTGATCCTGCCGCTGGTCGCGGTGTTCGCCGAGGCGCTTCGAAAGGGCCTGGACGCGGCGATCTTGGCGGCCCGTCAACCCGACGCTCTGGCGGCGGTGAAGCTGACCTTGCTGACAGCCGCCATCGCCGTCCCGTTCAACGCGGTGTTCGGACTTTGCGCAGCCTGGGCGATCGCCAAGCACGATTTCCGCGGCAAGGCCCTGCTGATCACCCTGATTGACTTGCCATTTTCGGTCTCGCCGGTGGTCGCGGGCCTGATCTATGTGCTGATCTTTGGCCTGCAGGGCTGGTTTGGCGAGTGGCTGCTCGACAACGACATCAGGATCATCTTCGCCGTGCCGGGTATCGTGCTGGCGACGGTGTTCGTGACCTTCCCCTTTGTGGCGCGCGAACTGATCCCGCTGATGCAGGAGCAGGGGACCAGCGAGGAGGAGGCGGCCATCTCGATGGGCGCCAGCGGGCTCTACACCTTCTGGCGGGTCACTGCGCCCAACGTGCGCTGGGGGCTGCTCTATGGCGTGCTGCTGTGCAACGCCCGCGCCATGGGCGAGTTCGGCGCGGTCTCGGTGGTCAGCGGCCACATCCGGGGCCTGACCAACACCATGCCGCTGCACGTCGAGATCCTCTACAACGAGTACGACTTTGTCGGCGCTTTCGCCGTGGCGGCGCTGCTCTGCCTTCTGGCGGTGGTGACTCTGGTGCTGAAGACGGCGCTTGAGATCGCTCAGCCGGACGTGCGTGGCCGCCGCGGACACTGAACGGACTACGGAACCCATGACCATTGCCATCCGCTCCGTCGAAAAGCAGTTCGGGCGCTATCCGGCCTTGAACAAGGTCGATCTGGAGATCGCCGACGGCGAGCTCCTGGCCCTTCTTGGCCCTTCGGGGTCGGGGAAGACGACGCTGTTGCGCACCATTGCCGGCCTGGAGTTTCCTGACGCGGGGCAGGTGCTGTTCGATGGGCAGGATGTGACCTACGCCTCGGCTGCGGCGCGCCGTGTGGGTTTCGTCTTCCAGCAGTATGCGCTGTTCAAGCACATGACCGTGGCCAAAAACATCGCGTTCGGCCTCGACGTGCGGAAGGGCAAGGACAAGCCGTCGAAGGCCGAGATCGCGCGCCGGGTCGAGGAGCTTTTGAAGCTGGTCGAACTCGAAGGGCTGGGCGGTCGGTACCCGTCGCAGCTGTCGGGTGGACAGCGCCAGCGTGTGGCTCTGTCGCGCGCCCTGGCGGTGCAGCCGAGCGTGCTGCTCCTGGACGAACCGTTTGGCGCCCTGGACGCCACGGTGCGCAAGTCGCTTCGCCGTGAGCTTCGCCGCGTTCATGACGCCACCGGGGTCACCACCATCTTCGTGACTCACGACCAGGAAGAGGCGCTGGAACTGGCTGATCGCGTCGCCATCCTGAACAATGGCCGCATCGAGCAGATCGGTACGCCCGATCAGGTCCATGACGCGCCCGAAACCGCCTTCGTCTGCGGCTTTGTCGGCGAGGCGAACCGGTTTGACGGTCAAGTCAGCGGCGGGCGCTTCAACGCGGGCGCCCTGACCGTGCCGGCCTCCGCCTTGAAAGACGGTGCGGCGACAGCCTATGTCCGGCCCCATGACTTCGCGCTGGACGAAGCTGGCTTCGAGGTTCTGATCGAACGCGCGCAGGTCCAGGGCGCCCTGACCGCCGTGACCGCATTGACGTCGGATGGCCGGCGGCTTGAGATCAGTGCTTCCCGCGCTGACGCCGACCGTTTCACCGGCGCTGTGAAGATCGTCGCGCGCAAGGCTCACGTTTACGCGGCTTAAGCATAATTCCGCTAAGTGGACCCAATGTCTGGCGCAACGTTCGCGGGAAGCCCCGAGAAGGTTACGCTATTTCCGAGAATGACTCGGCGGGGTTTGAGAAGCGGATGGTCATGGTCGAGACCTCGGGCGCTGAGCGGCGCGCGCATCCCCGGATGCCGGCGGCGCGGAAAATCTACATCGTGGACGACCCGCGGTCGTGGAAGGCTTCTCTGCTGGACGTCGCCGAGAAGGGCGGGCGGATCTCCATCGCGGGCATCGCTTCACCGCCGGACACCTTCGTGTTCGTGGACGCCGGCGGTAGGCGTGTTCATCTCGCCAACGTCGTCTGGCGCTCCGGGACCGAGGTCGGGGTCCAGTTCGCCGCCACCCAACGGATCGGACCTCGGGCGGGCGGCGCCGCCGGAGCGCTTGAGATCGCGCGTCGGTTTCTCGCCACTCTGCCGGCCGAAGACAACGCCTAGGTGGTGTGGACTCTAAGGATTCCCAGGATCGCTGATGCGTGATTCAAGGCTGTCTTTTGGAGGCGGTCTTGGGTGTGATGGATCGGCTAGTGCTGAGCGACGCGGCGTGGGATCGGA
>NZ_PJRR01000017.1 GCF_002858865.1 Caulobacter vibrioides | reverse complement strand
GCTGCTTCTCAAAGCTCAAGCAGTTCCGGCGCGTTGCAACCCGCTTCGAAAAGACCGCTCGCAACTATCTCGCCGTCGTCACCCTCGCCGCTATTGCCTTGTGGCTGCGATAAGTGTCCACACCGCCTAGGGTCTCGTTCTCGCCCGCTTCTAGTCGGCGATAAGGCGGGTTGCCGATGATCGCCAGGATCTCCTGCTGCGACTTGACCCGGTCAGAGAGAGCGCGCTCATCCCGAATGCCCTCGCTGACAAAGCCTAAACTGCCCAACGCCGCCGCTGTGCCGGGCCGTGCCAGGGTATCGGTGAGATAGACGCCTAGTCTAGGCAACTTCAGAGTCTTGTCAGTGGTGCCGTCGGGCTTCCGTGACAGGGTGTGATGCAGACGATAGTGGGCGACGGCATAGGGACCAATCAACAGTTCGAAACCATACATGCGCTCGGCCAATCCGCGCAGGGCGGCCGGAGCCTGGCCCGGCCCATGGGTTTCGGTGACATTGCGTCGCAAGCGGTCAGCAATCCCCAGCAGGAAGGTGCCGGTGCCGGTAGCGGGATCAAGAATATGGACTTTGCTGTCGGCAATGCCGTCGGTCTTCAAATGATCCCTCAGCGCTCGGTCCAGCGCGCCGACCATGAAGCGCACGACCTCCGTCGGCGTGTAATAGACGCCGTACTTTTCCCGCGCCGCTGGATCGAAGGTCGAGAGAAAGTTCTCGTAGAAATACAGGATCGGGTCTGAACCATCCTTGCGAATTTCCAAGATCTTCGGGTCGAACCCGTTGACCGTTTGGAGCATGACCTCAAAGCCGGCTCCCACTTCCTGAGCAACTTCGGGTAGGCTGAGCACTCTGAGCGTTGTTCGCATCAGGGGATGCTCATCGGGCATCTGCTCGTAGGCGTGATTGTCAACGAGCGCGCCGCCGGTGGCTTCCCGTACCAGCAACAGGCCAAAGGCCAGGGTCTGGGCGAACGCCGCCGAGAACAATTCATCGAAATCACTCGAAGAATAGCCGGCGACTTCGGGGTGCGAATAAAGGACGTCCCGGAACTCCTGGCGCACCTGGTGCAAGGGTGTGTCGGTCTTACCCTCTACAGTCAGTTCGGCGAGGCGGTCGCGAATAATCCCACGTACCAGTCGCGCCGAATGGGCCAAAAGCTCGGCAAGATGCTCGGCGTCACTAGCTGACGGCGGATCGGATTGCGCCAGCCGCTCGATCAGGCGCAAAGCTGCTGAAGCGTCATGCGCATCGATCAGCTTGTCGGCGGCGGTGTCGCTCTGGCTTGGATCGAGCGCCTCCTCCGGGACCAGGGCTGCATTGCCCTTGCTTTCGGCGCGCTCGTAGAGACGAATTTCATGGAAATTGCAGGTCGCCCAGACCGAGAATTCCGAGAAGCGGGCAAACTGACGCCTGTCATGGGGCGTCGTCCAGCGGGACCCATCTGTTGGTTTGTCCATCGCCTTGAGTTCGACAAAGGCGCGAGCCTGCTCGCCGGCGCGCTTCAAGGCGATGTCGGGGCGGCCTATCCCGGCGTTGATAAACTCCGCCAAGACGGTCAATTCCGGAGCCGCTGGAAGCTGGGGCAGGATTTCGACAAGAAACTGCTGAAACTCGGGCGCCAATCCGGGTTCTGTGACGCCAGCATGAGCACGCCGAGCGTCTCTGACCCGCTTGGCATAAGACTTAAGCAAGTTGCGTTGCGGCGCTGTCGTCATGACCTCAGTTGGCCTGCTTCGCCTAAACGTTGCAAGAGGGCCAGCGGCCACCAAACGGGGAGCGTTAGCGGCGTCCTAGGTCTCCACGTGCAATCCGGCGCTAACCGCCCCGATCAATCCTCGTCCATCTTCAGGGCGGCGATGAAGGCTTCCTGCGGGATCTCGACCTTGCCGAACTGGCGCATCCGCTTCTTGCCTTCCTTCTGTTTCTCCAGAAGCTTCTTCTTGCGGCTGGCGTCGCCGCCGTAGCACTTGGCAGTCACGTCCTTGCGCAGGGCGCGCACGGTTTCGCGGGCGATGATGCGGCCGCCGATGGCGGCCTGGATCGGGATGACGAACATGTGCTGGGGGATGAGCTCCTTCATCTTCTCGCACATGCCCCGGCCGCGGCTTTCGGCGCGGCTGCGGTGGACCAGCATCGAGAGGGCGTCGACGGGCTCGCTGTTGACCAGGATCGACATCTTGACGAGGTCGCCGGCGCGGTAGTCCTCCAGCTGGTAGTCGAAGCTGGCATAGCCCTTCGAGATTGACTTCAGGCGGTCATAGAAGTCGAACACCACCTCGTTCAGCGGCAGGTCGTAGACGACCATGGCGCGGCTGCCGACGTAGGAGAGCTCGCGCTGCATGCCGCGGCGGTCCTGGCACAGCTTGATGACGCCGCCCAGATATTCGTCGGGGGTGAAGATCGTGGCCTTGATCCAGGGCTCGGCGATCTCCTCGATCTGCATGACGTCGGGCAGGTCGGCCGGGTTGTGCAGCTCGATCTCGTCGCCGTTGCGCAGCTTGATCTTGTAGACGACCGACGGGGCGGTCGCGATCAGGTCGAGGTCGAACTCGCGGGAGAGGCGCTCCTGGATGATCTCCAGGTGCAGCAGGCCAAGGAACCCGCAGCGGAAGCCGAAGCCGAGGGCGGCG
Source organism: Caulobacter vibrioides (assembly GCF_002858865.1). Lineage (GTDB taxonomy): Bacteria > Pseudomonadota > Alphaproteobacteria > Caulobacterales > Caulobacteraceae > Caulobacter > Caulobacter vibrioides. Next base: position 93,229 of record NZ_PJRR01000017.1, on the reverse strand, counting down.
CTGGATTCCATCTCGTAGGTGAAGCTGGCGTCGTTCAGGCGCAGCTTGCCGACGGCGGCGCGCAGGTCCTCGAAGTCGGCGGCGTCGACCGGGAAGAGGCCGCAGAACACCACGGGGACCACTTCCTTGAAGCCCTTGAGGGCTTCGGCGGTGGGCTTCTTCTCGTCGGTGATGGTGTCGCCGACGGCGGCGTCGGCCACTTCCTTGATGCTGGCGGTGAAGAAGCCGACCTCGCCGGGACCCAGATATTCGACGTCGGTGGCCTTGGGCGTGAAGACGCCGACCTTGTCGATGCGGTGGGTGGCGCCCGTCTGCATCATGCGGACCTGCTGGCCGGCCTTCAGGCTGCCGTCGAAGATGCGCACCAGCACCACGACGCCCAGATAGGCGTCGTACCAGGCGTCGACCAGCAGGGCTTTGAGCGGCGCGGTCGGGTCGCCCTTGGGCGGGGGCAGGCGGGTGACGATGGCTTCCAGCACCTCGGGGATGCCGACGCCCGTCTTGGCCGAGCACTCGACGGCGTCGGAGGCGTCCAGGCCGATGACGTCCTCGATCTGCGCCTTGACGCGGTCGACGTCGGCGGCGGGGAGGTCGACCTTGTTCAGGACGGGGACGATCTCGTGATTGTTGTCGATGGCCTGATAGACATTGGCCAGGGTCTGGGCTTCCACGCCCTGGCTGGCGTCGACGACCAGGATCGAGCCTTCGCAGGCGGCCAGGGACCGGCTGACCTCGTAGGCGAAGTCGACGTGCCCGGGGGTGTCCATCAGGTTGAGGATATAGGTCTCGCCGTCGGCGGCCTTGTAGGTCAGGCGCACGGTCTGCGCCTTGATGGTGATGCCGCGCTCCTTCTCGATGTCCATGTTGTCCAGGACCTGGGCGCTCATCTCGCGCGCGGTCAGGCCGCCGGTCGTCTGGATCAGCCGATCCGAGAGCGTGGATTTGCCGTGGTCGATGTGAGCCACGATCGAAAAGTTGCGGATCTTGTCCAGAGGCGTCGAAGTCATGCGCGTGCGCATATCACATTTGCGCCGCTTCGCGAGGGGCGTTGCGGTCGCGGTGGGGGCGTGGCGCGCGGTTATGCTTAACCACGCGTTAAGTTTGGAGCCCCAAACCGGACGCAATGGCTTGCAACTGTGTTGCAAACAATTCCATCCGGAGGCCCTGACATGGACCGTCGCAAGCTGATCCTCTCGAGCGCCGCCCTGGGCGTGTCCGCTGTGGCGTCAGAGGCGCTGGCTCGCCAGCGCATCACCTCCGAGCAACTGCCGCCCGCCCAGCCGATCACCGATCCCAACGCACCGCCGCCGGCGCCGCAGGAAACCTACGCGCCGCCGCCGCCGCCGCCGCCGGAGGCCGCGCCGGCCTCAAGCGGCATGACGCCCACCTATGATACGGGCCGGGTCCAGACCTATTCGGCCGACGAGATGATCCGCGCCACGTCGGACTTTCTGGGCGTCACGGCCGAAAGCGCAGGCGCGGCGATCGAGAAGGTGTTCAAGGACAAGGGCCAGCCCACCGGCTACATCGCCGGCGAGGAGGGCTCGGGCGCGTTCATCGCCGGCCTGCGCTATGGCCGGGGTCTGCTGTACATGAAGGGCCGCCCGACGATGGAGGTCTTCTGGCAGGGCCCGACCATCGGCTGGGACTGGGGCGGCAACGCCAGCCGCGTGTTCACCCTGTGCTACGACCTGCAGTACCCGGACGCCATCTTCCGCCGCTTCCCGGGCGTGGAGGGCAGCGCCTACCTGGTGGGCGGCCTCGGCGTGAACTACCAGAAGGCCGACGAGATCACCCTGGCCCCGATCCGCGCGGGCGTGGGCCTGCGGCTGGGCGCCAATGTCGGCTATCTGGGCTACAGCCGCCAGCGCCGCCGGCTGCCGTTCTAAGGGGAGGCTCTCCTGTACGGGAGAGCCTCAAGTCCTCAGTGTTTGGCCACCTTGGCGTTCAGCCAGTCCATCACGGCCAGCAGCACGCCTGACACCACGAAGGACAGGTGAACCATCACCAGCCAGAACAGGCGCACCTGGTCCACGGTCTGGCCGGGCTCGGTGAGCTTCAGGAACGCCTTGAGCAGGGCGATGGCCGAGATCGCCACGATCGAGGCGATCAGCTTCATCTTCAGCCCCGAGAAATCGACCGTGCCCATCCATTCGGGACGATCCTCGTGGCTGGCGGTGTCGATCTTGGAGACGAAGTTCTCGTAGCCCGAGAGGATAACGATCACCATCAGATTGGCCGCCAAAGAGAGGTCGATCAGGGTCAGGGCCATCAGGATGGCGCTTTCCGGCGTCATCGACGGAACGCGCGGAAGTTCCTGGAACAGCTCTTGGAAGAACACCACCATCAGCGCCGCCAGGGCCACGACCAGGCCGACATAGAACGGCGCCATCAGCCAGCGCGACGCGAACAGGCCGCGCTCCAGCCAGGTTTCCAAAACAGGTTTCTTCATGTGGCCCTCCGATGCGCCCCTGCATCTAGAGCGCCAGCATGACGGTATCTAGCGGCCGAAAGCCACCGCATATCGGAAGCTCCGGCGTTCGCCCGCCGGGAGCGTGACCCGCCAGGCCACCTGACCTTGGCGGATGTCGTGCTTCTGGGGCTCGCTGACGAGCTTGAAGTACGGCGCGGTGGGATCGTGACGGATCTCGACCGTGATCGGAACCGTCTTGGCGTTGGCCAGGTCGAGCTCATAGGTGCGGCGGACGCGCCCTTTCGACAGCGTCCGTTCCTCGACCAGGCGCGGCCGGGCGTGGACGTCCATGGCGCGGCCGATGACGAGGTCCAGGGGCTCTCCCACCGCCACGTCGCGCACCGCCTGCTCGCCGGCGAAGGTCGGGCGGCCGGCGGCGGTCTCGATCGCCGACAAGGCGCCCGAGGGCAGGGGCTTGCCCAGACCGTTGGCGGTCTTGTTCTCCAGCCGCAGCACGACATCGGGCGTGATCAGCGGCGCATCCGCCGCGTCATAGCCGTTATAGCTGTCCATCTCGACGGCGTAGAGCCGCTGGAAGGCGACGTCCTTCTGGTCGAGGAAAGCCACCTGCTTGGTCTGGCGGGCGTTCAGGGTGACCGGCTCTGGCAGGGTGTAGAGCTTGTAGTCGCCTAGGTTCGACTGCTCGGCCAGCTTGGCGCGCGCGCCGGTGACCATGATCTCTTCGGCGCCTGCACGTGCCATCGGCGCGGCGGACATCATCGGGATCGGCAAGGGCGGGGGCAGCTCCGGCGGTGGCGGAGGCGCCTGGCCGTAATGGGTGGTGTCCATCGGCCAACAGGCGCGGTGAATGGATCGGGCCTCGCCCTTGTCCACCCGAACGGGCTTGCGCGACAGCTTTCCGGCCACCGCCTGGGTCTTGGCGTCGGGGAACTGGCTGCCGCCGCTGTTGACCAGGGTCAGCCAGCCGGTCAGGTCCAGGCGCTGGCCGTCCGGATGGATGCGCGCGACGTAGTCGGCCTGCCAGTTCACGCCCAGCGCGAGATAGGACAGGGTCAGCTTGGCGCGGGAAGGCGAGGCGACCTCGACCACAGTGGAAAGGCTGGGCTTGTCGGTCAGGCCCTCGGGGACGGACCCCAGCACCAGACGCTCCGGCCCGCCTGAACAGCCCAGGGCTTCCACGCCTTCGGCCGTGCGCACCATCAGGCCGTAGGGGCCCTGGATCAGGGTGGCGTCGACGGTCTGCTGGCGCCCCGTCTTGCGGTTGGTGCGCACCACCTTGATCGGCTGGCCCAGCGCGCGCTCGACCAGGGTTCCGGGGCTCAAGAGGGCGTAGTCATAGTTTCGCTCGACCGCCTTACCGGGCAGCCCCTCGACCGCCGCGCTCTGCGGGATCAGCCCCTCGGCGACGCCGTCGAACCGCAGCGTGTGGCGGCCGGCGGGCAGGTCGACCGTGCGGGTCTCGGTGACCAGAACGAGGCCCTTGTCGCGCGCCTGCTGGCGGACCCAGGGCGACATGGTCTGGAACGGTCCGTCGCCGTCGCGATATAGGGTGATCGCCACGGTCTCAGGCGCGCGCGACGCGATGGTCTCGGCCTGGGCGGGGAGCGCGACGGCGAGGGCCAGGGCGAAAATCCTCCCCCCAGGGGGGAGGTGTCCGCGAAGCGGACGGAGGGGGAAGTGGCCGGGGCGGAGAGGTCTTCCCCCTCCGTCGCCTGCGGCGACACCTCCCCCATGGGGGGAGGATCTGCTCATCACCACCCCGTCTCGACCGTGAAGGTCAGCACGGTTTCACCATTGGCGGGCACGGGGACGCTCCAGCCCAGGGTCCCGGCGTCGATGCGGCGGCCCTTCAGGCTCTCGGCCTTGACGGTGCTGTCACGCCCAAGGCCGCCTTGGCGCAGCTCGATCGTCACGGGCTGGTCCTTGGCGTTGCGCAGCAGGTACTTCATCTCGTAGCGCGTCAGGCGCTTGGAGACGCGGGACTCCGCCACCAGCGTCGCCTGGCTGGAGACGTCGAAGGCCTCGCCGGTCTTGATCGACAGCTCCGAGCCCGCCGGCGTGTGGCCGATGGCGTTCTCGCCGACGAACTTCGGATCGCCGGCCGCGTCGCGCATATAGACCCGCATCGTCCCCATCGGCAGCTGGGTGCCCAGACCCGCCAGCTTGGCGTTGCTGAACTGGATGGCGACGACGGCCTTGGTGGGCTCGGCCTGGCTGGTGAACCAGCCCTCGCGGACCTCATAGACCTTCTTGGCGGCGACGCCCTGGGCGGACAGGAAGCCGACCTGCTTGTTCTGGTTGGAGGCGATCGTGGTGCGCTCGGGCAGGGGATAGACATAGTAGTCGGCCACGCGCTCGCCGACGCCGCTCTCGGTTCCGGCGCTGATCATGCCGGGCGACCGGCTCGAACGATAGCCGCCGTCGTTCAGCTGGTTGACGTCGCCCGCGACCAGCTGGGTTCGCGCATTCTCGAAGGGGGTGCCGGAATTGTTCGACAGGGTGATCCAGCCCTGCAGGTCCATCGTGCTCTTGGCCTCGTCGAACAGGGCCACATAGTCGGCCTTCCACGACAGGCCCGAGGTCAGGTAGCTCAGCTTGGCCTGCCGCGTCCCGGCGCCGGCGGCCTCGACACTGACCGACAGGGTCGGGCGGGCGCGCAGGGTTTCGGGCACCTTGTCGAAGATCACGCGGGTGGGAACGCCGTCGTCGCGCAGCACCTCGATGCGGTCGCCGATCTTCAGCACCACGCCCTCATTGGCGGCCAGGACGGTGGCGACCTCGGTGGTCTCCTTGCCGTCGCCAGGATTGGTGCGGACGATCTTCACCTGCTGGCCGACCGCCTTCTCCATCAGCTTGTCGGGCGTCAGCAGGTCGTAGTCGAAGTTCTGCTCCAGGATCGTCACCCCGGGGGCCGAGAGACTGACCGTCTCCGGGCGGATCGCGGCCGAGACGTCCTTGAACTCCAGCTTCTGGCGTCCGGCCTTCAGGTCCAGCGGGCGGGCGTCCTCCACCAAGGCGAGGTCGGAATTGTAGATCGTGACAGAGACGTCGCGGGTCTGCGCCTGTGCGGTGAGCGGGGCGAGCAGCAGCGCGGCCGAAGCCAGCATCATGCGGCGGTTCATCGACGTCCTCCCGAGTATTTACAGAGGTAAGCTACACGGGATTGAGGCGGAGTCGAGGCGGAGTTGATTGGACGATAGCGGCCGCCTGAGGAGCCGCGCGTTAGCCTAGAATCGCTGGATCACAACTGGAGTACCAGCGATGCGATTCGATTCTAAGACGATGCTTATTCAAGCTGAGACCGATGGGGTAGTTGGGTTTAGCGTAGTGCGTTCTCGAGAAACCGGAGAGACTATTCTCTTCCGCGTTGCTCCGTCATTCGCAATGGCGAGGGAATGGGCTGAGGGGCAGAAGGACGGTCCAATCCATTGTGGCTTTGCTTCGAATGGTCCTGAGCCGCTCTACGACGGGCGTGACCTACCTCGCACGACCCGTCTCTAGTTCCCCCACACCTGCTTGAGGCGTGCGTCGCGGCCGCAGCCGGTGCGATAGGCGAAGTAGTTCAGCTTGTTCCGCTTGGCGTAGTCGCGGTGATATTCCTCGGCCAGGTAGAAGGTCTGCACCGGCAGGATCTGCGTTTTCATCGTCCCTGTCTTCAGGCGCTTGGCGGCCTCAGTGCGAGACTTCTCGGCGATCGGGCGCTGGGCGGGGGTGACGAACACCGCCGGGCGGTAGGACGGGCCGCGATCGCAGAACTGGCCGCCGTCGTCGGTGGGGTCGACCAGCTTCCAGTAGCGGTACAGCAGGAACCCGTAGTCCAGCTTGGCCGGGTCATAGGTGACGCGCACGGCCTCATAGTGGCCGCTGGTCTCGCTGGTGACATCCCGATAGGTCGGGTTCTTCAGGTGGCCGCCGGTATAGCCGCTCTCGACCTTGAGGACGCCGGGCACGCCCTGCATGTCGTGCTCCATGCACCAGAAGCAGCCGCCGGCGAAGACGGCGGTCTCGGTCTTGGGCGTGGCGAGGGCCGGAGCGGTGGCGCCCAGGACGGCGAGGGTGGCGGCGAAAAGGACGATCAGGCGGCGCATCGGGGTCTCCGGCAGGTCTGCGTCCTCTAGATACGCACGCGGACGTCGATCGGTTACTGCCGCCAGCCAAATCCGACGCCGCGCACCGACGGACAGGCCGCCAGCCGCGAGGCCAGCACCTGTGCGCGGTCATCGCCCTGGTCGTCGATCTCGAGACGAATGGCCATGTGCGGCCCCTCGGGAGCGGCGGACAGGGCGCGCAGGCGGGCCTGCTGCACCGAGGCCACGCCCAGCACGCGCATCAGGGCGTCAGGCGTGTCCTCGGCGGTGACCAGGAAGAGGCGGCGACGCAGGGACGCAAGCTCGCCGCCTTCCGGTTTGAGCGGGTCTACGCGGTCGCTCACGGACGGAACCACTGGTGCTCGACCGAGGCCGAATTGACGCCCGGCCAGGCGGCGAGGTCGCGGGCCAGCAGGCGGGCGGCCTGGTCGCCCAGGTGGCGCACCTTCAGCGAGGCTTCGACGATCTGGCCCACCGGCTTCATCGTCAGGCCGCAAAGTTCCGCGCCGCTGTCGGCCAGGCCTTGGCGAACGGCGTCCAGCGCGCTGGGGGCGTCCTGGGCGGCCAGCAGCAGCTGGTGGACCGTGACGCCGTCATGGTCGCTGTGGAAGGCGGGTGGAGAGGGCAGGTAACTCATAGGGGTCGATCCTTGGCTTTAAGAGGCTTTGAGGACCGAGGAACCGCGCAACAAAAAACCCCGCTCGTGGGAGCGGGGCTTTTTGGAGATCTTGCGATCCTTCGGCTTTGGGTTTGGTAGGGTTTCCTACCGCTGCTTGCGCCGATTTTGCCCCGTTCGAACTCGGACGGTTTTAATCTGATTAATCATGTTCCACATCGCCACGGCGCACGACATCACGGCCACGGCGGTAAGGCCGGTGGTCATAAAGGCGGCGAAGGCGAAGGTCGATTGCATGTGGAAGCGATGATTTCCGTTAGCGCAGCTTAGAGGTAGCGCGGGGTGGGGCGTTGCGCAAGGTCTTGCCGACGAAAGAGGCGATCGGTCGCGGGATGGGATGGTTTTGCCCTCGGCGAGGCGGGGCGCCTGGAAATGCAGCAATCCGGTATCCTTCTCCCCTTGCGGGAGAAGGTGGCGCGCAGCGCCGGATGAGGGGTTGAGCGCTCTATCCAACGAAAAAGGGGCCGCCTGCGCGACCCCTCATCCGTCGGCCTGACGGCCGCCACCTTCTCCCGCAAGGGGAGAAGGGCGTTATGAGCGCAGCTTACCGCCGGCCTTTTCCGCCGCCGCGACGACCTTAGCCGACAGGGCCTCGATCTCGGCGTCGGTCAGGGTGGCTTCGCGCGGCTGGACCACGACCTCGATGGCGACCGACTTGAAGCCCTCCGGCACGCCGGGGCCTTCATAGACGTCGAACACGCGCGCGGCGGTGATCAGGGCCTTGTCGGCGCCGGCGGCGGCTTTCACCAGATCGCCGGCGGCCTTGGCCTTTTCGACCAGGAAGGCGAAGTCGCGGGTCAGCGGCATCAGGGCCGAGGGCGAGAAGGCCGGCTTGGTCTTGATCGACTTCTTCTTCGGCTCGGGGATCGCCTCCAGGGTGATCTCGAAGCCAAAGACCGGGCCGGCCACGTCCAGCGCCTTCAGCACCGCCGGGTGAATTTCGCCAAACTCGGCCATCACCGCCTTGGGGCCCAGTTGCAGTCGCGCCGAGCGGCCCGGGTGCCACCAGGACGAGGCCGAGCCCTGCGCCGTCTGCAGCGAGGCGACCGGCGCGCCCAGCTCTTCCAGCAGGGCCAGCAAGTCCGCTTTCACCGTGAAGACATCGCCCTGCGCGGCCTTGTCCCAGCCGCGCGGGGCCTTCGGCGCCAGGATCGCCGAGACGACGGTGCGCTGGTCGGCCGGCTTGTCGCCGTGGAAGGTCGGACCGATCTCGAACAGGGCCGCGTCCGGGAAGCCCTGGCGGGCGTTGCGGCCGGCGGCCTCGATCAGGTTGGGCAGCAGCGACGGGCGCATGCAGTCCAGTTCCGAGGCGATCGGATTGGCCAAAACCAGCACGTCCTGGCCGCCGCCGAACAGCGACGCGGTCTTGCGGTTGGTGAAGCTGAAGGTCACGGCCTCGGCGTAGCCAGCGGCCGCCAGGGCGCGGCGAGCCGCGCGGGCGCGGGCCTGCTTGGCGGTCAGGATGCCGCCCACGGCGCGCGGAACCTCCGGCAGCGGCGTCGAGGGCAGGGCGCCGTAGCCGGCGATGCGCGCGACCTCTTCGACGAGGTCGGCCTTGCCTTCCACGTCGCGGCGGAAGGTCGGCGGGGTTACGGTCCAGGGCGAGCCCAGCACGACGTCAAAGCCCAGCGCCGCCAGGATCTGGTGCGTCTTTTCCGGCGTCACCGCCAGGCCCGACAGCTGGCCGACATAGTCGGGGTCGAAGGCGAAGCTCTTAGGCGCGGCCGGAACCTCGCCGACATACACAACCTCGGACGGCTCACCGCCGCACAGTTCCAGGATCAGCTTGGTGGCCAGCTCGATGCCGGGGACCAGCGAACCGGTGTCGACGGTGCGGGCGAAGCGGTACTGGGCGTCGCTGGCGATGCCGGTCGTGCGGCCGGTCTGGGCGATGCGGATCGGCTCGAACCAGGCGCTCTCGACGAACACGTCGACCGTGTCGTCCGAGCAGCCGGTGCTTTCGCCGCCCATCACGCCGCCCAGGCCGATCGGGCGCTCGCCGTTGGCATCGGCGATCACGCACATCTCCGGGGTCAGCTCGTAGGTCTTGCCGTCCAGCGCGATCAGATGCTCGTCGCCATGCTCGCCGTGACGGCCCAGGCGCGTCGAGATCTGGGTCCCCGACAGCTTGTGCGCGTCATAGACGTGCAGCGGCCGCGCGCGGTCGTAGGAGATCAGGTTGGTGACGTCCACGAGGGCGTTGATCGGGCGCAGGCCGATGGCGGTCAGGCGATCCTGCAGCCACTTGGGCGAGGGGCCGTTCTTGACGCCGCGGATGTAGCGACCGGCGAAGGCGGGGCAGGCCTCGCCGTCGACCGTCACGCTGATCGGGCTCGGATAGGTCCCGGCGACCGGCGCGATCGACAGGTCCTTCAGCGTGCCGACGCCGGCGGCGGCCAGGTCGCGGGCGATGCCGGCCACGCCCAGCCAGTCGGGGCGGTTGGGGGTCACTTCGAAGTCGATGACGGCTTCCAGGCCCAGCGCGTCAACGGCCGGCGTGCCGACCGCGAGGCTATCGGGCAGCTCCATGATGCCGTCGCTCTCGCTGGCGTATTCCAGCTCGGCGGCCGAGCAGAGCATGCCGTTGGAGACGACGCCGCGCACCGGCTTCTCGACCAGGGTCACGTCCAGGCCGGGCACATAGGCGCCGATCGGGGCGTAGATCGTGGTCAGGCCCGGACGGGCGTTCGGCGCGCCGCAGACGATCTCCTTGCGGCCGTCGACAGTGTCGACCTGACAGACCTGCAGGCGGTCGGCGTTCGGGTGCCGCGCGGCCTCGACGATCTTGCAGACCGTGAAGGGGGCAAGCTTGGTCGCCGGATCGGCGACGTGCTCGACCTCGAGCCCGGCCATGGTCATGGCCGCGACGATCTCGGGGACGGTGGCGGTGGTCTCAAGGTGATCCTTGAGCCAGGACAGGGTGAATTTCATCTTTGGAACTCACGGTTCCTTCTCCCCTTGCGGGAGAAGGTGGCCTGCGAAGCAGGTCGGATGAGGGGTTTCTCGGCGAGGCCAGCACGACCCCTCATCCGGCCTTTCAGGCCACCTTCTCCCGCAAGGGGAGAAGGGATGAGGGGCGCGGCGCGCATCAGCTCAGGCCTGACGCCGGGTTCGGCGCCGCAAACGCGCTGAAGCCGTAGTGCGACAGCCAGCGAACGTCCGACGACCACATGTCGCGCAGGTCGGGCATGCCGTACTTCAGCATGCCTAGGCGATCGACGCCCATGCCGAAGGCGAAGCCCTGGTACTCGTCCGGGTCGATGCCGCAGGCGCGCAGCACGTTCGGGTGAACCATCCCGCAGCCCAGAATCTCGAGCCAGCTCGTGCCCTGACCGATCTTGATCTCGCCGCCGGAGCGGTCGCACTGCACGTCCATCTCGGCCGACGGCTCGGTGAACGGGAAGTGGTGCGGGCGGAACTGGGTGGTCACCGCGTCGGTCTCGAAGAACCGGGCCAGGAAGGTCTCCAGGGTCCACTTCAGGTGGCCCATGTGGATGCCCTTGTCGATGACCAGACCTTCGACCTGGTGGAACACCGGCGTGTGGGTGGCGTCGTTGTCGCAGCGATAGGTGCGGCCCGGCGCGATGATCCGGATCGGCGGCTTCTGCGACACCATGGTCCGCACCTGCACGGGGCTGGTGTGGGTGCGGAGAAGCATCCTTTCGCCATCTTCTTTCGGATTGAAGAAGAAGGTGTCGTGCATCTCGCGGGCCGGGTGCTTCTCGGGGAAGTTCAGGGCCGTGAAGTTGTGGAAGTCGTCCTCGATGTCCGGACCTTCGGCCACGGCGAAGCCCATCTCGGCGAAGATGGCGACGACCTCGTCCATGGTCTGCATGGTCGGGTGGACGGATCCCTTGCGGCGGTAGGGCGCGGGCAGGGACAGGTCCAGCGTCTCGCTGGCCAGACGCGCGTCCAGCTCGGCGGCTTCGAGCGCGGCCTTCTTCTGGGTGATCGCGTCCTGGACCTTGTCGCGCAGGGCGTTGATCGCCGCGCCTTGGGTCTTGCGCTCCTCGGGGCTCATCGCGCCGAGGGTTTTCAGCAGGCCCGAGATCGAGCCGGTCTTGCCGACGGCGGCCACGCGGACGGCGTCGAGCGCTTGGAGATCCGAGGCGGCGGCCACCTGGGCCAGCACGTCGGCTTCGAGGGTGTTGAGATCGGTCATGACGGGCATCCGTCTAGGCGGTTTTCGGGCTGGCTGGAACCCTCTCCCCTTGCGGGAGAGGGTGGTCTTGCGGAGCAAGGCCGGGTGAGGGGTCTCTGAGCGGCTGCCGGAGAGGTTTTTCAACCCCTCATCCGGCCCTTCGGGCCACCTTCTCCCGCAAGGGGAGAAGGGTTTCGGACAGCAAAAAGCCCCCAGGCTCGCGCCTGGGGGCTTTGCAAGATCGGTTGGATCAAAGACCCAAAAAGACCTTAGGCCAGGGCGGCGCGGACCTTGTCGGCGATAGCCTTGAACGCAGCCGGGTCGTTACCCGCGATATCGGCCAGGACCTTACGGTCCATGACGATACCCGCCACGTCCAGGCCGTGGATAAACTGCGAGTAGGTGAAGCCTTCCAGACGGGCGCCGGCGTTGATGCGCTGGATCCACAGCGAACGGAAGGCGCGCTTGCGCACCTTGCGGTCGCGGTAGGCGTACTGGCCGGCCTTGTCGACCGCAGCCTTCGCCGTACGGATGGTGTTCTTGCGGCGCCCGTAGAAGCCCTTGGCTTGCTCGAGAACCTTCTTGTGCTTGGCGTGAGCAACCACGCCACGTTTAACGCGAGCCATGTGTCAGCGCTCCTCTTAAAGGCCGTAGGGCAGGTACGTGCGGATGATCTTGGCGTCGGCCTCGCTCATCACCTTGGTTCCGCGGTTTTGGCGGATGTACTTGCCATTGTGGCCGATCAGGCGGTGGCGCTTGCCGGCGACGCCGGCCTTCAGCTTGCCCGTGGCGGTCAGTTTGAAGCGCTTCTTGGCGCCCGACTTGGTCTTCAACTTCGGCATTTCGCGTCGGAGCTTGCGCCCCGTCCTCTAGAAGCATGACGAACCGCCATGGCATGCCAATTGGCCAGGCGGTTCCGGAAAGGCGGCGTAGCTACAGGAAAGACTCGGTTCTGGCAAGCATTTAGGCCGCGACCTTGGTCCGGCGGACAATGACCAGCGCAAAGCCGATGGCCGGAACCATCAGGGCCGCGCCGAACCAGTAGGGGCCGCCGATGGCCAGGCCAAACAGCGGTCCGGCCAGTAGCGGACCGCCGATCCGGGCCAGCGAGCCGGCGGCCATGTTCAGGCCCAGCATCTGGCCCTGGCGATCGGGCGGGGTGGCGCGCGAGATCAGGGCCCCGACGCAGGGAAAGACCAGCGACTGGCCAAACGCCGTACACGCCACCGCCACCACAGCCAGGGCGGGCTTGGAAATGAACGGCGTTATCAGCAGCGACGTGGCGATGATCGACAGGCCGGCGGTCAGCACCCGCGCCTCGCCAAAGCGCCGCGCCAGGCGGCCGGTCAGCACGCCCTGGCCGATCGATGCGATCACCCCGATCAGGGCGAAACAGGCCGCCACCTGGCTGGCCGTCCAGCCAAAGCGGGTGTCGGCATAGAGGCCGAACACCGCCTCCATGCCGGCGAAGGCGGCGGTCGAGATTAGGGTGACCAGCAGCACGCGCGAGAGAACGGGGTGGGCGGCCGCTTGGCTCAGAGCCTCCAGTCTGTGGGCCTGCGGCGCTCCAGGGGCGGAGGGCGCGCGGCTTTCCTTGACGAACAGGATGACGCCCAGGGCGGCCGTCCCGGCCATGGCGGCGGCCAGGAACAGCGGCAGCTGGTAGCCCAGGGCGCCGGAGCCGGGCTGCATGACCATGACCAGGCCCGGGCCGATGACAAAGCCCGCCCCGAACGCTGCGCCGAGCAGGCCCATCCGCCCCGCTCGCTTTTCCGGCGGGGTGACGTCGGCCATGTAGCCCTGGATCGTCGAGATGTTGCCGCTGCCAAAGCCGCCGAACAGGCGAATGAGCATCGCGACCCAGATGTTGGGCGCGAAGGCCAGGGCCAGATAGGCCAGGGTGTTGGCGATGATGGTGACGATCAGCACCGGCCGCCGGCCGATCCGGTCGGAGAGGCGGCCCCAGAACGGCTCGCCGAAGAACTGTCCCAGGCTGTAGGCGGCGAACATCGTCGTCACCTGCCACGGCGCAGCGTCCATCGACCGCGCATAGAACGGCAGCAGCGGAATGATCACGCCAAAACCCACCAGGTTGATGAAGACAACCAGGAGCAGGACAGCCAGGGCGCGGTTGCTGTGGGCGGGCTCGGACATCAGGCGGCGGGATTTACGCCTGATGTCTCAGCTTGGCGACCCTGCAAACCATCAATCCGGCGGATTGTGCTTTTCGATGAAGGTCACCGAGTCGGTCAGCATCTTCAGGCGCGTCGCGCCGCTCGAAAGCCAGTGATCCTCGCCGGCCAGCGTGACGAACTCGACCGGCTTTCCCGCCTTGCGCAGGGCGTCGGCCATCACCACGCTCTGGTCGTAGCGCACCACCGTGTCGTCCTTGCCGTGGATCAGCATGATGGGAATCTCGACCCGGTCGGCCAGCTTAGCCGGGGAGATGGCCTGCAGGTCCGGGTCCTTGATCCCGTCGGCCCCCATGAACCGCAGCCAGTAGCGTTGAGCCGCCGACATCTCGCCATTGTTGGCTTCGCGTACCGACAGCAGCATCTTCCGGAGGTCGGAGGGGCCCGCCACCGAGACCGCGCAGCGATAGACGCCTGGATCCAGGGTCGCGCCGGCCAGCGCGGCGTAGCCGCCGTACGATGCGCCGACGATGCAGACCCGCTTGGGATCGACAATCCCTTGCTTGACGAGATCGCGGACGCCGTCCGACAGGTCGGTCTGCATCTTCTTGCCCCACTCGCCGAACCCGGCCTTGACGAAGTCCCAGCCGAACCCCTCCGAGCCCCGGAAGTTAGGTTGCAGGACAGCATAGCCCCGTGAGGCCAGGGCCTGACTCCACCAGTCGAACCCGGGCGTGTCGCGGCCTTCGGGACCGCCATGCGGCAGCACGATCAGGGGGAGGTTCTTGGGATCCCGCCCCTTGGGCAGGGTCAGATAGCCGCTGATCTCAAGCCCGTCGGCCGCCTTGTATCGGATCGGCCGTACCGGGGAGATCGCCGCCTCGGTCAGGCCGCCGTAGACATCGCCCAGCCATGTCGCGTTCTTGGCGTCGAGATCAACCAACGCGTAGGCGGGGCCACTGGTCGCGGAGTCCACCAGAACGACCACCTGCCGCCGGTTCTTTGACCAGGATTGCAAGCTCACGCGATCGCCCGCGAAGGCCTTGGCCACCGAGTTCCAGGTCCTTTGGCTGGCGGGATCGAAGAAAGTGTAGACGAGGTCGTCGCCCTTCAGCGTGTAGCCTCCCAGGAGCGCCAAGCTATCGGGGTCATGCAGGAGGCCGCTCAGGTCGAGGTCTTCGGGGAGATCCTCGTACTGGCCCACGCCGCGATACTCGCGAAGAATGCTGACGCCCTTATCATCGCCGCGCCAGACCAGCACCGACTTGCCGTCGCGACCGAAGCCGTAAAGACCGAATGAGCCCATCGGGGCGTCTGCTTCATCCGCGATCTTCCAGCTGGAGCCGATCTTCATTCGCAGGGCCCAACGACCCTTTTCATTGTCATAGAGCGATTGCGCGACAGGCTCGCCCGCTGCGTTCACCAGCCAGCTGTTGACATCATCGCGGGCCCCGAAATCGAGCATCCGGGTGTGGCCGTCCTTGAGCGCGACGCGAAACAACATGTTGACGCCTTGGTCGGCGAGAAAGTGCACCCCCTCGACGAAGGCCACCGGTTGGCCGTTGATCATGCGGATCATCGGGTGATCCAGAACCACGTTCATGGAGTCTTTCTGGCCACGCAGCAGAAGGCTCTGTTTGCGGGTGGTCAGATTGTAGTCCACGGCCATCAGATATTCGCGCGCCGGGCCTTTCAGCCCGAAAACGTCGGCGGTTTGCGAAGAGATCATGATGACGTGGTCCTCGCCGGCCCAGACCACGTCGCGCAGCTTGGTCTTGGCCGCCTTGACCCCGCCCAGCAGTTCGCCGTTCAGCTTGCGAACGATCAGAACGCGCTCCTGGCCGTCGGTCCTGATGACCGCCAGCTTGGTCCCGTCCGGCGAGATCGTGACTCCCTCGATCTGCGGCAGGCGGCCATAGATCGCCAAGTCCGGCTTTTCCGCCGCAGACACGGCGGCGGCCGCAAAAAACCAAAGCGCAGCCACGGCTGCCGGCAAAGACTTGAACAAAGGCGCCCCCGAGATCCCCCGGCCAAACTATCATGGGTTGAGGGGCTGTCGAGGGGGGCCTTGAGGGTGTGAAACGCAAAACGCCCCGGCCGTGAGGCCGGGGCGTTTCGGTGTCTACCCGTGATCCGATCCTAGCGCGGGGCCAGGATCATGATCATCTGACGGCCTTCCATGCGCGGCTCGTACTCGACCTTGGCGACCTCGTCGAAGTCGGCCTTGACCTTCTGCAGCAGCTTCATGCCGAGTTCGGGGTGGGCCATTTCGCGACCGCGGAAGCGCAGGGTCACCTTGACCTTGTCGCCTTCCTCGAAGAAGCGATGCATCGCCTTGGCCTTCACGTCGTAGTCGTGGCTGTCGATGTTCGGGCGGAGCTTGATCTCCTTGAGCTCGACCACCTTCTGCCGCTTGCGCGCCTCGTTCTTCTTCTTCTGCTCCTGGAACTTGAACTTGCCGTAGTCCAGGATCTTGCAGACGGGAGGATTGGCGTTCGGAACGATTTCAACCAGGTCCAGGCCGGCTTCCTCTGCCGCTTCCATAGCGGACGCGGTCGGCATCTCGCCTTGCTTTTCGCCGTGCTGGTCGATCAGCAGGACGCGAGGGACACGGATTTCATCGTTGATACGCGGTCCGTCTTTAACGGGCGGCGTTTGCATAGGACGGCGAATAGGGGCGGCTCCGGTGCTGTTGGTATGACGTGCGGTAATTGCGAATATAGCTGAACGCGTTCGCGCCGCGCTGGGCGCGCCGCGAGAACCTGATATATGACGCGCCCGCCGCGCTGTATCAAGCGAAGGCGGTCAAACAGACGCCGGCGGGTCCAGTTTTTTTGGCCCCGTGGCGAGGCCAGACGATCATTCGGGCCAATCGGGATGGAAACGGCGAGGCGGGGACGAGTTTTCCCTGAACAAGACGCTTGCCCGACTCATGCCCGAACATCGCCATTCTGCGCTGGAGGACATCCATGCGCTCCTCATCGGCTCCAGCTTCATCGCCGTCGGGCTGACCCTGCTGAAGGCTGCGGGCCTCGTGACCGGCGGCGTCGCGGGGGTGGCCCTGATCATCTCGTATCTGAGCGACTGGCCGGTGGGCGTGGTGTTCTTCGTTCTGAACCTGCCGTTCTATGTTCTGGCCCAGCGGACCCTGGGCTGGGCGTTCACCTTCAAGACCCTGGCGACCAACCTGCTGCTGGCGGGCCTCGCCTGGGGCATGCCGCACTGGCTGAAGGTCGGCGGCATCGACCCGATCTTCTCGGCCGTCTTCGGCGGCACGATCATCGGCATGGGCATCCTGGCCCTGGCGCGTCACCGCTCCAGCGTCGGCGGGGTCGGGGTCCTGGCGCTCTATCTGCAGGAGCGCCGAGGGATCAGCGCCGGCAAGGTGCAGATGGCGGCCGACTGCGTGGTGGTGGCCGCAGCGTTCTTTACGATCAGCTTCGACAAGCTTCTGCTGTCCATCGCCAGCGCCGTGGCGCTCAGCGCGGTGATCATCGCCAACCACAAGCCGGGGCGGTACGCGGGGTATTGAAAGGGGGGGCGCTCTCCGGCGCCCCTCTCTAATGCGGCAGCAGCGCCATGGCCGCGCTGGCCACGGTGCTGACGGGCAGGGCCTTGAGGTCGGGCGAACGGATCACCGCCACGTGGCCGCGCGGGCCGCACAGCTCCGGATCCGAGGCGTCGGAGAACAGGGCGATGGTCGGCGCGCCGGCGGCCGCCAGCAGGTGCGTCGGACCCGTGTCGTTGCCCACGGTCAGCGCCGCCCTGGCTCCCAGGACGGCCAATTGGGCGAAGTCAGTGCGGCCGGTCAGATCGCGCGCGCCGCCCACGGCCTTCTGGATGTGACGCGCCATGGCGCTTTCCTGGGGACCGCCGATGATGACGATGTCCAGGCCCTTGGCCTTCAGCAGCGAGCCCAGCTGGGCGTAGCACTCGACCGGCCAGCGCTTCTCGAGCCGGTGGGCCGAGCCACCCGGCACGAACAGGACGCAGGGACGCGGCGCGGCGGCGCCGGCGACAGGGCGCGGCTCCTTGTGCTTGCGCAGGATCCACGACAGGTCGGGCGGCGGCGCGCTGCCCGGCTCGGTCGGGGCGTCGGGCCAGATCCCCGCCGCGCGCAGTTGGTCGGCCTGGCGCTCCAGGGTGTGCATGGTGAGGCGGGCCGAGCCCTTCTGGGGCAGTGAGCAGCCCACCGCGATCCCGTTCCATTGCGGCGGGAAGGGGCGCAGCATTTGGAAGTACCAGTTGGTGCGGCTGTTGGTCTGCAGGTCATAGACGCGGTCGTAGCGCGCCTTGCGGATGCGGCCGATCATGGCCAGGGTCTGGCCGAAGTCGTCCGGGCGACCATCGGTCTCGACGGTGTTGAAATAGGGGCTGAGCTTGGCCAGCGCCTCGAAGGGCGGGGTGGTCAGCAGGGTGATCTTGGCCTTGGGGTGGGCTTCGCGGATCTTGCGCATGGCGGCCAGGGCCAGGACGAAGTCGCCCAGCGCCCCAAGCTTGATGACCAGGACCTTCTTGATCTCCTTGCTCAAGACGAACGCTCCAAACCCAACACCTGCGCATAGACCTTGAGGGTCGCTTCGCACATCGCGTCCACTGAATACAACCGCCGAGCACGCACGCGAGCGGTTCGTCCCATGGATTGGCGCCCTGATGCGCCGATATCGATGGCTTCCAGCAGCGCCGCGGCCCAGGCCTCGGCGTCACCGGGCGTGACCAGCCAGCCGGTTTCGCCCGGCAAGACGGTCTCGCGGGTGGCGCCGTGATCGGCCGCCATGACCGGTCGCCCCATGACCTGGGGCTCCACCGCCGTGCGGCCGAACGCTTCGGGCTCCAGGGAGGGAGCAATGGCGAGATCGGCCAGCAGATAGGCGGCCGGCATGTCGTCGCAATGACCGACCAGCTTGACGGCGTCCTCAAGGCCCGCTTGCGCGATCGCCGCTGCCAGTTCGGCGCGATAGCCCTTGCGGCCCTGGTCGTCACCGGCCAGCAGCAGCAGCACCTTGTCCTCTCCGCGCGCCTTCAGCAGCGCCATCGCCTGAACCAGCAGGCCCTGGCCCTTCCAGCGGGTCAGGCGACCGGCCAGCAGCACCTTCAGGCGACGCTCATCCGGCGCAACGCCCCAGGCCTGACGCAGCGCCTCGATCCGATCGGCGCTGACCACGTCGGGCTCGAAGCGCGACAGGTCGACGCCGCGCGGGATGGCCACCACCTTGTCGGCGGCGACGCCGTGCTCGCGGATGACGTGCTCGCGCGTGTATTCGGAATTTGCGATCACCACCGCGCCCTTGGTCATCACCGCATTGTACCAGCGCTTGAGGCCGGACTTGGCGTTGTAGACCCCGTGATAGGTGGCCACGAACGGGACCTTGGTGGCGTGGGCGGCCCACAGCGCGCTGAACGCCGGGGCGCGCGAGCGGGCGTGCACCAGGCTGACCTTCTCGCGCCGGATCAGGTCGATCAGCCGCGCGGCGTTGCCCAGCATGACCAGCGGGTTCTTCGATTGCGCCGGCATCTGGGCCAGACGTCCGCCGTCGGCCTCCAGCCGCGTGGCCATGCGCCCGCCGCGCGTGGCCACCAGCGCCTTGCCGCCTTGCGCGACCACGGCGTGGGCGACATCAATCGTCGTCTGTTCGGCGCCGCCGGTTTCCAGTTCCGGCGTCACTTGCA
Source organism: Caulobacter vibrioides (assembly GCF_002858865.1). GTDB lineage: Bacteria > Pseudomonadota > Alphaproteobacteria > Caulobacterales > Caulobacteraceae > Caulobacter > Caulobacter vibrioides. Next base: position 74,088 of record NZ_PJRR01000017.1, on the reverse strand, counting down.
GCAATGTGAAATGGGCGGGTAGGTCGGGCACGCGAGTCTCGACGGCGATAACCGCCCGTTGTTAGCGAAAGGATCAAGGCGACGCCATGACCGAATCCCGGGGCGCCCTGGCGCGCGAAGACGGATCGACCCTGGCCTGGCGGCGGGTGGACGGCGAAGGCCCGACGGTCGTGTGGCTGGGCGGGTTCCATTCCGACATGACCGGGACCAAGGCCGAGGTCCTGGCCGAGCAGGCCAAGGCGACGGGCGGTTCCTATCTGCGGTTCGACTATTTCGGTCATGGCGAGTCGAGCGGGGCCTTCCAAGACGGCACGATCAGCCGCTGGCGCGCCGACGCCCTGGCGGTGATCGACGAGCTGACCGACGGTCCGCTGATGCTGGTCGGCTCGTCGATGGGCGGCTGGCTCTCGTGCCTGGCGGCGATCGCGCGGCCCGACCGGGTGAAGGCCATGGTGCTGATCGCGCCCGCGCCGGACTTCACCGAGAAGCTGATGGGTCCCGAACTGTCCGCCGAGGCCAGGACGGCGATCGCCCGCGACGGCTTCTGGATCCGGCCCTCGGAGTATGACGACGGCGGCTATCCGATCACCCGCGATCTGCTGGAGGACGGCGCGCGGTGGTCGATCCTGCCGGGGCCCGTGCCGATCGACGTTCCGGTGCGCATCCTGCAGGGCGGAGCGGACCCGGACGTGCCGTGGACCCATGCGCTGGAGCTGGCCAACGCCCTGACCTCGGACAATGTCGTCTTCACCCTGATCAAGGACGGTGACCACCGGCTGTCGCGTCCGCAGGATCTGGAGCGGCTGGTGGCGGCTGTTTCCGAAGCCAAGGGCCTGGCCGAGCCGGAGGAGGGGGATCTCGTCTCCCGCCGCCTGGCGCGGGCGGCCCGGCTACGGAATGCGGCGGGCCTGGAAGCGACCGGCATCGCGCCGCGTCCGCCGGCAATTGATGACGAGTAGCTGGACAAAACCGCCATCAAGCGTATGGTTTGTTCTCGGCTTGTTCTGGATTTTCGTCATGGCGAAGCCTGCGTCTTTGAGCATTGAGCTAGACAGCGACCTAGACCGGCGACTCTCAGAGATCGCCGAGGGGATGGACCAGCCCAAGACGGCGATCATCGAGCGGGCTTTGCGCGACTTCGTCGAATTGCGTGACTGGCAGGATGCGGCGATCGATGAAGGACTGCGCGCTGCAGAAGAAGGCCGTGTCTTTGATCATGACAAGGTCGGCGAATGGATAGACTCGTGGGGGACGCCCAACGAGCGCCCGATGCCGAGTCGTGACTGACGCGTGCGCGTCACCTGGACCGATAGCGCATCGCGCGATCTGAGGTTCGCGTACGCCTGGATTGCGCAGGATCGGCCTGCGGCGGCGCTTAAGCAGGTTCGCAGAATTTGGGAGTTCGCGGCAAAGCTGTCCGACTTTCCCAATCTTGGAAGGCCAGGACGTCGCCCTGGTACGCGTGAACTGGTCGTGCCGGGCGGCCCCTTCATTGTCGCTTACAGGGTGAGCGACGACCTGGTTGAAATCCTGAGGGTCCTTCACGCCTCTCGCCGTTGGCCAACCAGCCCCTAGCCGCCCGCCTTCAGGATCGCCGCCAGACCTTCGCGGTAGGTCGGATGCTTGGGCCGCCACCCCAGCTCCGCCTTGATCAGGGCGTTCGAGACGCGCTTGTTCTCGGCGTAGAACCGCCGCGTCGCCGGCGACATGCCCAGTTCGTTGAACGGCAGGTCCGGCGGAACCGGAACGCCCAGCAGCCTGGCGGCGTGCTCCATGACGTCCTGGGGCGGGGCCGGTTCGTCGTCGACGAGATTGTAAACCCCGCCTGCGCGCGGGTGATCCAGCGAAGCCAGCAGGCCCGAGACGATGTCGTCGACATGGATGCGGCTGAACACCTGTCCCGGCTTGACGATCCGGCGGCCTTCGCCGGCGCGCAGGCGGTCCAGCGCGCTGCGGCCCGGACCATAGATCCCCGGCAGGCGGAAGGTGGTCACCGTCAAGCCCATGCCGCGCCCGACCTGACGCCAGTCGCGCTCTGCGCCGACGCGGCGGGCGCCTTCGACCGACTGGGCCTTGAGCGGCGAGGTTTCGAACACCCAGCGGCCCTCGAAATCGCCATAGACCCCGGTCGTCGACAGATAGCCGATCCAGTCTGGATAGGCCTGGGCCTGTGCCAGGGCCGGGACGATCGACTCCAGCGCCGGACAGCCGTCGGGACCAGGGGGGGCGGTGATGAGGATCGCGTTCACACCGGCGAGCGCGGCGATCATGGCGTCGCGATCGGCCGGATCGGCGGGGGTGATTCCCTTGTCGCGCAGCGCCTGGGCCTGGCCAGGGTCACGCGCCGAGGCGGCGATGTCCCAGCCACGGTCCTGCAAGGCGTCGGCGAAGGCCGCCCCGACATAGCCCAGACCAAACACGAACAGACGCAACGCTGGCGCTCCACCCCGAGAAATCCAGGCTTCAAACCCGCCTGAAACCGGCCCGGATCAAGCCCCGGAAAAAACCCGCGATGCAACCCCTCAAAGGGCGCTTGCAAACCGCGAAGCGCTCTGCCATAAGCCGCCTCCTCGTCGCGGGGCGCTCTTCTGGGCCTCGCCGATGCGGGCGTAGCTCAGTGGTAGAGCGCCACCTTGCCAAGGTGGATGTCGAGAGTTCGAATCTCTTCGCCCGCTCCATTCTCCCGGTTTCCGGGCAGGCTGGATGAGACCATATCTCGCGAATATGCGCGGGCGTAGCTCAGTGGTAGAGCGCCACCTTGCCAAGGTGGATGTCGAGAGTTCGAATCTCTTCGCCCGCTCCATTCTCGGTTTTCCCGACAATTGGATCTTATCGACTTGTTCCCTCGGGATGGTCGATTCGCGTGTGGACGCGGCGTGGGCTTGGCCTAATCTTGGCCCCATGACTCAGCATCGCACTTGGCGCGCCGCCCTGGCCGGCGTCTGTCTCACCGCCTTGGTCGTTTCGTCCGCCTGGGCTGGTCCCTCCGAAACGCTGACCGGCCTGGTGGCCCGCTACGAGGCGCTCGGCAATACGGATGGGGACCCCGACGACGGCGGCGGCGACGCGGCGCGCTGGCGGCTTCCCGATGTCTCGCCGGCCGCTGACGCCGCCAGGCTGACCAAGCTCAAGGCGATCTCGGCGGACCTCTCGTCCATGGACATGGTGGGGCTGTCGGAAGACGAGAAGCTGACGCGCGATCTTCTGCTGTGGGCGGTGAAGGATCGCGTCGAGGCGGGCGGCTTCGACGAGGCGCGCATGCCGTTCAGCAGCGACGGCGGCTTCGACGTGATGATGCTGTACCGCGCCAGCGGCATGCGGCTGAAGACCGAGGCCGAGGCGCGACGCTGGATCGCGCTGCTCAACCGCATGCCCGCCTGGTACGCCGCCAATATCGCCAACGCTCGCCGCGGCGTGAGCACGGGTTTCGTCCACGCGGTTTCGACCGCCCAGGCCGTCCAGGACCGCGCCCAGCGCGCTGCGACGACGCCGCTGACCGAGGATCCGCTGCTGGCGCCGCTGCGCAATCTGCCGGCCGGCATGCCCGAAGCCACCCGCGCGGCGCTGGTCGCCGAGGGCGAGAAGGCGATCAAGGACAGCGTCGCGCCCGCCCGCGCCGGCTTCGTCAAGTTCATGGCCGAAGAGTATGTGCCGCGCGCGGCCAAGAGCCTGGCGGCCTCCGACCTGCCCGACGGCAAGCGCTACTATGCGTTCCTGGCGCGTCGCCACACGACCACGACCCTGACGCCCGACCAGATCCACGACATCGGCCAGGCCGAGGTGAAGCGCATCCGGGCCCGCATGGAAGAGACCATGAAGGCCGCCGGCTTCCAGGGCGACCTGCCGGCCTTCATCGCCATGTTGCGCAAGGAGCCGCGCTTCTACGCCACCAGCCGCCAGCAGCTGCTGGAGAAGTCCAGCGAGATCGCCAAGCGCGCCGATGACCAGCTGCCGGCCCACTTTGGCGTTCTGCCGCGGCTGCCCTATGGCGTGCGGGCGGTGCCGGCCAGCATCGAGAAGGGCTACACGACCGGCCGCTATTTCGGCGGCGACGCCAAGGTCGGCCGCGCGGGCGGCCTGATGATCAACACCTCCGAGCTGGACCAGCGGCCGCTCTACGAGCTGCCGGCCCTGGTGCTGCACGAAGGCGCGCCGGGCCACCATCTCCAGACCGCGCTGGCCGCCGAGCAGGTCAATGTGCCGGAGTTCCGCAAGAACCTCTATTTCACCGCCTTCGGCGAGGGCTGGGGCCTCTATTCGGAATGGCTGGGCGAGGGGATGGGCATCTATCGCGACCCCTATGAGCTGTTCGGCCGGCTTTCCTACGAGATGTGGCGCGCCTGCCGTCTGGTCGCCGACACCGGCATGCACTGGAAGGGCTGGAGCATCGATCAGGCCCGCGTATGCTTCACCGACAACACCGCTCTGTCGCCCACCAATATCGAGGTCGAGCTCAAGCGCTATGTCTCCTGGCCCGGCCAGGCCCTGGCCTACAAGATCGGCGAGCTGAAGATCCTGGAGCTGCGCAAGCGCGCGGAGACCAAGCTGGGCGACAGGTTCGACGAGCGTGGCTTCCATGACGCGTTGCTGCTGCGCGGCTCGCTGCCGCTGGCCGTGCTGGAAACCCGGATCGACGCCTGGACGGCGCAAGAGCTGGCCAAGCCCGCGACGGCCGCCAAGAAGAAGGACTGACCTTGGTGCGGATCACGGTTCTGGGCGAGTGCATGGTCGAGCTGTCGCCGGAAGCCGGCGACGGCGGCGCGCCGCTCTATCGGATGGGCTTCGCCGGGGACACCTTCAACACGGCGATCTACATGGCGCGGCTGGGCGACCAGGTCGCCTACTGTACCGCGCTGGGGCAGGGGGACCCGTTCAGCGAAGGCGTGCTGGCGGCCATGCGCCGCGAAGGCATGGACACCCAGCTGGTGCGCCAGGTCGAGAACCGCCTGCCGGGCCTCTACGCCATCATCCTGGACGAGCACGGCGAGCGGAAGTTCCACTATTGGCGCGAGCGGGCCCCGATCCGCGATCTGTTCTCGGCCCACACCGCCGACCAGCTGATCGAGGCCGCCAAGGCCAGCGATCTTGTCTATCTGTCGGGGGTGACCCTGGCGGTGATCGGCGACATCGGGCGGGCGCGGCTGCGCGACATCCTCGCTTACGTCCACTCGCACGGCGTGGCCGTGGCGCTGGACTTCAACTACCGCCCGGCCCTCTGGCCCAGCGCCGAGGCCGCCCGCGCCGCGCTGGACGGTGTGGTCCCCGCCTGCCGCTATGTCTCGCTGAGCAGCGAAGACAGCCGCCCGCTCTACGGTCGCGAGGCCGAGGACCTCGCCGCCGAATGGGCGGCCGCCGGCGCCGAGGTGGTGGCGCGGGATGAGAGCCATGCCGTCAATGTTCACACACCGGAGGGCCGCACGGCGACGCCGGCCCCCGCGCGGGTGAAGGCCGTGGACACGACCGGCGCGGGCGACAGTTTCAACGCCGCCTACCTGTCCTCGCGGTTGGCGGGCGCGGCGATCCCCGACGCCGTCGCCAGGGCGCACGCCTTGGCCGGGATCGTGGTCTCCCATCGAGGCGCGATTGTGCCGCCGGAGATAGGTTTAGCCCCCTTAGGCTGAGCCCCCTTGTGGCCGTGTCCCTTCTTGGCCTTCGGCGCCGTAGCGGCTCCCGATGCGCGCCATCCGGTGGATGCGGCCTGGGTGATGGCGACACGGGACTTCTTTCAGAAAACACCCTTGATTCGTCGGACGGCGAGGCGCTGCGAGAGGGGGATATCCTGCGTTCTATCCACAGAGCTCCATGAGCGTAGTGGCGGCCTAAGCGACGAAAAAACAATCGCTTAGCTCGGGCTTGCATGAGTGAAATAGGAATATCTTCCTCTGTGCGGAATATAAACCTATAGTGGTGTTCGCCGGCTGCGCTCGCGGCCTGGAGGAGAGGACGCCATGCTGGTTCAAGCCCTTGAGGACATCTGGGCGATCACGCCCGATCCCCGACGCGACCGCCTGACGGTCGGCTTCGTCACCCACCTTGTCTCCCTGGCCACCGGCGTGCCGGCGCTGGAGATCGCAACGCCCAAGCGGGCGTCCCATACGGCGGTGCGCGCCCGGCAACTCGCCATCTACCTGACCCACATCACCCTGAACTGGCCTCTGGCGCGCGTGGCCTTCGCCTTTGGTCGGGATCGGACGACCTGCGGGCATGCCTGCCGCAAGATCGAGGATTTGCGCGAGGACGAGGCCTTTGATCGGCGGCTGTGCGAACTGGAGGCCTGCCTGCGTCAGGCCCCGTCGCACGCTCAGGACCTGCCGTGATGACCGGCGCGCTTCAGGCCCGTTTCGAGGCGGCTTTGGACGCCGAGCGCCGCGCTGAACGCGCGATGCGGCTGCTGGCCAGGCCCGGCGCGGTGATCGAGCCCCATGGCGGCGGCTATGGCGTCCGGCTCGGCGCCAGTCGTCGTCGCAGCGTGATGCTGACCCTGGACGAGGCCGCCTTCGCGGTTCTGGCCCGCGAGGCCACGCTGAAGCCGCGTCGGGAAGGGGGCTGGACGATGGTCGCGCGGCCCGAAGTGGCGGCGCCGCCGCCGCCGGGGCGCCCGGGTGTCATCGAGGCCTCGGTCGAGACGGCCGAAGGGGTTGTTCGTCGAAACCTCGGGGAGTCGCCGATCGCGTGGCTGGCCCGTCGTCGCGACAGCCACGGACGCCCATGGCTTGGTCCCGCCGAGGTCGCGGCCGCCGAACGGCTTCGCGAGGAGTTCGAGAGCCTGGGAACGCTGGGTCGCATGACCATGCGATGGGACGCCACGCCCCGCGTCGACGGGGGCCAAACGGTGCTGGCCCCCGCTGAGCGCGACCACGCCACGCGCCAGAGGATCGCCCGCGCGCTCACCGCGGTCGGGCCGGGACTGCGCGACATTCTGGAGCGCGTCTGCCTGATGGGCTCGGCGCTCGAGGCGGCGGAGGATTCGCTGAAGCTCCCCCGGCGCGCGGGCAAGACGGTGTTGAAGCTGGCCCTGCAGGCGTTGGCCAGACACTACCGGATGGCGTGAGGCGAAGTTCAGTCGATCTTGGTCGGCAGGGTCGCGCCGACGTGGTCGACGCCCAGCGCCTCGCAATGCAGCACCTGGCGGTGACGCTCGGCGGCGCGCGCTTTCTGCTCCTCGCTGCGCTGGTCATGGCAAGCGGGGCAGGCCACGCCTTCGACATAGAGCGGCGAGGCCTGATCCTGCGGACTGACCGGCATGCGGCAACCCCGGCACAGGACGTGGTCGCCCTTGGCCAGGCCATGGCCCACCGAGACGCGCTCGTCGAAGACGAAGCACTCGCCGCGCCAGAGGCTTTCCGGCTGCGGGATCTGTTCCAGATAGTCCAGAACGCCGCCCTTCAGGTGGAAGACCTGCTCGACGCCCTCGGCCTTCAGGAAGGCGGTCGACTTCTCGCAGCGGATGCCGCCGGTGCAGTACATCGCCACCTTCAGCGGCGCGTCTGGGCTTCGTTCGGCCTCGACGCTCTTGCGCCAGTCGCGGAACCAGGCGGGGAAGTCGGCGAAGCTGTCGGTCTGCGGATCGATCGCGCCCTCGAAGCGTCCGACCGCCACCTCGTAGGCGTTGCGGGTGTCGATCACCAGGACGTCCGGATCGCGGATCAGGGCGTTCCAGTCGGCGGGCGCGACATAGGTTCCAGCATCGGTCGGATCCAGGTCTGGCTCGCCCAGGGTGACGATCTCCTTCTTCAGCCGGACCTTCATCCGGTAGAAGGGCATGCGCTCGGCCCAGGCGGTCTTGGGCGTCAGATCCGCGCAGCCGGGCAGGGCGCGGATATGAGCCAGCACCGCCTCGATGGCGGCGCCCTCGCCGGCGATCGTGCCGTTGATCCCTTCGCGCGCCAAAAGCAGAGTGCCTTTGACGCCAAGGCTGCAGCACAGGGCCGCCAGCGGCCCCTGGATCGCCGCCGGATCCTCAAGCCGCGTGAAGCGATACAGCGCGGCGACGCGATAGCTAGCCAAGCGCGGCCTGCGCGTCGCGCTGGATGCGGGCGACCATCGACTTCAGGCCATTCGAACGCTGCGACGACAGCGCCTCGGACAGGCCCAGTCGGTCAAAGGCGGCCTTGGCGTCGAAGCCGGCAATGTCGGCGGCGGCTCGACCCGAATAGAGCCGCAGCAGGATGGCGATCAGGCCGCTGACGATGTGGGCGTCGCTGTCGCCGCGAAAGACGATCGAGCCGTCGGCTTGCGGCTCGGTCACCAGCCACACCTGGCTGGCGCAGCCGCGCACCTTGTTCGCTTCGGAGCGTTCGGCGTCGGTCAGCGGCGCCAGGTCCTTGCCGAGCTCGATGACATAGCGATAGCGCTCTTCCCAATCGCCCAGCAGTTCGAACTCGTCGGCGAGGTCGGTCAGGGCGGTGTCGATGGGGCTGGTCATGCGCGGCGTTTAGGCGCCTTGCCGCGCCAAGGCAAGCACCGGCTAGGCGGCTCTGAGGATCAGGCGGGCCAGGAAACCGGCGCCGAGGCTGGAGGAGAGCTTCAGCTGCCCGCCCATGGCGCGCGACAGCAGGTCCACGATCGGCAAACCAAGGCCGGCGCCTTCGTGGGTGCGCGTGAGCGCGCAGCCGCCTTGTTCGAAGGGCTGGAGCAGGCGCGGCAGCTCGGCGCTTTCGACGCCTGGGCCCTGGTCGCGGATGGCGATCTCGATCTCGCCGTCCACGCGTGCGGCCGTGACATGGATGACGCCGCCGGCGGGCGAGTGCGTGACCGCGTTCTGCAGCAGGTTGGTCAGCATGGTCCGAAGGCCCCGGCTGTCGGCCTGAACCGAGGGCAGGGCGCCTGCGCCGACGACGTGGACGATCACGTCCCGGCGGGCGATCTCGGCGCGCAGGCTGTCGACGACGTCCTCGATGGCCTCGTCGAGGGACTCAGGCGTCATCTCGATATCGCTGGCCTGGCCCTCAAGCCGCGCGAGTTCGACGATCTGGTTGACCAGCTTCAGCAGCTTCAGGCCGCTGTCATGCACGATCGTGGCGTATTCGCGATACTGGGGGCTGCCCAAGGGGCCATAGAGCTCCTGCGACAGGATTTCCGAGAAGCCGATGACGGCGTTCAGCGGGGTTCGCAGTTCGTGGCTGACCATCCGCAGGAAGGAGCGCTTGCGCTCTTCCAGCGCCAGTTGGCGGCGCGCCTGTGCAGCCGCGCGGCGATCGGCCGGCGAGGGCGTGACGGCGCTGTCTTGCGACGCGTCCTGGATCGCCGGCTGTGCCATGGGGTCTCCCGGACCTTCTGTCCGTGCTGAATCAGATGATCAGCATGGGAGCAGGCGCTTACGATTCCGTTTCCGTCCACAGGGCTTCCACCACGAAAGGTCGCCCGCAGATTGTGCGGGGTTGGAGGGAAGGCCCGCCCCGCGTTAAGGTTTGACGACGGTGATCCTCCCCACCGCGCTAAAAAGTCGACTGGCCTTGGAATTCGAGACGCTTCCAGACCCGTTCAGACGTCCGGCCGCACGCGCCGCCGGGCTCGATCCCGCGCACGCCTGGCGGCTCGGGTGGCTGGCGGCTGTCTGTCTGGCGGCGGCGGCGGCCCTGTTCACCGCCGACTCCGGCGGTTGGCCTGTGTGGGCGGCGCTCGGGGCCGGCGCCCTGCCTGCCTTGGTCTCGCTGATCTTCACGCGGGAGGACGAACGCACCCAGTCCCGGCTCTTGGTGCTGTGGGCCGTGGGCGGCTCGCTGGCGGCGGTGCTGACCGGCGGCGTGGGCGGGGCCATGGCCGCCTGGTGTCTCGCGCCCGTGGCGGCCGCCTCCACCCAGGATCAGCCCAAGCGTCTGGCCGAGGGCGCGGCCCTGGCCCTGATCGGCGCCTGTGTCGCGGCGCTGACCCAGCTTTCCGGCCTGGCGCCCGCGGCGCCGACGGGACCGCTGGCCTTCGTTCTGGGCTTTCTGGCGCTGGTGACGACCGGTCTTGGTCTCGCCGCCGGCCTCCTGATCGGCCGGCGTCGCCAGGGCGCGCGCGACGATCGCTACGCCAGCGAGATCATCGGTCTGGAGACCTTGCTCGACGGCCTGCCGCACCTGGCGATCGCCGTCCGGGGGCAGGGACAGGTGACCGCCGTGCGCGGCGCGGCGCCGCCCGGCGTCACCCGCGCTGATCTCGTCAATCGCGGTCTGACCGGCGCGGCTGCGCCCGGCGACCGTCAGCGCCTGACCGCCGCTATCGCCCAGGCTCATCGTGAGGGCTCGGCCAGCCTGACCTTCAACCCCGCGCTGGGCGTCGAGCGCGTGGTGGCCCTGGACATGCACCGCGTTGCGCCGAACCAGCTGGTCGGCGTGCTGCGCGACATCACGGTGGAGCGCCATCGCGAGCACGCGCTCGACCAGGCGCGCATCGACGCCGAGGCCCTGGCCGCCGGCCGCGCGCGGTTCCTGGCCAATATGAGCCATGAGCTTCGCACGCCCCTGAACGCGATCATGGGCTTCTCCGACATCATGCGGGCGCGGATGTTTGGTCCGCTGAGCGACCGCTACGCCGAGTACGCTGAGCTGATCCACGAGAGCGGCGGCCATCTGCTGGACCTGATCAACGACGTGTTGGACATGTCCAAGATCGAGGCCGAACGGTTCGAGCTGCAGCGCGGCGTGTTCGACGCGCGCGAGGCGGTTCAGGCGGCGATGCGGCTGCTGCGCGTTCAGTCCGACACCGCCGGAGTTCAGCTGCGCGGCGTCCTGCCGCCCGGCGAGCTGGAGGTCGACGCCGATCGCCGCGCGCTGAAGCAGATCGTCCTGAACCTCGTCTCGAACGCCCTGAAGTTCACCCCGCGCGGCGGGCAGGTGACCGTCACGGCGCACGGCTATGACGGCGTGCTCGAGATCGTGGTCGCCGATACGGGCGTCGGGATCAGTCCTGAGGACCTGGAACGCCTGGGGCGTCCCTACGAGCAGGCCGGCGGGGCCGAACAGCGCGCGCGGGGCACGGGCCTTGGCCTGTCGCTGGTGCGGGCTTTCGCCCAGCTGCATGGCGGCGAGATGGTGATCGAGAGCCGCCTGGGCGCAGGCACGACCGTGTCGGTGCGTCTGCCTGTGCTGCTGGCGCCGATGGTCGCTGCGACGCCGACGCCGACGCCGCCAGCCGCGCCAGAAGCGCCTTCGGCGCCGGAACCCGCTCCCACGGTCGAGGAACCGCCGCCGGCCAGCCTGGGCGACAACGTCATCGCCTTTGCGCCGCGCTGAGGCGCTCTGGCCTTACCGCAGGAACGCCCGTCCGGCGGCGAAGTCTCCGACCTCGATATAGGCCTTGCGCGTGACCTCCTCGCCGCGTCCGGCGAAGGCGAACTCCACCGTGACCGCTTCACGAGGGTCCAGTTGCGACATCGCCTCGGCTACCGCCTCCGGAAACCGGAAGGCCAGGCCCGTCTTGGCGCCGGTCGGCAGCAGGGTGACCGGGGCCTCCTCGCGCCGCTCGGCCGTGAAGACCAGGCTGGCGTTGCGCGGCGGGATCTTGCCCGCGAGATTCTTGCCCGACCGCGCGTCGATATAGGGGCCGAGCGTGCGCTTGGTGTCGCGCAGAATGATCCGCGCCACATAGGGGCGTTGGCCGTTCTCGAAGGTGGAGACAGCCAGCACGGCCTTGGCGCGCCCGGCCAGACCGAACATCAGGCGGTCGGTCCCAAAGCTCGACGGCTGCGACAGGCGCCAGACCGGAATGGTGGCCGACACCGACCGCTCGGCCTTCCAAGACGAGACATCGCCCGGATAGGTCATGGTCAGCAGCTGGGAGTAGCCCTCGAAGGCCTTCTTCACGCGGGCGGCGGCCACGGTGAGGTCCTTGGAGTCGCAGGTGGCGCTGGCGGCCTTGGCGCGGGCGCGTTGTTCGAGCGCGGCGACCTGCAGTTCGGTGGCGCCCGAGCGCAGCGCGGCGCCGCGGGCCTGGGCGCGGGCGGCGTCGAGCGCGGACGAGATGGTCGGCGAGAACAGCCGGCAGCGGCCGTCGGCCGCTGTCATCAGGGTGCGCTCATAGAGCTGCCCGCCTGTATCAGCGGCGAGGAGCGCGCCCGGACAGGCGCAGGCCATCAGGCCGATCGCCATGGCGATCCCGCGTCGAATGCGACCTTTGGGGTGCTCTGCGAACGTCATTGGCCTATGGGAGTGACGAAACTTGAAGGACGGGTTCTAGACGCGCCCGGGTTGCGGTTCGGTTAGCGATGCTTCTTTCGACGGATATCTGGGTCGCGGCGCTGATCCGCCGGGCCGAACTGGGCGGGGCCTTCGCCACGGTCGCTCGCAAGGGTGACGCGCGCGCCGGCGCGGTTCTGGTCAAGGCGGTCGATCGCCGGGAGGGGACCGCGCGCCTGTTCAGCGAGGCGACGCGCGGAGACGGCGAGCGCTTTTGGATGCAGCCTGTGCGCTCGACCTTCGAGCCGGATCTGGACGCCTACGTCGAGCGCGCCGCGCGTATCGACCCCGATATCTGGGTGGTCGAGATCGAGGATCGCGACGGTCGCCATTTTCTGACCGAGCCGATTGAGTCGTGAGCGACGACCGCCCCGCTGAAAGGGGCGGGCCGAGATGGCGTTAACCTTGCTCCTAAACCGGAGCGAAAGCGTGCGTCGGGCATGATGGACGGGTCCAAGGTCCCCTCAACAGCGCTCGCGTACCCGCCATGCTTTTCCTCATGAACGATGTGGTCTTGAGCTTCGACGCGGCGGAACTGACGCCGCCGGTGACGCGCGACCGTTTCGCCAAGCTCTCGCTGAGCTATGTCGGAGAGCTGGGCAAGGAGCTGTTCTCCGAGGAGCCCCTGCTGCATATGAAGGATCGCGAACGGGCCGAGCGTCTGGCCGCCCTGATCGTATCCAAGACCCCGGAAATCAACGCGGCGCTGTTTATCGCTCCGGGCCGGGGTTGCCGGGTCGCGGACGTGCAGGTGCGCTATGCGCAGCTGAGCGTCGAGGTCATGGCGACTTTGCTTGAGCGGCAGAACAGCGGCGCGCTCACCAATATTGAAGCCGATCGCCAGGTCTGGCGTCGTCTCGCCGCCTAAAGCGTTCTCCGATCCGTGTGACACGACGATCGGGTCTGCGGCGCTCCAACCTTCTGATCTGATGGTTCAACCAGATAGAAAAGGGGCCTAGACGAAGTTCATCATCCAGCTCAGCGCCACGGCCGAAGCGGCCAGACCGGCGATCGCCAGGGCCAGGCACAAGGCGCTGCCTGCGGGATGTTGACGAGTCGGGGCGCGATGATGGTCGAGCAGGGCCATCTTTCGATTTCCTCCATACGCCCGGCGATCTGACGCCTGCCGGTGCGGATGAGGGGAGGATGACTCCAAACCGGATGTTCGAACAGGGGCATTTTGTCGCCTGGACGTCACGACGCGAGGCGACGCGCCTTGCCAGCCGGCGTGCGTGTCGCTTAGCCTCAATTCGGGGTTGTGGATTGGGGCTTTGTCAGGTCGATGTTTGTTCGTGCTGTGCTGGGCTTGGTTTTGAGTCTGGCGATACTTGGCCGCCCCAGCCTGGCGCGCGCCGAATGGCAGCGGGCCGAGAGCGCCCACTTCGTGGTGTACAGCGACGGCGGCGAAAGCGGTCTGCGCGCCTTCACCGCCAAGCTCGAGGACTTCGACGCGCTGCTGCGTCTGTTCCACGGCCGAGCGCCGGACCAGGACGACACGGCGCGCAAGCTGGATGTTTATCTGGTGCGCAGCGCCGACCAGTTGCAGCGCGTTTTTCCTGACGCAGAGTCCGCGGCGGGCGTCTACACCGCCGGGCCCAACGACATTTTCGCGGTCGCTATTCGCAAGTCCACAGGCCTGGCCGACGACGCCGTGCTGCATGAGTACGTCCACCACTTCATGCTGCAGCACTATCCTGGCGCCTATCCCGCGTGGCTGGTCGAAGGCTACGCCGAGTACTTCATGACCGCCGATATCCAGGACAAGAAAATCCTGGTCGGGGCGCCCAACGGGGCGCGGGTCTCCAACCTCTTGAACGGCTCCTGGGTGTCCTCGCGCGATCTCTTGACCAAGCGTCCCCGCGCGCTCACCGAGCGTCAGGGCGCTATGTACTACGGCCAGTCCTGGCTTTTGACCCATTACATGCTGTCGGATCCCGAACGGAAAAAGCAGCTGTCGGCCTTTGTGGCGGCGACGGCGCGCGGCGAGGAGCCGCTGACGGCCTGGCCGAAGACGACGGGCGTCGCGGTGGATGATCTGGAACGGGTGATGCGCGGCTATCTGCGCAGCGCCATCCCCAACAAGACGCTGGTCCGCGACAAGCAGCCGGACTTTCCCATGGTGGTGACGACCCTCCCGGCGTCGGCCGGTGACCTGATGCTCGAAAACCAGCTGGCCAAGCGCGGGCCGCCGAAGGAGCTTGGTCAGAGGCTGCTGAAGACGGTGCGCGCCGACGCGGCGAAGTATCCCGGGGACCGCCTGGCCACCCTGACCCTGGCGCGTGTGGAGGCCGACTATGGCGATCGCGCCGCGGCCGAGACGATGTTGGCCGACTGGATCGCCAAGCATCCCGACGACGCCGAAGCCTTGCGTCTGGCGGGGGAGAGCCGTCTCGACGCGGCCAAGGCGCTCAAGGACAAGCCCGCTGAGGCCAAGGCCCTGGTCGCCGAGGCGGCCAAGTTCTTTGGTCGAGCCAACAAGGCCCAGCCCGACGCCTATCAGACACTCTATGGCTTTGCGAAGACGCGCGTCGGCGAGCCCGGCTATCCCAGCGACAACACGCTGAACGTTCTGGAGCTCAGCGCGCAACTGGCGCCGCAGGTCTCGGAGATCCGCCTGACGGCCGGCCAGGCGCTCGCCGCACGCGGGCGCTATGCTGACGCCCATGCCATGCTTGAGCCAGTCGCCAACAGCCCCCATGGCGGGCAGATGAGCGAGACCGCCGCGGCCTTGCTGAAGTCCATTCGCGAGAAACTCGCCGCGGCGCCGGGCCAGAGCCCGTCGTCCTGAACGACAGATCGAAACAGGATCGGCCCGAGCCTTCGTCTTGCTTGTCGCCCCGCGTCGTCCGGCGCAGGTGACAAGGACGCTTCGGACGGGTAGGTCCCCGCCCATGAGCACTGCACCCGCCGCTGAAGCCGCCCGTCGGCGCACCTTCGCCATCATCAGCCACCCCGACGCCGGCAAGACGACCCTGACGGAAAACATCCTGCTGGCCGGCGGGGCGATCCGGGCCGCCGGCGCCGTGCGGGCGCGCGGCGAGAACCGTCGCACCCGGTCGGACTGGATGAAGATCGAGCGCGAGCGCGGGATCTCGGTCAGCGCCTCGGTGATGACGTTCGACCACGACGGCAAGATGTTCAATCTCTTGGACACGCCGGGCCACGAGGACTTCTCGGAGGACACCTACCGCACCCTGACGGCCGCCGACGCGGCGATCATGGTGCTGGACGCCGCCAAGGGCATCGAGCCCCAGACCCTGAAGCTGTTCGAGGTCTGCCGCCTGCGCGACATCCCGATCATCACCTTCATCAACAAGATGGACCGCGAGGCCCAGGACCCGATCGAGCTCTTGGACGAGATCGCCGCCAAGCTGGCCCTGGATCCCGCGCCGCTCTACTGGCCGGCGGGCTCAGGCGGTCGCTTCAAGGGCATGCTGGACATGCGCGAGGGGATGTTCATCCCCTACGCCAAGCGCACCGGCGGCGCAGCCGATGACGAGGGTCACCCCGAGCCTGTCGCCTTTGACGGCAACTCGATCAACCAGTTCCTGGAAGACGCCGAAAAGGCCGAGCTGGAAGAGCAGGCCGAGCTGGTCGGCGGCGGCTATCCGACGTTCGAGGTCCAGTCGTTCCTGGAAGGCCACATGACGCCGGTGTTCTTCGGCTCGGCCCTGCGCCATTTCGGCGTCAAGCAGCTCTTGGCCGGCATCGGCGCCTACGCCCCGTCGCCCAAGGCCATGAAGGCCGAAAAGAACGGTGAGCCGACCAGCGTCGAGCCCGGCGACAAGGAGGTCTCGGGCTTCGTCTTCAAGGTCCAGGCGAACATGGACCCCAATCACCGCGACCGCATCGCCATGCTGCGCCTGACCAGCGGCCGCTTCACGCGCGGCATGAAGCTGAAGGCCCAGAACACCGGCAAGGCCATGAGCGTCAACGCGCCGATCATGTTCTTCGCCTCCGACCGCGAGCTGGCCGAGGACGCCTTCGCCGGCGACGTGATCGGCATTCCGAACCACGGCGTGCTGCGGGTGGGCGACAGCCTGTCCGAGAGCGGGACGCTGCGCTTCGCCGGCCTGCCCAACTTCGCGCCGGAAATCCTGCGCCGCGTGCGCGTGAAGGATCCGCTGAAGGCCAAGCACCTGAAGAAGGCGCTGGAGGGCCTGGCCGAGGAAGGCGTCACCCAGCTGTTCCGCCCGATGATCGGCAGCGACTTCATCGTCGGCGCCGTGGGCCAACTGCAGTTCGAGGTCATGGCCGACCGGCTGTCCAATGAGTACCAGCTGGACGTGATCTTCGAGAACAGCCCCTTCGCCGAGGCGCGCTGGCTGGTGGGCGAGCGCGCCGCAGTCGAGGACTTCGTCGACAAGCACAAGTCGGCCATGGGCCAGGACATCGACGAAGCGCCGGTCTTCCTGGGCAAGAGCGCCTGGGAGATCGGCTACGTCGCCGACAAGTACCCGAAGGTGCGGTTCGAGCGGACCAAGGAGCGGGCGTAGGGGCGTCAGGCGGCGGGCCGCTCCGCTCCGCTGGAGCGAACAGAGCCTACAGCGCTACGTAGCCGTCGAGCTGCGCCAGCTGAACGTGATCCGCCTCCGCGAGAGGCGGGCCGTCCATCACCGCCTTGAAGGCCACCTTGAACGCCGCCATCTCCTCGGGCGTGCCGACCGAGATGCGCACGGCGTTGGGCCAGATCGGCCAGGTGCGGCCGATCATGACATTCCTGGCCTTCATCGCCGCCATCACCGCGCGGCCATTGCGGCCGGTATCGATCATGAAGCAGTTGGTCTGCGGATCGCCGATGACCTTGTAGCCATTGGCCGTCAGCCAGGCGATCGTGTCGCGACGGGTGTCGCCGATGATCTTGCGGCGCTCGGGGACAAGCTTCGGGTCCTCCAGCGAGGCGCGGGCGGCGGCTGAACCGGTGATCGGCATGGCGTTCTGGCCGAACGGTTTCAGCTTGGCCAACAGGTCCGGACGGCCCGCCGCGAAGCCGCAGCGGATGCCGGCCATGCCATAGATCTTCGAGAAGGTGCGTAGGACGATCAGGTCCTTGCCCTGGGCGACCAGGTCCAGGGTGTCGGGCTCGTCGGTCAAGTGGATATAGGCCTCGTCGACCAGCAGGATCGAGCCCGCGGGCTTGTTCTCCAGCGCCCAGACGATGTCCTGCTTGGTCGTGAGCGTGCCGGTCGGATTGTTGGGGTTGCAGATATAGATGACGCCCGCCTGGGCGTCGGCGGCGACCATCGCCTTGACGTCGTGGGCGAAGGCGCTGGTCAGGGGCGTCTTGATGGTCTTGGCTTGGCTGGTGCGGGCCGCGAACATGCCCGCCTCGTAGGACGGATCGGCGGTGACGAAGCTCTTGGTCGGCGAGGTAAAGGCCAGGACGCTGTAGTGCAAAGGCTCGGACGAGCCGGCATAGACGGCGATGAACTCCGGCTTCAGGCCGCTCTGCGTCGCGATGATCTTGATCAGGCGCTCGGTTTCGCCGGTCAGGTCATAGCGTCCGCCCAGCGGCGCCACGCGCGCGATGGCGTCGCAGGCGGCCTTGCTGGGACCCAGCGGGTTTTCGTTGGCGTTGATCAGCACCATGCCGGACGGCGGCGCATTGGCGCTCTGGCCGTGCAGCGCCATGCCCGAGGGCGGGGCGGGGGTCTGGGCCGCGTAAGCCAGGCTGGCCTCGGTCATGATCGGCGCTGCGGTGGCCAGGAAGGCGGCGCTGCGCAGGAAGGAGCGCCGCGCCAGCGCGGGCTTGTCCGAGGTTTCGGTGGCCATGGTCGTTCTTCCCCAGCGTTGCGAGGGCTCAAGGACGCGCCGAGGGCGCCGGCCGCGCAAGGGTCGGGCAGGCGATAAAGCGCTCGGCGCCTAAGCCCCGGGCAGGCATACGCACTTGTCGATTGTGTCGGCGCGAATTTGGAGCGCCGTTACGGTCCGCTGGTCCTTTGGTTGCCCCGCTAGCCGGGGAACTTCATTAGGTTCGGCTTGGGGATAGCGGCCTTGAAGCTGCCGCGCGACTTGGCCGTATCCAGCCCGAACTCCGCCCAGGCCGACAGAAAGCCGCTGGTCGGCTCGCCGGGGGAAGCGGGGACAAGGTCCAGCACGGGGCGCGAGGCGACCGCGGCGCGCGCCAGGGCCCAGACTTCCGGCTCGGCGGTCGCATAGTCACCGTCCGCGGCGACCAGCTGGCCGGCCAAAGCAGGGTCCAGGAACCGCAGGGTGACGGCCGTCTCCGGCGGCAGGTCGGTGAGGCTTTCCAGGGCTTCGGTCAGGGCTGTCAGGCTCATCTTGGCGCTGCTGGTGCGCCGCTCGCCGCCGGCGGCGCCCTTGATCGCCGCCGCGCCGGTCTCGCCGTCCATCTTCCGCACATAGGCCCATCCGCCATAGCCCGGGTCTGAGCGGCAGAGGTTGGCGATCCAAAGGGTGACGGCGGCCATGTCGGGCTCCGGAATCGACGATCCTGAGCGCTTTCTAGCCTGCTTCGCGCCGTTTGGGGGAGGGTGGGGTGGAATGAAGGGTGAACGGACGCTTAAAACTTAGAGTTAACGTCATTTTAAGGTCGGTGAACAAAGTTCTAAGAACGGCGGGCGCGGGGCCGCCGTGCGCGTATTCGGCAAAGCAAGAAGTGTGCCAATTCAATACGCGTTCAACCATAATGGTTGGGATCTCGACCGCGGCGTAAAAACAAAGGAAATATTTATGGTTAACGCGCTGTAAACACTTCTTAACCACTTGTTAAAATCCGCTGGCTCCGGTTTTGCTGCTCAGGCGTTGAACCTGCTCCGGGCTGTCCCGGGGTGGGACGATCCGTAAGCGGAGTGCGCGTGGCGATGTTCGAGTTCGGACGAGATCTGAAGCGGTTGTTCGGCGTCGACGCTGAAGGCGGCTTCAAGGGGGCTTGGCGCGAAGGGCTGACCGGCGGGGACACGTCCCTGCTGGAGCTCTTGGATGTGCGACTTCTGGCCAATGAGGCGCGATCGGCCGATGTCGTCGCCGGACGGATCGGCGCCAAGGACCGTGGCGCACGGCTGCTGGAAGCCGCCGTCGTCTGGCGCGAACTGGCCCGCCGAACGGGCGACGCCACCGCGCTGCGCAAGGGCGCGGCCCAGGCCGAGGCCGCCGCGAAGCTCTTCGAAACCGAACGCCGGCACGACGCCTTGAGCGCCGCGCGCTGTGAGCAGGCCGTTCTGGCCGTGCTGGGCGCGGATCTCTTCGGCGACGAGGGGCTGGTCGCCGCCGCGTCGGCGACCCTGGCCCGCACGCCGGCTCATCAGCGCACTGCGCAGTGTGCGGCCATGACCGCCGGCCTGGAAGGGCGCGCGGCGTTGGCCCAGAACGATCTCGACCGCGCCATGGCCGCCGTCGGCGCCTTTGACGGTCCTCTGCGGGTCCTGGCCGCCGCCAAGCGCGCCAAGGGCGGTCCGGCCCGTCTGATGCTGGCCGAGCATCGCGCCACGCGCATCGAGCTGATCCTCGCCTGCGCGGTTCGCTTGAAGGACCGCGGCCTGGCCGAGCAGGCCGCCGGCGAAGCTAAGGCCGCCGCCGCCGTTCTCGATCCCGATTTTGAGCCCCTGGCCTGGGCGCGCCTGCAAGGTCTGCGTGGCGCGGCGCTGGTGCAACTGGGCGAGCTGGATGGCGAGATCTCCCGTATCGCCGACGGCGTCGAGGCGCTGACCGAAGCGGTCGAGGCGGTTCCCGCCGATCACAGCCCGATGGACTGGGCGCGCGCCCAGGCGGGACTCGGTGCGGCCCTCCAGGCGATGGGCGAGGCCTCGACCAGTGAGCGCGCCTTCGAACAGGCGGTGATGGCCTATGACCGGGCCACCCAGACCCTGAAGGTGCAGCCGGCCCTGGCCCTGCGCGCCGTGGTCGCCAACAACCGCGCGCTTTGCCTGGCGCGCTGCGCCGAGCTGACCGCCGACCTGGCGGTGCTGGACGCGGCCGAACTGGCGTTCAAGGCCGAGCTCGCCGCGGCCCCGGGCGCGCGCGATCCGGCCAGCTGGGCCGTGGCGCAGATGAACCTGGCCCGCCTCTACGAGGCGCGCGTCGAGATCACCGGCCGCGATGATGGACGCCTGGCCCGGGCCGGCGCAGCCCTGGCGTGCGCCTTCGACGTCTTCTCGGAGCTTGGCCTGCGGTCACTGACCGACCTGGCGGCACAGGGCCTGCAACGTCTCAAGCAGGCCCAGGCCGTCTGATCCGAAACGGAACACCAGGCGGCGAAAGGCCCGCCGATAAAAAAGACCAGTACAGGGATGAACACGTGATCGCTTCGCTCGCTCTCGCCGCCGCCGTCTTCGCCGCCGCCCCTCAGGCCCAGGCCCGGACGGACCTGCTGAAGCCCGTGTCCGAGCCGCGCATCGCGGTCGCGATCCTGAACTGCCTGGTGAAGAACGACGGCTATCTGACCGCCTGCACCGTGCAGGATGAGAGCCCCAATGACCTGGGCGTCGGCCAGGCCGCGCTGTCGATGGTCTCCCAGGTCCAGGTCGACCTGCTTGGCCCCGACGGCAAGAGCCGTGCGGGCTCGTACATCCAGGTGCCGGTGCGTATCCGCATCCGCTAATCACGGCCTTACGGCGGTTGGGACACAGCGTCGCGGCCGCCGAACCGGGGGCGGACGCCGCAAACCCCTAACGCCCTGTTAACCATATTTCGTCCATCTTCGAGCCTCGATTCCAGGCGGCCGGTCCGGCCGATTCCGACGAGGCTTTTGATGACGGGCGCCGAGGTTCTTGATGTCGGCCGGGACGCGATCTGGCTGACGCTTCAGCTCTGCGCGCCGGTGCTGATCGTCGGCCTGGTCGTCGGCGTCATCATCGGCCTGTTCCAGGCCCTGACCCAGATCCAGGAAGCCACCCTCGTCTACGCCCCGAAGATCGTGGCGATCTTCATCTCGCTGCTGATCTTCCTACCGCTGATGGGCTCGCTGATGAGCGGCTTCATGCGCCAGATCGCCGCCCGCATCGCCGGCATGTAGGAGGCGAGGGGCCCTTGAACGCCTTCGCCACGGCCTTTCAGGTCTATGTCGCCGCCCTCGTCTTCGCGCGGGTGGGCGCCATGGTCATGACCATGCCGGGCATCGGCGACCAGGCGATTCCCGCCCGCATTCGCCTGTCGTTCGCCCTGCTGATGGCGCTGATCCTGGCGCCGCTGGTCCAGAACACGGTCGGTCCTATCCCGAGCACCCTGGGCGGACTGGGCGGGGCGGTGATCCACGAGGTCCTGATCGGCCTGATGATCGGTTCGGTGCTGCGCCTGTTCATGACCTCGCTGACGACGGCCGGCGAAATCATTTCGATGCAGACCACGCTGTCGTTCGCCCAGAGCACCAATCCGTCGATGGAAGGGTCGAGCACGGCGGTGGCGACCTTCTTGTCGATGCTGGGCCTGACTCTGGTGATGGCCACGGACCTGCATCACCTGTTCATCGCCGCCATCGTCAAGTCGTACACGATCTTCCCGTTCACCCGCGCCGTACCCGTCAACGACGCCGCCGCCCTGGCGGTGCAGACGGTCGCGCAGTCGTTCAGCCTGGGCGTTCAGTTGGCCGCGCCGGTGATCGTTTTCTCTCTGGTCTTCAACCTCGCCACGGGTCTGGTCGGGCGCATCATGCCCGCGTTCCAGATCTTCTTCGTGGCCTCGCCGCTCAGCGTGATCCTGGGCCTGTCTCTGCTGGCGCTGTCGCTGAGCGGCATCGCCATGGTCTGGACCGACCGCTACCGCGAACTCCTGGACATCTTCACCTAGGGGGCGAGCATGGCGGACGATACGGATCCAGAATCGAAAACAGAAGAACCGTCAGCCAAGAAGCTGTCGGACGCCCGCGCCAAGGGCGACGTCATCAAGTCGGCCGACATCCCGCAGCTGGCCTCGCTGGCCGGGGCGGTGTCGGTGATCCTGCTGGCCGGCGGCTGGCTGACGCGGGACCTGATGGCGGCCCTGACCCCCTTCATCGCTCACGCCGGCACGATCGACCTGAGCAGCGGCGGGGCCATGATCGTGCTGAAGCAGGCTCTGCTGGCCGCGCTGCCGGCGCTGGTGCTGGTCATGGTGGTGACCGCCTTCGCCGGCGCGGCGGCTCACATCGCCCAGACGGGCTTCCTGCTGACGCCCGAGAAGATCAAGCCCGACTTCCAGAAGCTCGACCTGATCAAGGGCCTGGGCCGCATCTTCGGGCCGGACGGCATGGTCCAGTTCCTGAAGTCGGCGGTGAAGTTCCTGCTGACCGGCGTCATCGCCTATTTCGTGCTCAAGCCGCATGTCGGCGAGGTCCGCAATCTCGTCGGCATGGACCCGGCGGCGATGATCCCCGAGGCGATGAAGCTCTCCAAGGGCCTGCTGATCGCCGTGATCCTGCTGCTGGTGGCCACCTCGGCCTTTGACTATTTCTGGCAGCGCATGCGGTTCATGAACCGCATGCGGATGACCCTTCAGGAGGTCAAGGAGGAGTTCAAGCAGTCCGACGGTGACCCGCACATCAAGGGCAAACGCCGCCAGATCCAGATGCAGCGCTCGCGCCAGCGGATGATGCAGGCGGTGCCCAAGGCGACCGTCGTGGTCATGAACCCGACCCACTACGCCGTGGCGCTGAAGTACGAGCAGGGCGAGACGCCCGCGCCGCTGTGCGTGGCCAAGGGCGTCGACGATCTGGCCTTGAAGATCCGCGCCGTCGCCGAGGAGCATGGCGTGCCGGTCCTGGAAGACCCGCCGCTCGCCCGCGCCCTCTACGCCAGCGTCGAGATCGACGAGGAAATCCCGGTTGAACACTTCGAAGCCGTCGCCAAGGTCATCAGCTTCATCCTCAACGGAAAGAAGCCCCAGCCCCGGGCGCGTCCTCTCTAAGCCACATTCTCCAGAAAACTGACCTAGCCTCCAGAAAAGGCTATTCTTTCTCCAATTGCGGGTGAGTCGCTGGCTCGCCGTAAGAAAGGTACAACCTCGCCGATGGCCGACTTGCAGCTCCAGGACAAGGTTTCGACCGGCGCCCCGCGTCGGCGGTTTGATCCATGGCTGGTCGGCGCGGCGGTGTTTTTCGTGGCTGCGGCGGCCCTCTCGGCGGCGCCGGCGCTCAAGGCCGGACCGACCACCCTGGCCGGCCTGCTGCTGCTTCTGGGCGTCGCGGGCGTGGCTGTGTTGGGCCTTGTCGCCATTCGCGGCTCAGCGCTTTCCGGCGGCGACGCCGACCAGGCCGAGGGGTTCATCGAGGCGCTGGCCGAGCCGGCCGCCCTGGCCGCCGCCGACGGTCGCGTCCTGGCCGCCAACGGGCCCTGGCGCGAAGTCATGGGCGAACAGCGCCGCCTGCCCAAGGGCGTGGCGGGCTCCAGCCTTTTTGCGGCCCTGGTCCAGGCGCGCCAGGGGCAGATGGCCGAGGGCATGCTGAGCGCTGGAGGAACCGACTACACCGCCAAGGTCTCGCGCCTGGCGGGCGGACGGCTGATGATCCGGCTTGCGCCCATCGTTGTCGCTGAGCCGGTCGTGGAAGACGCGTCGCCGGCCCCGGTCGCCGAGCGCGCCGCCCCGCCACCCAGCTCGCTGGACGCCTTCGCCGGCGCCTCGCCGTTCGGCGCGGCCCTGCTGGAAGGCCTGGAGCCGTTCACCTCGCGGGTGCTGGAGACCAATCCGGCGCTGACCACGATGACCGGCGCCAAGGCCGGTGTGCTGTTCGGCGATCTGATCGACGCCGCCTCGCGCGCCGAGGCCGAGACACGCCTGAACGAAGGCCGCGCCGGTCCCTACGAGGTGCGGTTGGCGCGCGATCCGTCGCGCATCGCTCACCTTTACCTCTATCGCGCCGAAGGCCGCCTGGTGGCCTACATGATCGACGTGTCCGAGCAGAAGCAGATCGAGCTGCAGCTGTCCCAGGCCCAGAAGATGCAGGCCATCGGCCAGCTGGCCGGCGGCGTGGCGCACGATTTCAACAACCTCTTGACCGCCATCCAGCTGCGCCTGGACGAGCTCTTGCATCGCCATCCCGTCGGCGATCCGTCGTACGAGGGGCTGAACGAGATCCGTCAGACGGGCGTGCGCGCCGCCGACCTCGTGCGCAAGCTCTTGGCTTTCTCGCGCAAGCAGACCGTGCAGCGCGAGGTGCTGGATCTGGGCGAGCTGATCAGCGAGTTCGAGGTCTTGCTGCGTCGCCTGCTGCGCGAAGACGTCAAGCTGATCACCGACTATGGCCGCGACCTGCCGCAGGTGCGCGCCGACAAGAGCCAGCTCGAGACGGCGGTCATGAACCTGGCCGTCAACGCCCGCGACGCCGTGCGCGCGGCCAAGGGCGGCGGCGTCGTGCGCATCCGCACCGCGCGCCTGACCCGCGACGAGGCGATCCAGCTGGGTTTCCCGGCCGCCGACGGCGACACGGCCTTCATTGAGGTCAGTGACGATGGTCCGGGCATTCCGCCCGACGTCATGGGCAAGATCTTCGACCCGTTCTTCACCACCAAGCCGGTGGGCGAGGGCACGGGCCTGGGCCTGGCCACCGTCTATGGCATCGTCAAGCAGAGCGACGGCTGGATTCACGTCCACAGCCGTCCGAACGAAGGCGCGGCCTTCCGCATCTTCCTGCCGGTCTATGAAGCGCCCGCCGGCGCGGTCGCCGTCCAGGCCGTCGCCGAGCCCGCCAAGCCGCGCGCCGCCCGCGACCTGTCGGGCGCCGGCCGCATCCTGTTCGTCGAGGACGAGGACGCCGTGCGCAGCGTCGCCGCCCGCCTGCTGCGCGCCCGTGGCTACGAGGTGCTTGAGGCGGCCGACGGCGAAGAGGCCCTGATCATCGCCGAGGAAAACGCCGGCACGATCGACCTCTTGATCAGCGACGTGATCATGCCCGGCATCGACGGCCCGACCTTGCTGAAGAAGGCGCGTGGCTATCTGGGGACCGCGCCGGTGATGTTCATCTCCGGCTATGCCGAGGCCGAGTTCAGCGATCTGCTCGAGGGCGAGACGGGCGTGACCTTCCTGCCCAAGCCGATCGACATCAAGACCCTGGCCGAGCGCGTCAAGCAGCAGCTGCAGGCGGCTTAGAGCCCGCCGCCCTAAAGGAACGGCGGGCCCACAAGCGCCTCAAGCCTTCGCCGGCAGGAACTTCGGATTGCGCACCAGCGCCGCGCTGACCAGAGCGACCAGCACCCCGACCGGGAAGATCTCGGTGAAGGTCATGGGCATGCGCAGCAGCGGGTTAGCGTAGCTGCGCTTCATCGCCTCGAGATCCGCGGCCAGCTTGGCGTATTCGGCGCCGCTGAGGCCTGCCGCCTTCTTCTGGGCCAGGGTGCTGGCGACGTACTGCTCCATGAAAGTGTAGTTGGTGAGCGCCAGATAGACCTCCCAGATCAGGACGTAGGCGATCCCCGCCACCAGGGCGACGGCCAGGCCGACCAGCAGGGCGGGCCAGAACTTGATGACGCCGCCCAGCGCCTTGTCGCGGTGCGACTTGACCGCCAGCAGGATCGACGACAGCCCGACCAGCATGATCAGATAGCCAAGCCAGACGTTGGAATGCGGCGCTCCGCCCTTGGAGAGCACGATGGTGGCGATCATACCCAGAATGATGATGGCGCCAGACGCCAGGCCGTGGATGAGAATAGTGCGTTGCATGGTGTTCTCCTCCGCGCCGCCCCCTGCGACGCGCCCCGCAAGCTGTCCCGCTTCCTGGTCGAAGCGGTATCGCCCAAAAGGGTGAGATCGACAGTTTCGCCCAATCGGAGGGCGGTCAAGTTCAGGGGATCAGCGACAGCTCCCGCGCCTTGCCGACCGCCTGGGTTCGGCGGCTGACCTCCAGCTTGGCATAGAGGTTGCCCACGTGGGTCTTGACGGTGTTGGGCGAAAGGCCGAGGTCGCGGGCGATCTCCTTGTTGGAGCGACCGGCCGCCAGACGCTCCAGAACCTTGATCTCCTGGCCCGTCAAACCAAGGCTCGCCAGGGCCGCGTCATTGCGCTGGAAGATCTCGGGGCGAGCGCGAGCGGCGAGCCGCCAACCGACCCAGACGCCGCCGGCCGCGAACGCCGCGCCGACCAGTCCGACATAGACCTGCCAGGAGAAGGCCCGCACGACGAAGCCGTACTCCAGCCATTGCAGGGCGAACGCGCCCAGCGCCAGGACCAGCGCCCAGAGAACGACCGTGCGGATCATGGGCGAAAGGGTGCGTGAACAGCGCGGCGCGTCAAGGCTCAGGACAGGCGCGCCTTGGCCTCGGGAGGGGCGACCTGATCGAACAGGATCTGCAGGTGCTGGTCCTTGGCATGGTCGTTGTGCAACTCCCAGGACAGCGAAACCGGCAGGCGCAGCCGGCCGCCGTCGGGCAGGCGAGCGATCAGCACGCGCCAGGAAAAGCCCTCGCCGGGATCGCCCAGCGGGTCCTTGAACTCCACGGGCGCGGGGTCACGCAGACGGAACTTGCGTTCCGGATGGGCGTCGAACCAGGCGCGGTCGGCCTCGGCGGTCGGATCGGGAACAGCGACGAGCTTGGCGGAGACTTTGCGAACCATGGAGAGCCTGGGACGAGGAGGGGGATCGCCGGCGGTTATACCGCGCAAGCGCGCCATGACCCGCATTTTTCCCGGTCCGAGGCGTGGCGCGAAGGGCTTGAACCGCGCGGCTACTTCGGAACCACCCGCGGCAGGGTCTTGATGGGGGTCAGCACCAAGTCGCGGAAGAAGGTCTCTGCGCCTTCCGACTGCAACTGGATCGCGCCATGGGTCAGGGGCTTGCCGTTGGCGGTCATGGCGCGCACCTCCATGACTGGGACGCCGTTGACGACGTGCACGGCGCGATCGCCCACGACGTAGAGGTCCAGGGTGTTCCACTCGCCCGCCGGTTTTTCGACGTCGTTATAGGCCTCGACGTTCCAGTTCGCTGTGCCGCCCTTTGCGGTGAGCGCGGGGCGTCCTGGCACATAGCGCAGCTTCGGCGCGATCAGGGTCGGGTCCTCGACGCCCTCGACCGCCACGGCGATGGCCTCGCCGACCGGCACCACCATGCCGACCGAGCCGGTCATGATCTCGAACTCGACCGACTGGCTCCAGGTGCCCCAGACGACGCCGGGCGCGCCGTGGGTGTGATAGAGCAGACCGTTATTGGGCGCTTCCTTCTCGCGCGGGGCCCAGCGGCCCTTGCCCCACTTGTACTGCAGGCGCAGGTGATAGTTCTGGAAGTCGCCGCGATGCACGAGGCTGCCCCAGACAGCGCCGTTCACATACAGCGCCGGGCGGCCGTCCTCGACCACCACCTTGAACATCTCGGCGCTCTTGGCGGTGACGCCCAGGGGCGCGACCGGCGGGCGCTTGTAGGTCAAGGCCGGATCGGCATAGCCGAGCCAAGCGTCCCAGTCCTTGAGGTCCCGGCCATTGAACAGCGTGACAGACGGGCCCGCCGCCGCAGGGATATCCGTCAGGACCAGAGGCGGGCGGGTTTGCGCCAGAACGGGCGAGGTCACGGCGATCGCCAGGGTCAGGGCCAGGGTCTTGAGCATGTGTCCTCCCACGCCCGCTTGCGGGCGGCGCCACCCTATGTGGCAGCGCTGTCATTGGGAAGGCGGTCAGGCCCTTACCGTCGCCGCTCCATCATCAGAATCGGCGAGCTCTTGTAGGTCGTGTGGGTCTTCAGCGTGAAGCCGACCTTCTGGGCGAGCGCGATGGAGGGGGCGTTCTCGACATTGATGATGCAGGGCACGACCTCGGGCGCCAGGGCCTGGTCGATCCAGGCCAGGCCCGCCCGCACCGCCTCGGTCCCAAAGCCCTGGCCGTGCGACCAGGCCGCCAGCACCCAGCCCATCTCGGGCAGGCCATAGAGGCTGGGCTCCAGCTCGCGCCGCAGGTCGGCAAAGCCCACCTCGCCGACATAGCGGCCCGTCGCGGTTTCTCGCACCGCCCAGTAGCCGAAGCCCAGCACCTCCCAGAGTCCCCGGGCGCGCATCAGCCGGGTCCAGCTTTCCTCCTCGGTGAAGGGGCGGCCGCCCACGTGTTTGACCACCAGCGGATCCATCCACATGGCCAGGCTGTCCTTGAAGTCGGCGAGGGTGGGCGGGGCCAGGGTCAGGCGATCGGTGGTCAGGGTCGGGGCGGGCATCGGGACTCGGCGTTTGCTAGGCGTGGTCCGCGCACGCTACACCGACGGGCTCGAACCGGAAGACCGCCATGACCACGCCGCAAGACGCCATCGCTGCGCGCCGCAAGCTGACCAACAAGCTGATCGCCGCCAAGGACGCCGCGCGCCTGCGGCCGTTCTTCGACCCGCGCATCACCCTGATCGCCGGCGATGGCTCTCTGCTGCTGGGCGCCGAGGACGTGTTGGCCGCCTTCGCCGGCCAGTTCGCCGACAAGGGCTTCGTGGCCTATGTCCGCACGACCGAGGACATCACCCTCGACGCCGAGGGCGCCCGCGCCGCCGAGCGCGGCCGCTGGGTCGGGACCTGGAAGGACGCCGCCGAGCAGTCAGGGACCTATCTGGCGACCTGGAAGAAGGTCACGGGCCAGTGGGTGATCGAGAACGAGCTTTTCGTGACGCTGGCTTGAGCGACGGGCCTCTTCCCAGCGAGTATGACGCGGAATTAATTAAGCCCAAACAGGGGCGGGGCTTACGCCTTCGTCCTTCAATGCGCCTCTGGGGAGGAAAACCATGCTCAATCGTCGTCATATGATGTTCGCCACCGCCGCCGCCGGGTTTGCGGCCACAGGCGGCCTGCCGTCCTTGGCCCTGGCGCGCGAGGGGGAAGCCGCCAAGCTCAACGCCCTGTTCGACGCGGTCATGGCCAAGCAACTGCGCCAGTCGCCGGAGACGGCGACGGGGCTGGGCATCGACAGCGGCGATCTGGCCTGGACCAAGGGTCTGCTCAGCGACCGTTCGTTCGCCGCGATCGAGGCCGGCCAGGCCGAGACGCGCAAACAGTTGGCGGCGCTGCGCGCCATCGACCGCCGCGCGCTGAAGGGCATGGACGCGGTCAACTACGACACTGTCGAGTTCATCCTGGCGGTGATGGACGAAGGCAACAGCAAGTTCACCTATGGCGGCGGCGGTTCGGGCGCGCCGTATGTGCTGAGCCAGCTGACCGGCAGCTACCAGCAGATGCCGGACTTCCTGGACACCCAGCACAGCATCGAGACCAAGGCCGACGCCGACGCCTATCTGTCGCGGATGGAGGGCTTTGCGCGCCTGATGGATCAAGAAACTGCGCTGGCGGCCAAGGACATGGCTGACGGCGTGATCCCGCCCGACTTCGTCATCGACAAGACCCTGGTCCAGATGAAGGCCTTCGCCGACACGCCGACGGCCGAGACGACCCTGGTCAAGTCGATCGCCCGTCGCACCAAGGACAAGACCATCGCCGGCGACTGGGCGGGCGAGGCGTCCAAGATCTATGAGAACTCGGTGCTGCCGGCCCTGAAGCGTCAGATCGCGCTCATGGAGAGCGTGCGCGGCAAGGCCACCCATGACGCGGGCGTGTGGCGCCTGAAGAACGGCGGCGACTACTACGCCGTCTCGCTGAAGAACTACACGACCTCGACCCTGACGCCGGATGAGATCCACCAGCTGGGTCTGGATACCGTCAAGGCGATCGAGATCGAGGCCGACAAGCTGTTCAAGAAGATCGGCATGACCAAGGGCACGGTCGGCGATCGCATGCGTAAGCTGGGCGAGGACTTCTATCCCAACACGGACGAAGCCAAGGAACAGCTGATCAAGGACCTGAACGAGAAGGCCAAGTGGATCGAAAAGCAGCTGCCGGCCTATTTCGGTCAGCTGCCCAAGGCCCCGCTGGAGATCCGCCGCGTGCCCAAGGCCATCGAGGCCGGCGCGCCGGGCGGCTACTACAACTCGCCTTCGCTGGATGGGAAGCGTCCGGGGATCTACTGGATCAACCTGCGCGACACCAAGGAGCAGGCCAAGTACACCCTGACCACCCTGACCGTGCACGAAGGCGTTCCGGGCCACCACCTGCAACTGTCGCTGTCGAACGAGGCCAAGGGCCTGCCGCTGATCCGCAAGATCATCGGCTTCTCGGGCTATGCCGAGGGCTGGGCGCTCTATTCGGAGCAACTGGCCGTCGAGATGGGCATCTACAAGAACGACCCGCGCGGCCAGATCGGCATGCTGCACGACGCCCTGTTCCGCGCCGTGCGTCTGGTGGTCGACACCGGCATGCACCACAAGAAGTGGAGCCGCGAACAGGCCATCAAGTACATGGCCGAGACCATGGGCGACGAGGAAAGCGGCGCGATCACCGAGATCGAGCGCTATGTCGTGTGGCCGGGCCAAGCCTGCAGCTACATGATCGGCAAGATCGTCTGGCTGCGCGCCCGCGCCAAGGCGCAGAAGGCGCTGGGCAAAAAGTTCGACATCCGCGAGTTCCACGACGCGGGTCTGCTGTCGGGCATGACCCCGCTGACCGTGCTGGAGCGTGTGGTTGACGACTACATCGTCAGCAAGGGCGGCAAGGCATAAGGCCCCCTGGGGGCGTCCCTCCTCCGCTACGCGGGGGAGGGGCGTTCCCTCTAGCCCCAGCTGTCTGACGCGCCCGCGCGGCGCGCCACGGCCTTGACCGGGGCGGCGGGACGCAGCGCCGGCAACGGCTTGTCCGCCGGCTTGCCGTAGAGCCAGCCCTGGGCGAAGTCGACGCCCACACTGCGGATGACGTCTTCGACCTCCGAGGTCTCGACCATCTCGGCGACCGTGCGAACCTTCAGGTCGCGGCACAGCTCCACGAGGCGGCGCACCAGCGCCCCGTCGCGGCTGTTGTCGGCCAACTCGCGCACATAGCGGCCGTCGATCTTGACGATGTCCAGCGCCAGTTGCTGCAGATAGGAGAACGACGAGGAGCCCGCGCCGAAGTCGTCGAGACAGACCAGCGAGCCCATGGAGCGCAGGCTCTGGATATGCTGGTTGGCGGTCGCCAGATTGTCGATCGCCCGGGTCTCGGTGATCTCGAAGATCAGCCGCCCCTTGGCCTCATTGAACTTGGCCAGCAACCGGCCGACGTGCTCGACGAAGGTCTCGTTGCCGATCGTCTGGCCCGACACGTTCACCGCCAGCTTAAGCTTGCGCTCGCTGTCGTTGGCCAGCTTCTTGACCGCCTGCTCGACGATCGCGTGATCGAGCTCCTCGATCAGGTCGAACTCTTCGGCCATGCGGATCAGGGCGAACGGACTGCCGCCGTCCTCGAACCGCACCAGCACCTCGTGGTGGTGGGCCAGGCCCGTGCTCAAGGAGACGACGGGCTGGAAGGCCAGATTGAAACGCCGCTGGCTGACCGCGACGCCAAGCGCGCCGGCGCGGGCCAGGGTCCGCTTGACCGATCGGTTCATCGCCTCCGACAGGGTCATCGGCGGGGTTTCCTTCAGGCCCTCGCGCAGGAAGTCGTCCAGCGCATAGCGCAGCGCGCGAAGCGCCCGCGACGAGCCGCCGCCGTTCTCCAGCGGCACCACATGGGCGCTGGCCTCGGCGCTGACCATCTTGGTCAGGCGCTTGATCATGTTCTCGGGGCGATCGTCGCGTTGACGAAGCAGGGCGAAGCGGTCGTCCGACAGCTTGGTGGCGGCCGCGCCGCCATGGGCTTCGGCGCGCAGCGCGCTGGCCACCCGGACATCCAGCGCCACCGCCTCGTCAGGGGACAGCGCCTCGCGCATGTCGCCCAGGCCGGCGAACTCCACCATGGCCAGTTCCAGCTCGATGCCCGTGACGCGGGCGGCCTCGAACAGGCCCTGGGCGATATCGTCGAACGACTCGCGGGGCTGCAGCGAACTGGCCGACAGGGGCGGGCCGGCGGGTTGCGCCGCCGTGACGGCGGCCGAGATGCGGCCCTGGTTCTCGGGCAGGGCGCGCAGAACGACGCGGATGTGCTTGTCGGCAGGTTCGGCCAGGCGCAGCACGACAGGGCCGCGCCGCACGCCATCGTCGGCGCAGCTGAGCATGGCTTCCATCAAGGCGCGGTCATCGGCGTGGAAAAGCTCGGCCCAAGCCTTGCCGGCCAGCGCAGCCTCGCTCGCGCCCATCACCTTCTGGGCCGCGCCCAGAGCCAGGCGAACCCGCCCGTTCTGTAACTCGACCAGAAGGTCAGCGCTGGCGAAGGCCAGACCAAGAAGGCGACGCGGATCTAGCGACAAGACGGCAATCCCCCAGTAAGCCCGCAAACCTTGCATGCCGGGACTTAAAGACCGGTTTCAGCGGCGGCGCGGACTAAACCCAATTCCGGTTCCGGACGGTGCGACTGAGGGTGCGACAGAAACGGTCGTTTCTATCTGGCGGAACATCTTGCGAACATGGAACAAAGAGTGTACGCCTTTACCAAGTTCCACAGGTTGCTGAGGCGGGGCGCGGGAAGCGTCAATCGGGCGGCCGGAATCATGGAATAGAAGGCGGATCAACAATGACAAGTCAGGCGGCTTTGAAACTCGTGGCCAAGGAAGAAGGCGATAAGCAACGCGCGCTAGAGGCGGCTCTCGCCCAGATCGACCGCGCGTTCGGCAAGGGCTCGGTGATGAAGCTGGGCGAGAAGGGCAAGGTCGAGATCGAGTCGGTCTCCACCGGGTCGCTCGGCCTCGACATCGCGCTGGGCATCGGCGGCCTGCCCAAGGGCCGGATCGTCGAGGTCTATGGTCCGGAAAGCTCGGGCAAGACCACCCTGGCCCTGCACGTCGTGGCCGAGGTCCAGAAGGCCGGCGGCACCGCCGCCTTCGTCGACGCCGAGCATGCGCTCGATCCGTCCTACGCCTACAAGCTGGGCGTCAATCTCGATAACCTCCTGGTCTCTCAGCCCGACAACGGCGAACAGGCCCTGGAGATCACCGACACCCTGGTGCGCTCGGGCGCCGTCGACATCGTGGTCGTCGACTCGGTGGCGGCCCTGACGCCCAAGGCCGAAATCGAAGGCGAGATGGGCGACAGCCTGCCGGGTCTTCAGGCCCGTCTGATGAGCCAGGCGCTGCGCAAGCTGACGGCCTCGATCAACAAGGCCAACACCATCGTAATCTTCATCAACCAGATCCGTCACAAGATCGGGGTGATGTACGGCAGCCCCGAAACGACCACGGGCGGCAACGCGCTGAAGTTCTACGCTTCAGTGCGCCTGGATATCCGCCGCACCGGCTCGGTGAAGGCGCGTGACGAGATCGTCGGCAACAATGTCCGCGTGAAGGTGGTCAAGAACAAGGTGGCCCCGCCGTTCCGCGAGGTCGAGTTCGACATCATGTACGGCGAGGGCATCTCCAAGCTGGGCGAAGTCATCGACCTGGGCGTCAAGGCCGGGATCATCGACAAGGCCGGCTCGTGGTTCTCGTACGGCAGCCAGCGGATCGGCCAGGGCCGCGACAATGTCCGCGAGTTCCTGAAGAACAACCCGGACGTCGCCGCCGACATCGAAAAGGCTGTCCGCAAGTCGTCGCAGAAGATCGAAGAAGAGCTTCTGGTCGGCGGCCCGGAAGAGGGCGAAGAGGACTAGATCCAGGCGCTCAAGGGTTTCGCGGCCTTCGCCCGCACTCGCGGGCGTTCCCCGCCTTCAACACGCCCGCGGCGGACCGCCGCGAAGGCCGCGATCTCAGGCCGCCTGGACCCCATGCCAGGCGGCCTACTCTTTTGCGGGAAGGCGAGGAGGCTTGGACTGGCCACGATGGGTAACGCCACTCGATCCGCCAAAGGTCCGGTTTCAGCGCGGGCCGGGTTTGCGGCATCCGACCCTTGGTGGATACTTCAACAACCGACCTCCCCGGCGAATGCCGGGGCCCAGATTCATCTGGGGCGGCTGGGGATGATGCGACATCACGCGGCGTTTGTCTGACAGATGCTGGTGGGCTCGATCTGGATCCCGGCATTCGCCGGGAAGGTCGGGTTTATGGGGGAGTTGGAGACTGCATCCGACCCAGAGGGGACGCTCACAGATTCTGCTCCCCTCCGGGGGAACTGTCGCGGAGCGACTGAGGGGGCATCGCCGCCGCCTCCGAGCTGCCCTCTCCGACCCTCTGAGCCACCTCCCCCAGTGGGGGAGGAGAAGGCAACTCACCACCCCTCGCTGCTCTTCCGCGCGTCCGCTTCAGGGGAAGGGCGGTCAATGTCCGGAGGTCGGCGTGGGTCTCATTTCCGTTCCCGACACTAGTCGGATACTGCGACGTCGAGCATAGTTTGGACTATGATAGCGGAACACGAGTGGCCATCGCTAGCGAGCGACTTCGCTGACGATGGTCAGTACCGGTACATTGAAGTGGAAAACGCCACGCTCGCCGATTGGCAAAGCGTATTGGATTTACTGCGCCTGCAAGGTGAGGTGATTTCGTTTGAAGTCGAGGGCGTTGCTAAGGCAGCGCCTCGCGATGCGTCTCTGATCATCGAGTGGTTGGCGACCTCGGCAGTGACAGCTCAGGTCAAGATAGCCGGGGTTACATACGATTGGTGCATCTGGGTGCCGACGTTGCTAAGCTTCTCACTCCATCCGACTATCCGGAATGCTGTCGAGTTTGCAGGCATGTGTCGGTTCATTGAATTGCTCAACCTAGCCACGGCCAAGAGTGTGGAGGTCAATCTCGAAGGCGTAAGCACCATCGCGAGATTTATAGGGCGCGATGAGGGTTTCGTATGGTTTGTCGGCGGCGGTGCATCAACACACTAAAGGCGGATGGTCCGCCCCCACCCTCAAGGGACATCCCCGACATCCCCTCGCGAGGACGCGATGCCCGCGAGGTTCATGGGCCAATGCGGGGAAACGGCTGGCGGCGCTTGTGTGGCTAGCCGACAGGCGCTTCAACCCCACCGGGGCCGATCGGCTCCGGGTCGAACCGTCTCCCGATGGGCGCCAAGCCGGCCCCCAGACAAAAGAACGGCCGCCCTCCAGGAGAAGAGGGCGGCCGAGTCATTGGGAGGAAACGCCCGAAAGGGCTGAATTCCATATAGCTGTTTGACTTCGCCTTGACAACGTTGTCACGCGAATAATTTCGCGTAACGGTGAAATCCGGCGGGTGACGGGCGAGGCCTATTTCTTCTTGGCGGCCTGGACCTCGATCTCGACCAGCATGCCGTCGGCGACGAGGCCGCTGATCTGGCTGGTGATGCGGGCGGGCTTGTTGGGCTGGGCGGCGGTGCCGAAATGGGTGCGGTAGCCTTCCATCATGCCGGCGAAGTCCATCTTGCCTTCCTTGGCCGGATCGCCGACCAGCAGCACGCGCATCATCACGACGTCGGCCATGGTGGCGCCCTGGCTCTTCAGGGCGGCCTCGATGCGGGCCAGAACGCCCAGGGTCTGGGTCTTGGTGTCGCCGAAGCGGGCGACGCCGACCGCCTTGTCGTCGATCACCGGCGGGACCATGCCGCTGACATAGATCATGTCATAGCCGGCCGGCACGGTGACGACGCTGGCGATGGGCGACTTGGGGTCGCCGCCACGGACGATGTCCTGGGCGTGAGCGGCGCCGGCGAGGGCGCAGGCGGCGACGGTGAGAGCGATCAGGCGTTTCATGGCGTCTTCCCTAGAGTGAGTGATACGGATCAGTGCGCTTGCAGGCCGCGCGGCTTGGGGGCGGCCTTGGCGGCGGCGCGGGCGGAGGCGACCTCGGCAGGCTTGATCGCCGAGCCCTTGTTGCCCCAGGTGGTGCGGGCGTAGGTCAGGATCGCCGCCAGATCGGCGTCGCTGATGTCGTCCTTGAACGCGGGCATGCCGGCGCGGCCGTTGAGGACGGTGGTGATCAGAACCTTGGGCGGTCCTTGGACCAGGGGCGTGCCGGCCAGGGCCGGAAAGGCGCCCTTGACGCCCTTGCCCGTCGCCTGATGGCAGGCCGAGCAGTTGTCCATGTACAGGGACTTGCCGTCGGCGGACGCGATGGCCGGAGCGGCGAGGCTCGCGGCGAGCGCCAGGGCGGCGAGGCGATAAGCGAACGTCATGCGTATCCTCGAAACTTAAACGTCAGGCTTGTTGGACGCGGGCGTGGATCTTGGCGATCTGCTGCCAGGCCGACTCGATCGCCCCGGCTTGCCAGCCGCCAAGGTAGCTGAGGTGCTCGCCCGCTAGATAGAGACGACCGTCGGGCTCGCACAGGATGGGATAGGCCTCCTTGCGGCCGTTCTCGCCCCACTCGGCCCAGCCGCCCAGATTGTGCTCGGCCAGGTGCCAGCTGAACGAGAAAGCGTTCTCGAAGTTCTCGGCATATTCGGGGAACACCTTCTGGCCGCCGGCGACGGCGAAGGCGGCGCGGTCGGCCGGGCTCTTGGCGCTGATCCGCGCGGCCTCGCCGCCGAAGGCGTAGTAACCCAAGAGCACGCCCTTCTGGGCTTGCCAGCCATAGGAGGGCAGGGAGATCGAGCCGATGCCGGCCAGGTCGGTATAGATGTGGCCGCCGTAGATGTGGTGCTTGTCCTCCCAGAAGCGGCTCTTCATCTGCAGGCCGATCTTGTTGACCGGCGCATAGGCCACGCCCTCCATAGCCGCCTTGAACGGGGCTGAGGCGTCGAGCTCGATCTGCTTGAGCACGCTGAGCGGGATGGTGCAGACACAATAGTCGGCGGTGACCTCGCCCAGCTTGCCGTCCGGCCCCTTGAACGAGACGGTTACGCCGGTGGGGGACTGCTTGATCTTCTGAACCACGGTCGAGTAGCGGATCATCGGCCCGACGCGCTTTTCGAACGCCTTGGCGATCTGGTCCATGCCGCCGATCGGCTGCAGCATGGTGCGCTGCTGCTCATAGCCGGTGACCGAGCTGAGCACCCGCCAGGCGTTGCTGTCGAGCACGTCCTTGAAGGCGAAGGGCTCCAGCTCCTTGCCGGGGCCCGGATTGACGCCGGCGCCCGGATGCACCGAGAAGCCGCGCCCCTCGGTGCCCTTGTAGGTCAGGTCGCTCTTGGACAGGCGTCCTTCATTGACGAGGTAAGCGACGAACCGCTCACGATCGACGCCGCTCAGGGGCGCATCCAGCGCGCCGGCGCTGGCGGCCTTGGCGACCAGTTCGGCGGTGTAGCCGCGGACGTCGGCGGCGATCTCGCCCTTGCGCACGGGCTTGCCGTTCAGCGGCCCCTTGCCCTTCTCGAAATAGACGTAAGACGCGTCGTTGTCGTTGACGAAGCTCTCCAGCAGGACGCCGAAGCTCTTGGTGTAGTGCAGGGTCGAGCGGTGATGGTACGGGATCCGCCAGGCGCCGTGGTTGATGTAGTGCCCGTCGTCGAACTCGCAGACCTGGGTGTTGCCCAGCAGGTCGGTGTGCTTGAAGCCCTTGCGCGCCGTCTGGCAGCGACCGCCCGCATAGTCGCGCGCCTCCAGGATCTGCACCTGATAGCCGGCCTTGGACATCTCGTAGGCGGCGGTCATGCCCGCCAGACCCGCGCCCAGGATGATGACCTTGGTGTTCTTGGCGCCGCCGGTCAGGGTCGGCGGCAGCTCGGTGGCCGAGGCCTGGCTGAAGCCCAGCGCTTCCATGCCCGACAGCACCAGCGACATGCCGCCGACCGCGGCCAGGCTTTCAAAGAACCGTCGGCGCGTGAGCACGCTCGCCGCCGGTGACGCGTCAGATCCGCTCATACAATCCCTGCCCTTGTTTTTGCGGAGGCGTCGCCAGGACGACCCGCGCGGTCTCGGCCATCCCCAGCGCCGAAACCTTCACCATCTCGAAAGGCGCGCTTCCGGCGCGCAATCCGTTTTCCGTGGTGGCCCGGACTGACATGTCAGACGCCTCGCCATTGGGCGCCTGGGGCGGTGATTGTTCGATCACTGAGCGAGGGCGCGGGATCGCGCCGCCCCCGCCGAATCCTTGTTTTTGCCTTGGATCGGCGCGAGGTGATGAAGGGTGATGACCGATGCCCGTCCCCACCTTCGCCTGCGCCTGGCGCGCCCTGAAGACATGCCCGCGCTGTCGGCGCTGATGGACCGTGCGATCGGCGAGCTGCTTCAGGATTTTCTGCCGCCCGAGGGGGTCAAGGCGTCGTACGAGATCATGGGCCTGGACACCCAGTTGATCGCCGACGGCACCTATTTCGTGGTCGAGGACGGCGCAGCGATCGCCGGCTGCGGCGGCTGGAGCCGGCGGGCCACCCTGTTCGGCGGTGATCATTCGGCGGGGCGCGACGCGGCGCTTCTGGACCCCAAGACCGACGCCGCCCGGGTGCGGGCGATGTACACCCACCCCGATCACACCCGCAAAGGCGTGGGCCGGATCATTCTGGACGCCTGCGAAGCCGCCGCCCGCGCCGAGGGCTTCTCCAGCGTCGAGATGGCCGCGACCATGGGCGGCGTGCCGCTGTATCGCGCCTGCGGGTACCACGACATCGAGCCCTTCGAGGCCGTGACCTCGACGGGCTACCGCGTGCCGCTGATCCGGATGGGCAAGGCGCTTTAGCGGGAAGAAAAGAGCTGAACTCAGGTCGCGTGTAACCGCAGATCCGGAGCGAAATCCTCGTCCTTCGACAAGCTCAGGATGAGGATTTTGTGCGCGCAGGACTCCAAAGTCGTCCTCACCCTGAGCCTGTCGAAGGGCGAGGGCGGCTCCCACGATCTCATCAACACTCAACCCGAAACAGCCAAAGAAAAAGGGCCGAGGATCGCCCCGGCCCTTCGTTGTTTCAGACGGTGAGCGAGCAGGCCGCCCACCGCCGTGAGTGTTGATCCTAGAACGTCGCCGACAGTCGAGCGTACCAGAAGCCGCCTTGCCAATCGACGATGGCGTCCGAGCGATAGATGCGGCCGTTGGTGGCCGACTCGCCGGTCTTGTCGGGATCGGGATAGTTGGCGAACAGGTTCCGCGCGCCGATGGCGACCGAGTAGTTGTCGGTGGCCTGGTAGGACATCTCCAGATCGAAGAAGGTCTCCGGATCCCACTTCTGGACGATCGGATTGCCGACGCTGAACATGTTCTTGTACGGGCCCCAGATGTTCAGGCGGCCGACGGCCTTGAACTTGTCGATCTGGTGCGTCGCCGAGATCACCGACCGCCAGCGCGGCGCGGCGTTCTCGAAGTCGTGCACGCCTTCGGCGTCGAAGAAGTTGGTCGAGAAGACCTTGTCGATCTTGAACTTGTTGTAGTTGCCGCTGACCGAAAGGTTGGTCGACTGGCCGTTTTCCCAGCTCATCCGGTAGGTGGCGACGACGTCGATGCCGCGCGTCGTGGAGTCGAAGGCGTTCTGGAAGAACTGCACCTGGCCGATGGTGTCAGCGCCCGGAATGCTGGCGGAGACCAGCGCCGTCCGGATCGCCGGCGTCACGGTGATCGGCGTAGTGGCGTAGAACTGGTCCTTGATCTTGATGCTGTAGGCGTCGACCGTCAGCGACAGCCCCTCGATCGGGGTCGCCGTGAAGCCGATGGCTAGGTTGGTGGACTTCTCGGGCTTCAGGTCCTTGGCGCCCAGGAACTTGGCCACCGGATTGGTCGCCGGGAACAGGCCCGAAGCGATGATCGCGCCATTCTCGACCCGGGTGGAGACGTTGGTGGTGAACGCCTGACCGGGGGTGGGGGCGCGGAAGCCGGTGCCGACCGAACCGCGAAGACCGAAGTTCGGCGTCAGCTGGTACTGGGTGGCGGCCTTGCCGTTCCAGGTGCTGCCGAAGTCGGAGAAGTGCTCGCCGCGCACCGCGAAGTCGAGGAACCATTCCTCGGTCACATTGCCCGAGGTCTCCAGATAGCCGGCGTAGGAGTCGCGGGTCAGCTTGCCGGAGTACAGCGGCGTATTGCCCGGGAAGCCATTCGAGCCAACCGCCAGGGCGTTGTAGACCGGATCGATGCCGGCGAAGCCGTCGGCGGTGGTCGACAGATAGTTGGCGCAGTTCAGGCCGGCGGTGGCCGGCAGGGCGAGGCCCGCCGCGGTCGGGGTGCGGGTCGTGGCGTTACAGAACTTGAACGGATCGGGCACCGCCCAGGTCCCGGCGATGTACGAGGGCACATCGCCCGGCTCGATCTCGTAGCCTTCCTTGCGATATTCCGCGCCGAAGTTGATCGTCACCGGGGTCTTGAAGCTCAAGCCGTCCCAGTCATAGGCGAAGTCGGCGTTGGCCGAGGATTCCGTCGAGACCAGCGCGCCGTCGTAGAATTTCTTGGGCGAGGCCGGGCCCATCGAGGGGTTGACGGTGTCCCAGATCGAATAGGCGATCTTGTTGTTGCCGTACCGCGCCGACAGGTCATAGCTGAGGCCGTAACCGGTCAGGCCCTTGACCCCGCCGGTCATGCTGTAGTCGCTGACATCGCCGCCGAACATCGGGGTGAAGCCGGCCGGGAAGATCGAGCTGAACTGGAAGGTCGAGCCATCCTGCAGGCGGATCGGCGTGGCGTTGACGGCGTTGCTGACCGGCGGACGGTAGTTGAAGTACTCGACCGCGCTGCTCTTGGAATAGTTGGCGAAGCCGTAGATCGACAGGTTATCGCTGAAGGCGTAGCCGGCGTTGACGACGGCGCGCGTGGCCTCGGCGTCGGGCTGGCCCCACTTCTGGACGTAGTCGTTGATCAGCGCCTTATAGGCCGGGTTGGCCGCCGCATAGCTGGTGACGCAGAAGCCGGCCGACTGGTTCGGGATGCCGACATTGCAGTACTGCTTGCCGCGGTTGACCTGGTTCTGGCTGGTGTATTCGACCGTGGTGTTGATGAAGCCTTTCTCGCCGATCGGCAGGCCAAGGTTGCCGGTGAGCAGCACGTCCTCGCCGTCGCCCAGATAGAACTGGCCATACTGGGCGATCAGCGAGCCGCCGCTGGGGCTGTCCTTCAGCTGGAAGTCGATGACGCCGGCGATGGCGTCCGAGCCGTATTGCGCGCCCGCGCCGTCGCGGGTGACGACCACGTTCTTGAGGGCCGAGGCGGGGATGGTGGCCGCGTCGGGCGCCTGGGCGCCGGTGCCGCCGATGGTCACCAGCGCCGAACGATGGCGGCGCTTGGAGTTGACCATGAATAGGGTCTTGTCGGTGGGCAGGCCGCGCAGGCTGGCGGGGCGAACGAAGGTGGCGCCGTCCGAGATCGGCTCACGAGCCAGGGTGTAGGACGGGACCAGGGTCTTCAGAATGTCGTTGGTGTCGGTGAAGGTCGACGCCTTGATA
The DNA here is from genome assembly GCF_002858865.1 of Caulobacter vibrioides. GTDB lineage: Bacteria > Pseudomonadota > Alphaproteobacteria > Caulobacterales > Caulobacteraceae > Caulobacter > Caulobacter vibrioides. The sequence continues at coordinate 32,960 of NZ_PJRR01000017.1, read as the reverse complement.
TCGCTCTCGCTGAAGGAGTCGACCGGGACGGCGGAGTCGAGAACCGTGCGAGGTTTGCCGCGGGCCGTGACGACAACCGTGTCGAGTTCTGCGGCCTGGGTGTCGGCGGTCGCTACAGCAGTGTCAGCAGCGAAGCTGGGTGTGAAGTATACTGAAGTAATGGATAGCGCGGAAATACCCGCAAGAAGTGCGGGTTTAAAACGCTGAGTCATAAGTAGCCCCCTCATTCTGTTTATTGACGCATGACGATTCCCTTCTCCATGGCGTTTTTCTCCCGGCGATTATATTTTTTGACGCGGGTACTAAAAATATATCGACGAACCATCGATCTATTCATGAGGTTTCAAGCTGTGGCGTTCGGCAATGGGCGCGCCGAAGAAAAATGCGCAAGCCGCGCCAGCGCCCATGGTGGCGCCCCTTTGCGCGGCGTCTGTTCACGGATTTTAGGCAGAACGCACCGGCGCCTCGGCTTGGAGGCGGCGATCTGGCTGCGGCGCGATGCGGGGTGTCAGGCGCAGAGACGCAGGGGTTCGGCCCTTTCGTCGGTCTCTTCGGTCTCGAAAAGCTCGAAGGCGTCTTCCCAGGGCATGAAGCGCGACTCGCGCAGTTCGGCGTCGTCGGTGACGCGGACGATCTGGTCCTCCCGATCGTTCCACACGAGGCCGATGTCGGTGACGCGCTCGACGTCGCGGCCTAGCAGCAGGAACATGTCGGCCTTGGCCGCGCGCTCGTGGCTGATCCGGCGCAGGCTGCGGCCGCCGCCCAGATCGCGATGGATGTCGGCGAAGTCCAGCACCGCCGAGATCATGGCGGCGTTGACGGGGGCGATCGTCCAGGCGGGGCAGGCGAAGCGGGTCATCGGGGGTCCTTGGGTTCTCCAGGGGCGATGATGGAAGATTGTCCGCGCATTGCGACAGAAACGGTCGTATGACGGGCGGCATGAGACACGAGAAAGCCACCCGCCTTCTGGATCTGGCCCGGATGCTGGCTGGGTCCGCCGAGGGGCTGACCCTGGACGAGATGGCCGCAGCCCTGGGCGTGGGCCGCCGCACCGCAGAGCGCATGCGTGATGCGGTCTGGGCGGCCTTTCCGCAGATGGAGGCGATCGACGATCCGCCGACCAAGCGCTTCCGCATCCCTTCGGGCCTGGACGGCGTCTTTCAGACCCCGACCGCCGAAGAGTTGGCCGCGCTGCGGGTGGCCGCCGACTCGCTGCGCGCCTCCGGGGCCGACGCCCGCGCCGCCTCGCTTTACGCCCTGGAGGCCAAGCTCTTGTCGGCGCTGCGCGGCTCGGCCCGCCGCCGGGTGGCGCCCGATGTCGAGGCCCTGGTCCAGGCCGAAACGATCGCCGTCCACGCCGGCCCACGCCCTTATGAGGATCAGGCCGTGCTGGGCGCGATCCGCGCCGCGATCAAGGGGCTGCAGGCCCTGTCGTTTCGCTATGAAGGCGGCTCCACGCCCGGCCGGACGCGGGAGGTGACGCCGCTGGGCGTGCTGTTCGGCCGCTCCAACTATCTGGTGGCGCTGGAAGGGAAGGGCGGCAAGCCGCGCTCCTGGCGGCTGGACCGGATGAGCGACCTGAAGGTGCTCGACAAGCCCGCCCCGCCGCCGCAGGACTTCTCGCTGCAGGCCTTCGCCGACGAGAGCTTCGGCATCTATCACGACGAGATCCAGGACGTGGTGCTGCGCATCCACAAGAGCCGCGCCGAGGACGCCCTGCGCTGGCGCTTCCACGCGACCCAAAAGGTGACGCCGGAAGCGGACGGCTCAGTGCTCGTCACTTTCCGGGCCGGGGGGATGCGCGAACTGTCCTGGCATCTGTTCACCTGGGGCGACGCGGTCGAGATCGTCGCGCCGCAGGCGCTCAGGGATATGATGGTGCAGGAGTTGCGCGAGGCTGGTCGCGCGCACGGGGCGTGGTAGGAGCCAGCACATGAACTACCGCCACGCCTTCCACGCCGGCAACTTCGCCGACCTGCACAAGCACGCGATCCTGCTGGCCATGCTCTCGGCCTTGCAGGGGGAGAGCGACGCACTGGCGGTGATCGACACCCACGCCGGGGCGGGCGGCTATGACCTGGCCGGCGAGATGGCGCGACGCTCGGGCGAGGCCCAGGCGGGGATCTTCCGGCTCAAGGCGGCCGCCGACGCGCCGGCGGTGTTCCAGCTGCTACTGAACGCCGTTACGCAGATGAACGGCGGCAAGGACGGCGACCTCTATCCCGGCTCGCCACGCCTGATGGCGAGGGCGCTGCGTGGCGCAGACCGCTATGCCGGATGCGAACTGCGCGACGATGACGCCGATCTCCTTCGCAAGACCCTGGCGCCCTGCGCCAACGCCCGCGCGCTGCAGGCCGACGGCTTCGACACCGCCGTCAAGGACGCCGGCAAGGGCGGCCGCGCCTTCATCGTCATCGACCCGCCGTTCGAGCGGCCGGACGACTATGATCGCATCGTCGCCACCACCCGCGCCGTGCTGGCCCGCGCGCCCGATGCGGCCCTGGCCATCTGGCTGCCGATCAAGGATCTGGAGACCTTCGACGCCTTCCTGCGGGCGATGGAAACCGTCACGAGCGACTTGTTAGTGGCGGAGCTCCGCCTTCGCCCCCTGACGGACCCGATGAAGATGAACGGCTGTGCGATGGTGATGATCGGCGCGCCGCCCTCGGTCGAGGACGCGGCCGTAGCGGCCGGCGACTGGATCGCTACGCGCCTCGGCGAGCCCGGCGGCCGCTCGCGGGTCTGGCGGACCTGACATGACGCGACCGTCGCCGACCCTGGCTCAAGCCCTGCCGGTCTGGCTGAAGGTCGGCGTGCTAGGCTTTGGCGGCCCGGCGGGCCAGATCGCTCTGCTGCATCGCGAGGTGGTCGAGGTCCGTCGATGGATCGACGACGCCGAGTTCGCCCGCGCGCTGAGCTTCTGCATGCTGCTGCCGGGGCCCGAGGCGCAACAGCTGGCCACCTGGCTGGGCTGGCGGCTGCATGGGATCCGGGGTGGTCTGGCGGCGGGCCTGTTGTTTGTCCTGCCGGGCCTTGTGGTGATCCTGGGCCTTTCGGCGCTTTATGTCGTCCATGGCCGCTCGGCCTGGGCAGGCCCGGTCCTGCTGGGCCTGAAGGCGGCGGTGGTGGCGCTGGTCGTCCAGGCGCTGATCCGGATCGGTCAAAAGACGCTGAAGGATCGCGCGGCGATCGCCGTCGCGGCTGGGGCCTTCGCCTTGATGGCGTTCACCACCCTTCCGTTTCCGCTGGTGGTTCTGGCGGCAGGCCTAGTGGGCTGGTTCCTGGGCGGGAAAGGGGAGGCGGCGCCCACCCCTGTCGCGCCGGCCAGAACCGGCGGCGCGCGCGTGGCCCTGGTGTGCCTGGCGGCCTGGCTGGCGCCGATCGCCCTGGCCTGGGGAATCGCGCCAGGCTCGACCCTGGCTTGGATGGGCCTGACCTTCGGCGGCCTGGCGGCGATCAGTTTCGGCGGCGCCTATGCCGCGCTGGCCTATCTGGGGCAGGCGGCGGCGGGCTTTGGCTGGGTGTCGGCCAGTCAGATGCTGGACGGCCTGGGCCTGGCCGAGACGACGCCGGGACCGCTCGTTCTGGTCTTCGTGTTCGTCGGCTTCGTCGGCGCTTTCCAGGCCGCGCCGGCCGAGAGCGCCTGGTTGCTGGCCGTGCTGGGAGGGCTGATGGCCGCCTGGGCGACCTTCGCGCCCTCGTTCCTGTGGATCTTCGCCGGCGGCCCCCTGTTCGAGCGGTGGGGCCGTCGGCCCAGGCCCGCCCGCGCCCTGGCCATGGTGTCGGCGGCGGCGGTGGGCGTCATCGGACAGCTGGCGCTGTGGTTCGCGATCCACCTGCTGTTCCGCAGCGGCGAGACCCTCGGAAGCGGGATGCTGCGCGTCATGGTTCCCGATCTGGGCTCCGTTCATGCCGTGGCGTTCGGGCTAGTCGCCCTGGCGCTGGGGCTGACCTTTGTTTTGCGCTTGCCCATGCTGCTGATGATCGCCGCGACGGTGATCACTGCGGTGCTTTTGCGGGTGATCGGGCTGAATTGACGTAGCGGTAGTCTTTTTGCGCTTGCGAACGTAATTTCCGTGCTATGTTGCATTGCAACAAATCGCGGTTGCCAGGAGCGCGCCATGGTTTCGCTTTTCACCTTTCTTCCCCAGTACCCGACCGACAAGGTCGAACCTGAAGTCGCGCCGCGTGTGGCGGTGGGGGCGGCCTCGCCTCTGTGGCTGATGTTCGGTGGCGCGGCGGCCGCCGGCGCGGCCTACTGGTGGTGGGCGTCGCGCTGGCGCGAGGCGGTGAACCTGGAAGCCCTGATGGCGCTGACGCCCGAGCCCGTGGCGCCCGCCACTGAGGCCGAGGCGGTGCTCGAGGCTGCGCCCGAGCCGATCGTCGAACCCATCCTTGAGCCTGTCGCGGATGCGGTGGTGGAAATCGTCGAGATCGCGATGGACGGCGAGGAGGACGCTCTGGCGCTGACCGCCGAGACCGTCGTGGAGATCGTCGCCGACACCGCCAAGGCGGCGATCACGGTCATCCCCGAACCTGAGCCTGAAGCCGTCGCCGTCCCCGACCTCGTTCCGGATGTTGTGGCCGAACCTTTGGAAGCCGCCGCCGACGATCTGACGCGGCTGGTGGGCATTGGCCCCAAGCTGGCGACCTCGCTGGCGGAACTGGGCGTGACCCGCTTCAGCCAGATCGCCGCCTGGTCGCCTGACGAACTGGCCTCGATCGACCAGCTGCTGAATCTGAAGGGGCGCGCCGAACGCGATGCCTGGATCGCCCAGGCCAAGCGCTTCGCCGCATCTTCGGAGGGGTAGGGGCTCTCAGCCAGCCCAGCCGAATCCCGGGCCGCTTGCGTCCCGCGCCAAGGGCGCGGTGGCGACGCCCCGCTTGACGCTAAGGTCAGGCAAAAACAGCACATTCTTGCGCGAAAACTGGGTGTGTAATGCCACACTCGGTGCGAAATGCGACGAAAAGGCGACAGGAAGATTGCGATGCTGCGGCGAAGCAGGTTGCCTTGCTCATGAGCGGTGGGTCGCCGCGCCAAGGGGGCTTGGTGGGAAGGCGTGACCGCGTATCCGCAATGTAAGGCAAGATCTCCCATGCTAACCCAACGCAGACACCTCCTGGCGTCGACGATCATCGCGGGTCTGGCGGTCAGCACGGCCCTTCCGGCCGTGGCCCAGACCGCCCAGCCCGCCCAAGCGCCCGCGACCGAGGTCGAGGCCGTCGTCGTCACCGGCTCGCGCATCAAGCGTAACGAGTTCAACAGCCCTGATCCCGTCCAGGTCGTCACGGCTGAGCAGGGTCGTCTGCAGGGCATCGGCTCGACCGGCGCGTTGCTGCAGTCGGCGACGATCGCATCGGGTTCGCCGCAAGTGAACGCCGCCATCTCCAGCGCCTTCATCACCGACGGTGGTCCGGGCGCAGAGACGATCTCGCTGCGCGGTCTGGGCGCCAACCGCACCCTGGTGCTGCTGAACGGCCGTCGCGCCGGTCCGGCCGGTGTGCGCGGCGGGGTCTCGGCCTTCGACCTGAACGTGCTGCCGATGGCGATCACCGAGCGTATCGACATCCTGAAGGACGGCGCCTCGTCGATCTATGGTTCGGACGCGGTTGCGGGCGTGGTGAACATCATCACCAAGCGCAACACCGACGGCGTCGACCTCGACATGTTCTACAGCCAGCCGCAGAAGCAGGGCGGCGAAGAATTCCGCGCCAGCGCCGCTTGGGCCAAGAGCTTTGATCGTGGCTTCTTCAGCATGGCGTACGAGTACAACAAGCGCGCCGAGCAGAAGAACGGCCAGCGCCCGTTCACCTCGTGCGGCCGTCAGTACATCTTCGACGCCCAAGGCAAGCGCAAGGACACCATCGATCCGCGCACCGGCCAGATCCAGTGCCGCGATCGGTTGTACGATCAGATCTGGCTCTACGATTCCAACTTCTCAGGTCTCGATGGCAAGCTGCAGTACGACTACACCGGCAAGATCGCCGGCTTGATCCCGCGCTATCCGGCGGGTCAGCAGGCCAACTATCCGGGCATGCCCGCCGGCTTCTTCGTGGTCGGCCACAGCGGTGATCCGGCCAATCCCGACATGGGCGTGCTGGACTATAACAGCCCGTTCTATCTCGACTCGTCGCTGTCCCCGCGCACCGAGCGCTCGACGGTGTTCGCCCAGGGCGCCTACCAGATCAACGACAGCATCGAAGCCTATGGCGAGATCCTGCTGAACCGCCGGGCGACCAAGAACAACGGCTATCGTCAGTTCTGGTCGTACTTCTACACCGGCGACAAAGATGACTTCTCGGCAGGCTTCACGGGCGACTACATCCTGTCGCCGACCCCGGTGACCAATTTCAACAAGGACGGCCAGAAGGTCGACTACCAGCGCTATGTCGGTGGCCTGCGCGGCGACTTTGGCGACGTCGCGTTCCTGAGGGGCTGGGACTGGGACATCTTCGCCCAGTACAGCCACAACAAGGGTATCTACTCGCAGGACGTGATCCTGAAGGACGCCGTCGACATCGGCGCGTTCCGCACCGGCTCGTGTGTCGGCCAGACCACGCCGATCAGCAAGAAGCCCTGCGTCGACGTTAGCTGGGTCACGCCCGACTTCCTGGCCGGCAAATATAGCGCCGCTGAGCAAGCCTTCCTGTTCGACACCGAAGCCGGCAAGACGACCTACAAGCAACTGGCCATCGAAGGCTCGATGTCGGGCGACCTGTTCCGCCTGCCGGCCGGTCCGGTCGGCGCGGCGGTCGGCTTCCACTACCGCAAGGACTCGATCAATGACGTTCCGGGTCCGATCACCCTGGCCGGCAACGTCTGGGGCCTGTCGGGCGCCGGCATCACCAAGGGCGACGACCTAGCGCGCGAAGTCTATGGCGAGCTGGGCATCCCGGTGCTGCGCGACGTGTTCCTGGCCGAGCGGGTCGACCTGTCGGTCTCGGGCCGTCACACCAAGATCAATTCCTATGGCAAGCAGGACACCTACAAGATCGGCCTGAACTGGCAGATCATTCCGTCGGTGCGTTTGCGCGCCACCCAGGGCACCTCGTTCCGCGCCCCGGCGCTGTTTGAGCTGTACAAGAACGCCGAAACCAGCTTCGCGGGCCAGCGTACGATCGACCCCTGCATCCGCTGGGCGACGAATCTGGCTCAGGGTCTGATCACCCAGAAGGTCGCCAACAACTGCCGCGCCGCCGGCGTGCCGGGAACCCACACGGGCGCCGGCTCCTCGGCGACGATCACCTCGTCGGGCGGCAAGGGCTCGCTGGAGGCCGAAACCTCCAAGGCCGTGACCTATGGCGTGATCTGGTCGCCGAAGTTCGCCGATCTGCAGGTCGCGGTGGACTATTTCGACATCAAGATCGATGGCGAAATCCGTCGCCTGGGCGCGGCGAACATCGTCAACGGCTGCTACACCTCGGACAACTTCCCGAACGACTCGCTGTGCAAGCTGTTCACCCGTAACGCATCGAACCTGATCAACACGGTCACCAACAACTACATCAACATCGCCGAGCAGACGAACCGCGGCATCGACCTCACGGTCAGCTACGGTCAGCAACTGCCCTGGGATGTGAAGATGAGTGTCGACCTGCAGTCGACCTGGCAGTTGGAGGACAAGATCGCGCTGTTCGCCGATACGGTCGAAGACAACAACGGCTTCGTCGGCGACCCCGACTGGACCGGTCGTCTGAACTTCCGCTTCACCAAGAACGACTGGACGGCCTTCTGGGGCATCAACATGATCGGCAAGGCGTCCGACGCCGAAACCGAAGCCACCCAGAACGCGGCCGGCACGACCTTCTACAAGGTCCACACCGAGTTCACCGCCTATCACAACATCTCGCTGCAGAAGAAGTTCGACGGCTTCACTATCCTGGGCGGCGTCTCGAACGTCTTCAACGAAACCCCGCCGGCGGTCACGCTGGGCCAGGGCGAGTACGACACGGTGGGCGGCTCGGTGTTCGCCTCGCAGTACGACTATCTGGGTCGTCGGGTGTTCCTGAACATCTCGACCCACTTCTAGTCTTAGCCCAACGGGCTAACATGGCGGCGGCGACCCTGTGGTCGCCGCCGTCTTTGTTTCAAGGAACCTGTTCGCGTGAACGCCATCATCCGGGGCAAGCCCGACAATCTCGACGAGATCGGCCAGCGCTTCGAGCGTGCGCGGCTGACCCAATCGGTGTTCCTCAACAGCGTTCCCAAGGCCGGCACGCACCTGATCCGCAATATCCTGCGGATGTTCGTCCATCCCGATCAGCACTGGCGGCGCGAATACATCCAGCACGCCCTGCTGTCGCGCAGCCGCGACGCCTTCCTGGTCGACAAGCCGATGATCAGCTGGGGCCACATGCTGTTCTCGGACGAGGCGGCGGTGGCCTTGCGCGACACCCGTCACATCGTCCTGGTGCGCGACCCTTACGACTGGGTGCTGGCGCGGGCGCGCTTCTATCTGTCCGACGAGTTCCAGGGCAATCTGGAGCATATCAAGAACGGCGGGGCGGCGGTCGAGGACGTCATCATGATGATGATCCTGGGCGCCCATGGCCGTGTGCCGGACCTGAAGGACGTCTTCAGCATGAACGCCGTGGCCTGGATGGGCTCGCGAGCGGTCGTGGTCCGCTACGAGGACATCGTCGAGAACCTGAAAGACCTGGGCTCCAAGCGCGCCGAGGCCTTTTTCCGCCAGCTGCTGGCCGATTGCGGCCTGGACCTGCCCGCCGACTGGCGCGACCGGGTCGAGGCCGGCGCCGATCCGAAGGAAAGCCGCACCGCCCGCGAGAACCTGAAGGTCACGGCCGAGGTGCCCAAGGTGTTGTCAGACACCCACAAGCGGGTCGTGGACTTCCATGCGCCGGGCCTTCGGGCGCTGCTGGGGTATCGATAGGGGCGGCGGCGCTTCTCCCTCCGTCCGCTTCGCGGACACCTCCCCCGCGAGGGGGAGGCGGGAAGCTCCAGCGTCCGCGACCAATCGTCTCGCTCGTGCAATTAACCAGAATTCACCACGCGTGAGTACACCGCCTTAACCATCGCGGACCATTCTGTACCGGAACGGGATTGGGAGGGGGCCGCATGGGCCAGCACGTGGAAACCCTGGTGATCGGGGCCGGTCCGGCCGGCCTGACCACCGCCTACACTCTGGCCAAGGCCGGGCGTGGCGTCACCGTGCTCGAGATGGACGAAACCTATGTCGGCGGCATCAGCCGCACCGTCGACTACAAGGGCTTCAAGTTCGATATCGGCGGACACCGTTTCTTTTCCAAGAGCCAGGAGATCGTCGATCTCTGGAACGAGATCCTGCCCGACGACTTCATCGACCGGCCGCGCCTGTCGCGGATCTATTACCGCGAGAAGTTCTACGCCTATCCCCTGAAGGCCTTCGAGGCCTTGGCCAACCTGGGCGTCTGGACGGCCGCCAAGTGCATGGCCTCGTTCGGCTGGGCCAAGCTGACCCCGATCGCGGCGCCGACCACCTTCCACCAGTGGGTGCGCAATCAGTTCGGCGAGAAGCTGTTTTCGATCTTCTTCAAGACCTACACCGAGAAGGTGTGGGGCATGAGCTGCGACGAGATCTCGGCCGATTGGGCCAGCCAGCGGATCAAGGGCCTGGACCTGGGCGCGGCGATCATCGACGGCGTCAAGCGCTCGCTGGGCCTGCGCGGCAAGGCCGCCGAGGGTGGTCCCAAGACCCTGATCGAGAGCTTCCGCTATCCCCGCAAGGGCCCGGGCATGATGTGGGAGGCCTGCGCCGACAAGGTCATGGCCCTGGGCGGTGACGTCCGCATGGGCCGCAAGGTCGACGGCCTGCACTTCGACAAGATCGCCAAGCTCTGGACCGTCGCGGTGACCTGCGCCGACGGCCGCAAGGAGATCTACACGGCCGACAACGTCGTTTCGTCCGCGCCGATCCGCGAGCTGATGCAGTCGATCAGCCCGACCCCGATCAGCGTCTTCCATGCCGGCGAGCTGATGTACCGCGACTTCATCACCGTGGTGCTGATCGGCAAGCCGCAGAAGGAACTGCCGGACAACTGGATCTATATCCACGACCCGTCGGTGAAGGTCGGCCGCGTGCAGAACTTCCGTTCGTGGTCGCCGGAGATGATCCCGGACGGCGTCTCGACCTGCCTGGGGCTGGAATACTTCTGCTTCGAGGGCGACGGCCTCTGGACGACCTCGGATGAGGACCTGATCGCTCAAGCCAAGCGCGAGATCGGCAAGATCGGTCTGATGGAGCCGGCGGACGTCTATGACGCCTGCGTGGTGCGACAGCACAAGGCCTACCCCGTCTATGACGACGCCTATGCCGAGCACGTCAAGATGATCCGCCTGGACCTGAAGATGCACTTCCCGGGCCTGCACCTGGTGGGCCGCAACGGCATGCACAAGTACAACAACCAGGACCACGCCATGATGACCGGCCTGCTGACGGCCGAGAACATCATCGCCGGCGAGACCCTCCACGATGTCTGGGAGGTCAACGAGGACGCCGAGTACGGCGAGGCCGGCGTCTCCGGCGCCCGTCAGGCCCTGCGCAGCGAGCGCGCCGTGCCGACCAAGGTGGCCGCATGATCTTCACCCTGGCCGGACCGATCTGGCGCCTCCTGCCGGAGGGCTTTCGGGAGCTGATCCTGTATGGCCTGGTCAGCGCCGCCGCGCTGGCGGTCGACTGGGGGCTTCTGGTTCTGCTGACCTGGGCCGGTGTCGACTACCTGCTGGCCTCCGGGGTGGGCTTCTGTTTTGGCATCGGCGTGGCCTATGTCCTGTCGATCCGACTTGTGTTCGCCCATCGTCCGATCGCCGACCGCTGGCGCGAGTTCACCGGTTTCCTTGGGGTGGGCCTGGCCGGGCTGCTGCTGACCCAAGGACTGATGATCGTCGGCGTCGAAGCGTTCGGCATGGCTCCCGCCTCGGCCAAGGGGCCGACGGCTTGTCTCGTCTTCCTGTTCAACTTCACCGTCCGCCGGGCGCTGCTGTTCCGAGCGCCGCGCGCCGACATCGCCCGGTCGTGAATCGTCTGGAGCGGTTCGCCGACAGCCGCTGGCTCGGCTGGCTGGCGGCGTTCGGCCTGTTCCTGCTCAGCCGACCGTTTCCGGGCGTCCATCACGACGGCCGCCTCTATGTGGGCGACGCCCTGGCCAAGCTGGACCCGGGCGGGGTCGGGCGCGACCTGATCTTCGTCCACGACGGCCAGTTCGGCTTCAGTCTCTACACGCCGCTGCTGGCGCGGCTGATCGCGATGCTGGGCGTTTCGGGGGCGACGCTGGCGATCGTCCTGGTCACGCTCCTGCTCTGGTTCGTCGCCCTGGCGCTGCTGATCGAGCGGCTGCTCGCCGATCGTTCCCAGGGGGAGCGCTGGGTCGCCCTGGTCTTCGCCGCCATCCTGCCGGCGCTCTATGGCGCGATGAACGTGATCGGCTTTGGCGAGCCCTACGCCACGCCGCGCGGCCTGGCCGAGGCGGCCGGTCTCCTGGGCATGGCCGCCTATCTGTCGGGGCGACGCGTCCTGGCCTTGGGCGCCTGCGCTCTGGGCATGCTCTTCCATCCGATCATGGGTCTCTGCGCGGCCGCCGCCATCGGGCTGGCGATCTGTCTGGAAGACCGTCGCTGGTTCTGGGCGGGTCTGGCGGCGCTGGGCGTCCTGGTGGTCGCGGGCCTCTTTCGCCTGCCGCTGGCCGACCGCTTGGTGACGGTCATGGACCCGGCCTGGCGAGCGATTGTCGAGACGCGCAGCCCGATCCTGTTTCCGTCGCAGTGGTCGGCCGAGACCTGGGGACGGCTCGCCGTCCAGGCCTGTACGCTCGCCGCAGCGGCGTCGTTGCTGACGGGGGCGGCCCGTCGGCTGGCGCTGGGCGGGTTGGCGGCGGGACTGGCCGGGGTGGCCGCAGCCGCGCTGCTGGCCGATCATGTCTCGCTGCTGCTCTTTCTCCAGGCTCAGACCTGGCGGACCCTGCAGCCGATGGCCGTGCTGGCCACGATCGGTCTGGCCCTGGTCTGCATCGAAGCCCCTCGGAAGGGCGCTTCGGGCCTGATCGGCCTGGCTTTCCTGAGCATCGCCTGGATGGTTCGCGGCATCAGCGATCTTGGACTGCTGATCGCGCCGGTCGGGCTGGCGTTCCTGCTGCTGGGCGATCGGGTTCGCCTGTCGCGGCCCAGGCTCTATGGAGCGATCGCGGTGGGCGCGCTCGTGGTGGCGCTGGTCGGCTATGGGGCGCTGCGAAGCTATGCGCTGCGCGAAGCCCTGGCCCGCCTGCCGGACGCCTGGCCTTTCAGCCAAGGGCTGGTCTGGGCCAGCGATCTGCCCGCCCTGCTGATCGCCGGCGGGCTTAGCCTTTGGATGGCTAAGGCCTGGAAGGCGCCCGGCCGGTCTCTGCGGCTCGTCGGCCTGCTGGTGGTCGGGCTGTCGGCGACCCTGCTCTGGGACGACCGATCCGCCTATATCCGCCAGCGCGACGCCGGCCGTGATCCGACCCTGGTCTCGATGATGGCTTCCCGGCCGGGCGAAGTCCTCTGGCTGGCCGGCGACGTGGAGCCATGGCTCGTTGCGGGCCGGGCCAGCTGGATCAGCAAGGTTCAGAGCGCAGGCGTGGTGTTCTCGCGTCCCCTGGCGATGGCGTTGCACGATCGGGTGGCGCGGGTCGAGGCCGCCGGCCTCGCGGGGCCTGACTGGATCCGACCGCTGCTGATGGATGCGCTGAAGCCGCCGCCGCCTAAGCCGGAGAAGGTGCGGGCGTTCTGCGCGGCCTCGGATGCCCCGGCTTGGATCGTCTCACCGCTCTGGGACGGGGAGGGGGTGCTCGATGCAGGACTGAAGGCGCGGGTCTGGTCGCCCGCCGCGCCCTATGCCGAGGATCTTTCGGACGCGTCAGGCCGTCGCTGGATGACGGCGCATCGCTATGCGGTGATCCCGTGTCGCGGGGGCTGAACCGGCTCGGCCGTTGCCCGGATCGCCGTCCATCGGCGTGAGTCCCAGCCGACGAAATGCATCAACGCGACGGCCGGTTCGGCGATCGCCGCCGACACGAAAACGCGAGAAAATCCACACGTATGGTTGACAACGTTGTCACGTTTCCGGTGAATGCGACATCCGCGCGAAGACGGATTTGACACATCGTCACTAGGGAGTGGTGCAGTGATTGCGTTCCTGACGTTCAACCTCGGAGGTGTCGGCCAATGACCGACGCCGCGATCACCAAGACCACGGCCAAGGGCGGGGGCGTCAAACTCGCCGTCGTCTACGTGACCTGCCTGTTCTTCATCTGGGCGCTGGTCACCAACCTGCTCGACCCGCTGCTGAAGACCATGATGACAGTCTTCACGCTCACGCCGGTCGAGGCCAATCTGACCGGTTCAGCGTTCTTTATCGCATATGGCCTGATGTCGATGCCATCAGCGGCGTTCCTATCCAAGTTTGGCTACGCCAGATCTGTTATGGTGGGCCTTGGCGGTATTGTCGCCGGCTGCTTCATCGCCGTCGCTGCTGCTAAGCTGCACACCTACGGTTTGGTTCTGACCGGTCTCTTTGTCATGGCCTCTGGCATCACATTGCTTCAGGTCGCAGCCAACCCGCTTATCGCCTCTTTGGGCAAACCCGAGGACTCCTCCTTCCGGCTAAATCTGTCCCAAGCGTTCAATTCGCTGGGTGCTGCCTGCGGCCTCTGGTTCGGTGCTAACTTCCTGCTAAAGGGCGATATCTTTGCCAAAGACGCAGTAATAACTGACGCTCTGCGCGAACAGGCTTTGGGCTTTGTCAGTAACGTCTACATGGCAATTGGCATTGGCCTAGCTCTCTTCATCTTGCTCATCTTCATGGTTCGCCAGAAGATCACCGATGCTGCGCCAAAAACGGGTAACCTTGTCAGTCCGCTGTCGGCGCTTAACTCAAAGTGGGCCAATCTAGGTGCTATCGGCATCTTTCTCTATGTCGGCGCCGAGGTTGCCATCTCGCTGAACTTGATCCGGTTCCTTGAGCACAGCCATGTGCTTAACGTCACGGCGGAACAGGCCGGAAAGCTGACGACTTTCTACATGGTGTTCGCCATGATTGGTCGGTTTGCCGGGTCGGCGCTGCTAAAAGTTGTTAAGGACTATGTATTGCTGGCGTTAGTTGCCGTTGGTGCAATTGCGCTGTGCCTATTGGTGATTTTCACCAAGGACATGACGCCGTCAGCGCATACCGGCACGATCAACCTGCTGCTGGCCTCTGCGCCGGTGACGACTGGTCTGATCCCGGCCTTCGCGGCCCTGCTGATCGGCCTTTTCAACTCGATCATGTTGCCGACGATCTTCACCCTGACTCTGCAGCGCTCGTCGGCGCCGACGTCCGCCACCTCGGGCTTGCTCTGCATGGCAATCGTCGGCGGCGCGGCTCTGCCGTTGATCTTCGGTGCAATCGAGCAAGCGACTGGCTCTCGCGCCCTTGCCTTTGCAGCCCCGCTGCTCTGCTACGTCTACGTCCTGTGGTTCGCCCTGGTCGCCAAGAAGGCCCCGACCCACGAGATCCAGGAAGGCGTGGCCGCCGGCCACTAGCCTTTCGCCTGATACTGCCCTGCAAGCGCCCCCGGGAGGTTCGTCCTCCCGGGGTTCTTTTTGTGGCGAGGGCAGGGAAGGCGGGCCTGGCTCGCCTCGTTTTTGAGCGCTTCAGATTTCCTGGGGTCGCCCCTGGAAAAACCTCGCTCGTAAATCCCACTCCGCGACACGACATTGCCCGGCGATACGATTGTCGAGGAACGTCATGGCCGCCACGCAGACCAAGAGCAGCCGCTTCATCAGCGGGTTCGGGGCCCAGGTCCTGATCGCCATGGTCGCGGGCCTGGGGCTGGGATTGCTGGCGCGTCAGCTAGGTCCCGCCGAGGGGCAGGCCGGCTATGTCCTGGCCGAAACCCTGCGGCAGGTGGGGCAGATCTTCGTCCAGTTGCTGCGCGTGCTGGTGCCGCCGCTGGTGTTCACCGCGATCGTCGCCAGCATCGCCAACATCGCCCAGATGCAGAACGCCGCGCGCCTGGTATGGCGGACGCTGTTCTGGTTTGCGGTCACCGCCCTGATCTCGGTCGTCATCGGCATCGCGCTGGGCCTCGTCCTCCAGCCCGGCCTGCACGCCAGCCTCGACGCCGCCGCGGCCAAGGCGCCCAAGACGCATGGATCCTGGCTCGATTTCCTGACGGGCCTCGTGCCGGTGAACATCCTGGGCCTGGCCGCCTCGACCAAGATCTCGGACGCCGGCGCGGCCAGCACGTCGCTGTCGTTCAACGTCCTGCAGATCGTCGTCATTTCGCTGGTCACCGGCGTTGCGGCCCTCAAGGTCGGCGAGGCGGGCGAAGCGTTCCTGAAGTTCAACGCCTCGGCCCTGGCCATTGTCCGCAAGGTGCTGTGGTGGGTGATCCGCCTGACGCCGATCGGCACGGTGGGCCTGTTCGGCAACGCCGTCGCCCAATACGGCTGGACGACCCTGGGCCAGCTGGGCGCGTTCACCGTGGCGATCTATGCCGGCCTTGGTCTGGTTCTGCTGCTTGTCTATCCGGTCCTGCTGGCGCTGAACGGCCTGAACCCGATCCGCTTCTTCCAAGGGGCCTGGCCCGCTATCCAGCTGGGCTTTGTGTCGCGCTCGTCCATCGGCACGCTGCCGTTGACCGAGACGGTCACCGAGACGCGTCTGGGCGTGCCGCGGGCCTACGCCGCCTTCGCCGTACCGCTGGGCGCGACCACCAAGATGGATGGCTGCGCGGCCATCTATCCGGCCATCGCCGCAATCTTCGTCGCCCAGTTCTTCGGGGTGCATCTTGTCTGGTCGGACTATCTGCTGATCGTCTTCGTGTCGGTCATCGGCTCGGCGGCGACGGCGGGCCTGACCGGGGCGACGGTGATGCTGACCTTGACCCTGTCGACATTGGGTCTGCCGCTGGAAGGCGCGGGTCTCCTGCTGGCGATCGATCCGATTCTCGACATGGGACGCACGGCGGTGAACGTCGCGGGGCAAGCGCTGGTCCCGACCCTGGTCGCCAAGCGCGAGGGCATTCTTGACCTTGAGGCCTATAACCAGCCGGGTTCGCATGCCGACGCGGCGTTCCACGCGGCCGAATAGGCGAGCGCGGTTGCACGGTGGAGCTTTAGCGGCGAGTTTGCCCGCCTCGTGAAGCGTCGCCGGGGGATTCCATGGTTTTGAAGACGAAGACCGGCGGCCCCGTGGGGTCGAGCCGACGCGGATTCCTGTCTGGCGCGGCCGCGCTGGCGGGGCTGGCCGTTACGGCGCCTTCGGCCTTCGCGCGGGCTTCAGGGCGCGTCGAGGCCCTGCTGGCCCAGATGAGCCTCGAGGAGAAGGCCGGTCAGCTGTCGTGCTTCGCCGACATGATCCGCCCGCCGATCGGGGACATCAATCCGCTGGTCAACATCCGCAACGCCCAGACCCTGATCGCCGAGATCAAGGCGGGGCGGATTGGAACCCTGATCAACGGGGTCGGCGCCCAGGCCGCGCTCGACACCCAGAAGGCGGCGGTCGAGGGTTCGCGGCTGAAGATCCCGCTGCTGTTCGCGGCCGACGTCATCCACGGCTTCCGGACCGTCTACCCCATCTCGCTGGCCGAGGCGGCCAGTTTCGATCCGCATCTGGCCGAGCGGACGGCGCGGGCGGCGGCGGTTGAAGCCTCGGCGTCGGGCCTTCACTGGACGTTCGCGCCGATGGTCGACGTGGCGCGCGACCAGCGCTGGGGGCGCGTGGCCGAAGGCTCGGGCGAGGACGTCTATCTGGGCGAGGTCATGGCCGCCGCCCGCGTGCGCGGCTTCCAGGGGCGCGACCTGAGGGCCGAGGACAGCATGCTGGCGACGCCCAAGCACTTCGCCGGCTATGGCGCGGTGATGGCGGGCATGGAGTACAACTCGGTCGAGATGTCCGAGGCGACGCTGCGCGAGACGCACTTGCCGCCGTTCCAGGCGTCGTTCGCCGCCGGGGCGATGACCACGATGTCGGCCTTCAACGACATCAACGGCATTCCCGCCACCGCCAATCGACGCCTGCTGACCGACATCCTGCGCGGGGAGTGGGGCTTCAAGGGGGTCGTGATCTCGGACTACACCGCCGACCAGGAGCTGGTGGCGCACGGCTATGCGGCCGATGATCGGGACGCCGCCCGCCTGGCCATTCTGGCCGGCATCGACATCAGCATGCAGAGCGGCCTTTACAACCGCTACCTGCCCGAACTGGTCACCTCGGGCGCGGTGCCCGTCGAGGCGGTGGACCAGGCGGTGCGGCGCGTGCTGGCGCTGAAGGAGGCGATTGGTCTCTTCGACAATCCGTATCGGTCCCTCGACCCTGAGGTCGAGCGCAAGCATACCGCTACGCTGGCGATGCGGGCGCTGAGCCGCGAGTCCGGCGCGCGGTCCATCGTGCTGCTGAAGAACGACCAGGGTCTGCTGCCGCTGCCGAAGGCCGGCAAGCGGCTGGCGTTGATCGGTCCCTTCGCCGACGACCGCGACAATGTGCTGGGCGCGTGGGGCGGTTTCTTTGCGGACCGCAGGCTGAACGTCGACCTGGCCACCGGCTTGCGGGCCCAGATGGCCGATCCCGCCAACCTCATCGTGGAGCGTGGCTGCGAGGTCGAGACAACGATCGCTGGCGGCTTCGAGCGCGCCGTCGCGGCGGCGCAGGCGGCCGACATCGTCCTGCTGGCGGTCGGCGAAAGCGAGGACATGACCGGCGAGGCCAAGTCGCGCACCGACATCCGCATCCCTCCCGTCCAGCAGCGCCTGGCCGAGGCGATCGCGGCCACCGGCAAGCCGGTGGTGGTGCTGCTCCGCCATGGCCGGGCCATGGCGCTGGAAGGCGTGGTCAAGGACGCTCCCGCCATTCTGGCGACCTGGTTCCTGGGCAGCGAGATGGGCCACGCCGTGGCCGACGTGCTGTTCGGGACGGTGAACCCTTCCGGCCGGCTGCCGGTCAGTTTCCCGATCGAGAGCGGCCAGCAGCCGTTCTTCTACAACAGCCGCACGACCGGGCGGCCCGCGCCCGCCGATCCCAACGCCCAGGAGTACAAGGCCCGCTGGCGTTCGATCCGCAACGACGCGCTCTATCCGTTCGGTTTCGGGCTCGGCTACACGAGTTTTAGCCTCTCTGACCTCAAGCTGAGCACGGCTCGCCTGGCGTGGGACGATACGCTGCACGTCACCGCCAAGGTCCGGAACACCGGTCCGGTTCACGGTGATCATGTGGCGCAACTGTACATCCGCGACCGGGTCGCCAGCCGGACTCGTCCGGTCCGAGAACTGAAGGGCTTCCAGCGTGTCAGCCTGGCGCCCGGCGCCGAGCGCGAGGTCCATTTCGAGCTCAGGCGCGAGAACCTGATGTTCGTCGGCGACAACGACTATTGGACCGTCGAGCCAGGCGCTTTTGACGTCTGGGTCGCCAACTCCTGCGTCGACGGGCTGATGGGTAGTTTCGAGCTGCTGCCCTTCGATCGGGGCTGATCCCCGAATCAGGGTCTTGGCGAAACCGCGTCCAAACGGGCTCCAACCGACCTTCGAAGACCTTGTTCTCGTCGTGAAAGCGGGCTCAGCGGCAAGAAATGGAGCGGCTGCAAGGATTGGCGCAGCTCAATGGTTGGATGGCCTGAGGCCTTGATTTGAAAGGGTTTTTTCAACTTCGGAGCGCGTCCGGATGCGTTCCTCAGGTTGCGCGTGCGACCAATATCGATCTGCGGCCGTGTGTCTCGTTGAAAGGTGTTGGAAAGGAAATATGGTTACCGAGAATTAGCCTTAGTGTGGCTAGCTTGGGGCGCTTGCGTATTGGGCGTCTTTAAATTGCTCGGGCGCACGTGGGGGCGTCCACCAGCAAGGATGGACGAATGGCGATCTCCAATCTTTCCGCCGCGCAGATCTCGACCCTTTCGGTCACCGCGATCCAAGGTCTGACGACGACCGACATTCAGGCGCTGAACGGAACCCAGATCGCCGCCATCAGCGCGACGGGCATCGGCGCGCTCGCCACCACCCAGGTCGCCGCGCTTTCCACCACCCAGGTCAAGGCGCTCACCGCCACCCAGATCCCGAAGTTCGCGACTTCGGTGGTCTTCGACGTCACCCAGCTGACGCAGCTTTCCACCCAGCAGGTTTCGGCGCTGACCTCCACCCAGCTGGCGGCGCTCGACACCTCCCACATCGCCGTCCTCAGCGCGACGCAGCTTGGCGCGCTTTCGGCGACCAATTTCTCGGGTTTCGACACCACCCAGGTCGGCCAACTGAACGAGACCCAGGTCAAGGGGCTGACGGCCAGCCAGATCAGGGGGCTGACCACCACCGACATCGGCGAACTGGCCGGTACGCAAGTCGCCGCGCTTGCCGCTGATCGCGTCGCCGCCCTCAGCGTCACCAACCTGTCGGCGCTGGACGCGACGCAGGTGGGAGCGCTCAGCACCACCCAGGTGGCGGCGCTGTCGACGACCCAACTGAAGGGGCTCAGCACCACCGATATCGGCGAGTTGGCGACGACCCAGGTCGCGGCCCTCTCCGCCGCCCAGGTCGGGGCCCTGACGGCCACCAACTTCTCCGCCCTCAGCGCCACCCAGGTGGGCGCGCTGTCCGTGACCCAGGTCAGGGGTGTCACGGTCGACCAGATCAAGGCGCTGACGACCACCGACATCGGCGAGCTGGCTGACACGCAGGTCGGGGCTCTGAACACGTCGCAGATCGGCGCGCTGGTGACCACCCAGGCCCAGCAGCTGTCGACCACCCAACTGGCGGTACTGGCCTCGACCCAAGTCGCCGCGTTGGGCGCTACCAATTTCTCGGCGCTGAACGCCACGCAGGTGGGATCCTTGAGCGAGACGCAGCTCAAGGGTCTGACGACGTCTCAACTGGCCGCGCTGACCACCACCGACATCGGTGAGCTCGCGGACACCCAGATCGCGGCGCTGTCGGCGACCCAGATCGGCTCGATCACGGCCACGGCGATCTCGGCGCTGAACGCAACCCAAGTGGCGGCGCTGTCGACGACGCAGGTCAAGGGGCTGACGACGACCCAGCTCAAGGGGCTGTCGACGACCGATATCGGCGAGCTGGCCGACACCCAGATCGGCGCGCTGGCGACCAGCCAGCTGGCCGGGGTGACGGCGACCAACGTCTCGGCGCTTAGCGCGACTCAAGCTGCGGCGCTGTCGGTCACGCAGGTCAAGGGCCTGACGGCTGACCAGCTCAAGGGGCTTTCGACCACCGACATCGGCGAGCTGGCCGACACCCAGGTGGCGGCGCTGTCCGCCGATCAGATCAAGAATCTTTCGGCGACCAATGTCTCGGCGCTGAGCCAGACCCAGGTTTCGGCCCTGACCAACACGCAGGTCGCCGGTCTCACCACGACCCAGCTCAAGGGGTTGTCGGTCACGGATGTCGAGGAACTGTCGGCCACGCAGGTTGGGGCCCTCACGACGGCCCAGATCGGCTCGCTGGCCTCGACCCAGGTGCAGGAGCTGTCGACCACCCAGATCGGCGGGCTGTCCTCGACTCAGGTCGGGGCGCTGACCGCCACGAATCTGAGCCTGCTCGACGCCACCCAGTTGGGCGCCCTGACGACCACTCAGCTGAAGGGGCTGACCAACGCCCAGATGGCCGGGCTGACGACGACCAATGTCAGCAATCTGGCGGACACCCAGGTCGGCGCCCTGTCGTCCACCCAGCTGGGCGCCCTGACCGCGACGGGCTTCTCGACCCTCAACGGCACCCAGGTCGCCGCCTTGTCGGAAACCCAGGTGAAGGGTCTGACCGCAACCCAGCTGAAGGGGTTGACCACCACCGATATCGGTGAACTGGCGACCACCCAACTGGCGGCGCTGTCGACGGCGCAACTGGGCGCGCTGACGGCCACCAACGTGTCGGCGCTGAACGCGACCCAGACGGCCGCGCTGACCACCACGCAGGTCAAGGGCCTGACGGCGGACCAGCTCAAGGGCCTGTCGACCACGGACATCGGTGAACTGGCGGACACTCAGATCGCCGCCCTGACCGCTGACCAGATCAAGAATCTCTCGGCCACCAATGTCTCAGCTCTGAGCCAGACCCAGGTCGCGGCGCTGAACGCCACCCAGATCAAGGGTCTGACGGCGACCCAGCTGCAAGGCCTGACGACCACCGACGTTAGCGAACTGGCCGACACCCAGATCGCCGCTCTGGCCACGTCGCAGATCACCGCGCTGAGCCTGACCAATGTGAAGAGCCTGTCGACCACGCAGGTCGGCGCTCTGAGCGCGTCTCAAGTGGGAGCCCTGTCGGCGACGAACTTCTCGGCGTTCGACGCGACCCAGGTCGGGGCGCTCAATGAAACCCAGATCAAGGGCCTGACCACGGCTCAGCTCGGCGGGTTGACGACGACGGACATCGGCGAACTGGCGACCACCCAATTGGCGGCGCTGGCTTCGACCCAGATCGGCGCGCTGACGCCCACCGCCTTCTCGGCGCTGGACGCCACCCAGACCGCCGCCCTGACGACGAACCAGATCAAGGGCCTGACCGCGACCCAGCTGAAGGGGCTGTCGACCACCGACATCGGCGAGCTCGGCGACACCCAGGTGGGCGCCCTGAGCGCCACCCAGCTCGGCGCGCTGACGGCGACCGGTTTCTCGGCCTTGAACGGAACCCAGGTCGCGGCGCTGACCACGACCCAGGTCAAGGGCCTTACTGCGGATCAGGTGAAGGGGCTGACGACCACCGACATCGGCGAGTTGGCTGACACCCAGGTCGCGGCTCTGTCCGCCGACCAGATCAAGAACCTGTCGGCGACCAATGTTTCGGCGCTGAGCCAGACCCAGATCGCCGCGCTGAGCAACACCCAGGTCCAGGCGCTGTCGACGACGCAGCTGAAGGGCCTGACGACGACCGACATCGACGAGTTGTCGTCCACCCAGGTGGGCGCGCTGTCGGCGGCCCAGATCACGGCCCTGGCCTCGACCCAGGTGCAGGAGCTGTCCACCACCCAGATCGGTGGTCTCTCCTCGACCCAGATCGGCGCTCTCACGCCGACGAACTTCAGCCTGATGGACGCCACGCAGTTCGGGGCGCTGACCTCGACGCAGCTCAAGGGCGTCACGAACGGCCAGCTGGCTGCGCTGACGACGACCAACGTTGGTAACCTTGCAGACACCCAGGTCGCTGCGCTTTCGGCGAGCCAACTGGGCGCTCTGAACGCGACCAACTTCTCGACCCTGAACGCCACCCAGGTCGGCGCGCTCACCGAGACACAGATCAAGGGCGTGACGGCCACGCAGCTGAAGGGCCTGACGACCACGGACGTCGCCGAACTGTCGACGACCCAGGTCGCCGCGCTTTCGGCGGTGCAGATCGGCGCCCTCTCGGCGACGAACGTATCGTCGCTGAACGGAACTCAGGTCGCGGCGCTCACGACCACCCAGGTCAAGGGCCTTACGGCTGACCAGCTGAAGGGTCTGTCGACCACCGACGTCTCCGAGCTGGCCAACACCCAGATCGGCGCGCTGACGGCCGATCAGATCAAGAACCTTTCGCCCACCAACCTGTCGGCTCTGGACGCCACCCAGACCGCCGCCCTGACCGTCACCCAGCTCAAGGGCCTGACGAACACCCAGTTGGCCGGGCTGAGCACCACCGACATCAGCGACCTGGCCGATACGCAGATCGCAGCGCTGTCGTCGGCGCAGATCACCGCGCTGAATGTCCAGGACCTGACGACCACTCAGATCTCGGGTCTGAGCTCCACGGTCATCGGGGCCATCGGGCCGACCAAGTTCTCGGCCTGGAACGCCACCCAGGTTGCCGCCCTGAACGCGACCCAGCTGAAGGGTCTGACCACCAGCCAGCTGACGAGCCTGACGACGACCGACATCGGCGAACTGGCGGACACCCAGGTGGCCGCCTTGACCGCGACCCAGCTGGGCGCGCTGTCGCCCACGGGCTTCTCGGCGCTGGACGCCACCCAGGTTGCCGCGCTGTCGAGCACTCAGATCAAGGGGCTCACCGCCACCCAACTGAAGGGGCTGACCACCACCGATATCAGCCAGTTGGCCGACACCCAGGTGGCCGCCCTGGCGGCGACCCAGATCGGCGCTCTGACCGCGACCGGACTCTCGGCGCTGGACGCGACGCAGACGGCGGCGTTGAGCGCGACCCAGATCAAGGGGCTGAGCGCCGATCAGTTGAAGGGTCTGACGACCACCGACATCGGTGAATTCTCGACGACCCAGATCCAGGCCCTGACGGCCGACCAGCTCAAGAACCTGTCGGCGACCAACATCTCGGCCCTGGCGAACACCCAGATCGCGGTGCTGAGCAACACTCAGATCCAGGCGCTTTCGACGACCCAGCTGAAGGGCCTGTCGGTCACCGATATCGACGAGCTGTCGGCGACCCAGATCGGCGCGCTCTCGGCGGCGCAGATCGGGGCCCTGGCCACCACCCAGGTCCAGGAACTGTCGACCACCCAGATCGGCGGCTTGGCGGCCACCCAGGTGGCGGCGATCTCCACAACCAATCTGACGCAGCTCAACGCCACGCAGATCGGGGCGCTCAGCACCACGCAGGTCAAGGGCCTCACAGCGGATCAGCTGAAGAACCTGACGACGACCAATATCGGCGATCTCGCCGACACCCAGGTCGGTGCGCTTTCGGCGACCCAGTTGGGCGCGTTGACCGCGACGGGCTTCTCCACCCTCAACGCCACCCAGGTCGGCGCGCTCAGCGAGACGCAGGTCAAGGGTCTGACGGCCACCCAACTGAAGGGGCTGACCACCACCGACATCGGTGAACTGGCGACGACGCAAGTCGGCGCGCTCACCGCAGTGCAGATCGGGGCCCTGACCACGACCGGCTTCTCGGCGCTGAACGCGACCCAGGTCGGAGCGCTCACCACCACCCAGGTCAAGGGCCTGACGGCGGATCAGCTGAAGAACCTGACCACCACCGACATCGGCGAACTGGCCGACACCCAGGTGGCCGCCCTGACGGCCGACCAGATCAAGAACCTGTCGACCACCAACATCTCCGCGCTGTCGGCGACCCAGTCGGCGGCCCTGACCTCGACCCAGATCAGGGGGCTGACCAACACCCAGATCCAGGGGCTGAGCACCACGGATGTGGGCGACCTTGCGGACACCCAGATCGCGGCGCTGCAGACCTCGCAGCTCGCGGCCCTGGCCACGACCCAGGCCCAGACCCTGTCGACCACCCAGCTCGGCGCGTTGAACGCTACGCAGGTCGGTGCGCTGACGACCCAGGCCTTCTCGGCTCTGGACGCGACCCAGGTCGGCGCTCTGACGACGACCCAGGTCAAGGGGCTGACCAATAGCCAGCTGTCGGCCCTGACGACCACGGACGTCGGCCAGCTCGCGGACACCCAGGTGGGCGCCCTGAGCGCGACCCAGCTCGGCGCTCTGACGGCCACGGCCTTCTCGGCCCTGGACGCCACCCAGACGGCGGCGCTGACGACGACCCAGGTCAAGGGGCTGACCGCGACGCAGCTGAAGGGCCTGACGACCACCGACATCGGCGACCTCGCCGACACGCAGGTCGGCGCGTTGAGCGCGACCCAGCTGGGCGCGCTGACGGCCACCGGCTTCTCGTCGCTCAACGCCACCCAAGTGGCGGTGCTTTCGGCCACGCAGATCAAAGGTCTGACCGCAGATCAGCTGAAGGGCCTGAGCACCACTGACATCGGCGAGCTCTCGACCACACAGATCACGGCCCTGACCGCCGATCAGCTGAAGAACCTCTCTGCGACCAACATCTCCGCCATGGCGGACACCCAGGTCGCGGCGCTGAGCAACACCCAGATCCAGGCGTTGTCGACGACGCAACTGAAGGGTCTGTCGGTGACTGACATCGACGAGCTGTCGGCGACCCAAGTCGGCGCTCTGTCGGCGGCCCAGGTCGCGGCGCTGGCCTCGACCCAGATCCAGGAGCTGTCGACCACCCAGATCGGCGGCCTCTCGGCCACCCAGATCGGCGCGGTCTCGGCGACGAACGTCAGCCTGCTGAACGCCACGCAGGTGGGGGCGCTCACCACGACCCAGGTCAAGGGCCTGACGGTCGCGCAACTTGCCGGTCTGAGCACCACCAATATCGGCGACCTCGCCGATACGCAGGTGGGGGCGCTGAGCTCGACCCAGTTGGGCGCACTGACAGCGACCGGCTTCTCGACCCTCAACGGCACCCAGGTCGCTGCGCTGAACAGCACCCAGCTCAAGGGTCTGACGACCACCCAACTGAAGGGGCTGACCACCACCGACATCAGCGAGCTGGCTGACACCCAGGTGGCCGCCCTGACGGCGGCTCAGATCGCAGCGCTGTCGGCGACCAACGTGTCTGCGCTCAACGCCACCCAGGTCACCGCCTTGACCACGACGCAGGTCAAGGGCCTGACCGTGGATCAGCTGAAGGGTCTGACGACTACCGACATCGGCGAACTGGCCAACACTCAGATCGGGGCCTTGGCGACCAGCCAGCTGGTCGCACTGTCCACGACCAACCTCTCGGCTCTTAATGCCACCCAGATGGCGGCCCTGACCGTGACGCAGGTCAAGGGTCTGAGCGTTGACCAGGTGAAGGGGCTTTCGACCACGGACATCGGCGAACTGGCCGATACCCAGGTCGGCGCTCTGACCAATTCGCAGATCGGGGCCTTGGCGACGACCCAGGCGCAACAGTTGACCACCACCCAGCTGTCCGCCCTGACCGGCGCCCAGTTGGGCGCTCTGACGGTCACGGCCTTCTCGACGCTGGACGCCACCCAGGTGGGCGCGCTGACGAGCACCCAGGTCAAGGGCCTGGGCACAACCCAGCTGGCGGCTCTGAGCACGACGGATATCGGCCAGTTCGCCGACACCCAGATCGCGGCGCTCACCACGCAGCAGCTCGGCGCCCTGTCGGCGACCAACCTGTCGGCGCTGGACGCCACCCAGACCGCCGCGCTGTCGACGACCCAGCTCAGGGGTCTGTCCACCACGCAGCTCAAGGGCCTGAGCTCGACGGACGTCTCGGACCTCAGCGCCACCCAGATCGGCGCTCTGGCCTCTACACAGCTTGGCGCTCTGACCACGACGGTTATCAACAGCCTGACCACGACCCAGATCGGACAGCTGCAGACCACCCAGATCTCCGGCTTGACGACGACCCAGCTGGACTTCCTCTCGACGACCAATATCGAGGCGATGACCAGCACCCAGGCCAACGCTCTGACCGCCACGCAGGTGCAAAGCCTGAGCGACGCCCAGGTCAGCTCGTACCTGACCGTCACCTGATCTTGAGCCCGGCCGCCGATGTCTCCGGACGTCGGCGGCCGATCGCCTCTCGGCCGATGGTCGAGTTTCCGCCCCCATGCCATGATCGCGTTCGGTCGACTCGCGCGCCGCGTTCGCTTGCGCCTGTCCGCCGCCCCTCGGTTTCAGGAAGACAATGGCTGACCTCGACACCCTGGAAATGCTCAGCAAGCTGACCGCAGACGGCTGTTCGCTGGGCGATGTGATCACCCTGGCCAGCAACCTGGCGACCGGCGGCCAACCGGCGCTTGCGGACCAGGCCTACAAGATCTGGATCAAGTTCAACCCAGACCATCCGCAGCTCTGCGTGGCCCTGTTCAACCGCTCGGTTCTCCAGGCCGCACTCGGCGACAGTGTCGCCGCCGCCGCCTCGCTGGAGCAGGCTATTCAGATCAATCCCGAGTTCATGCCCGCCTATGTCAATCTGGGCGGGCTCCAGGAACGCGCTGGCCTGCAAGAGCTGGCGATCGCGACCTGGGAGGCCGGAGCCAATCGGCCGATCGTCTTGAACGGCATGGGAGTCAGCTACGCTTTCACCTGCCTCAAGCAGATCGCGCGCTTGCTGGGCGAGATGCACCAGCCCGCCCGGGCGGAACTGGCCTTGCAGCGGGCGGCGGATATCGATCCGAAGGCCATGGACGTCATCGGCCAGCTGGTCGCCACGCGCCTGTCGCAATGCAAATGGCCCGCCGTGCAGCCGACCGAGCGCCTGAGCCGCGAAACGCTGCTGAATGGGGTCAATCCGCTGTCGATCGCGGCCTATTCCGACGATCCGCTTCTGCAGCTGGGCGCGGCCAATCAGTTCATCGAGCGCGAAGCCAAGACCACGCCAGAGCAAGTCCGTGCCGATCGCCGCGATGCGCCGATCGACTTGGCGGGGCGCCGCCCCCGGATCGGCTATATCTCGTCCGACCTGCGCGACCACGCGGTCGGCTACCTGATGGCCGAGCTCTTCGAGGTGCACGACAAGGCCAAGGTCGAGGTGTTCGCCTACTATTGCGGCCCGGAGTCCAGCGATGGCCTGAACACGCGCATCCGGGCGGCGGCCGAGCACTTCATCGATATTCGCCCCATGAGCGACGACGAGGCCGCCCAGCGCATCGCCGACGACGGCATCGACATCCTGGTAGACGTCAACGGCCACACCCGTGACGCTCGCACCGCCGTCTTCGCCCGCCGCCCCGCGCCGATCCTGGTCAACTGGCTGGGCTATCCCGGCACGATGGGCAGCGACTACCACCACTACATTGTCGGCGATCCGTGGATCATCCCGCCGGAGATGGAGCTCTACTACTCGGAGGCCGTTCGCCGGATTCCCTGCTACCAGCCGAATGACCGGCGACGCATCGTGGCCAGCGACGTCCCGACGCGGACCGAGGCGGGCCTACCCGAAGACGGCTTCGTCTTCTGCTGCTTCAACGGCACGCAGAAGATCACCCCGCACGTCTTCGACCGCTGGATGGAGATTCTCAAGCGCACATCTGGCAGCGTGCTGTGGCTGCTGGACAGCAACCCGGAGACCAACGCTCGCCTGCGCGACGCCGCCGAGGCGCGGGGCGTTGACCGCATGCGTCTGGTCTTCGCGCCCAAGATGCCCAACGCCTTCCATCTGGCGCGCTATCGCCTGGCGGACCTGTTCCTGGACACCACGCCCTACGGCGCCCACACGACGGCTTCCGACGCGCTCTGGATGGCCGTGCCGGTCCTGACCTGGTCGGGCCGCTCGTTCGCCTCGCGGGTCTGCGGCAGCTTGGTGCGCAGCGCCGGCCTTCCCGAACTGGTCGTGGATAGCGCCGCAGCCTATGTCGAAAA
The DNA here is from genome assembly GCF_002858865.1 of Caulobacter vibrioides. Classification (GTDB taxonomy): domain Bacteria; phylum Pseudomonadota; class Alphaproteobacteria; order Caulobacterales; family Caulobacteraceae; genus Caulobacter; species Caulobacter vibrioides. The sequence goes on along the minus strand of NZ_PJRR01000017.1, from coordinate 4,883 downwards.
GGCCGTCGAGATCGGTTCGGATCGTGCGCGCGCCCAGGCCTTGCGCGCCACGCTGGAGGCCAATCGCGACACCTGCGTGCTGTTTGACATGGACCTGTTGGCCGACAAGCTTGAGACGCTCTACGGCGAGATGATCGCTGAGTATCAGGCGGGCCTGCGTCCGCAGCCGAACCTCGCCAATCTGGCGGCCTATCTCGCGGTGGGTCTCGCCTTGGATCGGGACGAGCGCGAGGCGCAAGCCGAGCCGGATCTGCACGAGGTCTATCGCCGCGAGCTGGCGCGGAGGCACGCCGTCAAGGCCATCGCGCCCGATGGCCGCCTGTGGGAGGGGCAGGGCCGGTGAACCGCGAGCAACTGCAGGCCCTGAAGCTGGACGGCTACGCGCCGCGCACCATGCTGGACATCGGCGCGCACGTGGGCAGCTTCACACGGGGCTTCCTGCAGGTGTTTCCCGACTGCGCGCCGACCCTGGTCGAGCCGAACCCGTTCTGCGAGCCTGACCTCGCGGCCATGCCGTTCGAGCGCCACATGGTCGCGGCCTCGCACGAGAACGGCGAGGCCGAGCTGTTCCTGACCAAGGAATGGCTGCAGTCGACGGGCACATCGCTGTATCGCGAGAATACCGACTTCTTCCGCGACGACGTGATGATCCGCCGCGTGGTGCCCAAGGCGCGGCTGGACGACCTGCTGGCCGGGCGGCGCTTTGACTTCGTCAAGATCGACACCCAGGGCGCGGAGCTGGACGTGCTGCGCGGCGGGGAGACCGTCCTACGCCAGGCCGACTACATCCTGCTCGAGATCTCGGTGGTGAACTTCAACGAGGGGGCCCCGCCCGCCGAGCAGGTGTTCGAGCAACTGCGGGCGATGGGTTTCGTGCCGGCCGACGTCACCGATTTCCACCGTCTGCGGGGTGTGCGCGACGGCGGTCTTCTGCAACTGGACTTCCTGTTCAAGCGCCGGGCGGCGCGGCCCTCGCAGTTTGGCCAGCTCACGGGGCTGAACGCTCTGGGCGAGCTGGTCGCCCATCTGCGGGCCCGCAAGGCGCAGGATCCGGCCTTCCGCGTGCTGCTGATCGGCGGCGGACCGCCCGGATGGCCTGAGGATCTGCGCGACGCCACTCTCGGCGGACCAGCGGGGGAGCACGCCGGCGACCTCTCTGATCCGGACACGTACCGAGCCTTGCTGGCTCAGGTGGCGCGAGAAGGGCGGTTCGACTACGCCGTTGCGCCGCACGTTCTTCAGACCCTGGCCCGTCCGTCGGTGCTGCTGGAGCGCCTGCCGCTGCTCGCCGAAGCCGGCTGGATCACGACGCCGTCCCGCTATCTCGAAGTCCTGAAGATCGAGGGCGCGCATCGCGGCTTCGCCCACCACCGATGGGGCGTGGACAACGACCAGGGCGTGCTGCTCCTGGCGCCCAAGACCCCGCTGGTCGAGCGCATGGCCTTTCCGGGCGAAGCCCAGTGGCGGCAGGCGACCGACCGCTTCGAGCTGCAGGTCGGCTGGCGCGGCGGGCTGCGCTACGAGATCCTGACGGGGGAGGGCGTTCTTCCCGGACAGGCGGCGGCGACGGCGCTGCTGGGGCGCTTCTTCGAGGGCGTCCCGCCCGATGACGCGGCCCCGCTCCCGGTTACGGAAGCGCCGCTCGATGTCGCCGCCGAGCTGGCCAAGACGATGGCCGCCGCGCGCGATACGACCTCCGGCTTGCACCCTCTGGGGCGCATGAAATACTACCATGACGCCGTCAGCCTGATCCTGTGCGAGCCGCTGAGCGCCGAGCGTCTGGCCTTGTTCGAAGCGCTGCTCGATGAGGCGGCGGCGCTGCAGGTCGAGCCTCCCGCGCCCGAATGGCGCGACTGGGTGATCCACTATCAGGTGGTGATGGAGGCGTTGACGGGCGCCGAGCTGGACGCGCCCACGCCGGCGGCGGTCGACGATGGCCCTCAAGTCTTCTTGACCGGCGATGGCCGCACGCTCGACGCTGAAGGGCTGAAGGCGCACGCCGACGCCGTGGGCGCCCAAGTCGTGTTCTTCGCCGCCGCCGACGCGCGTTATGTCGAACTCTACGGGCGCTGGCTGGCCTTGTCGGTCATCAAGCACAGCGACGTGCCGTTCCTCGTCGTGATCCACGTCATCGGCGGGGCCGAGCGCCTCGCGGACGCTGCTGCGACCGTCGGCGTGAACGATCCGCGCCTCGTCTTCACAGGAGACGCCTTCGACGCTTCGGCCGTCACCACCCTGTGTTACGAAGCCCCGCCCAAGGGGCTGATCGAGATTCCGGTCGCGCACTATCAGTCGGTGCGCTTCCAGCGCCTGGGCGGGCTGCTGGACCTGCTACAGAGGCCGGTGTTCGTCTCCGACATCGACCTGCTTTTGCAGCGGGGTGTCGAGGACCTTCTGGACCAATGGCGCGACGCCGATTTCGTGCTCAACGAGAACGAGCGCAACACCCAGGCGGGCTCGCGGATCACCGCCAACCTGCTCCTGGCGCGACCCACGGCGACGACCGCGATCATGCTGCGCTGGCTGCGCGCCTATCTGGACGCGCGGCTGTCGCGCGAGACGGTCACGCGCTGGATCGATCAGGTCGCCTTGAACCTGGCGCGCCATCATCTGGCGTTGCAGGTCCAGGACGCGAAGATCGGCGCCTTCGACACGCTCAGCGACATCAACAACGTGATGTTCAGCCAGTACGTGCCCGGCCATCCGTTCCGCTTCCTGTCGCTGTACCACGGCTTCGATACGTCGACCCTGGAGGAGTAGGGCGCTCAGAAGGCGACGCGGGCCTGCATCAGGGTGGCGTCGCCGGATCTGGCCCACAGTTCCGCGCCGTCTTCGGTCAGACGGCCCTCGGCCGTGACCGTCTCCCCGGCGAAGGCGGGTTTGAGCGCGCGGAACGAGAAGCGGCTGATCGCCCGAGGGGGCATGGCGTCCAGCAGCAGCAGGGCGATCAGCGGGCCATGCACGACGAGGCCTGGATACCCCTCGACCTGCGTCGCATAGCCAAGGTCGTAGTGGATGCGGTGGCTGTTCGAGGTCGCGGCCGAGAAGGCGAACAGCAGAACGGGGTCGGTGGCCGTGTCTTGGCTCCACGCGGCGGGCGGGGGAGGCCCGCTGTCGGCCACACGCGGCGCCGGCGATGCGCTCGTGTAGACGATGGTCTGGCGCTCGCGAACGCGGACTTCCTTAGCCTGTGAGACCACGCGATCGACGGTGACAAAGGTGAGGGGACCGCTGGCGCCTGGCTTCTCCTCGATATTGGCGATGGTCTCGACGAGATCCGTCTCCTGGCCCGGCGCCAGCGTGCCGGAAAAGGTCATGTCGGCCGAGGCGAACATCCGGCGTGTCGCCGCGATGGGTGGCAGGAACAGGCCTCGACGCGGGTGACCATCGGGGCCGATGTCAGCGCGGGCCACCGGCTCGGCCAGGCACGCCCAGTGCCAGGCCGGCGGGACCTCGGCGGGCGCCTCCCGGTTCAGCAGCGCGGCCAGCCGGGCGACGTCGGAGGCCTCCAGCACGGCGGTCCTCTTGCGCGTCCGCCCGATCCAGTCCGCGTGCGGCGACATCAGTAGGAGCGGGGCAGTCCGAGCACGTGCTCGGCGACATAGGCCAGGATCAGGTTCGTCGAGATCGGGGCCACCTGATAGAGGCGCGTCTCGCGGAACTTGCGCTCGATGTCGTACTCCTCGGCGAAGCCGAAGCCGCCGTGGGTTTGCAGGCACATGTCAGCCGCCGCCCACGAAGCCTCGGAGGCCAGCATCTTGCCGATATTGGCCTGCTCGCCGCAGGGCTGGCCCGCGTCATAGCGCGCCGCGGCGTCATAGATGGTCAGGCGCGCGGCGTGGGTCTGGGCGTAGGCGCGGGCGATCGGGAACTGCACGCCTTGGTTCTGGCCGATGGGACGACCGAAGACGACGCGGCTGTTGGCGTAGTCTCGCGCCTTGCCGATTAGCCAGGCGGCGTCGCCCAGGCATTCGGCCCCGATCAGGATGCGCTCGGCGTTCATGCCGTCGAGGATGTAGCGGAAGCCCTTGCCCTCTTCGCCGATCAGGCTGTCGGCCGGAATGACGAGGTTGTCGAAGAACACCTCGGTCGTGGCGTGGTTCAGCATGGTGGCGATCGGCTTGATCGTCAGGCCCTGGCCGAGCGCGGCGCGCATGTCGACCAGGAACACCGACAGGCCGTCGGCCTTGCGCGTCACCTGGTCCTTGGGCGTGGTGCGGGCCAAGAGCACCATCAGGTCGGAGTGCTCTGCCCGGCTCGTCCAGACCTTCTGGCCGTTGATCACATAGGTGTCGCCCTCGCGGCGGGCGAAGGTCGAGATCGAGGTCGTGTCGGTGCCGGCCGTGGGTTCGGTGACGCCGAAGGCTTGAAGGCGGATCGAACCATCGGCGATGCGCGGCAGCCAGGTTTCCTTCTGCGCCGTCGATCCATGCCGTAGCACCGTGCCCATCGTATACATCTGGGCGTGCAGGGCTGCGGCGTTGCCGCCGCTGGCGTGGACCTCTTCCAGGATCGCCGCCGCCGCCGTCAGGCCAAGGCCGCCGCCGCCGTATTCCTCGGGGATCAGAACGCCCAGCAGGCCGGCCTTGGTCATGGCGGCCACGAAGTCGGTCGGATAGGCCTTTTCACGATCCAGGCCGCGCCAATAGGGCGGGGGGAAGTCGCGGCACAGCGACCGCACCGTGTGGCGCAGGGCCTCGATCAGTTCGGGATCGGCGAGCGACACTAGACGCGCTCGAAGGCGAGGGCCGCGCCCTGGCCGACGCCGATGCAGAGGGTGGCGAGGCCGCGCTGGCCGCCGATGGCTTCTAGCTGGCGCAAGGCGGTGAGGACCAGGCGCGCGCCGGACGCGCCGAGCGGATGGCCCAGCGCGATGGCGCCGC